>NZ_CP011454.1:2400000-3600000 GCF_000695095.2 Gemmatimonas phototrophica | reverse complement strand
ACACCCGGAATGCAGGGGGTGGAGCGGTTCCGTCCTGAGGATATGCGACTGGTGCCTGTAGCCGTGACTACGTGGGGGCCACTTGTCTTCGTGAATCTCGACGGCAAGGCCCCACCGCTCACCGACGTGATGGAAGACATTCCCACCAGGGTGGCCCCGTTCCAGTGTGAGCAGATGCAGTATGTCACGACACGCTCCTGGGATATTGCGTGCAACTGGAAGGTGTACGTGGACAACTACCTCGAAGGGTACCATGTCCCCGTCGTGCATCCGGGATTGCACAAGGAGCTCGACATGGACGCCTATCGCGTGGAGCCGCACCGGTACTTCTCGGTGCAGCACGCACCGCTACGTCCGGTGCACGGCGGCAACAGCAACCGGCTCTATGACCCGTCCAAGACCGCCACGCCAGAGGCGGTGTACGTCTGGATGTTTCCCAACACCATGCTGAACGTGTACCTCGGGCAGATGCAGACCAACGTGGTCATCCCGCTGGGACACGATCGCTGCCGCGTGGTGTTCGATTGGTATGCCATCAACCCGCCGGCCAACGCGGCCATCGATCCGGAGTGGGTGAAGCTGATGGCGTTCAGTGCCGAGGTGCAGGACGAAGACATTGAGATCTGTGAAGTGGTACAGCGTAATCTCCGATCCCGCATTTACGATCGGGGGCGCTACTCGGCGGCCCATGAAAACGGGGTGCATCACTTTCACTCGCTCCTGCACGAGTTCCTCGTCTGATGCGTGTCTTCACTTCTTTCCGTCCAATCATGCGATCGTCAGTCGCTTCTGTCCTTGCTCTGCTGGTGCTCCCAGCGGTAACCGCCGGCGCCCAGGACCGATCGCAATCACGGTCCATGGTGCAATCCACTCAGGGCGTGGTGGCCAGCGAAAGCGTGCTGGCGTCGCAGGTGGGCGCTCAGGTGCTCGAGCGTGGTGGCAATGCCATTGACGCCGCCATTGCCATGAACGCCATGATGGGGCTGGTGGCGCCCATGAACGACGGCATTGGTGGCGACATGTTCGCCATCGTGTACGATGCCAAAAGCAAACAGCTGTACGGAGTGAATGCGTCGGGGTGGGCACCCAAGGCCATGACGCCGGCCTACCTGCGTGGCAAGGGACATACGCGCATGCCTTCGCGCGGTATTGATGCGGCGACCGTACCGGGGGCCGTGAAGGGCTGGGAAGTATTGCGCAACCGGTTTGGGCGCCTCTCCATGGCGGATATTCTGCAGCCGGCAATTCAGTACGCCGAGCAGGGCTTTCCGGTGGGCGAAGTGGTCAGTGTATACTGGTCGGACAGTGAAAAGGCGTTGCGGGCCGATAGCGCCACGGCGCGCACGTATCTGATCAACGGCAAGTTGCCGGCCATTGGTGATGTGTTTCGCAACCCGGATCTCGCGTGGAGCTACAAGCAGATTTCCACCGCCGGTGCAAAGGCGTTTTATCAGGGCGCCATTGCGCAGAAGCTGTTGGCCAGCCAGCGCCAACACGGTGGCGTGATGACCGCCGCCGACTTGGCGGAATTCGAGGCCGAGTGGGTGACGCCAATTTCCACCACGTATCGTGGGTGGACCGTGTACGAACTGCCGCCCAACGGGCAGGGCATTGCGGCGCTGGAGATGCTCAACATCATGGAGCAGTTCCCGCTGGCCAGTATGGGGCACAACACGGTGCCGGCCTTGCACTACATGATCGAGGCGAAGAAGCTGGCGTACCTCGACATGCAGCGGTACAACGGCGACCCGCGCTTTGCCAAGGTGCCGGTGACCGCTCTTCTCTCCAAGGCGTATGCCACTCAGCGGGCCCAGCTCATCAAGGCCACGCGGGCGACCTGTGATTTGTCGTATGGCACGCCCGAGGGGACGGACAATGGCACCACGTATCTGAGCGCAGTGGACAAGGAGGGAAACATGGTCTCCTTCATTCAGAGCAATTACTCCACGGTGGGCTTTGGTGCCGGCCTCGTTGCCGCCGGCACCGGGTTTGTCTGGCACAACCGCGGCGGTGGTTTCACGCTCGACGACCAGAGCCCCAATGTGGTGGCCGGTCGCAAGCGCCCGTTGCACACCATCATTCCCGGCTTCATGGAAAAGGGGGACGAGAAAATTGCCTTTGGCATCATGGGCGGTTGGAATCAGTCGCAGGCCCATGCGCAGTTCGTGTCGAACATCGTGGATTTCGGGTTGAACATTCAGGGCGCCATTGATGCGCCGCGGTTCTCCAAGGAAACCTTTCCGGGGTGCGATGTGAACTTCGAGTCGCGCATTGCGAAGAGCACCCGCGATTCACTGGCCGCCATGGGGCACGAGATTGTCATGCGGGGCGACTATTCCAGCACGCGCATGGGCTCGGGGCAGGCGGTGTATCGCAACTTCACCACCGGTCTCAACGCCGGCGCGAGCGACCCCCGCAAGGACGGCGCGGCAGTGTCGGAGCTGTTACCGGTCACGCGCGTGACGCCTCGGCGGAAGTAGCGGCGCCGAAGATCGGTCGCGTCATGCCCCGCATACTCGCCTACACATCGCCCGCCAAAGGGCATCTGTTTCCACTCACGCCCATTCTGGACGCGTTGGTGGAGCGCGGCCATGAGGTACACCTGCGCACGTTGGCGAGTGAAGTGCCACGCATGAATACGCGCGGTGTGCAGACGGCGGCAATCGATGCGCGCATTGAGGCCTGCGTCATGGGCGACTGGCGGGCCCGCTCTCCACAGCAGGCGCTCTCGTTGGCCGTGCGCACCTTCTGTGACCGGGCGCCTCATGATGCCGCCGATCTGCAGCGGGCCATTGCCGACGTGCGTCCGGATATGGTGGTGGTGGATATCAATTGCTGGGGCGCGATGGCGGCCGCAGAAGCCTGGGGCGGTCCATGGGCCACCTTCAGTCCGTATCCGCTGGCGCTGCGCTCCCGGGATGTACCGCCCTTCGGGCCTGGGTTGCCACCCGCCCGCGGTCCGTTGGGACGTGTGCGTGATGCCCTGTTGCGGCCAGTGGTGGTTGGCGCGGTGTCGCGCATCATCGTGCCGGCGTGTAACACCGTACGCGCGTCAGTTGGCTTGGCACCGTTCAGCAGCCCCGACGACCTCTTTCTGCGCCCCCCGCTGTTGCTGTACATGACGGCCGAACCGTTCGAGTATCCGCGCCACGACTGGCCCGGCAATGTCGTCATGATTGGCCCCTGCGCCTGGGAACCCCCATCGGCGACGCCGGACTGGTTGGCGCAGATCTCACGGCCTATCGTGCTCGTGACCACCAGTTCCGAATACCAGGACGACGGACGATTGGTGGCGGTGGCCCTTGAAGCACTGCGTGACGAACCGGTCCATGTCGTGGCCACGGTGCCGGCGGGCGATCCCATACAGTTCACCGTACCAGCCAACGCGACGGTGGTGCCTTTCGTACCGCACTCGCAACTGCTGCCACGAGCCGTGTGCGCCATTACGCACGGGGGGATGGGCGCCACACAAAAGGCGCTCGCCCACGGCGTGCCGGTGTGCGCGGTCCCGTTTGGGCGCGATCAGTTGGAAGTCGCCCGGCGCGTGGAGATCTGCGGCGCTGGTACACGACTTCCCGCGTCCGCACTGCGACCGGATCGGTTGCGGGCGGCGGTTCGTGAGGCCATGGCACGGAAGGCCGGTGCCATGCGCGTGGCGACGGCGTTTCGTGAGGCCGGCGGCGCACCAGCGGCGGTTAGCGCCATCGAACAGCAACTGCTCACCCGATAGCCCGCCACCCGACGTCGAGTGGCGTGAGCGTTGCCGAAGTCAGCGGCAGATGCCGGTGATCGCCGCGATCACCGGTAAATGGTCCGACGGGAATCGGCCATCCCACATGTCGGGGAGAATGGCGTGCTGTTCTACCGCAACGGAGGGCGAGACCAGGATGTAATCGATGCGCCGATTCGCTTCGATGGCCTTGAAGGCGTTCCACGTGGCCGTGGGGCCGTAGCTGCCGGTGCGGCTGGTGACGAACGCGTCGGCCAGTGGAGCCACGGCGTCCTGGAGCGATTCCGTCGTGAGAATACGATAGGGCGCGTGCGTGGGCTCCGTATTGAGGTCGCCCGTCATGATCACTGGTTTCCCCTTGGCCAGCGTCAGCAGTCGACGGCGAATGAGCCGTGAACTTTCCTGGCGTGCCGCCTCACCAATGTGATCGTAGTGGGTGTTGAGCTGGAGCCATTCGCACCCGGTGCGGCGATCGGCAAAATGCGCCCAGGTGGCCACGCGCTCTATAGCGGTGTCCCATCCCTTGCTGCCGGCAACGTCCGGCGTGGGCGATAACCAGAAGGTGCCGCTGTCCTTGAGCGTCAGGCGATCAGCGCGGTACAGAATGGCACTGAATTCTCCTTTCGTTTTCCCATCCGTACGCCCCACGCCAACGCGCGCAAAACCCGGCAGGCGCGCGTCCAGATCGGTGAGTTGGTGCAACAGCGCTTCCTGCACACCAATCACATCGGCGCCGTGATACCGAATGAGCGACGCCACCCAATCCTTGCGGTTGGGCCAGGCATTCACACCATCGCCGGGATTGTCGTAGCGGATGTTGAAGGTCATGACCCGCAGCGGCGCGGAGTCCTTGGCGTCTGCCGGCGACCCACGCCGTACGAACGGAGTGCAACCGGTGACTGTGGCGGTCGTCAGCAGGAGCGCCCCCAGCGCAACGCGAATTCGAGCATGGTGTCTCATGCGAAGAATCTACGCCGTGAGACGCTCGCGCGGCCGGTAGGTGGAGGCGCGAATGCAGACATCAGCAGACGTGGCGACGCGAATCATCCGCGCGCCCCGCCGTGGTACCGCACCATGCAAATGGCTGACCCCGGACAGGCACTCGTGAATTCAACGGTGGCGGCGATATCGGGTGGTACCTCATCCCGGCCAATCGGTACAAAGCCGAAGCGGGGAAAGTAGTGCTCGGCGGTTGTCGTGAGCAGATAGAGCGCGCGCCGACCGTCAGCATCGGCTCGCTCAACGAGCCTTTGTACGAGCCGGTTGCCCACACCATGGGCTCGCCATTGGGGATGCACCGCGACCGATCGGAGCAGGCCGTGCGCGCCCGTGCCCTCCACACCGGCTACCGCGACCAGCGTATTCCGCTGGTCCGTCGCCACCACAAACTGATCCGGGCTGGCGATGAGGAGTGGTGCCACCCCGTCGGTAGGCAGTGCACAGTCGCGGAGCAGCGCCTCAATGGAGGGCAGATCCTCCTCACGCGCCGTGCGCACCGACAGGGAGAGCGTCTCACTCATCGAACGGCTCACGTGAGAGGTTTGGTGGCGCGTACGAAGGCCGCCATGAACTTCCCATCAAGATGTTCGAGGGCCTCGTTTACCGGAATGCCTGCTCCCTCGAGAAATACGCGGGCGTCTTCGCTGCGATATACCCGGGTGGGTTCAATGCTGGGCGCATCAAACCCCACCTCGCGCAGCAACCCCAGAAACTCCTGCTCCTCCAGCGCACCGGCCACGCACCCGACCCACAGCTCCATGGACTTCCGCATGTCGGCGGGCACCGCACCGCGCACCACCACATCGCTGACCGCGAAACGACCGCCAGGCTTGAGCACACGATACGCCTCGGCAAGCACCGTGCGTTTGTCGCCGCTGAGATTGATCACGCAGTTCGAGATGATGACATCGACTGAGTTGCTGGGCAGGGGGATCTCTTCAATCCGTCCGCGCAGAAACTGCACGTTGTTCACCCCCGCTTCGGCTGCATTTCGCCGCGCGAGTTCCAGCATATCATCGGTCATGTCGAGGCCGATGGCTTTTCCGGTGGGGCCAACGCGCCGGGCTGACAGGAGCACATCAATGCCACCACCGGACCCCAAATCGAGCACCGTCTCGCCGGCGCGCAGTTCGGCCAGTGCCGTGGGATTGCCGCATCCCAGCGAGGCCAGCACGGCATTTGACGGAAGCTCATCCGTCTCGCCGCTCACGTACAGATTGCTGGTGATCGGATCGACGGTCCCGTTGAAAGCACTCCCGCCGCAACAGGACGGCGCGCAGCAACTGGCCGCACCGTCGGCGGAGAGATCGTTGTCGGCAACAGCCAGCACACGCCGCGCCGCTTCCCCGTACCGCGCCTGAACAACTTCCTGAATATTGGACATATTCTCTCCCAGCAAAAAATGTTGATGCGTTTAGGCCAAAAACAGGCGCCGAAGTGCGCCCGGGTTCTGACTCAACGTCGTGTTTCGAACTACCCGCAGCAGCTCCCCAGGACCGCCAGGCGTCGCTTGCCCGCCACCGGGGCTGTCTCGGTCGCTGGCTTCACGCTGGCAAGCACCCGCACCAGATCGTGGGCTTCACCCAGCGCCTCGGCTTCCAGCGTGTAATACGACCAGCGTCCCTCTTTGCGGTCGGACACCAGGCCGGCGTCCTTGAGCACTCGCAAGTGAAACGACAACCGCGATTGCGCAGCCTGCAGCGCCGACTGCAAATCACACACGCATTGCTCGCCGTCACGCAGCAATGCGAGGATCCCCAGGCGGGTTTCGTCGGACAATGCGTGAAAGAGCTCGGCAGCGCGGCCGTGATCCAAAGAAGGGGTAGCAGTCACAAGGGATAAATATATCAAGAAATCTTGATTGTAAAGTGGCCACGCAAAACCCGGAGATGAACTTCTCGCAACGCACACCAACGTCGCGCGGTCGATACGCGGGCCGTATTGTCAACCGACCCCCCATCGAGTTGCCAAGAATGCCAATCCACTACCTGCCCACTGTGCCCCGTCGTCTCGCTCTCGCGGCGGCGGCCTTAGCCTTCGCGGCGGCCTGTGCACCGCGCACCGTGACTGGCCGGTCGGACGCCTCGGCGATCCAGCCCTCCGTCCCCCGGGCGCTCTGGGTCGAAGCGACGGACGCGCTGCTCGCTCCCACCGCCGAGTGGACCAACAAAGTTGAGCTGGCGGATCTCAATGGTGATGGACGGCTTGATCTCCTTTTTGCGAATGGCGGCGATTACTCGACGCCCGGCACGCCGGAGCTCAACCGGGCTTTTTACAACATGGGTCCGGGGAAGCCGTTCGTCGAACGGACCACGGAGGTGTTCGGGACCACGCCGGACATTGCCCGCGTCGTGAAGGCGCGCGATTTCAACGGCGACGGTCGGGTTGATGTCTTTGTCGGGACAACGTATCAGACGCAGAGCCGGCTGTACCTGGCAACCGCTTCCGGAGGATTCGTTGAACGCACCGCGTCTCACCTGCCCGCCGTGTTGCTCAGCGTGGGCGACGCCGAGCCCGGTGACGTGGACGGCGATGGTGACCTCGATCTAGTGCTCGCCGACTGGGGGGCGGGGAACAACATGAGCAATGCGGGCGGCCGGGTACAGCTCTGGCTCAATGACGGCGCGGGGCGCTTCACCGACGTCACCGCCGCGCGTCTTCCCGACGAACTGATTCGCTTTTCGTGGGACCTGGAATTCGTTGACGTGGACAACGACTTCGACCTCGATGTGCTGGTCTCCTGCAAGCGCTGCGGCGGCGGCTCGCTCTATCGCAATGATGGGGCGGGAATGTTCGCCAACGATCCTCGTGCGCTGCCGCAGTACACCAACAACTACGAGTACGAGGCAATGGACCTCGACGGCGACGGCTTCCTCGATCTGGTGACCGTGAACGACGGTGAGATCGTCGGTGGCAACGGCTCCAGCCGTCGGGAGCACGTGCTCCGCAACAACGGGAAAGGCCGCTTCTTCGACATGACCGATAGCTGGTGGCCTGCGAGTGAGAACATCGGTGAGGACGACAACGTCGTGGCGTTCCTTGATGCCGACTCAGACGGCGACGCGGATTTCGTGATCGGCTCGCTGAGCGGACCGGACCGGCTCCTGCTGAACGACGGCAAAGGCCATCTTCGCACCGCCAATCAGGTCTTCGTGGGCGACAGCACCCCGGGCACGCTTGGGCTGGCATTGGGCGACCTGGACGGCGACGGGAGGTTAGATGTTGTGCAGGCGCAGGGCGAAGTGAAGGGCGCCGAGCGTGAGCGAATCTTTCTTGGCCGGGGGCTCTCGCCCGATGGTGCCCCGCCGGTCGTGGGGCCGGTCGCGCAGGCGCCGTCGGCCAACGGTGTCCTTGTTCGCGCGCGTGTCCACGACCGCAAAGGCCCAACGCTGCCCACTGAGTGGAAACGTGTTGAAGTGCGCTGGAGCACCCCCGCCGGCGCGGGCGTGACGCCGCTTGTTTGGTACGGGGAGTATCTCTGGCGTGCACTGGTCCCTGCGAATGCCGGCGGACTCACCGTGTGCGCGGTGGACGCAGCGGGGAACGAGACCTGTCGAGCCGTACCAACCACCGGCTGAGTTCGGCACGGTGAACTTTTCATTATTTGACAGCCGACTGCTAAAGCGCGTATTCCTGACTTATCTCGAGCCGCTGCCGGCCGAGCCCTACCCCCGTTCTGGACGGCGCCCAGCCATGAAGTCCTTTGTCACGCTCGTCGCGTCCTTCGCCACAGCCGTCACAGCCGGTACGGCGGTTGCCACTCCGGCCGCGGCGCAGTCAAACGACGACTTCTTCGAGACCCGGGTGCGACCGGTGCTGGCCAGGCAGTGCGCCGAGTGCCATTCGGAAGCGCGCACGCGCGGCCGCTTGCGGGTCACCTCGCGGGCCGAGCTCCTCGCCGGCGGCAAGTCGGGCCCGGCCATTGTTCCCGGCGACCCAAACGCCAGCCTGCTCATTAAGGCGATCCGGCACGAGATCGCGAAAATGGAGATGCCGCGTGACGCGCCCCCCCTCTCGCCTCGCGAAATCGAAGGGCTGGTGGAGTGGGTAAAAATGGGTGCGCCATGGCCAGAGGCCGCACCCAAAATCGTGCTTGCTGCCTCGGTATCGGGAGAAGCCGAAGGCGGCATGACACCCGGCGCCCGGATCTTCGCTAACAAGGTCCGCCCGGTGCTCGAACAGAAGTGCTTCGCGTGTCATACCAACGAGGAGCGCGGTGGCCTGCGGCTCGACTCGCGCGAGCGCATCCTCAAGGGGGGCGGCCGCGGACCCGCGGTCATTCCGGGAAACCCTGAGCAGAGCCTCATCATTTCGGCGCTGCGGCACGAGCGCGAAGAGCTGCGCATGCCCCGCAATGCCGCCAAGCTGTCAGACGCAGAAATCCAGGGGTTCGTCGAATGGATCCAGGCCGGCGCCGAATGGGCGAAGACCGAAGCACCCATTGCCGTGCCGCGCCGCGCCGCCACCAAGGCGGAGCGCGAATTCTGGTCGTTCAGCCCGCACCCGGTCATCAAGGTCCCCACGCCGAAAAACACCGAGTGGGTCAAGACTGACATCGATCGCTTTGTGCTCGCGCAGCTCGAGCAGCGCGGGCTCACCCCCGCCCGTGCCGCCGACAAGCGCACGCTTATCCGTAGGGCGACCTACGACCTCATCGGGCTCCCGCCCACGAAGAAAGAGGTTGAAGCCTTCCTCGCCGACACGGCCCGCGCCGCCTTTGAAAAGGTGGTGGACCGGTTGCTCGCCTCCGAACACTACGGTGAGAAATGGGGGCGGCACTGGCTCGATGTCACGCGTTACGCCGAGGATGACACCCGCGGTTTGGCGATGGACGGCTCGGGTAGAGAGCGATACCCCATGGCCCATGTCTACCGCGATTGGGTGGTTGACGCCCTCAATGCGGACATGGCGTACGACACCCTCGTCATGGCGCACCTGGCGGCCGACCAGATGCCCGAGAACCGCCGGAAAGATCTGCTCCCGGCCCTCGGCTTCCTCGGTCAGGGTCCCTGGTACTACGACCTTGCTGATCCCCCGGTGGCGCGCGCGGACGAACGCCACGACCGCGTGGACGTAACCACACGCGGCTTCCTCGGGATTACCGTCGGCTGTGCGCGCTGCCACGACCACAAGTACGACCCCATCGGAACGCACGACTACTACGCGTTGGCCGGCGTCTTCAACAACGCCAATTACCACGAGTATCCAATCGCCGACTCGGTTCGCGCCGACAAATACAAGAAAGACAAAGAGTTCATCAAGAAGTTCAACGAGGGCATGGGTGAGTACATGCGCACCGAGTCTGACCAGCTCGCGCGCGTACTCACGCTGCAGGTTTCCAAGTACATGATGGCGGCGTGGCAGGTGACCGGCCGCGAGCAGCTTCCCAAGGAGCGCGCGGCCCTCGAGGCGCGTCTCGACCTGGAGACACTTGAACGGTGGATCGACTTCTTGAACGATCCGCCAAAGCACTACCCGTTCCTGACGGACTGGCAGGCGATGATCGCCGAGCCGGTGGGTACGACTGACGAAGCCAAGGCCGAGGCGAAGAAGAAGGCGCAGAAGCTGGCCGATGCCTTCCAACGGTTGCTCCTCGACGTGACGGCGGAGCAGAAGAAGCTCGAGGAGAAGAACAAGAAGATCATCGCCAAGGGCACACCGCTCGAGGAAGTGAAGTCCATTCCGATGCCCAACGGCTTCGAAAGCTTCTTCGACCAGCACCAGCTTGAGCTCGCGACGATGGATCGGTCGCGGTTCAACCTGTACCTCGACGTCTACGCCTTCGATCTCGACAACGAACTCGACACGTTCTTCCCCAAGCCGGCGCTGCTGCGCTTCAACGGCTGGGGGCTGGAACGTCAATTGAGCCGCGTTGCCGCCGACCACCTCGCCGCCATGCGCGAAGAGGTAAAGCGCCTCGAGAAGGAACTGCCGGACATCCCGTTTGTCATGGGCGTCAAGGACAAGCCAAAGGAGTCCCTCGAAGACATCGCGCTGCACATCCGCGGCAGCCCGCTCAACCTAGGTGAGCGCGTGCCGCGCGGCTTCCCACTCGTGTTGCAGAACGGCACGGCTACGGTCTACAAAGAGGGCAGTGGTCGGCTGCAGCTGGCTCAGGACATCGCCAAGCATCCGCTTGCCGCGCGCGTGATCGTGAACCGCGTGTGGGGCTGGCACATGGGCGCTGGCATCGTGCGCACGCCCAGCAACTTCGGCTTTGCAGGGGCGCGCCCCACCAACCCCGAGTTGCTGGAGTACCTGGCCACACAGTTTGTTGCGAACGGGCGGTCGATCAAGCGGTTGCACAAGGACATCATGCTCTCCTCGGTCTACCAGATGGCCTCGGACCACGATGCCAAGGCGGCGACCATTGATCCCGAGAACCAGAACTTTTGGCGATTCAACCGACAGCGCCTCAGCGCCGAGGGCATTCGTGACGCGCTGTTGGCGGTGTCTGGTGAACTCGCCGACTCCATTGGCGGGCCGTCGCTCGAACTCGACGACGAGAAAAACAATCGCCGTACGCTGTACTCGAGTGTGAGTCGTTTCCAGCCGCACATCTTCCTGCAGACGTTCGACTTCCCGAGCCCGAGCCTGAGCGCCGAGCGGCGATTTGCCACCAACGTGCCGCTGCAAAGCCTGTACTTCATGAACTCGCCGTTCGTGTTGCGACAGGCACAGGCCCTGGTGCGGCGCTTGGCCGACTCGGCGGCGGCGCCTGTCGTGGCAAAAGACTCTGGCACCGCCGGAGCCGCGCCCCCACGCCGGACGGCACTGAAGAAAGCGGCAACCACCGCCGCGGACACGGCTGCCGACGCGGCTGGTCCTCCCCCGCCCAAGCATTTTGACGATCGCGCCATGATCCGTGCGGCCTATCCTTTGCTCTACGGTCGCGACGCGGTCGAAGAGGAGATCGTGCTCGGGCTTGGATTTCTCGCCGAGCAGCGCGCGTCGCTGCTGGCAAGCGAGACAGCGAAGGCCGAGGCTGAGACCAAGAAGGTGCAGAGTTCAACGACCGCTACCGCCAAGGTCGCGGGGGCTGGAGGTGGTGCCGAGCAGGCGAAGAAGGACCTGCTCGCGCGCCGGGTGTCCATGAAGGCGTGGACGCAATACGCACGGGCGCTGTTCAGCGCGGCGGAATTCCGCTTCATCGACTGACACGCGCTTTCAAGGAGCACCATATGGCACACGGGCACGGGACGGGCGGGCATGACGATGGCTGCGGAGTAAACTCGCAGCCGCGCACGCGACGCGAGGCGCTCAGAACGATGGGCGCCGGGTTTGGCATGATGGCGTTCGCGCAGATGGTGGGCGCGTCCATCGCGGAGGCGTCGAGCTCCGTGCTTTCCTCGATGGGCGAGCGGGTGATCAAGCCCGACTTCAAGCCGCGCGCCAAGCACGTGATCTTTCTGTTCATGAATGGGGGCGTGTCGCAGGTGGACACCTTCGACCCCAAGCCTGAGCTGGACAAGTACGACGGGAAGCCCATTCCGAACGCCATCAAGACCGAGCGGAAGACCGGCTCGCTCATGAAGTCGCCGTTCAAGTTTTCGCGCTACGGGAAGTCCGGTCTCGAAGTCAGCGAGCTGTTCCCGGAGGTGGGGTCGATCGCCGACGACATCTGCGTCATCCGGTCGATGCACACGGAGATCCCCAACCACGAGCCGTCGCTGCTCATCATGAACACCGGGCACATCCAGCCCGGGCGGCCATCCATGGGCGCCTGGCTTACCTACGGGCTGGGCACCGAGAACAAGAACCTCCCCGGGTTCGTGGTGCTCTGTCCCGATCAGCCTACCGTGGTGGGGCCGCCACTGTGGAGCAACGGCTTTCTCCCCGCCATGCACCAGGGCACGTTCATCGCCGACAAGGCGCCACGGCTCGAGGAAGAGTTCGACCCCTACGAGCTCATTCCCAACATCCACTCCGACTCCACGTCGCTTACTGACCAGCGCAAGGAAGTGGATCTGGTGGAAAAGTTGAATCGCCTGCGCATGCAGCGCGTGGGGCCGAACGACGAGGAGCTGGAGGGCGCGATCAAGGCCATGGAAACCGCCTATCGCATGCAGACGGAAGCGCCTGACGTCTTCGACATTCGCAAGGAGAGCGAGGCGACGCAGCGTTTGTATGGCCCGGGAAGCACGGCGCGCGGCTGTCTCATGGCGGTGCGGCTCGTGGAGAAAGGGGTGCGCATGGTGCAGGTCTATTACGCCAAGGGTGACCCGTGGGACCACCACGACGACATCAACCGCCACCGCGTGAACGCTAGGCACTCCGACCGGGCTTTCGCCGCCGTGGTGAAAGATCTCAAGTCACGCGGACTGCTGGATGACACGCTGGTGGTGTGTGGCACCGAGTTCGGACGCACGCCGGTGCTGGAGACCGGCGGCGGCGGCGCGGGTGGCCGCGTCACGAACGGGCGCGATCACAATCCGCACGGGTTCAGCATCTGGCTGGCGGGCGGCGGTGTGAAGGGAGGTATGACCTATGGCCGCACCGACGACTTCGGCTTCAAGGTCGCGGAGAACCCCGTGCACATTCACGATCTGCACGCGACCATTTTGCACCTGTTGGGCATCAACCACGAGAAGCTGACGTACAACTACAGCGGTCGCGACTTCCGGCTCACCGACGTGGCCGGCAAGGTGATTCACGATATCATTGCGTGAGGTATCGGTCCCACTCGATTGCGCTCGCAGACCGCTGGAACCCGCCGGGTCCAGCCGCCGTACGGGGTAGTCAATGCTTCCCCCATCGCTATCTGCCGCCGCCGTTGGTCTAGGTGCGCTTCGCGAGAACCCGCTGCGCACCCTCCTGTCGACGTTGGGGGTCATCATCGGGGTCGCCGCTCTCGTCGCCGTCCTCTCGCTCGGCGATGCGATGCAAGCCTTCGTCCGCAGCGAAATCGACCGGGTGACCGATGTGCAATCGGTCACGATCGAACCGCGCACGTTTCGCCTCATTGACGGAAGTTGGGAGCCGGTACGCAATCCCCTTGTGTTGACGTTGGCCGACCTTTCATCTCTGAAACGTGAGACGCCCTCGGCGCAGGCCGCGGTCATGAGTCGAGGTGGATCTGCACGGGTCAGCTGGCCGGGGAGTGGCAAGCAACGGAAAGCGACCATCGCCGCCGTCACCGAAGACATCGCCATTACCGATCGACGTCCACTGGCGGACGGCCGATCATTCACCCCACGCGAGGCACTCGCCAACGCGCCGGTGGTGGTCCTCTCGTGGCGCCTCGCGGAAGAATTGGCTGACGGCCGGCCCGCCACTTCGTTGATCGGCCAGGAGGTACGGGTCGGTCCCCTCCCCCGCGTGGTCATCGGCGTTTTTGCCGCCCGCCAAGGCGAGCGCGGCTACTCGGCACGAATTCCCTACGCGGGGGCGGCAGCGACCCTGGGTAATTCGGCGGTCGCCGGGGCACCGTCAATTGCGCTCAAGGCCCGTTCGGTCGATGCCGTGGCGACGCTGACGAGTGAAATCGAAGACTGGCTCGCACTCCGATTTCAGCGGTGGGAGGATCGCATCGAGATTATCGTCGCTGAGGCCGAACTCGCCGAGATTGCGCGGGCATTTCTCATCATGAAGCTGTTTCTCGGATTGCTGGCGGGAATCTCGATGCTCGTCGGGGGGATCGGCATCATGAATATCATGCTGGCGAGTGTGACCGAGCGCACCCGGGAGATCGGCATTCGGAAGGCGATTGGGGCCAATGTGCGAGATATTCGCGTCCAGTTCCTCACCGAGGCGGTGGCCATCTCCGCCGTGGGGAGTGGGCTCGGCGTTGTGCTTGGACTATCCATCGCCGCCTTGGCGGTGGGCGTGATGCACCTGATGGTGGACGCGGAGGGATTGCAGGTGGTGATTTCGCCGTGGACGCTGGTGATGTCGGCCACGTTGGCGGTGATCATCGGCCTCGTATTCGGCACGTATCCAGCACGTCGGGCGTCGCACCTGAGTCCTATCGACGCGATTCGGCACGAGTAGACAGGCGAATTGCTCTTGGTCCTGCGAACGCTGGCTGGGAAATCCTGGTGGAACCCCAACGACCGGCCATCAGCGCGAGGGATGGTTTCCCGATCCTTGCCTGATGTGCGCCACCGCCCACTGTGAGTGCTCGCGCACGAGTTCATGCTTGTGCTGGCACATCGCCTCCAATACCGCGAGATCTTCTTCGGTGCCAATGTTGCCGAGCACGACGCACGCGTTGCGCTGCAGCATCCACAGCTTGGCGCGTTTGATCGCTGAGCCCCTGAAGGCCGCCGCGTAATTGGCCGGCGACATCATGAGGAGCTCGCGGGCCAGCGCGCGAGCGCCCTCGCGGTCGTACGACTCGGCAAACAGGTCGCGTGGCGCGAACTCGGAAAACATCGCATCGCGCGCGAACTTATGGTTCCACGGACACACATCATTGCAGATGTCGCAACCGTACAGCAGCCCGCCCATCGACTCGCGGAGCGCGCCGGGTATGCTCTGACGGTGCTCAATGGTGAGATAGCTGACGCACCGGTTCGCATCGAGGACCCGCGGGGCCGGCAACGCGCCGGTGGGGCAGGCATCAAGACAGCGGGTACAGGTACCACAGCGGTCGGCCTCAAACGGAACCGACGGCTCAAGGTCGAGCTCCACAAAGAGCGAAGCCAGAAACACAAATGACCCGGCGCGTGGCGTGATGAGCATGGTGTTCTTCCCCATCCATCCAAGTCCGGCGCGCTGCGCCAGGTCGCGCTCCAGCACCGGGCCACTGTCCACGTAGGGGCGTGCGTTCACCGCATGCCCCACCTCCCGTTCCAGCCAGCGGTGCAACTCGCGCAGCCGTTCCCGCAGCCGCTCGTGGTAGTCGTCACCGCGGGCGTAACGAGCCACCGGCCCGGTGGGCGCGGTGCCACCGTACGAAGCGGCCACCACCAGGGCATGGGTGGCCCCGGCATGCGGCAGGCGCGTATCGGCCCGCAGGGTGGCACCGTCGCCGGTCAAATAGGCCATGTCGGCCTGACGCCCCTCGGTCAGCCAGTCGGCGTACGCCGCGTACGTGGCCGGCTCCCCCAAAGCCGCAATCCCGGCGGCGTCAAAGCCCGCGGCATAAGCCTGCGCCAGGAACCGCCGCGACAACGACGGCTGGTCGGTGCCGGCGCTCATGGACAGGTCAGGGCTGACGCCCAACCCACCGGGCAAACGCTACTACATCATCGGCCGGGGGAATGGCCCCTTCATCGCCGTAGGCGGTGTACATGCGCCAGCGCACATAGCTCTGGGCCGGTAACGGGAGGAAGGGAAATCGCCGGTACCAATGCCGGTGGCGGAAGCGCCAGGCCACCCGCAGCAGATCCACTGCCAGGGCAGGGTTGAGCAGGGCGCGCAGCGCGAGGGTGAGAGCAAGGGACAGCCAGGCCATAGGCGGAATATAACGGACCGGACCCGGGTCCAGACGCCTGCTAAAGCTCCGGGCGACGGGGGCCGACACTTGGAATACCGGTCGTCGACGCTGGCGCCTCCGTACCCCTCAAGGGGGGATCGAGCCCATCACCCGCCCAGCGTCCATGTCGCCCAGCCACACTGCCGAACAAGCCGTGCACCGCCGCGTACGCGCGTGGTGGGTGGACGCCCTGTTCCTGGGGGTGGCGACATTGCTGGCCGAACTCGCCCTGCACGAATCGGTCGTCCTTACGCCAGCTCCCATCCCCGACAACATCCGGGGACTGGTCGATGCGGTCGGGCTGGTTTTCATTGTCAGTCCGCTTTTCGCCTGGACGCTCTATCGGCGCAGTGTTGATGCCAAATACGCCCGGGTGCACACGCGACAGCTGAAGGCACCAGGCAGTCCGCACCATCGCGTCCGGGTCGCGGTTCTCGGGTCCCTGAGCGTCTTCGCCATCATCGTGGCCGTTGCCTTGTGGGGCAACGTGGCCGCCTCGCGGACGCTCGCCCATCAGGGTGAGATCATTGATGTCCTGTCTCGCCTGCGGCTACACGGCGAACGCATTGGACGATTTTCCGGCTCGCAAGGCAACAACGCCATCGACGACGCCCTGATGGTCGATGAAATTCAGCGACTCGCGGTGGATGTGGCGTCGCTGGAAAAGATTGTTTTGAGCGAAGCGTATACCAAGTCGCCGCGGGTTGCTGCGATGGACTCGGCCATTACCCGCATGATGGTCGCCGAACGGTCACTGCAGGCCACGGTGACGGCTCACGCGTCCGACACCGACACCGACTCCGAAACGGAAAAAGCGCGTCGCGCCCTCGAAATCTTTCAGCGGGCTGACGAATTCCAGTCCCTCGCGAGCATGGCCGTTGGCGCCGCCCAACGCATGCAGAATGCGGATATTCAACAGGCGGAACGCGCCGCCTGGAGCGGGGGGTTCCTGGCCTTCGCCGTTCTGATTGGTATTGCGCTGCTCGTCGTCGAGCCGGTGGTCCGACTCCTCCGCCGCCAGCATGTCACCGTGACCAGCAAGAGTCTGGAGTTCGAGCGTCTGGCCATGGTGGCTCAGCGCACCAGTAATGCGGTGGTGCTGACCGATGCGAAGCGACGCATCACCTGGGCCAATGAAGGATTCACGCGGCTCACGGGCTGGGAGCTCCAGGAAGTCGTGGGGCAATCGCCGGGCTCCGTGCTGCAAGCGCCCGACACCGACCCGGAGGCCATTGCGCGCATGCGGCGCGCAATGGATGCCGGTGAGTCGGTGCGCGTCACCTTGCTGAACCGGACGAAGCAGGGGAAACCCTATTGGCTCGATCTCAGTATCGAACCGCTGCGCGTTGGCGACGAGCTCACCGGATTCGTGGCGGTGGAGTCGGATGTCACGGAGCAGGTGCAAGCCAGTGAAGCGCTGCAGCGCGAGCGCGAGGCGTTGGCCAAAACCATGGCCCAGCTTCAGGAAGCGCAAGCCGTGGCCCGCGTGGGCAACTGGGAGTTTGACTTCCAGCACGGTCAAGTGACTTGGTCCTCCGAAACGTACAGCCTCTTTGGGCTGGATATGGATCGCGGCCAGCCCGACATGGCCGCTGTTCTCGACGGTTATCACCCGGATGATGCGGCGCGCCTCACCGCTGCGGTGGAGCGTGCGGCGACCACCGGGGAGGCGTATTCACTGGTGCTGCGCACTTCAGGGCGCAATCCGATGGTTCGGTGGGTGCGCGGCGAAGGACGTGCCCGGCGCGGTCCCGACAAGAACATCCTCGGCTTGTTCGGCACCGTCATGGACGTCACCGAAGCCATTGAGCGCGAGGACGCTCTTCGACAAGCCCAGGCCAAAGCCGAGGCGGCCAGCCGAAGCAAGAGCGAATTCCTTGCCAACATGAGCCATGAGATCCGGACGCCGCTCACCGCCATCCTCGGCTATACCGACCTGCTGCGTGATGAAGCCGCAGTCGGCGGCGCGGCGCCGGAGCAATTGCAGGCCATGGATACCATTCGCCGCGCCGGCGAACATCTGCTCACGGTCATCAATGACATTCTCGATATCTCCAAGATCGAGGCGGGCAAGATGGAGATTGAGCAGGTCAACACCGCGTTGCCCTCGGTGCTGCTGGATGTGGAGAGCCTCATGCGGTCGCGTGCGCAGGCCAAGGGGATCTCGCTTGAAAATCGGATTGCCACGCCCATTCCCGACCGTATCGTCACCGATCCCACCCGCTTGCGGCAGATCCTCATGAACCTTGTGGGCAACGCCGCGAAGTTCACCGAACGTGGCCGCATTCTGGTGGAAACGAGCGTTGAACAGCAGCGCACGAACGACATGCTGGTCATTGCCGTCGACGACACCGGGCCAGGGATGACCGAAGAGCAGGCGTCACAGTTGTTCCAGCCGTTCACGCAGGCAGACAGCTCCGTCACGCGCAAGCATGGTGGCACTGGGCTTGGGCTCACCATCTGTCGCCGCCTCGCCGAGCTGATGGGCGGCAATGTGGAGCTGGTAACAACAGCGCCTGGGCGGGGATCACGTTTTGAACTGCGTCTGCCGCTCACCACCGCCGCGAATGCCCGGTCGATCAGTCATCTGGAGTATGCGGTTGCCAGCACGCCGGCGGCGGCGCCCACCCCTCGGGCGCTCTCCGGTCGGCGCATCCTCCTGGCGGAAGATGGTGAGGATAACCAGCGTCTGATTACCGTGTTGCTGCAAGCGGCGGGGGCTGATGTCACGGTGGTGGCGAACGGTCGACAGGCGCTCGAAGCCATTGAATGGGCCGAGGCCGCCGGGGCCCGCTTTGACCTGCTGCTCTCCGATATGCAGATGCCGGAAGTGGATGGGTATACGCTGGCGGCGGTGTTGCGCGCCAACGACAATCCCATCCCGATCATCGCACTCACGGCGCATGCAATGGCCGAGGACCGCCAGAAATGTTTGGACGCGGGTTGTGATGACTACGCCACCAAGCCGATCGATCGTCAGGCGCTGATTGCCACGTGCGCCCGGTGGGTCACTCCCCCGGATCTGTTTCAGGCCATGGGGATCGCGGAGCCCGTCAGCATGCCGGAATCCTTTGTCGAAGACATTCCGGAATTGCTGGTCAGCGAACTGGCAGACGATCCGGATCTCGCCGCCCTGGCCACCGGCTTTGCCGAAGTGCTTCCCGACCGTGTGCAGTCGATCGCGTCCCTGGTGCAACATGGAGACGCCGAGGGCGCGGCGCGGTTGACGCATCAGCTCAAGGGGGCCGCCGGCGGTTACGGATATCCGATCATCAGTGAGCTGGCGCGGCAGCTGGAGACCAGCCTGTCAAATCAGATGCATGAAACCCCGCGGCTGCTGGCTCGCCTCTCCGTGTATGCTGCTGCGGCGCGTCGGGCGGTGCTGTCCAGTGTAAGAGCACAGCCATGAGCACCGAGATCAGCACGGAGCGCCGCCGCTCGGATTGGGACGGCGAGACACGCAATCCGGCCCGTGTCTTGTTGATTGATGACGATCAGGACATTCACAATCTGGTGAGTGCCATGCTGCGGCCGTTGGGGGTGCAGTTGGAGAGCGCCTTTGATGGTACAAGTGGCGTGACGCAAGCCATGAATCATCCTCCGGAACTGATCCTGCTGGATCAGGAGCTCCCCGATGCGACCGGAGTAGAGCTCCTCAAACGCCTGCAAGGTGAGCCGTTGCTCGCCAATGTGCCGGTCATCATTGTTACGGGCACGGAACGGCGGGATGTCCTGACGGCCTGCTTTGCCGGCGGTGCCTCCGACTATATCCGGAAGCCATTCTTCGGTGCCGAACTGCGCGCGCGCGTCCAGTCGGTCATCGATCGTCAGCGGATGCTGGCGGAACTTGGGCGTGCGGCGCATGTGGATTCACTGACCGGACTCCCCAATCGCTCGTTGCTGCATTTGCGTCTGCAACACAGCATTGATCGTGCGCGCGAAAATCCGGCGTACGGATTTGCCGTGATGTTCATCGATTTTGATCGTTTCAAGCTCATCAACGACAGCCTTGGGCACGAAGTAGGCGATCAATTGCTCGTCGAGATTGCCCGACGGTTGCGTCACAACCTGCGCGCGCAGGACTGCATAACCCGCGATTCGGGTGGGACAACCGTGGCGCGTTTGGGGGGGGACGAGTTTGTCGTGATCCTGGACGATGTGCCCACCGTGGACATGGCGACCGCCATTGCCGAACGACTGCTCCCGATGCTCGAACAGCCGTATGCGCTGCAGGCGCATACGGTGCGCACCAGTGCCAGTGTCGGAATCGTCCACAGCAGCAGTGAGTATGTTGACTCCGACAACATGCTGCGCGACGCGGATATTGCCATGTACGAAGCCAAGGCGCGTGGCAAGAATTGCTACGTGATCTTCACGCCGTTCATGCGCGAGGCGATTCACAATCGCGTGCGGCTGGAGAATGCCTTGCGCGATGGGATTGGTACAGACCAGTTCTTCCTCGTCTACCAGCCCATCATTTCCCTGGACGATCGCCGGGTGCACAGTGTGGAAGTCCTGGTGCGGTGGCGACATCCCGACTTGGGGCTGATCTCCCCCGGCGCGTTCATCCCCATTGCCGAAGAGACACGGCTCATTCTCCCGTTGTCGGATCAAGTGCTCCGGCAGGCCTGCCTGCAGTTTGTGCAGTGGCAACGGGAGATGCCGACCCTGGCCCCCGACTACATCAGCGTGAACCTTTCGCGTGTCCAGTTGGCCGACCCCACCGTAGCCGCGCGCACGATGGCCATCCTTGAAGAGACGGGGATGTCTCCGCAGTGCCTGCAACTCGAAGTGACCGAGTCGCAACTCATGCAGCATCGGGCCATGGCCCTGGATCTGTTGACCACCTTCAAGCGTGAAGGCATTCGATTGGCGATGGACGACTTCGGGACCGGCTACTCGTCGCTGTCCTGTCTGCAGGAATATCCCTTTGATGTGCTGAAAGTGGATCGCGCACTGACGGAAAATGTAAGTCGCGGTCGCGGCTATTCCGCCTTGCTGCATGCCGTCATGACCCTCGCCGACAACCTTGGGCTCGAGGTCGTGGCGGAAGGCATCGAACATATGGAGCAGCTGGTGCTCCTGCAGGCGCTGGGATGCCCGTATGGACAGGGGTATCTGCTCGCCCGTCCGCTTGAGGCTCGGGTGTTTGAGGAATGGATGGGCAGCCCCTCCGCCATCTCCATGGAGGCGGCATGACGTCCGCCACGGATCGTGTGGTGCGCGCCACCATTGATCGGGTGGCGTCGATTGCCACTCTGCCCAGTGTTGCCATGCGGATCATGCAAATTGCCGATGATCCTTCGGCTAACGAAGACACCCTGCACGACGCTTTGCTCACGGACCCGGCGCTGGCGGCGCGTGTGCTGAAGGTCGTGAACTCCGCGTTCTACCGCCGTCAGCGTGAGGTCGGGAGCCCGCGTGCCGCGATTCGCCTGCTGGGAGTCGATTCCATTCGGAATATTGCTCTCGCGGCCAGCCTGCATCGACTCTTTCGCGGCCGACGGTCCATTCCCGGTTTCGATCCGGGCGACGTGTGGAACCACTGTGTGGCGGTAGGCACGGCCGCACGGACCCTCGCTGTCCGTACCGGCGCGGCGTCGCCGGAGGAAGCCATGCTGGCCGGGTTGCTGCATGACGTTGGGGTGATTGTGGCCATGCAGGCGTGGCTCCCCGAGTTCACGGTCTTGGTGCAGCGGGCAGGGCAGCCGGACGGCCCTACGTTCCGCGACTTGGAGCGGAGCGAGATTGGCGCCACCCACGAAGATTTCGGGGGGGCGCTTTGCGATGCCTGGCATTTCCCCACCCCCTTTGTGCTCGCCTGTCAGCACCATCATGATTTCCGCACGCTGGCCTGGCATGAGCAGCGGCTGCCGGCGTTGATTCATGTGGCCGACGTGCTGGCTGCGCGCATTGGGGTGGGGTACACCGCCACTGTGGAAGTCATCACCCCCCTGCCGGAGGCGCTGGACGTGCTTCAACTCACCCCACTGGCCATCGAGGACGTGGAAGCGGAAGTGGCGGAGGGCATTCCCCAGGCCGTCTCTCTCCTGGCGGCGTAGCGCGTTACATTCGTCGGCATGAACTTCGACGAATATCAGGAACTGGCGGCGCGCACGTTGGGGCGCGACCGCACGCACGAGCAGCAGTTGGCCAATGCGGCCCTGGGGCTCACCGGAGAGGCCGGCGAAACGGCCGAAGTCATCAAGAAGCATCTCTTTCACGCGACGCCGCTGGATAAGGACGCGCTAGTGAAGGAGCTGGGCGATTGTCTGTGGTACATCGGGGCGTTTGCCACCGTGCTCGATCTGTCGCTCGAAGACATTGCACAGCGCAACATTGAGAAGTTGCGGAAGCGCTATCCCGAGGGCTTCGATCCGGAGCGGAGCCGCAACCGCAGCGAGTAGCAATTAGGTCGTCGCGCGGGGCAGAGTGATGGTGATGCGCGTTCCCTGTCCGGCGGAGCTGTCAATAGTGGTACGCCCGCCCAGGGCGTCGATGGTTCCGTATACCATCGACAGACCAAGCCCCATCCCCTGACCAACTGGTTTAGTTGTGAAGAAAGGATCAAAGGCGCGCGCCCTTACGTCGTCGGGCATACCAAGGCCGGTGTCTTCCACTAGCAGGCGGACACTGTCACCATGATCGTTTGTGCCGTTCACGTTGGACGTGGTGACGGTGATCAATCCAGGCTCACCTCGCGCGCGAATTGCGTCGCGGGCGTTCAGGACGAGGTTCGTGAGTATGTGCTGCAGTTGATCCTTTGGGGCGAATACCGGCCAAAGGTCATGTGCCAGCCGAGTTTGCCAGGTGACATCTCGGCCAAGCGCCGTGACTACCAGGTGTCTGGAATCATCCACCACGCTGTTGAGATTCACTACTGAGCGCCGGACAACCTGCCGTCCGGTAAAGGCCAGAAGCTGACGGACTATGGCACTGGCCCGGTCCGTCGCGGTCATGGCACTCTCCAGATCCTCAAGGATCCGTTGCTCACTCGACAACGCGTCCGTCACGCCTTGCTGGGCAAAGGAAATATTCCCCCGGATCACCGCCAACAGATTGTTGAACTCATGGGCCACTCCCGCCGCCATCTGACCGACCGCCTGCATTTTCTGACCATGCGCGCTGGCTGCCATGGCGGCCAGAGCGGCCTCGGCGTCGGCCCGCGACTGACGGAGCGACGCCTCGTATTGCTCACGCTCACGAACCACAATCATGGCCATCGCCATGCGCGGACTGCCCTGAGGCTGGCTGGCATTGAGCACAACCGGCAACTGGCTGCCGTCACGATGTCGCAAATTGATGAACGCACCGTCTACCGTACGTCCCAGCGCCAGTAATGGTCGCAACTGCATTTCAAAGAACAGGAGGCTGGCCGGCGTCAGCACATCGAACAGTGAGGAGACGGTTGACTCGCCGGGGATGCCAAGCCAATGGCGCAGTGTGCCGTTGATCCGAAGGATCTGGCCACTGGAAGAGCAGGTCAGCAAACCGCAGGCGGCGTCGTCAAAGTCATGGTGCATCGACTCGTCGTGCATCGCTATGTCAGGGGCGCCGGCGTCGGCGAGGCTGTCGGCCCGTCAAGATAGCTGCGGATGGCGCGAATGGTCTCGTCCGGATGCGTGAGGTGCGGGCAGTGTCCAGTGGCCTCAAGCGCGTGATAGGTGCTCAGGGGCAAGTGATCAGCAAGCCATCGTCCCACCGATTCCGGCGCAATGTTGTCCTGTGCGCACTGAATGATTAGCGATGGCACCGGGACGGCGACGACATCCCGACGGTGATCGGAAAGGAACGTGGCTTTGGCAAAGGCACGCGCGATGGCGGTATCGTAGGCGCAGAAGCTGGCTTCCAGTTCCGCCGCAAACTCCGGATGGTCGGGGTTGCCCGTCACGACAGGCGCCAGCGCACCCGCCCATCCCGAATAGTTCTTCTCCATCATCTCCAGGAGTCCCAGCAGATCTTCTTTGGCAAAACCACCGTGGTAGTGTGGGGGATCGTTGAGGTAACTGGGGGATGGCCCGACATGGATCAGCCGGTCGAAGCGTGACGGGCGTCTGATGGCGGCTAGCATGCCCACCGTCGCGCTCACGGAATGGCCCACAAATACCACCTGCTGCGCCGCCAGCGCTTCGATGACTTCGAGCACGTCGCTGGCGTAGCCCTGTAGGGTACCGTAGCGCGTGGCATCATACGCCGTGACATCAGATTGTCCGGCACCCACGTAGTCGAAGCGCACCACACGATGACTGTCTTCAAACGCCGGCGCCACGTAACGCCACATGGCCTGATCACAGCCAAACCCGTGCGCGAAGATCATGTATTGTTCGCCGCGCCCGGAGACGCGCACGTTATTGCGAGAGAGGACGGACATGGACAGAGCGGTGTTCCACAACACGATCGCGGGGGGCGACATCCCGGCCATCATCGGTCCGGCTGCACGGACCGCGACACGCGATGACTGCTGGCGCGTGGCGATTCCTGCGGTCACCTACCGCAGAAACGACTGTCCGTCGAAGAGAGTATCGGCATGCACTCCGAGCAGCTGCAGCGCTGAGGGGACGATATCGGTGGTGCGCTGCGGGCGACGGGCGGTGGCGACGTCCACGATGAGCGGCACCAGCATCTGATCTCTGAGCAGGGCGCCGTGGGTCGATATATGGGCCACCGGCTCAAAACGGGCCCGCAGATCCCACCCTTCCGAGGCGGACAACACCACATCGCCGCCGCGGCTGGAGGCCCCCAGCCAGGACAGCTGGACCAGGGCATCCGGGTAGGCCGTCTCCGACGACAGCGCCCAGGCGCTGTTGCTGTCGAGCAGCTGATGGGCACCGCCCAACAGCAGCGGGTCTCCATCGAGCGGGACATAGGACCAGCGGGTGCCGGCCACCCCCTCCGTTCGCCGTACTTCGGCTACGCCTCGCGCGGCATGACGCACCTGCACCACGCTATCGGAGGTGCTGATCGCCATGAGATCGATGGACGGGCGCTCGATCAGCCGGTCCAAAAGCTGATCCCATCGCGCGGCATGTTCGCCCCACCACTGTCGGCTCCGGTGCGCCGGCGCCATGTAGAGATGCGCCATGGCGTTTCCCCCAACCATCAGCACTACGTCCGGGTTCTTGACGTTCAGCCGCGGGTGCGCCAGCACGCGGTGCCCCTCGCTCTCCAGCCAGCCGTGCAAATCATCGTGGTCCGCGACCGGCGCGTGCCCGTGGTCGCCGGTGACCCAGATGTGCAACGACTCGCCCCACCCGCCACGCCGCGCCAGTTCCTGCGCGCGCCCAATGGCGTCATCGACGTCGCGAATGGCGGTGCGCACCGCGTCTGACCGCGCACCGAACTTGTGGGCAAACTTGTCGGGGCTGGTAATGGCCAGCACGGAGAACCGAGGGCGGACTTTACCGAACTGCTTGAGGAATGCCGCGGTGGCCTGCCGTTCCACGGTGCGCCATCCCAGCAGATCCCCCCGGAAATGCGAGGGCGCGGCGCGGGCCATCCACCCCAGCCCGCGACCAATGCGTCCGTGCGTGGCCCCCCGACCAATCATGCTCATGGCGGCAATGGAGGGTTGCGCATATTCGAGCATGGTGGGCATGTGCGGCGAGACATCGCTGTCCACGTGCCAGATGTCCCAGCCTGCATAGCTGCGCGACTGCGCCGGGGCCCACCGCAGTGACCGGGTGCGATCGTACCAGCGGAGTCCCGGCAGTCCCACCCGCGCGGGATGATGCCCCATGAGAAAGGGGACATACGCCGGGCCCGTCACCGACGGAAACGAGGAGGAGATCGGTTGTGAGCTCCCTTTCGCCCGCAGCGCCGCCATGGCCGGCGCACGTCCGGCGTCCATCTCCTCTTCCAGCACATCCGCGCGTACCCCGTCGGCTACGACCAGGAGCAACCGGGCCGTTCCAGTGGTATCATGCCTCACGGAGACCCCGCCGCGTGCGG
This sequence comes from Gemmatimonas phototrophica, assembly GCF_000695095.2. Taxonomy (NCBI): domain Bacteria; kingdom Pseudomonadati; phylum Gemmatimonadota; class Gemmatimonadia; order Gemmatimonadales; family Gemmatimonadaceae; genus Gemmatimonas; species Gemmatimonas phototrophica. The sequence goes on along the minus strand of NZ_CP011454.1, from coordinate 3,573,904 downwards.
CGTGTCCAACGCGTTGAGACGCGCCTTCCTCGTGGCTTCACCACTCCGACTGGCATACTCCCACACTCTCCATGGCGAAATCACGACGCTCGGCCCCTCGAACAGCAACCGGCAAGAAGGCCTCGCCCGTCACACGTACCACGGCGGAACAGCAATCCGTGGAGGCCTATCGGGAGCGGACCGAGGCCGGACATCGTGCGGCCGGCCGGGAGCCGGCCGACACCAAGTCGCTGGTGTCCAGCGGGGCCCGTGCCGTGCGCCGGGCCGATCCTCGTCTGGTAGATCAGTCACTCCGTGACCGTCCAATGCTCACGGAAGACGAAAAGTTGCTGCAAAGTCCGAAAGATGAGGCGACGGCCTTTACCCGCTCCGATCCGTGGCGGGTCATGCGCATTACCTCGGAGTTCGTCGAAGGGTTCGACGCCCTCTCCGATGTGCAGAAGGGGGTGACGATCTTCGGCTCCGCGCGCACTGGGCCGGATGATCCCATGTATGGCGCCGCGCGGGAAACGGCACGACTGCTGGCGGAGCAGGGGTTCTCGATCCTCACCGGCGCCGGCCCCGGCATCATGGAGGCGGCCAATCGTGGCGCCAAGGATGTCAATGGCCATTCGGTCGGATGCAACATTGAGCTGCCCTTTGAGCAGGGCGCCAATCCGTACGTCGATACGCTGGTGAACTTCCGGTACTTCTTTGTCCGCAAGACGATGTTCATCAAGTACTCGAACGCGTTCATCATTTTCCCCGGCGGCTTCGGCACGCTGGATGAACTGTTCGAGGCGCTGACGCTCATTCAGACCGGCAAGATCTATCAGTTCCCGGTCATTCTCTTCGGGACCCACTACTGGGCCGGCCTCGTGCGCTGGATCACGTCGCGCATGGTTGCCGAAGGGAAGATCTCCCCCAACGATCTGGATCTGGTGCTGCTGACCGATGACCCACGGGAGGCGGCGCAGGCGGTAATGGATGCGCACGAGGCGCAAGAGGCCAGCCGAGCGGCCAGCGGTTCGCCATAGACGGCGGCCGAAGCATCGGGGCGGCGGCCAATTCGCCCGCCCCGCGCAGGGGCCGCCATGGTGGCGGTCCCTTTTTGTATACGAACTAATCCCGATTGACAAAGTCGGGATTCATTGTTTACCCTGCATATGCATTAGATGATAGTCGTTCTCAACTAATCTCGCCATGGTTTCCTCGCTCATTTTTTCCGTCCTGCTTGCCGGGGCCCCCCAAGACACGGTGCGCTCCCCCGCTGCTCAGCCTGCCAGTGCCGGTCGCCCGCGTCCGGATTCTGCGCAGGCCGTCGAGGTCGTGCGGGTGCGCGCCAATGCGCAGCGCGCCGTGCGCTATACCGCACCGGCCAGCCGCTCCGCCACGCGGACCCTGACCCCTCTGCGCGACGTGCCGCAATCGGTCAGCGTGCTGGCGGCGCCCCTGCTGCTGGACCTCAACATCCAGTCGATGGCCAAGGCCGTGGAGTACGTGCCCGGGATCAGCATGGGGCAAGGGGAAGGGCACCGCGACGCTCCCACGATTCGCGGACAGAGCAGTACCGCCGACTTCTTCGTGGACGGGGTGCGCGACGATGCGCAGTATTACCGCGACACGTACAACGTGCAGCAGATCGACGCGGTGAAGGGGGCCAATGCCACTGTGTTCGGGCGCGGGGGCGGCGGCGGCGTGATCAACCGCGTCATGAAGCGTGCGGAATGGACGCCGGTACGCATGGCACGCGTGGAAACCGGGTCGTGGGACCAGCGTCGCGTTTCGCTCGATATGGGCGATGCGGTAGGTAAAGTGGCTGGTCGCGTGAACCTCATGTACGAAGCGAGCGATTCGTTTCGCCGGAACATGGGACTCGAAAAGTGGGGGGTGAATCCCACCGCATCGGCAATGCTGGGACGCACCATGGTGCGCGCGGGGGTGGAGCGCTACGTGGACCGTCGCACCGTGGACCGCGGTCTCCCATCCGCCAACGGGCGACCGTCCGCGCTCGACACCCGCACCTTCGTGGGCGATCCCTCGCTCAGCCGCGCCAGCATGACGGTGGATGGCGCGCATCTGCAGGCAGAGTTCGACAATGGACACGGCTTTACACTGCGTTCGCATGCCCGCGCTTTTGCCTACGACAAGTTCTATCAGAACGTGTTTGCCAGCAGCGCCATCAACAGCGCGGGGACGCAGTTCTCGCTCGGGGCGTACAGCGACGCCGTGGATCGTCGCAGTCTGTTCAACCAGACAGATGCGGTGTGGCGCGCGGCCCGCGGCTCCCTTCGCTCGACCTTGCTGGTCGGCACCGAAGTGAGTCAGCAGCGCTCCGACAATCAGCGGCTCACGGGCTATTTCGACAACACGGCAACGGCACGCGCGGTGCCGGTCGGGGCGCCAACGGTGACAACGCCGGTCACCTTCCGGGCGAGTGCCTCCGACGCGGACAACCGTGCCGTGGCGAACGTGGCGGCGCTCTTCCTGCAGGAGCAGCTGCATCTCGGCGACCACGTGCAACTGGTGGGCGGCATTCGCCACGATCGGTTCGACCTGCGTGTCCGGAACCGCCGCACCAACAGCACCCTGTCACGCATCGACAATCTGGTGTCGCCACGCGGCGGCGTGGTGATCACCCCGTCGCGTACGCTCTCGGTGTACGGCAGCTACAGTGTGTCTCACCTGCCCAGCAGTGGCGACCAGTTTCTGTCGCTCACGCCCACCACACAGACGCTGCAGCCGGAGCGGTTCCGCAATCGGGAGGTGGGCGTGAAGTGGGAAGCACGTCCCGGTCTCGATGTGACGGCCGCCTGGTTCACCCTCGATCGCTCGAACACCACGGCCCCCGACCCGGTGGACCCGACGTTACTGCTGCAGACGGGTCGGCAGCGCACGACCGGTGCCGAATTCGGGGTGCAGGGCACGCCGCACGCGCGCTGGGACGTAATGGGCGGACTGGCGGTACAGCAGGCGCGCATTGTGAGTCGTACCAGCGCGGCGCGGGTGGGCGCCACGGCGCCACTGGTGCCGAATACGAGTGCATCGCTCTGGAACAAGGTGCGTGTGCTGCCGCAGACCGCGCTCGGGTTCGGCGTTGTGCATCAGGGCCAGCGCTACGCCGCCATTGATAACAGCGTGGTATTGCCCGCCTTCACCCGGCTCGATGCGGCGATGTTTCTGTCGCTGCCGCGGGGGCTCACCGCACAGCTGAACGTGGAGAACCTCGCGGATTCCCGGATTTATGCGACCTCGCACGGCAACAACAACATCATGCCCGGCGCCCCGCGCACATTCCGGGTAACGCTTGGCGTCACGCCGTAAATCCGCCCCCTGCCCCGCGGGATGCCCGCAAGGGTTGAACCCGTAGACTATCCAGGCATATTTCAGGGATCAGGCGCCCGGCCCCAACGGCCGGGCGCTCGCCTTTTATCCGGCCTCAGCTGGCACGCGCATGTTTCAGGAACTCATCGCCCAGATGGCACGCGAAGTCGAGAAGCTCCAGTTCGAGCTGAACGTCACGCTGCCCGCGGAAATCCGTAAAGCCGTTGAACTCGGTGATCTCAAGGAGAACAGCGAGTACAAAGCCGCGCTGGAGCGTCAGCAGTTTGTGCAGGCACGCCTCGGACAGCTCACGCAGCGCGTGACCAAGCTGGCCAACATCGATATTACACAGATCCCCGCCACCCATGTCGGACTTGGCTCCAAGGTGATCGTGGAAGATGAGGCCACCACGCAACGCGAGACGTACGAGTTGGTCTTCGGCGACGCCGGTGAATTGCAGGACGGTCATGTGACGATGGGTTCTCCCATTGGCCGCGCCTTGCAAGGCAAGGCGGTTGGTGATCAGGCCATCCTCAAATTGCCCAACCGCATTCGTCGCCTGACGATCGTGGAACTGCACACGATCCATGATCGTGCCGCCGACGATCTCGCCTGACCATGCAACTCGCCCTCTACGAAACCCGTGGTGCTGAACCGCACACGCGCATTGCCTGTGTGGACCGTCCCACGCCGGCTCCCGGAGCGGGCGAGGTGTTGCTGGAACTCCTCGCGGCGCCAATCAACCCGTCCGATGTCCTGACGATCACCGGTCAGTACGGCGCCCTGCCGCCGCTCCCCGCCGTGGGAGGAAACGAAGGGGTGGGACGCGTCGCGGCCTTGGGAGAGGGCGTCACCGGCGTGGCGATTGGTGACTGGGCGCTCCTCCCGGTTGGCGGAGGAACGTGGGCCTCGCACATCGTCGTGAAGGCGGCGGCGCTGATGCGCGTGCCGGCCGGCGGCGATCCGCTGCAAATGGCCATGCTCACGGTCAATCCGCCCACGGCGTCGCTGCTCCTGTCTGAATTCGTTGCGCTGAATGCCGGCGACTGGGTCCTGCAGAATGCGGCCAACAGCGGCGTGGGTGAGTACGTCATTCAGCTCGCCAAAGCCCGTGGGCTGCACACCGTGAGCGTTGTGCGCCGCGCCGATGCTGTGGCGCCGTTGGAAGCCTTGGGTGGGGATGTTGTGCTCGTGGACGGTCCGGATCTCGCCGCGCGTGTGGCCGAGGCCACCGGCAAGGCAAAGATCCGCCTCGCCCTTGATGCGGTTGGCGGAACGGCCACCGATCGGCTGGCCCAGACCGTCGCCATTGGGGGAACCGTGGTGAACTACGGGGCCATGAGCGGCGAGGCGTGCAAGGTGGCACCAGGGTCCTTCGTCTTTCGCAACGTCACCCTGCGCGGCTTCTGGCTGGCCTTCTGGTTCCGCGAGGCGTCGCCTGCGCAGCAACAGGCGCTCTTTGGTGATCTGGCACAGCGCATCGCGCGCGGCGAGCTGGCCACGCGGGTGCATGCCACCTTCCCGTTGTCACGCGTGCAGGAAGCCGTGGCGCTGGCCGCAGCCGGTGGGCGTCAGGGCAAGGTCCTGCTCACGCCTGGCTGAGGTTGCGGCGGCTCAGGCGTCAATCGCAAACAGTCGGGTGACGTCGGCGTGATAGCGCGCTACCGCGGCGACGCGTTCTTCGTCGCTCCAGCCCAGTAGCGACGCCATGAGTGGCGCAATGCGTTCCGCCGCGCCACGTCCGTGGTCGCGTGTTTCGAACGCCACGTGGGTCCGGCGGATCAGCACATCCGAAAGCGTGCAGGCCAGTTCGTGCTGCACCGTGTACCGCACTTCGGCCCACGTGTAGGGGAGCGTCTCCACGAGACGTCCGGCGTCTGTGCTGGTGTGGTGCGTGGACCGCCAGACCTTCTGCCACTGGGTGCCATGGGCATGCACGAGATGTTCAGCCACCGCGTGGTCTTGCGTGGCGGCCCGTGCCTCGGCGATCAGCGCGTCACGCGAGGCAAACGCGCCACCGGGTAGCGGTGTGGACGCACTGGGGAGTGGCGCGTGGATGGGAACGGGGGCGCTGCCACTGGTCGCAAATTCACGGCGGGCCTGCGCGAGCACGTCGGCGGCCATTGCCCGGTACGTGGTCAGTTTGCCACCCGTGACGCTCACCAGGCCATCGGCGCGATGGAGGACCGCGTGTTCACGAGAGGCCGAGTTGGCAGAGTGCGCACCCGCGCGAGTCATCGCGAGCGGGCGGATGCCACACCACGCACTGATTACGTCATCGGGGGTGAGAGCCGCATGGGGAAACATCCGGTTCACCGACTGAAGCAGGTAGGTGACGTCGGTCTCGGTAGCCCTGATTTCGTCGGGCCCGCGGCGCGCCGGCTGTTCCGTGGTGCCGACAATGGCGTGCGGCCCCGAGGGCAGGACGAACATCACGCGCCCATCCAGTGGCGAGACCATGGTGATCGCGTCGTGATTGCCGATCCGCTGGCGGGGGACCGCAATGTGTGTCCCGGCCGAGCCAAGAACTTGCGTTCCCTGGCTCTCGCCAGTGAGGGCCGCAGTGGCCTCGCTCCACGGTCCGGTGGCGTTCACCACCACCCGGGCGCGCACGGCAAAGGTGGTGTCAGTGAGCACATCGCGCACCGTCACGCCGGCCAAACGGCCATTCGCCGAGTGCACCGCCCCTTCCACGGCGCAGTGATTCGCCAGCACCGCGCCAGAGGCCGCGGCACCGAGCGCGGTGGCCAGTGTGAGTCGTGTATCGTTGGTGGCCGCGTCCCAGTAGCGAGCCCCGCCGGTGAGCCCCTCACTCGTCAGCGCCGGTTCGCGCTCCAGCACCTCGGCGGCGTTCAGTCCCTCATGCGCCTGCACATTCCGGAAGAGCGCCAACGCGTCGTACAACAGCAGCCCCGCGCGTACTTTCCACCGCGGCACGCGCGCGCCCCGGTACACCGGCCAGGTGAACGCGAGCGGGCGCACAAGGTGCGGTGCCAACTGCAGGAGCAGTCGGCGCTCATGGCTGGATTCGAAAACCAGCCCCAGGTGCCCATGCTCGAGGTACCGGACGCCACCATGCACCAGGCGGGAGGAGCGGCTGGAGGTGCCGGCCGCAAAATCGTCACGTTCCACGAGTGCCGTCCGATAGCCGGCAAGCGCCGCTTCACGGGCAACACCGGCCCCGGTGATGCCGCCCCCAATCACCAGCACATCAAACAGGTCGTCTGCCAACCGGGTGAGTGACGCGCGGCGGTCAGCAGTCTCAGGGCTGATGCTCATGACTGCATCATCGCCGGAGGACCGGTCTGTCGCTAGCTTTCGGCATGCCCACCTTTGGTAACGGGCGTCGTGTCGCCATTGTCGCGGGCGTCCGTACGCCATTCGCGCGCTCCGGTACGGCGCTCAAGGACTACACGGCCATCGACCTTGGCCGTTTCGCTGTAGGCGAGCTGGTACAACGCAGCAATCTCGACGGCAGTGCCGTGGACTTGCTGGTGTTCGGCACCGTGGTGCAGTCCGTGCTCGCGCCCAATCTCGCACGGGAGGTCGCGCTCCTGCCGCACTTCCCCAAAACCCTGCAGGCCTACACGGTGAGCCGGGCGTGTGCGTCGGCCAATCAGGCCATTACTGACGCGGCCGATCAGATTGCGCTCGGGCACGCGCACGTAGCCATTGCCGGGGGCAGTGAGAGTCTCACGCAGGTGCCCATTCTGCATTCGCGCGGCATGAGTGACATTCTCGTCGCGGCATCAAAGGCAAAGAGCATGTCGCAGCGCGTGACGACATTGGCCCGTGTGCGTCCCCGGGATTTCGTGCCCATTACGCCGGCCATTACGGAACCGAGTACGGGTGAAAGCATGGGCCAGAGCGCGGACAAGATGGCCAAGCTGAACGGCATTTCGCGCGAGGCACAGGATCGCTTTGCCGTCCGCTCGCATACGCAGGCGGCCCGCGGGCTCGAGGATGGCCGACTCACGGCGGAAATCGTGCCGGTGCCCATGCCACCAGCGTACGACCGCATGCTGGATACCGACAACGGGGTCCGCCGCGACTCCACGTATGAGCAGCTGGCCGCACTCAAGCCGGTGTTCGACCGGCAATACGGCAGCGTCACCGCCGGCAATGCCAGCCCGCTCACCGATGGCGCGAGTGCCGTGTTGCTTATGAGTGAGGAGCGGGCCAAGGCGTTAGGGTACACACCGCTGGCGTTCATTCGCTCCTACGCGTACGCTGCCGTCGATCCGGGAGAGCAGCTGTTGCAGGCGCCGGTACTGGCGGCTCCCATCGCGCTCGAACGCGCCGGGCTGTCGCTCAAAGACATTGATCTCGTGGAGATGCACGAGGCGTTTGCGGCGCAGGTGTTGAGCAACGTGCAGGGGCTGGCATCGTCCACCTGGGCGGCGCGGGCCGGACGCTCCACACCTGTGGGCGAGGTCAATCAGGATACGCTGAATGTCATGGGCGGTTCGCTTTCCATTGGGCACCCGTTTGGAGCCACCGGTGGACGGGTGCTCACCACGCTGTGCAACGAACTGCAGCGGCGCGGTGGTCAGTTTGGTATGCTGACCGTCTGCGCGGCGGGTGGCATGGGACACGCCATGATCGTGGAGCGCCCGTGACCGGTTCGTCCATGCACGTGTTGTTCGAAGATGCCGAGACGGGGCTGGTACTGAGCGTGCAGGATGGCGTGGCGCTGATTTCGTACGATCAGCCGCAGTCGCCGGTCAATACGCTCAACTCCCGCATTGGCCCGGTGTTCGAACAGTGCTTTGCCCGCATTGAGCGTGACCCCACCATCGTAGGTGCGGTGCTGGTGAGCGGGAAGCCGGACAGCTGGATTGCTGGTGCCGATATCGAGGAGCTGACGCGCATTACCGAGGCCAGTCAGGGAGAAGCCTTGTCGCGCGGCGGACATGCGCTGCTGAACCGCTTGGCGACCATGTCAAAGCCGATGGTGGCTGCCATCCATGGTGCCGCCCTCGGTGGTGGACTCGAAGTGGCGCTGGCCTGTCGCTATCGCCTGGCCACTGAGCATGCCAAAACCATGCTGGCGTTGCCGGAAGTGCAACTGGGACTCATTCCCGGAGCAGGGGGCACGCAGCGGTTGCCGCGTACCGTGGGGCTGCAGGCGGCGCTCGACATGATTCTGACCGGCAAGAACATCCGGGCGAGAAAGGCATGGCAGATGGGACTGGTGCATGAGTTGGTGCACCCCTCCATCCTGCGCGACATCGCGGTTCGTCGCGTGCGTGATCTGGCGGCCGGTCGAACGCCACCGTCCAAGGCGCGGGCGCAAAGCGCCACCACCATGCTGCTCGAAGACAACGCACTCGGGCGCAAGGTGGTGTTCAAAAAAGCGCGCGAAAGTGTGCTCGCCAAAACGCGCGGTCATTATCCGGCCCCCTTGGCCGCCATCGACGTCATACAGTTGGGTTATGCCGAAGGGATGGAGGCAGGGCTGGCGGAAGAGGCACGTCGCTTTGGTGCCCTCGCGGTTTCACCGGAGTGCCGACAGCTCGCTTCGCTGTTCTTTGCGACCACGGCGCTCAAGAAGGATAGCGGGCTCCCCGATGGCGTAACGGCCACGGCGCGCGCCGTGAAGAAGATCGGCGTACTGGGTGCAGGCTTCATGGGAGCGGGCATTGCCGGTGTGGCGGTGCAGGCTGGCACGCAGGTGCGCCTCAAAGACGCGTCGCTGGAGCGGCTGGCCGCAGGATGGCGCTCGGTGCGCGATCTGCTGCGCGAACGGCTGCGGAAAAAGCAGATCTCGCGCTTGCAGCTGGACGACACGCTCTCCCTGATTGGTGGGACGACCGACTATCGCGGGTTCGCCAACGCGGACATCGTGATCGAGGCGGTGTTTGAAGATCTGGCGGTGAAGCACCAGGTGCTCCGTGAAGTGGAGGACGCGGCGCCCACAGCCATCTTTGCGTCCAACACCAGCACCATCCCCATTCGCGAGATTGCCGCGGCAGCGACGCGCCCCGAGCAGGTGCTCGGCATGCACTTCTTCTCGCCGGTGCACAAGATGCCGCTGCTGGAGGTTATCGTGACCCCATTCACCAGCGCCGAGTCCACCGCCACCGCGGTGCAGTATGGGCGGCAGCTGGGGAAGACCGTCATTGTGGTGCAGGATGGCGCGGGCTTTTACGTGAATCGCATTCTGGCGCCGTATCTCAACGAGGCCGGCCGGTTGCTGGACGACGGGGCCCGGATTGAGGATGTCGATAGCGCACTGACGGCGTTCGGATTTCCGGTGGGGCCCATCACGCTGCTCGACGAAGTGGGGCTGGATATTGCCGGCAAATCGGGGCCCATCATGGCTGCTGCGTTTGGCGATCGCATGTTGCCGTCCACCACACTGCAGCGGGTGGTGGAGAGTGGCCGGGTGGGGCGAAAAGCGCGGAAGGGGTTCTATCGCTACAGCGAGCAGGGCAAGCGCGAGGGGGTGGACGAGTCGGTGTATGCTCTCACGCCGGCCGGCGGCACGCGACATACGGTGCTGGCCGATGAGATCCAGCAACGGTGTGTACTCCCCATGCTCAACGAAGCCGTGCGGTGCCTGCAGCACGGCATCATTCGCAATGCGCGTGACGGTGACATCGGCGCGGTGTTCGGCATTGGCTTCCCTCCGTTTCTCGGGGGACCCTTCCGGCACCTTGATACACTCGGCGCCTCAACGGTGGTGCAGCAGCTCGACGCCCTGAATACCCGCTTCCCTGGCCGCTTTGAACCAGCGGCGATGTTGCGCGAGATGGCAGCAACGGGGCGGCGGTTTCATCCGTAGCACTTCCAACTCTTTCTTTCCCTTATGACCACCACGCCACACCCGCGCATTGAGGAAGTCCTCACGCAGCTGAGGGACGCCCAGTCGGACATGCAGGCGTTGCTGGCGCGTGTACCGGCCACCCATTCACAGACGGTGGTGCGCGAAGGAACGTGGTCGGCGGCGCACATCGTCGAGCATCTGGCCATCGTGGAAGATGGTACCGGCCGTCTGGTCTCCAAGCTGATCAAGCAGGCGGAGGGCACCACCGAAACCGAGAGCGCCCCCATCCTGCCCACACTGGCGCGATTTCACGTGGAAGATTCCAGCGTACGACGCATTGAGGCCCCCGACATGGTGGCGCCGCGTGCCGGTCTTTCGCTGGACACGGCGGTGCAGACACAGCAGGTGGCGCGTGAACGGGTCATCGCGGCGTATGCGGCGGCGTCCGGCCGGGCGCTGGCGGAAGTGAGTGCTCCGCACCCCATTCTTGGTCCGCTCAACGGCTATCAGTGGGGCATCTTCATCGCGCAGCATCAGCGGCGCCATCTGGTCCAGTTGCGCGCGGTGCTCGCCGCGTTGGAGGTGTAATGCATCAGAAAACGTTACGGCGTCGCGCGACGGCCGCTCTTGCCCTGCTGGCGGCCTGCGCTCCCACGCCAACACCCGCACCAACGGCGGCGGCGCTGCCTCGCACCCGCGCGGAACGCACCACCTACCTCGAAACAACGACATACGCTGACATGCTGGCGTTCGTGGATTCGTTGCGGGTGCTGGGCGCACCGATCAGTGTGAGCCAACTCGCCACGTCGCCCATGGGCAAATCCGTGCCCCTCGTGGTGGCCTCTCGCCCGCTCGTGCGCACGCCTGCCGAGGCGCGCCGTCTTGGACGGCCGGTGGTGTATCTGCAGGCCAACATTCACGCCGGCGAAGTGGAAGGCAAAGAAGCGGTGCTGGCACTGCTGCGGGAGTGGAGCTTCGGGGCGCGCCCCAATGTGCTCGATTCGCTCGTGGTGGTGGTGGTGCCCATGTACAACACCGATGGTAACGACAAGCTGGCGGCGCAGGCCCGCAATCGCGGCGCGCAGAACGGGCCCGAGATGATCGGCGAGCGTCCCAACGGCGCCGGGCTCGATCTCAATCGCGATTATGTGAAGGCCGAGGCGCCGGAGACCAATGGTGCGCTGGCGGCCTTGAACGCCTGGGAGCCCGATCTGTTCATGGATTTGCACACCACGAACGGCAGCTATCACGGGTATGCGCTCACCTACTCGCCGTCGCTGCATCCGGCGGCGCCGCTGGCGCCCTTCACGGCCGATACGCTGTTGCCGGAAATTCGCCGCCGCATGAAGGCGAAGCACAACTTCGAGGTCTTCCCGTACGGCAACTTCACGGGGAGCAACGGCCGGGAAAGCATTACCGCCGACACCAAGTCGGGATGGGCCACCTACGAGCACAAGCAGCGCTACGGCACCAATTACGTGGGGTTGCGGGGTGGCATCAGCATTCTCAGCGAGGCCTACTCACACGACCCCTTTGAGCGCCGTGTGGCCAGCACGCGCGCGTTCGTGCAGGAAATCCTGTCGTATGTGGCGGAAGATCGCCGCCGCGTCACCGACCGGGTCCGCGCGGGCGTGGCGGCCGCCACCTTCGGCGCCGGGGTGAGCACATCCGTTCCGGTGCGCGCCCGCTTCACGACGCGCCCCGAGACCCAGGAAGTGCTGGTGGAGCGCCTCGACCGGCTTCCCGATAGCACGCGTCTCACCCAGCCGGGCGTCCCGCGGGGTATTCAGCGATCCGGTGTGATTACCGCCCAGCGCATGCCGGTGGTGGATCGGTTTGAAGCCAGCCTGAATCGGCCCGCCTCGGCGGCCGGGTATGCCATCAGCGGCGACTGGCCCAAAGCCCGCCAACTCCTCGAAGCGCATGGGGTGCCCATTCGGGTGCTCACGTCGGCCGTGACCGTTGCCCTGCAGGAATTCGTTATTGATACCGTCGTCTTTTCGGGGCGCCCCTTTCAGGGGCACCGGGAGGTGTCAGTAGGCGGTCGCTGGAGAGAAGCGACCCGGGAGCTCCCCGCCGGCAGTCTGGTCGTGCCGTCCGGAACCCGCCGAGACCTGCTGGCCATGCTCCTGCTCGAGCCCGAGAGCGATGACGGCCTCCTGACCTGGAACGTCTTCGATTCGGTCCTTGAGAAAGGGAAAGTGGCACCGGTGGTCCGTTTGGCCGCTCCCCTCCGTTAGTTTCCTGCCATGCTTCGTTCGTCCCTCCTCTATCTCTCCCGCCAGCAGGGCATTTTCGACTTCGTCAAGAACGTCGGCTTTGCCCGGAAGATGGCGTCTCGCTTCGTGGCCGGTGAGACGGTCAATACCGCCCTTGATGCGGTCGCTCAGCTGAACGCCAAAGGCATTTCGGCCTCGCTCGATCTCCTTGGTGAGAGCGTGCACAGCGAAGCGGAAGCCCGCGAAACCGGGCGTCAATATCTCGAGATTCTCGATCGCATCCATGCGCGGACGCTCGATGCCAACGTGTCGGTCAAGCTGACGGCGCTCGGTCAGGACATCTCCGATGATTTGGGCGTCGAGATTGTGCGTGACGTCATTGCACGGGCCAAGCAGTACGACAGCTTCGTGCGGCTCGACATGGAATCGAGTGCGTACACCGATCGCACGCTGGATACCTTCGAACAGAAGCTGTTCCCGGGGCACGAGAACAACGTGGGCGTGGTGCTGCAAAGCTCGCTGCGTCGCACGCTGGCCGATGTGGCACGCGCCAACAAGCTGTCGGCGCGGGTGCGCATCTGCAAAGGCGCGTATCTCGAGCCGCCCGCCGTGGCGTTTCCCGACAAGGCCGATGTGGACAAGAACTACGTCGCGGCCATGCATACGCTCATGCTGGAAGGGCGCTATCCGGGCATTGCCACGCACGACGAAGCCATCATTGCGGAAGCCAAGCGGTTCGCCAAGGAAAAGGGCATTGCTCCCGACCGCTTCGAATTTCAGATGCTCTACGGTGTCCGCCGCGATCTGCAGGAGCAGATTGTAAAGGAAGGATACCGTATGCGTGTGTACGTGCCGTTCGGCAGCCAGTGGTATCCGTATCTCATGCGTCGTCTCGCCGAACGTCCGGCCAACATTGCGTTCATGGCGGGCAACATTGTGAAGGAGTCGCTTGGCGGCTGAGCAGCCTGACGGCACGCCCGAGGTCCATCATGGGCATCATCACCCGCCAGACCACGAGGCGGGTGATGAACGCACGCTTGGCGGATACATGGCCGTGCACAAGCGCCCGGCGGCCTTTGAAGGAGTGGATGGTCACTCCTATTCGGCCGACATTCTCACCGACACGACCGGTGTGGTCGCTGCCCCATGGGGCGCCTACCTCTTTTTCGTGCGCTGGGGACTCGGGGAGCCGGAAGTGCAGGGACACCTCGAGACGGAGTTTCTCGTGAAAGGCACGAGTGAGGCCGTCGTGCGCCATCAATTGGGCGCCATGCAACTGGGCACGGTGAAGGCCACCCTCGACGGCCTCATACGCGCCGGCCGACCCACATGACGCGGGACGCGAGCACGTTTGTACAGCTGGGGCCCACACCTCCCGAGTCGCACACGGTAGACGGCGTGGTCATTCAGGGCACCGGTGGCATCTGGGATATTCGCACCGATCGCGGGGCAACCCTGAGCGCCTCCATGCGCGGGCGACTCAAGCACGAAGCACTGGCCGGACTCAAGCTCGCCGTGGGCGATCGCGTGACCTGTGCCTGGGATAATCGCGATCCCGGGTCGTGGACCATTGCCGCCATTCAGGAGCGTCGCAGCAAGCTCGCACGCCGCGCCCCCAGTGGCGCGCGGGGGGAGCGCGTGGTGGTGGCCAATCTCGATCAGGTGCTCGTCGTCTTTGCCGCTGCCCGTCCGGAGCCGCATCCACGCATGCTCGATCGTTTTCTGGTCATTGCCGAAGCCAACGGACTCGCCGCGCGTATCGTGGTGAACAAGTGCGATCTCGTGCCGCCCGCGAGTGCACGGGCGTTGTTTGCCGAGCATGTCGCGGCGGGATATCCGGTGCATTACACCAGTGTGATCACCGGCGAAGGACTGGACGAATTGCGGGCGGAGCTGCAGGACCGCTGCTCAGCGTTGTCCGGCCCATCGGGCGTGGGCAAGTCGTCGCTCATGAATCATCTCTTCCCCGGGCTCAACCTGCGCACCGCCGCGATCAGCGACAGTGTGAACAAGGGGCGGCACACGACGGTGGGGGCCGTGCTGCATCCGTTGCCGGGTGGAGGATATCTCGCGGATACCCCGGGGCTGCGCGAAGTGGGGCTGTGGGGCATTGATCCCGGCGACATCGCGCACTGCTTCCCGGAGTTCGTCCCGCTGCTGGGAAATTGCCGCTTTCAGGACTGCATTCACACGGTGGAGCCCGGATGCGCAATCCGTGAGGCACTGGAGGCCGGTACCGTCACCCGCGGTCGCTACGAGAGCTACGTCAAATTGCGCGAGGAGCTGGCGGGCTTTCAGGAGAACTGACGGGCACTCCGCCCGTTCCCGGTTCGGGTAAATGGGTGGACTATCCCGAGGGTGGGCCCTGGCATACGTTCAGCCGCATTCCTCCCGTCATGGCCTCTTTCGGTCGTCCGTGACTCACGCCAACGCGTCTCTTTCTGCGCTTCCGTCAACCGACCACGAGATCGTGGCGGCCATGGCGCGTGGGCGTTCTATTTGATCCGCGCTTTCGCGCCGGAGCGTGCCCCATGAGCCTAACGCCACGGACTCTCGAGCAACTGCGCGACCTTGCCCCGGGGTTTGTGTACGGGACGTTGAACGCCGATGACCTCGCGGCGTTCGAAGTCGGGTTGCGCACGCCCGCGCTTGCGGCCGAACTGCAGAAGGAGATCACCGCGCTTCAGGCTGCCGCCGATGCGCCGTTGCCCAACGTCCCCGATGCGCTCGACGAGATCCGGGCGCGGATCAACCGGGAGGCGCCGCCGCTCACGCTCGACTCCAAGGTCCGGCGCGCTACACCCAACAGCCGTGCGGTGCGCGTTACGCCCCCAAGCATGCCGGTGGTCGAGCCGATGGATCGACGTCGCGCCGGAAAATCTCCGGGGCGGGCAGGGTGGTATGCCGCCGCCGTCATGACGGCGGGGCTGGCCGCCACGCTGTTTGTGGCCCTCGACCTGCGCGCCAGGGTGGCGACCCTGGAAGGGCAGGACAAGGAAAAATCGTCGCTGCTGGCGCGGGTGGAAGCCAAGACCAGTGAGAAGGAAAAACTGCTGGCAACCTTGTTGGCGGGCCGTGGCAACGTGGTGCTGGTGAATCTTGAGGCGTCGGCCCCTACGGGTCCCGGCATGCAGCTGTTCTGGAACGTGCGCGACGGCAAGGCGGTGGTGAATGCCTACGGCCTCGCTCAGGTGGCCAGCAATCGCGCGTACATGCTGTGGATGATTCGCGATGGCACGCCGGTACCGCTCAAGCTTTTCACCCCCGACGAAAGCGGGCGGGCCATGGTGGCCGATATCGAGGCACCCACAAGCATGACTGGCATTACGCTGTTCACGGTCACGGAAGAATCATCCGCGGGTGCCGAGGCGCCTAGCATGACGCCGTTCATTGCGGGCACCGTACCGGCGGCGACCAAGTAACGGCGGGAACTGCACCACGGCATCTCGGCACCCCCATCTGTCAGGTCCGTACCGCCGAACCAGCGTGCCTGATTGACGGAGGGGAGGAGGTGTGGAGGTGAGGAGCGGCTGTGAGCCTGCCGCGAGATGCCAGATGAAAGACCAACAGCTCCACGGATACGAACAGATGGTTCACGGATGGACCACGGATCCAGCGTTTGAGCGTCGAACTCCAATGTTCATCACTTTTTTGAATTGAAGTAACGGCGGTATCTGTGGTCCATCCGCGACCCATCAGCTTTTATCCGTGGAGCTGTTCATCTCGTGCCTCCTCCGTACCTCGTCACCTCCATCCTTCAGGTCCGTACCGCCGTAGCAGTATGCCTGATTGACGGACGGGAGCAGGTGTGGAGGTGAGGAGCAACGGTGTACCTGCCGCGAGATGCCAGATGATAGACCAACAGCACCACGGATAAGAACCGATGGGTCACAGATTGAGTACGGATCAAGCCCTGATATTGGAAGCGCTTGATCCGTATTGACTCCGCGACCCATCGGTTCTTATCCGTGGTGCTGTTGGTTTCGGGCGTTGAAGTACCAGCGTTACTTGCTGCGCACCGTCCCCAGACCGCCGTCCACGCCGTACACCTGGCCGGTGACCCACGAGGCGTCGGGGCCGAGCAGGAAGGCCATACAGGCCGCGACATCGTCCGGCTGTCCAACCCGACCCAGTGCGTGCATGGCCTGCGAGGCCTGCAGCGCCGGCGCCGAGCCGGTGATGCGCGCGGTAAGTGGCGTATCCACGAGACCCGGCGCGACGGCATTCACGCGCAATCCACGCGCGGCGTACGTGGCGGCGGCGGATAACACCAACCCCTGCACGCCCCCCTTGGCCGCGGCAATGGCCTCGTGATTGGCCAGCCCAATGCGCGCTGCCGCCGTGCTGCACAGCACGACGCTGCCGCCCTGCGGCATGACACGCGCACCGGCCCGCACCACGCCGAACGCACTCGTCAGATTCTGCGCGATGGTGTGCTGGAACTCTTCGAATTTCGTGAGGTGGGCCGGCTTGAGCAGCAGTGATCCCACACAATTGGCGATGCCGCCCAGCGCCCCGTAGTGCGCCACGGCCGCATCGGTGATGCGATCGATGTCGGCCCAGTCGGTGGCATCACCGGTGAGAAACGGCATGCCAAGTTCGCCGCCGAGCTGCGCCAATGGCGCGTCGCGTCGGGCGGTGAGAAAGACCGGGGTGCCGCCGGCCACCAGCTTACGGGCCAGGGCAGCGCCAACACCACCGGAGGCGCCAAAAATGAGAACCGCGTGCGATGTCTGGGACATGCACGCGGAACTCGTGAGCGGCGACGGAGGTTCCCGGCAATGTCCGGGAACGTGATTTACCAGCTCTTCAGGTCACTCCACGTCTTCCACGTCAACGCGTCACTTTTGAACAGGGGGAGCATCTTCTTGATGTCAGCGGCATGCGCCGTCAATGCCGCTGTCTCCTCCGGTGTAAACGTGCCCGCCTTGCCAACATCCTTGAGTGCCGGATTGTCCTGCATCAGCGCCCAGAGCGCCATGCGTTCACGCAGCAACCCGTACTCGTAGTTGCTCATGACGCCCGTCACGGCGCTGCCAGGGTCGAAGCCCTCGGCGGACTCGTTGCCGCTCGCCTCACGCATCATGCGTTCGCGCTCAACGGCCTGATACTCCAGAATGGGCGCGGGTGTAAAGTCCATCTGACAGCTGATTCCATACGTCAGCACGGCCATGCGCATGGTGAGGGTGACGGACGAGTCCTGCAGAAAAAGCTGCGAACGAACATCCTTGAGCTGCGTGGCCGCGTTCATCCGCTTGTTGATCGATTCAATCTGTTTCTGGATGGCGTTGATCCGCGCCTCATTCTTCTGCGCGTTCGTGGCGATCATCATGGGATTCATCGTCTTTGACGCGTTCTCGATGCATGCGTCAGAGGCTTTCTTCTTGGGCACCCACGCCGCATTGGCGCGCGCGGCATCATCACGGAGCTGCGCATCCTTGATTTGCGGGGCCAGGCTGATGACGAGCAGCGCCACCTTGTCTTCCGTAAAAACCGGCGTAGCGGCTTCCTTACGCGCCGTGGGCGCTGCCGTGCCTGCCGTGCTCGTGGAAGCTGGCTTTTTGTCCGTGCTTAACTTGTCTTTGGCAGCATCCTTAATGGCATCGGCGCCGATCTTTTTCAGCTTACCAAACTGCGCCTGCGCGGGCGTGGTGCACAGCACCATCGTACCCGCTAGGGACAATGCGCGTAACATCATGAATGCACGTGGCATAATGGCTCCGGGAGTGGCGACCGAATGGGGACTGCCATTCAATCAACCCTCCCGGCGCAGTACGGCAAGCGGCCGCTGCAGCAACGCTGAGTTCGTCAGGGCGGCCGTACTCTTCCGACCACCGCCAGTGGTACCGCGCGCAGACCGGGCCAGTGGCGATCACTTAGTCCATTTCGCACCCGCAGCTGTGCTGAAATCCCACCATCCAGCATGACGGCGTGCTGCGCACCAAGCAGTTGCATGATGGCGGCCATTTCGAGCGTGGTAGGGCCAATCGGGAGGCGCTCGGTGACGCCTCGCACGGCTTCGGCCGGCGCGTAGCGCGAGAGTGCCACCAGCACGTGCCCGTCGCGTCGCACGCCCAGGGCCATACGGATATCCCGGTGGCCGCGATCAATGGCCCCTTCGCGACACAGGGCGTGAGCGAGGCGTCCTTCGCTTAGCAGCAGGGGATACGACTGCAGTGCCTCCACCCAGCCACCACGCAAGCGGACACTGGCGAGGCTGTCGGGGGGGACAATGTGTACCAGCCTGCCGCTATCAACAACGATGCCGGCTGCCAACGTGCCGACGCCGGGCGCCTGCCACTCCCGGCCGCGATGCATCACCCAGCCCCACGGTCCCACATCATTGAATTGACCGGCATTGAACGCCACCACGGCATCAGACGGGGCCTGATCAATACGCCATGGTCCCATCGCGTCACCCACCCTGGAAATTTCAAGGGCCAGCTGAACACGCTGCGGGTTGATGTCGGCAACAATCACCGTAATGGGCAGGCGTCGCGCCCCAAGCTGCACGCGCCATTCGCTCCACGGCACAATCCCGGGGTGCCACTGCAGCGCGGGGCCGCGCGGCCGAGCCGTACGTTGCACTGCGGCAGTGTCTGCACAACGAGCATCGAGGATGCGCACCGGCACCGATGCACCAGCGACGCGCGGCTGCGCGTGGACGGCGCGCACGCCGCCGATCAGCCCGCAATAGAGGGCGCCGGCGGCCAGTCTCCACGCGAGCGCGCGCACGGTCGTCTTACGGTGACAGCCGACGTTTGGCCCAGCGCCCGGCTTCCTTCCGGAACTGAATGCGATCGTGCAGGCGGCTGGGACGCCCCTGCCAGAACTCGATCTCTTCCGGCACCACCCGGAATCCGCCCCAATGATCGGGCAGGGGCACCACGCCACCTGCAAAGCGCTGTTCGTTCTCGGCGAGCTGCGCTTCGAGCACCTCACGCGAGGCCAGCACGCTGCTTTGCGACGATGTCCAGGCCCCCATGCGGCTGGGGAGCGGACGCGACTGGAAATACTCGTCCGACTCCGCGCGACTCACCCGCTGCACGGCCCCGTTGATGCGTACCTGTCGCTCCAGTTCCGGCCAGAAGAAACAGAGCGACGCGCACGGATTGTCGGCCAGCTCCTGTCCTTTGCGGCTGCGATAGTCGGTGTAAAACACAAACCCGCGCGCATCCACACCCTTGAGCAGCACCATACGCGCCGACGGATACGCATCCGGCGTGGCAGTAGCCAGGCACATGGCGTTGACCTCCAGCACGTCGGCCTTTACGGCCTCGTCAAACCAGACAGAGAACTGCGTAATGGGATCGTCGTCCACGTCGTGCTCCGAGAGCGCGTGGCGCTGGTATTCCTTGCGGATATCGGCGATGGACATGGGATGCTTACACCTCCACCAGCGGGAGCGGCGCCCGCGGGTAGCTCTCCGGGACGCCGGCAAACGGATCGCCCTCGAGCGGTTCACCATCCGGGGTCTCCAGCACGAAGCCGGCGTCTTCGATCATGCGCAAATCGTCACGCGCCGTTTGCCCCTGCGTGGTGAGGTAGTCACCCACAAAGATGGAATTGGCGGGATACAACCCCATGACCTGCATACTGCGCAGGTGCACTTCACGGCCACCGCTGATGCGGATCTCCTGCGTGGGTAGCAACAGGCGATACAACACCAGAATGCGCAGACAGCGACGCGGGTCGAGCTCGTTGCGCCCTTCGAACGAGGTGCCTGGCACGGGGATGAGGAAGTTCACCGGTACACTCTTCACATCGAGGTCACGCAGCGAGAGCGCGAGATCGATGACGTCGTCATCGCTTTCACCCATCCCCAGAATGCCGCCGCTGCACGTCTTCATGCCGGCCGCCTTCACCGCCTCCACCGTGTTCACCCGATCTTCAAACGTGTGGGTGCTGACAATCTCCGGCGTGTAGTTGGCCGAGGTGTTGAGATTGTGGTTCACCGTTTCCACGCCTGCCTCTTTGAGGCGGAGCACCTGCTCCTCGTTCAGCAGTCCCAGGCAGGCGCAGATCTTGAGATCATGTTTGGCGCGGACGGCTTTCACCGCATCGAGCACTTTTCCGAACACCGTATCGCCAGGTGTGCGACCCGAAATCACCATGCACAGCGTGCCGGCCTTCAGCGCCGCCGCCCGGTCAGCGGCTTCGAGGATCTTCTCCTGTGCCAGCATGGGATACTTTTCGATCTCTGCCGCCGAAATCTTGGACTGCGAGCAATAGTTGCAGTCTTCGGGGCAGAGTCCACTTTGCGCATTCAGCAGAAAATGCAGACGGACCCGATTGCCCCACGTCGCACGGCGCACGCGATACGCCGCCGCCAGTTGATCGAGCAACTGGTCATCCGGCGCAGTGAGCACGGCCAGCGCTTCGTCGCGGGAGAGCACGAGCCCCGCCAGTGACTTGTCGGCCAGGGACTGCCAATTAACGGTGGTCATCGGAAGTGACAGGGACAAAGGGCAGGAAAGTGCGGTACAGCAGAGCACTGCACCAATCGCAGAGAAACAGCACGCCGAAAGTTAAGTGGTGAGCAGCGAATCGAGACCCGCCGTCTGTGCCGCCGCGGCAAGGGCGTCGTAGTCATCAAGCCGGGAGACCCACGGAAACCGGTGCAGACCATGCGTGGGCAGGAGTTGCTGCAGCGTCTCGAAATTGGTTGCGTCGGCCACACTGGTGCTCTGTTCGGTGAGCGACGTGAGTACGATGGCCGCGATGGGCAGCCCGGCCCGTTCGGCCGCCTGCACGGTGAGCAAGACGTGATTCAGCACGCCCAGACGGTTTCCAGCCACGAGAACCAGCTCACACTGCCACCGTGCGAACAGCCCGGCAAACGACAGGTCCCGCGTAAGTGGGACGAGCAGCCCGCCAGCCCCCTCCACCACCAACCGCTCACGCCCGTGCTCCAACTGGGCGCGCGCCGCGTCGAGGAACGCAAGGTCGAAGTGCACCCCCGCCCGCTGCGCCGCCACCCACGGGGCCAACGGTTCGGCGAGCACATAGGGACGAATGAGCGAAAGGGCATCCCCGCCGCCACACGCGGCCTGTAATCGCTCCGCGTCGGAGATGACGGCCGTACCAGGGAGAGGGCGCGCTTCTATGCCACTTTCCACCGGTTTCATGGCTGCAACCGACACCCCCATCTGACGGGCCCGCGCTGCCAGTGCGCAGCTTACCACCGTCTTTCCAATGCCGGTGTCAGTGCCCGTGACCCCCAGTCTTCGCAGCGTGCGCGGACGATCAGTCATCGACGGGTCCCCCGCTGCCAATGGGCGCGGCCCGGGCGCCCTCGAGAAAGCGCGCGATCACGTCATACACGCGATCCAGCTCGGCGTTGGAGGTGCAATACGGCGGGAGGCAATACGCCACATTCCCCAACGGACGCAGCAGCACACCTTCCTGCAGCGAGAATGCCGCGAGTTCGCGCCCAATGTCGCTGAGGTACCCCGCCGGTGCATCCAGCTCGACTGCCGCCACCGTGCCAATCTGTCGTACGGCACGCACGCCAGCCGTGCCCTGCAACGATGCCAGCTGTTGCCGGTGCGTTTCGGTGATGCGGGCCCGCGCCTGGTCACACTCGTCGGTGAACAGGGCCAGCGACGCCAGCGCCGCCGCACAGGCAATGGGATTGGCGGTATACGAATGTCCGTGAAAAAACGTCTTGCGACGATCGTCACTGCGAAACGCGTCGAAGATCGTTTCGGTGGCCGCTGTCGCGCCCAGCGGCAACACGCCACCGGTTAGCCCCTTGGACATGCACAGCAGGTCCGGTGATACGCCGGCCCGCCCGCAGGCGAACATTGGACCGGTCCGCCCGAAGCCCGTCATGACTTCGTCCGCAATCAGATGCACACCAGCCGCCGCGGTCCGCGTGCGAATGCCTTGCAGCACGGCTTCATCCCACACGCGCATGCCACTGGCGCCGAGCACCAGCGGTTCCACGATCACGGCGGCCAGCTCATGACCTCGTGAGGCGATGAGGGCATCGAGCGCCGTGAGCGTGTCCCCCTCCGACGGGTCGGGCAAGCGGGCCACATCAAACAACAACGGCTCGTACATATGCGTGAACACGCCACGCGCGCCCGCAGCCATCGCACCAAACGTATCGCCGTGATACGCGTTCTCGAGCGCGGCAATCAGTCGCCGCGGTCTCCCGTCATTGGCAAACGACTGCAACGACAGTTTGATCGCCACTTCCACGGCGGTGGAACCGTCGTCGCTGTAGAAGATCCGTGACAACCCGGCGGGCAGACGCTCCACCAGCGCGGCCGCGAGCGCGGCGGCCGGCTCGTGCGTAAAGCCTGCGAAAATCACCTGATCGAGCGTTGCCGCCTGTGCCGCAATGGCCGATACAATGGAGGGATGACAGTGCCCGTGCGTGGTCACCCACCACGACGAGATCGCATCAAGAATGGGACGGCCGGTCGTGTCAAACAGCCAGCTGCCATTGGCGCGTGCAATGGGAATGGGCGACGGCGCCTGATGATGTTGCGTGTACGGATGCCACACGTGCCGTACATCGTGCTGCAGAATGGAATCGCTCATGCCGATTGGGCGAACGGAAATGCACAACGTCGGATGTTCACACCCGTTTGAGCGCGTCGAGGAGCGTGGCGGCCAGGGCGTCCACCAGTTCCACGGGATGGACGGCCGACATGGAGAGGCGCAGGCGTGACGTGCCGGCCGGCACGGTGGGGGGACGAACGCCTCCCACCAGAAACCCGCGACGACGCAGGTCGGCCACCACCGCCATGGTGCGCAAGGGATCGCCAATGATGACCGGAATGATGTGCCCATCTTCCGGGCCGGTAACGTCGATGCCGCCCGCAATCAATCGGCTGCGCACCCGTCGCGATCGCTCGCGTACCGCCTCACGCCGCCACCCTTCCACCTGCGCAATGCGCAACGCTTCGAGCGTCGCCGCCGCGAGGGCCGGCGGTGATCCGGTGGTAAAAATGAACGACCGCGCACGGCTCACCAGAAACTCCACGAGTTCCTTGGAACCGCCCACGTACGCGCCCGAGGTGCCCAGCGCCTTGCCCAGCGTTCCCACCACAATATCCACCTGTCCCGATACACCAAAGTGTTCGAGACTGCCGGCCCCGGTGGCGCCCATCACGCCCGTGCCGTGGGCATCATCCACGTAGCTCCACGCCTGATGCCGGCGCGCCAGCGGTACCAGCCGATCGAGAGGACAGGTGTCGCCGTCCATGGAGAACACCCCTTCCACCACGATCATGGCGCGTCGAAACTGGCTGCGTTCCGCCGTCAGCATGCGATCCAGCGCGTCCAGATCATTGTGCGGAAACACCCGCACAGTGGCACGTGACAACCGGCAGCCGTCAATGAGCGACGCGTGATTGAGTTCGTCGGAATAGATCACATCGCCACGATCGGCGAGCGCGGGAATGGCTCCCACGTTCACCATGTACCCCGAGGGGAAGTGCAAGGTGTAGTCACACCCCTTGAGTCGGGCCAGCGTGTGCTCGAGCGCTTCGTGAATCGGATGATTCCCCGAGATCAGTCGGGCGGCCCCGGCTCCAGTGCCTTCGGCCTGCAAGACCGCATGCGCCGCGCGCGCCACGCGCGGATCACTGGCCAGACCGAGGTAGTCGTTCGACGCAAAATCGGCGACCCGTTCCCCGTTCAGCAACACCGTGCCGGCGCGTCGCTGCTGTACCTGCCGCAGCGATCGCTTCAGTCCAGCCGCCTCCAGCCCGCGCAACTCTTCGTCGAGCGCGGCGTTCATCGTGGAAGGCGGGATCAACCCCGGTGGATACGTCATCGAATCACGAACGTCAGCTGGCCATTGTTGGGGTGCGCCGAGCACATGCCGCCAAAGGTGCCTGGCGGCACCGTATACTCCGTCTGTTCACCGGCCGGAATGGTGAACATGGCGAGCCGATGCTGCATGGTGTCTTCGTTGACCACGCGAATCTTGCGCTTGGGGCCACGGCCGCCAACAAAAATGGTGTCAGGCAACGGCGTGTCCTGCCCAAACATGTTGGTCACTACCGCGGTTCCGCCCCGCTGGACGCGAATAAGCGTGTCGGGACGTGGCCACGTGTACCACACCACCGCCGCGACCGTGAGCAGAAGGCCGGACAACGTGCCCACCTGTTTCAACGTCATTATGGCGACACCACGGGAATCCGGACCATGACGGAATCCCCACGGGAGAACCGCAGCGTCATCGGGATCGTATCGTTGACGACCAGCGCCCGCGTGAGCTGCATCAGCATGAGGTGCAGGCCACCAGGCTTCATCACCATGGAGTCGCGCGGGGCAATGGGGACCGTGGTGCGCGGCATCATGTGCGACATGCCGTCATGCTCCATGGTTTCGTGCACTTCGGTGGCCACGGCCACAGGACTGGACGCCGACACCAGTTCCACGGCCACCGAATCCGCGTTCAGAATGGTGAGATAGGCGCCACCGGTGGCACCCGAATCGGCGGGACGTGCCCACGCCGACGTGACAATGCGCCCCGACGGCGGTGGCTCGGCGGTGGCGCAGGCGCTCATGACGGGAGCGACCAGCGCCGCCAGGAAGCAGGCGTGTGCGAGACGACGCGAGTGATGACGCGGCTTGAAGGGCATCATTTGAGCAGGTGCGAGAGATCTGCGGCGAGGGCCTCCCACCGCGTGCCAAAGGGATACAACGCCACCAGCTGTCCAGCGTCGTTCACGAGAAACACTTGAGACGAATGACTGACCAGATACCCGCTGGCGGCAGTCCCCTCTTCTTTCGCCGACGCCACACCGTACGCTTCCATGAGTCGCGCAGTGGTTGGCGCATCACCCGAGAGCCCGATGAAGCTGGTGTCGTATTGCCGGGCGTAGCGCTGCGCGACCGCCGGCGTGTCCCGCTCCGGGTCTACGCTCACGAAGACAAACCGCACGGCGGCCGCGCGCGCACCAAGCTTCGCCTTGACCCGCTTCCAGTCGGCGAGCGTGGTGGGACAGACGTCCGGACAGTGCGTGTACCCAAAAAAGAGTACCAGCGGCCGCCCGGGTTCCGGTCCGAGCGTCAGCGCGGTGCTGTCGGGCAACCGGAATGTCACGCTCGGCATGTCGCGCGGCGGATCCATTGCCATCCCCTCAAACGTTGGCCGCGAATCGCAGGCGGCGAACAGGAGACCGGAAAGGAGCGCGGCGCGAGCCGCTACGCCGCGCACGTGTTGCACAGCCCGTACAGCACCACTTCGTGCGACTCCAGCATGAAGCCCTTGGGCGCAAGATCACGCAGGTCGCCCGGGCAGCCATGGATCTCGAAGACCCGGCTGCACTGCCGGCACCGGAAGTGGTGGTGGTGCGCCGAACCGGATTTCTCGTAACGCGGTGGCTCACCGGGCAATTCCACCGGCACCAGCCAGCCGCTGTCTACCAGCGAATTGATCGTGCGGTACACCGTGGCGATGCCAAGCTTGGACACGTGTCCGCGCCCATACTCAAGCACCTCGGTGGGGCCGAGGGGGCGGGGCTGTTCTTCGAAAACCTGACGAATGGCGTCGCGCTGACGGGTGTTGCGTTCCATGAACCAAATATGGCATAGGGACATGGCTGGTGGCATTGGGGAGGGGGCGCGGGTCGATGCGCGGGTGGCGTGCCCCTTCCTCTCCTGATTGATTTGCCGGCATGGCATCAGAGACCTTTTCGGAGCCGCCGGCAACCGCACGGCCATGGGCCCGCTGGCTACTGGTCAGCACGGTGGCGATTGTGGCTGCCCATCTGCTCGACGAAACGGCCTGGCGCCTGTTGCGACTCCCCACGGTGTACGAGAAGGATTGGGGGCGGTTGCTGCGCTCCATGGGGTTCCTCCCCACGTGGCTGCTCTTCGCACTGGCGTATTGGCTGCACCAGCGGGATGACGGGGCGCGACGGGCCCGGACGACCTTCCTCGTCCTGTCGCCGGCCCTTGGGGGACTGGCGGCGGAGATTCTGAAGCTGGTGTTCCGGCGACTGCGCCCCGACGCCGAGACGTTCGGGTATGCGTTCCGGTCGTTCGCCGAAGCTCCCTGGTCCAACCGCGGGATGGGGCTGCCGAGTTCGCATGCGCTGGTGGCGTGGGCGGGGGCGTTTGCCCTGGCGCGGCTGTTCCCCCGGGCCCGCTGGGTGTTCTATGGCCTGGCAGCAGGGTGCGGACTCACGCGGGTTATGGCCTCGGCGCACTACCTGAGCGATACCGTCGTGGCGGCGTGTGTGGGGTGGGCGGTGGTAGCCGCCCTCGGGAGCAGACTGGTGCGTCCGGACGCCGAGCCCGCGGGCCCTTGAATTTCCACATAATGATAATCAATTTTCATTGATGTTGCTGCGTTCGGCCGTATGACCCATGTGCTGCTGTTCTCGAGCCTCGGCCTACTTGGCTCGGGGCCATTGTTCGCGCGGTTGTCACGCGCGCGGCCGGCGTTGCTCACGTTCATCGACGGCTTCGTGCTGGTGAGCATCGGCGGGCTGGTGCTGCTGGAGGTTATTCCGCACGCCCTCGCGCACTCCGATGTGGTGGCGCTGCTGGTCATGGTTGCTGGATTTGCCTTGCCATCGATTGCGGAGCGGTTGCTCCACTACGGCGTACGTCAGACACACTTCGTGGTGATGGTCCTGGCCATGTTGGGCGTGGCCATTCATTCGGCGCTCGACGGCAGCGCGTTGGCGCAATCGGCGGCGGGGAGCGCAGGGCTGCTGGGGTACGGCGTGGTCCTGCATCAGTTGCCCGTGAGCCTCATGGTGTGGTGGGTGTTGAGCGATCGCGCGCGCGCCGTGCCCTGGCTGGTGTTGGCCTTGATGGCGGCCATGACAGTGGTGGGGTATCTGGCAGAGCCGGCCATTTTTGCCCTGCTCCCCGAACGCGCGGCCGTGTTGTTTGAAGCGCTGGTGGGTGGGTCGTTGCTGCACGTCATTGCGCACCCGGCGCACGACCACGATCCGGCGCAGCCGCACGAACCGGGACACCCGCATGTGCAGGGTGGTGAGCATGTGCGTGCGCATGATCATGCTCATGATCATGCCCATGATCATGCGCACGAAGCGCATCACGCTCACACGCACGGTGCGGCCCAGTCGGACGCGACGTACCGGTGGATGAACGGCGTGGGAGCGTTGGCCGGTGTGGCGTTACTGGTGGTGCTGCACCTCAGTCGCCCGCCCGTTGACGGCGGCATCTCGTTGGTCGATACCTGGCAGACGTTCTGGTCCCTGTGTCTGGATAGCGCTCCCGCCGTGCTGCTGGCGTACCTCACCGCGGGCGTGGTTCATGCATGGCTACCGGCCGGATCGTTGGCGTGGATGAGCCGTGGCTCGCGATTGCGGCAGGGATTGGCTGGCATGGCCGTGGGATTACCGCTGCCAATCTGTTCCTGTGGCGTTGTGCCGCTGTACCAGCAATTGGTGCAGCAAGGCGCGTCCACCACGGCGGCCGTGGCGTTTCTCATTGCCACGCCGGAGTTGGGTCTAGATGCCATTCTGCTTTCGGTGCCGTTGCTCGGCACGAAGTTCGCCATTGTACGCGTGGTGGCGGCGGCCGTGGCCGCCATGGTGGTGGCGCTAATCATGGGCGGGATGATCAAACGGGTACGTCGCGCCCTCCCGTTGCTCGGCGACGCGCCGCCGGTGCCTCTTTCGGCGAGCGACAAGTGGCAGCAGGCGCTGCGTTCGGGATTTGGCGATATGGTTGACCACACCGCACCGTGGATTCTCGTGGGGCTGCTGGTGGCGGCCATTGCCTCTCCGATCTTGGAGGGCTCGTGGATTACCACCCTGCCGGCGGGACTTGATGTGCTGGTGTTTGCGGCGATTGGGCTCCCCCTCTACATCTGCGCGTCGGCATCCACGCCATTGGTGGCGGTGTTGGTGGCTGCGGGTGTGAGCCCTGGCGCAGGGCTGGCGCTGCTGCTCACGGGGCCGGCCACCAACGTGGCAACCATTGGCATTCTCACGCGCATGCACGGCAAGCGGTTTGCGTGGGTGTTCAGTGCGGTCATGATTGCCACGGCAGTGGCGCTTGGACTGCTGGTCAATCTGCTGCTCCCAACGTTGCCGCAGTCGCAACCGGCGCTGGCCACCGATGCCACCGGCACACCGTGGCAGCTGGTCGCGGTGCTGACGGTGGCGCTGCTATACGCCGCGTCGGTAATTCGCTTGGGCATCCGCGGATTTTTGTCCGAGCTGAAGCTGTCTGAAGGATGACCTTCGCATGATGCCACTCGTGCTCATGGCCGGATTTTTGGGGGCCGGGAAGACCCGTTTCCTCACGGACATCATTCCGGAGTTGGCTGCGCGTGGCACGCGGGTGCGCATCATCCTGAATGACTTTCAGAACGCACGCATTGACGCCGCCCGTCTTGGGGAACTGGATGCGCTGGTCACGCCGCTCAACGGCGAATGCATCTGCTGCGGTTCACTGCGCGAGCTCCTGCAAACGCTGTATGATGTGCCGCCCGATCCCGGCAGCGTGATGCTCATTGAGGCCAATGGCGCCACCGAAACCGACGAGTTGCTGGGGCATCTCACCACCGACGGCAGGCTGGCCCACTTTACCCTCCCGCTGCAGTTGACCGTCGTTGATGCGGCCCGCTGGCAGAAGCGGTGGTGGCACAACGCGCTGGAGCGGGCACAGGTGAGTACGGCCACCCAGCTGTTCCTAAACTGGACCCACAAGCTGAGCGAGGCCAGGCGCGCCGAGGTGGAGGCGTCGTTGCGCGAGACAAACCCGCGCGCCGCGCGCGTGGATGCCGCGGGCTATGCTACGCTGCTCAGCGACCTTGCCCACGAGGCACAGGACGATGCCACGCGCGGAGGTCGGCACGGATTGCGCTTTGCGGCTCCAGCGCCACTGGGCGAGGGAGAAGTTCGCCGGAAGCATGAACATCCATTCGGGAGTGCGTCGCTTCCTCTGCCGGCGCTTGTCGATCGCGCCGCCTTTGAACGGTTTGTTGACGGGTTGCCGGAATCTGTCGTGCGAGCCAAAGGGCTGGTGCGCTTCACCAACGAGCCAGGCCCCATGTTCGTGTGGCATCGTGTGCCGGGGCGCCGCGGCGTGCGGCTGGACAAGAGCTGGCCCCACGCCGACGCCCAGCCGACGGCGCTGTTCATTGGCGTAGGGATGCCGATAGACCTGTTGCAGGAGCTTGTGACGGGGTTGGCATCGGCCAGCTGAAGTCGGCGATAGTCGGGCCCGCTGAAACGCCGGCTATTAGATTGGGAACAGGCTGCTCGTCGCTTGACGTACCCTGTTGCCGCTGCGTTTCCTACACGACCCGGAACATGTCCCCCTTCCGTTCAGTCCTTGTCGCCGTCGTGGCGGCTGCTCTTCCCGTTGTCGCGTTGTCGGCGGGATCGTCGGCAACGTCGTTGCCGCACCTCAAGCTCAAGAAGTCGTTCCCCGCCAAGGATACGGTGCTCACCTCGTCGCCCGACGCGGTGCGGTTGTGGCTCACGGAAAAGGCCGACCTGCCCGCCACCAAGGTCACGGTGACCAACGCGTCGGCGGTCGTCGTACCAACGGCCAAGCCGACACGCGGGGCGTCCGCCGACGCGCCTATTGAGGCACGGTTTGCTCAGGCGTTGCCGGCCGGGCGGTATGCGGTGTCGTGGAAGACGATGTCGAAGGATGGCCACGTGGTGAGTGGCACCTTCGGATTCACCGTCAAGACGGCGCCCTGAGTGGCTGAGTGGGTGGCGTGGCCCGCACTTGCCCGTGTGCTGCTCTATGTTGGCGCACTGGTCGCGGTCGGCCGTGGCACCATCACCTTCCTCGACCCGGAGTGGAAGGCGGGAGCGCGCAGCGTACACGATGTTGGCGCACCGCGATTCGCGGCACGCCTCGCCGCGTTGTTGCTGGTGAGTGCGCCGCTGCTGTTGCTCACGTTGCAGATGGGCGCGTTGGAAATGACTCGTGCCGATCTCCCCATGTTGCTGCGCGAAACCGCCTGGGGACATGGGTGGACCCAGCTTACGATGGCCAGCGTGTTGGCGTCGGTGGCGCTGGTGCTGCCTACCGGACGGTCGTCGTCGATGCTCTTGCTCATGGCGTCCCTGGGCGTGGCGGTGGCCATGGGTGGGTTGGGGCACGCGGCCGCCGACGAACAGTGGCCCATTGGCGCGCGACTGCTTGATGCCATGCATGTTGCCGCCACCGGGGCCTGGATTGGCGGGCTGCTGGGGACGTTGCTGCTCACGCGTGTGCCCGGTTTTGCGCTGCGCGACGCGGCGTGGCGCACGGTAAGCCGGACCGCCGGAGTCATGGCGCCAGTGAGTGTGCTGACGGGGATGGGCAGCGGGGCGCGCCTGTTGCTGGGCGTATCGCCAGCGGACATTGTCGCCAGCGACTACGGCAGGCTGTTGCTGGTGAAGGGAATCCTGGTGACCGTGGTGCTATCCATCGGGTTCTCGCAGCGTCGCCGTATTCAGCGCGGCTCGGTCCCCGTCAATCGCATTATCGGTGTGGAGTTGTGCGTAGCTGCGGCGGTACTGGCCATCACGGCAGTACTCACGGGAGCGGAGCCGCCCGGGGAGTAGCTGGGGGGGTAGCTCGAGATACCAAAAACTCAAAACCCGAACTCAGAACCCAGAACTGATCAGTTCCGGGTCGTGAGTTCGGGTTTTGAGTGATGAGTAGCCGCCGTGGCGGCCTCTCCTTCGGTGCCGCCTTAGCGGCCGTAGCGCTTCTTGAACTTGTCGACGCGACCCTGCGTGTCGATAAGGCGCTGCGTGCCCGTGTAGAACGGGTGCGAGTCGCTCGTAATTTCGAGCAGGACCAGCGGATACGTGTTGCCGTCGTCGAGCGTGATCTTCTGCTCGCTCGTCATCGTCGAGCGCGTCAACACCAGGGCACCAGTGGACGCGTCCTTGAAGACAACGGGGTGGTACGGCGGATGAATGCCTTCCTGAGCCATCGTTACTCCAGCAGCTTGCGCCACCATTGCCGGCGGTGAACGCGTTCATAAATGGGATCCCACCCACAGGCCGGAGCCTTGGGGGGAGTCGCCGAACTCGGCGTTGCTCTTCAACGAGAGCCTCTATATCTGGTCAAATCAGAGGGACGGTTCAAGGGCTTCCACGTTCCTGGCCGGCCTGATGCTTGATAATTTATGAGAATCAACTATCATATCGATATGTGCAGCCCTGTCGCCCCGGAACGCTCCGCGCTCACCATGCCCTGGCTCGATCGCCTCGGCATGGCCACCAGTACGCTGTGCGCCATCCACTGTGCGGCCACGGCGCTGCTCATGGGGGCGCTTAGCGCCATGGGCGCCGCCGGACTGGCCGCCGGGTGGGTGGAGGGTGCTTTCCTCACCGTGGCACTGGTACTGGGGCTGGTCAGTCTGGGGCACGCCGTACGGCGCCATAGGTCGTGGCAGCCCGCGGCCTGGTTCGCCGGCGGCATGGTGCTGCTGCTCGTTGTCCGTCCGCTCGCCCCCTCGCCGGCCCTCGAAGTGCTCGCCGTCGTGGCCGGGGCGTTTTGTGTGGTCCGCGCTCACTGGAAGAACGCGCGGTTGCTGCTGGCTTGAGTCTGCGTGGGGCGGCGGTTGCCGAAACCGACGCTGCGGCTGAACGTACGGGTTCAGGAATGATGGCTGTCGGCCATCCGGTAACTCGCCTGTTTTTCCCAAAGCCCCGTCCGTCTCATGCAACCCACGCCCCCGTCGCCGCCCTCTCCCCCCACGACGGTCAGTGAATTCCCCGTCTCGGGCGAGGCGCTGAAGGCGCTCGAGGGCGCGTCTCCCACGGCGGTCCTCAAGGGCATGGAAGCCCAGCGTGACGTGCTGCGAGATCAGTTGGAGCGGGTGCAGGATCAGCGCAACGAAATCGCCCGGTGGCTGAAAGCGGAGGACATCACGGCTCCCGACCGCGACGGTCTGGCCGCCCGCCTCAAGGAAACGGACGCCCGGATTTCGTCGCTCGAAAAGCAGATCGATCAGGCTGATCTGGCGGTATCGAAGGCGGCCTCGGTGCCGGGTGCTGTCGTGGAGGAGCCGCCGCCGCCGCCCCGGTCCGGGCCACCCGACGAAATCTTTGCCGTCCCGATCGTCTTCACAATTTTTGTGCTAGCCCCCATCGCCATTGCCTACGCCCGGCGCATCTGGAAGCGCGGCGCCACGGTCATCGCGCCCATTCCGCGCGAGGTCACCGACCGACTGGAGCAGATGGGACAGTCCATCGAAAGCATGGCCATTGAGGTAGAGCGCATTGGCGAAGGGCAGCGATTCCTCACGCGCGTCATGAGCGAGCCCGGCAAGGCACTCGGCGCCGGCCCGGCCCAGCCCCTCGTGGTCCCGCAAGGCCAAAAGGTGTCGGACGCGGTGCGGTAGACCCGCTCCGTTGCTTGCTGCGTAGCGGGGTTGTGGGCGGGCGGGGGCCCAGACGGTCGAGCCACTTCGGGGCGGCCGCGCGCCTGACGGCGCCGGCATCGCCCCTGCCAGATGCTCGCCCGTCCGGGCCCCCGCCCGCCCCCAGCCACGAGCCGCACGCCGCTGACAAGCGGCCGTGCCCCCCGCAGTTACCAGCAGACGCCAGCACTCGCACTTCTCATTGTCGTCGTTGTCTGGCCGCTCACATTCGATATCCATCGCACCTCGGGGCTCGCAACGCTCTCACCGTCTGCGTCCCGCCTCGCCGGTCTCCCGTCTCACCTCTCCCCTCCGCGATCTGAGGAGGGCCCCATGCAACCTTTTTGCGGGTCCACGCTGTCTTTAGCCCGCACATGCATGCGCACCGACACGACGACGGCGCGGTGACCCTCGAGGCACCGCCGACTGACGCAGAACTGCTGGCCCGGCTCCGGGCCCGCGATCCTGCGGCGGAACGGCAGTTCTATGAGCGTCACGTGGACCGGATCTATCGCCTCATCCACCGGATGTGCGGACGCCCGGAGCTCGCCCAGGAATGGACGCAGGACACCTTTCTGCGGGCGTTCAATCGGCTCGACCAGTTCCGCGGCGACGCGGCGCTGGGGAGCTGGCTCCACGCCATCGCCGTGTCGGTCACCCTCAACGGACTGCGCACCCACAAACGCCGTGAAGCGTTTGCCGCGCCGCTCGAAGAGGCCACCACCGTGGCCACCAACGGTGCCGAGCACAGTGATCCCGACCTCAAGACTCGTCTCAAGGCCGCGATAGCCGCGCTCCCCGAAGGCACACGCCGCGTGTTCGTGATGCACGACGTGGAAGGATTTACCCACGAAGAGATCAGCGACGCCCTGGGGTGCGCCATTGGCACCAGCAAGTCACAACTCTTCAGAGCCCGCGAGAAGTTGCGCAATGCGTTGGCGGCGTTTGCGCCAACCAACGCGTTGTGCCTCGGCAAGGAGTCCGCATGACCAGCCCCACCAATCAGCCCCCACACAACGAGGACGACGGCGTGCCCCATGCGCCGCTCGATCCGTGGATGCTTGCGCTCGTCCGCAACGCCGCCGACGAACTTGACGAGACCGTCGAGGTGCCGCGCGACATGATGTGGGCACGCATTCAACGGGCGCGTCGGGAAGAAGCCGAGACCGCTATCGTCGTGCCGGCAGCGGTTACGGCATCGCGTCGCCCGGGTTTCTCGCGGTATACGCGACAGATCGCTGCGGCGGCTGCTGTGCTGGTCGCGGGTGTTGGTATCGGACGCTATGTCGTGCCATCGGCGGTGCCCTCTGCTACTGCGGCGGCCGATAGCGCGGCGCGGGCAGGAGAAGCGTTGGCGATGTTCAACACCGACCCGGCGCGCGTCGCGATGCAGGAACATCTCGTACGCACCGTGACGCTGCTTACGTCGGTGCGCGACGATTCCCCCGCTGGTCGGGGCGAAGCCGCACTGGGCCCGTTGGCCAAAGAGCTGCTTACCACGACCCGCCTGTTACTCGATCAACCGCAGCTGCGCGATGAACGCACGCGTCGGCTGTTGCAGGACCTTGAGCTGGTGTTGTTGCAGGTCATCCAGGCGCGCTCCACCGCACCGGAAACACAAAACGCCCCGCGCGAAACCTTGCGCGAAACCAATCTGCTGACGCGCGTGAACGCGTTGGTCACGGCTTCGTCTGCTGCCGACGGCGCCATTTACGGAGGAGACTGATGTCCATGCAACAGGTGAATCGCACCCTCGCACTGGTTCTGCCCTGGCTGGTTGGCTCTGCGTTGTCGGCGCAGCCGCCACGCGCGCCACGCCCGGTGCCTGTCCCAGCGCCCGCACCGGCGGCCCCGCCTGCGCCAGCGGCACCCGCGCCCGCCACCGCGCCAATGGCGTTTGGGCTCGACCAGCTCGACATGTCCCGGGCAAGTCTCGAAATGGCCCGGGCAGGCGTGGAGATGGCTCGCGCTCTGGCCCCCATGGCCGCCATGCAGGCGGGCGAGTTGGCGCGGGCCGATGTGGCGATGACCATGAGTGGAGACGTCATGAGGGCGGCGTCGGCGGAACTGGCCCGCGAGCTGGCGGCGCTCAACACCACGGACATGGTCGAACTGGCCGCGCGCGGACAAGCGCTGGCCAGTCTGGCGGGCGACGGGCGCTCGGCGTCATGGCGCAGTGGCTATCGCACGGAAGCCCCGGCGCCGTGGGATGCACAGGATCCCGCCGACTCGTTGTACCGCGATGCGCGCAAGGCGCTCTCCGGCAACAGCTACAGCCGAGCCGCTGAACTCTTCAAGGAAATTCGGCAGAAGTATCCGAAAAGCAGCTACGCGTCCGACGCGCCCTACTGGGAAGCGTTCGCGCTGCAGCGACAGGGTGGTGAGACCAACCTGCGTTTAGCGCAGGACGCGCTTGGCCTGCAGCAGCGCGATTATCCTCGTGCCGCGACGCGTGGTGATGCCGCCGCTCTCAGCGCGCGCATCAGTGGCATGCTGGCCCGTCGCGGTGATGAACAGATGGCCACCACCATTGCCGGTCGGGCCCAGCGGGCGGCCGACGACGGCTGCCCCCGCGCCGAAGAGGACGAACGCATTGAAGCGTTGAACGCGCTCTCGCAGATGGCGCCTGAGCAGGCCATGCCCATCCTAAAAAAGGTGCTGGCCCGTCGCGAGCCCTGCACCCAGGCGCTGCGTCGCACCGCGGTGTGGATGGTGGCGCGCCAGAAGCAGCCGGAAGCGGCCTCGCTGCTGGTGCAGGCGGCCAAGAACGATCCTGACAAGGAAGTACGCGAACAGGCGGTGTTCTGGTTGGCCAACGTGCCCACCGATGAAGCGGTGGATATGCTCATCGATCTGGCTAAGGACGGGAGTGACCTCGAGTTGCGCAAACGCGCCGTGTACGCGCTGTCGCGCTCCAGGTCGGAGCGGGCGGTGGCGACCCTGCGTGAAATCACGATGGACAGTCGCACGTCGGACGAATTGCGTGGCGAAGCGCTGATGTGGTATGTCAGTCGCTCGACTTCAGGATCTGATCGCCTGCCGTTCCTGAAGGATCTGTACGGCAAAGCCAACAGCGTGCCGTTCAAGCAGCAGGTACTGCGTGCGGTGGTGGCGACCCGTTCCGATGACTCACGCGCGATGCTGCAGAGTATTGCACTTGATGGACGGGAAACGCTGGAAATTCGGCGCACGGCCATCTCCTACATCGCGTCCGGCGGAGGCTTCAGCAACTGGGCCCCGCGGGTCGTGGCGCAAACACGGAATAGTGCCGGCGTTACGGTCATGGCACCAGCGGCCGGCAGCAGTGCCTCAGCCGATGCGGCGGGTCGGCCCAATGGCGCCATCATCGCGGCCTCGCTCTCGCAGATCTATGACAAGGTGGACGAAGGGGAGCTGCGCCGTCAGGCCCTCTCATCCCTCGTCTCCCTGCGCGACAACGCCGGCATCGACAAGCTGCTCGATGTCGCGAAGAACGAGAAGAATGCGGAGCTGCGTCGCAGCGCGGTGAGCTACCTCTCCCGCACCAAGGATCCGCGCGCCATCGCGCTGCTCCAGGACATCATCAACAAATGATCCCCACGCTCCAACGCTCGGCGCTCACCCTCGTGGTGAGCGCCACCCTGTGGGGTGCCCAGGGGCTAGAAGCGCAAGGCATTGAGGCGCGCGTGAATGCGGTGCGCACCGGCACCGTGCGCTTTACGTACGCCGCGGGTGAAGGCGTGTGCGGCAACGGCGCCAACTGGTATCGCAGTCGCGATGGGCGCAGCGGCACCTTCAACGGCATGTGGAGCGGGGCCGTGGCCAACCGTGAGGTGGAAACCACCTGCGATCGCGGTCCGGTGCGGGTAGTGGTACAGCGCGAAGAGGGGGACACCAAAGCCATCCGGTTGTATGTGGGCGGCAAGTGGCGCGCCGACACCGGCGTGACCGACCTTGGCGCCCTGTCGGCCCGTGAGGCCGGGGGCTGGCTGCTGTCGGTTGCCGAGCATGGATCGGACAAGGTGGCGCGGAGTGCGCTGCAGGCTGCCACGGTGGGCGATTCCATCGATGCCGGCGCTGCGGTACTCAGAATCGCGCGCGACGACTCCCGCTCGCAGGAGGTGCGCAGCAACGCGGTACACTGGCTGGGCGAACTCGTCGGCGAACGGGTTGCCGCCTCGCTCGACTCCATTGCGTACGAGGCCGGCGACCGCGACGTGCGGCGCGCTGCCATCATGGCCATTGCCCGTCGGCCCAAAGACGAAGCCGTGCCGGCACTGCAGAAGCTGGCCGAAACACTCCCCGACCGGGAACTGCGCCGGACCGCCGTAACGGCGCTGGCGCAAACTCGAGAGCCCGCCGCAATCGCCTGGCTTGAGCGGCGACTCGGACAGCGAGACTGAGACGGCCGCCCTCAGATGTGAGAGGCCGAGGTTCGAGGTCGGACTATCGAGGTGCGATGGATATCGAGTGTGAGAGGCCCGACTAAAGCGAATTGAGAAGTCCGAGTGCTGGCGTCTGCTCGTATGTGCCCCCCACGGGCCTTGGGTAACCACGGGGACGGCCGCTGTTCCAGCGGCGTCCGTGTGGGGCACATTCGTGCGGAGGCCAGCACTCGCACCTCTCATCGTCGTAGTTATCTCGACACTCTCACACTCGATATCCATCACATTTCGATAGTCCGACTTCAGACACCTTCGTCTCACTTCGGCACCCCGCCGTCACGCCCTCTTCCATCTACCTTCAAGGAACTTCTTGTCGGTCCGTGCGTATTGCCGGTGTCTGTGTTCCAAGGAGAGCAAATGGCGGGGAAATTGGGACCGTGGGGGCGTGGGGCGACCGGGCTGGCCCTCGTCTGCGCGGCTGGCATGGGCGGGTTCGGATTGGCTCTGCGCTTTGATGATCCAACCGGTGCGTTCCAGCAGCGACGGGGCACCGTGGCTCGCGTGGAGCGCGACAGCGCGTCGGTGGAGGAGGGGCACCTCATTGAGGCGGTGACCGTCACGTCGAGCAGCGGCATCACGGTCCCTATGCTCATCAAGCGCCCTCTGGCCGAAGGGGCGTCGCCGTTGGTGCTGATACTCGGCGGGCACGCCACCGGGCGCGATGCAGCGCGGCTCATTCCCGATACGCGCGGGCGTGTGGTGGTGGCCATGTCGTACCCCTATACCGGCCCGCATCGCATGAAGGGCCTCGAGATCTTCAAGTGGGCGCCAGATATTCGTCAGGCTATCCATGACACGCCCCCGGCCATTCAGCTGGCGCTGGATTGGCTGCTGACGCAACCGTGGGTAGATACGCGCGAAGTGCATGGCGTTGGGGCAAGCCTGGGCACTCCGTTCATGACGGTCGCCGCGGCGCTGGATAGGCGCATCACGCATGTGTGGAGTGTGCATGGTGCCGGTCGAACGAGAGAGCTCCTCGCGCACAATGCGCGCGAATCCATGCCGGCGGTCTTCGCGCCGCTGGCTGGTACGCTCGCCGACGTTATTGTGGGCGGGCATTACCTCACACCGGAAAAGTGGGTGGCCCGTATTGCCCCACGCCCGTTTGCGATGATCAATGCCGCCAACGATGAGCGATTGCCGCGGACGGCCGTTGACGCGCTGTACGCCGCGGCGGAACAGCCCAAGTCGATGGTGTGGATGGCGGGCCCACACGTGCAACCCAATCGCCCCGAAGTAGTGCGGGCACTCGTCAGCTCCGTGCTCGACCGCATGGCGCAGGGCAGCATCGCCAACTGATGCCATAGTCTCGCGCCAGAAGTGAGACGACCGCTCTCAGAAATGGGACGGGGAGGTCCGAGGTCGGACTATCGAGGTGCGATGGATATCGAATGTGAGAGGGTCGAGATAACGACGACAGTGAGAGCTGCGAGTAGTGGCCTCCGCACGAATGTGCCCCCCACGGACGCCGCTGGAACAGCGGCCGTCCCCGTGGTTACCCAAGGCCCGTGAGGGGCACATACGAGCAGACGCCAGCACTCGGACTTCTCAGCTCGCTTTTATCTGGCCTCTCACACTCGATATCCATCGCACCTCGAAAGTCCGACCTCAGACCTCTCCGTCCCGCCCCTCTCGCCGCAGTTAGAGGGTCCTTGCGCCGGGCGGGTCCACAGGCATCTTCCCGAGCATGCGACCCTCACTTGCCCTCGTCTTTGCCGCGCTCTGCGCCCCAGTGCTCGTCCACGCTCAGGCCGCCGCGGAGCCCGCCAAGGTCCGGTGGGAACGGCTCTGTCAGATTCGTCGTGACAAGTTCGACAAGATCCTGCCTGGCGCCCTGCGCGACAACGGCGTGGATATGTGGATCACGATGCAGAAGGAGAATCAGTTCGACCCGATGTACGAAGACTTCGGGCGCGGCTACGTGGGGAGTGTGGGCTACTACATCTTCACCGATCGTGGTGGTGACCGCATTGAGCGCATTGCGATTGGTGCCAGTGGTGGCATGCTGGAAGGGTGCAAGGTGTACGACCGGGTGTTGGCGCTGGCCAACCTCAAGGCGTTCATCACCGAGCGCAATCCCAAGCGCATTGCCATCAACATGTCGGAAGAGGTGGGCGCCGCCGACGGGTTGTCCAAAACATCATACGATCGCCTCGTGAAAGAGATTGGCCCCGATCTCGCGTCACGTCTGGTGAGCAGCGAAAAGGTGGTGAGCGACTATCGCTCGGGGTTCCCCATCTCGCAGGTGGTGGCACTCGGCGAGGCCGGTGAGCTCTCACGGCGCATCGCCGAACGTGCGCTCAGCAACGAAGTCATCACGCCAGGCGTGACCACGCTGGAAGATGTGGCGTGGTGGATGATGGACCAGCTGCAGCAGCGCGGGCTGGGCTCGAGCTTCGATATGCCGAGTGTGTATATCACCGGCCCCAAGGGCATTGAGGCGACCAGCAATGGCCGCATCATTCAGCGCGGCGACCTGCTCATAATTGACTGGGGTGTGGGCTATCTGAACACGTGGACCGATGTGAAGCGTATGGCCTACGTGCTCAAGCCCGGTGAGACCGCCGCGCCCAAGGGCATTCAGACCGCGTTTGATAACGCGCTGAAGGTACGCGAGATCATTCACCGCACCATCAAGCCCGGTCCAACAGCGGGCGCCATGGTGGAGCAGCTCCGTGCGGAGATCACCAAGGGTGGATTCCGCATGCAGGGCACCTTCAACGAAGTCGGTACCGACGACAAGGTCGAGGTGAACATCGGCTGCCACAGCGTGGGCGATCGTGGCCACGGCAGCGGCCCCAGTATCGCCTGGTTCAACCCGCGGCAGATGACCTTCAACATCAAGCCGTTCAATCCGTTTTCGATTGAACTGTTTGCGTGGACCCCCAACCCCGACTGGGGCGGTGCCAAGGTGCGTATTCCCCTCGAAGACGACGCCCTCGTGACCGACCGTGGAGTAGAGTGGCTCTACCCCACGAATCAGCGGATTTGGTTGATCAAGTAGCGGTTAAACCGCAGCCCCATTCAACTCCAAACTCCACGTCACCGGCAAGTTCGGATCGAGACTGTCGCGCACCGAGCAGTACTTCGTCACCGCCAGCTCAATCGCCCGCTCGGCGTGCACACGCTCCACGTCGGCGCCGACAATGCGATACGCCAAATGCACCTTGGTCAGGCGCCCCGGCACGCCGGCAAAGCGCTCGCCTTCGACATCCACGCTGAGCGCGGAGATCGGCGTGCGACGCTTGGCCAGGATGTCGACGACATCGACGCCGGTGCAGCCGGCCAGTGCGCTGAGCAACGTGTCCACCGGTGACGGGCCCGTTACGCCACTCGCGTCCATGCGAATACTCGGCCCACCGCTCGCGCGGCGACCATCAAAGCGATGGTCACCGTCCCATGTCACCTGCACCTTGGCCGGGGGCTTGCCCTGCACCGGCATGGTGAACGACGTGTCCTTCAGTGATTCGTTGCTCATGTTGAGGCCCTCATGGCTGCTCTCCCCTGCGTATAGGCGCCCGCACCGCGTTCCCCCACTCCGTCCACGAACCGTCGTAGTTGCGCACGTTGGTGAATCCCAGCAGATACGTGAGGACAAACCACGTATGGCTTGAGCGCTCACCAATCCGGCAGTACGTCACAACGGTATCCGACGCGGACAGCCCCAGCTCACCCTGATATAACCCTCGCAGCGCCTCGGCGCTCTTGAACGACCCGTCGGCCTCGGCGGCCTTGGCCCAGGGCATGCTGCGCGCCCCGGGAATATGACCGCCGCGTAACGTGCCTTCCTGCGGATAATCGGGCATGTGCAGCTTTTCACCCGTGTACTCCTGCGGCGACCGCACATCCACCATGGGCAGCCCGGCCTCCATGTGCGCCCGGGTATCCGCCAGATACGCCCGGATGAGCGAATCATCGCGCTCGCGCGCCACATACGCCGAGGGGGCATACGACGGTCGAACGTCCGTGGTCACTCGCGCTTCGGCCAGCCACTTGGCCCGGCCGCCATCGAGCACCACGGCGTTGTCGAACCCGAACAGCTGAAACACCCAGAACGCATAGGTGGCCCACCAGTTGTTCTTGTCCCCGTAGAACACCACCGTCGTCGTGTCATCGACGCCCAATCGGCGCAGCAATGCCTCAAAGCCGGCGCGGTCGAGGTAATCGCGCTCCACCTGATCGTTGAGGTCAATGTGCCAGTCGAGTTTCTGCGCGCCGGGAATGTGCTCCACGTCGTACAGCAGCACGTCTTCGTTGCACTCAAGTAACCGAACTGATGGGGTGTTCAGATTGGCCGCCACCCAGTCGGTGCTAACGAGGCGCTCGGGATGGGCGTAGCCCTTGGCTACGATGGTCGGGTCCGGGAGTCCCGGCAGAATGGCAACTGGTGTCATATCTCAACGCTAAGGCGTGCGGCCACGAATGCAATTGGGCGGTAGTTTCAGGTATGCCACAGGTCCACACCGGCTCCGCCATCGCCTATCGACTTTTCGACGTCGGCTACGCCATCAGTCTCGACCGTGCCCTCGATCTGCTCTCCACCAGCGGTCCGGAACGGGTGCGCCCGGTGCGCGGCGAAGGGCAGGCGCTGCAGATCTCCAATCCGCCGGTCACGGTGCTGCTCGGCGCCGAATCGCTGCTGATCGAGGAGCAGCCCCACGAAGTCGAACTCTCGGCCCGCATCTTCGACTTTGGGGTGATTTCGCTGCGCGTAAAGATCCGCGCCCCCAGCCCGTGCACGTGGGAGGCCTTTACCGAGTTCGGCCAGCGTCTCGAACACCACCCCGGCATTTCCGCCATTACCAGCCACCACCTGCGGCTGCTCACGGAGCGCATTGCCCCCGCGGTGGAACGTCCGGCTATTGCCGCCGTGCATGAAGACTACACGGTGTTTCGCGTGTCGCGCTGTACGTCGGACGACGGGACCGCTTTGAATGCCGAGCAGTTGGCCGAGTTGGATGTGGTGCCCCTGCTGCTCAACGAAACGCGACCGCTCAGCGCCGAAGCGCGTAAGGAATTGCTGCCACATCGTTTCAGCTACTACGGCGACGACCTGGCGTTGCTTACCTGGGAAAACGCTCTGGTGGTGGAGCCGGGGGAACACGACACCGACCTGCAATACATTCTGGAGTTTGCCAACGCGCAGCTGCTGGAACTGCGTTACTACGACGCGCTGCTCGATGCCGAGCTGCCAAAGTTGTACGACGACATCGAAGTGGCGCGCGCCCGCCACGCCGTATTTCCCGGTCGCCGGTTTGCCGCCCTGCTGCAGCGGTTGCAGGGACAGGTCGCCGATTCCACCGAGCTGGTGGAGCGGGTGGAGAACGCCCTCAAAGTCACGGACGACGTGTATTTGGCCCGCGTGTATTCGGCGGCGCTCGAGCTCTTTCGAGGCAAGGCGTGGCGCGCCGGTATTGATCGCAAGCTGGCCATCCTTCGCGACACCTACGCCATGCTCAACGGGGAGGCACAGGCGGCGCGTAGCGAAACGCTGGAAATCGCGATTGTGGGGCTCATTGTCGTGGAGTTGGTGCTGGCGCTGATCAAACGCACCGCCTGACGGGCGCGCCGGGACCGGTCACGCCATATTTCCCGTCTTCGCAGGCCTCCTCCTCCGGGCGCACAATGGACTTGGACCGCGACACCGTTGCATCGGCCGTGGTAGGAACGGGCGGGGCCTGGCTTCTGGGTTCGGCATGGCTGCACTCCCGTTCAGGCAAATGGAACAGC
This sequence comes from Gemmatimonas phototrophica, assembly GCF_000695095.2. Taxonomy (NCBI): domain Bacteria; kingdom Pseudomonadati; phylum Gemmatimonadota; class Gemmatimonadia; order Gemmatimonadales; family Gemmatimonadaceae; genus Gemmatimonas; species Gemmatimonas phototrophica. Next base: position 3,531,127 of record NZ_CP011454.1, on the reverse strand, counting down.
ACCCAGCTCAAGGGGCTGGTGTACGCCGGGGGCGGGTTCCTCATGAGCTCGGCGGCGGCTCGCTGGCTCCAGCACATGGGGAATCGCGGCATCGCGGTGTCGCTCATGGGAACGATGTTCGCCATGCGCGGCATCTATCTCCTGATGCGCGAGCGGGCGGCGCAGAATGCGGCCGGTCGGCCGCCAAAACCGCCCACGTCCGAGTAGCGAAGGAGTTGCAGGGTGGCTGGTATGCCGGAGATGGAGCCGTACTCCCGACACGTGCTCGTGTGCACGGGGGGCTTTTGCACGGAAAATCGAGGCGGACGAGCCGTCTACGCCAAGCTGGCCTCGTTGCTGCAGCGCCATGGCCTGCTCTTCGGCCCCACCCGCGTGAAGCGCAGTGAAGCGCCCTGCCTCGGCGTTTGTTCGGGCGGCACCATTGTGGCCGTCTACCCGGAGGGGGTGTGGTATCACGGCGTCACGGTCGAATTGATGGAGCGCATTGTGGTCGAACACCTCAAGGAAGGCCGAGTGGTGGAAGAACATGTCTTCCACCGACTCGGCGCTCCCGCGCCTACTGACTTTCCGTCAACCGATTAGCCTTGTGTCGCCAGCTGCTGCAGCGCGGCCACACGCTCTTCAGTAGGCGGGTGCGTGCTGAACCACTTGCTCACGCCCCGCATGCTGAAGGCGGCCAGCGGATTCACAATGGCCAGCGACGCTGAGCTGGGTGACACCTGCATGGGAATGCGGCGTGCACTCATTTCCAGGCGCCCCAGCGCACTGGCCAGCGCCAACGGACGGCCGCTGATTTCCGCGCCCACCGCATCGGCCTTGAACTCGCGCTGCCGGCTGATGGCGAACTGAATCATCATGCCGATGATGGGGCCGATGATCATGATGGCAATGGCTGCCACCGGGTTCACGCTGTCCTCGTCATCGCCGCCGCCAAAGAACATCGCGAACTGGGCGATGTTGCCAATGGCGCCGGCCATCGTGGCGGCGATGGTTTGCAGCAGCATGTCGCGGTTCTTGATGTGCGCGAGCTCGTGGGCAATGACCCCCTCCAACTCCTCGCGGTTCATCATGCGCATGAGCCCCTCGGTCACGCACACCACCGAGTTCTCCGGGTTACGGCCGGTGGCAAACGCGTTGGGCTGATCGTGCGGCGCAATGGCCACCACGGGCATGGGCAGCCCGGCCCGCTGACGCAGACGGTCCACCATGGCGTACAGGTCGGGGGCGTCCTGGGCGGACACCACCTTGGCGCCGTACGACCGCAGCACCATGCTGGAAGAGCCCCAGTACATGAACAGGTTCATGCCGGCGGCCATGAGGAGCCCCATGATGGCGCCGGTGCCGCCGCCAAGCCACTGCCCAATGGCCATCACCAGCCCCGTGAGGCCGGCCATGAGCACAAACACCTTGATGTTGTTCATCGCGTTCTATCTCTCGTAGTCTGCTGAGTGTGCTGGGGTACGACACAAAAAAGACGAGCCATCGCACGGCGCTTGCCGCAGCCTGCTGAGCGGGCTGCGGGTCACCGTGTGAAGGTCTCGCCTGATGGAACATCACCCGACCGGACCGTGCCGCGTTGCCGCGACAGTCTTGACGATCCGGCCGCACGAACGGTGGCCGTTTCCGGACCGCCCGCGTGGCTACTCCCCTTCGGAGTCTGAGTTGTCTTGTTGCCCTTCTTGCTGCTGCAGCAATTTAGCGATGGCCTCGGAGCTGCGCAGCCCCCGGATCCCCTCCACGAGCTCCGTTGGGGCGTCTATCACACCCCGGCGCGCGAGCTCCTCCGCCACCGCTTTCAAATGCCGTGGCCATACATACCGCGCCAGGGCAAAGAAGTTCCGGCGGCGCTCCGGCTCCTCGGCCAGGAAGGCGGCCAGCGGGCGACCCCCCTTGATCGTGTTGCAGCCCCTGCACGCCGTTACTAGGTTGCCGGGAGACCCATCGCCGCCCCGCATCCGGGGTTGCACGTGGTCTACGCTCAGGGCATCGGGTTCGTGCACGAGACCGCAGTAGGCACAGCGGTACCCGTCGCGGGCAAAAATCTCCTGGCGCTTCACACCGTCGTCCTTCCCTGTCTCCTGTGAACCTTCCCGATCGCGGACGCCGCCTTGTACTCGAGCGGCTGACGAAGTTCTTCGATACGGAAGAAAGTGTCGAGACCCGGGATGATGTCGTGCCCCGCCTGACCTTCAAAGCCCTCGAGGCCCTTCGTATGTCGCGTAGCCGTGAACGGATCCTGACCAACCTCGAAGAGATGTACCGCGAAGCGTTCGATCGCGCCAAGGAAACCGGCGATCCGGCGCAGATGGCCGCGCTCGACTTTTCGTACCGCCGCGAGCAGCTGTACTTCGAGATCCTGCTCGACGTCCGGGATGCGATGGAGAAGAAATGAGCTGGGCGGCGCGGCTGACGTTGTTCGCGCTGTTCGCTGCGCCGACGCTCACTGCGCAGCCCGCGTCGTTCGTCTACCGGCTCGGCACGGATACCCTTGCTGTCGAGCAGTACACCCGGACCGCTTCCGGGGTCACCGGAGAAACGGTGTACCGCATGCCGACTTCGGTCATGCGGTTCCGATACGCGCTCGCGGTGAACAAGAGCGGACGACCGGAAAACGCCACGCTTAAGGTGACCGATGCGAACGGCTCGCCCATACCCGGCATAGCGCGTGAAACGCGCTTCACGGTCACCCCTGACTCCGTCGTGCGGGAATTGGTTTTTGCCGACAGCACCGTGCGTCGTGCGTATGCGGCGCGTCAGGCAATGATCACCTTCCTTCCGCTTGTCCATGGGCCAAGCGAGGTGACCGCGGCATTGCGCCGTGCCGGTGTGTCCACTGACTCACTGCCCGCGCTCGGTCCCAACGGAAACCTCGGGTTTACCGGGTTCTCGACAATGGCCGGCGACTCGCTCCGTCTGCGCGGTGCTGCGGCGGCCATGGTGATGCGTTTCGATAGCAACGACCGCCTGCAGGTAGTGGACGGCTCACTGGCGGCCAACAAGGTCGTGGCCAAACGTTCGACGAAGACCCTGGACCTTGATGCGCTTGCGCGCACGTTCAAGCCCACGGGCGGGCTCTCCGGCCGCGATGTCGCCCGCGGCGCATTCGCGCGTGGCGGGCTGGTGCTCGTGGACTACGGCCGTCCCTCAGTGCGCGGCCGCACGGTGTGGGGCGGGTCGCTCGTTCCGTACGACAGCATCTGGCGCGCCGGCGCGAACGAGGCCACTCACCTGTTCACGTCGCGCACGATCACGCTCGGTTCGTTGACGCTTCCTGCCGGCAGCTACACGCTATACGTGCAGCACACGCGCACCGGCGCCGTGCTCATTGTGAACAGGCAGACCGGCCAATGGGGCACGGAGTACTCGGCGGCGAAAGACGTGGGGCGCGTGCCGGTGCAATTCACCGCGGCAGCGGGGCACACCGAGGAACTCACCTTTACGGTGCGCACGATCGATGCAACGCACGGCGCCATTGAGCTGTCGTGGGGTGAATCGAAACTGTCGGCGCCCTTTGCGATGTCGGTGGCGACGCCGTAACTGACCGCATCACTTCTGATGCGTCGTGCCGCCGCCGTAAACCGTCCACGATCGCGCCGTCTGATCCGGAGCATCGCCATCGCTGTCGCCGTCCTGGCGGCGCTGCTCGCCACTGCTGCAACCTCACTCTGGCTGCTGGCACGCCCGGCACTGGGCGAGGTGCCCAGTGGAGTACGGCAGGCTCGCATTGCCCAGTCCCCGCAATGGCGCGACGGACAGTTTCGCAATGTGCTGGCGCGGCAGGATGGGCCGCTGCTGCGCGCGATTTCGGCGTTCGCCTTTGGCGGGTCGGACTACCGCTCGCCTGCCACGCCGGTGCCGGTGCAAGTGCGCCGCGCCGCCGACTACACCACCGCCCCGGCGTCAGGGTTGCGCGTCACGTGGCTGGGTCACTCCACGTTGCTGCTGGAGATCGATGGCCGCCGCGTGCTCATCGACCCGGTGTGGGGTGAACGGGCGTCGCCGTTTTCGTTCATGGGCCCGCAGCGGTTCTACGCGCCGCTGTTGCCGCTGGCCGAGTTGCCCGCAGTGGACGCCGTGATCATTTCGCACGATCACTACGACCACCTCGATGTGTCCACCGTCAAAGCGCTCGCTGCCCGCGGCGTGCGGTGGGTGGTGCCGCTGGGGGTTGGGGCGCACCTGGAGTCGTGGGGCGTCGCCGCGGGCCAGATTACCGAACTCGACTGGTGGGGCAACACGGTGGTGCAGGGGCTCACCGTCACGGCCACGCCAGCGCGTCATTTTCCGGACGTGGCCTTGGGGATGCCGGACGCACGTTGTGGGCTGGATGGGCCATTTCCGGCCCCGCACACCGGGTGTTCTACAGCGGCGACACGGCGCTACACGACCAATTCACCGCCATTGGCGAGAAAATCGGCCCGTTCGACCTCACGATGATCGAGGCCGGCGCCTACGACGCGCTCTGGGCCGATGTGCATCTGGGGCCCGAGCAGGCGGTGCTGGCCCATCAACTTGTGCGGGGAGCGGTCATGCTCCCGGTGCACTGGGGCATGTTTGACCTCGCGCTGCACGGCTGGACCGAACCCATGGAGCGGGTGCTCGTGGCCGCGCAGCGCGCCGGGGTACGCGTGGCCTCGCCCCGCCCGGGCGAGATGGTAGAACCGGCCACAGTCGGCGCGCCGGTACGCTGGTGGCCCACGACGCCGTGGGTACCGGTGGAGAAGGCCCCCGCCTATTCCAGTGGCGTGGGCGCGTTGCTCACCGGTCGAGCCAATCCGCAGCCTACTCGCTAATCGCGGAAGCGATACTGGTCAGTAGCGCACGCTGAGCGACAGCCCACCCCACCAGCCGCGCACCGCGTCATTAAACGCACTGGTGTTGGTCACGTTCACCACGCGTCCGCGTCGTCCAACAATTCGGCCGTTGGTTTGCGCCAGCGATGAACTCACCGTACCGCTCACCGCCCCCACTTCGGGGGAGACGGTTACTGAGGCCCCCAGCGGCAGATCCACACTCAGCCCGGCCGCCACACTCCACGCGCTGCCCCGCAGCGAAGTGCGCGAGGGCAGGGTGCCCTGCTGCACGGTGGTCACCGACGCCGCACTCGACTCGCGCAACAGCGACACGGTAGGCGTCCACGTCAACGTGCCGCTCTCCAGCAACAGCAGGCCGCTCACGCCGCCAAAGCTTCCCTGCGGAATGAGACGCGTGGGTTGATCGTTGCGGTCGTTGCCAAAGGGGCGCACGTAAAACACGTCACCGGAAAACCAGACGGTCCCCGCCTCGTTGACCGCACCGCTGCTGGACGCGCCCAGTGTGAATGCGCCGCCGCCCGGAAACTGGTTGCGGCCGCCTAAAGAGTCGGCCTGGCTGCTGCTGATATCAGCGCTTACGGTGAGCGTCTGCTCGCCCACAAGCCCTGTCACGCTCGCACCACCACGCACTGTGGTTCCCTGCCAGAACACCACACCGGTGGCGGGAGGCGGCAAGTCACGCTCAGCAGCCGCACTCACGCCGAGTACCACGCTGCCAACAGGCAACGACCACTTGCCGCGCACTCCGACCTGCGAAGCAAGGCCCATCGACAGGCTGGAGAGATCAAGCACAGACGTGCCGGCAGCCCCCAGTGCACTGGCCTCGACGCTGTTGAGCGTGCGCGGCGTGCTGCCTCGGCGCCCGTACACGCTAAGGGTGTCCCCGGCACGGAGTATGAAATCAAGGCGGGCGCGAATAGGCGTTACGCCTTGCACCTGTGCGTCCGCCGCATCGAGTGATACGGGTATGCCACTCACGCGGGCCGCGACTCGCGGCGATACCAGCCGCCACGTCATCGGCGCGGCGCGTTCCTGCACATCAACCGCGCCTATGCGATACCGGCGTTCGGTGCCGGAGACGGTAAGCGTTTGCCGAGTGCGTGTGGCCAATCCACGGTCTATCGCACCTGGTGCGGAGCGTGGTGGAGCGGTGCGAACGGAATCACCGGCGGCCTGCGCGTGAACCTTGGTCCACGCGCAGGCCATCAAGGCCGGCAGCGCCAGCGAGAAGGTTACAAGCCGAGCGATCAGAAGCCGCCGTTCCCCTTGGGACGCGGATTCGCTTCACGCCACGCCTTGAGCTGCGCGGCGGCGGTCTCCCGTGTGAGGGTCCCGGCCTTGACGCCTTCCTGAATGCGCTTGCCCTCGGCGGCCATTGCCTGGGCCCACGCACGCTGCTCCGGCGTGGCGTTTTCAAGGCGCTCTTCGCGCCGTTCCTCACGGCGTTCCTTGGCCTGCGCGAGCGCTGCTTTGCGCTCCTCGGGGGTCATGTCCTTGAGCTTCTGCCCGAGGTTTTCGCGCGCGTCGGCGCGACGTTCCTGCGCGGCGGCGCGCCGCTCCTGTCCGGCCGCTCGACCGGCGGCTCCGGCAGCCCCCTGCGCCTGGGCCGTGGCCGCGGTCAACACCATGGCGGCAACCAAGGCCGACGTCCGTGTGAGATGTCGCATGGAGTACTCCTGAAAGAGGTTCTTCTCAATGGTACCCGGTGCCGCTCCTGTGAGGCCAGCACCGACATCATGTTGGACGAGCACGCCGGCCAGCCGTTAATTGCCCGCTGGTCGCTGGCGGTCGTTCATGGTCACCCTTTCACGGGAACCCGGCCGGAGCCTGCCGCTTCTTCGTGGCCTGCTCAAAGGCGTAAGCGAGGGCAATGAGCTTGGGCTCAGCGCACGCCCCGGCCGTGAACGAAATACCAAATGGCGCCGGCTTGGGATCAAAGCCCGCCGGGAACGGCTGCGACGCCGGCGCGGTCACGGGCAATAGCGCGTACGGCACCGTGATGCTCGGGTAGCCGGGACGCGCTGCAATGTTTGCACTGCTCACGCCGGGAAAGAGCAGCGCATCGAGCTGTGCGTTCTTCATGACGGCATCAATGCCCTGGTCGGCAGTGAGCCGCAGATCCTTGCGACGGTCGGCGTCGTAGCGCTCGCGATCGAGGCGCACATCGATCTCGTCGGAGATATCCAGCTGCGCCTGGCCATACTTGATGGCGCCCGCGCGCTGATGGGCAATGTTCCACTGCCGTAACGCGGTCAACGACGTGAGTGGCGCTTTGCTCCCAAGTGAGGCCACCCAGATGTTGAAGTCCCGCTTCATGCCGTACTTGAGCACCACCGAGCAATTCGCATCACGTCCGCGGGCCTGTTCGAGCCCACTGCACGGGTTCCAGTCGAGCAAGTTGTCGTCGGCGTTCTTGGCGCTGATGCTGGGAATCACCACCGGATCCACAATGGTGGCGCCCTGCGCCGTGAGCACGGCAATCACTTCGGTCATCACGGTGCGTTGCGCGGCGGTGAGACCACCGCGTGGCGTGCTGCTGCCGCCCGAGGTGATGGTGTCGTAGAAGAACGCGCGCGGAATGCCAATGCGCGCGCCCTTGAGCGCGTCGGCCTTGAGGAACGGGGTGTAGTCACGGTTGGCCGGCGGCGTACACACCTTGGTGGCGGCATCATTGGGATCGGGGGCGGCCCCTTCCATGGCGCCCAGCATGATCGCGGCATCGGCCACCGTGCGCGTCATGGGGCCGGGGGTGTCCTGGTCGGCGGTAATGGGAATCACGCCGTACCGGCTGATGCGCCCCACGGTGGGCTTGATGCCTACCAGCATGTTGGCGTGCGAGGGCGACAGAATGGAGCCCGACGTTTCGGTGCCCACATTCCCGGCCCAGAACGACACGTTGGTGCCGGCACCACTCGACGAACCGCCGGTGCCCATCACGGCGCGTCCGTCGTCGAGCCCTACGCGCGGATCGGGGCGCGCATCCCACGGGTTGAGCCCCTGACCATTGACGGCGTTGTAGTTGCCCGGCATCCCCGAGGCTACCCAGTTGGCCAGCTCAGTCAGTTGCGCCTTGGCGATGATGATTGCGCCGGCGTCGCGCAGATTTTTGGTGAGCGTGGCGTCGTACGGCGGCAGCAAGTCGGCAAAGGCCAGCGCGCCGCCGGTGGTGCGAATGTTGGCGGTGTGAATGTTGTCCTTGAGTGCCACCGGAATGCCGTGCAGCGGCCCCCGCACTTTGCCTTGCGCCCGTTCCCGATCGAGGGCGTCCGCTTCCTGCAGCGCGCGCGGGTTCACGGTTATGCTTGCGTGCAGCCGCTGGTCATAGGTGGCTATGCGCACGAGATACTGCTCCACCAGCTGACGCGACGTGACGCGCTTGGCGGCGAGCGCCGCCTGCATTTGCGGAATGCTGGCTTCTACGACGGAAAACTGCGCGGTGGGCTTCGCCTGTGCGCCGAGGGTGTTGCTGCTCACCGCGAGCGCACACCCGAGCAATACGGGCACAACACGGACCATACCAACACGATGCATGGCTACTTCCTCGGCGAGCGCGAAGGGGGCAGGGAACCGACATAGGCCGCAAGAGCGACCATGTCGTCGATGGTCAGCGAATCCACGACTGCATACATGGGCGTCGCCGTGGAATCGCGGCGCGCGCGCGTGCGGAAGTTGATGAGCTGCCGCAGCAGGTTGGACGGCGCGCGACCGGCAATGGGCGGCACGTCTCCAACGCCGAGCAGCTGTGGGCCGTGACAGGTGGCACAGTTGGTGGGGGCACCAACGGGACCTGGCGTCGTCAGGCGCCGGCCGCGGGCCAGACTCCCCAGCGGCACGTAGGTGGTGTAGCGCACCCATGGATCGCGCAGCTCGTGCCGTTCAATGGACTCCGGCGCCTCAATGAGTCGACCGGCGATGGGCTCCGTGCCGGTGCCATCCAAGGCATAGAGCAGGCCGGCGATGCGTGTGGTGGGTACGTCGGCCACCTCGCGAATGATGTTGCGACGCGTGAGGCGCAGGCGCGCGTAATACCGTGCCGCCGTGCGCACCTCGTCGTCGGCAAAACCCTTGGCCACCGAGATCATCGGATTGGCGGTGCCAGAAGGATTGGCGTGCCCACGGGTGCCGTCCCGCATGGCCCGCACCTGCCGTACGGTGTACTCCACCGGCAGCCCGGCCAGCGTGCCGTTTTCCGGGCGCCCCTGTCCGTCGGGCAGGTGACAAAACCCGCACGCGCGTCCGTCAGGGCGTACGCCATACTGCACCGATGACGGCATGGCGGGGTGCTGCCGCGGAAACCAGTCGGGAATGTCGAAGGCGTTGGCGACCTGCTTCCTCGTGTACCGCTGCGTGGAGTTGGGTACGCCATGAAGCGTGACACTGTCGTACACCACCGGTGGCGTGCCTTTCGGTGGCGGCGGCGAAGTGGGGAAAGCCCATGCCGGCACCACAAAGGGGGCCGCATTGGGCGATGACTGTGCGGTGAGCGCATGACTGACGAAGCACAGCGACGTCGCGAGCGATGCACTCAACAGGGTGGAACGGGCGATGATCACGCGTGGCATTCGACGTATGCTCACCGCGGCGTCAACACGCGTTCCGCCACCCGCTGCGCCATGGCCCGGGCATCCGCTGTGCTGTCGTTGGTCAGCACCATGATCACCAACCGCTCGGCGGGGTATCGCACCCACGCGTTGCGCATGCCGTCGTCGGTGCCGTACACGGCGTGACGCACCTGACCGTTCACGGTCTCAATGTTGAACGGCGCCGGGGGCGTGTTGGTGTCGCGCGCCCCGGGCCTCACCACAAACCGCCCCAGCTCAAAGCGATACAAGTCATCCACGTTGGCCCGCCACGTGAGCTGCACACTATCGTAGCGCGCGCGCTGCATGCCACCAATGCCCTGTACGCGGCGAATGGATGCCGCCGACAGTCGGCCCGTGCTATCGGGCACAAAGGCGGCGTTCAACACGCCACTCAGGCGACCGAGATCAAAGAGCGGCACCGAGGTTTCAGGCGTGAAGCGCGGCTGGATGGGAATGCCATACGCGCGATTGAGCAGCACCTTGCCTTCTCGCGCGACCAGCACGGCGGCGCCACCGCGCACCCCGTTGCTGTAGACGCCAAAGACATCGTCGAGAAAAGGGCCATCGAGACGCGATGCCGACGCGGCCCGCGACAGCACGCGACGTGCCCCCAGATCAAACTTGTCGCCCGGCAACAGCGTCATGAATGGCTTGCCCTGGTCGGTGAGCTCGCGGCTGTTGTACACGAAACCCTTGCTGCGCCCAATGAGTTCGGCGGTATCTCCACGCACCACCCAGGCCGTGCCTTCATCTTCTGAAATGGCCAGCAGATCGCGACGCCGAATGGTGAGCGAGTCGTACAGGTCGGCGAGCCGCTCGCGCGCCACCACGTGCTGATCCACCGCCGTGTTACGCAGATAGCCAAAGCCGGTGAGATAGTCCGGGTGGTTCATGATGCGGTTGTTGCTCGACGGCGCCCCGCGCACGAGATAACTGGCCAGTATGCTGGCACCCGCCGAAGAGCCACCCACCACGCCGCCACGCGCCAATACGGCTTCAAAAGCGCGCTGGCTCTTGGTGCCCATGTACGAGTTCACCAGACGGTAATGCCGACCGCCGCCAAACCACACGCCGCGGGCATTGGCGATCTTGGCCACGAAGCTGTCGGCATCGGCCACGGCTTTGCTGGTGGTGTGATACACCACCAGGTTCTTGGCTCCCGCCGCGCGCAGCCCGCGCCCCACGGTGCTCACGTCAATCGAGTCATCGCCGGCAGTGGGCACCTCAACAATGAGTGCGTCGGGGCCGCCCGCCAATTCAATGAACTTGGCGAAGATTTCGGGGCCCTGCTGACCACCACCCACCACCAGCACCGATCCCTTTTCGGGCCCCACGCGAATGGCACTGGGGCTCGCTGCGGATACGGGAGTAGACGAGCTGCGGCAGGCACTTAGCATAAGTGCGCCAATGAAAAGTGATGTGGTCGAACGCATAGGCCAGCACCGGAAGGATGTGCGATGCCCAATGCATCGCCAGCCGAAAACATACGCCGCGGCGCATCGATTCGTGCGGGGGGCAAAAAGCAAAAGCTCTCACAGAGGTCACAGAGGAACGGAGGGCACGGAGCCTACTCCACGATTTTCGCGGGGTCGGCTCAGTGCCCTCCGTCCCTCCGTGCCCTCCGTGAGAGCTTCTAAAAAGTGCCAGCCTATCAGAGCACCAGGAGGATTACTACCGATTGAGCGTAAACTGGAACGTCTGCTGCACCAGCTGTGCCACCTTCCGATCGCCCACCTCGGCCGGCAAAAAGCGCATCCGCATTAATGCCTGCTTCACGGCACTGGTGAACAGCTCGTGATCACTCTTGAGCACCTTGAACGTGCCCATCTCGGCGCGGCCTGTGGAATCCACCACAAACTCGGCCAGCACCTGCCCCATCACCCCCGCGGAGCGCAGCATTTCCGGGAAGAGGGGGCCCGCCGTGCCCGGGAGTGTCATGACCGGTTTCTCCACCTGCCCTTCGAAGTAGTAGTCGGCATTGGTGGCCGACTGATTCCCACCTGGAATGCCGGTGCCTACCCCACGAATGCCCTTGGAGAAATCGTCGGCGTTCGTGACCGCGCGCGACAGATCCACCGGGGGAATGCCGGTGGGGATATCAATGGGAATGTTGAGCGACGGCGCACCAAGGGCGGGGGCACTGTTGGTGTACACACGCGGCACGTTCGTTGGCGCGGCGGGCGGTGGTGGTGGCGCCGGCGGGGTGGTCTGAAAGATCACCCGTGTTTCGGCCGGGTCATTCTCTGTGCGCACCGTGGCGTTGGCGGTGGCGGCGACCAGCGCGCCCACGACCGCGGCATGCAGGGTAACCGAGGCAATGCTGCCGGCGGTGCGGCGAGGCGATTTCGCCCGTGATTCGATCAACGTGGAGAACATGAACTACCTCCGCAATAGGTTGAGGAGATAGCATGGGACCGGACCGTTAACCGGTCATGGGCAATGCATTACGTCAGCCAATTGAAAAGATGACGTTTCGGTGAATACAGGAATCGGGCAAGCTGCCGGAAAACGGCAACGGTTCCTATCCGTGGTGCCGTTCATCTCATCTCTGCCAGGCGCTCCATGTCGTGGCGCATCTGCGCTTCGCGCAATGCCTTCTGCACAATGCGGGTGATGGTCACCGCGAGAATGACCGCCGCGCTGATGCCCATCCACAGAATCCACGACGGAATGGCGCCGGCACCGGGCGTTTGCGCCCCCGACTGCCCGACCGCGGTGTAGGTGGCAATGGTGGGCAGCATTCCCAGCAGCGCCAGCAGAAAGTGCGTGAGTGAGACCGACGTGACACCCATGGCGTAGTTGGTGAGCACGAACGGCGCGATGCCGGAGAGGCGCAGCAGGAACATGAGCTTGAGCCCTTCCTGGCCCACCACTCGATCCACGATCTGCAGCGTCTGGTTCTTGGCAATCTGGGCCGCGACCCATGAGCGCAGCACGGTGCGCCCCAGTGTGAACGCAATGGCCGCCCCAATGGTGGAGCCAATGAGCACCAGTACCGACCCCTTCAGCATGCCGAACACCGCACCACCGGCAATGGTGAGCAGAAAGGCCGGCATCATGCACACCGTGGCCACGATGTACCCCACCACGAACGCGACCGGGGCCCAGGGCCCCAGTGTATTCACCCACTCCGTGAAGCCAGGCATGTAGGGGGAGGCCAGTTTGCTGGCGCCAAGGCCCAGGCCAACCGGAACGAGCATACCCGCCAGCTTCGCGGCGCCGGAGGCGGCAGAACGGAGTGTGAGAGCCATGCGTCAAAAAATAAACCCACAACCCATGACCCAAACACAAAACCCGGAACTGATCAGTTCCGGGTTCTGGGCTCGGGTCTTGGGTTTTAAGTCGCCCGGAAGCAGGGGCTCCCGTCGGCGGTTACTGCATCGCCTTCACCGGCCGTTTGAAGCCGCCGTCCAGCGCGTTCAGGAACAGCTTGTACGTGCCGTGCGCCTGCGAACGGAAGAGAATTTCCGGGCCGAACATCCACATCGTGCCCTTACCCATGTTCGCTTCGGCCATCGCCACGCCGTCCTTGAGCAGCTCCTGGCCCCACGCCCACCCCGAGAGCAGCGGTGTGGCCGTATCGAAGGTGGCCAGCGGCTTCACGCCCTTTGCTGCTGCATCGGGACCCAGCTTCATCACCGGGCTGTTGTCGAACATCACGGCCGGACGCGGCGCCATGCCTGCGGCAATGGTGGCCGACGTATCGAGCTTCACTTCCAGCACCGAGCCGGGGATGTAGTACTTCTCGCCCGGATAAGCGCGGCCATTGGCATCGGCCAGGTAGTTCTCGATGGGGAGCCCCATCGCCTTGCCGAGTCCAATGGAGGACCCGATGGCGAGCACCCGGCCACCGGCTTCCACGAACGCCTTGAGCGCCGGCACCGACTTCTCCGCTGACACCCGACCCAGCTCCTTGCGGTACTCGGCGGGAATGAGCGTCGTGTCGGGGGAGCCGCCAAAGCCACGACCGGCGCCCGCTTCGCTGAACATGCCGTCGGTGAAGACGAGCACGTCATACTTGGCCTTCAGGTTGCCGGCGTCGATTTCCTGCGGATACACCGTGGTGTAGCCAAACTCGAACTTCTCGAGAATGAGGCGCGTCCAGCCGGTGGGCATGTTGCCGCCGTAGCGGTCAATGAGACCAATACGCAGAGGCTGTACCGGCTGCAGCCCCGATGGCTTGCCGTTGGCGGCGGCGAAGTTCACCCCAAGGTCGGTCGCAGCCTGCGCCACCACCTTGTCGGCTGCGCCACCAGCGGGAACGAACCACGAGCCCGCGGGCCACGTGGTGCTGCCGTCCTTGAACTCGGTGGGAATGCGCGAGGCCTTCACCTTGGCCTTGGCCAGGCGGTTGGCCACCGTGGCGCCGTCGTTCACGCTGGCGTGAATGAAGTAGCCCGCCTTGCCCTTGGCCACCGTACCGGCCGGCATGGCGGTGATGCCGTTGACCTTCTCGAACGGACCACTGACGGCATCGAGCACACGCTCAAACTGAATGCCCATCTGGAAGGCGAGCGTCCAGCCGGCATTGTCGTACGGCGGAATTGGCGGGCCACCCGGATAGCGGAAGTCATTCGGGTGATCCTGCGGCTCGAACATGTCGAGCACGTGCGAACGGAACGCTTGGTCGGTCTTGATAACCCACGAACCGGCGGGGAACTGCTTGCCGTTGGCGCTGAACGCCGCCGACGCCTTGTGCACATCAATGCCCGAGTACTGCAGCGCGCGCACAAACTTGGTGGCCGTGGGGAAGTCGTTCTGCGACGCACTCAATATATAGGCGCGCGGGTCACGATTCTCCGGCTTCTTGAGTTCGGCCATGTAGCGATCGTTGGCCACCGAGCTGCCAACACTGGGCGCCTGCCCACCACCGCGCGGCCCACCGGCACGCACTTCGGCGGCGACGGTGCCACGGTCCTTGGTGATCTTTTCCACCATGGAGGCGACACGCTTGGGCGAGATGGTCCAGTTGTCCTTGCCACCGGCCTTGATCTGATCCTGACCCATGACCCAGCGGTTGAACAGGAACGTTTCGCGATAGCGTGACGCGAGGTCGAGGAAGGCGTAGTTGGCGCTCACCGAGTAGTCGATGGACTGCCGGAAGTGCCACACCTGCGGTTCGATGGGCATGGGCAATCCGGCCGACCGCACCTGGCGATCGGGGACCAGCGCCACGCGCATGGGCGTGGGGTTACCAATGGTCTCCGTGAGGATACCGATCTGGTTGTGATAGTAGCCGGTGGTGCGCAGGCCGCCGTTCCACCACGTGCTGTAGTTGGAGCCGGCGCGGAAGGTGAGTCCCGGCTTGTGCTCCAGCACAAAGCGGTGATTGAGCGCCGCACCCACGAGGTCGAGCCCCGTGATCATGGCCGGGTGGAACCAGAAGTTGGCCGGATCCCGGTACGGCGGCGCCGCCATCACGGTGCCCGTAGGACCCGTCTGGTGGTGGTTGTACATGATCTGCGGGTGCCACTCCACGAACAGCTGCTGCGACATGTTGCGCGTTTCGGCCAGCGCGTTCATGTACGAGTCACGGTTGTTGTCGTGCCCCGCGTACTTCTCGTACAGCCGCGGAATGGTGGCCGTGGTGCGCTTGAGCTTGTCGCCTTCCTTCATGTACCAGTTGGTGACGAGCTCCATGCCGTCCGGATTGGCGTGGGCCATGAGAATGACCACGTCGTTCAGAATGCGCAGCGTTTCGTCGTCCGTGCGGCTGGAGAGCTGCCACAGTGTTTCCATGAGCTGCTGCGCGCCCAGTACCTCGGTGGCGTGCAGGCCGCCGTCAATCCAGAAAATGACCTTGCCTTCCTTGGCCATCGCGGCCGCGGCGGCCGAGTCGATGCCGTCGGCCTTGGCCAGCTTGGAGGCGATTTCCTTGTAGCGGGCGAGCTTCTTGTGGTTTTCCGGGCTCGTCACGATAGCCATGACCTGCGGCCGGCCTTCTTCCGTGAGGCCAATGGTATCCAGCGACACGCGGTCGCTTTCCTTGGCGACCGTGATGAACCACTGATGGAGCTTCGAGTAATTGGGAAGCTCGTAGTCGGCGCCAATGTCGTGCCCGAAGAACTGTTTGGGCGTGGTGCGCGACTGGGCCTGCAGCGAGAGCGGGAGGGTGGCCGCCACGAGCAGGGCGGCGGACCATCGGCTCGCGCGCGCCAGGCGCGGCAGCGTTGGCAGAAGAGGCATGCGGGGGACGGGTGGAGAGTGTGCAGGGGCAGCCGGAACCGGCCGCCGGACGCCCCGGAACTGGAGGGGACGCGGGGGTACCAGAAGGACTACGATGCGCCCTCGGCCGACGTTGGGTAAGATGCAGCTATGCATTCCCCGGCTGAGCCCGGAAACCTCACCACCTGGAACTCATCTCCCTATGGTAATTCGCACCACACTCGCCCTGGCGACCGCCCTGAGCCTGTCCCTGGCCGCCTCGGCCCAGGCGCAGGACAAGCAGCCCCCGGCCAAGAAGCCCGCCGGCCAGATGGATCATGCCGCCATGCACGCCGAGCACATGAAGCAGATGGAAGGGGGCAAGGAGGCCAAGGCGGAGGGCTGGAAGGAGCTCGACGCCTATCACATGCTCATGATGGCCACCTGGCACCCGGCCAAGGACAAGAACGATCTGGCCCCCACGCGCGGCATGATTGGCGACATGGTGACCTCGGCCAAGGCCGTCGCCGCCTCCAAGGCGCCAGCAGCCTGCCAGAAGCCCGCGATCGCCAAGGCTCAGGCCGGACTGACTGGCGAGACGCTCAAGGTGCAGGCCTTGGTGAACAGCAAGGCCGATGACGCCGCGCTCAAGGCCGCCATGAAGGGATTGCACGACGCCTTCGAGGTGCTCGAGGAAGGGTGCAATACGGGGATGAAGCATTGAGGTAGTTGACTGACAACTGAAAACTTGGACTGACAACTCAAAACTCGAACTGACAACTGAGGACTTCTCGGCTCTTTCGCGATCCCGTCGGCTGTGCACGTTGCCGACTACTCGTTAGGGGCGGGAGTTCTCAGTTCTCAGTTCGAGTTTTCAGTTGTCAGTTGGAGTTTTCAGTGCTCGGTTTTCACGACGGTGTCGCGGATACTACTCCGCACCCCCCTCAAACATCCCCCGCTTCACGGTCTTCCCGTCGCGCTGATGCCACGCGCCGCGGCACATCACATCGCAAATCGCTCCGCTCTTGTCGAGTACCAGCAGGTCCGCGTCATGCCCCACGGCAAGGCGCCCCTTGCGTGGCAGCCGTAGCAAATCCGCCACGTTGCTGGTGAACGGCGGCAGCACTTGCTCCAATGCGTGGCCGCGTTCGCGCAGCGTCTGCACGGTGCGCCAGAGCGTGCCGGCATCGCCGACATCCATGGCCACCACACGACCGTTGGCGTCGAAGGTGGGCAGACACCCGCCGCCATCACTGCTCACGGTCACGTTGGCTAACGGCGCGCCCGCGGCCCAGTAGCGCTCCAGCGCATCGGCGGCGCTCCAGGCATCTTCGTCCTTGCCCACGTCAAACGCGGTGATGTCCACCACGCACCCCGCCCGCGCCAACGCCACGGCCTCGTCAAAGAGCGCCTTGCGACGGTTCACATGCGTGGGGTTGAACACCCGCGGCGGCAGCTCGCTCTCCGAGAGCATCTCGCGAATCTGCGCCAGCCCGCGCAGCCCATCGCCCACATGCAGGTGCAGCACGCCGGCCTTGCCGCTCATGAGGCCTCCCACATGCGCCTCACTCGCCAGCCGCAGCAGCTCGGCCACTGTTGGCTGGCTGCTGCGATGATCGGCAATGGCCACCTCACCCACGCCAATAATGCGGTCCACAAACGCAATGTCGCCGCGCACGCTCCCGGTGAGTGTCACCGGTGGCACGTGGTACCCGCCGGTGTGACACCACGCTGACAGCCCCTCGGCGACCAGACCGTTGGCGGCCGTCACCAGCTCACCGGTGGTGCGCGTGGTATCGTCAGTGCCCAGCACCCCCACCACGGTGGTAACACCGGCGCTGGTGTAGCGACTCAGGAAGGGCGCCGGCACTTTGCTCTGGGGCCCCGCTTCGCCACCGCCGCCACTCAGGTGGGCATGGCCATCCACCAGCCCGGGGACTACGACGGTGCCGGCAAGGTCCACCACCTCCGCGTTCAGCGCGGGCGGGAGGGCTGCCAGATCAGGGCCCATCCACACCACCCGTTCGCCGGCAATCAGCAGATGCTGCTGGCCAAGGGGGTGCGGGGCAAATACGGTGCAGTTTTTGAGAAGAACGAGCATGCTGAACGTTACCCGGAGGCCCCCGCCGCCGTTAGCTTTGAGCAGCAGCGCTCCTTTTCCATCTCCACGGACCCATCGCATGCGCGGTTGGATCATCCCCATTGGCGGCAAGCTCATGTCGCCCGCCATCATCGAGCGGTTCATCGCTCTGGCGGGAGGCGACCAGGCCCGCATTGCGATTATCCCCACCGCCTCCAGTGAGCCGGATATGGGGGCGTACTACGAGCGCATCTTCCAGCGGCAGGGCGTGCGTGCTGCCAAGGCGTTCAATTTCGAGCGTCGCTCGGATTGCGACGACCAGGATTGGCTGCAGTGGCTCGGCGACGCGACCGGTGTGTTTCTCACCGGCGGTAGTCAGCTCAAGCTCTCGAGCATTTTAGGGGGCACTCCCGTGGCGCGTTTGCTGCGTGAGCTGAACGCCAACGGCGTTCCCATTGCCGGCACCAGCGCCGGTGCCGCGTACATGAGCGAGCACATGATTGCCTGGGGCGACGAAGGCAGTACGCCCCGCGTGGGCATGGTGCACATGTGTGCCGGGTTGGGGCTGAGCAACCGCATCATTGTCGATCAGCATTTCCGCCAGCGTGATCGGCTGGGACGATTGCTCACGGCACTTGCCTACAATCCGTTCTGCCTGGGCCTCGGGGTAGACGAAGACACCGCGGCGTTCATTGGTCCTGACGATACGGTGGATATCATGGGCACCGGTGCCGTGACGATCGTGGACCCCACGCATGTGGAGTACTGCTCGGTGGCGCACGCGGTACCTGGTGAACCGATTGAAGTGGTAGGTATGCGCATCACGGTGCTGAGCGCCGGCTCGACGTACAACCTGCACACGCATGTCGCGGTACCCGCCGCGGCATGCGCTGTGTAGCTCCCTTTTGCCGCGTTAGGCCATGCGCATTCTTGATCGCTCCGTATACGTAGGGCCCAGCCACTACGCACATTTTCCTGTCATTCGGCTGGTGCTTGACCTCGGAGTGCTGGAAGCGTGGCCAACGGTCAAACTTGGCGACGACTTCGTGTCGGCGCTGCTGGACGCACTGCCCGGCCTGCGCGAACACGGCTGCTCGTACGGTGAGCCGGGGGGCTTCGTGCGCCGCATGACCGAAGACGACGGCACCTGGCTGGGGCATGTGCTGGAGCATGTCGCCATCGAGTTGCAGAATGTGGCGGGCGCCCATGTCACGTTCGGCAAGACCCGCGAGACCACGCAGGCCGGCGTGTACGACGTGGTGTTCGAATACGAACAGGAAGACGTGGGGCTGGAAGCCACCGATGTGGCGCTGGATCTGCTGCAGTCGCTCCTCCCGGCAGAGCTGCGCAGTGCGTCGTTTGATCCGTCGTTCGATCTGGCCGAACGCCGCGATGGCTTCATTCGCTACGCGCAGCGACGGGCCCTGGGACCCAGCACGGCCAGCCTGGTCAAGGCCGCCGAAGACCGCGACATCCCGTGGCTGCGTCTCAACGAGCAGAGCCTCATTCAGCTCGGCTACGGAGTGCGTCAGCAGCGCATTCAGGCCACCATTACCGGGCGCACGTCGCACATTGCGGTGGAGCTGGCGTCGGACAAAGAAGAGACCAACCGCATTCTGTCGCACTTGGGGTTACCGGTACCACGTCAGCGATTGGTGCAAACGGCTGAGCGTGCGGTGGCCGCCGCCGAACGCATTGGGTATCCGGTGGTGACCAAGCCGTACAACGGCAACCACGGTCGCGGCGTGAGCATTGGACTGGCCACCGCCGATGATGTGCGGGCCGGCTTTGCGCGCGCGCAGGAGCATTCGCGCAGCGTAATCGTGGAGAGCTTCATCACCGGCCATGACCATCGCATGGTGGTGGTGGATGGTGAGCTCGTCGCGGTCAGCAAGCGCGAACCCGGCAAGGTAGTGGGCGATGGCGTGCACACCATTGCGCAGCTGGTGGAGATCGTGAACAGTGATCCGCGGCGTGGCATTGGGCACGAGAAGGTGCTCACCATGCTGGCGCTCGATGAGCAGGCCCTCGGTCTGCTCGAGAAGTTGGGATACACGCCGGATACGGTGCCGCCAGCGGGTGAAGATGTGTATCTGCGTCTCACCGCCAATCTGTCCACCGGCGGTACGGCCGCCGACATGACAGACGTGGTGCACCCCGACAACGCCGAAATGGCCGTGCGCGCGATCAAGGCCATCGGGCTTGATGTGGGTGGCGTGGACTTTCTCACCCCCGACATCACGCAGTCGTACAAGGATATTGGTGGCGCCATTTGCGAAGTGAACGCGGCGCCCGGCTTCCGCATGCACATGGCCCCCAGTGAAGGGCGGCCACGCGATGTGGCGGGGCGCGTGCTTGATATGCTTTTCCCGCCGGGGGTGGCCACCACCATTCCCATTGCGGCCATTACGGGCACCAACGGTAAAACCACCACGTCGCGCCTGCTGGCGCACATTCACAAGCTGGCCGGCAAGCGCGTTGGGCTCACCACCACCGACGGCGTCTACATCGACGGCCAGCGCACGGTGGAAGGGGACATGACCGGCCCCACCAGTGCGCGCATTGTGTTGCGTGACCCGGCGGTGGAAGTCGCGGTGCTCGAAACGGCGCGCGGCGGTCTGCTGCGTGCCGGCATGGCCATGCGTCACGTAGACGTGGGCGCGGTGCTCAACATTCAGCCCGACCACCTGGGGCAGAAGGGCATCGACACGCTGGAGCAGCTGGCCGAGATCAAGCGCACTGTGGTGGAGATCGCCACCGATACGGCCGTGCTCAACGCCGACGACCCGCTTGTCCTGCGCATGGGCGCGTACACCAAGGCGCGGCGCGTGTGCTACGTGACGCTCGACCCGCAGCACGAGCTGGTGCGCGAGCACATTCGCGCGGGCGGTTGTGCGGTGGCACTCGAAGGTGGTGTGAACGGACAGATGATCACCATCTACGACGGCGAGAAGCACATTCCGCTGCTCTGGACGCATCTCATTCCGGCCACGCTCGAAGGACGCGCCACGTTCAACGTGCAGAACGCGATGTTCGCGGCGGCGATGGCCTACGCCATGGGCGTGCGTCTCGAAGACATTCGTCATGGCCTCCGCACCTTCGACACGACGTTCTTCCAGGCGCCGGGCCGCTTGAACGTGTACGACCAGCATCCGTTCAAGGTGCTCTTCGACTACGGTCACAATGCGCACGCCATCACGGCGCTGTGCGATCTCGTCAATCGTTTGCGTCCGGTTGGGCGTCGCCTGTGTGTGCTGTCGGCGCCGGGTGACCGCCGCAACGAAGACATTCTCGCGATTGCCGCGGCGGCCGCTCACGCACGCTTCGATCACTACCTCTGCCGCCGCGACGACTCGCCGCGCGGCCGTGGTCCCAGCGAAGTACCGGAGCTGTTGCGCGATGGGCTCGTGGCCAACGGCGTGTCGCCAGAGGCCATCACGATCATCATCGACGAGCAGGAAGCGATCAACGCGGTCCTGGAAATGGCGCAGCCTGGGGACCTCGTGCTGATCTTCGCCGATGCGCTGGCGCGTGGATGGAAGCAGATCGTGAACTTCCGGGCCGAAGGGCACGGCGCCTTTGCCGCGCCGAGGGCCGCACGCTCGGTGCCGCGTGCGGCCGTTACCGAAGAAGCGCCGGCCGACGACGATCGCCCGCCCACGATCATTCCCGACCTTCCCGTATCCCGCTGGCGCAGCGGGGGCGAGGAAGTGCTGGTCATGCAGGATGGACGTGGTGTGATCTTGAAGCCGGAGTCGAATGACTGAGCGCCCTGCGCTCCCGGCACCGCTCTCTGCCGTGCTGGCCAACGACGAGGAGTACCCGACACCCACCATTCTCGACAGTCGGCGGTTGACGGGCGCGAACTGGTGGAGTGAGCAGCCGGGTGCGGTGCTTGAGGTACGCAACGCCGAAGCAATCGATCGCCGCGCCCTCGAACAGTGGCCCCGCGAGGTGCGCGTGCTGTGCGACGCACTGGGGTGGCCATCCGGCTCACCCAATGCGCAGCAGCATGGCGTGCTGAGTGTGTGCTTTCTGGCGGCGCCGCTGGATGGGCTCATGACGGCTACCACCGTGGCAGAGCAGGCGTGGGTACGGGCGGAGTTGTGGGTGCGCAGTCAGGATGGTGATGCCGACGCGGCGGCGTGGCTGCTATCGTCTACGCCAACGGTGCATGACGCGTTGCGCACTCGCTACGACAATGAACGTGCGCCACTCGTGGCTGCCTGCGCCGTGGTGGCGGAGGCCACAAAGCGCGGCTGCTCATGGCAGCTCGATGAGGACATGGTCAGCGTCGGTAGCGGCGTTTACGGGCTTAGCTGGCCGTTGGACCGTGTCCCCGTGGCCGAACTGGTCACCTGGTACACCGTGGCTGACGTACCTGTGGTGCTGGTAACCGGCAGCAATGGCAAAACCACCACTACCCGCCTGGTAACTGCCATGTGGCGCGCGACGGGTGTCACGGTGGGGTTGTCGTGCAGTGATGGGGTGTTTGTGCACGATGACATTGGGACGCGTGAATTGGCTGAGGGTGACTACACCGGGCCCGGCGGCGCGCGGTTGGTACTGCGTGATCGTGCCGTGCAGGCGGCGGTACTGGAGACGGCGCGTGGCGGGATGCTACGCCGTGGACTGGCCACCAGCCGAGCGCATGCGGCGGTCATTACCAACATCAGCGCCGACCACTTTGGTGAGTATGGGGTGGAGTCGCTGGGCGATCTGGCGCGAGTGAAGGCCACCGTGGCCCGCATTCTGGTACCTGATGCATTGCTGGTGCTCAACGCCGACGACGAACATCTGCGGGCCCTTGGCGCGGCCATGGAACGCGAGCATCCCAATGCGGTGGCCTGGTTCAGTCAGGACGCCGCGCATCCGCTGGTGCAGCGTGGGGTGCAGTTGCACGGGTATGGGGCCGTGGTGTGCGACGGCCGCCTGATGCTGGCGGAGCAGGGGGTGTGGAGCGATGCCGGCGCGTTGCTCCACATGCCGCTCACGTTGAACGGGCTGGCGCCGCATAACGTGGAGAACGCGCTGGCGGCGTCGCTCGCGGCCAGTGTGGCGGGTGTTCCGTTTGCCGCCGTGCATCGAGCGCTGCACACGTTTGGTGCCGATGCGGGCGATAATGCGGGGCGCTTGCATCGCCGAGTACTGGGCGATGTCACTGTGCTGGTGGATTATGCGCACAACCCTGACGGGATGCGCGTGCTGGGGGCCACGGCCATGGCCATTCCGGCCGCTCGGCGGTTGCTGGTGTTGGGTCAGGCCGGCAACCGCGACGACGCACAGCTGGTGGCGCTGGCGCAGGCGGCGTGGGCCAGTGCGCGCTACGACCGCGTGTTCCTGAAGGAGATGCCGGAAATGCTGCGTGGCCGCGAACCGGGTGACGTGACGCGCGTATTGCGAGCGGCGTTGCTGGAGGCCGGTGCGCCGGCCGATGTCATTAGTGAGTGGCCGAGTGAGCTGGACGCGGTACGCGCGGCGCTGGCGTGGGCGCAGCCGGGTGATCTGCTGGTGTTGCCCACGCATGCGCAGAAAGAGGTGGTGGACGCGCTCCTGAATGCCTTGGAGGCGCAGGGCTGGTACGCGGGGGAGCCGCTGGCGCCGTTGTAGGGGCTGAGTTGGGTTGAACCTTGGATGCCCTTGATGTCTTGGATGCCTTCGTGCCATCAGTTCACCAATGCCGCCCTTGCGCGAGAATCGTGAACCGATCACACGAAGACATCCGACGCAACCAAGGCATCCGAGGTACAAAAAGGGGAGCAACCACCAAGGCTGCTCCCCTTCGCCGTACTCCGATCAGCGCAGGCTGATCAGATGATCTCGCACGCCCCACCGGCACAGGCCACCGTGTCGGCCAGCGTGGTCATGTCGGTGCCTTCCCACAGCGCGGTGTAGTCGACCGTGTTGTAGACCAGCGCGTTCCACTTGGCCATGTCCATCTCGGTCGTCACTTCTTCGCGCGGCGCTTGCGTGTACACCTTGTCACCCGTTTCCCGCAGCAGCGAGATGCCCGTGAAGTAGCCACGGTTCTCGAAGATGAACTGCTGCACCGCGTCCCACTCGTCGTCGCGCACGGTGACGGTGTTGGAGACGTTGTGGTGCAGGCCGGGGTTATAGCTCTCATGACGACGGCCGGCCACTACCCAATGCTGCTGCACGAGCCGCACGTACTCGAGGAACTGCACCGCACCCACATCCTTGCGGAGAATCGCGTCCGACGGCGCGGTTACCGGGAAGGTGATCACGTCGGTGGTATCGGGATCCCACGCCGACGCCTCGGTCATGTGCGGGTTGTTGAGCTTGAACCACTGGTACAACGGCTCCGTGCGTGCGGCCTGCACACGACGGAAGTAGTGACGCGCATGGTGCGGGTGAATGCCCGACCCGGCGCCGAGCACGAGGCTGGCAGTGCCTTCCGGCTTCACGCAGGTAATGCGCGCCGCCGCCGGGATGCCCAGGTGCTCCGCGACCGCGGCGTTGGTATCGAGGCACTCCTTGGCGCCCCGCTCGAGCGTCTGCGGGTTGAGCAGCAGCGAGGGACGATCGAGAATGCCGCAGATGCTCACGCCCAGCAGCGACTCACGCTCGTTGATGAAGCGCGTGGCGGCGCCGAGGTACGAAATGTTCGTGTAGGCCGCCTGCAACGTGCCCAGCAACGCTGCCGCGCGGCAGCAGGCCAGGAAGCCCGCCTCGTCTTCGCAGGCGTTGGCGTTGATGGTGGTGAGGTTGCACATCTGCCAGCCGCTCACGGTGCTTCCCAGCGGCACGTCCGGGCGGCCATACTCGGCCAGCTTGGCCTGCGCCGCCTCGTCTACCACCGCGAACGGCGCGAGGCCGATTTCCACGCACGGGTTGGCGCCGTACTCCACGTCGTCCACGAAGTAGAAGCCGGGCTCACCGAATTCCTTCTGCAGCTCGAACAGCTTCTGGAACTCGGTTTCGGTGTGCACGTTGCGCACGAGCACGGCCGAGTTGTTGGACTTGCCGCGCTGCGGGTTGGTTTCGAACCAGTTGCCCGTCTTGGCCGCCGCCATTTCGTCGTCGTCGGCGGAGAAGAGGCAAATGGTGGCCGAGCGACGGATGCCGCCCGAGAGCACTGCGACGGCCACGTGCATGAGGATGTCATACACTTCGATGGGACGCAGCGCGCGCCCTGACACGTTGTCGAGCATACGCTCAACGGCGGTAAGCGCTTTCTTGAGCGGGATGTGTCCCGGAGCCCGGCCACCTGACGTGCGGAGCGGCGCGCCACGACGACGGATGCCGGAGTAGTTGAACTCGATCTTCTTGTTGTCGAGGTAGCTGTGCACGAGCGCGTCGAGCGCATCCGCCCACCCTTCGAGCGTGTCACCCACGTTGTAGTGAATGACTTCGAGCTCGTTCTCGGCGCCACGCACCGGGAAGTGCGGCAGCTGCGCGACGTGATGCTTCTGGACCGAGAAGCCCACGCCGGTGCCCGACATGAGCAGGAAGAACGATTCCTTGAACGCGTCCACGCGGTTCATGTGCGTGAAGGCGCAGTTGAACATGCGGGCGTTGTTCGCCTCAATGGCCTGGCCGCCAAACTGCAGCGAGCGCATGGAGGGGAGAATGGCCTTGCGCTGCAGCGCCGATTCCGTCTCGTCGATGAGGGCGCTGAGCGTACGTCCGCCAAAGCCGGCCACCGGCAGGTCGAGCTTGTCGGCGAAGTGCGCGCGGTGCATGTCCATGACGCGCGTGAACGCTTCGGACGGCGTTTCGCGGCGGCCGAGGTCATCCCGGTAACGCGAGTAGCGCGAGAGGAAGATGTAGTCCTGCAGGCCGCTTTCCCCGTGGGCGTGGAGGCGCACCTGGGCGCGCTGGGCGCGGTAGATGACGTAGCGCTTGGCCACATCCCAGTGGCCGCGCGCGGCAATCATCATTTCGACGATGTCCTGGACTTCCTCGACCGTGGGCGTGCGTTCCTGCGCCTTGCGTTCGACCGTGTTGACGACGAGCTGCGTGATTTCGCAGACGTCGGCGAACTCGGTGAAGCCGAGCCCGAAGCGGTGGGCGGCGTCGCTGTGGTGCGGGTTGGGGGCGTCGTCATGACGCGAGGCCCAGAAGGCGAGGGCGATGGCGCGCGTGATGCGTTCCGGGTCCCACGGCGCCCGGCGGCCGTCGCGCTTGATGACTTCGGTCACGGTGCGGACACCGCTGTTGTCGTAACTGCCGAACGTCGGGCGGACTTCGCTGCTGCGTGGGGCGACGGACGTGGTCATTAATGCTCTCCAGAGGTGGATACAGCGGTGAGAGGCACACCCCCCGAGGACCTTCACCGGTCGTACGTGACGGCCGCGACGTCGCGGCAAACACGAAAGCTCCCAGCGGTACATTGCAGGGAGCCCGAACGGGGTCGCGCGCACTCGAAATGCGGTGCGGCGCAACGATCCCCGGCGAACCCTCCCTCGAGGGGGCGCGCGGACTCGGGCACTGGCAGGTCTTCTGGCTCAGGATTCGTCCTCGAAAGCGGCCTTCCCGAGCCAGACACGGCACAGTGGCGGAAAGCTTCCTCGTCGTCCTTTACAGCGGCGGGGCCGCCCCGGAGTTACGCCGGGTTCCCTCTTAGCGCCGACCCCTGGGGGAGGAGGTCGGTGACCAGTGCCCTATGTCGTACAACAGTGGCGAACCCTTGCCCGCCCACACACGTGCAGGCGAGCAAGGAGGAGCAACTTCCGGCATTCGGGGCCGGGAGTCAAGAGACAGTTTGACATTGCAACCGCCTTCTTTTTCGAGCGGCGCGCTGCCACTCTGACAGAGTAAAACTTCAGTGGTCGCAGAATTGTGATAAGATGTTTATTGACAATGGGTTAGTGACGGAACATGAAGGCAATTTTTCCCGGGAACTTTTGGCTGTTTTCCTGAAGATGAGACAAAGAAAACAGCCAGCGACTGCCGTCAGGAAATGTGAAGCCGGACAGCCTTGTCAGGGACTCCTTGATTCCAACCGCTCGGCCCCGTGGGCACCCTCCAACGGCCGTTGGGTAGGACCCTTTCCGCCGGACGTAGTGCGTTTCCGCACGTTATCGCCGAGGTTGCGATGCGCTTCAAGAGCCTGTTGTCCCTTCTGTCGCTCACCATTTCCGCACTGGTCACCCCCCTGGAGGCGCAGACGCGC
This sequence comes from Gemmatimonas phototrophica, assembly GCF_000695095.2. Lineage (NCBI taxonomy): Bacteria > Pseudomonadati > Gemmatimonadota > Gemmatimonadia > Gemmatimonadales > Gemmatimonadaceae > Gemmatimonas > Gemmatimonas phototrophica. The sequence goes on along the minus strand of NZ_CP011454.1, from coordinate 3,504,370 downwards.
CCCGCGACCGCCAAGGCGCTGCCCAAGGTGGCCACCACGGTGGAGTATGTGTTGGTGGAGGGCGCCGATTAGGGCTTCAAGAATCCGCCCACGGTGAAGAACGGGATTGTCACGTTCAATCTGACCAACGTGGGGCAGGATCTGCACGCCATGACCCTGCTGGAACTCCCGGCCAAAAATAGGGTCAAGGAGTTCCTCGAACGGAGAAGGGGATGGTGCAGCTGATCACGGTGAAGTGAACAGCTGCACCACCCAATCCAACCGCATTACATCGCGATCTTCTTCCCCTCGAGCTTCTTCTTCTGCTCGCGCAGGTGCTCGTCCATCTTGAGACGCGGAATACCGTTCTTGAGCCACTCCGGCGCCGGCTGTTCCTTGAGATAGGCGTCCCAGTACTCCATGAGCCGCTGTGAATAGTCACGGCGGTTGCGCAACTGCGACAGGCCGTGATTCTCGCCTACATACTCCAGCAGAATCACGTCCTTGTTCAGCTGCCGCAACGTGTTGTAGTACGTAATCCCCTGATTGAAGTCCACGGCGCCGTCCTTGTCATCGTGCATGATGATGAGCGGCGTCTTCACTTTGTCGGCAAAGCGATTGGGGGAATTGCGCTCGTAGGCATCCTTGTTCTCGATGAAGTTGCCCTTGAAGCGCCCCTGCGAGCTCTGGAAGATTCCCTGATTGGCGCCACCGGTGTTCCAGTACACCGAGCTGTACATGCTCACCATGTCGGTGAGCGGTGCGCCGGCCACGGCACTCTTGAAGATGTTCGTCTGCGTGACGAGGAAGCTGGTCTGATAGCCGCCCCACGAGTGGCCGTGCAGTCCCACGCGCGCCGAGTCCACGACGCCCGTCTTGATCGCCGCCTTCACCGCCGGCACCACGCTCCACACGGCACTCATCCCCGGATCATTGAGCTTGTACACGATATCCGGAAGAAACACCGCGTAGCCACGCGACGTGTGCACGCCAATGAGCGCGTTGGGGGAGCTGGAATAGGTGGGTGAGTAAAACGAATTCAGATTGTCCGACTGCAGCTCATAGATGAACGTGAGCGTGGGGTACGACTTGCCTTCCTGGTAGCCGGCCGGCAGGTACAGCGCGCCCTGCAGCGAGTCCCCCTTCTCCGTTACGTAGCTCACCAGACGCGAGCCCGGCGACCACGCCACCCCGTTCATGTTGGGGTTGGCATCCGTGAGACGCACCGAATCGGCAAGCGTGCCGTTGGCGAAGCTCACGCGCCACCAATCGGGAAAGCGCGCCGCCGTCTGAATGCTCCCCACCCACACATCGGCATCTCGCGCCTTGAGCGGGGCCAGACGCGCATCGCGCCACCCGCTCAGCACCACCGCGCCGGCCTTGGCCGGGTCGAGACGCACGAACGCTTCCTTCTTGGTGAGGTGCTGCATGGCCACCATATAGATGGGCTTCGTGAGATCGATGCCGCGTTCGCGGGCATCGGTCACAATGCGCCGGCTGTAGCGAATGCGCTTCGCTCGGCCGTCCACCGTGAGATTCGCGTGGCTGGTACCGGCCAGACTCACGCGCCATACATCGTAGTTGTCCTGCAGCAGCACCGAACGACCATCCTTGCTGAAGCCCACCACCTGGGTGGGCGGGCGGTCAACGTTGTGATCGTCTTCCGTATCGACAAACGACACCGGCGCACTCTTGGTGATGTTGGTCGTGGCCTTGGTGGCCACATCGTACGCCTGCCAATGGCCATCATCCCAGAACAGTACCGTGCGGCTGTCTGGTGAAAGCTGCGCCTGACTGCGCGCCTCTTTCTTGACGAGCGTCTTCTCTCCGGTACGCGCGTTGATGAGATAGACATCGCGGCGCTGAATGCCGTCCACGCTGGTCTGTCGCTCGTACGCGCTATTGTCGGAGCCGAGCAGCATGTCGTCGCGCGCGCCAATGGTGGCGGTGCGGACGGTGGCGTCGGTGAGCTGCACGACCTTCTGCGACGCCGGGAGATACGTGGCCATGAAGGAGAAGCCCTTGTCGGCCTGCTCCTGCACGAGCTGCATGGACTGCAGGCGCGCGTCCTTGTGGTGCCACAGAATGAGCGTGGGACGGTCGTCGTCTTCGAGCTGTTCACTCTTGGGGAGCGGTGCGGCAGCAACACGCAACCCAATGAGCAGCGCATCCTGCGCCTCGAGCCAGCGCGGCGTGCGGTCGGGGCTCACTTCCATACCGTTGGGCAGCGCCACCGCGGTGCCGGCGCCAACGCTCACCGCGCGCTGCGTGGGAGCGCCGACGCGGGAAATGCCAGCTGCGGTCCACGTGGTATCGGTGCCAGCGCTGTCGGCCGTGCCCTTGAGGTAGGCGAGACTCGCCGCGGTGTCGCTCCACGCAAGACGACGAAAGAGCGCCTTGCCGGCATCGAGACTCTTCACCACACCGGTGGAAAGGTCGCGCAGCTGCACGCCGTTGCCCACCTGCTCGCGGGCATCAATGGTATAGGCCAGCCAGCGGCCTTTGTCATCAAACGCAAAGTCGGCCACGTTGCCGATGTTGAACACGGCAGCGGTCCCCAACTCGTGCAGCAGCAGGTCGGTGCCGTCAACTCGGCCGGCGCCTCCCCCCTGCGGGTTGCCGCCCATGCCCGGCGCTCCCGGCGCCGGGCCACCGGCCCCACCAGCACCGCCACCGGCCGGGGCATCGGGGCCATACGCATGCATCGCGAGAAACTTTGGTGCATCGCCACCAAAGCCAATGCGCCGGATGCGCTCAAACTCGCGCTGCTCACCCGTGGCGAGATTCACCACCAGCGCCTTGCTCTGAATGGGGCGACGCGCCAGTCGCAATCGCTTTTGTTCGGCGGCCTTGGGGTAGACCAGGATCGCTGCCCACTTCCCATCTGTAGAGAGCTGCAGCCCCGGGGCCGCGCCGCCGCCCGGCCCACCGGCTGCCGCGGGCGGTTCACCAATGGGATAGCGCCGTACCGTACCGGCGGCCGACGTTTGCCGAATGATCACCTCGGCGTCGCCTTCGTTGGGCGCCTGGATGTAGCCAAACCAGGCCCCGTCGGCGGAAAGCGTCGCACCACGCAGCGATTTCCAGGCCGAGATATCGGCGGCAGTGATGGGGCGGGGGGCAGGCGCTGCCGACTGTGCGAACAGCGCCGGGGCAGCCGCGAGGCAGGCGGCTAGAGACAGCCCTAGAGGGCGCACAGCGTGGCGCCGGATGGACGAATGCATCGTGACTCCTGATGAAGGACGCCCGAAGATACGTCTGAAGCCCCGTCCGCGTTTATCCGCTGCCGAGGCTCGCCAACGATTTTAACGAATGGAGACGGATTCGCCGGCTGGCGCATGGCGAGACATCCGGTACAGGCCCCCGACACTCACTGCGACGAAGTTGATGAACGGTAGGGCCCACTGCCACGCCGCCGTCTGCCCGATATTGGCAAGCATCACAGCGCTTTGGATGCCCGCCCACACCACGCCGCTGGTCAACGACACCAGCAGCGGACGATGACGGTCGAGCCAGGCCGCGGTATACCCCACGGCGGCCGCGCTAAGTAGCCCCAGTGCAAGGCCTGGCCAAAGCGGCAGCCGCGCGGCGAAGCGCGATAACTGTTCGCCGCTCATAGTGGAATACACGCCGGCCACGACCAGCATGGGGATGGCGGTCGCGATGGTCACCACCATCCAAGCGGCAAGGCTGGTCTCCAGCAGACGCAGCACACCGCGCAGCCGATTGGTGCGAAGTCCCTGGCCGATTGCATACGGCATTGCGGCAAGTATCTGGCGGACAAACCACCTGTTCTGCGGGCCCAGGCCGAGCGCTTCGCGATGAACGCGCTCTTCCTCGAGATCACCGAGCACATCGTCTACGAACGCCGGTGGCGCCCCAACGGAAAGGAGGAGCCGTTCTGCCAGCTGTGCACGCATCAGGCGGGATCCGGTGTCAGGGACGAAGGGAGCGACCAGGAGAGCGTCGCCCGGTGACGGAAGTCATCGAGCGCCCGCACGCCAATGGCGGTGATGGAGAAGAGCCGGCGGGTGCGGCCGCCGCGGATGGCTCGCGGTTCGTCAGTGCGCGCCACCACAAACCCCTTGGTTTCGAGTCGCTGGAGGCCGGTATAGATGCCACCCACCGCGTAGCTGCGTCCGGTGCGCTCAGCTATGACGCGTCGTACGTCCAGGCCGGAGGCACCGTCGCCGAGAGCGGCCACGGTGGCGAGCAGGGTGGCTTCGAAGGGTCCACGAAGGGCCAAAGTCATAAATACATTGTAGAACAAATAGGCCCAATTCACCAGATCCGAGTTCAGGGCATCATGGTCTCGCTCCTTGACGTTAACTGTACTAGTACACATAGTACACCTCCATGCTTCCCTTCCCGGTCACCCTGACCCCCGGCGAGTCCCCATATCGCCAGGTCGTCTACGCCGCCACCAAGGCGGTGGTGGCTGGCATCATGCCGCCGGGGGCGCCGTTTCCGTCGGTCCGGGAGCTCAGTCAGGCGCTGCGCATCAACCCCAACACGGCGCACAAGGTGGTGGCGGAGCTGGTGCGCAACGGCCTGCTGGAAGTGCTCCCAGGAGTCGGCACGGTAGTCGCCCGCAGCAGCCACGCCTCGGCGGCCGACCGTGCCGCGCTGCTGTCCACGCAGGTGGAGCAGCTGGTTGTGGAAGCGCTGCGGCTGGGGGTGGATGAACCCACCGTGCGTCAGGCCATTGCGGCACGGTGGCGTGAGCTCTCTGGAGCAGACCCAATGAACCCCTCATCAACTGACGCACATGAATAGCCGCCATTCCAGCGCGGTCGCCATTTCCGCCGCGCGCCTCACGCACAAATACGGCCGCACGCGGGTGTTGCATGACCTCGATCTCGATGTGCCCCAAGGCGCCACCTGCGCACTCCTTGGTGCCAATGGTGCCGGGAAGACCACGCTGCTCCGCCTGCTCGCCGGAATAGAGGAGGTACAAGACGGGCGTGTCGCGCTCTTTGGTACCGATGTTGACGACCTTACGCTGCGGCAGCGGCAGCAGATGGCGTATGTAGCTGAGGGGCAGGACTTGCCGGGGTGGATGACGGTGGCACAACTGGAATCGTATTGTGCGCCGCTCTATCCGGCGTGGGATGCAGCGTTGGCCGCGCGTCTCAGGGAGCGCTTCAGCTTGAGTGAGAAACAGCGCGTGTCACGCCTGTCCCGTGGGCAACGCATGCAGGCATCGCTGATGTGTGCTTTGGCGGCGCGGCCGCACGTGCTCCTCATGGATGAACCTTTCACCGGCCTTGATGTGGCCGTGAAGGAAGAACTGGTGGGTGGACTGCTGGAGGCGTCTGCCGACGCGGAGTGCACGACACTGGTGTGTACGCACGACATTGGCGAGATCGAATCATTCGTTGATCACGTGGCCTTTCTGCGTGAGCAGCGCATTGCGGTCGCGGGTTCAATGGAAGCCATGCAGGCGCGGTGGCAACGGGTAGACGCCACAATTCCTGCCGATGTGACAACGGATCACTGGCCGCCCGCGTGGACCCAGGTGGAGCGGGCCGGCCGCCGTTTGACGGCGGTGGTAGATCGAAGTGCCCCCGTTCAAGAGTCCGAGACGTTTCTATTGTCCTGCACTGACGTGCAGTGGCGTGCGCGGTCGCTGCGTGAACTCTATCTGGCCTTTGGCGCGACCAATGGCCCACGGGCATCGCGCCGGGAGACGGCGTCATGACCTTTACCCAACAGGTGCAGCACGTTGTGCGCTTTGACCTCAGGCGTACGGCGATATGGTGGATGCTCTACCTCGCGCTGTTGGCGATCACGCCCTTCGCAATGTTCGGGCAACCGCTCTACCACAGTTTGCCGGCGCTGAGTCGGATGTTCCTGCCACTGCTCACTTGGTGTGTCGGAATGGGCCTGGCGGTGATCGTGGTGCAGGCTGATTCTCCACTCTCCCCGACGGCATTCTGGAAGGGGAAGCCACTCGAGGAGCGAGCGTTTGGAACGGCGAAATTGGTGGTACTGGGGCTTATCGTATTGGCCGCCACGATCACTGCAGTGATTGTCTGGCGCGCCATGGATATGCCCCCTCGGCTGATCGTGCCTACGCTCCGGCAGGCCGTGCCGGCGTACCTCATCCCGGTTCTATTCACCGCGATCTTTGGAGCCGTCACCCGAAGTCTGGCGCGCGCGCTGCTGCTGTCGGTCGGCTTTCTGATGCTCATGTTCTTGCTGGTACCGGCGGTCTTTCTCTCAACCGGTATGCCGAATGCGGCCGTTGGCCTCACCACCAGTGCTTGGACGAACGCCAGCGGCTCGGTACTGCTGTGCAGTTCGCTGGCGCTTGTTTTCCTGTACAGCTGGAGACGAGTCAATCACGTGCGACCGATCTGGCTGGTTGCAACGGCACTGCTGCTGGGAACTGTAGCAACCGTAAGCCAGTTTTTCGCGGTGCTCAGCGGAACGAGAAGTCCCTCGATCGCCTACGCCGGAAGGACATTAGTGCGGGTGACGGCAGACGCGCCGGCGAGCATGACCGAGTCCGTACGCTTCGATTCAATACCTCAAGGGCAAAAAGTGGGAGGACGCGTGCCGTTCACCATTACAGAGGCGCGGGGCGATCGTCGCTATGAACTGCAGCAACTGCGACTTACCCCGTTTGATGGACGTGGCATTGGTGGCCCCTCGATCACTTTGACAACCACACCGCTGGCAGTGTCCCCCGAAGCGCTTACCATGCCTGCCACGGCAGGATGGAGTACTGACGAGCCGATGGCTACGTCGCTGACACCCGATCGCGGACTGATCTACGGCGATTGGCGAGTCAGTGAAACGCTCGATACGGTGCGCTCCATTTCGCTCGAAGGCGTAGTGGTACGGTACCGCGCGGAACGGATAAAGGTCGTACCATTTGCTCTTGGTCCAGTGTACGGCGATTCCGCCGTGTCCATACAGCTTACCGAGGGCCGGAACGGCTTGCTGGAACTTGCCTGGACCTCCTTCTACAACGCACCGGATCGCAACGGTCTCGCTGGTGGGACCTCTCCACTGTATCGCGAGTTTGCGTTCGCCGTAATCGACTCGGGGCAGCAGACCGTACGGTTGTTGGGATCCTCAAACGAGTACGGCGCGACTGAATGGATGGTGCTCCCCGGAGCCTTTCGCTGGGTTACCAGCAACCAGCTCGATTATCAGCCTGCGCTACGTGCGATGCTCGGCGCTCGAGGTTCGCACAACGCGTCGCTGGCGGTATATCGATGGGTGGAAGATGGGCGACGCCGCGTACGCCAGATTACCGGTGTGGATGATTGGCCACGGCGCCCACCAAGACGCGAAGTGAGAAGGGCTCTCGGAACCGGCGCGCCATGATGTCGCTACGGCTGGGCACGCTTCCGTGACAGCTCGCGCCAATTCATGCGCTTGCCGTAGCGCCCCAAGACCATAGCTTCTTGCAGATGTAGCCCGTTTCACCTTCGCGGACGCCACACAGCGTCGGCACTGGATACTATCTCTCGAAGAGGTCCCCATGAACGCTTCGCACTCCCGCGCGCGATCCATGCGCGCTCTGGTTGGCGCTGCTACGCTGGCCGGCGGTTCCATACTGCTCATGGCCGCCAAGCCGGTCACGCCGCCCAAAGCCTCTACGCCACGCGCCACCGGCGTGACGTTCAAGTACCGCATCACCTCGGCCACCAACGACAAGAAGGGCACGCTGGCCAACGTGAGCATGCAGGATGGCAACATCCGCATGGACTACGTGGAAGGCACCACCCCCATGGGCCAGAAGAACGGCTACGTCATTGTGCAGGGGGAGACGGGGAAATTCATCATTGTGAATCCCAAGGACAAACAGGCCATGGTCATGACGGCCGATGCCTTTGGCAGCGGTATGGGTGCGCTCATGAACAACCCGCTGCTCAAGATGACGGTGAGTAACACCTCGTTCCGCTTCAAGGACATGGGCACTGGTGAACCCATCCTTGGCTACAAGACCCGGAAGGTGCGCACGTACTACTCCAGCACCATGGAACTCAAAGCCATGATGATGCCGGATCAGAAGGTCGTGTCGAATGATTCGAGCGACCAGTGGATTGCCACCGGCATCGATCTGGGCAGCCCCAAGAGCATGGAAACGTGGGCCAAGTCGTTTGCGTCCGGCGTGAAGAGCACCAACCCGGAGCTTGCCGCCGAGATGAAGAAGTACACCGCCGAATACGGCCGTACGGGCATGGCGCTCAAGACCATTAGCTGGTCTACCCAGACAGACAAGAAAGGAAAGGTCACGGCCGACACGCTCACCATGGAAGTGACGGAACTCAAGAAAGGCGACCTCGATGTCGCACTGTTTGAGGTGCCGAAGGGCTACGAAGTGGTGGATCTCAGCCAGATGATGGCCGGCATCGGCGAAAAGATGGACAGCCTCAATGCGGCGGAAGGTGGCAAGAAGGAGGAGAAGAAGCCGAGCGCGAAGGACGCCATCAAGTCCGGGCTGGGCGGCTTCCTCAAGAAGAAGCCGCCCGTTTGATGGACGGACGGTAATGAGGGCGCCGTTACAGCACCGGCACCGGTGTTACGGCGGCACCAGATCGGGCGTCCTTGGGCTGGACGCCCGATTTTCTTTCTCCCTGAATTGCTCCCGATGTTACTTGCACGAGTGCGTATGGCGCTCGCGGCAGGACTGCTGACCGGCGCCGCTGCTGGTCCTGCACCACTTGTGGCGCAGGGTCTGCCCGCGAATCTCCCGACGCCAACCCAAGCCCAGGATCTGCTGCAGAAGCGCCCCGAATTGGTGGTGCAACTGCGGCAGCGCATTCAGTCCTCAGGACTGACACGCGACCAACTCACGGCCCGTCTGCGCGCCGCCGGGTACCCCGATTCGCTGCTTGAGCAGATCATGGGCCCGGGACCAGCTGGTGCACTGGCTACCAACCCGGATTCGCTGATTGGAGCGGTACGGGCATTGGGGCTGATGGACGAAACCGATGCGGCTACGCTGCGACGACAGGTAATCAGCGCCACTGGAGAGGCTGGCGCCGGGAAAAGCCCGACGGCTCCTACTGTGGACGACGGCAGCACCTTGTTTGGATACGCGCTGTTCGCCCAGGCGACCACGCTCTTTGATCCCAACATGGGCGGTCCGGTGGATGCGTCCTACCGGCTCGGGGCAGGCGATCAGCTGGTGCTGATCCTCAGTGGAGATGTTGAGGCGGCATATACGCTGGATGTGACTCGCGAGGGCTTTGTGGTGGTGCCGGTGGTTGGCACGGTACCGGTGGCCTCGCTGACGTTGGGACAATTGGAAGCGCTGTTGCGCACGCGACTGGCACGGGTGTATTCGGGTGTTGGTAGCACGACGCGATTCACGGTGAGTGTTGCGAGACTGCGCAGCAACCAGGTGTTTGTCGCGGGCGATGTACAGCAGCCCGGTAGCTATCGCATCTCCAGCGCCGGGACGGCGCTGACGGCCTTGTATGCGGCAGGAGGACCCGCGGAGCGCGGCTCCCTGCGTCAAGTCGAAATTCGGCGCCGCGGTGCCCCGGTCCAGCGGTTCGATGTGTACGACTATCTCGTGCGCGGCGACGCGTCGGGTGACGTACGGCTGGAGCAGGGCGATGTGATTTTTGTGCCACCGCACGGGCCGCGGGTCCGCGTGTCCGGCGGCGTGCTGCGTCCGGCAACCTATGAATTGCGCGCTGGTGAGTCCCTCAAGGATCTCATTCAGGCGGCCGGCGGGTTCTCCGAAGATGCCTCATCGCGACGGCTGCGCATTCAACGCATTGTGCCGCAGGCGCAGCGTACGGCCGAAGGCAGTGATCGTCTGGTGCTGGATGTGCAATTACCGGCTGGCGTGGCATCCGCCGCCGCCGTGCCGTTGGAGTCTGGCGACATCGTTGAGATTCCGCGGGTGGCGACACGGGTGCGGCAGCGCATTGTGGTAAGTGGCAACGTCTGGCAGCCCGGAGCCCAGGGTATCACGGCCGGCACGACGCTCACCGAGGCCTTGCAGCGCGCCGGTGGGCTGAAGCCCGACAGTTATCTCGGTCGCGTGCTCATCTCCCGCCTCCGGCCGGATTCCACGCGAGAGCAGGTGGCTGCAATGCTGCGCGCCGCCGACGGCTCGACGGCGGAACCGGTGCTGCTGCGTGAGGATGACGAGATCACCGTGTTTGCCGTGACTGACTTCCGCGCCGAACGCCACGTGTCGCTGACGGGTGCGGTACGCAAGCCAGGGCGGTACGCATATCGCGAAGGCATGACGATGCGTGACCTCGTGCTGCAGGCCGGTGGGCTGCTCCCCAGCGCTCAGATCGTCGAGGCCGAAATTGCCCGGTTGCCGGAACAGCGGGAAGAAGGTCGCCTGGCCCGCACCTTTCGCGCTCCACTGGACTCCTCGTATCTCGTGGACACGCCACGCGCTATCCGCCCGGGTACTGACGTGGTGCTGCAGCCGTACGATAATGTGCTCATCTTGCGCCAGCCGGATTGGCAGCTGTTGTGGTCGGTCACGCTTTCAGGCGAAGTGAGGTTTCCTGGCGTCTACGCCCTCACCAGCAAGGGGGAGCGACTGAGTGATCTCATTGCGCGCGCCGGTGGTCTCACCACGGCCGCCTATCCGGCGGGCATCCTCTTTGAGCGCGGTGCAAACCATGACCGTGTTGGTGTGGACCTGCCGAGTGTGTTGAAGGACCCGCGAGACCGGGACAACCTGCTTATGCAGGATGGCGACTCGGTGGATATCCCGCGGTACAATGCCCTGGTTACAGTGACCGGGGCCGTGAACAGCCCCGTGGCGGTGCCCTATGAACCAGGCGCATCACTGGCCCACTACATCAGGGCCGCCGGAGGGCCAACCCGGCTGGCGGATACCAAGCGCGCCTATGTGCAGCAGGCCAACGGCAAGGTGACGGCACGCGATCGGCATTTCATGGTCTTCCAGCATACGCCTGCTCCGACCCCGGGAAGTCGTGTCGTGGTGCCCGCGCGCGACCCATCCGAGAAGCGGGACGTGGCTCAGCTCATGGGGACCGTAGCGCAGGTGCTCGGGAGTCTGGTCACCGTTGTCGTAGTGCTCAGTCGCACGAATTAGCAGACGGACAGGTCACGGCCAGATCGGTGCCGTGGCCCATAGCGGTGGTGGTGGATGCCCCGGATGTTCGGCCGAAGTTCAAGTCCGCCTTCGAATCAACCGAAATTCTATAGTGGGCCGTGCGACGCTGCGAGAGCCCTGCGTAGTCTCCTTGCAGCGATGGTACCATGTCATTTCACGGATTGTCGGATCGCGAGGAATCTCGCAGCGGCACCAGCCTCCCTACGCGGGATGGCTGGCTCTCTTATCAGCAACTGTTTGTCCTTGACTCCACGGCGCTGCTCGCGACGTGGGGGATTGCGTGGTCATTACGATTTGAAGGGACGGGTTGGTTGGAGTCGGCGTGGCGCGGTCCCGCGGCGTACCACCTGCTGTTGAGCGTCCCCATGTGGCTCGGCTGCCTAGCGGTCTTCAAGCTCTATCGCCGGGCATGGGCTGACGCCTCGATCGACGAAGTGAAGGCCATGCTGCTGGCCGTGCTGACCGGAGCGCTGGCGAACATCTCGCTGGCGCTGTTCCTGTTGCCACTGCTCGGTCTGTCTCCCACTCGGCTGCCCTTGTCGGTGGTCTCGTCGAGCACCATGTGGAGTATGGCCGCCCTCATGTTGCCGCGTTTGCTGGCCCGGGTGTGGCACCTGCACCGGCGGCAGCGCCAGGCCGGACGTGGGTTGATCCCGGTCCTCATTCTTGGCGCAGGCCCCGCAGGTCGACTGACAGCACGCGAGCTCGCCGAGCATCCCGAATTGGGGATGCGTCCGGTGGGCTACCTGGACAACGATCCGTCGCTGCACAATCTGATGATCGGGGGGACCCGCGTGCTGGGGCCCATGACGGAACTGGCCACGCAGCTGACCGATCACGGGGTGCGTCAGGTCATTGTCACCTGTGCCAATGCCAACGGCGTCATGATGCGGAGTATTGTGCAGGTGTGCGAGGAGGCTGGTGTGCCCCTGCGCATCATGCCTCCGGTGTCAGATATTCTGTCCGGGCGCGTGGCGCTGAGCCAACTGCGGCCGGTGCAGATTCAGGATCTGTTGCGCCGGGCCCCCGTACAGACGGATCTGCTGGCCGTCCGTCGGACACTTGGTGGGCAGCGCGTGCTGGTCACCGGAGCGGGCGGGTCGATCGGGAGTGAACTGTGCCGGCAGATTGCCCGCACCGAGCCGGCGGAATTGCTGCTGTTGGGCCACGGCGAAAACTCGATCTTCGAGATCCAGCAGGAGCTGCAGAAGTCCTTTCCGCTCGTGCCAATGCGCTGCCTGATCGTGGATATTCGCGACGAAGCGCGCATTGATGACATTTTCGCGCGCTACCGACCGAACACCGTGTTCCATGCGGCGGCGCACAAGCACGTTCCGCTCATGGAAGGGAATCTGCCGGAGGCGATTACCAACAATGTGAAGGGGACGCGGACGATCGTCGACGCTGCTGTGCGTCATCAGGTTGATCGCTTTGTGCTGATCTCCAGCGACAAAGCGGTGAATCCGTCAAGCATTATGGGCGCCACCAAACGAATCGCGGAACTGCTGGTGCAGCGCGCCGCCATTGCGACGGGGCGTCAGTTCGTGAGTGTGCGCTTCGGCAACGTACTGGGAAGTCGCGGTAGTGTGGTGCCCACCTTTCTGCAGCAAATTCGGGCTGGTGGTCCGCTCACGATCACGCATCCGGACATGCAGCGCTACTTCATGACCATTCCGGAAGCTGTCCAGCTGGTACTGCAGGCGGCGGTGCAGGGGACTGGCAGTGAAGTGTTCGTACTCGACATGGGTGAGCCGGTGCGCATTCTAGATCTTGCCAAGGATCTCATCCGCTTGTCGGGATTCCGGGAAGGCGAGGATATCGAAATTCGTTTCTCCGGACTGCGCCCGGGGGAGAAACTGTTCGAAGAGCTGTCGCGGGACGATGAACAGCTGCAGCCGACCGGCCACGCCTCGGTACTGCGGGCCCGGTTGGGTGCCCCGCCCACTGGCCTGACCTATCAGGTCGACCTTCTGGTCCAGAAGGCGCTGGACCGCGCGGAGGACGGCGCGTTGCGTCAGCAGATCGCCGAACTGGTGCCGGAATACATCGCCTTGGGGACCACGCACCCGGTGGCAGCGCCCGCGCCGTTGACGCTGGTGGCGTAGGGGCGGGGGAGAGGAACCGACCACTGGCGACTCGAACTGATCACTGAAAACTCTGACCGAAAACTGAAAACTCCCCGCGGATGGCGGGGAGTTTTCAGTTGGAGTCTTCAGTGGTCAGTCGGAGTTTTCAGTTGTCAGTCAACAACCTCAGTACGCCACGATATCCAGATACGCCTTGCGGAACGTTTCCACTTGAGGGAGCGTGGCGTCCTCGAGGCTCGGGGCGTAGCCCACGAACACATCCTGGCTGGCGACACGCTTGACCGGGGCATCGAGCCACGAAAAGCACTCATCGGCAATGCTGGCGGCGATTTCGGCGCCGTAGCCCCAGGAGAGTGAGTCTTCGGTGGCCATGATCACGCGGCCGGTCTTCTTCACCGACGCGTACACCGTTTCCTTATCCCACGGCGACAGCGTACGGAGGTCGATGACTTCCACGCTCGGACCGCCTTCTTCGGCAATCTGATTGGCGGCCACCAGCGCACGCTGAACCGTGGCGCCGTAGGTCACCAGCGTTACATCGGTGCCGGCGCGCAGAATGTTGGCCTTGCCGAACGGAATCATGAAGTTCGGGCCCGGGTACTGCGCCTTGTTGTACGTCTGCCGGTACAGGTGCTTGTGCTCGAGGAAAATGACCGGATCTTCGCACCGGATGGCGGTGCGGAGCAGGCCGTTGGCGTCGAGCGCGTTGCTCGGGCACACCACACGCAGGCCGGGGTTGTGCGTAAACAGCGACGCGCCCGTTTGCGAGTGGTAGATGGCGCCGCGAATGTAGCCGCCGTACGTGGTGCGGATGACCACGGGTGAGCTGAACGCGTTGTTGGAGCGCCAGCGCATGGTGGCCAGTTCGTCGCGGATCTGCATGAAGGCCGGCCAGATGTAGTCGAAAAACTGAATTTCGACCACGGGCTTGAAGCCGCGATGCGCCAGACCGATGGCCCGACCCACAATGTTGGCTTCGGCCAGCGGCGAGTTGTATACGCGTGCACTGCCGAACTTGGTCTGCAGGCCGTGCGTCACCTTGAACACACCGCCCTTGCCCTTGACCTTGCCGAGGTACTGCTCGCGCGACACGTCGGCCACGTCTTCGCCGAAGACGAGGATACGTTCATCGCGCGCCATTTCGTCGCGCATGCAGGCATTGAGCAGCTCCACCATGGTGGTGGGGCCTCCCTCGAACTGCGGATCGTCTTCGGTGTCGAAGCGCTCCGACGTGGGATCTACGTCGGGGGAATAGACACCAAAGGGCACCGACTCGGGGGTCGGCATGGGCTGCGCGAGGGCGTCATCGGTGGCGGCGAGGATCTGCTCGTCAACGGTGTCACGGAGCGCCTGCAACTCGTCGGCGGTGGCGTGTCCCTGCGCCATGAGCCAGGCGGGGAACGTGGTCAGCGGGTCGCGGGCGGCGTCGGCTTCACGCTCTTCGGTGGGACGATAGAACACTTCGTCGTCCGACAGCGAGTGTGAGTACGGCCGAATGACCTTGGCGTGCACCAGCGCTGGTCCCTTGCGCTCGCGGGCGTACTGCACCGCGCGCTGCATGACATCGTACGACGCAAGCAGATCGCAGCCGTCCACTTCCTGGATGTAGAGGCCAGGGAAGGACGACACGAGCTTGGAGATGGAGCCACCGGCCGTGTTCACTTCCACCGGTACCGAAATCGCGTAGCCGTTGTCTTCGACGACGTAGACGATGGGCAGTTTGAGGTTGCTCGCCGTGTTGAGCGACTCCCAGAACTCGCCTTCGCTGGTGGTGCCGTCGCCGGTGGTCACGAGGGTGACGTCGTCGCCCGTGAAGCCGTCGGTCACGTTGAGCTGCTGCGCCCGCAGGGTGGCTTCGGCGCTGCCCACGGCTTGCAGGAACTGCGTGCCGGTGGGAGAAGAAACGGACGTGATGTTGAGCGCCTTGTGGCCCCAGTGGCTGGGCATCTGCCGCCCGCCGGAGTTGGGGTCAATGGCGGCACCCACCGAGCTGTACAGCATTTCGGCGGGCGTCATGCCCAACTGCAGACAGAGCGCTCGATCGCGGTAGTAGAGGTAGAACCAATCGTAGGCGGGGCGCAGCACCATGCCGGCCGCCGTCATGATGGCCTCGTGCCCGGCACCGGAGATCTGGAAGAAGATCCGGTTCTGGCGCTTCAGCTGAATTTCTTTATCGTCGAGTTTCCGCGACGTGTACATCACGCGATAGGCGTTGATGAGCTGATCGCGAGTGAGCGCCGCCGCCGAAGCGGGGGTGTCAGCCGGCTCGCTGGCCTCGCCCTTTCGGGCACGGCTCGGACGGGTCGAAGTGGCCATCGGGAGACTCAGAGGAGAACAAAGGATCGGACAACCCTCGGAAAATAGCCGAAAGCCCCGCCCGGTGGAGCCATGCCAGGGAAATCGGGATCCCGGTACGGGATCCGCAGGCGCTTGCCGAGCATTGGTCCGTTACGCAGGTTGGCAGTTGAAGTCTGGACTCCCCAGTCACTGGTTATGCACGCACCTACCGCTCCCATGAAGCCGTCCACCGGCCATTGCATCTTCTGCGATCTCATCCGCGGCGCGGCTGAGGTTTCCATCTGTTATGAGGACGCGACGGCCATCGCCTTCCTCGACATTCAGCCGGTCAACCCCGGCCACGTGCTGGTGGTCCCTCGTGAGCACTACGAGGTGTTACAGGACATCCCGAAAGCAGTCGGGGCTCACCTGTACCAGGTGGCGACGAAGCTCATTCCGCTGGTACAAACCGCATCGAATGCCACGGACATGAACATCGTGGTCAATTCGGGCGCCGCGGCGGGGCAGAACGTGATGCACTATCACATCCACCTCATTCCACGAAAGGAAGGGGATGGGTTTGACGTGCCGTTGCCCTTTCCGGGCTCCGTCATGCCGAACCGCCAGCAGCTCGATGCCATGGCCGCGCGCATTGGCAGCATGCTGCGGGACCCGCTGCAGAACGACGGGATGAAGCTGGGCTGAGGCGGGGGGCCGTCCGCACATCCAAATGTCACCGAACAGCTACGAAGCCCCGCTTGGCTATTGACGGGAGCAGGAACGTGATCGTATAGTCGCGCAACCGGGTCGTGTGTGCGAGCAAAGTCTTGGCGCACCACACCCGGCCCGAGGTATTCCGACGGTAGGCGTGTCCACTTGGTGCTCCAGGAGGATGATGCGTTCCATTCGCGGTAGCTCCCATGTGCGCGGCCTGGCTGCGCTCCACCGGTCGCCGATGCTGCGGCCGGGGTCTGTTGCCCCCTATCGCCCCGACGCGAGGCTTACCGCCTCCGCCGGGGCGTCGTTGTTGCGGAGGGTGGCCTGATGGCCCGACGTCCTGCCCTCAAGGTGAGTCGAGGCAGTGACCGCCCCTCGTCACGCGGCGGTCGCCCGTCCAAAAGCGCAGCGGTTCGCGTGCGCGGCGGCAGTCGCAGCGGGAACGCGCCCCGCCCGGTGGTGGTGCATGTAGCCATGAAGCGGGCGCTGCGCAAAGGCGCCCTGCGCGACTGTGGCCAGCGGTGCGTCTACTGCGCCACGCACCTCGATCAGCGCACGGCCACGCTGGATCATGTGGTGCCGCTCGCCAGAGGCGGGGCCCACGATCCCGGGAACCTCGTGGTCGCCTGTGGCCCCTGCAACCGACTCAAGAGCGACCTGCTCCCCTACGAATTCTTCGCGCGGCACCCCTGGGCGGGTGCCAACTTCATCCGCTATGCCCGCAATGTGACGCGGGCCATCAAGCGGGGCGCTCGGCGGGCGGTGAGCCTGGCCTTTGCCCGCGACGGGGAGGCGCTGGCTGCATGAACCACCGCGCGATACCACTCGTGCCGACGCTGCTCGCCGTACTCGGGGCGACCATCCTGCTGCTCCTCTTCTAGGCCGCAGGTTTTCGAGCGGGGAGGCTTCCGAGTCGGGATTCGGAGGTGAGAGCGTTGCGAGTCGGGAAGTGCGATGGATATCGACGATGAGAGTGTCGAGACAACCACGACGGTGAGAAGTGCGAGTGCTGGCGTCCGCTGGTAACTGCGGGGATCGCGCGGCTTAAGCCCTTACGGACGCCGCTGGCACAGCGGCCGTCCCCGCAGTTTCGTGCGGACGCCAGCACTCGCACCTCGCATTGTCGTAGTTTATCTCGCATTCTCACCGTCGATATCCATCGCCGGCTCTCGACTCGCAACGCTCTCACCTCCGCGTCTCGCCTCTCAAGGCGCGGTATCCCGTTCTCCATCAGTAAGGCCCTTTATGCGCTGGACCCCAGGTAACAGAAGCCGGAATCTCGAGGATCGCCGTGGGGCCACAGGTGGCGGTGGGGGCGGAGGCGGGGGTGGCGGCATCAAGCTCGGCGTTGGCGGCATGCTGGTGCTCATTGTGCTCAGCTATGTCTTCAAAACCGATCTGGTCACGCCCATCACCGGCGGTGGGGCCGGGCTCAGCGCGCCGGCACAAAGTGCGCAGCCGGCTCCGCTGAACGATCCGCAGGAAGAAGAGATGGTGCGGTTCGTTTCCATGGTGCTCGACAGTGCGCAGTCCACATGGGCGCAGAGCATGGGGCAGTACCGCGAGGCCAAATTGGTGCTCTTTCGCGACGTGACGCCAACGGCTTGTGGCACGGGACAGTCGGCCACCGGTCCGTTCTATTGCCCGGGTGACGAGAAGGTCTACATCGATCTGGCCTTCTTCGATCAGCTGGACCGGCAGTTCGGGGCGCCGGGCGACTTCGCGCAGGCCTACGTGCTGGCCCACGAAATTGGCCACCATGTGCAGAACGTACTGGGCACCGAACAGCAGGTGCGGCAGCTGCAGCAACAGAACCCGTCGCAAAAGAATCGGCTGTCCGTGGCCATGGAGCTGCAGGCCGACTGTTACGCCGGTGTCTGGGCGCACGATGCGGCACAGGATCGCATGCTGGAAGCCGGCGATATCGACGAAGGACTGAATGCTGCGGCCGCCGTAGGAGACGACCGTCTGCAGCAGATGGCCGGCGGGCGGGCACATCCGGAGTCGTTCACGCACGGGTCGTCGGCCGAACGGCGCCAGTGGTTCCGTACCGGGTTTGATAGTGGCGACCCGCGGCGTTGTGATACCTTCGCTGCCATGCGGTAATGCCGCACGACTACTCGCCACGGACAGGTGTGCTGCAGGAGCAAACGTGGCCGGCCATGCGCGATGCACACTGGCCGGTAGCGCTACTCCCCTTTGGGGCCACCGAACCGCACAACACCCATTTGCCGTACGGCACCGACACCATACTCGGCAGCGAAGTCGCGGCGCGTGTGGCGGCAGCGTGTAATGCGCGTGGTACCAATGTCGTAGCGCTTCCGGCTGTACCGTTCGGCGTGAACACCACGCAGCTCGATCTGCCGTTCACCATCAACCTGATGCCCAGTACCCAGCTGGCTGTACTGCGCGATGTGGTGCGCAGCCTTGAGCCCCATGGGGTGCGTGGGCTGGTACTGCTGAACGCCCACGGCGGCAACGAACTGCGCGCGCTCGTGCGCGAGCTGCAGCCCTCCACTCCAATCATGCTGGCCATCGTGAACTGGTGGCAAGCGGCCGACCAATCGACGTTCGAACAGGCGGGCGATCACGCCGGTGAACTGGAGACTGCCGCCGTCATGCACGTAGCGCCGCATCTGGTAGTGCCCGATCGTGCGCAGTGGGGCGACGGCCGTAGCAACCCCAGCACGCTCGAAGGCGTACGCAAAGGAGTGGCCTGGATGCCACGTCGCTGGACGCAAGCCACGGTCGATACCGGGGTGGGCGACCCGCGTGCCGCGACCGCCGAGAACGGCGCCACCTTCATGGAGCAGGCCGTGGAGCGGATCAGTGCGTTCTGCTGCGAGCTGGCAGTGGCGGATCCGGCTCGGCTGTGGGCATCGCAGGCCCCATGAGAGGCTCGGCGCGCGACTTCAGCATCGACGTGGTGATGTTGGTCGTAATGGGACCGCTTGTCCTTGGGACAATCATGGACGTATTGGTCAATGGATCCGTCAATGTGGAGTCTGTGATATCGGGCCTGTTTTTCTTCGGCACACTGCACTTCATCACGCTTGTGCTTGTTTATGCTGCTTCGGGTTTGCTTGCGCGAACTATCCCCGCCAAGGACTTGAGTCAGCGACGCCAACTCGGGCTCGATATACTTCGAGCGTTTGTGGTGTTGGTCATGCCGTTCCTTGCAATGCGATTGAAGGGACTACCGACGTTTGTGGTAATCGCCATTGGCTCCGCTGCAATTCTCTACGCGCTCGTTCGGCAGCGCCTCCCGTAGCTCAGAAAGGCGGACTGCGGCCGTGGGGCCAGTGTTGGGCCGAGACCGGGAACACAACGGCTCACCGGGACAACGGCATGACTTCCTGCATGACAACAGCATGACAACAGCATGACAAAAGCGGGGAACGGCGGGCGGTCCCGTTTCTGCGACCGTTCTCGTCATGCTGTTGTCATGCGGTAGGTCATGCCGTTGTCGTGCCCGCAGGGCGCCCTGCTGTTGCCGTTCCCATTACCGCCGCAAATCCACCGTCTGCGCGTCCATGTCGCCATCCCCGAAGTACAGCGAGTGCCGTTTCTCGCCGGGCATGGCCAGCACCACCACAATGTTGGCCTGATTGGGAAATTGCTCGGCCAGCAAGCTGTTCCGCACCGATAGGGAAACGGGCTGTTTTCCGGCGTTGAACTGCAATAGGTACCACTGCACGGTACCACCTGCGGGATCCTTGTCCGTCCCTTTCTGCATCATGGTGGCGGTGAGTGCGCGACCATCGGCCATCACACTCACCTTGTTATTGAAGTACGCCGTAAATAACGAGTCGGCGGCCTTGTCCCCATCCAGCTTGAAGGCCGGGCGGCGTGACCACGCACGCAGCCCCTTCTCCAGATCGTCACTGAACAGGCGCACGCGCCACAACACCGCGCCGCCTTCAACGACGGCACGGGTGTGGGTGGTGTGGATCTCGTGCGGAGCGCTACCAAACAGCGTCCCGGCCAGCACGAGCATCACCAGACTCTTCACGAGGGTACTCCGTTACCCAATGGGACGTGCCGCTGGCGCTTTGGTGAACGTGTTGTTGCTGCGGTCCACGTCGGCGTAGCCGCTGTCGGGATCGGCCACCACCTTGGCGATCTCCTTGTCGGAGAAGAAGCCGTAGTCATGCGTGCGCTCGTTGGCGCGCCATACCTCAGCCGGCATGTTCACCCGCTGCTTGGTGCCGTCGGTGAACTCCACCTCGAGCTCCAGCGGCAACACCAGACCGCCCTTGTTATCCACTGTAATGCGGTGGTAGAACTTGCCGCGCTTGGTGGTGCCGGCAAAGGTCTGCGCGTCCTGGCTCTCCACCTTGGTGATGGCCTGGTCGTTGTTGTATGTGCTGTAGAACCAGCCGCGCCAGAAGTAGTCCAGCCGCTCGCCGGCCCCGCTCGCCAGGGTACGGAAAAAATCGGCCGGCTGCGGATGCTTGAACATCCACTTCTTCGAATACTCGGCGAACGCCAGGTCAAACCGCTCCGGGCCTACCACCTTCTCGCGCAACATGACCAGCCCCGTGGCCGGCTTGCTGTAGCCGTTGTTGCCAAACTGCCGGTGAATGAAGTCTGACTCCGTCATGAGCGGCACCTGGTTGGTGTCCTTCATGTAGTTCACGATGTTGGGTGCCGGGCCACGCAACCGTGCCGCCGGCCACCCTTTCTCGAAATCCAGACTCGCGTAGTACTCCAGGAAGGTGTTGATCCCTTCGTCCATCCACGTCCACTTCCGCTCGTCGGTCGCCACGATCATGGGGAACCAGTTGTGGCCCACTTCGTGGATGGTCACGGCGGCCAGTGCGTACTTCTGGTTCACCGAGTACTTGCCGTCGGGGCCCGGGCGTCCGCCACAGAAGGCAATCATGGGATACTCCATGCCGCCCACCTGCCCGTTCACGTTCGACGCCTGCGGATACGGATACTCAAAGGCCAGCCGGCCGTACGTACGCATGGTTTGCGCAATGGCCTTGGTGGAAATGTCACTCCAAAGTGGCATGGCTTCGCGCGGATACACCGAGTGCAGTTCAATCACGCGGCCCCCCTTCGCGTACCGGAAGCCTGCGGCATCCCACACGAACGTTTTGCTCGACGCCCACGCGAAATCGCGCACGTTGTCGGCGGTAAACCGCCACGTGAGCATGCCGTTGCCAGCCGGCCGCGACGATGGCTTTTGCACTTCGTCGGGGCGCACAATGAATACGCTCGTATCGCCGGCCATGGCCGTGGCAAGGCGTGCCCGTTGCGTGGGGGTGAGTACCATTTCCGAGTTCCGCAACGTACCGGTGGAGCGCACGATGTGATCACGCGGCACCGTGATACTTACGTCGTAGTTGCCGAAGTTGAGGTAGAACTCGCCTTGGCCCAGGAATGGATCGTTCTGCCAACCGGTCACGTCGTCGTACACCGCCGCGCGCGGGAACCACTGCGCCACTTCGTAGATCCAGCCGTCTTTCACTTGCTCGCGTACACCACGGTTGTTGTTGCCCCCTTCGGGCACCACGAACGTCCAGTCAATTTCCACGACGGCCTTGCCGCCCGTAGGCAGTGGCGTGTCGAGATTCACGCGCATCTGCGTGCCGTTAATGATGTAACGTGCCGCCCTCGCGGGCTGCCCGGTCACCTTTACCAGCGCGACACGCGTAATGGCGTAGCCGCCAAACACCTCTTCGTCGGGAAGCAGGAAACGACGGGCCTGCGGCGACAGCGTGGCCGGCAATGCCGATTTGGTCAGATTGGCTCGGCTATTCTGCTGTTCGATGTTCTGGTCGAGCTGAAACCAGAGATAGCTGAGCGCCTGCGGCGAATTATTGTGGTACGTAATGCGCTCCGAGCCCTTGACCGTGTGCGTGGCGGTATCGAGCGACGTGCGAATAACGTAGTCCACGCGCTGCTGCCAGTAGCGGGCGCCCGGTGAGCCGGAGGCATCGCGGAAGTCGTTGGGCGAGGGCCATTCATCGAGCGCCCGGAACGAGGACTTGTTGGTCTTGGGATTGGGCTCGGTGTTGAGCCATTGCTGCGCGGACATGTTGGCCGGCAGCAGTGCCAGCGAACAGACCAGAAGGCGAGCGATTGGTCGCATGGGGGTAGTAAAAAGGACGGTCGTGAGTGCTCAGCCCGCAGCGAACAGCCGCTGGCCCAGCAGCATGAGCGCGAGACCGCCCGTCGCGCCCACCTGAATCAATACCCAGACTCGACGGGAAAGGATTCCGGGCACCAGCAGTGCCCCGGCTGCCAATACCACCGCCAGGATGAGTAATTGGCCTACTTCAAGACCCACGTTGAAGGCAAAAAGGGGCATGGTGATGTGTTCCTCTTCGCCCAACAGTGCCCGCAGGTAGGTGGAGAACCCCATACCATGTATAAGCCCGAATCCTGTGGCCATCAGGTAGCGCCCGACAGCGACGGGCTCCGGTCGCACGCTTTCGTGACCGGCCGTCCAGCTGAGGGCGGCGGTGATGACGATGGTGGCAGGAATGAGCGCTTCTACCAGGGTGGACGGCACCGACAGCAGCTGCACGGTGGCGAGCGCCAGCGTGAGGCTGTGCCCCAGCGTGAAGGCGGTGATGAGCACCGCCAGCCGCCGCCAATCGCTGATCGCGTATGGAATGGCCAGCGCGGCTACGAACAGGATGTGATCGTAGCCGGCCAAGTCGGCGATGTGATGAAAACCAAGCTGTGCGTACAGCCAGAATTCACTCACCGCCGTTGCTCACCATTGTGCGTGACTCAGTAGTCAACCGGACGCAGATACGACTCGCCAATGCCGCTCTGACTCACCAGTGCCACCGCGGGCGGGCGGCGCTTCCAGTGCGTGCCGTTGAGGCGCTTGGAGACGATGTTCAGCTCGTCCTCGTGGTAGCCGCGGGCCCGGAGCGCTTCGTGCGTGAATCCGTGCAGCATGCCGTTGAGAATCTCGTCGGCGCGCGGATAGCTGATGCCGAGGTCTCCCTCGTCGGTCTGCCCAACCACGAGGTCCGCCGTGGGGGCCTTGTCGACAATTACCTGGGGTACGCCGAGATAGCGCGCCAGCTGCCACACCTGCGTCTTGTACAGGTCGCCAATGGGATTTACCGGCGGTGAATCATCGGCGTGCCAGGTGAAGTAGCCAAAGAGGCGCTCCGTCTTGTTGCCCGTGCCCAGGGGCAAGGCCCGGTAGCGGGCCGAGAGATCGAAGAGTGCAATCATGCGCATACGCGCCATCACGTTGCCACGGCGGGCAGCGTCGGCATCGGGCTCGTTGGCGAGGTAGCCGTCTACTGCGGGCGTGATCTCGAGGGTGCGTGCTTCAATACCCAGTGCGTCGATGACCAGCTGCGCATGATCGAGCGATTCCTGGCTGGACGTGCGATAGGGAAGTCGGACCCCAATCACATTCTCCGGCCCGAGTGCGCGCACGGCGAGCGAGGCGGTGAGTGCCGAGTCCACACCACCGGACATGCCAATGACCGCTTTGCCAAAGCCACGGCGCGCCATTTCTTCGCGCAAGAAGCCGGTGAGCCACTCTTCGGTGAGATCGCAGTCGAGGAGCAACGGCGGCGGGCCACCGTGATCGCGCATACCGTGGCGAATGACCGGCAACTGCTCGGGGAGCGCCCGCACCACCGTGTTGGCTTTTTCGAGCAATTCGGTGGGAATGGCAAACTCGCCAGTCGTAAAGCCTCGGGCACCGCGCAGCAGATCGGCCGCCGCGGGCTCGGGCCCATCGTACGACAGCGTAAACGGCGTGCTCTCGGTAACCCGGCGCACGTTGTCGAGGACATGTGGCAACGCGACGCGCAGATCGCTCAGCAGCGGGCTGTCGGCGCGGGCCCGAACGAGGTCGTCGAGATCGATGGTGATGGAGACAAAGCTTTCGTTCCACACCGGAGCGCGCCCGCGTACATCGCCGCCGGGGCCCACCAGATGCGAGGTGCCAAAGAAACGCTTGCCTCCTTCGCTGCCCACGAGGTTGACGAAGCTCGCAAAGACGCCGTGTTCGTCGGCGATATCGCGAATGAGCCGTTCCCAGCGCGCCGCGCTGTGCGGGCCCTGAATACCATCTTCCCGCGGCCAGGGTCCACGGGCCGGCGCGGCCGACGAGATGAACACCATCTGCGCGCCATCGAGAGCGGCAATCGTACCGCTGATGGAGTGCCAGGCATCTTCGCAGACAAGCAGCGCGGCGCGTCCCCACGGCGTTTCGAAGGCGCGGATATCGGCGCCGCGCTCCACGAAGCGCTCCTCGTCGAAGAGCCCGTAGGTGGGGAGGAAGTTCTTGCGGTGGACGTGCCGAATGTTGGGCGGCCCGTCGTCGAGACCAATGGTGATGTACGCGGCACTGTTGTGCAGCGTCTCGCGCCACCGCTCGTAGAAGCCGATCACCACATCAATGGGCACGCAATCCATGCCGGCACTGAGGCAGGCCGTGCGATAGGCCTCGTCGAGGTCGTTGGCCAAGGCACCGGCGGTGCAGGCCACCTCGCGCACGCCCCCTTCCACGAAGTAGCCGGACAGGGCCGTCTCCGGAAAATGGACGACCTGTGGGCGCGGCTCGAGCGTGGCGGCCTGCGCACAGAGGCGGCCAATGCGGGCAAGGTTGCCGGCTGTGTCGCCCTTGCGGGGGGCGAACTGGCACAGCGCAACAGTTAATGGGCGGATCGGATCACCGGGCATCCCGGAATGATAATGGGGGAACCGCCCGGACCGGTCCCACCGGCGCCGTGTAGAATTCCCCTATGACCTACGCGCCTGTCCTGCCCTCTGCCAACCTGTCGTTCCTGCCGTCTGTCGTCGTGCTGCTGGCCGCCCTCTCGGGGCCCGCTGCGTCCGCCGTCTCCGCCCAACAGGCCGGTGGGACAAGCACCGGTGAACCCTGGACGATCATCACGCCTCCCCAGGTTACCCTGGTGTTGGGACGGGACGGTTCGGTCATTGGCGAACTGGGGCGGGAACGGCGTCTCAACGTGGCGCTGCGCACCCTTCCCAAGTACGTGGGGCAGGCGTTCATCGCGGTGGAAGACAAGCGGTTCTATCAGCACGATGGCGTGGATCTGGTGGGGGTGGCCGGCGCGCTCAAGGATGCCGTGACCAAGGGCAACCTGCGCGGGGCCAGCACCATTACCCAGTTGCTGGTGGGCAACATGCACCCTGATGTCATTGACCGGCGCGACCGGTCGCCGGGGCGCAAGCTGCGCGAGCAGCAGGCGGCGCGCGAAATGGAGCGTCGCTACAGCAAGGAACAGATTCTCGAAGCCTTCCTGAATCAGATCTCGTTCGGGCGTGGGGCGTACGGCATCGAAATGGCGGCGCGTCAGTACTTTGGCAAAGGCGCTTCCGAGCTGACGTTGGCCGAAGCGGCGTCGTTGGCCAGTATGCCCAAGAGCCCTGTGCAGTACGATCCGTCGCGCTATCCCGATCGCAATCGCGAGCGACGCAATACGGTGCTGGCTCTGATGGCCGAGCAGCAGTACATCACACCGGCACAAGCCAGCGCGGCGCAGAAGGAACCCGTGAAAACGGTGAGCCGCTTGGAGAAGCTGGCGCCCTGGGTCACCGATGTGGTGAAGGTGCAGGCAGAGCGGGGGGGCGTACCCATCATGAACGGCGGCTATCGCATTCACACCTCCATCGATCCGGCGCTGCAGCGATCAGCGCAGCAGGCCTTGTCGGCGGGGCTGGATGAGATTGAACAGCGGCCGGGCTTTCGCGGTCAGCAGTGCGCCAAGCTCACGGCACCGGCGCCCACTCCAGCCAAGGCCCGAACGCCCAGGGTGGATGCCTGCCTGGAGGGGGCGGTCGTCGTGCTTGATCCCACCAGCGGCGAAGTGCGGGCGCTGGTGGGGGGCCGTGACTACGCTCGCTCCAGCTTCAATCGCGCGGTCGACGGGAACCGTCAGCCGGGATCGAGCTTCAAGGCATTCGTGTACGCGCAAGCCATGTCGCAGGGGCTCACGGCCAGTAGCATGGTGGCCGACACCGCGTTGCGTATCCGGCTGGAGAACGGTCAAGTGTATTCGCCCGACAACGCCGACAACGAGTTTCTCGGCGCGCTCACCGTGCGCGAAGCGCTTACGCGTTCACGCAATCCGGTGGCCGTGCAGCTGGCACTGTCCGTTGGCATGGACAGCGTGATTGCACTGGCCCGACGGGCGGGGCTGCGGGCGCCCATTGCCTCGTATCCCTCCAGTGCGTTGGGAGCAAGTGTCGTGCAGCCGCTCGACTTTGTGGCCGCCTATGCGTCGTTCGACAACGGCGGCGTCTCGGTGGATCCGCGTTTCATTCTCAAAGTCGAGGATCGCACCGGTCGCACGGTCTTCGCCCCGCAGGGCGCCGCGATGCGCCCCGCCATGGACCCGCGCGTGGCGTTCATCATGCGTGACATGCTGAAAGACGTGGTGGAGCGAGGTACCGCGACGGCACTGCGCCGTCTCGTGCCCGCCCGCGTACCCGTTGCCGGCAAAACAGGCACCACCAACGACAACACCGACGTCTGGTTTGTGGGCATGACGCCAGAGCTGGTGACTGGCGTATGGCTGGGCTTCGATAAGCCCGCCATGATAGCCCCCGGTGCCGCCGGCGGAACGCTCGCCGCGCCCATTGCCGGCCGCATTATTGCGGCTGCCTACGAGTCCCGTTCGGCAGGCAGCTGGACCGCGCCGCCGGGGGTCGTCGCGGTGGAGATCGACCGTGCCAATGGCCAGGTCGCCGACGCCAAAACGCCAACCGACCGCCGCTATACCGAGTGGTTCCTCATTGGCACCGAACCGGGAGCACTGGCATGGCCACTCAGCCTCTTCCGCGTCGGGCCCATCGGGTACTGAGATCTATGATCTGAGCGCTCAGAGTCGCGAATCAGATGTCCCGAGGTCTGATTCGCGAACGTGTGATGGATATCGACGGTGAGAGTGTCGAGATAAACACGACGATGCGAGGTCCGAGCACTTCGTCCGCGCGCGAGTGCCCCACACGGACACTGCTCCCCCCCGGACGTCGCTGTTACCCCCCGGACGCCGCTGCCACCCCCCGGCACGCCGTCGTACCCCCCGGACGCCGCTGCTATAGCGGCCGTCCGCGCTGTTACAAGCGGACGCCAGCACTCGTACCTCTCAACTCGCTTTCATCGGGCCTCTCACACTCGATCTCCATCGCACCTCGCGACTCCCAACGCTCTCACCTCTACCTCCCGCATCGGCGGTCTCACCTCTCAGATCTCACGGTAGGTAAGAGTACGGGGGTGGGTGCGTATCTCCACGGAATGGAATGCTGGCGTGCACCTGTCGAGACTACACTGCATGACGCCTTCCGACGTACTCCCCTTCCGCCGCCCCGCCGCCCCCTCGGCCGGCGCGGCCCCGCGCCCCGCTGGCGGAACCGGCATCGTGATGATGAATCTCGGTGGTCCCGCGACGCTCGATCAGGTGGAGCCGTTTCTGCTCCGCCTGTTTGCTGATCGCGAAATCATTCAGCTACCGTTTCAGGATTACCTCGGCAAGTTCATCGCCACCCGGCGCGCGCCCAAAGTGCGCAAGCTGTACGATGCCATTGGTGGAGGGTCTCCCATTCTCAAGTGGACCGAAGCGCAAGGTGAAGCCATGTGCCGTCGGCTCGACGAGATGTCGCCGGAGTCGGCGCCGCACAAGTTCTACGTGGCCTTCCGCTATGCGCCACCGTTTGCCGATGATGCGCTGCAGGCCATGAAGGCGGATGGCATCACGCGTGCGATTGCCTTTACGCAGTACCCGCAGTGGTCGTGCTCCACCACAGGGTCCAGTCTCAATGATCTCTGGCGCGCCGCCGAGCGCACGGGGCTCAAGGATGCCTTCGAGTGGAGCCTGATTGATCGCTGGGGAGAGCATCCCGGGTTCGTGAGCTCCATGGCCAGCGCCGTGGAAGACGGGCTGGACGAATTTCCGGCAGAAGAGCGCGACGACGTCCTGGTCATGTTCAGTGCGCATTCCCTCCCGCTGTCGGTCATTGACCGTGGCGACGCCTACCCGTCCGAGATCTCGGCGACGGTGAGCCGAGTGGTGCAGGCTATTGGATTGCGCAATCCGCACATGGTGACCTACCAGTCCGAAGTGGGGCCCGTGCGGTGGCTGGGGCCCAGCACGGAAACGGTCATTGAACAGCTGGCCAAGCGTGGGCAGAAAAACGTACTCGTGGTGCCCATTGCCTTTACCAGTGATCACATCGAGACGTTGTCCGAGCTCGATATCGAGTACGCCGAACTCGCGCACAAGCTGGGCATGCCAGGCTTCAAGCGAGCACCCGCTCTCAACGCCCGTCCGGAGTTTCTGGATGCGCTGGCCGACATCGTGTACGAACATCTGCAGGCCGGTGCGCCCTGGAGCACGCAGTATCGGCAGAAGTGCCCCGGATGTGTGAACACCGCATGCCGAGGCGTTCCGTCGAGAGTGGCTGGTACAACGGCGAGCGCCAACCCCGCTACGGTGTGCACGCCAGGGAGTGCGTCGGCCGTGGAGCTGGCGGGTCGTCGCTGAATCCTGCGAACGACGCCTGCTGAGCCACGCACCGACTATCACTCATGTTCCTCCTCCCGTTTCATGTCGTCGGGTGTACGCACGAGGCCAATCCAGCCGATCTCGTGGGGCGCGTCCGACTGTCACATGAGCGCCTCACCGGGGCGCTTGCCGAGCTCCAGCGCCGAAATGTGTCGGCGGTGATCGTGAGTACCTGTCATCGCACTGAGTTGTACTGGTGGGGTGACGGGGAGTTGCATGAATGGTTTGCCGAGCTGCTGCGCGATGGGCGCACCGATGACTTGAAGTTCGAACGCGCCGACGCCGATCTTGCCGTCCGTCATTTGTTTGCCGTGGCGGCAGGCATGAAGTCAGCGCGTTTCGGAGAACCGGAGATCCTTGGTCAGATCCGCCGCGCGTGGATGCTTGCGCAAAGCGCGGGAACAAGCCGCGGTCCGATTGATGGGGCGTTCCGCCAGGCCATTGATGCGGCACGCCACATTCGAGCCGACATGGGCACGGATGCCGACGCCTCCCTCGGCGAACTGGTGCACGAGCGACTGTCGGCACAATTGGGCAATCCCTCACGCGTTCTGGTGCTTGGCTCTGGCGACGCCGCCCGCGGAGTGCTTCAAGTGCTGCGTACTCGCCCCATTCCGGGAGCCATGGTTTCAGTCACCAGCCGGACCGATACCCGGGCCGCCACTTTGGCGGCGGCGTACCAGTGTCCGGTGGTGCCCTGGGGCGATCGCGAGGGCGCGATACGCAGCGCGGATGCCGTGGTTTTCGCCGTGCACGTGACTTCGCCTCTGGTGTCGGCCGGGTTTGAAGACACCCTGCCGACGCGCTACACGTCGGCGGTGTGGATCGATCTCGGCGTGCCGGCCGCCGTGCACTCCGCGTTTGCCGCGCCGCAGGTCGACCTCGTGACCTTGGCAGCGCTCGAGACCCAGCGTGGTGCGGAGGTTCATCGTGCGCAGTGGCGCGCGCTGCATGAAGCCCGTCACCGGCGAGCAGCGGTGGCCTTGCAGCAGGAGCTCGCGCGCTATGCCCGAGCCACCCATCGCCATCACCTTGGCGCCCGGCTGGGGGCGTTGGAAGAGCAGGCGCTTGCCGTGGCCACCTCAGACGAGAGCGCGCCCGTGGACGAAATGGTGCGAAAAGTGACCCGCCTCGTGCTGCGGGAACTCTCCCGCGCCTGACGACCCGTTGGCGGATCGGGTGACATGCGCGGTGGCCGTGGATACGGCACTGGGGAGTGCCCGCAGCGATGCGTCCTCGTATTCCCCCATGAGGCACAGTTGCAGCCAATTACGCGCTCGCAGGTAGGCACTCTCGAACCCTACATGCCACTGCTGTTGCCGTAGCGTCAGCCCGACCAGCTGCGCGGACACGGTTGGGGGGAGCGGGATCGTGTGAACGATGGGCGACGCGCAGTCCTGAGCGGCGAGCGTGTGCAGCCCCCGCTGCGCCAGCGCCTCGCGCAGCCAGCGCCCATCGCGCCGTCGCTGTGCGATGCGGGTGGGCCAGTCGGTGCTGGTGAGACTGGCATGCAGTGCATTGAGCAGATTGGACGATTGCGTGAAAGGGACGCCGTCGCTGGCAGCGGCGAGGTGGAGATCGAGGTAGCGGGGGACCCGCACAGGCGGTGTTGCCGGCAGCTCCTCGTACAACACCACGGCCACTCCTGGAAATGACGCCAGCGCCTTGCCACTCACCGCGCTGGCACACCAGACCCCATCGAGACGTATCGGGAGAGCCCCTACACTACTCACGGCGTCGAGGGCCAGGCGGGCCCGATGCCGTTGCGCCAGCGTGCGCAGCAGATCGAGATCATTCACCACGCCGGTGCTGGTTTCCGTATGCACCGCCCACAGCCACTGGGCGCGAGTCGTGATCATGGCCGCGTCCACCGCATCGAAATCCAGCGCTGCCCCCCACGGCGCCCTCACCACCGTATGGGGCAGGCCAAGTCGCGTGGCATGATCCACGAGCCGTTCACCAAACTCACCATTGCTGACAATCACGCCACGGCTATCCAGCTGCAGCAACTGCGCACCCACCACGTCATTGGCCAACGTCCCCGAACCAAGGAGCAGGGTGGCGTGCCGAGCCTGCGTCATGGTGCACAGCTGTGTCTGCACCTCGCGGTACTGCGCCATGAACGCGTCTGCCCGGTGCGACAGGGCTGACGCATTCATGGCGGCCTGGACGGCAGGCTTCATACCTACCGGACCCGTCTGGAAGTTGCCGCCACGCACCGGGCGGTGACCTGTGACCATGAGCGCCGGTGGCCACTGCTGCACCTGCGCCTGGGTTATGACCATCGGCTGGTACTGGGCGTCGTCTGAGCCAATACGCGGGCCAAAAGGGGTAAATCCCATATGGTGGTAGAGCGCCAGCTGGCGGGTGGTGCCGGAGATGACGGCCGCATCAAAGCCGCGCTGCATGAAGTGTGCGGTGATGAACTGCGCCAATCGCACGAACACTCTGGTGGCCCGGAACGCCGGTTCCACGGCCAGCAACCGGATCTCCACGGGCGTGCACCCCGGCGGCAGCCACTGGTCGATGGCGCCGAGCTTCTGGTCGAGCGAGAATGGGCGCTGGGCACGGCCGGTCACCATACCGACCACCTCGCCGCCCACCTCATAGACCGCGTACACGTTCTCGTCGTGGAAACGATCTACCAGGCGGTGCGCTGTGTTGGGCGCATGCTGAGGGATTTCCTCGACGAATGTGCGGTAGTTCAGGCGATGAATGGCCTCGTGGTCGGCCGGGGTCGCCAGTCTCACCGTTCCGGAAAGGGGCATGTTCATACGGCAATTATGCCCGGCCGGAGCGCATCGCAACATCCGTCACGTGACGGATATAGCCCACATATGGCTCGCGGAACCGGGAAACTTGGCGAACGTGCGGCGACTGCCACAAAAGATGGAGGGGGCAGGGCCAGGCGGAGACGCATCGGCAAAACCTATGCATCACATCAAAACATTCGATTGGGACAATGCAATGTGGATGCTTACGCTCTATTCAGAAGGGGAGTAGCGCCGCCTGCTGACGTGGACCGGCTGCAGGTGCGACCGATTCGCCAAGACTGCGCCCGCGAGTGCGCACGGATCGGCTGGGGCCACCACTGTGGCCTGTGCGAGACCTTCGCGACCTATCGGACCTTGCACGACCGTGCAGTCCCGTCCGAGGGAAGACGCGAAGCGCTCGCACTTCGCACATCCTGGAGCTCTTGCCATGCATGCGACCCGTGTCTCCTCCCGCCGATTCCCAACGGCTTACCGCGCCACTGCGCTCGCGTTCTGTGCGGTGCCACTGCTGACGGCCTGCGCCACCATCCGTCAGGATGAAATCGGGGTAAAGACCAGCTTCGGGCGGATCTCCAGCGGCCCGCTGCAGCCCGGTGCCCAGTTCGTCATTCCCGGCATCAACTCGGTGCTGCGCGTGCCGGCACGTGTGGTCAATCGCGAGGTGCGTCTTGAGATGCCGTCCAAGGAAGGGCTCAATGTGGCGGCGGAAGTATCCATTCTCTATCGCGCGAAAACGGAAAACATCCGCCAGATCCTCGAAACGAGCGGTGTGAGCTACGAAGACGATGTCATTATTCCGGTGTTCCGCTCTGCCGCGGCCGATGTCTCGGCGCGCTATATGGCCAAGGACATGCACTCGGGTACCCGTACGGGCATCGAGCAGGCCATTCGGCAGCAGATGATGGAGACCCTCTCACCGCGAGGCTTCGTGGTGGAGAATGTGCTGCTCAAGAGTATCAAGCTGCCTTCGGACCTGGCGCGCGCCATTGAGGAGAAGCTGGAAGCGGAGCAGCGTTCGGAGCAGATGCGCTTCGTTCTTGATCGGGAAAAGCAGGAGGCCGAGCGGCGGACTATTGAGGCGCAGGGTATCCGTGATTCGTGGGCGATCATCGCCCAGGGGTTGACGCCGGCCATCATCAATTACCAGCAGATCGAAGCGTTCCGGGAGTTGGCGCGCAGCAACAACGCCAAGGTCATCGTGACGGATGGCAAGTCACCCATGATGCTGACAAACGACACCTCGGTGGACCCGCGCATCAGCACGGGCGCGATGGAATCGAGTACGGCCAACGCCCCGCGTCGCGAAGTCCGGCCGTCGCTGCCGCCGCTCCCTGTACGCAAGCCGTGATCGTACCGGTCGGACGGGGCGGCGCATGAGGGGGCGCGTGCTCTGGCGGCGTACATGGTGGTGCTGGGCGATGCTTGTGGGGGGGCGCCTCGATGCACAGGATGCTGGGCGCCCGCCGGCGCGCACCGATGATGAGCGCGGCCGTCTTGATCTCGGCGTTGGCGATGAGATACGCGTCAGTCTTGGCGGCTATCTCCAGGTGGATGGCCGATGGGCATCCGGACCGCAGGCGCGCGCCCCCGATGGCCTGCTGCTGCGTCGCGCGCGGTTGGTCTTCGATGCCGCCCATCGGCAAGGATGGCATGTGCGATTACAACCGGACTTCGGCCAGGGGCGCGTGCAGGTCCAGGATGCCTTTGTGGGCTGGCGCGGCCGCGCCCTGACGGCTCGATTGGGGCGCTTTCGCCCCGCGTTCGGCACCGAGCGCATGCAGTCCTCCAGTACACTGTTGTTCGCCGAACGCAGCGCGGTGAACACGCTTATGCCCAGCCGCAGTATGGGTGGCCAAATCAGCGTTCAGGGAGGGGCGCTCACCCTGACGGGCGGCGCCTTCCGCACGCCGTTGCGGACCGATGCGCCTATTGTGGACACCGACGGCGATGTCAGTGCCACCTCCGGCGTCGGCTACGACCTGCTGGCGCGCAGCAGTTGGCGACGTACCGCCAAGACGATCTATGCGGAAGTGCAGGCGAGCGTCCTGGCGGGCGAGGAACGGGGGACACTCGAGACGCCAGCCGTGGCCCGGCTGCTTTCGGTCGGCCAGCAGCCGCTGGCCGTGTTTCGCAGCGACGGGACCAACGAAGGGACGGTTATTGCCGACGGCCGGCGCGGGCGCGCCTCGGTGGGCGGCGTCGCGGGCACTGCGCGCCTCATGGTTGGCGCCGAAGCCGCGCAGCAGTGGCAGCGGGTCCGACTGTCCGCCACCGATCGCCTCGTTCGCAGCGCGGCGCTCTCGCTGCGCTCGGCACTGGTCTTGAACGGCATCCGCGATGTGCATCAGGAGATCACGCCACGCGGCGGCGCCGGCGCCATCGAAGTAGGCGCACGCGCCGGCCTGTTGCGGCTCACGCATGACGTGGCCCCGCGGCTGTTAGCGGGGGGATCGGTGCGTGAGGCTCGCACGGCTGGTGTGGCCATTGGGTGGATTCCCACCGTGACCACTCGCCTGACTGCCGCTCTTGATGCAACCACACCGACCCTTGGCGGTCGTCGTGAACATGTCGCGGTCATGCGTTGGCAGCAGGCGTTCTAGTGCGGATGTACCCCGTGTCATGAACGGGAACGTATGTCGTCGTTGCGAATGACGGGGCGTGGCTGCAAGCTGATCGGTGACTCTGGAAAGCCCCCTCCATTACCGGCCGGCCCCTATGACCCTGCGAATTCAAAGCGTTTCCAAAACGTATCCCAACGGCGTTCGTGCGTTGCAGGATCTGTCGTTGACTATTGCGCCGGGAATGTTCGGGCTGCTTGGCCCCAACGGTGCGGGCAAGTCGTCGCTGATGCGCACCATTGCGACGCTGCAGCCACCCGACAGCGGTTCCATCATGTTCCGCGACCTCGATGTCCTGCGCGAGCCGGAGAAGCTGCGCGCGCAACTGGGGTACCTGCCACAGGAATTCGGGCTGTACCCCAACATGCCGGCCGACGCCATCCTCGATCACTTCGCCACGCTCAAAGGGGTGGTGCAGCCGGGCGAGCGCAAGGAGCTGGTGGCATCGCTGCTGCATCAGGTCAACCTCTACGATGTCCGCAAGAAGAGTGTGGGCGGGTATTCGGGAGGCATGAAGCAGCGGCTGGGCATTGCCATTGCGCTCGCCGGCAGCCCCAAACTGCTCATTGTGGACGAACCCACCGCTGGCCTTGATCCCACGGAGCGGAACCGTTTTCTCAATCTGTTGGCCGAGATCGGTGACGATGTGGTGGTGATCCTGTCCACACACATCGTGGAAGATGTCCGCGAACTCTGTTCGCAGATGGCCGTGATCAACAAGGGGCAGGTGGTGGTGCAGGGGGAGCCGGAGCGCATTCTGGATGAAGTGCGTGGGCATATCTGGCGCCGCACCATTCCGCGGCAACAAGCCGAGGCGTATCGCGCGCAGTATCAGGTGATCTCGAGTCGCATGGTGGCCGGCAACACGGTGCTGCATGTGTATGCCACGAGTCACCCGGGTGATGGCTTCGAACAGGTGGAGCCCAGTCTCGAGGACGTGTACTTCCACCGTCTGGCGGAAGCCTCCGGTGGTCGTGTTCCCGTGGAGGCCTGATGTTCGGCCCTCTGTTTGCGTTTGAGCTGCGCGGGCACTTCCGGCGTCCCACCACATGGCTGTACGTGGCCATCATGTTCTTCCTAGCCTTCTTTGCCCTGAGTACGGAAGCGGTGCTCACCGGCGCGGCCATGGGGAAGGTAAAGAAGAACAGCCCGTATGCTCTGGCACAGATGTACGCCATCATGCTGGCCATTGGGCAGATCATCACCAGCGCGCTGGTGGGGTCGTCGGTGTTGCGGGACTTCGAGGCCGGCGTGCACGAACTGGTCTTTACCACCCGAATCTCCCGCAGCGGATATCTCGCGTCCAAATACATGGCTGCCCTGCTGGCCATGTTGCTCGTGTTTGCTGCGCTGCCGCTGGGCGCCATCGTGGGCTCGGCCATGCCATGGGTCGACCAGGAAACGCTGCAGCCCATCAATCTCTGGTTCTACCTGCAGCCATTTCTGCTCATTGGCGTGCCAGGGGTCTTCTTTCTCAGCGCGCTGCTGTTCTCGGTTGGGTCGCTCACCCGCAGTGCCTTTAGTGTGTACGTAGCTGGAATCCTGCTGCTGGTGGGGTATTCCGTCGCCGACGAACTGGTGCGCACGCTCGATCGCGACCAGCTCGCCAACCTGATTGATCCGTTTGCCATTCGCTCCATCGATCTGGTGACGCGCTACTGGACGCCGGTGGAGAAGAACGCCCGGACGCTCCCGGTGGAGGGATTCATTGGCATCAATCGCGCGGCGTGGTCGGCGCTCGGGGCGCTGTTGCTTGCCGTGACGTTCCGCTTCATGCGACTCGAAAAGGAATCGCGGGTTACGCGTAAGTCACGCGCGTCCAAGGCCGACGCCGTGGTGCGCGACCCGGTGAATGTGCTGCCACGAGCCGCAGGGAGCTATGCACCACCAGGTATGGTGGCGGGATGGTGGAGCGTCACACGGTTTCATGCCCAATCGCTCGTACGTAGCGTGCCGTTTCTGGCCATTGCCACCATCGGACTTATCAACACGCTGATGAACGCGTGGTATGCGGATCAGAACGGGCAGAACCGCTCGTGGCCCATGAGCTGGCTGATGGCCGAGTCGTCCATTAACGCGTCGTTCCTGTTCATGCTCATTCTGCTGACGTTCTATGCCGGGGAGCTGGTGTGGCGTGAACGACAGGTGAAGCTTGATCAGGTACTGGACGCCTCACCGGTACAAACAGCGAGTATTGTTTTGGGCAAGATGTCGGCCATGCTGCTGCTCTTGCTGGCGTTCGCCACCGCCGCCATGGTGGGCACCATGGCCGTGCAATTGCTAAAGGGCTATCCGGTGCTCGATCTGCCGGTGTACGGGTTGTACGTCTACGTCGCGGACTTTCCGACGTGGATGCCCATGGTGGCGTTGGCGTTTCTCGTGCAAGCGCTGGTGCCGCGCAAGCCCATTGGTCATGTGATCATGATTCTGGTGTGGGTGAGTACCGCTGCCACCGCCAATCTGGGATATGACTACCGGCTGCTGAATCTGCTGTCCACGCCCAGTCTGCGCTGGTCCGACCTTAACGGCACCGGTCCGTATCTGCAGGCCTTTCCGGCAATACATGGGTACTGGACATCCATTGGCGTGGTGCTGGCGGTGTTGGCGTATCTGTCCTGGCAACGGGGCACGGCGGACGTACCGTTTGCGGTGCGTATGCGAGCGCGGTTCACCGGTGGAACGCGCGCGGCGGTGGCGGGCGGATTGGCAGGAGCCGGCGCGTTTGGTGGACTTTTTTTTTACAACGCCAGTGTGCTCAATCCCTACTTCACGCGTAAGGAACGGGAGCAGCGGCAGGTGCGCTACGAACAGCAGTGGCGCCCGATGGAACGGCTGGTGCTGCCCAAGGTCGTGGCCGTTGAGCTGCAGGTAGATCTTGCACCCACGGCCGGTACGGCCCGCACAGCCACGAGCTATACCGTGCTGAACCGGAGTGGCGTGCCGATTGATACAATGTTGCTCAATGTGGCCGCCGATGCCGCCGCACTGACCGTCACGCTGGATTCAGTCACCATCGACCGGCCGTTCACGACAATCCGGCACGACAGCGCCTGGGGCGTGCACCTGCTGCGCCTGGCAAGCCCTCTCGCGCCCGGGGACTCGCTGCGCGTTCGCGTGGTGCAGCGGTTTGCCCGTCGTGGTTTCCCGAACGGGCAGCCTGACCGCTCGTTGGTGGAGAATGGCACATTCTTCAACCGGGAGATGTTTCCCTCCTTCGGGTACCAGGCGTCCAACGAGCTCGCCAGCGATGAACTGCGTCGCAAGTATGCACTGCCGCTCGCCCGCCGTGGAAAGCCACGCACCGATTCGGCGGGGCTACAGCGACAGTCGTTCCTGGCCGATGCCGACTTCGTGACGTTCGAGGCCACCGTCAGTACCGATCCGGATCAGATTGCCATGGCGCCCGGCTACCTGCAAAAGGAATGGACGGCCAATGGGCGGCGCTACTTCCACTATGTGATGGATACGCCGATGCCGAATTTCTTTTCGGTGCTGTCCGCACGGTGGACCGTGACGAAAGCCATGTGGGGCACGGTGCCAGTGGAGGTGTATCACCATCCCACGCACACGTTCAACGTGGCGCGCATGCTGGATGCGTCCAAGGCATCGTTGGCGTTCTTTTCGCAGGAGTTCGGTCCGTACCAGCACCGGCAGCTCCGCATTCTCGAATTTCCGCGCTACGCCGGCTTTGCGCAGTCGTTTCCCAATACGGTGCCGTACTCCGAGGACATCGGCTTTGTGGCACGGGTAGACAGTTCGGACGTGGAAGACACGGATCTGCCGTACTTTGTCACCGCGCACGAAATCGCCCACCAGTGGTTCCCGTATCAGCGCATGCCGGCCGATGTGGAAGGTTCGCAGATGTTGTCGGAGTCGCTCTCGGAGTACGCGGCGTTGGTGGTGACCGACCGCCAGCACGGGCGGGCCTTTACGCAGAAGTTCCTGCGCGCCGAACTGGAGCGGTACCTCCGTGGTCGCGCCGGTGAAAGCAAGGGCGAGCGGCCACTCACGCGGGTAGATCTCCAGAGTTACATCTGGTACCAGAAGGGAGCGATCGCGTTTTTCGCCTTACGCGATCTCATTGGGCAGGAGGCGCTGCACACCGCGCTGCGCGCCTACCTCGACGAAGGCCGGTTTACCGGCCCGCCGTACGCCACCTCGCTCGACCTCATGCGGCACATCAATGCGGCCACGCCGGATTCGCTCAAGTACGCCATTGAGGATTACTTCGAGACGATCACCCTGTGGGATGTGAAGACCGACAGTCTCTCCAGTACGAAACTGGCCAATGGGTCGTACAAGGTGGTGCTCACGGCCACGGCCAAGAAGCTGCGGGCCGATTCACTTGGCGCGGAAACCGAAATCCCCATGAACGATCTGGTGGATATCGGGGTGTTCGGTGCAGCCAAGACTGGAACCCGCATTGGCGAGGCGCTGAGCCTCAGGCGTGTGCGGGTGAAAGCGGGCACCGCGCGCTACGAATTCGTGGTACCGGTCAAGCCGGCTCGCGCCGGTATTGACCCGTACAACCTCCTCATTGATCGCAATCCGGGGGACAACTCCCGCGATATCGGCAACTGAGGAGGTCTGAAACGACAAACGGCCCGCGCAGCCATGCGCGGGCCGTTTGTTGTTCGGTGAGCTTACACCCCCACCAACTCCTCTACCGCAGCGGCTGCCCCGGCATCAATGAGCGCAATGCGCAGCACATCACGCAGCGTCTCCACCGGATGGAAGGTGAGCTGCTTGCGCACTTCATCCGGCACATCCTCAAGGTCTGCCTCGTTGGCCTTGGGGATGATCACTTCCTTGATGCCCGCCCGGTGGGCACCGAGCACCTTCTCCTTTACGCCGCCAATGGGGAGCACACGGCCGCGCAGGG
Source organism: Gemmatimonas phototrophica (assembly GCF_000695095.2). Classification (NCBI taxonomy): domain Bacteria; kingdom Pseudomonadati; phylum Gemmatimonadota; class Gemmatimonadia; order Gemmatimonadales; family Gemmatimonadaceae; genus Gemmatimonas; species Gemmatimonas phototrophica. Next base: position 3,465,438 of record NZ_CP011454.1, on the reverse strand, counting down.
TGATCTCTCCGGTCATGGAGACGTCGCGCCGCACTTTGCGGTTGGACATCTCGCTCACCAGCGCGGTGGCAATGGCGATCCCGGCACTGGGACCATCCTTCGGAATCGCGCCGGCGGGCACATGGATATGTGCTTCGCTGGCCCCGGCCACCCGATCGGCCGGAATGCCCAACAGCTCGGCGTTGTTGGTCGCGTAGGTCAGCGCCGCGCGGGCGCTTTCCTTCATCACGTCACCCAACTGCCCGGTGAGGATGAGGGAGATGGGCCCCACGCGCACCTGTTCCTCATCGTCCGTCGGCTTGGTACGGCCGCCGCGACGAATACTCGCTTCCACGAACATGATGTCGCCGCCCATGGGCGTGTAGTACATCCCGGTGGAGATCCCCACCTCATCGTGTTCGTTGGCACGCTCCGGATGCACCTTGGGGCGGCCCAGCAGTTCGCGCACTTCGTCCGCGCTGATCACCTTGTCGTCGATGGTGGCCGTATCACCCATGGCGACCCGTCGCGCCACCTTGCGCGCCACGGCGCCCACCTGACGCTCCAGCTGGCGCACGCCGCTCTCGCGCGTGTACTCGCTGATGACCTTCATGATGGCCTCGTCGCTGAAGACGAGTTCGCGCCCGGCCAGTCCGGATTCCTCCAGCTGTCGCGGCACCAGATACGTCTTGGCGATTTCCGCCTTCTCCCGCTCGGTGTAGCCGCTGAAGTCCACCACTTCCATACGGTCCAGCAGCGGGCCGGGAATGTTCTGGATGAAATTCGACGTGGCGATGAACAGCACCTCGCTCAAGTCGAAGGGGACGCCCAAGTAGTGGTCGGTAAAGGAATCGTTCTGTGCCGGATCAAGGACTTCCAGCAGGGCACTGCTCGGGTCGCCCTGATACGACTGGCCGAGCTTGTCCACCTCGTCCAGCAGGAAGACCGGATTGCGCGTGCCCGCCTGCTTCATGCCCTGGATGATACGCCCCGGCATCGCCCCTACGTAGGTGCGCCGGTGCCCACGGATGTCTGCCTCATCGCGGGCGCCACCCAGCGCCACGCGCACGTACTCACGGCCAAGGGCGCGTGCGATGGACTTCGCAATGCTGGTCTTGCCCACCCCCGGCGGCCCGTTGAAAAGCAGAATGGGGCCACGCGCCATGGCACGCGACTTGGCTTCCCTGGTGTCCGTGATCTTCTGCTCGGCGTCGCTGCTGCCCAGCGATGGGGTCGCGTCTGACGTGTCGCCCTTGAGCTTCGACACCGGGAACTCCCCCGTCGTCGCGACTTCGGCCGCCACCTGCTGCGCTCTCAACTGACGCACGGCGAGGAACTCCAGCACGCGATCCTTCACATCCTTGAGGCCGTAGTGATCTTCGTCGAGAATCTCACCGGAGCGCGCCAGTTCGAGATGATCATCGCTGCGGCTGTTCCACGGCAGTTCGGCGATCCACTCGAGGTAGGTGCGAATGACCTGCGCCTCCATGCTTTCGCGTCCGGCACGCTCCAAGCGCCCCAGCTCGCGTTCCACTTCCGCGCGTGCCTCCTTGGGAAGATCGAGCTTGCTGAGCTTGTCGCGCAGCTCGGAGATCTCCTTGCTGGAATCGTCGTCGCCCAACTCCTTCTGAATGGCCTTGAGCTGCTCGCGCAGGAACATCTCGCGCTGCCGTTCACCCAGCTCTTCCTGCACCTGACTCTTGATGTCCTCCTGCGCTTCCAGCAGGCCGATCTGCCGCTGGACATGCACGAGCACCCGGCGGAGGCGCTCTTCCACGCTCAGCGTTTCCAGCAGTCCCTGTTTCTCCGGGACGGTGAGCTCGATGTAGCCCGCCACGAGGTCAGAAAAACGACCGGCGTCTTCGACCGAGTCGAGCACTTGATGCACGACCTCTTCCGGCAGGCCGCGCTTCTCGCCCAGTTCAGCCGCCCGTTCGCGGGCTTCCTTGTGCAAGGCGGTAAAGGCGGGATCTTTGAGATCCAGCGGCGTCATCTCTTCGGCCGGCACAATGACCGCCGTGAGATGGCCATCCTGTTCGGCGTAGTGCAGCGCCGTGGCGCGTTGCTCTCCCTGCAGCAGCAGCTGCACCCCGCCCAGGCCGCGCTGCACCTGACCGATGCGGGCAATGACGCCCGTGGTGAAGAGGATGTCGGAGGTAGGCTCCTCGGTGTTATCCCGCTGCGCCACGGCGAAGACAAGCCGGTCACCCTTGAGCGCTGTTTCAATGGCGCGAAGGGTGCCGGGTCGCCCCGCCGCAATGGGCGCGGTGATTCCGGGGAACATGACCGTCCCACGCAGGGGCAGGACGGGAAGGGTCTGGCGCTGACTCATAGGAAATCCCGATCAAGAGGAATGGCGCTCATGAAGGAGCACGATCCGCACCGTCGGGATTACGCCATCGCGGCAGCATTCGCAAGCTGAACCGGCGGAAGGGTGCCGGGATGACCTCCCCGCCCCCTGCCAAAAAGGCGTCGCCCCTCCCGTCGCCGTGGGGTGAGTCATTTTGCAACTTCAGGTATCTTCCCCCCGTATTACCCCCCATCCCGGCCCTGGCTGGGTGACACAGGTGCTCCGGGAGACGGTTGGTCCCAACCAGATGCTATTCCCGGTTTGCCCGCGGTGCTACACTATGAAGTACCGGTCCGACTCCCCGTAATCCGTCCCGAGTGTCCGAAAACGCCGCCCACCACGCCGAAGACGCCGAACTGCGTGCTCACGTAGAGCAGGCGCTCAGCGCCGCCTACGAGCTCGACCAGGAAATCGGTCGTGGCGGTATGGGCATCGTCTATCGTGCCCGCGACCGGCGTCTCAAACGGTTCGTGGCCATCAAGCTGTTGCCGCCGGAGCTGTCGTTCCGGCGCGATGTGCGTTCGCGCTTTCTCAAGGAAGCCGAAACCGCCGCGCAGCTGAGCCACCCGAACATCGTGCCCATCTACTCCGTTGATGAGGTGGGCAATCTGGTGTTCTTCGTCATGGCCTGCATTGACGGAGACAACCTCGGCACCCTCGTGCAGAAGCGCGGGCCGCTGCCCATTGAGAACGTGCGGCGCTGGCTGCAGGAAGTGTCGGATGCCCTGGCCTATGCGCATTCGCGCGGTGTGGTGCATCGCGACATCAAGCCTGACAACATTCTGCTCGACGGCATTGATGGCCGGGCGCTGGTGACCGACTTCGGGATCGCACGCGCCGCCAGCAGCGATGGCACCGATACACCGCGGCTGACCGCCACGGGCATGGCCATTGGCACACCGGCGTACATGAGCCCGGAACAGGCTTCGGGCGATCGGGATCTGGACGCCCGCAGCGATCTGTATTCGCTGGGCATCGTGGCGTATCAGATGCTGTGTGGTGAACCACCCTTTACGGGCGGCACCACGCCGGCCTTGCTGGTCAAGCATCTCGCCGAAGCGCCGGTCCCCATTACGCAGCGTCGCCCTGACGTGCCCCCCGATCTGGCGGCTATTGTCATGCGTCTGCTGGAGAAGAACCCGGACCATCGGTTTCAGCAGGCCAACGACCTCACGCAGGCCATCAAGACCGGTATTCTGCCGCCCGCGCATCCCGGCGCGACGTCCGCCAGCATGCCGTTGTCCAATTCGCCTGTCACCTTCAATGGCGCGCCCATTGGCGGGATGCCGTTGCCCGGGAACGGAACGCCGTCGTTTTCGCCGCCGTCCTATCAGGCCCCAGCCTATTCGCCCCGCACGCTGACGACCGCTCCCGCAGGCTTCGGCATGTCCACGGCCACCGGGGCGTCGGGGATGCCGACGCCGCTGTCATACGGTCAGGGGTACGCGTCTCACGATGACGCGTATGTGGCTACCGCCGAGGATGTGGCGCGTTGGGAAGCGCCGCAGGTCCAGAAGTTCCGTCGGCAGCTGGTGCCATATCTGTTCGTCAACAGCGCCTTCGTGGTCTTCTCCATTCTTGGGGATGCCAGCTTTGGTGGGGTCACCACCATTTGGTCCGTGTTCATGGCGTGGAAGTACGCCAAGCTCTGGTCCGATGGGTACGACTGGAAGGACGTGCTGCGTCAGCCCAAGCACCGCATGTTTGGGGAGGTCATCGAAGACCTGACCAACTCGGTGCTGGCCACCTTCAGCAGCAAGAAGCGCGAGGAGTTGCGCGCACAAGGCAAGCTCACCAACCGCCTCAAAGGATCGCTCACGCTGGGCGGGCCCAATACGGCGCTCACGGTGCGCGGTCCGTCGCGCCCAGGCGCCGCCATGGCCCCGGCGCGCGACGACGAATTGGGCAGCTATATGCCGCTCGTCCGTGCGGCACGGGCTGATCGTGAAGAGATTGGCCGGTTGTTATCCACGCTGCCTGCCGACGAGCGCAAGCGCATTCCTGATGTCGCGGCCACGGCTGTCGATCTGGTGAACAAGCTGGAGACGATCGCCAGGGATCTCGTGCGCATGGAGGTGACGCTGTCGCCCGAACTGCTCGCGCGAGCCGATCAGGAAATCGCCAGCCTCGAAGCCGAAGCCAACCCGCTGGACACGTCGCGCAGTGAGGCCCGCGTGCGGCGGTTGGCGCAGCTTCGTCGCGAACGGCGCGCGCTGGTGGACGGGCAAGCCAAAGTGCAGGCGCGGCGCGGCCAGCTGGAGAGCTGCCGGCTGGCGCTCGAAAACGTCCGCCTCGATCTCGTGCGCCTCCGCACCGGGAACAGCTCGGTGCAGAGCGTCACACTCATTGCCGAACAGGCCATGCAAATGGCCCGGGACGTTGATATTGCCGTGCAGGCGGTGAACGAGGTGCGCGATCTGACGTCGCCACGCTCGGCCACTGGCGCGGCATCCGGCCGCGTCTGAGAGCGTAGGCGCGTCGATGTTCGACACCCCTGACGTCGCGCCTGAGCAGCTCCCCGGACATCGTGCCGGCAACGTGCACGGCAACCTCGGCCGGCACGATGCGCACGCCGCAGACGCAGCGATGCTGCGCGACCGGGTCACCGCGGCGGTCGGTGACATCTACCTCATTGATCGTGAGGTGGGACGTGGGGGCATGGCCGTGGTGTACGCAGCCGAGGACATTCGACTGCAGCGGAAGGTGGCCTTGAAGGTGCTGCCGCCCGACCTCGCGTTTCGCCCTGAGGTTCGCGAGCGCTTTGTGCGTGAAGCCCAGACGGCGGCACGACTCAATCACCCGCATATCGTGCCCATTTACGCGGTGCACGAAACGCAGGGGCTGGTGTGCTTCGCCATGTCGCTGGTGGAAGGGGAGAGCCTCGCGGCGCGGATTCTGCGCGAGCCCCGCCCCGCGTTTGCCTTTGTGGCCAATATGCTGGAGCAGATGGCCGATGCGTTGGCGTATGCGCATGCCAGCGGAGTGGTGCATCGCGATATCAAGCCGGACAACGTGCTGCTCGACAAGGATTCCGGGCGCGCGATGGTGACCGACTTCGGCATTGCGCGCGCTGCTGAGAGCGGATCACGGCTGACGCAGACCGGTATTGCCGTGGGCACGCCTGCCTTCATGAGCCCTGAACAAGCCATGGGCGACAAGGAAGTCGACGGCCGCAGTGACGTGTATTCCGTGGGCGTCATTGGCTATCTCATGCTCACTGGAAAGCTGCCGTTTGAGGCGTCGACTACGCCGGCGATGCTCATGAAGCAGGTGAGCGAGACGCCGCCGCTGCTGCGCGGCTTGCGCCCCGATGCGCCGCGCGTGCTGGTGGAGATTCTCGATCGGTGTCTGGCCAAGCGGCCGTCAGACCGGTGGGAAAGCGCCCTGCAACTGCGGGATACATTGCGGCGCGTGCAACGCGACGGGTCGTTATTGTCGCCAAACGTGGGGCCGCACGCTGCTCAGGCGCTGGCGCCCGTGGTGCCGCCGCCATCGCTGTCACGTGAGGCGGGGGACGACAAGTTCGGACACCGGGCGGAAGACTGGGCGCCGCGTCGTATCGTGGAGCCCGCACCGGCACCGCGGCAGTTGCCAGCGGTTGGCGCGTTGCCTCCGGTGCCGCAGCTGCCGCCGTTGCCGCTGGGCGCCGACCGCTCAGCGCAGCGCGCCTGGAAGAAGGCACAGAAGGATGCGGTGCGCACATGGCGCCAATCGGTGAAGGAACAGCGCAAGGCCAATTCGGCGGTATTCGTCGAACAGCTGAAGGCGCAGCAGTTGGCCAATCTCCCCGCCGCGACACCGGGCAAGTTGGCGGAGCGTGTCCTCACCTTCCGCAAACACGTCAAATGGCTTGGGGCATCGGCGGCAGTTGGCACGGCAAGCCTTCTGATTGGCGCCCCACTCAACATCGAGCCGCTCCTCATTCCGGCGGTTGGCGGTCTGATTGCGTCGATGGTGAGTCTGCAGCTCCTCACGATCGACTTTTTCAAACTGCGCAAGCTGGGCGTCTCGCCCTTGGCCGCGTGGCGCGAAGACTGGCGTCAGACGGCGGCACGGTTGGATACCCGCACGCACGCCGATCGCCTGCGCGAACTCACCGAACGTCATGCGGGCCCGGTGGTAATGCAGTCCCCGTACGGCAATGCCGTGCGCAATGCGGCCGACGATCGCCTGGTGATTCAGGAAATCACCAGCGCGTTGACGCCGGAAGACCGACAGCTGGTGCCCGATGTGGAGCCCACCGCCGAGGCGCTGCTGGAGCGGGTGGGCTCGTTGGCGACGGGACTGGAGCGGTTGGATCGTGACTTGCCGGGCTATGCGCAGGCGGAGTTGCAGTCGCGCATTGCGGCCGTGGAAGCGGAACCTGCGCAGGCGCCTGATCGGGAGCGTCGCCTGGACTTGCTCACACGTCAGCGGACCAGTCTGGAGGACTTGCAGTCACGTCGGGCCACCATGCAGCGGCAGCTCGAGAGCGCGAGCATGGCGTTGCGGTCACTCCGTTTCGATATCGTGAAGCTGCGTACGATGGGCGTGAGTGCCACTGCCGACGACTTTACGAACGCCACGCAGGAAGCCCGCGCCGTGTCACGCGATCTGGGCTACGTGCTGGACGCTGCCGAGGAAACCCGGCGGCTCTGACCCGTTGAACCCCGGCATGCCGGAAAACTTTCCAAAGGCGAATCGAATCGCCCGGTTACTTGTTCGTGTCGCGCATACGGGCCATCAACTGCCGCACCCGCTCGATCCAGTGGGTCTCAACCACGAGCAAGTTGCCGGTGGCGCCATCGCCGCGCACAGTGCCGAGCATCAGGTCGCCGTTGCGGCTGACATCGGTCACGAGGGCATTGGCCTGCGCGAGCACCCCCGGGGCGGGGGCGCCGGTGGGTGTGCGGCCAAGCGTGTCCCGCCGGACGATCTCCAGCCGGTCATCCTCGGCGATGGTCGCGGTCACCAGTTGATCCCCCTGACGATACAGCAGCGTGCGCGCGTCACTGAGCCACGAAAAGAGACTACCATTGATCGCACTCGCCGCGTTGAACGCCACGACCGACCGCTCGGGACGCGCCAGGTCGAGAATGCGCACGAATGAGCTGCCGCCCTCGATGAACGCGGCGGCCACCCACTTCCCGTCGGGTGAACTCCGCAGTTGCCAGACGGCCTGACCGCGGAGCAACACACGTGGTGGCGTCGTGCTGCCCGGGGTGATCGCCCAGAGTTCGGCCGCATTCGGCTTTGCGGGTTCGGTCACACTCTGGATTCCACTTCGATCTCTATAGACCGCGAGCAGGAACTCCTGGCGGCCAGGGATCGTCTCCATGGAGCGCGCCCGGAGGCCGGGCTCCAGGCGATGGACGACCTCTTCGCCCCCCGTTCCATCGACACGCCGTCGGACCACTTCGTTGCGCCCGTTCTCCACCCGCGTCCAGAGCACCGACTGGCCATCGCTACTCCAGACCGGTGAGGTACTCAGATTCCGCTGACGGGAGGAAAACGGCTGCAATTCGCCGGTGGCGACGGTGCCGATGTACAGGTCATTCAAGAAGGCGCGCTCGGCGACCAGCACCACCCGTCGCCCATCGGGGGAAAGTCGCCCGTCGCGATTGTTGAACAGGCCTTGGCTCGCCCGGTTGGCGCCCTGGCTTGCCGCGAGCCGGAACCTAGTCGTCCGGTCGCGCCCTACGACGACGGCCTCGGCCAGGAAGTCTCCCGTCAAATAGGCCAGCACCCCGTTCCCGGAGAGGCCATACATGCCGGCGCCGCCGTTTCGCACGAACACCTCGTCGAGCACCGTCAACGGCGTCCCGGATACGGCCAACCGGTCGGGGTCGAACGTGACGGCCACCAGCGTCTGGTTCTGCCGGGCCAACAGGAGCAGGTCAGGGGCGACGAATCGGGGCTGGGCGCCGCGCACGCCGAGCGGCGTGAGCGTGCCATCGGAGAGCGAGACGGCCGCCACCTCCCACTCGTCTGGGTTGTCCTCGCCAACGCGCCGGAGATTCACGAGCCCCACACGTCCACCGGGCAACAGGAAGGGGAATGCCAGTCCGACGCCCTTCAATGACACACCGTTGAGTTCGACGGCCCGCGGAGCGTCGAGCCCGTCGCGCACCCAGAGGCGCCCTTCCCGCAGATACAGGACACGGTCCGGGTCGGACCACGAGGGGCGGCTCCCGCTGCTGTCGATCAGAACCGGGTCACCTCCGCCGAGCGGTACCTGCACCAGCTGACCGTCGGCATCCTGCAAAGCCAACCAGCGGCCATCGGGCGAATAGACGGGATTGCCAAAGCCGACGTTGACCGGCACGCGCTTGAGTTCGAGGCTGTCGAGCCGTCGCCGATATAGCGACAGGCGATCGCCTTCGGCCGCGAACACGAATTCGCTGCCGCTCGGGGCGACCGCGATGACCTGCTGGGCTCCGGTCGTACTCAAGCGCAACGAGTCGGGCAGCGCGAGCATGAAGCGGGTGGCTACCGTCGGGGAGGCAGGTACGCGCGACGCGCGCCACCCCCAGAGCGCGGCGCCGATGGCGGCCATACACACCGCGCCGAAAAGCAGCGGCGGCACTCCACGCCGCACGGCCACGTTGGGACTGCCGGCAGGTATGGTGACCGTCGGCCCCGTCATGGCCCCACGCAGCGCGTCGGACAATATGGCGACGGTCGCGAAACGATCCGCGGGTAGTTTCTGCAATGCCGTCAGTACCGCCACTTCGACGTGCGCCGGCACCGTGCTGCGTGTCTGCGAAAGCGGCGCCGGCGGCACGGTGAGCACACGCGCCACGATAGCCTGACTCGTAGGTCCCGTGAACGGCGGCTCGCCGGTGAGCATTTCGTACGTAACGGCACCCAGGGCATACACATCGGCCCGCGCGTCGATGGCGCGTTCGCCCATCGCCTGCTCAGGGGCCATGTATTGCGGCGTGCCCAGCGAGAGCCCCGTTTGCGTCATGCGCGCGCCACCTGACTGCTGCACCGCCAACGCGATGCCGAAGTCCGCGACCAACGCATGACCGCCTTGGAGCAGGACGTTTTCCGGCTTGATGTCGCGGTGAATCACGCCGCGGTCGTGTGCATACTGCAGCCCATCGGCCACTTCGCGCGCGAGCTGCAAGGCATCGGCGATGGGCAACTGCCGCTCTCGGTCGAGGCGCGCCCGCAGCGTCTCGCCTTCGACAAACGGCATGACGTAGAACAGCAATCCGTCCGCCACCCCGCTGTCGAGCAGCGGCAGAATGTGCGGGTGCTGCAACTTCGCAGTCGTCTTGATCTCGGCCAGGAACCGCTCACCGCCAAGTACGGCGCCAAGGTCGGGGTGCAGTACCTTGATGGCCACATCCCGCTCGTGCTTGAGATCGTGCGCGAGATACACGGTCGCCATGCCACCGGCGCCCAGTTCACGCTCTACGTGATAGCGGTCGGCGAGGGCCGTGGCCAGTCGGGAGAAGACAGTCATGGTTTGAGAATTTGCACTAAAGCCCTCGCCATTGCGCGCTGAGCGCTCGCCGGTGGTCGGAACGGCTCAGCGCGGCACCAGCGCCACGGCCCGCAGCGGCCCGCCCGAACCGCCTTCGATCTTCATGGGCAGCGCCAGTACGAACGCACCCGTGGGCGGTAGCGAATCGAGGTTGGTGAGATTCTCGAGCCCCGGTACATTCTTCGCCGCGGCAATGCGATGCACCCGGAAATCCTTCGACTGCCCGCCATCGATGCTCGCCACGTCGGCGCCGAGCACCGACACCTGGCGCTCCTCCACAAGTAACGTTGCCGCCTCGGGGCCGAAGCTCGGGAAGTGCAGCTGGTCGGTACGGCCAGGCGTGTCGTCGCCGAGGTAGGCTTTGCGGTCGGGCCAGCGGCTGCTCCAGCCGGTGCGCAGCAGCACCATGCTGTTCGCGGCGATCTTCCCGTGCGTCTGCTCGAATGCCAACACGTCGTCGCGCGTTAGCAAATAGTCGGGCGCCTGCGCCACCTTGCCACTGATGTCGATCACCACCGCTGCGCCAATGAGCTGCGCCACCGGAATCTGCTCGCTGCTGCGCCCCTGCTCGCTGAAGTGAATGGGTGCATCGAGATGGGTGCCGCCGTGTTCAGGTGACGAGAAGCTGTTGGCCGAGTAGAACCAGCCGCCCGGCGTGGGGCCCTTCGCCTGGGACTGCAGAGAGAACGTGGTGGGTGAATTGGGCCAGTAGATGGTTTGCGCGTTGTACGCGTGCGAGAGATCGATGGGGCGCAGCCGTGCGAGGTCGAGTGCCGGCGGTGTCTTCGTCGCCTGCGACGATGGCGACTGGCAACCACTGAGCAACACCGCGACAACCGGAACCAGCGATCGCATCGCAGAGCGCGGGCAACGCGTAGTCATGATCAGTAGCCCCGTTCGTCGAATTCCTGCATGAGCGTTCCATGCCCATAGCGCGAGGCGGCGTCCTTGCCCCGTTCGGCTGCGGCGCGCGCCTCGTCGTGGCGTCCGAGGGCGACCAGCGTGTCGCAATAGCGCAGCCAGCCGTTGCCTTCATCGTCGTACGTGGCGAGGTAGGCCCCAAGCTCAGTTGCCGCTTCTTCGAGCAGGTTGGCCTTGAGCAGTTCGTTGGCCAGGCCGAATCGCACGAGGGCGTTGTTCGGCTGGCGCGCGGCCATCGCGCGCATGGTTTCGAGACGATCGGTCATGAGAATTGGAGAGGTCAGCGGGTAATGAGTTCGCTCACGAGGGTGCCCAGGCGGTCGGGCGCCTCTTCCGGCGCCACGTGGGCGACGCCCGGGAGTGAGTGTACGGTGGCGGTGTTGTCGGTGGCCGTCTTCACCCAGTTGATGACACGGGCGCTGCGAGCGTCATCGAGAAACGGGTCGGTGGCGCCGAGCACCAGGGCCGTGGGGCACTGCAGAGCGCCAGGCGCCAGCGCCGGCACGGTATCTCCGCGCGAGAGCGCCAGTGCAGACAGCTGGGCGCAGGCCGCATCCCGGCCATCGCGCAGACGGAAGGGCTTGAGGTAGACGTCGAGGGAGCGGGCTCCTGCGTCACGGTGAGCAAAACACGGGAGCAACGCGGCGTGCAGCGCCGAGGCGAGCCACGAGGGGGCGAGGCGCCGCCAGAGTGGCACCAGCGCGGCCACGCGCCGCACGCGGTGATTGAGCACGGCTTCATTGACGTGGCCGGAAAGCAGCGTGGGGTTGACCAGCATGAGATGCGCAATGCGGTCCGGGTGCTCATGCGCCACACGTGCCGAAACCGCAGCGCCCATGCCATGCCCCACCAGCATCGCCTCACGCACCCCCATCACGTCGAGCAGCTGCGCCAGGCGGTCTGCGTGCGCGGCCACGGTCATGGACGTCGAGCCTGGTGGATCACTGCGCCCGTGGCCAAGCAGGTCGAGCACGAGGACCCGATGCCCCTTGGGGAGGCGTGGCAGCACGTCCTGCCACAGATGTGAGGACGTGAAGGAGCCGTGGACCAACACAATGGGATGACCGGCGCCGCGCTGCCCAAAGGCATAGCAGTACAACCGGACCCCGTTGAGGTCCACAAATTCACCGCGCATTCAGCGGCGGAACGAAAGGGGGCAGGCCGTAGGCGCCATTGCTTCAAGGGTAATGAACACACGAACACGGGGGCACCGGCTGTGATCGCCGATGCCCCCGATTTTCGGGGCATCATGAGAGGCCCCCGGATGGAACGTGTCAGCGGCCGCCGCGACGCTGGGGCATGGCGGCCACGTTTTCGTCGAACTTCTTCTTCTGTTCGTCGGTCAGCACGGCCTTGAGAGCCTCCATCTGCTCTCCGTTCATCTTGCGCATCGCTTCCATCATGGCGGGGCCGCCGCCGCCACCGCTCATGGCAGCCTGCCGGGCCTCGGCCTGCTTCTTCATGCCCTGGACCATGATGGTGTCCACCTTGGCCGCCTGGTCGCTGGACAGGGTAATGCCGGCAAAGAGCATTTCTTTCTGGCGCGCCATGCGCTGCTCGGGCGACATCTGCATTCCGCCGCCGCCACGTCCGCCACCTTGGGCGAACGCCGGCGTAGCCAATGCAAGAGCGGCAACTGCGGCAATAACACGAAGGGTGTTCTTCATGGATATGGTCCGTGGGGTGGGGTAGGCACGGCCAATGGCGCCCCTGCGCCGCGTCGCGTGCCTTGAAGTGAAGACGTCGAAAGGGGCGAAAGTGTTAAGGCGCCTCTGGCGAACCCGCGAATTGGGCGTACAATAGCGGAATTGTGACCCTTCCTCCCTCGATCCCACCGCTTCCGGGCCCGGACGCTGTACTTGTCCCTGGCGAACTGACGGTACCGCGCCCGGTCTACGTGCCGCCCCCGCCGCCGCCAGCGGTGGTGCCGGTGCCGGTGACATGGTTGCTGGGGCACGGCAGTCCCGCCGTGCAGTACCGCGTGATGCGCGATGTGGTGGGGTCCCCTCCAAACCACCCGGGGTGGTCCCGCGTGCCGTTAGGGAGTCGGGCCGGCTGGCATCTGCTGGGCATGCAGGACCACGACGGGACTTGGCCGGGGGGAATGCTGAGCGTTCCCCAGGGGCTCGGACTGGAGGGGGTGGGCACCATCCCGGCCTATCGTCGGATGGTGGAGTTGGGGTGGGACACCGAAACCCCGGGCATGACGGTGACCAAGCGGCTGCTCTTCCGGCTGCTGGCCGAGGACACGGACCCAACGTATTTGGCCGAGCTGCGCCCGGCGGATGACGAGGAGGATCTGGTGCTCCGGGGCCGGTTGCAGCTGCGGGAAGCCGCGGCGGCAGCCCTTGCTCAGGCGGGATTTGAGGATGACCCCCGGCTGCGTGGGGCGGCTCGGCGGCTGATTGACCGCGTGCACACGTTCTTCAAATCGCCGCTGGCCCAGAAGCCGTGGATCCGCGTAGGGAACCAGCATGTGCTCCCCCCCGAAGTCGCTCCGCCGTCGTTTCACCTGCTGGTGATGCTCAGCTACATGCCGCAGTTCCGCAGTGAGCACTACCAGTTCATGGACCAGCTGTATGCGTGGCTGACGCAGCCCTGGCCCCGTCAGGTGCCCATGCAGCAAATGGGCGAACGGCTTATTGAGCAGCCGCACTACGTGCTGGGGGACTTTCTCACCACGCGCAGTGCTCTCGATAGCGACATGCCCAGTGCGCTGGCGTGGCTGGAAACCATGGCCCGTATGGGCTTCCTGATGCGGCACGACGGTTGGGTCAAGTTGCTCGACCGGACGCTGGATGACCGGAGCCGGAAGGCGGTGTGGACCCCGCCTCGTTCGGTGGTGATGCCCCCGCAGGTGCCGGCCTGGGCATGGCCGGTGCTCCCGCTGGGAGACAGTACGGGTGGGGGCGAATTGGATGCGGTGCTCTCCGCCGATGTGACGTTCCGGCTAGGGCTGATTGCCAAGCTGGCCGGACGTACCCTGGAATTGCTCTGACCGCGGCGGCCCCCGAGGGACGGACTGCCACCGCTGTGTTTGCCCCCGGATACCCCAGGGAAAGGCCCATGGCATTACCTTTCCTGTACACACATGACAGTCATCGATCCTGATACGCTCGTCGGCGACGTAACATTCGCCGACCTGGGGCTGGCCCAGCCCCTGCTCAATGCCCTGCGCGACGCCGGCTACGAACGTCCCACACCCATCCAGCGCGAAGCGATCCCGCTTGCGCTCATGGGGCGTGACCTCATCGGTCTGGCCCAGACGGGTACCGGCAAAACGGCCAGCTTTACGCTGCCCATGGTGCACCGCCTCATTGGCGGACCGCGCCGTACCCGCGTGTTGGTGCTGACGCCCACCCGCGAACTGTGCCTTCAAGTGGAAGAAAGCGTGCGGAAGTACTCCAGCCATGCCCCGGTCAACGTGATCCCGGTGTTTGGTGGTGTGGGGTACGAGCCGCAGGAAAAGGCGCTGCGGCAAGGGGTGGACGTGGTCGTGGCCACGCCAGGCCGTCTGCTCGACCATCTCGAGAAGCGCAACGTGGACTTTACCTACCTCGAGACGTTGGTGCTCGACGAGGCGGACCGCATGCTCGACATGGGTTTCGCGCCGCAGCTGAACCGGATTGTGGAGCAGATTCCCCGCTATCGTCAGACGCTGCTTTTTTCGGCCACCATGCCTCCTGAAGTGGAAGCGCTGGCCCGCAAGTATCTGCGCAAGCCGGTGGTGGTGCAGGTGGGCCGGCGCTCGAGTGCGGCCATCACGGTCACGCACGCGGTGTACCCGGTGCCCCGTCACCGCAAGAACGACCTGCTGGTGCATCTGCTCACCAAGGACTCCCACGACTCGGTGCTGGTGTTCACGCGCACGAAGAGCGGCGCAGACCGGGTGGTGCGTGATCTCGAGAAGGCGGGTGTGCGGGCCGGGGCCATGCATGCGGACAAGTCACAGCGCGAGCGCATGGCGGCACTGGAAGACTTCAAGAACGGCACGCTCCGGGTGCTCGTGGCCACCGATATTGCGCAGCGCGGGCTCGACATCAGTGGCATCACGCACGTGATCAACTACGACGTGCCGCAACAGCCGGAAGACTACGTGCACCGAATTGGCCGGACCGGTCGGGCCGCCAGCACGGGCGACGCGTACACGTTCATGAGCGCCGAAGATATCGGCATGGTGCGCACGATTGAGCGCACCATTGGGCAGGAGATTCCACGTGTGAGCGTGCCGGGGTTCGATTTCGGGACCTGACGGGGGCCGTGGGGTCCCCAAGGGGGCCTCACGGGCTATTGCGAGGAAACCCGTCCCAATCGTGAGACGGTGAGGGTGTCGGCGCGGCTCCCGCGGGAAAGAATGACCCGCAGATTGGCGGCGCCCACCCCGAGCCCCGAGGCGCCGTAGGCCATGGAGTCGCGGGTGGCCTCCAACCGGACCCCGCGCTGCACGAAGTCCGCCACGGCCAGGGTGTCGATTCCCCGGTGCACGAGGACCCGCTGGCGCCGCTCATCCAGGCGCACGGCCGTCCGGGCGCCAGTCGCCAGCGCATGGTCGCGGGCCAGGGCAAAGAGACTGACTGTTTCACGTGACGCCGTCTCAACAGCTACCGCCTGCAGCAGGGGCATGCCGCTGGTGCAGGCGAGCCCGAACAGGATACCGAGGGTGACGAGCACGAGGAGTTGCTCCACAGTGGTGGTACCGCGGCGGCACGGGCCACGCATGGGGAGCTGGCGAGTGGAGGGGATACCGGCGGTGCGCTGTGTCATGGCAAGTGAGGGTGGGAGACGACCCAACCTGTCACCGGAGCGCTGGTTTCCTGTCATCAAATTGTTGCGCATCCGCCCATTTCCACGCCCCTGCCCCTGCTCCCCAATTCCGGTCCTCTAGGTACATTACGCCTCACTCCCTATACCCACGTCATTTTCAGAAACATGCGGATTGCCATCTCCACCGGCGGCGGTGACGCCCCAGGCCTCAACGCGGTCATCCGGGCGGCCGTGCTCTCGGCACGTACCCGCGGCTGGGACGTCCTCGGCATCAAGCGTGGCTTTTCGGGCCTCCTTGGTGAAGACGAGATCGTCCCCCTGACCACGGACAGCGTCCGCGGTATTGCCGGTCAGGGCGGTACGATCATCAAGACCACGAATCGCGGCAGCCCATTCGCCTATCCCATTCAGCAGCCCGACGGCACGTGGAAAAACGTGGACCGGTCGGACGAGTTGGTGGAGAACGCCCGCAATCTGGGAATTGAAGCGATCATCTCCATTGGCGGCGACGGCTCGCTGAAGATTGCCCAGCAGTTGCAGGAGAAGGGGGTCCGCGTGGTGAGCGTGCCCAAGACGATCGACAACGACGTGGCCGGCACCATTACCACGTTCGGGTTCGATACGGCCGTGAATACGGCCATGGAAGCGATCGACAAGCTGCACACCACCGCCGAATCGCACGATCGGGTGATGGTGCTTGAGGTCATGGGGCGCGAAGCGGGGTTCATTGCGCTGCATGCCGGTGTGGCCGGGACAGCCGACGTGATTCTCATTCCCGAAATCGAGTGGGAGATCGACAAGGTGTGTGAGAAGATCATGGCGCGCGATGCGAGCGGGAAGCGTTTCAGCATCGTGGTGGTGGCGGAAGGCTCCAAGCCCAAGGGCGGGCATGAGTCCATCATCGGGGAGTCCCTGCCGGGGCAGGATCGCCGGCTTGGCGGCATTGCCGAACGGCTGGGCTATGACATTCAGCGCCTGACCGGGAAGGAAACCCGCTCCATGGTGCTGGGGCACCTGCAGCGTGGCGGCTCGCCAACGGGTTACGATCGCCTGCTGGCTACCCGCTTCGGCGCGGCAGCGGTGCAGGCCGTGGCCGACAAGAAGTGGGGGCACATGGTGGCTCTGCAGTCGCCGCACCTCGTGACCATTCCCATTGAGGAAGTCCTGCGCGAGACCAAACGCGTGGACCCCAAGCACGACGTTGTCCAGACCGCCCGCATGATCGGGATCAGCTTCGGGGATTGAGGGGTCGCCGCGAACGCGGAGCAACTGAAACCTGACAACTCCCACTGCGAACTGAAAACTCCGACTGAAAACTGAGGACTCCTGGCCCGTGGCGAGTTTTCAGTTCTCAGTGGGAGTATTGAGTTTTCAGTGGGAGTTTTCAGAGGTCAGTTTGGCATAGAGGGGACACCCAAGTGTCCCCTCTGCTGGACACCCCCGTGACCGATCGGACCCTCCCCCTGTCCGTAGGGTACCAATCTGCCGATACTTACGAGGACTCAGCCACTCTGGCTGGGGATGGCACACCCTCTGCCCCTGTAGCCGGCACGAGATCCACTGATCGCTCAATGGTGAGCGTTCACGAGGGCTCTGCTGGAGGACGTGCGTGATGATGCCCCACCGAACTACTACCTGGCGCCTGATTGCGGCGGCTGTCGTCCTGAGTCTCTCAGTGACGGCGGATCGCGCATGGGCACAGTCGAAAGACAAGGACAAGGACGCCAAGGGTGGCGTCCCGCGCGAATATCTTCCCCCGGCAGGGATGTGCCGAGTGTGGGTGGACGGCGTGCCGGCGCAGCAGCAGCCCGCCCCGACCGACTGTGCCTCGGCGGTGCGCAACAAGCCGTCCAATGGCCGGGTGGTGTACGGAGAAGACAAGTCGAAGGGCAAGAAGATCGACGATCTCCCCATCAAGAGTCTGCGCGGTACCGACAAGAAGGGCCCGCCACTGGTCCCGCCGGATCTCTCACAGGCCGATCCCCGGGCCCGTGACGCGTGGGAGGCCAAGAAAATTTCCGATGAGCAGTTGTACGGCGACCGGCCGGCGAGCAATTCGCCGGCTTCGTTGTATCCTGGCCCCCAACCGTCACCGCAGGGGCCTGCAGGGTCATATGGCGGGTACGTGACGCCGGGTGGTGTGGTGGTGCCTGGGGGAGTCAACGATCCGCGCTATTTCGCACCCAACGCGCCACCGCCGGGCTTCGGCAGTGCCACCTGTCTGGATCGCGATGGCGATGGATGGTGCGATGATCTGCGCTACGGGCCGCCCGTGTGCACCGATCGCGACAAGGACGGACGGTGCGACGACTTGCCGGAGTTCGCGTCGCGCGCCTACCCGCAGGTACTTCCGGCCATGCGGAGTGCGCTGGATGTCGTGCAAGGACGGCCCAGCAACGAAATCATGCAGTGGCTCGGGACAAACGAATTCATTGTGCGAATTCCCGACCAGGGACGAGGCGGTATTCCCTGGCGCGCCATCTTCCTCGACACCAACAGCGAACTGTTGCAGGTGTGGACGGATGTGAATCGCGACGGTCGTGCCGATCGCATCGAGGTGTTCAAGGGCGGACAGCGGGTCAAGTTGATTCAGCGGTAGTTATGTAAGCCGCACCCATAACTCATGACTCAAACCCAGAACCCGGAACTGATCAGTTCCGGGTTTTGCGTTGGGGTTGCAAGTGGTGAGTATCCCCCTGTACGGGTCTAGGTCGTACATTCCACAGGTGCGACACACCACCGACCGATACCTCCCGCCGGATCGCGAGACCTATCTCGCGACCAAGCCGCCTACGGGCCGCATCATCGTGATTGCGCCCACGCGCGCCGCATGCGAAACGATTGAGTTGGCCGTTGGGCTGCATCTCGACACCTTCCTCGAGCGTACCCGTGGCGATGATTTGCGCCGACTGGCTGGCAGCGGCGAGGGGTTTGGCATTGTGGCCGGTACAGGGACCGGCAAAACACTGGCCATCCGCCCTATTGCCGAGACCATTCTTGGCACGGAGACGCTGCGCGTCGGCGTCGTGAATCGCGAGCGTGAAGCCACACCGGAGACGCCCACCTGGAATGTGGTGGTGGTAACCACCGGTATAGCGCGTCGCTGGTTTCAGGATGGCGATATCCAGGCCAGCGACACGCTGGTCGTGGATGAGATTCACCAGACCAGCGCCGAACTTGAGCTCTGCCTCGCGCTCGGCAAGCGTGTGGGGTGCCGCTATATCTGGTTGTCCGCAACCGTTGATCCGGCGTTTTACTCCCGGTATCTCGAAAGTGCCGATGTCTTGCAGGTGTCAGCGTTTGACGCCAGCAAGGCCGCCAAGGTGGAAGTGGAGCGCAAGCAGCCGCTCAACTTTCTTGATGACAAGTTCCTGCAGAAACTCGCGCGCAGCGAACGCGGCGTGGCGTTGTTCATGCCGACGCGCGCCAGTGTGGAAGAAGCCGCGGAGTGGGTGCGCACGCGCTTCCCCAAAATCACGGCCGCGCACTACCACGGTGGCGAACCCATTCGGGTCATCCGCCCGTTCCTCGAGGGCGTGGTGCCCAAGCCGTTCTTCATCGCCATGACCGCGGCGGGGCAAAGCGCGCTGAACGTGCCGGGGCTTGATACCGTCATCATCGACGATACGCGCTTCACGAATCTCATTGATCGTGGCCGCAACGTGCTCACGCGCGTGCATCTGGGTGCCAACGAAATTCTGCAGATGGCCGGGCGCGTACACGGGCGGGTGGAAGGCGGACGCGTGTACATTTTGAGTGACCGCGACATTCGCTTCGAAGCGCTTCGCCCCACGGAGCCTGAGTTCCAGTTGGCCGGCGACAGCGAGCGCGTGGCGCTCACCTGTGCGGGGCTCGGGGTGCGGGCCGATGATCTGGATCTCCCGGTTCCGCTGGATCGTGCGGCGTATCGCAAGGCGCTGCTGCGGCTCGAGGAGCGCGGGCTCATTGAGAACGGGCGCCTCACCGGATATGGTCGCGCCGTAGAAGCGCTCCCGGTTGATCGCGCTTGGGGCGAACTCATTGTGAACGGCGACGACGAGCTGCTGCCCGCACTGGCTGTCATGAGTGGGATCGAGTCGCTACACCGCATGACGCGCGAAGGGCGTGATCTGGAAGGGCTGGTGGTACGCGGCAGCGATCATCTCACGGCCTACAACTTGTACGCCGACGCGTTCCGGGTGGCTGGATACATTGGCGAAGTGTACGGATTACCGCGCCACATGTTCGACGCTGAGCGTATTGCCCATTGGGCTGAGCAGCGCGCGGTGCTGGTGAAGGCATTGGAAGATGCCGCACTGGCGATGGCCAGTGTGTATCGCAGTGTGGGTATGCCGCTGCCGCAGACCCTGCCCATTGCCGGCCAGGTCATGCACCGCAAATTCGCCGATTTGCTGGCGCGCTTCATGCCCTTCGATCTGGTGATTGAGGAGGAGACGGTGGATGGCCACGAAGCCCGCGTGTCCAAGACCAGCGTGTGCGGATCGTGGGGGGCCGTTGCCGGATCCCTGCGCTATTTCGCCGACCGTCATGGTATTCCGCGCGCCGCCATTGAAGGCACGCAGCTCTCGATGGATCTGGTCCGGCAGTATGCGCAGCGTCACCCGCCGGAGTTGGCGCTGGACGCGGAGCGCAAACATTCACCGGTGTTGCTGCGGCGTCGGGTGACGTACTACGGATTCGAGCTGTCGCGTGAAAGTGAGCCGCTCACCGTGTTCTCCGACGAGTTCGCGCCCGGGGCGCGTCATCTGTTGGCCGAGGCGGCGGCGCGTGGGGAGTTGCGGCATACAGCGGTGCGTCGCAATCAGCCGGTTGTGGAAGAGATCCGCGAGGTGTGGCGGCGGTTGGGAGGCATTACGCCGCGACTTGGTCAGGCGGAACTCACGGCCTGGTATGAATCACGCATGGGCGACGCCCGCAGCTGGGAAGAGGTGCGGGCCATTCCCATGCTGCTCGATCGTCGGGACTTCGTGAGTGAGGCGCAGCTGGCGACGGCTCGGGCCCTGCCGGGGGCGGTGGAGATTCGTGACCGAACGGTCTCCATTGATTATGACGTCGAGGAGCACGACGGCGGATGGGTGCCGGTTGCGCGTCTTCGACTGCCGGAGAAGCTGGCGCGCACGATCGTGCACGAGGAGTTGCCTGTGCTCGACCGATCGCTCCGCTTCATGGTGCCCCGCGGTCAGCGCGGTTCGGTGCGCGCTGATGACTTACTGGAGCTGCAGGACAGGCTCGACCTGCCGTTTACCGACGAGGAACGTGCGGCGCACGATGCGCGGGTGTCACGCGGTCGTGAAGGACGCGAGCGGGAGGTGCGCGGTCACGGTCGTCACGAACGGAGTGGTGGGCGTCAGGGTGGTGGGCCGCGGGGAAAGCCCGGCAAGGGTGGTGGGCGTCATCCGGGAAAGCGGCGCGGTCGATAGACCGCGCCCCGCTTCACGCCTGTTAACGGGCTCCCGCTTCCTTGGGGGCGAGGAGGACTGCTTGACGTCTCCGCCTGCTGCGAGCGAAGTGGTGGCGCGCCCGGGAACCTGCAATGGCACGAATCCCGGCGATTCCCTTTAGGCGGGACGAGCCTCGATAACGATGCTGTCGAGGAACGTACCTGAATAGTGGTCGAGGGTGGTGTGTCTTGACTAGGACCAAATGGTCCTAGTCTGATGGGATAAACGCGACTCTTAAAAGTTCATCGAGATGTCTCGATAGCTTATAAAGCGTTGTTAAATAAGAAGTTACAAATCCATTTAATTCGCACTTGCGCTTAGGACCACTTGGTCCTAATATACCTTCCATAATGTCAGACAGACGCACGCAGATCCTCGACGCCGCCGCCACACTCATCTCCGAACGGGGCTTTACGTCCACGTCGGTTGACGATGTGATCAAGGGGGCGAAGCTCAGTGGGAAGAGCCATTTCTATCATTATTTCAAGTCCAAGGAAGAATTGGGCTATGAAGTACTGAACCGGCAGTTCGAACGATTTGCCGAGCGCGGTCTCGCGATTCTGCGTGAGCCGATGATTGATCCGCTGGAACGTCTGAATCTGTTCATCGATGCGGTCGTGGCGTTGCAGTCGGAAAGTGGCGGTCGGCGCGGTTCGCCATTTGGCAATTTGGCGGCCGAACTTGCCGACGCGCACGAGGGGTTCCGGGTGCGCATCGAAGCCGTGTTCGAACGCTGGGCCAGTCAGATCCGCTCACTGCTGTGGGAAGCGCGGCCGCAGCTGCTCGACGACGTGGATGCGGTACGCCTGTCGCGGTTCATCATCGCGGCGCTCGAAGGGGCCGTGCTCATGACGCGGGTGAAGCGCGACTTGTCGGTGCTTGAAGGAATCGCGGCCGACCTCAAGCGATTTATCGCGATGCATGTGCGCGATGGCGCGGCCATGCAGCAAAATCGGAGTCACGAGTAACCCTCGTTCTCCGACGTAGGGGCATGACCGGGACACACACGCGCGAGGGCATGTCGGTCCACGCGGTGACACGCAGACGGAACTGGTTGCGCAGGACGCGACCTTGGAGACGGATCATGGTGAGCATGAACGACAACGCGGTGCAGCAGGCGGTGGTGGATCGCGAAAGCGACGCCGAGGAGACGCGGCCAACGGTGTTCTCCGCCGAGGAGCGCGCCGCCCGGCGTGCGCAGTTCGAGCGCGAGGCGCTTGTCCACCTCGATGCGCTGTACTCGTTTGCGCTCAAATTGGCGCGCTCGCGCGATGACGCCGAAGATCTCGTCTCCGACACATTGCTCCGGGCGCTGGAGCGGTGGGAGCAGTATCATCTCGGCACGAACATCCGGGCCTGGTTGTTCACGATCCTGTACCATGTCTTCGTGAGCCGCAAGCGGCGCATCGATGCCCGCGAGGTGCAGCAGCCTGAGGATACCGAAGGCTGGGCGCTGTTCGAAGCGGTGGGGGAGGCCGATCCGGAAGGCAAGTTCTACGACTCCTTCCTCGACGACGAAATCACGCGGGCCATCCGCTCGTTGCCAGAAGAGTATCGCTCGGCGGTGGTGTTGAGCGATCTGCAGGGGTTGCGTTACGCGGAAATCGCCAATGTGCTTGGCGTACCGGAAGGAACGGTGAAGTCGCGGTTGTTCCGCGGGCGTCGTCTGCTGCAGCGCAAGCTGGCCAACTATGCCGTCGAAATGGGATACCTCAAGGAGTCGGTCGTGCGTGCGGTGATGCAGCCCTCGGTAACGACGTTGATGAGCGCGTAAGTAGTACCGTCGGCCCGCGAGACTCAATACTCAAGGCCCGAACGCATAACCCGGAACGGATCAGTTTCGGGTCAGGCGTTCGGGTCTTGTGTTTTGGGTTTGCCGTAGGACGCTCAGTCCGCCAGCTCGCGTGCCCCCTGCGTCAGCTCGGCGAGCGCCCGTTCCACGGTGCCGCTCCACTGCCGCAACTGTTCGCGCAGGGCCGACATTTCCTGCCGAGTTGCCTGTGCCTGGGCCGCGGCATCATCGTGCATTACCGCCAACTCCATGACGCGCTCCTGCATGACCTCGAGTTGCGAGACCGCGTAGTCACGCTCGTCTTCCGTGCGCGTGAGCAACTCCTGTACGCCAGCGCGCGTGTGCGTGAGTAACGTGCACATGGCGCGCCAGGCGTCGCGCTCCAAGGTGAGTTGCTGTCGGGCCGCCGTATCCTCGGCCAGGCGCTCACGCAACTTGATCAGGCGCTGCACCAGCGTCCCGTTGCCATTGACTGCGGTGCCCGGCCCCAGAATGGACAATGCCGACTGAATTTCGCGATCGAGTTCGGTGTTGCGGCGCACCTGCTCATCACGGGCGGTACGGGTTTCGTCGAGCGTGGCCAGCGCTTCGCGGAGCGCCCGCAGTTCCACGGCAATGCGCCGCACGCCACGGGCATCGCCTTCGGAGACAAGCCACCGGAGCGACGCCACAAAGCCGCGCTCCAGTGACAGATCCTGAGCGACGGGAGGTGTAGGCACGCTGCCGACCGCGTGGGAGGGGGTCCGCGGTGTGGTCATTCAGCGAGGCACCAGGGCGAGAGCGCCGTCAACGGCTGTCTCCATGGCGCGCGCGATGACGGGCCGCCTTGGCCCGGTTGCCGCACGTCCCCATATCACACCAGCGACGGAGTCCGTTCTTTGTGCCGTCGAGGAAGACCCGATGGCAGCGCGGATCCGCGCAGCGACGCACCCGTGGCAGTTCATCTTCAATGAGCGAGTCGGCCGCTGATTCCACGATAGGAATCATGAGACCGGCAAAGGCATCACCCGTCGGCACGAAGCTGCGAAGGAACCCTCCATCCGGTAACGGATCCAGTCGGCGGGTGCCTGCACTGCGCCCGAGAACCCGGTTGATCTCCACCACCGCGTCTTCGCGAACGCGTTCCTGGGTGTCTCCGCGCTCAGCGAGGGCCCGCAGCGCCGCCCGCACCCGACGGGCGTCCACCAGTGTGGCCGCTGCTGCTGCCGGCTGCAACACGGCCCGGCGGCGAATACCCGATCCTCGTTCGTCATCCACCGCCGATTGCCCCTGGAGCCACGACAGCAGCGCCTCGAAATCGCGCAACAAATCGCCCCCGGGCAATTGCGCGGCGGCGTCGGTGTTTACGAAGTCGAGCCAGAGTCGCGTGCGCGGTGGTACCGGTCCCGGCGACCGTTCGCGCGAATCTGCCCGCCGCGATTCGGATGTGGAAACGGGCATATGGTGGTAGCGGTTGTACAGAGGTTACTTCTCTACGTGCCTGCAAGCAAGCGGGTTGCCGGTTACTTCCTCACGTTTTTGCTCTCAAGGGAGGCCCATGGACGCCCAAACCCCGCTGAACATGGACCTGGTGATCGTTGGGTCTACGAATCCGGTGAAAGTGGCCGCCGTGCAGGCGGTGGTGGCGCGCATCGCGCCAAACGCCACGGTGCGTGGCGTGGCGGTCGCCAGCGGCGTCCCCAGTCAGCCCGTGGGTGATGAGGAAACGCAGGCCGGTGCCCGTCAACGGGCACGATCTGCCTTGGCGAGCACCGAGGGCGCGACGTTCGCCGTGGGACTCGAAGGCGGCGTGGTGGTGCTTCCCGACGGACGGATGCGCAGCTGTGCCTGGGCCGTGGTGGTTGATTGCCACGGGCGGGAGGGAATTGGCGGCTCTCTGTCCATGCCGCTCCCTGATCGGGTGGCCGCCCGCATTCGCGCCGGTGAAGAGCTTGGGCACGCCATGGACGCTGAGGCGGACACGGTGGGGACCAAGCATGGGCGTGGGGCGGTGGGCATCCTCACAGCGGGGCTCGTAGACCGGCAACGGGCCTACGAGCCCATGGTGGCGTACGCGCTGGCACCATGGTTGGCGCCAGCCTTCTTCGACGCCTGACCTGCGCAGTTGGCTATTGGGCGCTGGGGCGATACACCAGCAGTGGTACATGGGCGTGGCGAATCACTTCGTCCGCCACACTGCCCAGCATGAAGCGCTTGAAGCCACCGCGGCCGTGTGTCGCCATGGCAATGGCCGCACATGGCTTTTGATCGGTGGCATCGAGCAGCCCACGGGATACGCTCATGTCCGTGATCGCGTGCACCGTGGTGCCGGGTGGACAGGTCGCCGCCATGCGCTGCAGGTATTCCTCCCGCAGATGTTCCTCGGCCACGAGTGCGCTGTCGTCGGCCAACAGAGCCTCCGTGCCAAAGGGCGCCATGGAAATGGCGTGCGGCACGGTCACCGCCACCAGATGCATCTGCATGCCGGTGGCTTCTGCGAAGGTACGGGCGTGCGGGAGGACTGCCTCGGCAAACGCCGATCCATCCAGGGCGCAGAGCAGTGAGCCTGTTGGCAGCACCGGTTGCTCGTTGCCGGGTTCACTACCGGCGCCACGCACCAGCAGGACGGGCGCTGTGGCGCGGGTGAGAAAGGCGGACGCGACGCTCCCCAGGCGCAACCGCTCGAACCCACTGCGCCCGTGGGTGGTCAGAATGACCAGGTCGGCGTGCGACGTGAGCAGGTGTTCCTCCAGCGCTTCAACAATAGTGCCGTCGAGCAGCACACCGCTGGCGTTTACGCCCTGCTGCGTGAGTTGCGCGACCGCCGCGTCCAGCACCTGCTGGTCATGCGCGCGGTGTGCCTGCACCAGTTCCTGATCATAAACCGGGATGGCGACTTCGCCCGGTACGAAAGGGATATACGCGCTGGGATCGTGGACGATTGCGAGCTGAACGCTGGCGCCCGTGCGGGCGGCGAGCGCGGCCGCGACAGGCAGGGCTCGCGCACTGTGCGCCGAGCCATCGAAAGGCACGAAGATGGACGTATACATACTGTGACGGTGCACCAACCGCGCTATTTTTGCCAGAGGGAAAGTCCTGACCCTTTGTCACAAGCTGGTGCCTCCCTCATCCGGTAGATCGCTCATGTCGGTGGAGTCCCCCCGTCCGTTTTTCTGCTCCGACCGCGTCCGTTGGGCGGATGTGGATCTGGTGGGCATCATGCGGTACAGCGCCGTTACCCGGTTCCTGGATACGGCCGAGCAGGAACTGCTGCGGGCGGCTGGGCTGCCATACACGTTCATCTTTGAAGCCCCGAAGGTGTGGATGCCGCGCCGGCATCTGTCGATAGACTATCTGATCCCGGCGCGTCTCGACGATCTGCTGCATATGGTCATTTGGGTGTCCCGACTTGGGGAGACCTCCCTCACGCTCACCATGCACCTCCGGCATGACGACGGCCGGATGGTGGCTACGGTCTCGCTGGTGGTGGTGTGCGTGGCCGTGGAGGGGTTCGCCAAACGCCCGTTGCCGCGGATTCTCCGGGACGCCATGGCCCCGTTTCTGTGCGCTGACGACGACGCGCGCGCGACCCCGACACCGTAACCTCCCGAACTCCCGGGGGAGGCGCCGGACCGAGCATTCCCGACTAGATTTGTCGCATGTCCAACAGCTCTTCCGAGACCTCGTCTCCCGCCGCTACCTACGTGCGCAAGGGCTTCGGCCTCAAGGCCGAAGTCCAGGATACCCTCGCGGCCGACTATACCGGTCACCTGGTGGACCTGCTGCGCGCGCGCGACTACTCGCTCAACGTGGGAGAGACCACCATCCGGCTCGCCCGGGAGTTCGGGTTCTGCTACGGCGTGGAGCGCGCGGTGGACTATGCCTATCAGACGCGCATCAAGTTTCCCGACAAGCGCATTTTTCTGGCGGGCGAGATCATTCACAATCCGCATGTGAATGCCAAGCTGCGCGAAATGGGCGTGGTCTTTCTATCGGCCAGCGGCAAGGGGTTTGACTATTCGCCGGTGGAAGCGCCGGACGTGGTCATCTTGCCCGCCTTTGGTGTGACGATTCAGGATTTCCAGACACTACGCGACCTGGGCTGCGTGATTGTCGACACGACATGCGGCTCGGTGCTCAACGTGTGGAAGCGCGTGGAAGTGTACGCCCGAGACGGGTATACCTCGCTCATTCACGGCAAGTACTACCACGAAGAGACCCGTGCCACGGCGTCGCAGGTGGAGAAGTACCCGAATGGACAGTACCTCGTAGTACGGGACATGGCCGAGGCGGACATGGTGATGGACTACATCGAGGCGAAGGCGGGGCTCACCCCGCCGCGTACGCCGCTTTCCCGTGAAGCATTCCTCGAGAAGTTCTCCGTGGGTGCGTCAGACGGATTTGATCCGGACCTGCATCTTGATCGTATCGGGGTGGCCAATCAGACCACGATGCTCGCGCGCGAGTCGTTGGCCATTGGCGCGGCGGTGGGCGAGGCGATGGCCCGTGCCTACGGCGAGTCGCACAAGGCGGAACATTTTCGCACGTTCGACACGATCTGCAGTGCCACGCAGGACCGTCAGGATGCGGTGATGGAGCTGATGCGGGAACCCATGGACCTCATGGTGGTGGTTGGCGGCTACAACTCCAGCAACACCATCTCGCTCGCGGCACTGTGCGCTGAGCAGGTGCCCACGTATCACATTGCCGATCCGGACGACATTCTGGTGGAGGACAATGCGGTGCGGTTCCGCCGTATTGCCAAGCATCACGTGGAAGACACGATGGCGCCGTGGTTGCCCACCAACGGCCCGCTGCGGGTGGGGATTACCGCCGGGGCCAGCACGCCCAACAACAAGATCGGTCAGGCCGTGGCCCGGGTCTTCGCCATTCGCGGGATTGATCCGGCATCGGTCGTCTGATCACGAGCGGCTGACAATACCAACGCGTACGTGAGCCCACGCGGCGCCGGGAGACTGGCGCCGCGTCGTCGTTTGGCGAATGTTCAGGAATCCCCCTTCCGAGCATCCCATGAGCGAGCTTCGTGGCAGCATGATGGACTTCCGTGCCCCCGGTCAGGAGACCGCTGGCGGACAGGCCCACGGCTATCTCTCCCTGCCCCCCGCGGGAACCGGCCCCGGGTTGATCGTGCTGCAGGAATGGTGGGGGCTGGTGGATCACATCAAGTCCGTGGCGGACCGCTTTGCCGAGGCGGGCTATGTCGTGTTGGCCCCCGACCTGTACAAGGGAAAATCGGCCACCAGTCCCGACGATGCGCAGCGTCTCATGATGGCGCTTGACCTCCCCTTCGCGGCCCAGGCCCTCGGCGGTGCGGCCGAGTATCTCTTAGCGCACGATGCGGTGCACCCCAAACGGGTGGGCGTCCTCGGCTTCTGCATGGGTGGCCAGCTGGCGCTCTACGCCGCCACCATCCATCCGGAAATGTTTGATGCCGTGGTGGACTTCTACGGGGTGTTCAACCCGAATGTGCCGGTGAATCTCAAAGCACTGCGGGCGCCGGTGCTGGCCCATTTTGGCGTGCACGACGCGTCGATTCCGCGTGACAAGGCCGACCGGCTGCTGCGGGACATGGCACATGCCGGCGCCGAATGTGACGGCTATTTCTACGAAGCCGGTCATGCATTTTTCAATGATTCCCGGGACGTGGTCTACAACGCACAGGCCGCACAGCTGGCGTGGACCCGGACCCTGGAGTTTCTGCATATCAACCTCGAGGCGCATTGATGAGCTGGACACCGGCGGCTGGTAACGCCGCCGCCGCAAGACGGCCGCTGCTCCGACTCGACCGATCAGCATGATCGGTGCACATTGCGAGCAGAGGCGTTTCCCTGTTCTTCACCGGTACTCCCCATGAACTCCCCGAACGCGCTTCCTGATCCGCTGACCCCTGTTGGCGCCGATGCCATCTCCCGGTTTCGCCTCGACGGAAAGGTGGCCATCGTCACCGGGGGCACACGTGGTATTGGGCTCTCCATCGCCACGACGTTTGCCCGCGCTGGCGCCCGCGTCATGGTTTCGAGTCGCAAGGCCGAGCATGTGGAGGCGGTGGTCCGCGCCCTGCGGGCTGAGGGGCACGACGTGCTGGGGTTGGCGTCCAATATGGGGAAGGCGGCCGATGCCCACGAACTGGCGGCTCGCACCGTGGAGCACTTCGATGGCATTGATATCATCGTCAACAACGCCGCCACCAATCCAATTTTCGGTCCGCTGCAAACGGCGACCGACGAAGCGTTCGACAAGATTTTCAGTGTGAACGTGAAGGGGCCGTTTGAGCTGTGCAAAACGGCGCACTCCGTCATGGTGGAGCGTGGTGGTGGGGCGATCGTGAACATTTCAAGCATCGGTGGTATTACGCCGGAAGCCGGACTGGGGCTGTACAGCATGAGCAAGTCGGCCCTCGTGTCCCTGACGAAGGTGATGGCGCAGGAGTGGGGAGCCGACGGTATCCGGGCCAATGTGATTTGCCCCGGTCTCATCAAGACCAAGTTTTCCTCGGCGCTCTGGCAGGACCATGCGATCGCCGACAAGGTGCTGGGACATCAGCCACTGCGACGCATCGGGGTCCCGGACGATGTGGCCGGCTTGGCGCTCTTTCTCGCGTCCGATGCGTCGGCCTATTGCACCGGATCGGTGTACATGGTGGACGGAGGATACCTGTCGTGATCGTTACGGCGTACCCGTCGGATATGACGCCGGTCGATCACGATGCGCTGCTCGCCACCGCACGGCGCTTTGTGCGCGAAGAAATCGTACCGCTTGAGGCCACCCTGCTTGGTGCGCCTTGGCATGTGGCTGAGCCTACGCTCAATGCCTTGCGCGTCCGCGCCAAGGCGCTGGGGTTGTGGGCCCCGTTTCTCCCCGCACAGTACGGTGGGCTCGACATGCCGCTGGATGCCTTTGCCCGGCTCAGCGAAGTGCTTGGCTGGTCGCCTTTTGGGCACTACGTGTGCAACTGCCAAGCGCCGGACGTGGGGAACATGGAACTGCTACTGGCCTTTGGGTCGGACGCGCAGAAGCAGGAATACCTTGAGCCGTTGGCGCGCGGCGAGATTCGCAGCTGCTTCGCCATGACGGAGCCGGAACATGCGGGGTCCAACCCGGTGCAGCTATCCACCACGGCAGTCCATGAGTCGGGGGCGTGGGTCATCAACGGGCACAAGTGGTTTACGAGCAGTGCCGATGGTGCCGCGTTTGCCGTCGTCATGGCGGTCACCGACGCCGATGAGACTCGGCGCCACTACCGGGCCAGTCAGATCATCGTGCCGCTGCAAACGCCGGGGTACAAGCTCGTGCGAAACATCTCCGTGATGGGTGAGGCCGGCGGCGGCTGGGCCAGTCACGCTGAAGTGCGCTTTGATGACGTGCGTGTGCCGACGGGCAATCTGCTGGGACTGCAAGGGCACGGCTTTGCGCTGGCGCAGGAGCGTCTGGGGCCGGGGCGCATTCACCATTGCATGCGGTGGATTGGCATTTGTGAACGGGCGTTCGATCTCATGTGCCGCTACGCCACTACCCGCGAAGTGGCCCCGGGTGAAACCCTGGCCACCAAACAGCAGGTGCAGTTCTGGATTGCCGAATCCCGTCTGGAGATTCACGCATCGCGATTGATGGTCCTGGATGCCGCAACCCGTATGGCGCGTGAGGGGCAGGAGTCGGCGCGGGAGGAAATTTCCTATATCAAGGTGTTCGTCGCCAATACGCTGCAACGGGTGCTGGATCGCGCCATTCAGGTACACGGCGCGCTGGGCATGACGGACGACACACCGCTGGCGTGGTGGTACCGTCACGAACGCGCCGCCCGCATTTACGACGGGGCGGACGAAGTGCACAAGACCGTCATTGCCCGTCGGGCCCTACGGCCGTATCTCGAGGTGGCCCCCCGGATTCCCAGGGAGCACTGAGCCTGTATGGGTGATGTTGCAGGCGCCGCTGCTGACACCACAGCGGTGCGTTCCGGCGAGGACGTGCCGGTGGAAGCGCTACGGGGCTGGTTGGCCACGGCCATGCCAATGTTGGTGCCGGCCGGCAGTACGATGGACGTGCGGCAGTTCCCGGCCGGGTTCTCGAATCTGACGTATCTGGTCACCCTGCACCATGAACATGGGGACAGCGGGTTGGTGCTGCGCCGACCGCCCCGCGGCGTGAGCGGTGGTATCGCGCATGATGTGGCCCGTGAGTACGGAATTCTTGCTGCGTTGCATCCGCTGGGAGTACCCGTCCCGCGCCCTCTCGTGAAATGCGACGAGCCGTCGGTAATTGGCGCGCCGTTCTATCTCATGGAGCATGTGCGCGGCGTGATTCTGCGCGGAGCGGCGCCGCCGTCACTGCCTCAGGACGGCGAAACAGTGTCGGGGCGCCTGCGGGCGTTGTCCCGCACTTTCGTGCACACCCTGACGCAGTTGCATGCGGTGCCCGTAGATGATGGCCCACTGGCAACCCTGGGACGCCCTGAGGGTTATGTGCAGCGTCAGGTGCAGGGGTGGACCAAGCGATGGCAGGCATCACGCACGGACGATGTGCCGTCGATAAGCCGGGTGGCCACATGGCTGGAGGCCAATCGCCCGCCAGAGCGCGGCGTGAGTCTGGTGCACAACGATTTCAAACTGGATAACCTGATCCTGTCCCCCGACCTGTCGCAGGTGCTGGCCATTCTCGACTGGGAAATGGCCACGGTGGGCGACCCGCTCATGGATCTGGGCACCTCACTGGCGTATTGGGTGGAAGCCGATGACGCGCCGATCTTTCGTTCGCTGGGGCTGGGAGTCACCGCCTTGCCCGGAGCGTACACGCGGGCCGAACTGGTGGCCGCGTACGGAGCGGCGAGTGGGCGTGACATCAGTGATGCGCCCTTCTACCTGGCCTTCGGATTGTTCAAGGTCGCGGTCATTGCCCAGCAGATTTATGCGCGCTACCGCCAAGGCCTCACCGCAGACCCGCGGTTTGCGTCGCTGGGCAACGTAGTCGCGGCGCTCGGAGAGAGAGCGGAAAGGGCGGTTTTAACAGCGTAACTGCGTTATGGGTTATGGGTTATCGGGTTACCGAGTAACTGCGGGAACTGCGGTTGCCGCGTTAACGCGGTAACCCGATAACCCATAACCCATAACGCTGTTACTGCTGTTATCCCCTACTGCGGGTACACTTCAAAGACTCCCGCCGCGCCCATGCCTCCGCCAATGCACATGGTGACCATGCCGTAGCCACCACCACGGCGGCGGAGTTCGTGCACCAACTGGGTCGTGAGCTTGGCGCCGGTGGCGCCGAGCGGGTGGCCAAGGGCAATGGCGCCACCGTTCACGTTGATGATGTCCGTGGGCATGTCGAGCTCCTTGATCACGGCGAGCGCCTGCGCGGCGAACGCTTCGTTGAACTCGATCAGCTTGAGATCGGAAAGCGACAGGCCAGCGCGCTTGAGTGCCTTGGGCACCGCCTTGATGGGGCCCACACCCATGATGTCCGGCTCCACGCCGCCTACCGCGAAGCTCACGAACCGGGCGAGCGGCGTGAGGCCGAGGGACTTGGCCGTGTCGGCGCGCATCACCAGCACGGCGGCGGCACCATCGGAGTAGGGACTCGCGTTGCCCGCCGTTACCGAACCCGTAGGCATGAACGCGGGGCGCAATTTGGCCAGAGCCTCGGCCGTTGTGGCACGTGGGCATTCGTCCGTATCGAACACCATGTCGGTGACCGTCTTGCTGGCGCCCTTCCAGTGGTAGCGCTGCGTATGGATGGGGACGATCTCCGGCGCAAAGACGCCGCTCGCCACGGCGGCGGCGGCCTTCTGCTGACTGGCCAGCGCAAACGCATCCTGCTGTTCGCGAGTGATCTCCCACCGTTTGGCCACGCGCTCGGCGGTGAAGCCCATGCCGATGTAGCTCTCGGTGATTTCCGGTGCCAGCCGCGCGTTGTAGCCGCTCATGGGCACCTGCGACATCATCTCGATGCCACCGGCCATGATGGCGTCGCCCTGTCCAGCCATGATGGCCTGCGCGGCATACGCCACCGACTGCAACCCTGATGAACAGAACCGGTTCACGGTAGCCGCTGCCGTTTCCACCGGCAATCCGCCGCGTAGCCACGCCAAACGCGCGTGGTTAAGCCCCTGGGATGCTTCCGGCATGGCGCACCCCCACTGCACATCCTCAATCAGCACGGGATCCACCCCGGCCCGTTCGATGGCAGCCTTCATGACGGTGGACGACAGATCCACCGGATGCACGTTCGCCAGCGCCCCATCGGCCTTTCCGCGGGCCACGGCGCTGCGCGCACAACTGACAATCACGACCTCGGTCATCTCGTTATCTCCTGTCGCGCGCTCAGTTGCGCAGCGGCTTGCCGGTCTTGAGGGTATACGCGATGCGCTCCTGCGTTTCCTTGGTGCCAAGGAGCGACAGGAACTGTTCGCGTTCGAGGTCGAGGAGGTCCTGCTCGGTGACATCGCGCGGTGATCCATCACCACCGCAGAGCACATAGGCGACGGCGCGGCCGACCCGGACATCATGCGCACTGGCCTGTCCGCCTTCCTTGGCCGCCCAGAGGGCGTATTCGAGATTGCCAATCCCTTCACGGCCCAGCGCCCGCACCGTACGCTCGATGGGCGGCAGATAGCCCGGCGCCAGATCAAGCACGCGCTGCTTGGCATCGCTGAGCTGATGATCACGATTCATGGAAATGCGATCGCGATCACGCAGGAAGCCAAAGGCGCGGCCTTCGAAAGCCGACGTGGTGGTAGTGGCAAACGCGATGAGCTTGAAGGCGCGCTTTACGGCGGCGAAGAGATCCACCTCTTCGTAGTTCTGCAATTCGCTGGTGAAGCGCATGAGCAGTTCTTTCGTGCCGCCGCCACCGGGGAGCAGGCCCACGCCCACTTCCACGAGCCCCATGTACGTTTCCGCGTGCGCCTGCACGGCATCGGCGTGCAGCGTGAACTCGCAGCCGCCGCCAAGCGTCATGCCCGCCGGCGCCACCACCACCGGGAACGGTGCGCGACGAATGGACATCACGGCATCCTGGAACGTGCGGATGGAGGCTTCAATGTCATCCCACGCGCCGGCCGAGACGGCAAACGACACCAGCGACAGGTCGGCGCCCACACTGAAAGCGCGCGGGTCTTCGTTGCCGATGACCAGGCCGTTGAAGCCCAGCTTCTCCACCTTGCGCAGCGACTTTTCGAGTCCTTCCAACACGCCCTGTCCAAGACTGTTCATCTTGGAGCGGAACTCGAAACAGGCCACGCCGTCACCAAGGTCGATGAGGCGCGAGAGGCCGTTGTCTTCGAGCACGCGTCCGCTCTGCGCCAATCCGGCCAGCGAGATGCGTCCCGGGATGGCGGGGAGGGGTTCGTACTGACCATCGAAGGTGAGGTATTCGCCATTCTTGTAGAACGATCCCTGTGCCAGCTCCAACAGCGGCGGAACATCCAGCCCTTCCGCCTTGAACTGCTCCCGCAGCCAGTCAATGCCGAGGGCATCCATGACCTGAAACGGCCCTGCTTCCCAGCCGTAACCCCACTCCATGGCGCGATCGATGGCGACAATGTCGTGGGCGAGCTGCGACGCCAACGTGAGCGTGTAGTGCGCGGCATCCACGACATGATCACGCACAAAGGCGCCCTGCGCCCCCGGCAGCGTCTTGATGACGGGGAGTCGCTGGGCAATGGGCAACCGAATGGCTTGCCTAATGTCTCCACCTTCAAGCCGCTGCTGCGGAACGTAGCTCGTGGTCTTCCAGTCGAAGGTGAGGGTGCCGGTTTTGGTCTTGCTGTAAAAACCGCCACCGGTTTTGTCACCGAGCTTGCCGGTGCCCACCAGCGCCTCGTGCACCCAGGTAGGCAGCGCAAAATCCTCGCCGGTGGCGGCCCCTATTCCCTTGGTGACGTGCGCGAGGACGTCCAGCCCCGACAGGTCGCCGGTGCGAAAGGTCGCTGAACGGGCGCGCCCAATGAGTGAGCCGGTAAGACCATCCACTTCGTCAATAGTAAGACCGTGCTGCTGCATGCGGCGCATGGTGGCCACCATGCCGTAGACGCCCAATCGGTTGGCAATGAATCCGGGCACGTCCTTCGCGATCACGATGCCCTTGCCCAGCGTGCGTTCGGCGAAGCCATTCATCGCACCAATGACCGCGGGATCGGTCTCCGGGGTAGGGATGACTTCGAGCAGGTGCATGTAGCGCGGCGGATTGAAGAAGTGCGTGCCCAGAAACCGGCGACGGAACTTCTCACTGCGTCCCTCGAGCAACGTAGCCATGGGAATGCCCGATGTGTTCGACGACACAATCGCGGTGGGCTTCATGAGCGCTTCGATGCGCGCGAACAGCTGCTGCTTGGGTTCCGCCAGTTCAATGATGGCTTCGCAAATCCAGTCGCACTCGGCGAGCCAGGACACATGGTCGTCGGTGTTCCCCACGCGCACGCGCGCCACCGCGGCGGCTTCCATGAAGGACGCCGGCTTGCTCTTGATGGCCTTGGCAAGCCCGTTCTTTGCGGGGGCACTGCGATTGGGCGAGGCGGGGTCCGCGTCGCCGGGGATGTCGAGGAGCACGACGCGGCAGCCCGCCGACGCCGCGAGCGCGGCAATGCCGCTCCCCATGGCGCCGGCGCCCACCACGCCGACGGTCGTCACACGCATTCAGGCTCTCTCCGTAAGGGATACGGAAAACATCCATGCCGGAACGGCCGGGCGGAAGGGGGTAAGGGATAGAAACACGACGCCGGCGTCATGTTTTCCAGAAACTGCCAGGTGCCGGGTGTAACGGAATGGCGCCCTCTGTAACGGCCGTGAAAAATGACTTCAGCGTCATGTCATATCGTCCGAAGCCTTCTTGGACAACGCTGGATCTCCAACAACACGCTCGCCGAACGTATGTCAAAGTCGATGACGACTCGTCTGACATGGATCCTTGCTGCTGGCCTCGCGGCCGTGGCGGGAATCATTATGCTCACCCTTGCACACGTTCGGGACCTGGGGCGCCAGGAAGAGCAGCTGATCGGTCGAACGGTGCGGGCTGCGCTCATGGCTCGGCGAACCCAAGTGGCGTTCAAGATGCAGGTGCAGGAGTGGAAGAATGTGCTGCTCCGTGGACAGGACGATGCGAGCCTGAAGAAATACCGCGCGCAATTCCTGGACGAATCGCGCACAGTACAAGCGCTGGCTGACACGTTGAATAGCCTCCTTCCCGACAGCACCCAGCACGCGCTCCTGGCGCGGTTCAGCGACAGTCACAGCACACTGAATACCCGGTATCTCGCCGCGATGGCGAACTTCGAGGCCGACACACATCGGCTCGCGGCCACCGCCGACGCTGAGGTCAAGGGGCTCGACCGCCCGCCGGTGGCCACCCTCGATTCTCTGGTCGACATGGTGGCCGATGATCTGGAAGCGACCGCCGGCAGTCACAAGACCCAGCTGGCGCGTGATGAAGTATTCCTGACGATTTTGGCAATTCTCATGTGCGGCGGGCTGGCGGTAGGTGGCTGGCGCGTGATCCGTGGCATTACGCAGCCCGTCCTGGCGGTCTCGCGCCAGCTTGACCTGGTGCGGACGCAGGTCGTCGCGCCACTGGCGTCGTCAGCCCAGGCCATTTCGATTGGCAAGCTCGAACTCAGCGAAGTCGCGGTTGTCGCGCCGCTGGCGTTGCAGCGCGAAGACGAAATTGGCGCCATTGCCGATAGTAGTAATGCAATTGCCTCCGAAGCCGACGCGGTCGTGCGCAGCGTGGGGGAGGCGATGGCGGCCCTGGAAGAGGTGCTCGCCACGATGCAGGAGCGCATCGGTCGGGTCCAAGTCGGTGATCTCTCGCCGGAAAATCTCACACGTGGCAGCGTCCACCCCGGCGTCTACGGCGACTTGCATGCCGCGTTGGACAGTGCCGTTGCTGCGGTCGCCGCCCCTATGCGTTCGGCCAAAACCGTGCTGGCGCAGGCTGCAGAGGGGAACTTGCAGGGCCGGATGCCGGCGAACCTGCCGGGTGAGTTTGGGGCGATCTCCAGCGCCGTGAATACCGCGTTGGGACAATTGGCCACTGCCCTGCTGGAGATTCGGGAAGCCGCGGACGAAACCCGCTCGCATGCCCATGACCTGGTGGACGTGAACACCCAGTTGCGCGATGATGCATCGGCCCGGGCCAGCCGCCTTGGTGACGTGGCCCGGTTGTTGGATCAGACGGTGGAACGGATCACCCTGTCGTCGCGGGAGATGCTGGAGCTGCGTGACGAGGCGGGTCGGGTCGATGGCGCCGTGCGTACGGGGGCAGAAGCGGTCACCGGCGTGGCCGAGCGCATGCAGCGCGTGCGGTCCTCGACCGCGGAAAGTGCGCGTATCGCCCGCACTATTGAGGAGATCGCCTTCCAGACCAATCTGTTAGCGTTGAATGCGGCGGTTGAAGCGGCGCGCGCCGGCGACGCGGGTCGTGGATTCGCCGTGGTGGCTGAGGAGGTGCGAAGCCTTGCCCTCCGCGCTGCCGAAGCGTCACGACAGACCGGGGAGTTGATTGCGCGCTCCGCCGAAGCGGCGCGTGACGGATCGGAGTTTGCCGATGCCGTTGCGGCCCAACTGGTTGTTGTGCAGCAGGACGTGGCGCAGCTCCGGCACCGGGTGGCCGAAAAAGCGGACGAGGTCGCTCAGGAAGCGGCTGATGTGCATGATCAGGCGGCGTCGCTGGGATTGCTGGGAGCACAGCTGATGGAGACGGCGCGGGCTGCCGATGCCACGGTGCAGGTGGCGACGGTGGTGTTGACCGATGCCGAGCGCGTATTGGATCAGGTGGATCGCTTTGAGCTGGAGTCGTCGAACGATGTGCTCGTCACTCCGTCAATCGCGCCCCGATCGTACGGAGCACCGGTGCGCGTGGCGTAACGATTGGGAGCACCGCTCACGGCGGCACGTTGGCAATCATGCCATGGGGTGCCCTCCACCGAGCGAACGGCCCGTGCCCTATAGCTGTTGCGAAGGGTTGTAGCCCTTGATGCCATGGTACAGGGCCTGAATACGGGCCATACCAACGGCGGGATCATCCTCGTCGGCGGTGACCGTAGGGCCAAGTCTCACGAGCTTGTGCTCCCAGTCCAGCGCCACGCAGCAGATGGGGATGTCGGCACCCTTGGCCACATGCCAGAAGCCACTGCGCCAATCGCTGACTTTCTTGCGGGTGCCTTCGGGGGCGAGAGCCAGTGCAAACCGCTCACTGCGGCGCGCCAGCTCCACGGTGCGCTCCACGGCATTGTTCTTGTTGGTCCGCACAACCGGGATACCCCCGTTCGCGCGCATGAACCAGCCGAGGGGCGGCTTGAAGAGGGAGTCCTTACCCCACCAATGGGCATCAAACCCCAGCGCCCATTTGGCTGCGAGGCCAATGGGGAAGTCCCAGTTTGACGTATGCGGGGCCACGATAGCCACAAACTTGGGGATGTTCGGCATCTGCCCGGAAAAGTCCCATCCGGCACGGCGGAGGATCCACCATCCGAGGGCGCGCAGCCAGGGACGATGGGATTGGGGAGCTTCGGGACCGAGCTGCCAACTGGCGACGGATTGCGACATGGCGTTCATTTGAACTCATGACCCATTTGCTCCGCAAGGGACGGACGCCTCACGGTGCCCGCCATCGTATGCTGCGCCGGTCGCGGTATTCTGTTCGAGCCTTCATGTGTGCCGCCCTCGCCCTCGTGGCTGGTCGCGAGGCGTTGGCGCAAACGTCAGGGCGCCCGGAGGCGCCGCTGGTGCTGCGGCTGCCGGCCAGCGCCCGGTACGCCGCCATGGCCAACGCCGGGGTGTCCGGCAATGATGGCGATGTGATTTTCTACAACCCGGGGATGCTGGCGCAGGCGCGCGGGGTGGCGGTGTCGGTCCAGCGATACGGCGCGCAGGCCACGACGGGGGCGTTCGGCAGTGTGCAGGCGCTCGGGTCGTTTTCCATTGGGATAGGGGCGCAAACGCTCAACTACGGTGCGCCGGGCTATAACGATCTGGACGCCGCGGTACGTGCCGGGGCTACACGCCTCTCCGATGGCGGACCGGTGTCCGCGTCCAGCAGCGCGTTTACCGTTGGGGTGGCGCACACCATCAAGGGGCTGCGGCTCGGCGCGAGCGTGAAGTATGCCGAAGAGCGCCTCGCCGACGTGCGTGACGGTTCGCTGGCCGTTGATGTGGGGATCAACAAAGCCATGGGCCCCGCCACCTTGAGCGCGAGCATCCAGAATCTCGGAGCATCGCCAGCCCTGGGGGGCGTGAACGGCGCCCTGCCCACGCGAGTGACCGTGGGGTATGGCGGCGGGCTCTTTCCCATCTGGGAGCATTGGGACATTGGTATGCAGACCCAACTCAGCGTGGAGCGCGACGGCTTCGTTCGTCCGGCGGGTGGGGTGGAGCTGGGCTACGTGCCGGTGGAAGGGGTGGCGATCGTGCTGCGCCAGGGACTGCGCTTGCCCCGCGAGCGCGACGAGTCGCTGGTCACCGCGGGGGTGGGGGTGAACGTCGATCGGTTCTCGCTGGACTACGCCATGGAGCCCATGCGCGGCGGCCGACCGGTGGCGCACAGGGTTGGCGTGCGCATTCGCTGATACTTCGGTCGTGCCGCGCGGAAGCGCACGGCTGCCCCGAACAGACTCGCTGAGGGGGCCGTGTTGCGGCCTCGCGATCGCATGCGCCGATCGCATACGCCGATTACACACACACACTGGCCGAACACCGCGCCGTACCCATGGCCGCGAAAAAACCGCCCCGCATCGTGGACGATGCGGGGCGGTTTACGCGTTCAGACCCACAACCGATCAGCCGCAGTTCGGGCGACCGCGCGGCAGTGCCATGGTGCAGTTCTTGGTGCTGCCATCGACCGTGATGGCGACCTTGGCGGTGGCCGATCCATCGTACGTCACTTCTTCGCGACGCTCACGCACCGAAGGCGTGCTGCCAGCCACCGTCGTGGTGACCTTCATGCGGCGAATGACTTTGCCCGCTGTGGGGAAGGTCTGGGCCGTGGTGGACACGGGGATCACCAGCCCGGTGGTCGTGTCGAAGGAGACGCGGGCCGCGGTGAAGGCCTGTCCGTCGCGGTTGGTGCCGGTGGTGCTTTCGCTCCCGGCGGACGTGCCGTTGACGGTACGCTGCGTGCTGGCCGCCGCGAGCCCGGTGACGGTGCGGTCGCTCGAGTTGCTGACGGTCGCCGTGACGCTCGCGCCATCGCGACCACGTGTGGTGGTGCCGCTCACCGTGGTGCGCGTACGCACCGAGTTCGTGGTAATGGTGTCGAGCTTCGTCTGCGCCGCGCCACCCGCATCCTTGATCGTGTAGATCGTCGTGGCGGTCAGTCCATTATGGGTACGGGTGCAGGTCACATCACCCGCTGCCACCGTACAGCTGGAATCAATGCGAATGGCGAACGGCCCGCGATGCGCGCCGCGGCCAATGCCACCACTGCCCATGAATTCCGGCCCCATGCCACCGCCCATCAGCCCCAACATCCCCGGTCCGCCGGGGCCACGGCCGCGACGCGGGCCGCCCCAGGCGCCGTTGCTATCGGCGGCGAAGGTACTCGAGGTCACATCCATGCCCGCCGGCGCACTGTCGAACGCCGTGTCGAACTGCATGGTGTCGTTGGGGCCACCGAAGTTGTCCAGCGTGCACGCAGTCGCGCTGAGCAGCGCGGTTGCCGTGGCCAGCGTGCGGAAGAATGGGCGTGACATATGTGGAGGTTCCTGTTTGCGGCCAAACGGGGCCGGCGACCGTCGCCGGGGAATCGTCTGGGCGTTCATCCTCTGCAACACGTGTTCGGCGCGTAACCCTATGTGCTGTCGGTGCGGCGCAAGAACGGCGACAATTTCTCACGTAACTGTCGCAATGCCCGGCTCATATTGGCTTCCACGGCTTTGACCGTGATGCCCAGCTGTTCGGCAATCTCGCTGTACTTGAGATTCCGCTCGCGGCTCATGAGAAACACTTCGCGGGTACGCGGCGGCAGTTCGGCAATCGCTTCGCGAATGGCGACGTCGAGTTCATTGGCCTGCGCATCGGCATCCGCCTGTTCGGTCGGTTCACTCAGCGCTTCTACAAAGACTTGCGACTTTTTTTGCACCTGCAGGTGTCGCAGATGATTGAGCGCACGGTTCCGCGCCGCCTGCATGAGGTAGCCCGGCACACTGCTCCCCTCGGGCAATTGCTCACGGCGGCGCCACAATTCGAGAAACACATCCTGCGCCAGTTCCTCGGCCACCTGCGGCTCGTGCAGAATGCGGTTGGCCGACCGAACCACCGGTTCGTACCACTGCCGGAAGATCGTCTCAAATGCTGCGTGATCGCCCTGACGGAGCCGTATCAGCAGGTCGGAGTCGGTCACGGTGAATGCGGGAAGGAAGTGGGCGTGCCGGTGCGGCGGTTGCTGGTATCTTACACCCGTACCCGCGGTTTCCGATGCTATTTTCCCTCCTGCCTGCCATCCCGGCTCCGGGACGTAGGGTATCGTTTGGCCCCCGTGTTTCTCTGGCATGTCCGACCGTTCCGACGAAATCCGTCCTGACTCCGACCTGGCGCCTTTGGCCATGGACGACGACCACTGGGAAGCCCTCGCCCGTTATGTCGCGGGGGAGAGCCCGGCGTTGGAGGCCACCGCCATGCGTGCCTGGTTGGAGGCCCATCCGGAAGACGCCGCCCTGGCGGCAGTCGTTAAGGCCCGATCGGAACGGGTGGTGCAGCAGGCCGATATTTCCGTGAACACCGAGGCGGCGCTGGCCCGCGTGCGGGCCCGGATTGATGCCGAGGCCCAGAACGACGCCCCCCCCATGCTGCGGGTGGAGCGGGGCGGAGCGGCGGCATCGTCGGGGGCACGACCGGCTGCCGCGGTGGCCGCACCACGCCGGTCGTGGCGCGTGGTGGGGTTCGCCATGGCGGCGGGCCTCGCGGCCATCGCAGCGGTGGGGCAGTGGCGCGCCGGAAGTGTGTCCGGTGCCGGCGTGGCGCAGGAGTACCGCACTCAGGTAGGTCAGCGCGATTCCGTGCGGCTGCCCGACGGCAGTACCGTGGTGCTCGCGCCCGGCAGTGTC
The DNA here is from genome assembly GCF_000695095.2 of Gemmatimonas phototrophica. Taxonomy (NCBI): domain Bacteria; kingdom Pseudomonadati; phylum Gemmatimonadota; class Gemmatimonadia; order Gemmatimonadales; family Gemmatimonadaceae; genus Gemmatimonas; species Gemmatimonas phototrophica. The sequence continues at coordinate 3,423,690 of NZ_CP011454.1, read as the reverse complement.
CTGACGCTGGCCGCCGACTACGGCACCAGGACTCGCGAGGTCACGCTTGAGGGTGCGGCATACTTTGATGTGCAGCACGATGAAGGGCACCCGTTTACCGTCCACACGGCCAGTGCCGACATTCGCGACATCGGCACCGCGTTCTCCGTGAAGACGGCGGCTGATGGGGAAGTGGCGGTAGATGTAACGCATGGCATCGTGGCGTTGAGTGCCCGCGCGAACGCTGCCGCGCCGGTGGAATTGCGGGCGGGTGATCGAGGCGTCCTCGCGCAGCAGGCCGTCACGGTACGGCGTGGCACCGTGACCGCCGATGATGTGGCATGGACGCGGGGGGTGCTCTCCTACCGCGACGCATCCCTCGCCGAAGTGCGTGCCGACCTGCAGCGGTGGTATGGGCTCGAATTGCGTATCGCAGACAGTGTCCTCGCCCGTCGTACGCTGACGGCGTCCTTCCGGGGTGATTCCGCCACGCAGGTGGTGCGGGTGATCGCGCTCGCTCTTGGCGCTGACGTGGTTCAGCAGGGCGATACGGTGCTGCTTCAGCCGCAAGGACTCAGCCCCACGCCGATCCCCTGATCGAGGCGCACCGGCGCATGCCTCCATTGCACGACTCGCAGCGCCGGTGGCGACTGGCGGGCGTAGCGGCCTTGCAGTTGGCAGGGGCGCTGCTGCCCGCTTCGGCGTTCGGCGCATCCCCCCGGCATGACACGGGGTCGCTTCGTGAGCCGCCGTGCACCGTGTCGGTGCCGTCGGCCGATCGGGCGTCGCTCTGGGCCCCGCCACTTGATCGCACCGTTACGCTGCGCATCTCCGATCTCTCGGTCCGTGACGCGGTGGATCGCCTGGCGGCCGTGGCGAAGCTTGAAGTGTCGTATAGTGCGGACCTGTTGCCCACCGATCGCCGCGTCTGTCTCGCGTTGGAGCGCGTGCCGGTGGGCGCCGTGCTGGACTTGCTGCTTGAGGGCAGCCCGTTGCGCCCGATTGTCCTGGGGAGCACCCAAGTGGTGCTGGCGCCATCACGTGTTTCGGCGTCCCATGCACCAGACGGGGGAATATCGCGTCGCGCCAGTCAATTGGACCGGGTGGTGGTGACGGGATCACCCGACGGTGCGGCACAGCGTGGATCGCCCTACGCGCTCGACGTGCTGGATGGAGCACTGCTTGCCCAGCACGGCGTGAATACGCTGGGGGAGGCGCTGGAGTTATCAGTGCCTGGTGTGTGGACCTGGACCGCCACGGCGGGCTCGGTCACGGCGCGTTACGGGAGTATTCGCGGTGCGAGTTCATTTGGGGCGAGCGCGCCCAAGATCTACCTTGACGGTATCGAGGTGGCAAACCCGCTGCTGGTCACCCAGCTCGATCCCGCGCGCGTGGCCCGGGTCGAAGTCATACGCGGGCCGCAGGGGGCGGCGTTATACGGCGCCGACGCAATTAGCGGAGTGGTGAACATTCTGACGCGTCATGATGGCGCGCCAGAGGGGCGACGCCAGCTGCAGATGTCCACCAGCGCCGGCGTTTCCAATACCTCCTACGCCGCCCGCGACCCGTTCGTGCAGGAGCATTCGCTGTCGTTCCGCCGTGGGTCTGCGGCCCGGAACCTCGGACTCGGCGTGAATGTGGGTACAGTGGGCGCCTATGTACCGGGGGCCTCGGAACGTCGCCTGCTGGTCGATGCCGATGGGCGCTTCTCGCGACAGCATTCGATTTTTACCGGCATGGCGCGCCTGTCGCTGCAGCGCGCGAACGCCGGCTCGTCACTGATGCTTGGCAATGATGGATTGGCGGGTTTTTCAACTGGCCGGGCGCTGACAAGGCTCCCCTTGGCGGGGAGCGTGAACGATGTACGTACCACGCTCGCAGCCGCCGTGGGCGACAGTACCCGTGGGCGCTTGCCTGGTGATTCACTGCCACGGGTGGTTACGGCCGATAGTGCCAGCGGACAGGATGTCGCGCAGTATACGATTGGCGGCAGCATTGCCGTGATGCCCAGTCTGCTGTGGACCCATACCGTCATTGCCGGTGTGGATGGGTACCGGATGCGTGGATTGTCGGCGTTTGCCTTGGCGGGTCCGCAAACGTTGTCCAACGCCGCGCTGGCGGGGAACGGTGAGGGGGCGGCCGATCGGGCCTCGTTGCGCCTGCGTACGGTGGGGCGGTTTGACGTGGCCCCTGCCACGCTGCTCACGTTGACCTTTGCGGCGGAACAGGCGTTCACGAACGAAGTGGTGCGTAGTGAGTTGGGATACGCGGCTGCTCCCCCAGGAGGTGGGGCCGGTCCCGGTGCGGTGGTGGGTCAGTTGCTGACGCGACCCGCCAACCGCGTTCCGTCGCAGCGCACGCTGTATGACAACAGTGGACTTTCGGCGCAGGCGCAGATCGCCTGGCGCGACCGGTGGTTTGCGTCGGCGGGGGTGCGCGGCGAACGGACCGATGGTGCCACACCCACGGCGCAGCAATCGTTGCTGCCCATGGTGGGGGCGGCCTATGTCCGGGATGTGGGCAACACGGTGGTCAAGCTGCGCGGCGCCTTTGGTACGGGCATTCGTCCGGCGCGTGCGCTGGTCCGGTCGTCTTCCTGGCTCGGACAGGGGCAACTGGCCGCGCTCTCGGCACTTGAACCGGAAAAACAAAGCGGTACCGAAGTCGGGGTGGATCTGCTCATGGGCGCACGCAGCGCCCTGCATCTCACCCGCTTCGATCAGCGTGCGTCGGGGCTCATACAGCCCGTGTCGTCGCTGGTGACGGCGGTGGGAGCGAACGGGCGGATCAGTCGTGCCATGACGTACACGTTGCAGAACGTGGGGGCCATCGACAACCGTGGCTGGGAGCTTGAGGCGACGACACGTGTGCAGCGACTGTCGGTCGCCGGCACCCTGGCACTGGTGGAGAGTCGTGTGGCGCAATTGGCCGCTGGCTATCGCGGCGAGATGCGGGTGGGTGATCGCATGCTCGATGTTCCGTCCAGCACCGTGAGTCTCTCCGGGGCCTACAGCGCGGGGCGCTGGACCTTGACTGGCAGTGCGATTCGGGCGACCGACTGGATAGGGTACGACCGCGCCGCGATTGGCGCCGCGCTCTCGGCGAATGAACTGTCGCCACGCGAGTTTGAGGGCGCCAACCTGCGCCGCTACTGGCTCCGCTATCCCGGCGTCACGCGCCTGCGTGGCGGCGTGACGCTCCGGGTGCGCAGTGATCTGTCGATGCTGCTGGGCGGCGATAATCTGCTCAACGTGCAGACCGGCGCCCCCGACAATGCCACCGTCATTGCGGGGCGCACGCTCACGCTCGGACTGCGCACCACATTTTGAGCACGCAGGTGCGGGCCCAGTGCATCGGCGGCACCGTTAACGGCTGATCCCGATGTCGTCGAGCGTGATGGCACCGACTTTCTTGCGGTCGAAGACCAGACGAATCGTGCGCAGCGAGGCGGGATCAAAGCCAGAACCGGTGGCGGTAAACGCCGCCAAAGGCGCGACGAAGGTGTGCATCACGGGTTCCGCCAACATGGGGAACTGGCGTTTGTCGCGGCCCTTGCGTCGGTAGATGTAACTCTCGATGGGCATGCGTACCGGGCCAAAGGTGCTCAATGGCAGGCGTGCTATGCGGCCACTCCCATCTTCGAGTTCCACGGTCAGATCGGGCGCCACGGTATCCTTGGATGGCGTCTTGGGCTTCGGGACATCCGGCCGCTTGGCGGCCGATTGTTTTGTGCTGTCGCGCGCCGTGCTATCACGCTTGGTCGTATCCCGAGGCAGTTTGCGCGCACCGGGCTTCTGGTCGGTACTTCCGATCGTGAGCATGAGTGTGCTGGTGCCGGAAATCTGCCAGGCGCGCCGCAGCGAATCCGGCACACTCACAGACACGCGCGCCGGCCACCGCACCGCCGTGGTATCCTTTCCGAGTGCCGTGTTGTTCCAGCCAATCGTGGCCAGGTTGCTGCGGAACGTTGAGGCGCGCGCACGCGCCGGCGAGTCGTTTTCCTTCCAGACGCTCACCGAGTCGGCCTGAATGCGGACCCCCGGCGCCGTGCCGGTGGTCACGTCCACATCTTCTTCAAAGGTGGCCAACCACTGTGTTCGGGCATCCGCGTAGCGCGTGATGTACATCTCCGGTGGCAGCCAGTCGCCAGCCGCGCGATGATCGCGGAAGATTGCCTGGTACTCGGTGCGACCATTGAGGGCGGCCTCGAGAAAACCGCCAATCACAACGCGGCCAAACCGGCGCTGCTCTTCGCCCTCCACGAGGGCCTTGAGCTGCAACGCCCGCACGGAATACGTGCCGTTGTCCTTGTTGTTCCACACGGTGTTCCACTGCCCGTGGTTGGCGCGGTGCATCCAAATGGCGCTCTTGAACTCTGGCCCGGCGCGCGTAAAGCGGAACCGATTGTACTGCGTGAGTCCCATGAAGCTTGACACGTCGCCATCGTGCGAGCCGTGGATGACGAGATAGTTGTAGTCACTGACCGGCGTGGGCTGTTCGGCCGGCTTGTACTGTCCGTCTACCGGCGCAATGGCAACGAGCGCCTTGATGTCAAAATTGAAATTGAAGCGAACGGTGGCGTCATCGGGATAATGCGACAGGCGGTTGAAGGCGCCGGCAATGGCCACGGCTTCGCCGCCGCGCGAATGCCCCATGAGCGCAATGCGCTTCATGTCGATCCGGCCAAAGAGCGGTTTGCCCGCACTGTCGTTCAGGGCCCGGAACACTTCCAGGTGCTTGAGCAGCATCCAGCCGCGCGCATCGTTTTCGCCGCGGAGATTCCCGTTGAGGAAGTTTTCGTCAATGGACGCCAGGATGAACCCGCGCGACGCCAGCAGTTCGCCGAGCCACTGGTAGCCCGGATCGGAGAACTCCCGCATGTTGTGATTGCCGTGCACGACGAGCACGAGGGGGAATGGGCCATCCCCTTCGGGATACCAGACGCGTGCATTGAGGGGAAAGGCGGTATTGTCGAAGCCCCAATACTTCTTGCGGGCTTTGGCGTTGGCGGGCTCGGTGCGCGCGAACGCCGACGCATCCACCGTCCCGGTCCGATAGGTGACGGAGTCGCGGTATTCCGGCCGGCGCGTGTCCTTGCCGCTGCCATAGTACAGCCGCCGGACGGCGAGCGGCCCGGGAAGGCCGGGGTTCGGCGCCGTCACCGTGCGGTTGGCGAGCACACGGCCGGCGTCGCTGGGGGCAATGGTGAGGGGTTGCACGCAGCCACTGAACGTGGCCAGCGCGACGACCGCGAGGACGCCGGAGGCGACGGTGGAGGCGACGGCGCGGGACACGGAGGTCTCGCGAAAGTGCAGGGAGCTTCGCATCTGGTCAGGATACGTGGGGACGCGGTTTGGCGCGATACGGCTCATCGACGAACTCACGTTTTTACGGGGAGTGGTTTATACTCTTCGCGGCAGTGTTTCGAAGCCATCCGGAAACTGGTAAGTTATTGTCTTATATCGTGTTAATGGAAAACTAATGTGGCGCGCCTAGCGACTTTGGTCGTAGCCCTAAAGACTTAGCGAGCTCAGGCATACAACCAATCGCGCCTAACCCTCCTGCCAGTGCTTCTGATGACCGACGCCGACGCGTGTGTTTCCGTCAAGCGGACACGGGGTGAATCGGATTTGTCTTCCCCGCTCATTCTGCTCATTGATCCAGACCCGGTGCGTCGTGCGGCGCGGGCTACCGAGCTGCGAGGCTGCTGGGCGCGTGTCGCCGAACTCCCTGATGCCTCGCGGGTGGCAAATGCGCTGCGGGCTGCCCATGTCGATGTCGTGGTCGTCTGCGCCGACGATCCGACTGTCTGTCAACAGCTGGTCCACGAAACCCGTGCTCAGATCACTGCCGCAGAAGAATCGGTCCCCCTGATCGCCTGGCAGGTAGACGCCACCGGTCCGTGTGCCAGCCGCGCCATCATGCTCCACATCGGGGCCGACAGTGTGCTTGAGGCCCCATCCTCAACCACCGATTTACTGGCCAACGCGTTCGCCCTCCGGCGGCTTATGCGAGACGTGCATTTGAGGGGGTAAATCGTACGCTCCCGAAACGAGCGGACACAAAGCTGTTGTCAAAACCCGTGCCTGTCTACCTGAGATACTTGGTGAGCTAGATCACGCTAAGCTCCTCCAAATTAAGGAGTTTCAATAATTAAATATTCATCATATTCACGGAAGTGCTCTGGCGTTTGGGAGGATTTGTCCACACCGTATACACGGTTCATCCCCCCAACCCAACCGCACCATGAATCCGTTGAAAGCCGCCGACGAAGGCGTCTTGCGGAGCGCAGTCTCACCGACTGATCGCACCTCGCCCGCTCTCCCCACCCCGCTCGACGAGTTCGATTGGATTCGCGGTGGGACGTACTCGCCGGACACTACGGCGCACCGTCGGGTCCTCGATAACACCGCGGGGTACGCGGTCGTGCTGGTTGATGCCGATTCGGCGCGTCGCACGCAGCGTCGACAATTGCTCACCGAGGGGGGAGCCGCTCGCGTCATTACCGCCAGCGATGCGTTGGATGTGGCGGATGCTCTGCGTCTCATGGATCCCGATGCGATCATCGTGAGCGCGTCAGATACCGTATTGGGAGGGAAGCTCATCCGCGCGGTGCGTGCGCAGTTTGATGCGCATCATGCGCCGGTCCCGGTCATTGCCTGGCAGTCGCGACTCGTGCTGCAAGGCACGCCGTCGGAGCTCAATGATGCGGGCGCCGATGCGGTCGTTGATGATACGGCCGGGGCCGATCAGGTACTCTCGAGCGTCCGCGCCCTACGCCGGCTCATTACATCGGCTACGCGCCGCACCGTGAGCGAGCTGGCGCCTTCAACGACGCTGCTCGACACGCTGCCCATGGCGATTGCGCTCATCGACCGTGACGGGCGCGTGCGGGAGGCGAATCAGGCGTTGCAGACCCTCTGGCAGGAGATGACCGGACAGCGGGTGTCGCCCGTCGGGTCGGATCTCGCGCAGCTGATGGTCCCCTCCGATCGCACGCCGCAGGCGGAATCGGTCACGCCATTGTTCAGTGCCCCTGCGGGCACCGTGGTTGAATTGGAATGCACCATGGGCGTCACGCCGGTGCGCGGGATTCCAGTCAAGGTGCGCTTGGTGCGTCTCGAAGATTCGGCGCAGGGGCCGGTCGTGGCGGCGCAATTCAGCGATCGTCGCGACCAGCGACGGGCGGAGCAGGCGCTCAATGCCGGTCGGTGGCGGGCACTTGATCGCCAGCAAACGCTCGACCTGTCGAGCCGTCTTCGTGGGCTGCTGTCGGCGGTGTCGCAGTCCATGTCGCCGCTGGCTGGCGTGCGCCCCGGGAGCGACCTGGTGCTGAGCTCCACCCACGCGGCCATGCTGCGCGGCACGCTCGCGCAAAGCGAAACGCTGCTGGATGCGCTGCAGGCCATTGCATCGGAGCAGGAGCACCCGGCATCGCTGGTGGATATTCGCGCGTTGGTGGACACGCATCTTGAGCTGTTCCGGCAAATGCTCCCCGAGCATGTGCAATTGACCTGGGACGGCGGTGCGCGAGACGTGCTGGTGCGGGGAAGCGAGTCGCAGTTGCAGCAGGTGCTGACGGCGTTGGTGATGAACGCATGGGATGCGCAGCGCAGCGGGGGCGTCATTCAGGTGTCGGTCCAGCACACCGACGACACGATTATCGTGGCGGTGGAAGACAACGGTCCGGGCGTGCCGGAAGAGCGCCATGACTGGATCTTCCAGCCCATGGCCACCACCCGATCGGCCGAAGGGGCGAGTGGACTGGGGCTCGTGACCGCGCGCCGTGCCGTGGAGATTCACGGCGGGCAACTCCGGATCGACAAGTACCGGCAGTTGGGCGCCCGGTTCGAAATTGTCCTGCCGCGGTACCGGACCCGCGCGAAGGTGGCGAAGCCGGAAGTGCCAGCCGTACCGCCGCGCCGGGTCGTCGCCGGCCTGTAAGGCATACCCGGCCGTTCGTCCGGATCGCCCCGCGAGATGCTTCGGCTCTCGCGGGGCGTGTGCTTTGGGCGCATGTTATGCCCTCATGGACCGCCGCCTGTTCGTCGCCGCGCTCGCCGGAACAACCGCTCTTCCGGCTTTTGCCTCACCCCGCTTCGCGCCCGGGGCCATCCGCCGACTGCTCGACGCGGCGGACGTTGCCAAAAGCCGTGGGACGCGCCTGCTGGATCCGGATGCGCCGTTGTGGCGCGGCAGTGCCGCCGAGGATCTCGCCTTCGCCAGTGACGAGGATTTCTGGGAGCCGGTCCAGCGCGCGTTTGATCTCGATCGCACCTGGATCAATCTCAACAACGGCGGCTGCTCCCCGGCGCCGTCGCATGTCATGGCGCAGCTTGAACGCGATCTCCGCTTCTCGAACGAACTGCCCGTCATTCACATGTGGCAGACACTCGAGCCCCGCATTGAGGTGGTGCGCCGGGAAATGGCGCGTGAGTTCGGTTGCGACACGGAAGAAATGGCGCTCACGCGCAACGCGTCAGAAGCCCTGCTCACCCTCATCCACGGCCTTGACCTCAAGGCGGGGGATGAAGTGCTGCTGAGTAACCAGAACTACGGCCGCATGATCAATGGCTGGAAGCAGCGGGCCCGGCGACAGGGCATTGTCGTGAAGGAGATTTCGTTCCCGGTACCGTGCACCACGCCGCAGCAGATTGTCGATGCCTTTGCGGCCGGGATTACCGAGCGTACCCGGGTCATCGAGATCACGCACATCACCAACCTCACCGGACAGATCCTCCCGGTGAAGGCCATTGTGGAAATGGCGCGGGCCAAGAATATCGAGGTGTTTGTGGATGGCGCGCACGCCTTCGCGCAATTCCCCTTCACGCGCGACGATCTGGGGTGTGACTACTACGGGACGAGTTTGCATAAATGGTTGTTGGCGCCGATTGGTACCGGCTTCCTCTACGTGCGCCGCAACAAGATCCCGAACATCTGGCCCTTGTACGCGGAGAACGACGGGCAGACAAACGACATCCGGAAATACGAGGAGGTCGGTACGCATCCGGCGGCCAACCACAACGCCGTGTCCGTGTCCTTGGCGTTTCACCGGGCGCTCGGCCCGGGGCGCAAGTCGGCACGCCTGATTTACCTGCGCGACCGGTGGGCGAAGCGACTGCTGGCTGAAGGGCAGGGGCGCGTGAAGGTGCTCACGCCGCTCGACAGCCCATGGGGGGGCGGCTTGGGGTTCTTCAACGTGGACGGGTTGGAGCCGACCAAGCTGGGCGAATGGCTCCTGAGCAAGCACCGGGTGGTCCAGACGCCCATTGTGCATGCCGAGTTCAAGGGGATCCGTGTCACTCCCAACGTGTATACCACGTTGGAGGAGATCGACCGTTTTGCGGAACTCGTTCTCACGGCCATTCACAAGGGTATTGCATGATCCGTGCAGGAGCAGTGGTGTTGGGCACCCTGGGTACCCTGGGCGCACTGGTGAGCGCGCCAGGGGTGATGTTGGCCCAGACGTTTGAAGGCATCATCACCATGCGTCTCAACGCCACTGGACGAGGAGCGGCGACGCAGGGGCAGGCGGCCATGCCGCAGCAGATGGAGTACCAGGTTCGTGGCGGGAAAGTGCGGGTGACCCTGGGCGGCGGTATGGCGGGCGGCATGGCCATGCTGGCGGTACCGCAGGAGCAGAAGCTCTATATGCTCATGGTGGCACAGCAATCGTACATGGAGATGCCCATGGTGCCGCCACAGGCGGCCGCCGCGGCATCGACCGACGACGTCAAGGTGACCCGCACCGGGCGCAAGGAAGTCGTGGCCGGTCTCACCTGCGAGCACGTGCTGCTGACACCGGCCAAGGGTGAGGGGACCGATATGTGCCTCACCACGGCCCTCGGTCGGTACATGGATCCGATGCAGGGGATGCGGCGCGGCCCGGCTCCCGCGTGGCAGAAGCAGATTGCGGATGGCTTCCCTCTCAAGGTGTCGCTCCCCGACGGGAGTGTGGCCATGGAGGTCATCAAGGTGGAGAAGAAACGCCTGGCCAACGATCTGTTTTCGGTGCCGGCGAATTACACCAAGATCGCCGCCCCTGGCGGACGTCCCCCGGGCTGATCGCGCTGCGGTCTCCCTGTGACACTTCGACACGGCGGATCCGGGGTGAAACCTCTGGTCCGCTTTGTCGTTAGGGGATACAACCCCGCTACGGAACGGACGCTCGTTCCGGCGGCATCGTCTGAATTACCGGAGGTCCCATGATCGCGCTCCTGCTCTCATTCGCTATCGCGAGCCTTGTCGCCATCGTGCTGCACGGCACGACGCGCAAGTTTGTCCGCAATCGTCTGCGTTACGTGGACGCCGTGCAGAAGTCGCTGGCCCCGTGGCTCGCAGGCGGCGCCGCTTTCCTGGTGGGTAGCGCGGCTGTCGGCGTGCTCCCCATTGTGGGGCTTGGCACCGCCCTCACCGCCGCGTTGGCGGTCGGTTCAGGTGTGGCCGCCGGGGCTCGGGATATCCGGCAGGGCACCTCGCCCATCGTGTACGGGCCGTAAGCCCGTGCGCGGGGCCGGTCGGCGTATGTAGTTTTGGCGAATGTCTGCTCCCCTGCCTTCTGAAATGACCCCGCAGTCCTCGGCCACGCCGTGGGTTGCGCCCTTTGCCGTGTTCATGCTGTGGCTGGCCGTCGGTCCGTCACTGGGACTGCCGCAGCCGTGGGAATCCATCGTGCGGGTGGGCGTACTGCTTGCCGTACTGCTCACCATTTCGCGCGATGTGGTCTTCTCGCTGCGGGTGCGACACTGGATCCCCAGTACGCTGCTGGGGCTGGTCGTGTGCGGCATGTGGGTGCTGCCCGACCAGCTGTTTGAAGGCTACCGCTCACACTGGCTCTTCCAGAACAGCGTCACGGGGGAGATCACCACGTCCATTCCGGAAGGGGAGCTGAGCAATCCGCTGGTGCTGTCGCTGCGGGTGCTTCGGGCGGCCCTGCTGGTGCCCATTCTCGAGGAATTGTTCTGGCGCGGATTTTTGCCGCGCTGGATCGTGGACAACAACTGGGAGCGGGTGCCCATGGGCACGTACAACACGCTCGCATTTGTCGGTACGGCGCTGCTCTTTGCCAGCGAACACGGCCCCTACTGGGAAGTGGGGCTGCTGTGTGGAGTGATCTACAACTGGTACATGTGGAAGACGAAGTCGCTGGGTGATCTGGTGCTGGTGCACGCGGTCACCAATGCGGCGTTGTCGGCGTTTGTGTTGGTCACCAAACAGTACGCGTACTGGATGTAGCGCTGGTGCTGCCGGTTATGGCAGGGGCCCCCGCAACACGGCGGCTTCACGAACCAGCAGCGCCTGTGGTCCCCCAAAGTCGAAGAGCAGGCTGTCACCTTCGCCGTGCGTCATCCGTACGGACATGGAGTGTGGCGCGGCGGGGTTATCGGTGTGCAGCAGATCCCCGTCCACGCGGTAGACCAGTTCGATGATGCGATCGGTGCCGCCCACATCCACGTGGTAGCGCAGCACCCCAGCGGGGAGAAATTCCATTCTCACGCCGGGAGCAAAATCCAGCGGTTCATCGGCGCGCATCAGGCGCCATGTGCCCAGCAACCAGTCGGTCGACATGGGTGAACGATAATGCGATTCGGGAAGCAGGTGCACCACGTCGGGCTGGCGATACTCTTCGCCATAAGCCTCTGGCCTGCGCGCACCGCGGAGGCACAGTCCACGTTGCATGCTCCGTGGGACAGCCTGCTCAAGGCGCATGTCCGCCAGGGGCTGGTGGACTACGACGCATTGGAACGGGCGCCAGCGTTTACGCGCTATCTGGCCTCACTCGACACCGTGACGGTGGAGGCGCTGGATGAAAACGGGCGACTGGCTTTCTGGATCAACGCCTACAACGCCTACACCGTCCAGCTCATTCTCACGCACCACGAGCGCCAGTCCATTCGGAACATCAATCGGTCGCTGGGGCTGTTGCAGCTCAAGGGGCCGTGGAATGAGCGCCTGGTGAGAGCGGGCGGGAAGGTGTACACCCTTGACGAGGTGTTTCATCGGGTGTTGCGCAAGCAGTTTCGCGAACCTCGCATGCATTTCGCCGTGGTGCCGGCGTCCAAGGGGGCGCCACCGTTGCGCAGTGAGGCGTACACGGGCGCCCGGCTGGAAGAGCAGCTGGAAGATCAGACGCGGCGACTATTGTCGGACACCATGTGGACGTGGTACCGCCGTGGGGTGCTGGGGGTGAACCAGGTCATGGTGGCGTACGAACGCGACTTTGCCTCCTCGCGACAGGAGTTGGTACAGTTTGTCGCGCCGTACGTGACCCTGCGTGCCCAGGAAGAACAGAAGAAACGGCTCACGGAGGGGAATCCGCCCGTGTTTGTTCAGGGGCGATCGTATGATTGGTCGCTGAACGTCCAGGCGCCCGCGCGGCCGGCCGGCGCTTCCGTCACCCCACCCGCCGCGTTACCTCGGCCACGGTGAACGCCATCTGATCGTGCTTGGGGCACGCGTCAGGTGACGTCGGTCGGCTGGCGCGTCAGCGCCAGGCCGCCGTCACCATACCGTGCGGATCTTTCGTGAAGGGAACCCAGAGCAGCGCACAGAGCTGGATCTGTACGTCGCCGGACCTTGCTTTCACGACGACCTCCTCCAACGCTTCCTGCTGGGCGTCGTAGGCGGCGCCCAATGCGTCCACCTCGGCCTGCAGTTTGGCTTCGAGGTCAGCGTACTGCTGTTGCACGGCCTCCAGGCTTTCCTGCGCGCGCGTGACGTCGCCGGCTTGCTGTGCGGCGCGTCCAGCGCCACGCGTGGCCGTGGCCACCTTGCCAAGGGTCCCCACGCCCACCTTGCCGCGGCCGAAGATCGCGCCAAGAATGGCGCCGCCCACCGAAATGGCCGTGTCCATTTTTGCTTGTGACGCCTGCGCCTGCTCACGCTGCATGGCCTGTTCGGCACGCCGCAACTTGTCCTGCATGGCGGTGAGTTTGGTGGCGTACTTGCCACGCAGTTGCTCAATTTTTGCGTCCCGTGCTTCGTGGGCCAACAGCTGCAAGCGGATACGGAACTGCGCTTCCGACTCTCCGGGGTTGGAGGTGGTCTTGAACGCGACGCTCTTGAAGAGCGAGACCTGTTGGTTGGTCACCACCCACTTCTGCAGCGTCTTCGCCCACACCGCATAGTTTTTGGCTTTGCTGGCGGCGGCAGGGAGTGCCCCAAAGGTGGCGCCATCGCGCGCCGACTGTTCGAGCAATGACGGCTCCAGTTCGACCGACTCGGCGCTGTCCCACTCGAGAGCAATGGGGCCGTCATCCACCGGCGCCAGCAATGCGACGCGCCGCTGCTCCGTGACCCCCAACTTGGCGTTGGCAAAGCTGACGTCGGCCAGCCCGAGGACTACTGGATTATAGACCAATGGACCGGCATGGCCCTTGGTGGGCGGTAGGTAGTACTGGGCAACATCGTGCGGCAACACCGGAGCCTGCGTGGCCGCGCGCGCGTCGAGCGCCGCCAGTCCGCCGCCCGTGCCGCTGGTACTCAGCGCCGGAGCCGATGCCGTACCCGCCGCCGTGACGGGTGCCGATGCCTGTTGCGCCGACACACTCTTGATCTGTTCACGGGTCATGGGCCCCGCGAGATACGACATGGTCCAGCGGGTTTCGAAGGTGATGGGCGCCGGTTCGTGCACGCTGTGCAACAGGAAGACCCGCTTGCCCAACCCGGCGATGGTCTGCTCCATGGCCGCCTTGTCGAATGGCTGGCCACCGGACACGCCTTCGAGGCCTTCCATCACGCGCATCTTGTCGCGCTCGGTTTGCAGACGACCAATGAACCACGTTCCGGTGTTCGACAATCCGCGATAATCGAGATCCACCGGGTTCTGTGTGGAGAGCACCACGCCCAGCCCAAAGGCGCGCGCCTGCTTGAGCAGTGTGAGCAGCAAGACTTTGCTGGGCGGGTTGGCCACCGGTGGCATGTAGCCGAACAATTCATCGATGTACAAAATGGCGCGCAGCGAACCGGTGCCCGGCTGGGTGCGTACCCACGCCAGGATATCCGACAACAGGAGCGTCATGAAGAACATGCGCTCGGCATCATTGAGGTGCGCAATGGAAATCACGCTGCCGCGCGGCTTCCCGCTGGGGTCGTACAACAGACTCGCCGTGTCGAGGGCTTCGCCCTGCATCCACGTCTTGAATCCCGGCGACGCCAGCAAATTGTTGAGCTGCATAGCCAGCGCCATGCGATCCTTGGGCGGGAACACCGTGTCGAGCGGCATGACGCCCACGGTGCTGAACGGCGGATTCTGAATGCCGCCAATGAGCGCCGCCAGATCGAGACTCCGGCCTTCCTGCCACGCATGATGCAGCAGGTTGGCGAGCAGAATATGCTCGCGGCTGGAGATCGGGTCGGCTTCAATGTTCAACAGCGCCAGCAGCGAGGTGGCCGTGGCACTGACCCGCTCCTGCAGCGCCTCGGCATCCTCGCGCACGACCGCCGGGGGCGCATCAAATGCCTTGAGTAGCGAAAGCGGACGGCCGGCGGTGCTGCCCGGCGTGTAGATGGTGATGTCGGCGGCATCGCGAAAACGCTGGATGCGCGCACCATCCTGCCCCCAACCTTCCAATCCGTTCTTCCATAACGACGCCTGCTGTTCGGCAAACTGATCGGCCGACAGCCCGGCGTTCGTGGCCTGTTGCGGGTCTACCCACGGTCTGAAGTCATTGGCCGCGAGGCTCGGAAAGCGCAGCGCCAGATTCCCAAGATCGCCTTTGGGGTCAACGGCGATGACCGGCACCTTGTCGATCAGGGCTTCTTCAATGAGGCCGATGCCCAAACCGGTTTTGCCACTGCCGGTCATGCCGATGATCACAGCGTGCGTCGTCAGATCTTTCGCGTCGTACAGCACGAAGTCCTGGCTGCGCGTGCGCGTGGGGATGTCGTAGCGCTTGCCGAGGTAGAGGGCGCCGAGGGTTTCGAAATCAGTCACGTGTCAGTTCCGTGGAGCAGACGGTGTACGGAGGCGTTCGAGAATGCTGGTGGCATGACGTCGAATGTTTTCCACTTCGTACGGGCGTACCGGCGTGTTGGCGCCATCCACCGTTTTGCTGGACGAGCTCACCGAATCACCGGCGAAGGTCAGTTGCATGGCCACCGTCATGGGAGCCGGACTCGTGTCGCTCTGCTGTGCGATCTGCGTGCGCGTTTCCGTGTATTCCAGCAGCGCCCCGTCTTTGCTGAAGCGGAGCACGCGCTTGGCGGTGCCATCGGTACCAAAGGTGACCTGTTCCGTGATCTCGGTGATGGCGCCATCGGTGATGTTGCTGGTCCAGGCGATGTTTTCATCGCCGTCCTGCATGGCGCCCGAGTCGGCGGTGGCCATCGTGGCAGTTGCCGCGGCAGCGGATGATGCCGTGGTGCTGTCGGACGTGGCGCGGTCGGTACCACCGCAGGCGAAGAGCGCGCCCGCGGAGAGGGCGAGCACGAGGGTGTGGCGAAGCCGGAACATGGGGCACCTTGGAGCAGGGATTGTCGAGGGACAACCGAACCTGCCCAAGATACTCCGTCAGACGGGAGTCGGCTCGGGGCGCAGGGGCTGCAACAGGCGGCGCACGTCGTCATCGGCGTCAACGCGGTTTTGCAGATCACGAACCACGTTGAGGTGGTCCGTGAGGTTTCCGGGCAATGAGCGGTTGGCGTCGAGCCGCAGCAGGTCGAGGCGGATGGCCTCGAGTGCGGTGATGGCCGTCGCGAGGCGGGCGTTCACCACGACCTGCTCCTGCTGCAGCGCGGCCAGTGCATTCTCGCCGGCAGCGGGCGACTGCCGGTGCGCCCGCAGGGCGCCAGAGAGCTCCTGTGCTCTGGCGCGCAGCGCGACGGCTTCCTGTGCCAGCGCGGCGGTTGCCTCCGGCAAAGCGCGCAACTCCTGCTGCATATGCTGCGGCAGGCGCGCAAAGACCTCGTGTGCCGCGCGGTCCAGCAGCACCTCTGTTGGTGCGCTCGCCGGAACGGCCTTGACCGGTGGCGAGGCGTGCCGCCCGTTCAGCCACCCCACCACGCGGGCCGCCAACGGTTTCCGCACAAAGGCGTAGACCCAGCTACTCAATCCCGACGCATACTGGGCTCCCACCATGGCCCGGTGCACGAGCAGTGGCGGGGCAATCCAGGTAAAGACGTTGCCGATCATCTCAAGTGTGGAGGGCAGGCCGAGGACGTCAATCTGGGCCTGTCCAAGCGCCACGCCCGCGCCAGCAAGTAGCAGGGCAAGACCCTTGCCCGTAGAGAGCGGCGTTACCGGCGGCACGGGCGGCGGTGCCAGGGCCTCGATCACGTCGTCGGGGCGAACGCCCTGCTTGAGCGCCCGTCGGGCCGCCAGCAGGGTTTCTCCGGCCCGCAGCAGTGTTGCGCCTGCGGTGAAGGTGAGGATGCCCTGTACCAGGCCATTCATGATGGCGCGCCCAAATGAATGCGCCTCTTCGCCGAGGACGAGAAAGAACGACGCATACGCGATGGCAAGCGCCCAATCAGTCAGTGAGAGGGTGCTGGCCATCCCGGTACGCACCGCGCGCACTTCGACCGGCAGTTCGCCGCCGTCCGGTGTTCGTTCCAGCGCGGCAACAAAGGCCGCGGCATGGTCGTACCGCTCGTCGGCGCGCGCGGCGAGGCATTGATCGATGGCGTCGGCCAATGACGAGGGCAACGCAGGTGCCTTCTCGCGAAGCGAGGGCGCCCGTTGCAAGGACTGCTGCACCACCAACGCCAGCGCGCTACCGGTTTCGAACGGATAGGTGCCGGTGGCGGCGAGGTACAGCGTAACGCCCAGGGCATACAGGTCGGCGCGGCCATCAACAGCCTCGCCAAGCGCCTGTTCCGGTGCCATGAATCGCGCGGTACCAGCCACTTCACCGCTCGCATGCGGACCGCTGTCCGCCACGGCAATGCCGAAGTCGGCAATCAGTGCGCGATCCGTGCCCTGTTCGAGGAGAATGTTCTCGGGTTTCACATCACGGTGGACCACGCCGCGTTCGTGCGCATAGGCGAGGGCCCAGCCAATCTCGCGACCAATGCGTCGGATACTGTTGGCTGGCAGAGGACCCGTGCGGCGCAACCGCTCGGCCAGCGTTTCTCCGGGCACATAGCCCATGACGAACCACGCCAGATCGCCCGCTTCAGCGACTTCGTGGATGGGGACAATGTTGGGGTGAAAACATTGTGCCGCGAGCCGCGCTTCACGCAGGAAGCGCCGCCGCATGTCAGCTCGTGCCGCGAGCGAGGGGGCGAGCAACTTGATGGCGATCGGACGTTCGAGAATGACGTCGCGGGCCAGAAACACAATGCCCATGCCGCCGCGCCCCAGTTCACTCTCCAGCGAGAAGCGACCGGCGACGGCGGACTGCAGGGCAAGGAAAGACGGATCGGTCAAAACTCGCGACGCTTCATCTCTTTGAAGATTTCTTTCGCGTCACTGTCATCGGCTTCGACGGCACTGCGCGTGGCCTGCAGCGTGGGGTCATACGCCTGCTTGGTGGGCTTCTTGACCTGCGCGGCCTTGGCCTGGGTCTTCTTGAGCAGCGACTTGAGCTGATTGTCCTTCATAGTGACTCCGGGTTGGTTTGGGAAACCTACCATGGACGTTGCCGCCGGAACGGGGCGCTGTAAAGGCTACCGGGGGGAAGAACCCGGTGGTGACCGCCGCGGACTTCGTCCCACCGCGGCCAAGGCGAGCCCGACCACCGTCTGTCCGGCGTTGGTGTGTGGGGCGATGACTTCGAAATGCCCCCCGGGGACAGAGACGATGACGGCGGTGGAATCTCCGGCAGTCTCAGCCGCACGCCGATAGGCCTGTTGCACCGGGGCGGGGGCAATGCGGTCATCTTCTCCGGCGATATGTGCCGTGCGAACGCCGAGCGGTACCCGCAGAATGGGGGAGGCCTCACGTACCCGGCTGGGTACCGAATCCGGTGGGGCACCCAGGAGCGCCGAGACACCGCGGCCACAGCCATTGGGCTGCCTTTTTGCGAACTCTTCAAGGTCCGTCACGCCGCCTAGCGACAGGACCCCCCGTACTGGCAGGGGCATGCCTCCAGCGAGCGGGCTAGTTGCGGCGAGGCGGTGCCTCCCAGCCAGCCAGAGCGCCAGCTGTCCGCCGGCGGAATGGCCCAGCAGCACGATACGTGTCGTGTCGATGGGGAACTGCCGGGCAAGGACCCGCACGTAGTCCGCAGCGGCTGCCGCATCCTGGAATGTGCCGGGCCATCCGCCGCCCGGACTGTCGCTGCGGCGGTACTCGACGTTCCAGGTCGCGATCCCTTGGCGGGTCAGAGCGTCGGCCAGCGGCGCCGTGTTGCGCACGGTGGCGAACGAGGAAATCCAACAGCCGCCATGCAGGACGATGGCGATGGGCACCCGTGGTTCGTCTGGCGCGGTGGGGAGTCGCAGCTCACCGAACTGCAGCGAATCGGGGCCATAGGCGATACGCCGTCCGAGGTCGCGCAGCGGGAGGGTGTCGACATCGCCAGCCCGCAGCAAGCGCGGCGCCGAGGCGGGCGTCTGTGCGGGGAGAGGCGCCGCGATCCCTGCTGCGCCGCCACTCGCGACCAGCAGGCCGACGAGGACTCGGGGAATGCAGCCCTTCGCGGAAGCAGGCAAGCGACGAAAGAGGCAAGGAAGCGTCATGAACTTGAACCTGTGGGTGACATTCCACGGCGTCCAGCCGTCAGTGTCGTGAGTGTGACCAGTGCGTGACTACTGTCTCAGGAATTCAGTATTGACGGGTAGTTCCGACAGCGTTACCGTCTTGCAGCACTCAGATCACAGTGGGCGCGCCACGGCGCGGGAACGCAGGAGCAGGCGACTTCGGGGACCTGGCTGCACGCGGGTCCCTTTTGCGTGGCGGTACACGACGAGACGATTGCTTGGCAGCCGTTGCACGACGATTGCTAACCCGCGCGGGGGAACGGTCCGCGAATCAACACGAGTGCTCGGTGCGTACGGCAGGGCCGGACTCCGAACACCCAGTAACACACAGGAGTAGTGCCATGCGTACGACCGGCAAGGTGAAGTGGTTCAACGACGCCAAGGGCTTTGGTTTCATCACGCCCGACGACGGCTCGAAGGATTGCTTCGTTCACCACTCGGCCATTCAGGGCGGCGGTTTCCGCACGTTGGCTGAGGGCGAGCGTGTCGAATTCGACATCGTGCAGGGCCAGAAGGGCCCCGCGGCCGAGCAGGTCGTGAAGATCCGCGGCTAAGCTGCGACTTCGCTGACTGACAGCGGGCCACCAGTCTTGTGACTGGTGGCCCGCTTGTTTTGTATTGCGCGATACGCGGCGTACCGGATTTGTAGCAGATTGTTGCCATGTCCCAGCCAACCAGTGGCCATCGCGCTGCACGTGACCTGCTCGACAGCATGTATCGCGACGTCGCCCATGCGCGTGATACGGCGGTTGCGGCGCTCGCGATGCCATCGCACACCACCGCCACGGTGCCGATTGCGCTGGTGCCGTTGAGCCGTGCGCCACTCCACGAAACGTCCGCTCACCGCCATGCCATGCTGGCACAGCGCATTCGCGAACTGCTCGCCACCATGCGACAGACCACCGCGGATCAGGACGATGGGCTGATTGAGCAACCGGCGCCGCTGTCGCACGACCAGACACGGGTTGTCGTGGCCGTGTGCAGCGCCTGTCGCGGGCATTGTTGCACCAACGGTCGGGAGCACGCCTTTCTGCGCGTACGCACTCTGCGCGACTACGCCGCTGCGCATCCGGAGCACACCGACGAGGCCATCGTGCAGGCGTATCTGGCGCACCTGCCAACGCATGCGCTGCATCCGGGATGTGTGTATCAGGGCGAACGCGGATGCACGCTGCCGCGCGAGATGCGCAGTGCGATTTGCAACAGCTATCTGTGCACGGGGTTGCAGATGGCTGTGGATGGCACGTCGCCCGACACGGTCGGGGTATTCGTTGCGCACCGGGAGGGACGGCAGGTCAATGGCGGCGAACTGCGGGCCTTGCCGGTGCTGGAGTAGCCCGTTCAAAAACTGACGGCTGAGAAATCAGACCGAAGACTGAGAGTCAAGACTGAAGACTGACAACTCCAACTGACCACTGAAAACTCAAACTGACCACTGACAACTCGTGTGCCTCAACGAGTTCTCAGTGGTCAGTTCAAGTTGTCAGTCGTCAGTCTGAGTTCTCAGTCTTCAGTTTCAACTGGCAGTCTTCAGTCTGAGCTCTCAGTCCTCAATTGCAACTGGCAGTCTTCACTGACAGCTGCCCTTACTTGATCTCGCCGTTGCCGCGGTAGTAGTCGCCCATCAGGTGCTCGGCGAAGTACTCCATGAGCATGCGCTGGTTGTACGTGCCCACGGCACCACGATAGCCGTGCGGTTCGCCCGGATACACGTAGAAATCGAACCGCTTGTTGGCCTTGATGAGCGCACTGGCCAGTTTCACGGTGCCACCCGGGTGCACATTGTTGTCGAGGTCACCGGTGATGAGCGCCAGATTGCCCTTGAGGTTGCCGGCCAGTTCATCGTTGGTGGGGACCCGGATTTCGAACTTCACGTTGTCGTAGTTGGTGGAATCCTGGACGACCTCGCGCGAGGCTCCGTTGCCGGCACCTGGACCGCCACGACGCTGCGTCGTCGCCGCGCCGCGTGTCGCCCCACCGCGTGCGGTATCGTTCTTGGCGACCACCTTCACGCCGTGGTTCCACTCGCTCCAGTTCTGGTTGTAGATGTTATTGTCGTGGTTCCCCGATTCCGACCACCCCACCTTGAAGAACTCGTTGTACGGCGGGAGCAGCATGGCCGCCGCGGTGAGGAACCCGCCTCCGGAGTGGCCGAAGATGCCCACCTTGTCGAGATCCATGAACGCATGCCGCGACGCGAGCTGCTCCAGCGCCGACTTCTTGTCGGCCAAGGCGTAGTCCCGCAGGTTGCCGTAGCCATAGCGATGGTACGCCAGCGAACGCAGCGGCGAGCCGCCCCGATGGCCAACTTCCACCACGATGAACCCCAGCTGCGCCAGCTGCATGAGCGGCGTGCGCACACTGAACCCGGTGGTGACCGCTTCGGTTTGCGGTCCGGGGTACACGTAGGTGATGACCGGATACTTCTTGGTGCTGTCAAAGTCGAATGGCTTCCACATGTTGCCGAACAGCTCGGTGATGCCATCGGCCGCCTTCACCGAGAACGGTGTGGCCACTTGGAACCCGATCTCCTTGAGCTTCGAGAGATCCATCTCCTCAAGCTTGGTGAGTACCCGTCCCGTCAGTCCGTCGCGCACCACCGATACCGGCGGCTGATCCATACGCGAGTAAGTGTCGTACACGTACCGGCCCGACGGCGACACCACGCTGGGCGTACCGTTTTCGCCCAGCGTGAGGGCGTGATGGGCGTTTCCGGCATCGAGGAGCGTAATCCCTGAGCCGTTGCCGTTCACGCGGTACAGGTGCGTCTGGTACAGCTGCTCACCCGGTTCGCGGCCCTGACCGGAAATCCACACCTGCTGCGTGGTGGAGTCGATCTTCACAATGGAATTCACATTCCACTGGCCGGTCGTGAGCGGCAGCTTCTCGCCACCGTCAAAGCCGTACACGTAGAACATGCCCCAGCCGGTCTTTTGTGACCACCAGAGGAAATCACCGCCCTTCTTGAGGTAGCGGATGGGCTTGGGTTCGAGCGCCGCGCCCTCAATGGCGTCGGTCAGCAGCGACTTGATGCCGCCACTGGCGAGGTCCACTTCGATGAAATCCACCGTGCGCTGCGGGCGATCGCGGCGGACCAGGCGCACCTTGTCGCCGCTGATCGGCCAGTGCACATCCTGCAGTGACTGGTCCTTCCACTTGCGCACGTTGATCTGCTTGACGGCCGGTTCACCGCGCCGATAGACCCACAGCTCGCTCTGGGTCACATTTTCTTCGCCGGGCATGGTGTACTTGTAGTGCAGCAGTACCGGGCGTGGATTGGCCAGCACGTTCACCAGGAACAGGTCCTTCACCTTGCGCTGGTCGCGGCGCACGAACGAGAAACTGCGCGAGTCCGGTGACCATACCACATTGGGACGCACGCGCATGTCGCGGCTGCTGGCGTCGTTTTGTTCGTCTTCGTCGCCCTGGTTCTGTCCACCGCCACCGCTGAGGGCGTTCAGCTGACGACGATTCTCCGTCGTGTCGCGCGCGCCAAAGGAATAGTCCTCTACGCCATCGGTGCTGATCTTCGTGGTGTCGCCCTTCTTGACGTCCACGAGAAACAGGTTGTGATCCCGGGCGAAGACAAACACCGTGCTGTCGGGGGCGAAGTTGCGGAACTCGCGACCGCCACCGCCGCCAAACTGCCCGCCGCCACCACCGCCACCGCCACCTTGGGTGTCACGCTCTTCGTCGTCGGGGGGCAGGGCGCCGCGCACCACGCGACCGAGCGACTTGAGCGTCTCGTTGGCCAGTGCCCACTCGTAGCGGACGGTGTCCACCGTGAAGCGGAACGCCTTGTGGCTCTTGAGGAAGGTGATGGTCTGGAACGGCAGATTGGTCGCGTCGTACGGCTTTTTGCTCAGGAGCGTGAGCTGTTCGGCCAGCTTGCTGGGGTCGAACAGCAGCCGCTTGCTGCCGCCGCTGGGTGACGGGACGTACATTACGAAGCGCGACCCGTTCCGGTCACGCCAGTTGTAGTACATGGTGTCTGATTTGCCGAGAAACCGCGGCTGCACACCAAACGTGTACGTGATGCTTCGCAGTGACGCAGCCGAGAAGCGGTTGGCGAGAGACCAGTTGGCCTTCGCCGGACGCTGTTCATCAGGCTGGGCGCCCTGCGGGCCGGCTTGAGCAGCGAGGGGGGACGTTGTCGCGCCAAGCAGGAACAGCGTGCTGGCGAGGCGACGGACGTGGGACGACATGCAGCGAGCCTCCGGAGGGTGAGAATTCACCCTAAATACTACTTCTCGGGGAGGCTCGTTGAGACGGGCCCCGCCGGGCCCCTACGGCTGGCGCTCCACGTAGCGGGTGGTGAACACCGGCTGGACCCACGCCACCCGCCCGGCCGAGTCAATAACCCGGGCGCGGACATACATTTCGTCGCCCTGCAGGGTGTACTGCGGGGTGAGCGATTTGTTCACCGCCAGCACGCGCCCATTCGCCCCCACAAACTCCGTCGTGTACTTGAAGTCCCCCTGACGGGTAATCCGAATGCTGAGTTGAGACTCCGTGATGGTGATGGCCTCGAGGACCGGACCACTGCTGGCGTAGAAGCGGCCGGCGTCGAGCGCCTCCACCAGCGCCCGCCCATTGAGGGTCGTGGCCTGGACGACCACCCACCCGCGTCCCGGGTTGGCACGCTCCGGGGCAAACTCGCCCTGAAAATGATGCGCATCATCAACTGCGATGCCATACAGACGTTTCCCCCGCGTGAGCAGGGCGTCCCAGGCATCTTCCATGCCCGGTGTTTCGCCCCCACCCTCGTTGTGCACCGTGGGGTGCCCATTGTGGATCTCCAGCAGGCGGTCGTTCTTGACGCGCCAGAGGACCGCCGTGTCGAGGCTCCACCGGAAGTTCGGGTGGTTGATGTGCGGCACCGCCCCCTCGGCCCGGATGGCGTCGATGGTGTTCTGCACCGTCTCCACCAGCGACCCGCCCTTGGGCGCCGGAATGAGCCGCGAGATCTCAAGGGCATTCACATGCACCGACGCGCTCTGGAATGAGGTGGTGACCTCCTCACCGGGGACCAGGAGAAACGTCGAGTCCATCAACGAGGCCAACGTGGCCGGATTGGTAAAGACGTTGTGGTCGGAGAGGACCAGAAACCGGTAGCCGTGGCTCTTGTACCAGCGAGCCACGGCCTCCGGCGGCGTGTCGCCGTCGGAATTGGTGGTATGGGTGTGCGTGTTGCCCTTGAACCACTGCGCGTTCGTGGGCACCGCAGGAACCGCGAAGCGCGCCGGGGCGCTGCCTTGTGCCGCCACGTCTCCGGAGATGCTCACCAGCGCAATCGCGCTACTCAGGAGGGCAGTAGCTGTGTGACGCATGGACATGGGCTGCGGAGCAAGTGGACGTGGCGACAACAGGCAGGGAGACCGGAGAACTTAGAACGTCGTGCTGATGGTGAGGAAGAGCTGACGGGGCGCGCCGGTGAGGAACGTGGGCAGGTCGCCACGCGCCACGAAGCCGCCGCTGCCCATCGTGGCAATGTACCGCTCGTCCAGCAGGTTGCTCACGTTCAGCTGCATTTCCAGTGCCTTGAGCGCGCCGATCTGACCGAAACGGTAGCGCGCCGAGAGGTCCGACACGAAATAGCTGGGGACCTTTCCGTTGCCGTCACCCGCCGTCGCCAGATCGTTGGTATAGGTGAAGTAGCGCTCGCTGACGAAGCGGCCCCCCAGCGACATGCCAAACTGCTTGCGGGCATAGGCGAGCGACGCGTTCAGCATCTGCTGCGGCGCGTCCTGCACGAACTTGTCCTTCGTGTTCACGCGGCTAGCCGGATCGGTGGGGTTGGTCTGATAGTCGTCGGCAAACTTGGAGCTGTTGTACGTTGCCGAACCGAACGCCCGCCACCCACGGCCAAGTTCGATGTTGGTGACCGCTTCCAGCCCCATGGTGTTCACCGAACCCACGTTGCCGAAGCCGGAGGCACAGGTCACCGTCTGCGGGCACAGCGCCACGCCGAGCAACCGGTTGCGATAGTCCACCGTATAGGCGGTAAGTCCCGCCTCCATCTTGCCGCGGCGGGTCCGGGCGCCGAATTCCAGCGTGGACGCGCGCTCGGCCTTGGCCGTCGACTTGAAGAATTCGAAGGTGGTGACGGCGGTGTTGTATACGCCCCCGGCCGGGTTCAGCGGAAACTGATTGACGTTCTCCGACCAGTTGGCAAACACTTCATCGCGCTCACCGAGCTTGTAGATGGCACCAATCTGCGGCAGCAGGGCGCCGTCCATGTCGATCGTCAGCGATGGGCGCCCGGCATCGGCAAAAATGGGGGCCGTCTTGCCGTTCACCGGCGTATTGCCGTTGTTCTTGAAGTCGGCGCCCACCTGGAGGTACTTCGCGCCGTACGTCAGGGACAGACGATCGGACATCAGCCGCGTGGTGTTCTGCACGTAGGCCATGCTCGTGGTGACATCGGCCGTGCGATCGTAGTCAAGACGCAGGACATTGGAGAAATCCACTTCCGGTCCCTGCTGGTAGTTCTTGAGGCGCCAGCGTGGACGGCGGTTGCTGGATTCGTTCATCTCGTACCAGCCGCCGACTTCCAGTTGATTGGCGCTGCTTCCGGCGTTGAAGGTCGTTGTCGCTTTGGCCATGACGCCCGAACGATTGGCATTGTACTGGGTCTGCCGGAACATGATCGGGTCAGGACTGTACGCCGCACCGTAGCTGGGCGCGTGCCAATCACCACCGCCGCGGTTCAAGTGCAGATACGGCTGGATCTCGAGGCGTCCGTTGGTCCACGGCTTGAACTCACCCTTGAGGTACGCCAGGTGATCCATGCGGGCCCCCTGCGCCGAGCTGAAATAGGCGGCATCTGTCAGCGGGGTGTACGTGGGAATGCTCGCTTCGGCAAACTGTTTCGCCTGGCTCCAGTTGGTGAGGTAGTCGAACATGGGGCCGAAACCGAAGTTCGACGAACCCGGTGCCGTCTTGTTGAAGACGGAGAGCGACAGGTCCATGAAGTCGCTTTCCTTCCGGTTGGCGTAGTTGTAGAACGCCGTGAAGCGGCTCGAGCCGATGAAGGCGTTCGCTTTGACATTGAGCTGCTCGTGCCAGGTTTCGCCGGCATTGCCAAAGAAGCCATTCTGACCGAAGAGCAGATTGTTCTCGCCCGGGAAATTGGAGAAGCGATCGCCGCCCCCCTTCCATTTGTCCGTGTCAAAGCGGGAGAGGGACACGAACGCCGACACTCCGTTGCTGCCACCGAAGGTCTTGAGCCCCATGTCATAGCGCATCATGGTGCGCCGCGCCGAATACTGGCCGCCCATCTGCTGCAGGAGAAACCGCGGCTTGCCCGTGGGTTCACCGGTCGCGTACTGCACAACACCACCAAGGTTGTTGGCCGAGGCCGTGCCGAGCGCACCCGTGCCCTGTGTCACGGCCGCCGACTCGAGATTGGCGGCATCAACGGCACGTCCAACGCCCAATCCGTTCCAATTGCCATAGGACATGTCGCCCAGTGGCACGCCGTCCATGGTCTGCCCAATCTGCGCCGATTGAAAGCCGCGCATGGTGATGCGGTTGGACCATTCGTACATGCCCAATCCGTCGGCCGACTGCATGTTTACGCCCGGAACGCGCTCGATCACCTTAAGGGCGCTAACGCCTGGGGCGCTTTGCCGCAGGGTGCCCGAATCCACGGCAGAGGCCGAGCGGCTGCTGCCGCGGCCCGTTACACCTGTCACGACCACCTTGGTCATGCTTTGGGCGCTGTCGCGCTTGGCGTTCTGCGCCTGCAACGTCGTGGCCATGAGCAACAGCGAGGAGGTAGCGCCAATCAGAATGGCGCGGTGCGGCTGAAAGTCTGGTCGCATGGGGGGAATCGATGAGGGACAACCACAACAGGTCGAAACACTGACCGTGACAGTGTGTGCACCTCTCGTGACGGCCCCGTCCCAAGACCGTCATCATCTGGTCGGTGTTCGGTAACAGTTCCGTCCCTTGCCGCCCCGTATACCCTTACTGATGCTCTCCCGCCGCGCGTTTCTGACCACATCGGCCAGCCTGCTGGGCGCTGGCGCCGCCGTTGGTGGCTACGCGCGTTTTGTCGAGCCGGAATGGCTGGACGTCACCACGCGCGAGTTACCAGTGCGTGCTCTGCCACCGGCGTTGCACGGGAAACGCCTGGTACAGCTCTCCGATATTCACGTGGGGCCCCGTGTTCGTGATGCCTATGTGCGGGACACCTTTGCGCGGGTGCGGGCGCTGCGCCCCGACATCGTGGTGGTCACAGGTGATCTCATTTCGCACCACGTCGGGCAGTTCCCGCATGCGGAGGCGATGTACGCCGAGATGCCGCTGGGGGCCTTGGGGACATTCGTGAGCTTTGGCAATCACGACTACGGAATCAATTGGCAGCAGCCCGACGTGGCGGCCTCGCTCCGCAGCATCATGGAAAACCTCGGCGCCACGGTGCTGGTGAACGAGGTTGCCGTGGTTGCCGGGCTGCAGATCGTAGGCTTGGGGGACTTGTGGGGGGGCGCGTTTCGCCCGGAACGCGCGTTCGCGCAGGTGGATCCCGCATTGGCGCAACTCGTGCTGAGCCATAACCCGGATACCGCGGACCTGCCGGGGTGGGGTTCGTACAATGGATGGATCCTGGCCGGTCACACGCATGGGGGGCAGTGCAAGGCCCCCTTCCTGCCACCGCCGATTCTGCCGGTGCAGAACCGGCGCTACACCAGCGGGGCGTTCGACCTCCCCGCCGGTCGGCAGATGTATATCAGTCGTGGCGTGGGGACCTATTTGCCGGTGCGTTTCAACGTGCGCCCCGAAGTCACCATGTTTACGCTGCGTGCCGCCTGACGCTGTGGCGCGGTGTTAGCGGGTCACGGAGCGCAGTACACCATCCAGCGACGTGCCCTGGGCTTTGCTCCGGATCCGGTGTTCGACGCGGGGAAAGATGGTCTCTGCGTCGGCGCGAAAGCGTTGGAATAGTGCTTTGAGATCGGCCGTGGACAGCTGACGCCCCTGCGCGTAGTACTGGGTGGCGACATGGCCGAGGGCATACGTGGCGGCAAACGTCACCGCGGCCCCCGACGCAAGGCCGGTTGCCGAGCCGGCCGCCCCGCCAATCAATCCGCCAAGCGCGCCGCCGAGCAGCCCACCGGCCAGCCCCCCGAAGGTGCGGCGGACCATCGTCTCGAGCAGCTGTGCGGCCGCGCCGAGCCCCAGTGTGGCGGCGAGATCCTTCACTTGCGACGCATCGAGCTGGTGGCCATGCTGCCGGCCAATGTGATGCACCAGACGCAATTGCAGGGGCAAAATGCCGAGATTGGCCAGACGGTCCGGGAGGATCTCGAGTGCCGCCGTGATGATGGCCTGATCGAGGATGTGTTCCTCAAGGGCGCTGTCTGCGGTAGTGTCGGGGGCGGCCGTGGCCGTGGTGGCGCGCTGGACGTTGGCGACGGTTTGGGCGGCCGCATCGGGATTGGCGTGCAGGGCGGCGGCCAACTCGCGCAGAAACGCGGCCTCGCTGGGGTTGGTCCAGCCATTGGCCAGACAGATCGCCGCCGCTGTGTCGTACGCCGTCTGCCGGGCCTCCGGCGACGAGAACTGGGCGGCGATCATGGGAAGCGTGAGCGCGCCTGATTCCGCCTGCGCCATAACCTGCGTGGCTCCGGCCAACCCCAGGGCTGTTGCGACCTCGGCAATATGCGCCCGTTCGGCGGGTTCCTGTTGCCCATCGGCCAAGGCGGCGAGTGTGGCAATGGCGATGGTCGCCTGGGCATCCTGCGACGTCATGAAGAGTCCGGGAAGAAGGGTTGTGGGGCTAGGTTTCGCTCAGGACACAGGGGACAGGTTGCGGGAGGCAGGTCGCAGCGCCTGAGCCCCACTGACGTACGTACTCAACCGATGAGAGGGTTCGATGGGATTGTTCGACGGAGCGTTGGGGGATGTGGCTGGGTCGTTGCTGGGCGGCCAGGGTGGCGATGCGCAGCAAATGCTGGGCGGCCTGCTCAAGCAGTTCAATGGCCAAGGGAGCAGCAACGGGCTGCTTGCAGCCGCCATGACCCTGGTGCAACAGCAGGGGGGGCTCGAAGCGATCGTGCAGAAATTTCAGGCAGGCGGATTGGGCGACGTGGTCCAGTCGTGGGTGGGAACGGGAGCCAATGCGCCGGTGAGTGGTGCGCAGCTCGAACAGGTCCTCGGGCACGATGCACTGGCCGCGGTCGCATCACAGGCTGGAGTGGCACCGGCACAGATCCAGGAGGGGATGGCCTCGGTGCTTCCGGAGATCGTGAATCAACTCACCCCCGGCGGATCCCTGCCGGCCAACAGCGGTGCACTGATCAACAGCGTGCTGGGCATGCTGCGCGGTTAAGCCGCAGGATCAGCGTCTGCGCGTCAGCGAGTCAGCGCGGCGTGGAGCGCGACGGAATGCGGGGGGCCTTCTTCCCGGGGGTGGCGAATGGATCTTTCTCCACCGCGCCCCAGTCTTTCTTGGGTGCCCCGCGTTTTGGTCCATCGTGTGGATTCCTCGACTTCTCCGCCGGGCGCACTGAACTGTTCTTGCGCCCGGTGCCGCCTTTGCCGCCCTTCATGGTGCTCTCTCCAAGTAAGTGCCTGTGCAATGTGCCCCCGAGAGGCTCTCCGTCGCAAATGCATCGCATGATGGATACCCGAAGCGCTCCGAGCTCATGATCTTATGGGAGGCACTGGGAGACATCCCTATGCTGTGACGTATCATCAGGAAAGGAGGTACCATGTTGGCGATTGTGATGTGCCTAACGGCGTGGGTGCTGGGAATGACATTGTCCGTGACGCTTGGTGGAGCCATTCACCTATTCCTGGTGCTCGCCATTGCGGGGTTTCTGATGCAGATGGTGCGGGGACGCGCGTTTCAGATCGCGTACTGACGACCTGCCACGACGAAGCGGGGCGTGGCGTTGGTGGGGGGGACTCCATCTTCCGAGCGATAGCCTCCCGGGGTGGAAAACCGTAGGATTCAGCGTCGGCACGCGCCAGCAAGGTGTCGGTGTTGCCGCCCTGATGCCGTCACCTGCGAAGGAACGGAAATCTCCCAAGGCACCCTGTTTGGTGATGGGATATGACGTGACCATGCTGCATGCAGTACATTGGGAATCCGCCGGCGTTGACGTGGTGCGTGCGGACAGCCCGGCTGCAGGTCGCTGCACACACTGTTCGCACGAGGACGCTGCGCAGGACGCGCGTCCCGATTCACAACACCCCAGGAGCACCATGCCAGACCCATCGCCATCGGCCGACGCGGTCCCCCGCGCGCCCGAGGCGCTGGCACAGCCGGTCTCCGTGATCATCATCGAAGACAATCGACTGCTTCGCGAGGGGATTGCCGCCATGTTGCGGCAGCAGCCGGACGTCGCGGTGCTGGCGGCCGTTGGTGATTCGCGTGACGTGCCGGAGACCGGTGCGCACCGCGAACCGGTGATCGTGCTGCTTGATGTCGGGCTGGTGGACGATGACAGTCTCGCGGTGTGCAGCCGGATGATCGCGAGCACGCCTGGAGGGCGCATCATTGTGATGGGGATGGCGGCCTTGCAGGACGATGTGGCCGACTTCGTGCACGCCGGTGCGGTTGGATTCATCATGAAGGACGCCACCTCCGAGGAGTTCGTGGCGACCATTCGGCACGTCGCGGCGGGAGGGCAGAGCCTGCCGCGCGCCCTCACTTCCTCGCTGTTCACACAGATCATGCGTGACGGCGACTACGCCAGCCCTGATGTAATCCAGGAAAGCGTCCGACTCACCACGCGCGAGAAGGAAATCATTGCCTTGCTAGGCGAGGGGCTCAGCAACAAGGAAATTGCCGCGCGCCTGTACATCGCGATTCATACGGTCAAGAGCCATGTCCACAACATTCTCGAAAAACTGTCGCTGAGCAGTCGGCTCGAAGTGGCGGCATTTTCACGATCACCCGGGAACCGGCGATGACCACGGCCGACCCCCGAATGCTTGAGGTCGCGCAATCGCTCTGGGCTCTGGCCGAGCGTGATGCGCAGCCTGCCGGTGATGTGCAGTCGGTTGTCGACCGGTTGTTCACGCGGTTGGAAGCCGGTCTGCGGCGCTGGGTTGGCGCCGAAGGATATGCGGCGCTGTTGTCGCGATCTGTGGCGGACACGCTGCCGGGACATCCCGTCTTGTCGACCATCTCCGATCTCGGGGCGGACGAAGGGATGCCAGCAACGCCTCAAGTGCCGGCGACTGTCGCCGACGCGGCGGTGCAGCGTGACGCGATTATTGCCCTGATGGCGGCCATGATGCAGCAGCTTGGCGGCATCATCGGCGATGCCATGGCCATTCGTCTGATCGAACTCAGTGGAACACCGACCCCGCGCGGTATCGCGGGACCTGACGCCAACGACCCGTGAACACGAACAACGCAGAGCCCACGTCTCACCGCACGGTTCACACTGTGCCGCTGCTGACTACCGGAGTGCCCGGACTCGACGAGGTGCTGGGCGGTGGGCTTCCGGCCCTTTCGTTCAACCTGATTGCCGGTGGCCCGGGGTCAGGCAAGACGACCATGGCCATGCAAATGCTGTTCGCCACGGCAACAGTGGATCGACCCGGGTTGTTCATCACGCTCCTTGGCGAAACATCGCTCAAGATGCTGCGCTACCAGCAGTGCTTCGACTTCTTCGACCCGACGGCCGTGGGGAGTCGGGTGCACTTCCTGAATCTCAGCGAGGAAGCGCTGGATGGGGATCTCGACGCCGTATTGGCACGTATCGTTCACGATGTGGAGACATTGCGCCCGGGGTTGGTCGTGGTGGACTCGTTTCGCTCTCTGGTACGGACGGCCGAGCACGAGATGCCGGACGGACAGATCGAGCGTTTTGTCCAGCGGCTGGCGCTGCACCTCACCACCTGGAACATCACGTCGATCCTCATTGGCGAGTATCAGCACCAGGAGTTGCGCAACCCGGTTTTTACGGTCGCCGATGGCATTTTCTGGTTGACGCAGGATGTCGATCGGAACTCCGTCGTGCGCAAGCTGCAGGTGGTCAAGTCTCGCGGCGTGCAGCACATGCCGGGGTTGCACACCCTCAAGATCACCGCGGCCGGCGTCCAGGTTTTTCCTCGCGTTCCGATTCAGCGGACCACGACGCACACGTTAGGTGGCCCCCGGTTGTCCTCGGGGATCAACGGGCTGGATGCACTGATGGGGGGAGGCATTCCGGCAGGGGATTCCCTCGTGCTGGCCGGCCCCACCGGCTCCGGCAAGACCACGTTTGCCATGCAGTTCGTGCTGGCCGGCCTGCTGGCAGGAGAGTCCGCCGTGGTGGCTGTCTTCGAAGAGCGTCCCGATGTGTATCTGGCGCGCGCTGCCCGCTTTGGCCCAGCGTTTGTGGATGCTGTTGCGAGTGATCGCCTGCGCATCATTTACTTGCGCCCGCTGGATCTCTCGGTGGATGAAACCTTGCAGGAAATTCGCGAGGCTGTCGCTGCCATTGGGGCCAGTCGCGTGGTCATCGATTCGATCAATGGCTTCGAAATGGCTCTGGCGCCCACCTTCCGGGAAGATTTCCGTGAGTCACTGTACCGGTTGATTGGTACGCTGACGAGTCTGGGCGTCACGATGTACTCCACGGTGGAAATTGAAGCGCAGGATCAGGCGACGCTTACTGGTTACCGGGTCTCGTTTCTCACCGACATCATCCTGAGTCAGCGGTACGTGGAGATTGAGGGAGAGCTGCGCAAAGCGTTGCTCATCGTGAAGATGCGCGGCAGCGATCATAGTCGCGCGTTCCGGTTGTACGAGTCCACGGAGGCCGGTATTACCATGGGAGAGACCTTTGGTGAGTACGATGCCATCGTGACCGGTGTGCCCAAGAGGTCACTGCGCGCCGGCCCATGAGGGGCTTTTACGCGCAACTGGTGGAGCAGGCGCCGGATGGCATGATCATTCACGATGGCCATCGCATCGTGGCGGTAAACGCAGCGACGCTGCGGCTGGCAGGCGCCACGCATCGCTCGCAACTTGTTGGGCAGTTGGTATCGGTACTGTTTGAGCGGCCGTATCTCAAGTCCGTGGCGCAGATGCTGTGTGGCACATCCCCCGCAACCGATCGGGCGCGGTTTGTGCGTGAGCGGTTGCACGGGCTGGACGGTAGTGTCCGCATCGTCGAGGTGTCGGCCCAACTGTTTCTGGAGTACGGTCGTCCCACGGCGCATCTGGTGTTGCATGATGCGCAGGAGCTTGTGGAAGCGGAGCAGGTGGCCGCAGAAGCGTTTGAACAGACGCGGCTGAGCGAACATGCTGTGGAAGCCCGGCGTGTCGCGGGCGGCATTGCCCACCAGCTCAACAACAAACTCCAAATCATCCTCGGCTTCAGCGGCGAGCTTGCGGAGTCCGCGTTGGCTGCCGATCAGCGGGCGGATATTGCGGAGATCAATCGTGCCGCCAACGAGTGTGCCCGCATTACCCGTCAATTGCTGCAGATTGCAAGCGATGCCCCGCACAACGAACGTCCGGTGCTCCTCGGTGTAACTACCCACGCCGTTGTGCGTGACTTTGGACGCGACGGCGTGACGCCCCGGACCCGCCTGCGGTGCCATGTTGAGGAGGTCCCCGCCGTTCGAATAGATCCGGGGCAGTTGCGGCAGATGCTGGAGAACCTGCTGGAGAACGCCCGCCACGCGACGGTAGGGGACGGGGAAATTGATGTGCGGGTATGCGCCGTTACGCTGCGCGCGCCCCAACTGGCGAGTGACGGACGGCGTATGTCGGCGGCACGGTATGTCACCGTAGCCGTGCGCGATACCGGGCATGGCATTGGGCTCGAAACGCAACGCCACATTCTTGAGCCGTTCTTTACCACCGATCTGATGGGGCATGCTGCCGGGCTGGGCCTGTCAGCGGTGCAGGGCATGCTCCGACAGAACAGCGGCTTTCTCACGTTTTCCAGCGTACCGGGTCAGGGATCGGAGTTCATACTGTGGTTTCCCGAGGCTTCCAGCGCAGATGTTGGCGAAGCCGCTCGCCGTATTTCGCCAGCGGTGTCGCTATCCACCACTATTGTGGTTGTTGATGAGCAGGCCGCGTCGCGAATCCGCATGACTCGCGGTCTTGAACGGGTGGGCTACCGGGTGCTCGCCGTGGGATCCGCCGAGGAGACCATGGAGGTGTTGTCGCATATCGGATGCCCGGCCTTGGTGGTGGTGGGGGAGAGGATACCTACGCGGTATCCACGGTTACGTCGGTCGTTACAGGCGCAGTGGCCGTTGTTGCGTATCCTGGCGTTGGGGGCGGATGCTGCACCTGTCCCAGCGGCCCTCAGTGCGTCCGTTGAGGAGACGTGGTTTACGCTCCCCGCGTTGTGGTCCGAGTACGCCCTGGTGACGCGGGTGCAGGAACTGCTGCGGGAGACCGGCGGTCCGGCTGCTGTGCACTAGCCTTTTGCCAGAGGTGACCTGGAGCGTTCATCGGTAGTTATGCCCCTGCACGTACTGCTCCCCACCGCCCAGGGCAAGCGCGCGAAACTGTTTGGCCCGGACATTCACCACCTGCTGCTCCACCTGGAGCGTGCCGCGAATGAGCAGTAGCGGTGACGTGGAAATGAGGAGCGCATGCTGCTCAAAGCGATCGGGCGTGATGACAACGTTGATCATGCCCGTTTCGTCCTCGAGGGTGAGAAACACAAACCCCTTGGCGGTGCCGGGGCGTTGACGGCAGATCACGAGGCCCGCCACCGCAACGGGCTGCCCGTCCGTGCCCTGCGTCTGTGCCGCGGCTGCCGTGAGCACGCCATTGAGCGCGAGATGTTCACGGACATGCTTCATGGGATGCCCGGCCAGCGAAAGGCCGGTCATACGGTAATCCGCTTCGGTGAGCTCGACGGGGGCGTACGCGGGAAGCTGCGGGGCAGGGGCGGGCGCGGCACGCGGCGCGAGCGGCAACTCCGGTCCGCGGGTGGCGGCGAGTACTTCCCACAATGCCACCCGACGCCGTCGGTCCGGCGGCTCGTGCGCAAACATGCTGTCGAATGCCCCTGCTTCGGCCAGATGTCGCCAGGCACTCTTGTCGAGCGACACGCGGCGCACGGCGTCGTCAATACTGGTGAATGGGCCGTGGTGCAGGGCGGCCTCGAGGGCGCGTCGGGCTTTGGCGCCGAGGCCGCGGATGAGGCGGACGCCGAGGCGGACGGCCACAGCCGGCGCAGGCGCGTGGGGGCGAAACTGATCAGTTTGGGGGTGTGCGTTTGAGTTGTGGGTTGTGGGTTGGGCCATTCGCACGGTGCCGTCGTTGGGAATCAGGGTGCGGCCGTCTGAGAGCTCAAGGCTGTGGTCCCACACGCTCCTGGTGAGATCGATGGGGCGCACTTCCACGCCGTGACGCTTGGCGTCTTCAATGAGCGTGCCAGGGGCATAGAAGCCCATGGGCTGTGCGTTGAGGATGGCGCACAGATACTCGGGGGCGTAATAGTGCCGCAGCCAGGCGGTGGCGTACACAATCAGCGCAAAGCTGGCGGCATGACTCTCGGGAAATCCGTAGTCGGCAAAGGCATTGATCTGATTGTAGATGCGGCGCGCGGTCTCTTCGGGTATCCCGTTGCGCGCCATGCCGGCAATGAGCTCTTCGCAAATGGCGGCCATGCGCTCGCGTGAGCGCTTGTGCCCCATGGCGCGTCGCAGCACATCGGCCTGGCCGGGCGTAAAGCCGGCGGCGGCAATCGCCACCTGCATCCCCTGCTCCTGAAAGAGTGGCACGCCCAGCGTCCGTCGCAGCACATGCTCCACACTTGGATGCGGATACGTAATAGGCTCCAATCCCGCGCGCCGGCGCAGGTAGGGGTGCACCATTTCTCCTTGAATGGGCCCTGGGCGAATGAGCGCCACTTCTACCACCAGATCATAGAAACAGCGGGGCTTGAGGCGCGGCAGCGTGTTCATCTGCGCCCGACTTTCAATCTGGAACAGCCCCACGGTATCGGCGCGGCACATCACGTCGTACACGGCCTGATCACTCATGTCGAGCTGACCGAGATCGATGTTCACGTTGCGCGTGTGCCGGATATACAGCAGGCAATCCTGCACCACGGTGAGCATGCCCAGCCCCAGCAGGTCGATCTTCACCAGCCCCACGGGGTCGAGATCGTCCTTCTCCCACTGAATCACCGTGCGCCCGGGCATGGAGGCCGGCTCAAGCGGTACAAGGCTCCCCAGCGGTTCTTCGGTAAGAATGAACCCGCCCACGTGAATGGAGCGATGTCGCGGCAGCAGATGCAGTCCGTCTACCACGCGCGCGAGCTGTTGCACGCGCGGGTCGTCGGGGTCGAGCCCGGCGCGCTGCAGCAGTTCCCGCCCACTGCTCTGATCGCGCGTGCCGGTGGCGCGATTGCGCCCCTCCACATACTCGGCGTGCGTGGGCTTTTCCGCGCCCTTGGCCAGTGGGCCCAACTGCGCGCGTTCATCGTTGGCCAGCTTGCGCTCGGCCTGCAGATCAATGCGCTGTGCCCATGTGGCATCACGTTCGGTGACGCCCTTGGGGAGGCGTTGCGCGTTTGGTGTAGGTGTAGGTGTAGGTGTAGGTGTAGGTGTAGGTGTAGGTGTGGGTGTGGGTGTGTGGGCGGCCGGCGCCGTGTCGCTGGTCAGTGGCGTTGTGGGTGACTCCGGTGGTGGGGCATCGGTACGCAGCGCCGCGGCGGTGCTTTTGGCGCTGAATCGATCGCTCAGCGTTGCCAGCGCATCGGCCTGCTGCGTACTGAACCCCAGCACGCGGGCGGCATCGCGGACGGCACTGCGTCCGCGCCAGCTGATCTGTTCGCACACCATGGCCGCGTGTTCGCGTCCGTAGCGGTTGTACACGTACTGCAACACGCGTTCGCGATCGCGGTGCGCGAAATCGATGTCGATATCGGGCGGTTCCTTGCGCTCTTCACTCAGAAACCGCTCGAAGAGCAGTTCCATGCGAATGGGATCAACGGCCGTGATCCCGAGGCAATAACAGACGGCGGAGTTGGCCGCCGAGCCACGCCCCTGACAGAGAATGCCCTCGCGTCGCGCGAAGCGCACAATGTCCCACACAATGAGAAAGAATCCGGCCAGATCGAGCTTGCGGATCATGCCGAGTTCGTGGGCAAGCTGGCGGTCATGTTTGGGCGTCCGCGCAGTGCCCCAGCGTTCATACGCGCCCTGTTCAACGAGTCGTGCGAGGTACTCCTGCGCGCTTACGCCGGGTGGCAACGGAAACGCCGGCATGCTCGGCTTGAGCTGCTGCAACCGAAAGGCGCACCGTTCGGCAATGGCAACGGAGGCTCGAATGCCTTCTTCGGCGCCACGCCAGCGCTGATAGATGCGGGCGATGGGCTTGAGCGCCCACTCGGCGTTGGGCTTGAGGCGCGTGCCCATGGTGTCGAGGGTGCGCTGGTGGCGGAGCGTGTGCAGCACGTCGTGTACAAGGCGCTGGTCGGGGGTGGCGTAGTGCACATGGTTGGTGACCACCCACGGCACGCCCAGGTGGCGGGCGAGCGGGCGGAGCTGGTTGACGAGTGCGCGCTCTTCGGGGAGTCGGTGATCCCAGCATTCCACGGCGAGATGTTCGCCAAACACATCACGCAACTCGGTGGCGGCCGTCCACGCCTGATCGGGGAGGCCTTCGGCGAGCAGCTGCGGAATCCAGCCGCGCGGGCAGCCGGTGAGGGCCGTCACCCCGTCCACATGGCGTGTGACGAGCGCCCAGGGTACACTCGGGCACCCCCGCTCACTGTCCATGCGGGCGCGGGTGACGAGGGAGGCAATGTTGCGGTAGCCCTGTCGCGTTTCCGCCAGCAGGACCAGATGGGTGGAGCGCTCGCCGCCGCGGCCGTTCAGCTGCGGCATGCGCACGGTGAGCTGTGCGCCAAGAATGCCGCCAAGGTGGAGGGTGTCGCAGGCGGTGCCAAAGCGTACCACGCCCCCCATCTCGTCATGGTCGGTGAGGGCCAGCGCGGTATATCCGAGCTGGGCGGCGCGCTCGGCAAGGTCCTCGGGGAGGGAGGCCCCGTTGAGCAGCGACAGGGCAGAATGGGCATGAAGTTCGGCGTACTGCATAGAGACCGAATATACACCGAAGAAAGAGGCGCGTGGGCGCCCGGATCAGGGGGGATTCCCGCTGGCCTGCGACGCCTCGTTATTCTTCAGGGATCCTCCCCTGTACGCCCCCGTCCGCACCGATGCCCAATCGCTACAAGCAGCAGATCGATCAGGTCCTTGAGGCCGCCGATCGCATGAACGCCGAAGAGCTGGATCGTTTGCCGTACGGCATGATCCAGCTCGATTCGAGCGGGCGCATTCTGCACTACAACGCCGTGGAGTCGCGACTGGCGTCGCTGAAGCAGGAAGACGCCATTGGCAAGCAATTCTTTACGGAAATTGCGCCGTGCACGCGCGTGCAGGAGTTCTACGGGCGCTTCAAGGAAGGCGTGATACGTGAAGCACTCGATACGAGCTTCCACTTTCACTTCGCCTTCAAGCAGAACCCGCGCGATGTCACCGTGCGCCTGCTGTACTCCAAGCGGTCACGCACGGTGTGGGTCCTGATTTCCGATCACGAGGGAAAGCCGCTGGCCACCACCGAATCGGAAACCTTCACTCCCAGCGAGTAATGTGGAGTGAGTCGGCCGCGCCATCGTGTGGTGCTGGCCGGACGCCCAGGAGCCGGGCCAGTAGGGGATAGACATGCACGTTGGCCACGGGGCCAATCACGCGTCCCTGCTGGATATCGGGCCCGGCCGCCAGAAACAGGGCACCCATGCTGGGCAGCATGTTGTCGTAGCCGTGGGTCGCGCCCACTGGTGGGCCGGATAGTCGCAGGCGTTCACTGCTGCTAATGGTCCACCCTTCATCGGCCAGCAGCACCAGCGGGGTTATGCGGCTATTGGCGCGATAGTGAAAGCGCTCCGGCACACTGTCTTTGTGGTACACCTGAAGGTGCGGTACCCGGCGGAGCGCGTTGTACACCGACGCCAGCTTCCCTGGCTTGGGGGTAACGGCAGTGACGGGCATCCAGTCCACCACCTCCATGTCGGCCAAGTCCACATACTCGTCGAGTCGGATGACCCGTGTGCTGTCCACTTCCGTCATGCCATGATCGGACACCACCACGAGGTTCACACGCTCCGTGAGCCGTCGTGCCGCCAACCCGTCCACCAGCGCACCGACCAATGAATCCACGTGGGCAATGGCCGCGTCCACCTGTGGCGTGCGCGGTCCGTGTTTGTGCCCCACGTCGTCGGTCGTACTGAAGTACAGCGTCACGAAGCGTGGCGCCTCTGCCACCGGCAGCGTGAGCCAGTCGAGCACGCGCTGCACACGCGTGCGATTGGGAATACTCCCGTCGTACGGCGTGTAGTAGGTGGGATACCGCCCGTTCACGGCGTAGTCACTGCCAGGCCAGAAGAAGGCGGCCGTGCGGACGCCTTGCCGCTCGGCGGTATTCCAGATGGGTTCACCGCCCCACCAGCGCGGGTCGCGGGCAATGGTGGTGTCGCCGATGGTGAACGTGGTGCCAATGCGCTCGTCGCGCATGGTGTTGGCCACGATCCCATGGTGCTCCGGATACAGCCCGGTGACAATGGTGTAATGGTTGGGAAAGGTCTTGCTGGGGAAGGCGGGAATCAGCCGTTCGGCGCGCACACCGCGCGCGGCCAGTAGGCGCAGGCGGACAGCGGCTGGACGGTTGAGGTAGTCGGCCCGAAAGCCATCAAGCGAGATGAGGACGGTGGCGTTGACCAATGCTGGTGGCTGCCTGCTGGCACGATCCGCAGGTGATGTGCGACGACACCCCGCCGTCAGCATGGTGGCTGCACTCAACCACAGAACGAAAGACCACCGGGATAGACGCATGGTGCTCAGCGCAACGCGCACATGGGGAATCACTGGGTATGCCAGAACAAGAGCGCGAGCCCTGCCACATATCCTCCGACAATCAGCAGACTGCCGGGTTCACGGACGCTCGCGACGCGCTTGAATCGAAGGACCAAGGTGCCCAGGGCAATGGTTGTGAGCAGCGTCGCCGTCAAGGCCGTCAGGAGATGTGCGGGAGCAGCAATCGACAGCACGGGCACGCCACCATTCACCACGTCCAGCAGCGCGAAGAGGGTCATGTTCATGGCGTTACTGCCGAACAGGTTTCCAACCGCCAGATCGAAGGCGCGCAATCGGATGGCGGCCATGGAGGTCACC
This sequence comes from Gemmatimonas phototrophica, assembly GCF_000695095.2. Classification (NCBI taxonomy): domain Bacteria; kingdom Pseudomonadati; phylum Gemmatimonadota; class Gemmatimonadia; order Gemmatimonadales; family Gemmatimonadaceae; genus Gemmatimonas; species Gemmatimonas phototrophica. Next base: position 3,383,910 of record NZ_CP011454.1, on the reverse strand, counting down.
AGTTCCGGCAGCGAGGTAGAGAGCCCCACGAGCCACGTCCCGACAAATGTGCGTCCTGCACCGCTTACTTCGGCCAGTCCTTCGGCCGCATGGGCAAACTGCGGCGCGACCAGCACGACCACCGCAGCGCCCGCAAGAAACTGCAGAATCGCGAGTCGTAAAGAGGTGGAGGACACATGATCCAAAGTGGCGGGGTCGCCGGATCGCGCCATCTCCATCACCTCGCCAGCTTCTCGGGTGACGGTGCTATGGCGGAAGGCAAAGCTCGACGTCACGATGTAGGTCGCGACGAGAATCACGGAGCTGACGCCGATACCGGCGACGGTCGCCGTGGCGCGCGTTTGCAGCGCCATGGCTGCCAGCAGTGTCATCACAATGGCCAGGCTGGCGTACAACGCGTGGTCGAGTGCCGCTCGCCGAAAGAGATCGACCCCTGCCGGTGCGAGGCTGATCAGCGCCAGAATGAGCATGTTGGCCATACTGCTGCCGAACAGATCGCCCACCGCCAGATCAACCGCGCCCATGCGTACGGCCGCAATATCGGTGGTGATTTCCGGGAGCGACGTGGCGAGGGCCAGAAAAATGGACCCCACCCATGCGCCCCCCAGCTTGGTGCGCGCGGCAATGACATCACCACTGCGCGCCAGTACCGTGCCGGCCGCGATGACAATCACGGCGGCGAGAACAAAGCGAAGTAGCAGCTCTCCCAGCACTACAACGCCTCAGGGATTGCCACCCGGAAGAGCAGCACTGGTCGTGTCGCGGTTCGCCACACCTTGTCCGCGACGCTGCCCAGCAAAAAGCGACCCACGGGACCACGTCCATGCGTGGCCAACGCAATCAGATCAACGTTATACCCCTCGGCACAGTCGTTAATGCCGCGCGGGGGATCCAACTCCACATGGGCACAGTGCGACACCGTCGTCCCCTGTGCACGGAGTCGCGCTTCGGTACCCCGCAGATACTCGGCGACAAGGTCACGCTGCCGTACGAGATCCCGATCGTACTCCTCGCCCGTGGCAATCGCCCGCAGCATTGGAGGGAGTGGCGAAACGGCTCGCATCAGCACGTATTCCGGATTTTTGCCCAGGCAGGCCTGTAACGGCTCCAACACCTGTTCCCCAGGTGCTGTCCCATCTAGCGGGACAAGCACGCGGCGAGGGGTCCACTCGTTGTGTCCCTCGTTATCCGCAGCGGCCTGAACATCCGGCCGGACGGCGAGCACCGGGACTGGCGATTGCCGCACGAGCGCCTCGGTAATGGAACCCATCCACACTGCGGAGACGCCGCCACGGGCGTGCGTGGTCAGCACGAACATGGTGGCGTCAACGTTGCGCGCCTGCTCCAACAGGCACTCAACAACCGGTCCGGCGACAATGCTGACCACGGTCGGCGGGGCGTCTGGTAGCGCCGCGATCCGGACACGGCAGGCCTCGAGTTTCCCGGCCATCGCGGTTCGCCACTCGGCCTGATGCTCACGCGTCAGCTGAGTATCAGCCACTGGCGCCCCTCCGGTGGCGTACCGCCACGGCGAGACTTCGAGCACGCTGACCAGATGCAGCGTTGCGCGCATGTGTCGGGCAAGGCCAATGGCTACGGGCAGTGCCGCCTCGGCCAGCGGCGATCCATCAAGGGGAACGAGCAGGGTCGGCATACAATCCTCGGCGACGGATCAGGTACTTCTCCAATTCTACCGCAAGAAGGACTACCGTGGAGACGGCTAAACAGAGCACGAGTTCACCCGCACTGAGCGGCTCAGTACGGAATAGTGAATTCAAAACGGGTACGTAGATGATGGCTAGCTGCAGCCCCAGCGACGCCCCCACCGCCAGCAGCAGCAACGGGTTACTGAGCAAGCCAAGTCGGAACAGTGATGTACGCTCCGAGCGAATAGCCAAAACATGTGTGAGCTGCGAGACGGTGAGAACGGTGAACGTCATGGTCTGCCAGTGGCCATGCCCTGTGCGAATGGCCCAGGCTTGGGTGCCGAGTGCCAGCGCCGCCATGAGCAACCCCACCCAAACGGCGTGCTGCCAGAGACCGTGCGCCAGGATGCTTTCCTGCGGTGGACGCGGGGGGCGCTCCATGATGTCCGCTTCGGCGGGCTCCGCAGCCAGCGTCAGCCCGGGGAGTCCATCCGTGACGAGATTCATCCACAAAATGTGGATGGGGAGAAGGGGGAGTGGCAAACCAATGAGCGGCGCCAGAAAGAGCGTCCAGATCTCACCGGCGTTGGTGGACAGGACAAAGCGCACAAAGCGTCGGATATTGTCGTAAATGCGGCGCCCTTCGCGCACGGCCACCACAATGGTGGCGAAGTTATCGTCGAGCAGCACCATATCGGCGGCCTCGCGGGCCACATCGGTCCCACCACGCCCCATGGCAATGCCAATGTTCGCCCGCTTCAGCGCCGGGGCGTCATTCACGCCATCGCCGGTCATGGCGGCATATTCACCGCGCGACTGCAGTGCGGTCACGATACGCAGCTTGTCTTCCGGAGTCACCCGGGCGTAGACACGCGCATGTTCCACCCGCGCCAGCAACGCTTCGTCATCAAGCGTCCGCAGCACTGCACCGGTCAGCACCTCCTGGTCGCCCACGCCGTCTTTGATGATGTCCAGACGGGACGCAATGGCACGCGCGGTGGCCGGATGATCGCCGGTGATCATGACCACCCGAATGCCGGCCGTATGGCAGGTGCGTACCGCTTCACGGGCTTCTGCGCGCGGGGGATCAAGCAACCCCACCAGCGCCAGCAGTACCTGCTGATCTTCCAGCGATTCGATGGCCGCGCCAGTCGGTTGCTGGTCGCTGTTGATTGCCATCGCCAACACCCGCAAGCCGCTTGCCGCCATCGCCTCGGCGTATGCCATCACCGCCGCGGCATCAACCGGAACGAGCGCCCCCTGTTGCCACATGCGAGTGCACGCCGGAATGACCCGTTCGGGGGCCCCCTTGGTACACGCCACACGATGCGCGCCATTGGCCGTGGCATGTACGGTGGTCATGCGGGCCCGTTCGGAGGTGAACGGTAGTTCCCCGGTACGCGGCCACGCAGTGCGCAGGGATGACATTTCAACGCCCTGCTCGGCTGCCCAACGTACCAAAGCCGTTTCGGTGGGGTCACCCAAAAGGGCCCCGTCTTTCGTCAACTGCACGTCGGTGCACAGTGTGAGGGCCTGGGCAAAGGCAAGCGGTGCCTCACTCAGCGGTACGGCCGCTGCCAAAGACTCACCGGGCTGATTGTCCACCGTGCGCACCGCATCCACATGCATGCGGTTTTCGGTAAGAGTGCCGGTCTTGTCGGTACAGACATACGTGACCGACCCAAGCGTCTCCACGGCGGGCAACCGGCGAATGAGGGCATGGTGCTTGACCATGCGCCGCGCACCCAGCGCGAGTGATACCGTAATGACGGCGGGCAGTGCCTCGGGAATGGCCGCCACCGCCAGACTGACGGCCGTCATGAACATCAGCACGACGGGTTCGCCGCGGATCAGTCCTGTCACGAAAATGGCAACGCACACGACCAGCACTGTGACGGCGAGCCATCGGCCCAACGACGTCAGGCGCTGCTGCAGCGGCGTCTGGAGATGGGTATCAGCGCGCAGCAGTGCGGCAATGCGCCCCAGTTCGGTACGCATGCCGGTGGCTACTACTACACCAACCCCACGGCCGCTGGCGATGTTCGTACCCTTGTACACCATCGCGGTGCGGTCGCCCAACGGAGCATCTGCGTCGAGCGTCGGCGCGGTGGTCTTTTGTACTGGCAGCGACTCGCCAGTAAGTGCCGCTTCTTCCACGCTCAGTTGCGCAAGTTCCAGCAGCCGCAGATCGGCGGGTACGACGGTGCCGGCCTCCAGTAGCACGATATCGCCGGGCACCAGTTCCTGCGGGGCAATGGTATGTTCCGCCCCTTCGCGTCGCACGCGGGCGGTTGCGGCGGCCATTGCGCCAAGCGCTGCCATGGCCTTTTCGGCGCGGTATTCCTGAACGAAGCCGAGGGTGGCGTTGAGCAGCACGATCGCGATGATCGCGATGATGTCTTCCGGGTCGCCCACAAAGGCGGCGATAGCCGCCGCCGCGAGCAGCACCAGCACCATGACATCGGTGAACTGCGCGAGCAGCATGCGAAGCGGTCCGCGCTTTACGGCCGTCTCCAGCACGTTGTCGCCGTGTTCAGCGCGTAGTCGCTGCACATCGGGCATGCCAAGACCGGTGTGCACATTCGTGTGCAGCGACTCCACCGTAGCGGTCGCCGTCAGCGTGTGCCAGGCGGTCGATGGCGGCGTGCCGGCAGGCGCAGGCGTTATTCCGGCGTTGGACGAAGACATCAGATTAGCATGGAGGACAAAGGGTCAACGGTCGAGCAGGAATTTTCCGACAAGTCAGTGGGGCAATGGTGTACGCTGGCGCGCGGGGTGCTCCGTGACCCATTCGTGACGTTCGGTGCGCTGCGGGGGGGCCGCTCACCGGTATGCTAGAGGATGGGCTTCTGTATGCGGATTTCCCCGCCTGCTCTTTTGCTGGTCTTGTTGTCGGCGTGTTCGGGCAGCGGCGCTCGTCCGCTCCCGGCAACGAACGTCGTTTTGGCTGGTTCCACGTCGGTACAACCGTTTGCAGAACGGTGGGCGGAGGTCTATGCCGGTGCCAGTGGCAGCAGCCACGTGACGGTACAGGCGGGTGGCTCCACGGCCGGCATCCGGGCCGCCCGTCAGGGAACCGCACAGCTAGGTATGAGTTCTCGGGCATTGGATGCGGAGGAAGCAGCGGGGCTGCAGGCCATTACGGTGGCCCGTGACGGCATTGCTGTCATTGTTCATGCCACGAATCCGCTCACGGCACTGTCGCTCGCGCAGTTGCGCGCGATTTACACCGGACAAATCCGCTCGTGGCGCGCCCTGGGTGGTGCGGACCTCCCCATTACGGTGATCACGCGGGAAGAAGGCTCAGGCACCCGTGATGCCTTTGAACATCTGGTGCTGACGGACGGTCACTCCATTGATGTACGGGCGCTGGTGACGGCGTACTCGGGCGGCCTGCGGAAAATGGTGGCAGAAGATCCCCAGGCCATCGGCTATGTGACGTTCAGTCAGGTGGATGCCCGCGTGCGGGCGTTGGCGATTGAGGGTGTGGTGCCTTCGGAATTCACGATTGCCAGTGGCCAATACCGGCTGCAGCGACCGTTCCTCTTTGTGTCGCGCGGTGAAGTCACGGGCGCGGCGCGACAGTTTCTCGATTTTGTCTTGTCGCCGCGTGGGCAGCAGATTGCCCGCGATGAAGGGTTGGCTCCTGTCTCGCTGACGCCCTGAGCATCAGATGCGAGACAAGCTGATTGAACGCATCCTCCTGCTCTGCGCCATGAGTGCCGTGGGGACGCTGGCGCTGATTGCGCTGTTCATTGCGCGCGAAGGCTTGCCCGTGTTCGTGAACCACGGCGTACTCAACATGATCGCCGGCGCGACGTGGGCGCCCACTAAGGGGCAGTTCGGATTGCTCCCCATGATTGCCGGGTCTGCCATGGTGACCGTGGGGGCGTTGCTCATGGGCGTGCCGCTGGGGTTGGCGTGCGCGGTGACGCTGGCGGAACTGGCGTCCAAAAAGTGGCGCCGTCTGCTCAAACCCATGATCGAGTTGCTCGCGGGCATCCCGTCGGTCGTGTACGGCTTCATTGGGATGGAACTGCTGGTGCCGTTCATCCGCGAGCAGGCATGGCTGGGCGGCAGCGGGTATTCCGCGCTGGCGGCCTCCATTCTGCTGGCCATCATGGTGCTCCCCACGATCATTGGCATCAGCATAGATGCCATCGAGGCGGTGCCGCGTGCCTATCGCGATGGATCGTATGCGCTGGGCGCCACGCAATGGCAAACCATCGTTGGCGTGGTGCTGCCGGCGGCACGCACGGGCATTGTGGCCGGCGTCATCCTCGGCATGGGGCGTGCCGTGGGCGAAACCATGGCGGTCATCATGGTGGCGGGCAACAGTGTGCTCATTCCGGGGTCCCTGCTCGACCCGGTGCGTACCCTCACCGCCAACATCGCGCTTGAAATGGGATATGCCTCGGGAGAGCATGAGCAGGCGCTTTTTGCCACGGGCATTGTGCTGTTCGTCGTTACGCTCGGCTTGAATGCACTCGCCGGGCGGGCGCGACGTACGGGGCACACATGACGGTGCCAACGATGTCGCGACCAACGTCGCCGGCGTTTTCGGAGGCGGTTCGCAATCCCGGCGGTCCCACGGCGCCATCAACCGGTCGCGCGTTGCTGGTACAGCGCGTGGCGACCGTGGCTTTGTGGTCGGCCACGTTGCTTACGCTGGCGTTGCTGGTGCTCATTATCGTCTTCGTCATGCAGCGCGGCCTCTCGCAGGTCACGTGGGACTTCCTGAGCCAGGCGCCCAGTCGGTCGGGTGCTGAAGGCGGCATTTGGCCCATGATTGTGGGCACGCTGTATGTCACCGCAGCCGGCGTGCTGCTGGCAACACCGATAGGGCTGGGGGCGGCGATTTACCTGGCCGAGTACACGGCGGAGGGGCGCGTGTCGCGGATTATCCGGAGTGGTACGGAAAGCCTGGCCGGAGTGCCGTCCATCATCTTCGGTCTGTTTGGTTTCGCATTCTTTGTCACCACGTTGGGGTTGGGATGGTCCATTCTTTCCGGCGGCCTCACGCTCGGTGCAATGATTCTGCCCACGATCATTCGCACCGCCGAAGAGGCGCTGCGGGCGGTGCCGCGGGAATTCCGGCATGTGGCGCAGTCGCTGGGGGCCAGCAAGTGGGACGCCATACGCACGGTGGTGTTGCCCGTGGCGGCGCCGGGTGTGGCCACGGGCGTGGTACTGGGCGTGGGGCGCGCGATCAGCGAAACGGCGGCGGTGATTTTTACGGCCGGCGTGGCGCTGGAGATGCCCACGTCGCTGTTCTCGTCCACCCGTACCATGAGTGTGCACTTCTACACGCTCACCATGGAAGGGATTTCCGACGAGAAGGCGTACGGCACGGCGGCCGTGCTGGTGGTGACGATCCTGCTGCTCAATATCATGGCGTACAGCCTGATGCACCGCATGACGCGGCGGTATCGGTGACCTGGGCGACTGAGGCACCGGCGAGCGCCTGCGCGCTCGACGTCACGGATCTCACGATCCGCTACGGCGCGCATGTGGCGTTGCAGCCCATGTCGCTACGCATTGCGCCGGGCAGTATTCACGGCATCATCGGCCCGGCGGGGAGCGGGAAGACGTCATTCCTGCGCACGCTCAATCGCATGAGTGTGGAGCTTGATGGCGCCACGGCCGACGGGCGTATTGCGTTGGATGGGGAGGCAATTTTGGGTGACGGCGTGGTGGTGGATGCCCACGGTCTGGCTCGTCTGCGACGAAGGATGGGGATTGTGTTCGCCACGCCGCAGCCGCTGCCGCGCAGCATTTACGAGAACGTGGCCTATGGGCCGCGTATTGCCGGCGTGCGGGAGCAGGCGGCGCTCGATGCCATCGTGGAGCGATCGTTGCGAGCGGTGCACCTGTGGGATGAAGTCTCGTCGCGTCTGTCGCTGTCGGGGATGCAACTCTCCGGCGGGCAGCAGCAGCGGCTCTGTCTGGCGCGCACGCTGGCGCTCGACCCGGGGGTGGTGTTGCTGGACGAGCCGTGCTCGGCGCTGGATCCCATCTCCACGGCGCGTATTGAAGAGACCATGCGTACGCTCAAGGAACGCATCACGTTCGTGCTGGTGACCAACACCATGCGGCAGGCCGAGCGGGTGTGTGATACCACGAGCTTCTTCTTGATGGGCGAACATATCGAGACGGCGCCCACCCCGGATCTGTTCAACGCGGCGTCGCACCCCAAAACGCGCGCCTATCTTGCGGGTCAATTCGGCTGAGATGACGATGACGACAGCGATGCCAGTGGTAGCGCAGCAGGGCAGTGCGCGGCGAATCAATCGGTACGTGTTGCCGGCGGCGGATGTGCCGGCGCCGCCGACGGTGGTGGCGGTACGCGATCTGGATCTGCATTATGGCGCCTTTCAGGCGTTGACCAAGGTGTCGGTGGAGATCCCCGATCGCACCATCACGGCGCTGATTGGTCCGTCTGGATGCGGAAAGAGCACGTTGTTGCGGTGCATCAACCGATTGAATGACCTGGTGCCCGGCGTGCGCGTGCAAGGGCAGGTGCAGGTGGCGGGGCAGGATGTGCTTGGTGCGCAGTTGCCGGTGCAGGAGCTGCGGCGCCTGGTGGGGATGGTGTTTCAGCGTCCCAATCCGTTTCCGCTCAGTGTGGCGGAGAACCTCACGTACGGCCCGCGGTTGCATGGCACGTTGTCGCGCAGTGATGCCACGGTGCTGGTGGAAGAAGTGCTGCAGGCGGTGGGGTTGTGGGAGGCGCTCAAGGACCGGTTGCACACGTCGGCGCTGCGACTGTCGCCGGAGCAGCAACAGCGGTTGTGCATTGCGCGGGCCTTGGCCACGCGGCCGGCGGTGTTGCTCATGGACGAGCCGTGCTCTGCGCTGGACCCGGTGGCCACGGAGCACATTGAGGCGCTCATGCTGCGGTTGGCCAGCGAGCGGGCGATCATTGTGGTGACGCACAACATGCAGCAGGCGCAGCGCGTGTCCACGTACTCCGGCTTCATGCTCATGGGCGAGCTGGTGGAGTTCGGGCTCACACCGCAGCTGTTTGAGGCAGCGCGGGATACGCGCACGGCCGATTATGTGGCGGGGCGGTTCGGGTGATTCACCAGGTTCAGTAAGGCCTGAAATCGCTTCATAATGAAAAACGGAGACGTCAGTACGACGTCTCCGTTGGCGTTGCACGGTGGTTGGCGTTTGCCACAGTCGTAGGCGGTCGTCCCGGATGGTCATCGACCTGGTCTACGAGTCGATGAAGCTCGGCCAGCATCGCGGTGTCAGTCAGCGTGCCCTGATCCTTTGCCTCACCGAGCCCCCGTAGCCAGTCGCGATAGGCGAGGCCGAGTCGGAGACCATTGGTAAGTGTGATGAGCGGGCCGACGAGCACCCGACGGTACGCGTCAGCGGCTTCACCTTCGCCCAGCTGGCCGAGCACATCCGCGCGGTCGCGCTCGATTGACGTGAGGATCGCTTTGAACGCCGCCAATTCGTCGTCGACGGCGGTGAGCTCGGACTGCAGGACTGTGCCGAGTCCGGCGGGGTCGAGCCGTCCGGTAAAGAACAGCTTGAGCAGCAACGGCTCGCGACGCACGACCGGGGCGGCCGGGGTGGCCAGCCATGCGTCGAGTTCTGCGACGCCAGCGGGGGTGATGTGATAAACCTTCCGGTCCGGCCGATGCTGCTGTTCGACACGGTCGTAGCTCACCAGCTGGTCGCGTTCCAGGTCGTTCAGTGTGCGATAGATGGCGGCCTGATCCGCGCTCCAGAAGTGTTTGACGGAGTTGTCGAAGTAGCGCTTGATGTCGTAGCCGCTGAACGGCTGGATGGTCAGAAACCCAAGAACGGCGTAGCGGAGCGACAAGGGCGGCCAGGGTAGGGGTTGCGCCTGCTGTTCAATGTGTTGATATATGTAGAATCATATATAAGATAAATCCCATAGCATATCAAGCACGTGAACGCATTCTTGCAGTCTCGAACACGCGCGGCGTTCTCATGGCTCGCTGCGGCGGCACTCCTTTCTGCCTGCCATGCCGTGCCGGCGGTCGTGACGCACCAGGGCATCATGGCGGCGGACAGCGTCCGGATCGCCGCCGATGTGATTCTGCCGCCCGTTGTTCCGGACGGCGGGGTGCCCGTGGTGTTCATCCAGACCCGCTATTGGAGGAGCTTCCACCTGCGCGGTGGGACGCGGAACAACACGGTCCCGATGGGCCCTCGTGAGGCAATCGTCGAGAAACTGGTAACGGCAGGCTTCGCTGTGGTGGTGACCGACGTCCGCGGCACGGGCGCGTCGGGGGGCGAGTGGCCGTGGCCATGGTCGGAGGGCGAGGTGCGCGACATGGGGCCGGTCATTGACTGGATCGTCGCGCAACGCTGGTCCAATGGCGCCGTTGGGGCGACCGGTGTGTCGTATGAGGGGACCACCGCACTGCTGGCGGCGGGGGCTGGTCGGCCCGCCCTCCGCGCCGTCCTTGCGCGTGAGCTGGAGTGGAATCTGGTTGACGAGATCATCGCGCCCGGCAATGTGCGCAACGTGGGTTTCGTCAGTTCATGGAGCCGCTCGGTTGATGCGCTTGATCACGGCAGGTTTCCCGAACTTTTCCCGCGTCTCGCCCGGCTCGGTATTCGCGGGGTGCAGCCGATCGACGACGACAGCACCGGTGTGCTGCTCACGTCGCTGCAGCAGCGCCGTCCGCCGACGGATGTGGCGGGGAGTGTCGTGGCCGTGCGCCGCGGGAGTGATCGATTCGGCCGGAGTGGTCCACCGGCGGATTCACTCGGTCCCGCTGGCCACGCTGCCGCGTTGGCCGCGACCTCGGCGGTTGTTGGCATCTGGGGCAGCTGGTGGGATGGTGCCACGGCCGACGCGGTGCTCCGAGCCGTTGAGCAGATGCCGATACGCGAAGCGGTGATTGGGCCGTGGGCGCACGAAGGCACCAGCAACGCCAGCCCGTTGCGTCGCGACGACAGCGAACGCGCGACGGTCGATCTCGACGCCGTGGTCGCGTTCTTTCGGCGTCACCTGGTGGAGCGTAATGCCCCAGCGGTTCCGCGCATGTCGTGGTATGTCGCGGGCACCGAGGCGTGGACGTCGGCCGAACGCTGGCCGGTTACCGCACCACGCACGCTCTATCTGGTTGGCGAGCAATTGGTGAGTACGGCCGCGGCGAGTGCCCCGCGTTCACTGACGGTGGACTTTTCGGCATCCACCGGAAAGAACACGCGTTGGACGACTGGGCTCGCGCGACCCGTCGATGCCCCTGATCGATCCGACGCGCGGGGGGTGATCTCGTGGCAGTCCGCCGCGTTGGAGGCACCGCTGTCGGTTTTCGGCGCGCCGGAGTTCGTCTGTCGGGTGGCGCTCGACGCACCGGAGGCGGCGCTGCATGTCTACGTGGAGTCGGTCGATCGCTCAGGGCGTGTGCGGCTGCTCACGGAAGGCGTGCAGCGTATTGGCGCCGGCCAGGCGACGGTGCGCATCCGGCCGGTGGCGTTCGAGTTGCCGGCGGGGTGGTCGCTGCGCCTGTCGGTCGCCGGGGCGGATGCGCCGAGCTTTGAGCGGGTGCCGGCGGCGGGTGCGCAGCGCATGCAGTTCGCTGGTGAGGGGTGCCGGTTGACGGTGCCGGTGGTGCGGTGATTGCCGCCTACCGGCAACCCGCTCTCCCATGCGGGGAAACTCAATCATACCACCCCTGCACATACCAGCCGTGGTCGCTGGTGAAGAGCAGATACTCGCCCTCGGGGTGGGCGGTGCAGCGCCAGTAGTCGCGCGCGTACGCATCGCCGCGCCACCAGTCGCCGCTGAGTCGCTCGGGGCCATGCACCGCGGTAAAGGACAGGCGTTGCCCGCGCCACCAGAGTGCGGCCGGTGCACCGTGGGGTGCTTCCACCTCCACGCATTCTGGGGTGGGGAGCAAGCGCAGCACGGCGGTAGAGGTGGCCTGCGCTGATGCGGTGGTTCCCGCCGCCGCCGGCAACGGCGCCGCCGCGAGCGTAATGGCATCGGCGCTGCTCCACACCCCGGTCTGTTCGGGGCGATGCGTATCGCGCGCTTCGGGGTGCACCACCACATCCCCGCGATTGTCCGGGTCGAGGGCCGTGCGCAAGCGCGCCAGCACCGCTTCGGCGTTCATGGCGGCATCACGCCACGAGGGCACGAGCAGATCACCCTGATCGGCCGCGAGTGGCGCGGTGGCAGGAATGCTGACGGTTACGCCAATGATGGGGGCCGGAATATTCCAGCGCTCCAACAGCGAGCGACACTGATCGAAAAGTGGCTCGAGACGCGCCAGCGGACGCGCCGGTCGCACTTCCCGGGTAATCGTGCGCTGCGGAATGCCCAACAGCGACGCCCCAAGGTCCTTCCCCCTGACCCCTTCCCCCTGCTCCCTGCTTCCTGGCAGCACGCTCCCCCTGCCTCCTGCCTCCTGCCCCCTGCCTCCTGCTCCCTGCGCTGTATCATCACTCGTCTCCGGCACATGCACATGCCCCCGCAGTTCGCTGCCAATGTCATCAATGGGATACTGCCGACCGGCATCGAGCACGAGCGTAATGGCCACGGCCGCGGCCGCGCGTCCATCGCGCACACACTCGTGCAACAACCGCTGCAGCTGTGCGCGCAACACGAACAGCACCGGCTCGGCGCTTTCCACCGCACTGGGCAACTCCACACTCGCACTGCGCGCCGCTTCCACGCGCACGAGCCCCGGACGCCGTGGGTCATCGCCGCGCGCGAGTCGCCACGCCATGAGACCGGTGTGCCCCCAGCGCTGCTCCACATCGCCGGCTTCAAGTGCGGCCAGCGCGCCCACGGTGCGCAGCCCCAGCATCTGCAGCCCTTCGCGCAGCTCGTGCTCCATGGGCACGAGCCCCAGCGGGGCCGGCGCGAGATAATGCGCGCAGCCGCCGCGCGGGATGATGGTTATATGAGGAGGCCTCCCTCCTGTTGCCTGCTTCCTCTCCGCCGCTATCGGCGCCCACGTCGCCGCCCGCGCCGCCACACAGCTGTCGGCAATGGCCACGCGCGCGCCGGGGTGCCACTGCTGCGCCAGCACGAGCAGCGTGCGCGCCAGCTGCTCTTCGCCGCCGAGGGCGTCGAAGCCCTGCGCTCCCACCCACCACATGCCGGGGGTACCGGCGGCGGGGGTGACCTGGGGGCTGGCCCCGAGCAGCGCCGTGCTGGCGGCCAGCATGGCATCGGCCAGCGCGTGATCATCCCACAAGCGCACATCGAGGTCGGCACAGCGCGCCCGCGCTTCGGGAATGGTCATGCCGGCCCGTACACCGGCGCGCCCGGCGGCCAGCGAGACGGCGCGCAGGCGGGTGTCCACCGCCAGCGCGCGCGGCATGTCATCCCAATGGCGCGGGGCTGCTTCGCGTGGCTTCGCGCCGTCCACGGCGCCCGAAGCTGGACTCCGCAGCGCGTCGCCGCCCTTTGTACGTCGTCCAGTCGCGGGTGCGGCGGTCGAGTTCCTGTTCGTGCCGGTCGCCGCCACCGGGGAGCCGGTCGCTGGGGAGCCGGTCACCGGGGAGGTCGAGTCCAGCAGCAAGTCGAGCTGGATGCCCCGGAACGTCAATTCCGTACAGGTCGTGCGCGCCAACGCCGAGTCCCCCCCAGGTAACGGGGTGCTCCTGCTGCTGGCGGTCGGGCTCGGTGTTGGCGTCGGTACTGTTGCCGCGGGCGGTCCAGACACGACGCGCGCTTCGCGCCACCCCGCGCCGATCGGGAATCTCGGAATCCGTACACACGCGACGCGCCACGACGACGACACGATCCACCTCGATGGTCTTGCAGTTGGGAAGCGAGGCCCCTTTCTCCACCGTGACCTGCAGGCGGGCGGGGGCGGGGGCGGGGGCTGGGGATGCCGCGAGGAATGCCGACGGGGGCGCCGCCGGGGACGCCGACGGCCGTGGTCCGATGGGTTCCGGCGGTGACTCGGCCACCAGCGTGCGTGATCGTCGTCGTGTGGCCAATGGGGTCCAGCGCGAGGGCTCCTGCAGCGACGGCGGCGTCGCGAGCGCGACCTGCACCCGCACCGTGCCGGCCAGCCGACTGGGGCGACGGGTGGCTCCCGGCGCGATATGCTCCAGCACCACGCAGGCGGCGTCCCGCTCCCGTGCCAGCTGGGCGAGCCGCACGCCGTGCACCCGCGACAGCGACGGGGCCCCGTCGATGACCACCAGCCCGAACACCCCGCTGCGCAGCAGGAGGTCGGCGGTCCAGGCGGCGCGTTTCCCCTCGGGCAGACGGATGACCACGAAGCGCTTCCCCAGATCGGCCCACGGCGCCGGGGTGAGCGTGCGGGTGGCGTCAATCCAGGCCACCCACACCCCCGTGTGCAGCACGCTCGCCACCACACGTCGCAGCAGCGCGGTTTTGCCCACCGCCAGCGCCCCGGTGAGTTCGGTAATGCGCCCACGGGGAATACCGCCCCCCAGCGCCGCGTCGAGCGCCGGCAGCCCTGTACTGAACGGCTCCCCGGCGGTACGGCCACCCACGACCACCGCCTGCAGTTGTGCCTGCAGCCCCTCAAGGCTGAGCGTGGGGGGAGGGGTGGGGATGGAGGAAAAATCGGGAGCTGTCGCCAGGGAAGACAGAACGGGCATGGGGAAGAAACCGAATAAATGCCGAAATATCAGGGCCGAAAAATCCGCCGGGGGGATCGACGGTCGGGTGCGCCAAAAGAGAGGGAGCGGTCTGACAATACCGAAGGGTGTCTGTAATTCTTCCTTGGTATCTGCTGTTCTTTCCTGTCGCCGGATCGCCGAAACGCCGGGGCGAGGGGAAGCTGTCATTGTGCCATGGTCGGGCGGGTGGTCACGACCTGCATTGGACCCTACCGAATAAAAACCGAAGTTGCAAGACCCATTGTGACCGACTGGCGTTCCCCGTACTGTCAATTCATGAACCCTACTCCCGCGCTTTCCGACATCGAGATCCAGCGCAGCCTGGGCCCCCTCCCGGGGTGGTCGCGTAAAGGTGATACCATCACCAAGAGCTATCACTTTGCCACCTTCCCCGACGGCATTGCGTTCATCGCGCGCGTGGCCACCGTGGCGGAAGAACAGCAGCATCACCCCGACGTGGACATCCGCTACACGAAGGTCACCTTCGCGCTCAGCACCCACGATAGCGGTGGCATTACGGTGAAAGATTTCACGCTCGCCACGGCCATCGAAACACTCGCGGCCGAGTAACGGTTGCACGGAAGAACTCCTTCCGTTACGAAGGCCACGCGGGCCGGCGCTCAAACATCGGGTCTTCCGGAACGTTCGGGAAAGGCCCGTATCACCGGTGCAAACCTATACACCAGTACGAGTGGCTAGTCCCGTTGGAATTGCATTACGAGGACTGCTCCGATTGGGCGGACACGGCCTCCAAACGAGGACTGGCTCCGGCACGGGCGGGCGGCGTACTGCTGCGGCAAGGCGTTCATTTTTTGATTTTTGGATCTCGAGGAGGTGGAGAGTCCCGGTCGTTTCCACCGTTGCAGTCCTCGCTGGACGCTCTGTCCGATTGCACGGGCCAGTCCTCGTTATGCAGTTCAGCGTTGCCGGCCTACGCACCGGTGGCAGTGGCACGCCTCGTTAGAAAGGCCGCACGAGGTCATTCTCCGCCTCCTCAACAGCCGCAGGGTATTTCCCGGAACTCCTGGATGACCCCCAAAGTCATACGGCCGAGTAACGCCCTTCAGGCATTACTCGGCCGCTGTTGTACACCACCGTACACGGTCGGCGCGTGTGCGCTGCCGTCAGCTCCCTTTTCGCAGCGTGACCGAACCGTTCACCGTGCTGGCGCGCACGCGGGTGCGGCCATCACCCACGGTGCCGCGCAACCGACGCGGGGAGAGCGTGCCCGACACGGTAATGGGGAAGTCGGTGGAGACACGCCCGTTCACCGTGCTCAGTTCGAGCTCCGCCCCAAAGTTGGCGGGAAACTCGAGGGTGATCGCGCCGTTCACGGTCTCGTACTCCAGGTCGTCGGCGCGGCCCAGAGACCCCATGGAGACGTTGATGCTGCCGTTCACGGTCTTGGCGTACACCGGGCCACCAGCGCTGCGTGCCGTGATGCTGCCGTTCACCGTGGTCGCGTGCACTTCGGTGCTCACGTCACGCACTTCAATGCCGCCGTTCACGGTGGAAAGATCAACCCGCGTGCCTTCCGGCACCCGCACCACGAAACGCACGGACACGTCGTTGCGGTCGTTCCAGCGCATACGCCGCTCGGAGCGAATCCCCCGCTCGTCACAGGTGGCCCCTTCGTTGTACAGCGCGCAAATGACCACGTTGTCACCCGACTTCTTTTCTTCAATGCGCACATCATCGGGATTGCCACGGCGCCACCGCTTTTCACCGGTGACTTCCACGCGGCCGCTGGTGCTGCGCTCCACTTCCACGCCGCCGTTGATGTTCTTGATGAACAGCGTGCCGCGCGACGGGACACTGCCCGACCAGGTGAACGCGTTTTCGCGACGCGTATCCTGAGCCGCAAGCGCGGTGGCGCACAGCAGCGAGGCCGCCGTGATGGTAGCAATGGCGGTCAACGGACGGACACGTGAACGCATACGGAACTCCGAAAGCAGAATGGTCATGGACGTACTCCTCGAACAAGGCGGACGTCGCCGGTGAACGTGGTAATGTCGAGCAACACCCCCGGCGCCTGGCCGGTCCCGAAGGCATAGCGCCGCGTATTGCGCCCACGCCGTGCCGATGACGACTCGCCCGGCAGCAGGGTGAGCGGGCCACCGGCCGTGAGTTCGCCGTTGTACGTGGACAGCGACAGTTCTCCACGCGCCCCATCGGGCACGCGCAACGTGACGTCGCCACTGTGGGTGCTGACTTGTACACGGGCATCGGTTGTGAACAGCCCGTCAAACTGGATGTCTCCACTCATGCTCTCGACCGCAAAACGGCCGATACGCTCGCCGCTTACACTCACGTCGCCACTGGTGGTGTGCAGATCCAGCTCGCCGCGCGCTTCCCGCACCCGCAGGTCTCCGCTCACGGTAGTGACACGCAATAGCGCACCGCTGCCGGTGGTGCGCACATCGCCGGAGATGGTTTCCACGATGGCTCGCCCGGACACATCGGTCAGCTGGATGTCACCACTGGTGGTGCGAATTTCCGCACTGCCGCCGATGTCCCGCACGTCTACGTCGGCGGAAAGCGTGGACACCACCAGCCGCACCCCACGAGGAACATCGAGTTCAATGGTGCTCTCGTCGCGGTCGGCGCGTGCATTGCGGCGCGTATCGTCACGCGAGACCAGCGTGAGCGACACACCGGTGCTGCGCAGTTCGTAATTGCTGCTGCCGCCGCGCACACTGCCGGTGGAGCCATCAACCCCACGTACCACGAGCTTGCCAGTGCGCACGGTAACATCCACCACGGCGCTGCCGGTGACGCGCACCGTCGTATCGCGCGACTGCGCCTGCAGGGCCGGCGCAGGTGCCATGAGCATGGCACCTGCAGCGATGGTCATCACGGCCGACACTCGGGAAAAGGACATGTGCGAGTTCACAGCAGCGCCACCCGACGGAGCAGATCGAGCTTGGCTTGCAACGCGCGGTCCAGCTGCGTGGAGCCCAGCGCACTGCGTGGATCGCCGGCCAACGCCGCTTTGCTGTCGGCAATGGCGCGGTCAATGATATCGAGATTGCGGCGCAACTCCGTGACTGTGCCGGGATCGAGCTCGGCGAAGCGCTCGTCCACGATTTGCCGCAACGCCGAGATTTCACGCTCGTAGGTGGAGTGCGCATCAGGCACTTCACCCTCGTCGTTGAACCGCGACGCCAAACGGGTGGGCGTACTGCTGCCCCGCGACGTGGTGGCCGACGGCATGCCCACGGCCAGTTCGACGGTCGCGCTGGGCAACACATCAGTTTCCACGGTGGTGCTGTCGGTGTCTTGTGGCGACTGTGTGGCCACTGTGGAGCCACCCGCACCGACAGCGCTCCGCGACTGCGCAAATTTCCACGTCACGGCCGAGCTGACCGACACGAGCAGCGTGGCAGCCACGGCAAACCAGCGGACGGAGACGGTGCGGGCTTTACGGACCGGCGTTGCCGCCGCGACCGACGAAATGGGAATAACCGGCGCTTCCAGTCGGGCTTCAATGCCCTGCCACAGATCACGGGGCGGGGTGAGATCCGACAACGCCCCCGCGTCGGCTACGAGCTGTTCCAGGTCGCGCACCATGCGGTCGCAGGTGGCGCAGCTGGACCGATGCCGTGTCATGAAGGCCTGGTCGGCGGTGCCCAAATCCTGTTCCAGCCACGCGCCCAGCTGTGCCTCGAAACGGGCACAGTCGGCAGCGGATGTGGTGAGGCGGAGTTCCGTGGTCATGGCAGATGTCCTATCGGGTCAGCGCGGCGCGCAACAGCAGGCGCGCGCGGTGCAACTGAGCTTTGCTACCCCCCGGCGTAATGCCGAGTTGCTCGCCAATCTCTTCGTGCGTGAAGCCTTGTACGTCGTGCAGCACAAACACCGTACGAGCGCCCTTCGGCAGCTGCGCAATGGCGCCTTCGAGGTCGAGCCGGTCACCCACGGGTTCGTGTCGCGTGGGGGCCAGCTCCAGGGCGTCGTCGTCGGCGGCGCGCCCGTGCTGGATGCCGCTGGTTTTGCGGCGGGTAAGCACCACGTTCACCGCCACCCGGTGCAGCCAGGTACCAAAGGCCGAGTCCCCGCGGAAGCCCGGGAGCTTCTCCCAGACCCGCACGAACACATCCTGCGTGACTTCGTCGGCCAGCGTGCGATCGCCCAGCATGCGGAGACAGAGGCTGTACACCTTGGGCACGTGTGTCCGGTACACCCGTTCGAACGCCCGGCGGTCGCCGCCGGCGGCGGCGGCCACGTCGGCGGCATCCGGCAAGAACGCCGAAGGCTGGGACGGCCGGGTATCGAGGGTGGGTTCAGTCACGCGCAGGGCAAGCAGTGTGGGCTCCGGTAACTTGGCACCCGATTGGACGGCGTGGGGGGCTCAAGGGTTTGAACCGGGTTGCCAACTGGTCCACCGGGTTCGGAGCGCTGGGGGGCGGGGGAAGGGCTAGAGCCCTGCGACAATGCCCGGCAGTTCCCCAAATCCGGTCATCCAGAAGTCCGGGGTGGCCACGGCCAGCTCCGTCCGGCTGAACGGCCCCCAGAGGGCGGCGGCGGTTTTTACACCGGCGGCGCGGCCGGCGTGCATGTCGTGGGGCGAATCGCCCACAAACAGCGCCTGTTCCGGATGGGCTCCCAGCCGCTCCAGGGCCAGAAAGACGGGGTCGGGGAGCGGCTTGTGGCGCGTGGTTTCCTCGAAGGTGACCACCGCGTCGAACGATTGCCCCAGCCCCACGTGGTCGAGGGAGCGCTTGGTCATACCCTTGCCCTTGCTGGTCACGAGCGCCGTGGGAAACCCCTCGGCGCGCGCCCACTGCATGGTGTCCAGCACGTGAGGGAAGGGGCTGGTGAGCCGCTCCAGATGCAGATCCTGATAGTCGCGGTAGCGCCCGACCATGGCCTCCACGTCGTCTGGCCCAGCGCACCACTCCGCCAATTGGGTGCGCAGCGGGGTGCCAATACCCGCGACCCACTCGGCGGTGGTCGGTTTACGCGCACGGTCGGCGAAGGCGTACTGCATGCACTCCAACAACAGACCAATGGAGTCGATGAGCGTACCGTCGAGATCAAAAAGCAGGGCAGGACGTGTCATGCCCAAGTGTAATGGGTGACGCGCCGCGCATCACGGCGGCGATTCGCCCGTGACTCCTATATACAGCAGACAGGCCAGCACATCCCCGCCGGAGTGTGACGAGGCCGCGACGGTCTCCCGGCTGCGCGTACTCACAGTCGGGACCCCACGCACCAATACGTCGAACTCACGCCACGCCAGCAATTGCCGGGTAGGGTCCGAGGGGCCGGTCTGCATCCACGTGGTCAGTGCCCGTTCTGCCGCTGTGCCATAGGCGTGCTCAATGCACGCCCGGGCGGCGGCGATGGCATGGGCGTATTGTTGCCGGTGCACCGTTGAGAGGGCCGACACGATGCGCAGCAGCCACGCCATCGCGCGCCGTTGTGCAGGGGCCAGCGGTGGGCCATCGGGGTTCGGCGCATGGGCGCTTAGCCCCGATACGCGTCGCGCGTTCTGCCGGACATGCCATTGATGTACCACTCGACAAATCCGGTGACCCCAGGCATGTGCGTCCACGCCCGAGGGCGCCGATAGCGGAGTGGCCTGTCGCTGCATCTCGGCCACCCGCAACAGCGCGGCGGGGCGCGATGATACGCGCCACCGTCCGTGGTGCTGCATAAGTGCCAGCAGTGTATGCCCATCAGCCACCGTGGTCAGTACCAGTGCGGTGCATGCGGTGCCCTCGCGCGTCTGCACCGCCAACCATGGCGCGTCTTCTTGCGGCGCGACAGGCGCGTCTTGCATCCATGAGTCGAGACAGTTGAGCCACTGACTGGTGACGTCTGCAGCACTGACGGCAACGCGACTGCTCCCCGACCATCCGGATTGTATGCCGCCCACATAGCGCGCCGTGAGTGCCGCTTTGCGCGCCACACGCGTCTCTGCCCGTAAAGCGCGACGGGCCGCGGCCGCGGCTTGTACGCGATACTCATGCACCACGCGAAAGCGCGAACCAAGGCGGGCCACGCGGCCGGTGCGCTGTGTGCGCAGCGCGTATGTCCACGGCAAATCGAGATGGACGATGACGCCGGCGTCCTGGAGATTCACGCCTTCGGCAATGAGATCGGTAGTGAGCAGCAGCGTGACCGCCTGGTGCGTCGGCGGTGGAGGACGGCCGTGCGCGCGCGGCGCGAAGTGCTCCAGCAACTCCGTCCGGGATACCGCGCCGCTGGCAATACGGGCGGAGCTTCCCGTCAGCAGCCCCACGCCGGCGATATCGCTGAGGGCGCGGTATAGCGCCTGCACGGTACGGCTGTACTGCGAGAACGCGACCACCGACACCCCCGCATGCCGTTCGCGGACCGTGCGCAACATGGCGGCACGCACCGCATCGGCCTGCGCCGTTGCTGCATGATGATCGCGGAGCAGGCGGAGCGCTTCGAGGTGACGGTCGAGCAATACGAGCGGCGGCTTACCGTTGGCCGTCATGTCGGGGGCCGTCTGCTGCACCAGCAATTCGGGAAACCCCAGCTGCATCTCCGTGCCACCGTCGTCGCCCAGCACCCACGCGCGTAGCTCCGCATTGGTGGGATGTCGCCCGGCGTGCAGAGCATCGCGCATGGCACTGCCGCGCTGTATGCGGCGGGTCACGACCTGCGCGAGGGCCGCATCACTAGAGCACCAGGCGCGCAACAGCCCCAGTCGGATGAGCGCACCGGCCACGGCACCATCGTGGGCCGGGAGCGGCGCCGGGAGCGCGAGCAGCAGATCGAGTGTGCGTCGGTCCTGCGGAACGACCAGCGCACGGTGGGTGTGCACGTCCGGGCGAATGGCTCCCGACACGGTGGTCTGCTCCCGACGACCCGCCGGCGCGCGGGGCGTGCGTGGGTGTGTCAGCGCCTGGTCGCGACGGACGATCAGTGACGACAGCACATCCGGGCGAAGCGTGTCGGCCTGCTGGCCGCGGAATAGCGCAAAGAGCGCATGCAGGTCCCGTGGGCTGTTGTGCAGGGGGGTGGCGCTGATAAGCAATACATGGCAGCCAGCCACGGCTGCAGCCAAGTGGCGGTACCGCAGAGTGGACGGGTTGCGCAGCGCGTGGGCTTCGTCCACGATGATCAGGGGATGGGGGCCTGCGCCCGTAGTGGGTGACGCTACGAGTTTGACCGGTGGTGGTGTGCGACGGGAGAATCTGTGCAGCGAATGGACGGTGATGTGTGCTTGCTGGCTGCGCAGCAGGGCACCTTGCCACATGGGCACAAGCGCGGCCGGGGCGAGCACGTGGACCTGCTGGTAGCGCTGCGCCACGGCGAGCGCGGTGAACGTTTTTCCCAAGCCCACATCGTCGGCCAGCAGTGCCCCGCGGTGCCAGGCCAGCATACGAAGGAGCCGAGCCGCGGCCTGTTGCTGATGCGTGAGCAGCGTGATGGTGCCAAGCCGCGGTGAGGGAAGGGGCGGGAGAATGGCGAGTGCCATGCGTCGTCTGATGGCGCGCACACGATCTGGTACTGCCGACTCGCCAGGCCGGTCAGGCAGATGGGTTTCCGTGAGGAGTGAACGATCAATCATGGTGATACCATTCCAGTAGCGGGGCCATGAGCAGTGGTGTGAGCTGGTATGCTTCCAGCACCGCGGCATCGAGCGCCGCGGGTGAGAGGTGGGGACCACGGTCGGACAGTGCGGCTCCCAGCGGGTGCAGCAGTCGTACGGCGCGCGCCCAATTGGCGGGGAGGGGCAGCGCAGCAACGGTCCATCCCATGAAACGGCGAAAGCCGCCGCGTGCCGGTTCCGCGAGTGCATCCAGCCACGCATTGGTAATGGTGGACGACAACAGCGCGTGCAGGGCGAGCGCATCGGCCTGCGTTGGTGCACGCACGACGTAACAGCTGTTCAGCGGAACCGTAGGGTCTCCGGCGGTGAGTACTGTGGAACGCAACGTGCGGCCAATATCGGCCCACACCACGCGCGATGTGTCGCTGCGCGCGGCCTCGGTGCGGAAGAGCGTCCACCACGGCTGGCTATGTCGCGCGTCACCACGGGTCTGGAGTCGGGGACGCCATTGAGCCAGCCAGCGAGTGGTGGCCGGGGGCAACGTTCGCAGCGGGCGCCCGTCAGCTCCGTGCGTCCATACAATGCGGGCATCTGGTGCGGTCGTGCTGAGCAACCGCTTGGAACCACCGCCGATGGATTCGCCCCGCAGCGCCGGCCGCAACAGGGTGCGTTCAATGACCGCCTGTCGTGGGGGGCCCATGAGAGCGGACACCGTGGCACCATCGTCGTGGTGTTCTTCCGCGTGTACCAGGAAGGCGGCATTGCAGCCGCACTTCACACCCAACAATGGGCGGCCAAACGCAGTGGTCGCCAACGGAGTGCCGGCGTGGCGCAGTGCCTCAAAGGCCTGAAACGCGGCGGACGGGAGGAGGAGAAAGGGGGCGCCCGGATCACTCTGCAGCGACAGGCTTGCCAACGGTCGTTCGAAGGAGACGGTCTGCTTTCGCGTGACGGCGCAGCGCACCGGCGTGGTGCTCTCAGTGTTGGAGGGCACGCGTGTCCCTGCATACGGTCGCTGCGCCACCACCAGCGATGGATAGGTGGCCGCATCAAACTGCGCGGGTGCATCGCTCCAGTCTTGCAACACGCGCAGATGCGTTTCGTCGAGGAGCAGGCGACGCACGCCGCCCCCGGACAGTGTGCGCCATAGTTTGGCCGGCACCAGCAGCGCCATCACGCCGCCGGGTGCCAGCAGCTGCACGCTGCGCTCTATGAACGCCGTGGCCAGGTCGGCCTGCGCGGCAAAGCCCGTGCCGGCGCCAGCCCGCGAAGCACCGTGCTGCCACGCGGCATGCCGCATGACCCGGAACTCCTTTCGCAGCCATTCGCGCTCCGGGGCGGGCATCGCGTGTGGGCGTACCCACGGTGGGTTCCCCACCACCAGCGTGAACCCGCCGGCGGCGGCAACGTCGGCAAACATGGCCGCAAAGCGAAAGGGAAGGGCAGCGCCCAGTTGCACCCGGTGCGACTCCGCACCCAGGGCACGGGTGTGGCTCCTCAACGTGTCGAGTCGCCGGCGCTCCGCGCGTTGCACGCGCCGGCGGTGCCCGAACAGATCACGCCCCCGCAGGGCAGTCAGCAGAGACCGTCGTTCCTCCTGCATGGCGGCACGCCGGCGTGCCAGTTCGGCGACGGCACGACCACGCTCTTCGCGGTCGAGTGTGCACGCCATGCGCTGTTTGCGCGCGCCCGAAGCGCGAGCGTATCGCTCGCGCAGCACGGTGAGTGCTCGGCCCCCCGGAGGGGCAAAGGCAAAGCTGCCGCCCGCGAGCGAGTCGCCAACCCGGATATGGTGGTCGAGGTTGGGGAGCGGCGGAATGCGCGAGGCCTCTGTTTCGGGGCACTCAATGACCACTGACAGCCAGAGACGCAATTCACACAACCATACCGCCATGGGCTGTCGATCCACCCCGAAAACACAGCGCGCCAGAATCTCTCGCCGACGGGTATGCGCATCGCGGCTATCGTGCAACGCTGCCAGCAACGAATCGAGCGCCTCCAGCACATGCACCAGAAACGCGCCGGAGCCACAGGCTGGATCGAGCACGCGCAGCGTTTCCACCTGTCTTCGCAGCGCGGCCCGTTCCGACTCCGGCCACGTGGCAGGTACCGTCGTGGTTCGCTGCGCTCCATTCTCATCGGCGAGCAGGCCAAGCAGGGCAGGTGACTCGGCAAACGTGGAGCGTAGCGCAGCGCGCACGGTGTGGGCCACCAGCCCGGGCGGCGTATAGTACGAGCCGGAGCGACGACGTTCCTCGCCGGCCATGAGCCCTTCGAACGCGCGTCCCAGCATCTCGGGGTCAACGGCCGCCTCCGACCATTGGTCCGACTCTTCGTGCGCCGTGAATCGGTATTTGTCCAACAGCGACGCCACGAGTGTGGTAATGCTGTCGTCTCCGAAGTGCCAATGGCGGAGACGCTTTTCCAGGGCCGTAGGGGCAAACAGGCCGCCGTTGAGGAACGGGACGGCACCAAACTGCATGGCCGCCGACGCACGCTGGGCACGGGGCGTATTCAGCGTGCCGAAGAAGAGCGGTCGCAGCAGGCGCTCATGCAGATGGCCACCCTGTTCCAGTACCCGCACACAGTGGTGCAACAGGAAATCACGCCGACCATTTAGCCAGCCTTTGGCTTCGAGAAAGGCCAGGAACAGACAGCGCGAAGCACAGAGCAGCGCCAGCTCGCGACGCTCAGCCGTCGAGGGTGCGCGGTTGCTGCCACGTACCGGTGCGAGCGATGCTGCCAGGGCCGAGACCACCTGCTCCAGGGCCCGGTAGAACCGATGCCCCAATGCATCCCGCCGCAGAATGTCGGTGAATCGGGCGTGTCGCAGCAGATCATCGTCTTCGGTGACCGCGGCGAGCGCTCGCAGCGTTTCCGCATCGGAATCAAGAACGCGGTGCACATCCACCCGCAGCGCGGCCATTTGCACGCCGCTCGCTGCGGGGGTCACGGTAGCGAGGCAGAGTGATTGACTGTCGATGTCGAGCGTGAGCACACACCACTGCCGGTCGGGAGCGTGGCGGCAGAGCGCGGCCGCAAGGCGTCGGGTGCGTTCACGCAGTTCCGACACCTCCTGTGGTTCTCGTGGCTCACTGAGCAGTGCACAAAACAGCCGCAGTGCGCCGCGGCTTTCGAGCAGTTCCGCGGCACTGACCAGTGGTGCCACCCCAAGCCGCCGGCAGAGCGCGGTATCGGCCACGTGAGGGGGGCTGGTGAAGCCGATGAGTTGGGCGATGGCCCGCAGCGCTGGCAGCGAGTCCGCGCGGGCAAGGGTCTGGGCGGCAGTTCGGAGAGTAAGCACGACGCCACGATGTCACGTCTGCCGGCAACGTGTGTCACCACAATTGCGGCGATGCCATCTTTCCAACGCACTCGCCGTTGGATCGATCGGTCCTTCCGCCTGTTCCGCCCGCACTGCACGAATGGGAGGCGCCCGCGACATCTTGTGTGACATGTCCCCGTCCGCTCCGCTCGCCGAAGTCGCCCAGGTATTCACCCGCCTCGGTGTCACCGCCTTTGGTGGCCCGGCGGCGCATGTCGCGGCCATGGAAGACGAGCTGGTTTCCCGACGGCAGTGGGTCACGCGTGACGAGTTTGCCGACCTCGTAGGCGCCGCCAACCTCATTCCCGGTCCCAACTCCACCGAGTTGGCCATTCACCTCGGTTATCGCCGCGCCGGGTGGAGGGGATTGCTGGTGGCGGGCATCTGCTTCATTGTGCCTGCCGTGCTCATGGTGTGGGGGCTGGCCTGGGCCTACGGCCGCTACGGGGGCCGGGTGGAAGTGCAGGCCATGCTGCAGGGGCTGCAGCCGGCGGTGCTGGCGGTGGTGGTCCAAGCCATCTGGCGGCTCAAGGGCAGCCTGGCGCGCACTCGGCTTGGCGGGTGGCTGGCCATTGCGGCATTTATCGGGGCGCTGCTTGGGGTCTCCGAGCTGTACCTGCTGCTGGGGGCCATCGCCATTGCCCTGACGATCAGTGCCAGCGGCCAAGCGAACGGTTCGCCCGAGGCCGGCATGCTGTTTCCCATGGGCGCGCTGCTCCCCTCCGGCGCGGCCGCTGCCGCGTCTACGCTGAGTGCGGGCGGGATATTTCTCAGCTTCGCCAAAATTGGCAGCGTGCTCTTTGGCAGTGGCTATGTGCTGCTCAGCTTCCTGCGTGGTGAGTTTGTCACTCGGTTGGGAGTATTGACTGAAGGACAACTGCTGGATGCCATTGCCGTAGGACAAGTCACCCCGGGGCCGGTGTTCTCGGCCGCCACCTTTGTGGGATACCAGCTGGGCGGACATGCCGGGGCACTCGTCGCCACGCTGGGGATCTTTCTCCCGGCCTTTGCGGGCGTGGCCCTCACGGCGCCCCTGGTACACCGGCTGCGCACCTCCCCGGTGCTGTCACGCGCGCTGGATGCCGTGAACGCCGTGTCGTTGGCCCTGATGGCATCGGCGGTGCTGCTCATTGGCCGCGGAATCGCCCCCTCTCCCGCCGCATTGGCTATCTTGATCGGGGCGAGCGTCCTCCTGCTGTACACCCGCGTGGGAGCTGCATGGGTGTTGCTGGGGGGGGCCGTCACCGGCCTCCTGCGGCTGCTGCTGGCCGCTTCCTGACCTTTTGCCATCACTCCTGTGTCTCTCCGAACCTGCTGGCTCAACGGGACGTACATCGCCGAGGAGCAGGCGCACGTTTCCATCTTCGATCGTGGGCTGCTGTTCGGCGATGGGGTCTACGAAGTGGCCGCGGTGTTCAACGGCCAGTTGCTCGACGCCGATCGTCATCTGGTGCGGCTCGCGCGTTCGCAGCGCGAAATTGGCCTGCCGGCGGCCTACGACGCGGCCACGCTCATGGGGGTGATGCAGGAACTCGCCACCCGCAACGGCATTCAGGAAGGGTTGGTGTATCTGCAGGTCACGCGTGGCGCG
This sequence comes from Gemmatimonas phototrophica, assembly GCF_000695095.2. Classification (NCBI taxonomy): domain Bacteria; kingdom Pseudomonadati; phylum Gemmatimonadota; class Gemmatimonadia; order Gemmatimonadales; family Gemmatimonadaceae; genus Gemmatimonas; species Gemmatimonas phototrophica. The sequence goes on along the minus strand of NZ_CP011454.1, from coordinate 3,357,214 downwards.
GCGGAACGTGATTTCCCGTTTCCCGCTCAGGTGCACCCCACCGTGTTTGCGTATGCGCGCCCCAAAAAGCTGAGCGACGACCCCAATGCGGCGGGGGTACGGGTGCATGCGGTGCCCGATCTGCGCTGGCAGCGGTGCGATATCAAGAGCACGTCCATGCTGGCGCAGGTGCTGGCCAAGCAGGCCGCACGCGAAGCGGGGGCGTTTGAAGCGCTGATGCACGAAGACGGGCTCGTGACCGAAGGGGGGTCCAGCAACATCTGGATTGTGCGCGACGGGATTGCCTACACGCGCCCCACCTCGCACGATATTCTCGCCGGCATCACGCGTGACGTGATTTTTGATGTGGCTGATGACGCGGGCGTCACGGTCGTGCAGCGGGCCTTTACGCTGGAGCAGGCGCTGGCCGCCGACGAATGTCTCATGACGAGCGCGACGAGCTTTGTTCTGCCCATCACGCGCATTGACGATCACGTGGTGGGAAGCGGAGCGCCTGGTCCGCTGACGCAGCGGCTGCGTGAGGGCTATCTGGCCCGTGCCGCGCGGCTTACGGCGTAGTCGTGAGTCTGTCAGCGTCGCACCCGTCCACTTCGGCACCCACGCCGCGCGCGTGGCGTGAACCGCCGCCGCTGCCGCCGGGCGCCCACGTGGCTATGGTGTCGCCGTCGGGGCCGCTCAACGGACCGCATGAACTGGAGCGGGCCGTCGCGACGGCGGAGTCGTTGGGGTGGACGGTGCAGGTGGGTCCCCATGCGCTGGCCCGCACCGGCTACTTCGCCGGTGATGATGCGCAGCGGGGCGATGATCTTATTGCCGCCATGCACGATGATCGCGTGGATGGCATCTGGTGCCTTCGGGGAGGATACGGTGCGGCCCGTCTGCTGCCGCGGGTGCAGGAGGCGTTGCCTGTCATGCGCCCCAAGACGCTTATTGGCTATAGCGATATCACGGCGTTGCATGCGGCCTGGCAACGGGCCGGGCTCGTGAGCTTTCACGGGCCCACGGCGCGCTCGCCGTTGTCCGATTTTTCTCGTGCGACTTTGGTGGACGTGGTGCAGCGCGGCGCTGCGCCCGTGTGGCAGGCGTCGGAGGCGCTGGTGGTGCACGGCGGCGAAGCAACCGGACGGCTGGCAGGCGGCAATCTGGCGCTGATTGCTTCACTGTGCGGCACGCCATGGGCCTGTCACTTTGACGACGCCATTGTGGTGCTGGAAGACATCAACGAAGCCAGCTACCGCATTGACCGCATGTTGACGCAACTGCGATTGGCCGATGCGTTTCGCGGTTGCCGCGCGTTGGCCGTGGGGCACTTCACGGATTGTCCCGATAGCACCGACGACGGCTCACGTAGCATCGTGGCCATCATCGAAGAATTGGCCGCTGCCTTGCAGGTCCCCACGCTGATGGGAATTCCCGTTGGGCACATTGATGAGCAATGGACGCTCCCACTGGGCGCTCGCGCCACGCTCAACGCCGACGCCCGTACCCTGCAGTTGCACCGGCTCAGTACGTGAACATTGCGGCTCACACCACTCAATACCCACCACTCCAAACCCAACACTCTCATGAAGACCGCCCAACAGCTGATCGCTGAAGCCAAGGCCGCCATTACCGAAGTCACCGCGCAGGAAGTACAACGCGCGCTGGCGCAAGGCGAGTCGCTCACGCTCATCGACATTCGCGAGCAGAACGAGTGGGCCATGGGGCATGCGGCGCCGGCGCAGTATATCGGCCGTGGCGTGCTGGAGAGTCAGATCGAGGCCAAGGTGCCGCGTGACGCACGCGTGGTGCTCATCTGCGCCAGCGGCAACCGCTCGGCCCTGGCAGCGGTGACGCTTACGGAAATGGGCTACAACAATGTGGCATCGCTCGCGGGTGGCTTCCGTGACTGGGTGGCGTCCGGCGGCGCCGTCGCCGACTGAGCGGGTCAACTCCGTTGACGTGGTCTCCTCTCGACGTGCCTTTGCACCACGCCCTGCAGCATCCGGACGTGGCGCTGCTGTCGTCGCATCTCATGTCGCGGGTGGCGGTTGACGCGACGGTGCGGGAGGACACGCGCCTCGCGGCCGTGGCGGCGGTGCTGCGCGTGGTTGAGGGGACGGTGGAGTTGCTGTTCATCAAGCGCTCCGAGCACGAAGGAGATCCCTGGAGCGGACACATGGCGTTCCCCGGGGGGCGTCACGAGCCGCACGATGCGTCGCTCGAGGCGACGGCGTGCCGGGAGACGATGGAGGAACTGGCGCTTGATCTCACCTGCGGCCGCATCCTGGGTCGGCTCGACGATCTGGCGCCGCGAAACCCTGTGCTCCCTCCAATTCTCATCCGGCCGTTTGTCGCAGTGGTCCCACCGGATGTCATCTTCTCGCCGAGTGAGGAAGTGGCGGCAACGTTCTGGGTGCCGCTGGCCGTATTGCGTCACGAGGACACCCGTGCCGAGCACGTGATGACTATTAACGGAGTACGGGCCCGTTTCCCCGGGTTCCGCGTAGAGCAGCATATCGTGTGGGGACTGACGGAGCGAATTGTCCAGCAGTTGCTGGCGCTGCTGGAACCGTAACTCCACAAGGTGCGTGGAGGCGGTGGCGTTTAACCTGGAGAGAGTGAGATGGGCGTAACCGTGAAATCCGTCGCCATGGCGGCGTGCAGCACCGTGCTGTTGGGGGCCTGCGTTTCGTCGTCCACGCCCTCGGCTGTGGCGCCCATGGCTGGCAAGCGGGTGGAGAGTGACCGTGGCATGGTGGCGGCGTCGCATCCCGATGCCGCCGCCGCCGGTGCGGCAATCCTGGCACAAGGAGGCAACGCCGTTGACGCGTTTGTGGCCACCGCGTTTGCGCTCTCGGTGACCGACGTGTCGCAGACCGGACTTGGCGGCGGGGGGGCCATGACGTTCTACGATGCGAAGACACGTCGCGTGGAGCATCTGTCGTTCTATCCGCGCACCGGCAACGATCCGCTGTGGGCCCAGGCCGACAGCTCGCGTGGGCGATCCATGGGGCGCGCGGCGGCAACGCCCGGGATGGTGGCGGGGCTGCTGGAAGCACATGCCAAGTGGGGCTCCCTCACGCGCGCCGTGGTCATGGCGCCAGCCATTCGACTGGCCCGTGACGGGTTCATTGTCTCGCCGCTGTTGTCGCGCACGATTGCGTCCAGCCGCGCCAAGATGCAGGCGGACAGCGTGGCCATGGCGCGCTTCATGCCGCGTGGTGAGGCGCTGCGGCCTGGCGAACGACTGGTGCAGCCAGAGCTGGCCAATACGTTGGAGCGTGTGCGCGACGGTGGCCGTGACGCCTTTTATACCGGGGCAATTGCCGAACGGCTGAGCGCCAAGGTGAAGTCCCTCGGTGGGCTCATCAACGTGAGCGATCTGCGGCAGTACCCGGTCACTGCCTTGCGTCCCCTGTGCACCACGTGGCGTGAGTTCACGGTACTGGGAGCCCCGCCACCAATGGGTGGTTCGTCGGTGCTGGAGATGTTGCAGATGGCCGAACAGTCTGGTGTGGCCACGGCCGGCGGCTTTACGTCGGAACCTGACGCGGTGGTGAAGATGGCCGATATTCTGCGGCTCGCCAACGCTGACGCCGGACGTTGGCGCGGCGATCCGCTCACCATGCGCGTCCCCGCGCGTGGCGTGGCCACCCCGGGCTTTGCGCAGCAGCGCGCCGGTTTGGTGGGGGGCGCGTTGCCGGATACCGTTCAGGCCGGTGATGCCCTGGCGTTCGATACCACGGCTATCCCCGACGCCTGCCGCCGCTTTGATCCGTACCCAGCATTGGTGGCGGCGGTCGCCTCGCCGGAACCCGAAACGCCCGCCGCGGGCGACGAGCCCGCCGAGGGGCACAGCCTGACCTCGCACTTGTCCGTCGTTGATGCCCGCGGCAATGCCGTATCGGCTACCACCACGGTTGGCGTGCTCTTTGGGTCGGGCGTGTACACCGATGGCTTCTGGCTCAACTCGTCGGGGTCCAACTTCGATGCGCGCACACGCGGCATCAATCGCTACGCCAACAGCACGATGTCGCCCACGCTCATTTTGCAGGGCAACGACGTACGCCTCGTCATTGGTGCCGCCGGGTCCCAGTATATTCAGCCAGCCATCACGCAAGTCACAGTGCGCACGCTGGCCTTTGGAGAAGATCCGTGGACGGCTATTGCGGCACCGCGTATCTACGCTTCGGCCTCGCAGAAAGACGTGGAAGTGGAGCCGGGCTTCACGTCGGCGGTGTACGCGGCATTGGTCACCAGGGGCTATCGCCCGGTGAGCCGTGTCGCTGACATCACCATGGGTGGCGTCCACGCGGTGTATGTGCGCAAGGATGGCCGACGCATTGGGGTGGCGGATCCGCGCCGTGATGGAGTGGCCGCCGGACAGTAGCGCGCCGCCAACAACTCAGGGGCTCAACGATGGAGCCCCTGTTCGCGTGCGAGATCGCCGAGGGCCGTGCGATCTCGCACGTTCAGTTTGTCGAACACGTTGGCGAGATGCGTGCCTGCCGTACGCGCCGTAATGCCCAGTCGCGCACCGATTTCCTTGTTGGACAATCGCTGTGCCACCAGCTTCACAATCTCGAGCTCGCGTGATGTGAGGTTGGCCAACAGCGACGTGGACGGTGCGCTGGGGAGGCGGGCCCCGAGTTCACGCAACAGAGTGCGCGCCTGTTCAGCGGCCGGACGTGCCCCCAGTCGTTCAAACATGGTGAGGGCCTCGCGCGCTTCGTGCACCGCATCGTGACGCGCGCCCTGTGCGGCCAGTACGCGGGCAAGCCGGACGCGCGTTTCGGCCGCATCAAACGGATAGGGAATCGCTTCGAGGGCCGCAATGGCACGCTGCAGCTGAGATACCGCCTCGTCGAGGCGGCCAGCTTCGTACGCGCTCTCACCATCAATGACGCGCACCCACGCCTGTCCAATGGGATGGGCCAACCGCTCGGCATCTTCTTCCAGTCGGTTGCGCACCTGATGCAACGTCTCGCGATCACCGAGTATGAGTGCGGCGCTCGCCATCGTGGGCAGCAGACGGTACACCGCCCAGGCGATGTAGCCAGTTCGGTCGGCAATGGCCAGCGCGGTTTGCCCGTGCACGAGTGCCTGCGCGTGTTCCCCCACTGCGTATAGGTACCGCGTTTTCGCCACGTAGGCGGGGAGCACACCATGCACTTCAAACGGACGGGACAAATCGAGCCCGGCGGCACCGGCCACATCCCAGGCTTCCTGAACCAGCCGCTGGGCAGCAGAGAGATCACCGCGCTGCATGTACACCCCGCTCACCCAATGGGCGATCCGTGCCAGCAGGGTGGTCTGATCGAGTGCACGACCCAGCCCCAGTGCCCGCTCGCCATCGGCCAAGGCCCGATCCCACTCGCCAATGGCGGCGCGGTATTCGAGGGCAATCTCCATGGTCCGCAGTTCCAGCAACGGAGAAGCGAGTTCCTGCGCCAACCGCATGGTCTCGGACAAATGCGCGGTGAGGGCAGCGGTATTGGAGGTCAGCGCGGCCAGCACCGCGGCCGCGTAATGGGCTGACCAAATCAGATTGCGTTCTCCACTGCGTTCGGCCAGCACCACCGCGCTGCGTGCATGCGTCCAGGCGCGGTGCGCCGGGCCGGTCCAAACGTGCAGCAGCAACAGCATACGATGGGCGCGCGCCAGCATTGGCAATTGATCGAGCCGTTCCGCGGTAGCCAATGCTTCGTTTACCTCCCGCTTGGCATCCTCCACGAGCCCCAGTGCCTGCAGGCAATCGGCCTTGGCCAACTGCGAACGCACCAGGAACGTGTCGTCACGCAGCGTGCGCGCAATGGCAATGGCTTCATCGAAGTGCTGCAAAGCCTCTTCGCGTCGCCCCAATCCCTGCAGCGACAGGCCTATGCGACGTTCGGCCACGGCAACACCTTGCGGCGTGCCTGCGGCGTGCGCCAGATCGCGGGCGCGTTCCGACATGAGAATGGCCTCGTGATATTCGGCCAGTCGGCGATACACTCGCGCGAGTTCGTCCACCAGCTCCGCGGCGGTCGCAGCGGGAACGACCTCGGGATGTGCATCAGTGCGGTCGAGCGCCGCCCGCAGGGATGCGGCCGCTTCACGGCGGGCCAATCGCCGCAGCGCCACACGCCCCGCCATCATCAGCCAGCGGACGGCAATGGCCGGGTGTGCACGCGGGTCGGCACGCAACCAGTGCGCGGCAATGGCTTCCGCCTGATTGCTTGCCTGGCCGCCGGCGGCCTGTTCGAGCGCGAGCGCCAGGACCGCGTGCATGTCGCGCTCACGCGCCAGGCCAAACGCCTGCACGAGTGCCTGCTGCAACATGGGGTGGGTGAACGCGTACGAAATATCCTGACCGGCCGCGCCCTCGGTAATCAGCCCGGCCTCACGGAGCTCGTGGAGCGCGCTGCGGAGCGTGTCACTGTCGAGTGGCACGGTGGAGGTGGTCACCGCATGCAACACATCGTGCGTCGCGGTCGTTCCGGCCACCGCGACTATTTCGGCAACCTGCCGCGCCGCCGTGCTCAACCGCGCCAATCGGGCATCCAGCACATCGCGGACCGAAGGGGGCAGCACCAAGCTTTCAATGTGCCAGCCAATCCACGCTCCCCCCTGCTGGCGGAGATCTCCCCGGGTGATCAACTCACGCAGGGTTTGTTCAATGAAGAATGCATTCCCTTGAGTGGCGTGATGAAGGCGCGAGGCAAACGCATGAATCACTTCGCTGTCCACGCCAAAGTGCTGCGCCAGCATCAGCTGCACATCGTCAGCCGCGAGGGGGGCCAGGCGAACATCGTTGGCGGCGCCCAGTCCGCGGAGGGAGCGCAGCGCCAGTCGAAAGTCGGCGGCGAGTGGCTGGTCGGTCTCGTTCCAACTGCCGATGAGCAGCACTCTGTGACCGGACAATTGACGACCGAGAAAGTGCAGGAGCTCCACCGACGAGCTGTCTGCCCACTGCAGATTTTCAAGACAGAGCATCAGCGGGTGCTTGTCGCTCAGTCTGGCGAGTAGCTGCAGAATGGCGGCATGCAGCCGCACCCGCTGTTCGCCCGGGGTCACGCTTTCGGGGAACAGCGCACCCGATCCTGTACGCTCGGCGAGTTGCGGAGCCAGTGCCGCCATCACACCGCGATCGCCGCGAGTGAGTCGCATCAGCGCACCGGAATCGAGTGCGGCGAGCAGTGGTCCCAGGGCATCGGCAAAGGATGCGTACGGGATGGCGGTTTCCAGCGGATACGCGTTCCCAATGGCAACCTGCCATCCGGCAGCGCGGGCAGCCGTGGCGGCTTCCTGCACCAGTCGTGTTTTGCCAACACCGCCATCGCCCGAGAGCAGCAGGAGTTGACCATGCCCGGCCGCGGCCTCGCCGCGCACCTGTGACACGAGTTCGAGTTCGCGGTGGCGACCGCTGAATGGCAATGCGAAAGCGGACATGATGGGCACGCCTAATTAGAACGCCTGATTGAACCCGATGTACAGCCCACTCGCGCCTTTAGTGCCACGGCCGTAGTCCACCCGCACGGCTGTGCGCTGACGCGCATCAATCTGGATGCGAGCCCCCGCGCCGTAGGTGGGAAGCAGGGTGCCCTCCACGAAATCCGCGAGCCCTCCAGCCGTGCTGGCCACGGTGCCCGCTCCGGCAAAAGCCACCATCCCCAATCGGCGACGGATGGGCGAACGATATTCAACCTGCGCGGCGGTGAACCACGCTTCACGGTAACGGCCGCGCGCGTACCCGCGCATGATGTCACCACCACCCACGAGCGCCAATTGATCGAATGGCGGTGCTCCCGTGGTCCCAATGAGTTGTGCCTGCCACGCCAGGACATGTTCACCGCCGAGGGAAGCGTATTTGCGGGCATCGAACCGGAGCCGCTCGTAGGCGAACTCGGAGCCGGTCGCCTCCGCGCTGACGGCGTATGTCAGTTGCGCGAAGGTGCCGCGTGTCGGGTTGAAGACGAAGTCCCGCGAGTCTCGAAGTACGCCAAGGCCCAGTTCACCGACGCGTCCGCCCGTGCGCCCCACAATGCGGGTATTGAGTGCCAACGCACCGGTGGCGCTGTCCGGTGTGATGTCCTGCGAAAGGAAACGGGCCGTGGCCAGCGCATACCAGGCGCCGCGCAGCCGTTGCTGCACCGATGCCGTCGCCTCCACTCCGGTGGGCGTATACAGCTCTTTGGCCTGTTCCGGAGAAGTGGCGCCAAGGCCATAGTAGGGAAGCGGGAATTTCTGCCAGGCCAGCAGCCCCTGCAGGCGTCGGTCATTGTTGGCAGACCAGCGTTCCCCTTCAATGCTCACGCGGGTCTGCCCCTTGGTGCTGCGCAGGGCCGTTGCCACCACCGAGGCCGGTCGGGCATGGCGCATGGCGGGAGGTTCAAAGACGGAGAGCACCGTCAGGCCAAACTGCAGACCGGTTTCCGGCGCCGAGCCGAAGGCCGGAAAGGGTTGGATGCGACGACGACCGACGGTCGAATCGGCTGGTGCCTGCTGGGCCGGCACAGCAGTGGCGAGGGCGAACAGGAGAGGCAGCGCCATGGTGGCCGCGTGCCGTGAAGTGAGGTTCATCATGGCGGTAACCGGAAGGGGTGCGTCGAGCTCCGGCAAACTGCGACTCAGGGGATGTCCTATCGATACGTCACCTGACGTAGGCGCCGCAGTCGGGGGTTCCCGTGCACTCACTTGCCACAAAGTTTAGGTGAGCCTAAACTGTAGGCATGATATTGCCCAATTCTGCTTCTACACCATCGCCGGAGACGCCCGAAGGGGAACCGGGCTGGCGTCGCGCCCGGTTGGCGCCGTCGCTGGCGGAGGTCTATCGCTCGGTCGAAGTCAACGGGACCGGGTGGTTTCGCAAGCTGCTGGCCTTTGCCGGTCCGGGATATCTGGTGGCCGTGGGATACATGGACCCGGGGAACTGGGCCACCGATCTCGCCGGCGGCTCGCGCTTTGGCTACACGCTGCTGTCCGTCATTCTGCTGTCCAATCTCATGGCCGTGCTGCTGCAAGGGCTCGCGTCCAAACTGGGGATTGTCACCGGCCGCGATCTTGCGCAGGCCTGCCGCGATCACTACTCGCGTCGAACGGGGCTGGCCCTCTGGGTGCTCTGTGAGCTGGCGATTGCCGCCTGTGATCTGGCCGAGGTCATTGGCACCGCCATTGCCCTCAATCTGCTCTTCGGGCTGTCTCTTCCCGTGGGCATCGCCATTACGGCGTTCGACGTGATGATCGTCCTCCTCTTGCAGAACAAGGGCTTTCGGCTGCTCGAAGCGATGGTCATCGCGCTCATCGCCGTGGTGGGAGGCTGCTTCCTCTTTGAGCTGTTCATCTCGCGCCCCGACCTGGGCGAGGTGGCCCGGGGCTTTGTCCCCACGGCGGAGATCGTGAGGAATCCTGAGATGCTCTACATCGCCATCGGCATTCTGGGCGCCACGGTGATGCCGCACAACTTGTATCTGCACTCAAGCATCGTGCAGACGCGCAAGTACGCCGAGAATGCCGAAGGAAAGCGGGAAGCCGTGCGCTTCGCCTTTCTTGATTCCACCATTGCGCTCACCTTCGCCCTGTTCATCAACGCCGCCATTCTGATTGTGGCGGCGGCGACGTTTCACACGACGGGCAACACCGAAGTGGCGGAAATTCAGGACGCGTACAAATTGCTCACGCCCCTCCTGGGCGTGGGCGCCGCCAGTGCCGTCTTCGCGCTCGCCTTGCTGGCGTCCGGGCAGAATTCCACGCTCACCGGCACACTGGCGGGACAGATTGTGATGGAAGGGTTTCTCGACCTGCGCATCCGCCCCTGGCTGCGCCGGTTGATTACCCGGGCCATTGCCATCGTGCCGGCTGCCATCGTGGCGATACTATACGGGGAGAGTGGCACGGCCAAGCTGCTGGTGTTCAGTCAGGTCATTCTGTCGCTGCAACTGTCGTTTGCCGTGTTCCCGCTGGTGCAGTTTACCTCTGACCGCCGCAAGATGGGCGAGTTCGTCAATTCGAAGCCCCTCAGGGTGGCTGCGTACGCCGTCGCGGCGGTGATTGCGACGTTGAATGTGTGGTTGCTGGTGCAAACCGTCAGCGGATGGATGGCCTGATGTACCGTCGCATTCTCGTCCCCCTGGAGCACTCGTCGTACGACCAGGTCATTCTGGCGCATGTGCGCCAGTTGGCCGCCATGTGTCAGTCGTCGCTGGTGCTCATTCACGTGGCCGATGGCTGGGCCGCGCGCAATCAACTCTCGCTCAAGCTGCGGGAGTCCGAGGAGATGCGGCTCGACCGCGGGTACATCGAAGCGCTGTGCACCACCTTGCGCGCGGAGGGCTACGAAACCGAAGCCGTGCTGGCGGCGGGAGACCCGGCGACGGAAATTGCCGCGGCCGCCGATCGGGAGCAGTGTGACCTCATTGCGATGGCGACTCACGGGCATCGCGGCCTGCAGGACTTGCTGTATGGGACCACCGCCAATGGCGTTCGGCACCGAACCATGGTGCCGGTGTTGATGGTCAGGGGTCCCGCTGGTGGTCGCCCTCGCTGATCTTTGTCATATGTCCGAGCGCGCCGCCTCCGCCCCACCGCTCCTTACGGAGCCGGTCGAAGACTATCTCAAGGCCATCTACGAGCTCGAGACCCGCTTCGGCGCGGCGGCGACCTCCGATGTGGCCAATGCGCTCGATGTCGCGCCGGCGTCCGTCACCGGGATGATTCGTCGGCTGGCCACGCAAGGGTTTCTCGATCACGTGCCCTACCGTGGGGTACAGCTCACCCAGGCCGGACGACAGGCGGCGCTGCGCACCATCCGTCGGCACCGGATCCTCGAAACGTACCTCACGCGCGTGCTGGGCTATCCCTGGGATCGTGTGCATGATGAAGCGGAGCGGCTCGAACATGCGGCCTCCGATCATCTTATCGATCGAATGGCCGCTGCCCTTGGGAACCCCACCGAAGATCCGCACGGCGCCCCCATCCCCACCGCCGACGGCGTGGTGGACGAGCGCGTCCATCGCACCCTGGCCGATCTCGCGGTGGGCGAAAGCGCGCGCATGGTCCGGGTGAGCGACAAGGATCCGTCGTTGCTGCGCTATCTCGCCGAAATCGCACTGCAGCCGGGCGCGGAGATCACATTGGTGGACCGGGCGCCCTTCGACGGGCCGATCACGCTGCGGGTGGGAGCACAGGAGCCGGTGGTGGGACCCAATCTTGCCGCCCAGGTGTTGGTGGAGTCTATGTCTGCTTCTGCCACTGCCGCTCATGCTGTCAGCGCCGCCCCGGCCGCTGCGTCCTCCTCAGTTGCTGCCGACGTGCCTTCCGTGGAACGCCCCCGCACCCGCAAATCCTCCCGCTGACACCGCGCGGGAGCAGGGGCTCATGACAATCCGGATGGCGGCACGCGTCGCCCTGGCGATTCTGCTCGTTGCTGCCGGCGCGGCCCCGGCGCAGGGGCAGGGCGACAGTGCGCTGTCGCCAACATACGGACGCCGTGCCCCCGCACTGCGTGGCATCGCCGTGGATGTGCGTATGGCGGAGGATTTTGGTCTGCGCCCTGGCAGCGTGGTGCGTCTCTCCGGGACGCCCGGGGTGCCGGGCGACAGTGTACAGATTGCCGCCGTGTTCGAGCGCAAGGCCGATCCCGCCGAAGTGGCCCGTCGCGAGTATCGCATTCGCACGCACGTGGGGCACCTGCAGGCGCTGCTGGGACTGGATGATCGTGTTGATCGCTTTGCCGTGGGGGTACCCGACTCGGTATCCGTGGATTCCGCCGTGGCGCGCATCAATCACGTGGCCTTTGGCTTTCGGGCCCACAAGTCCAGTGATGTGGCCGTGCAGAGCTCGCGCACATTCCGGGTGGTGGAGCGCTTTCACAAGGCCATTGGTCTGATCACGGTGGTCGCCAGTGCGGTCTTTCTGCTCTGTCTGCTGCTGCTGAGTGTGGAGGAACGCCGGCGGGATATTGCGGCGCTGCGGCTGATGGGGATTTCCCGCGGCACCGTCGTGCGCGCGATTGTATTGGAGGCGGCACTCGTGTCGGTGATCGGCAGCGTGATTGGGGCGGGCATTGGATGGATCTCCAGCCTCATCGTGAACGCGCACTTTCAGCAGGTGTACCGCACGCCTTTGCTGTTTGCTCTGCTGACGCCGGAAATCTTTGCCTTCGCCACGCTCACCAGTCTGGCGCTCGGCATTGGCGCCGGTACGGTGGCCGCCTGGCGACTGGTGCGCACTCCGCCGCTCACCTTGCTGGGACGGTGAGGTCCGCATGAGCATGCGCGTCACCCTGGCGTTTGCCACGCTCCGCCGAAACCCGGCGCGCACGCTGCTCGCCGTGCTCGGCATTGCCGTGGCGGCGGCGCTGCTGCTCGACATGGTGATGCTGGCCACCGGGATGCGCGAGTCGTTCCGCTCGCTGCTGCTCACGCGCGGCTATCAGCTACGTGTGTCCCCCAAGGGTACGCTGCCGTTCGACAGCGAAGCCACCATCGATGGGGCGTCCGCCATCGTCGCTGCGCTCCGGGCCAATCCGGACATCACCGCGGTCAGTCCGGCGCTGGGCAGCACGCTCTCTCTTCCCGGAAACACATTCCCCTCGGTCTTTACGCTCGGACTCGAAGGGGATGTGCAGGGAGACTATGTCCTGGATGCCGGCACGGACATGACCGGCCCGCGCGACAGCGTGCAGGCCAATGCGCCGCTCACCGCCGTCGTGAATCGCACCTTCCTGGTGCGTAGTGGCAAACGATTGGGAGACACCATGACCGTGGCTGCCGGGCTGGATGCGCAGCTGCGCACCGCGGCACGGTCGCGCGTGGTGGTCCTCACGGGTGAGGGGCGCTTCTTCTATGTGCCGGCGGAAACACCGGTCATGGCGTTACCGCTGCGCGAAGTGCGCACATTGCTGGGGCCGGCCTATCGTGACCGCATGTCGGTGGCCATGGCCGAATCCCGCCGCGGTGATTCAGCCGGCGTGGAAGCGGTGCGCTCGTGGATTGCCTCAACACAGCCGCGGATCACCGCCATCAGCACGGAGACGGCCATTCGGCAGGTGGAAGAGCGGCTGTCGTACTTTCGGCAGCTCGCCTTTGTGCTCGGGGCCATCAGTCTCGGTATTGGCTTTTTGCTGGTCGCCACGCTGGTCACGCTCTCCGTGAACGAACGACGTGGCGAGATCGCGGTGCTGCGCGCCATCGGCACACAGAAAGGCGGCGTGTTGCGTCAGGTGTTTCTCGAAGGACTGTTCATGAGCAGTGCCGGTATTGCCGGTGGGCTCGTGCTGGGGCTTGTCACGGCGCAGTGGCTCAACGCCATTCTGCGCGATTTCCCCGGGTTGCCGGCCGCTTTCGATTTCTTCCTGTGGAGCCCGGAAGCGGCCTGGAAGTCGCTGGCCTTGTTGCTGGTCTCCGGTACGCTTGCCGGACTGATTCCCGCCTGGCGCGCTGCGTCCATACCCATTGTGCGCGCGTTGCGCGAGGATGCCGTTGGCTGAACTCCCTCATCTCCCCGCCGGCAACCCGGTGATTCACTGCGAGCAGGTGGTACGCAGCTACACCATGGGAGCAGCGTCAGTCCAGGCCGTGCGCGGAATCGACCTCACCATTGGTCGCGGAGAGTTCGCCGCTATCACGGGCCCATCAGGATGTGGCAAGAGCACGCTGCTGCATTTGCTGGGGGCGGTGGATGTGCCGAGTGCCGGTCGGGTGCTGGTGAATGGGCGTGATACGGCTCAGTTGAACGATGCCGATGCCACGGCTTTTCGCCTGCGTCACATCGGATTCGTCTTTCAGCGCTTTTACCTCATGCCCACGTTGTCGGCGCTGGAGAATGTGGAGTTGCCGCTCGCCGAAGCGGGCGTGCCCAAGGTGGTACGTCGTCGTCGCGCCGCGGAGCTGCTGGGGTACGTGGGGCTCGGCGAACGCCGCGATCATCGCCCCACACAGCTTTCCGGCGGTGAGCAGCAGCGGGTGGCCATTGCGCGTGCGTTGGCCAATGAGCCGGCGCTGCTGCTGGCCGACGAGCCCACCGGCGAACTCGATGCGGCAACGGGCGAAACCCTGTTGCAGCTGTTTGGTCAGTTGCATCGCGACGGCACCACGTTGGTGTTCGTGACGCATGATGCGGTGGTGGCCAATACGGCGCAGCGGGTCATTCGCCTCCTGGACGGACGCGTCGCCTCCGATACGCGGAATCCCCGCGCGTGAACGCCTGGCGATTGGCGACCTCCTGGTTGCTGGCGTGGCGCACCGTCAGCACTCGGCCGTGGCGGGCGATGCTGCTGTGCGGCGGCTTTGGTGTGGGCGTGGGGGTCATGATCGTGTTGCTTGCCGTAGGCGAAGCCATGGTGCGGCAAGCCAGTCAGGAACGTCTGGTGGGGGGCGGGCAAGTCACCGTCCTTCCTGAAGGGATCGACATTGAAGTCCTCACCACCGGAGGGCTTGGCGGGTTGTTCTTTTCGGTGCCCAACGCGCGTTTCGTGCACCGTCAGGTGCTGAGCGCACCGCGGCTGGCCGACGCCGTAGGGGTTGCTGCCCCGCAATTGGAAGGGAAGCTGCTGTATCTCACCACGCCTGACGGCGTGGAGTACCCGGTGCGTGCGTCGGGCGAAGTCCCGTCGGCCACGCGCCAGCTGGGGGCCATGCCGCGCATTGCGCAGGGCGCATGGGACGATGATGCCAGCGATGCGCGCTGGATGCGACCAACCGCCGCAGAGCTTCGCCACGATATCGATCACTTTCACCGTCCCGCCGATGGCATGGCGAACGCCGAATCGTGGGGCGAGTGGCACTACTTCAACGTGCTGTCGGCCGATGCGTCACGCTGGGCCTTTATCACCTTCCTGGTGGGTGGCGATGTGCGTGGCCAGCAGTGGGGTGGCCAGCTGCTGGTCACCTTGCACGAGCGTGGCCGGCCCCCACGGCGATTCGTGACCAATGTCCCGCGGGAGCGGGTGCGATTCAGTCTGCAGGATGCCGACGTGCAGATTGGTGAGGGCCGAGTGACGGTGCTCCCCGACGGCCGGTATGCGGTGAAGTCGGTTGGGCGCGAAGTGGGCACCAATGCGGTGTTGACCGTTGACCTTGTCGTCTCTCCGGCACCTCGCGTGGAGTTTCCCGGCGCCACGCTCGTGAGTGGTGACTTTACGTCAGGCTACGCCGTGCCAGCGCTGCGCGCAGCGGCAACAGGTTCCATTTGCGTGGCTGGCCGGTGTGACCGATACGAGAATGCACAAGCGTATCATGATCACAACTGGGGCGGCTGGCGTGGTGTGACGTGGGAATGGGGCGCCACGCGCGCCGGTGCGTACACCCTGCTGTTCGGACGGGTGACACCCGAGGACACCACCGGTGGAACGTCACCGCTGTTCGTGTATGTGACTGACGAACGTGGGTTTCTCGCGTTGTTCCGCCCACGGGTCATTCAGTACAACGATGCGCGTGTCGTGCGCACAGCGGCGGGCGATCTCAGTGTGCCGGCCACGGCCGACCTCTTTGATGTGCGCGGCGGCGATACGCTGCACCTTCAGCTCACCGTTGATGATGCGGTGGCGACCGATACGCGTATTGGTCTGGCTGAACGGGGCGAGGGGAACTATGCACGCGGCCTCGCCCGGCCCTGGTTCATCCAGATGGCCGGGGAGGCGAATCTGCGCGGACGTATTCGAGGGCGCGTCCTGGAGGGACGGGGGCGCGGGTTTTTCGAGACATACCGCTAGCACGCCCCCTGCCGTGTGGTCAGACGAGGCGCACCTTGATCAGGCGGCGCGTCGCGTCGGACACGCGGACATCCGTCACGAGTTGCTTGAGGCGATCTGCATCCAGACGCGCCGCGGCCCTACGGTGACCACGGATCTTGAGCGAAACCGCATCAAGCAACACGCGTGCTTCCGTTTCCGCATCACCCAGCAAGTTGGCGTCGGCGGCAAGTTGATCGAGAACATCGGCGGCGTCACGGAAACGCTTCTGGAGGGTGAACACCTGCGCGGCGCCGTACGAGGCATCAACGCTCAGCACACCGTCGGTGCGCTGCATGCGAATGGCCTTCGCAAATTCGCGCTCTGCCACTGCGAGGTCGCCGGCCACGAGCGCCGTACGCCCCTTCTCTATGTGCTCGAGGGGCGAATCAATGACCGCCAGCATCGGTGCGAACAGCCCCGCGCCACCCTGCGCCACCGCACGAGGCGAAGACGGCAGGACTGGTGCAACAGTGATGAGGGCAGCAAGAGCGATCGTCAGCATGGTGTCTCTCCGTAATCTCTATGTGAACGGGCCGGGCGGTGTGTCCGCCATCTCGCGGCATCGTGACTGCCTTACGCCGCGAGATGGCCTTTGTGTCACCGCGTCCTGAAATCAGCGCAGTCGATCAGCCACATAGCGCTGTGTGCTTGCACTGAGCTGTCCCTGTTTCAGCAATGCGCGAACGCGTCGCGCGTCTTCTCGGGCCTGCTGCTTGAGCCCCTCCTCCGCCTTGAGCCACAGGGCATCGGCGCGTGACCGTGCTTCGGTGTTGTCATCGCCACGCAGCGCCGCGCTGTCGGCCAACTCATCGAGCACGTACGCGGCTTCACGGGTGTATGACAGGGCATACAGCACTTGCACGAGCCCCATAGTCGCTTCGACACCAAGGCGTCCGGCGCCGCGTTCGAGTTCGCGTGCGGCCAGGTATTCACGGCGGGCAATATCAAAGTCGCCATGACTGGCGGCGCGGCGAGCCAGGGTGAGGTGTTCATCGGCCGAGAGCGGGGCCGGGACGCCGATGATGCGGCGGCTGCTGCGGTTGGTCGCGTCGGTGGTGAACGCCTGGGCCGAAACTGTGCTGGTCGCGACAGTGATGGCAACGGTGGCGATGATCAGTCGAATCATTTGGATATGCTCCTCGAAACCGGTGAGTTGAACGATGGAAGCAACCAGACCGTCGCACGGCCTGTAGTGCTTCGAAACGGCAACGGCCCGTGAAGGTGTCATCGCTGGTTCCGGACGATGCGGGGCGGGACGGGATGCCTGTCCCGCGCGTCGGGCGGTTTCCCGAAGTTGCTGCCTCCACCGGCGACGTTCGTCCCCTACATTTCGAGGATGAACCCGTCCCCACTGCCATCTGCGTTCTCCGAAGCCGCGCTCCGTCTGGTGCGGGGCGAGTCCATGCATCCCCACGATCTCCTCGGGGCCCACTCGGCTGAAGTCGATGGGGTGCTGGGGGTGGCCATCCGCGCCTTCCTGCCGCGTGCCTCAGCGGTACGGGTCCTGCTTGGCGAGCACGACGTTCCCATGCAGCGTGATCCGCATGGCTTGTTCGTGGCGTTTCTGTCGGATCGATCGCTGCCGTTGCCGTACCGGCTGGCAGTCACGGATACCGACGGGACGGAGCAGGTGCAAGACGATCCCTACCGGTTCCTGCCTACGCTGGGCGACATGGATCTGCACCTGTTCAACGAGGGGCGCCATCTGCGTCTGTGGGAAAAGCTGGGCGGCCACCCGTGCACGATGGATGGGGTGGAAGGGACGGCCTTTGCCGTCTGGGCGCCCAATGCCGCCCGCGTGAGTGTGGTGGGTGGCTTCAATGCGTGGGACGGACGGGCACACGCCATGCGAGCTCTTGGCGCCAGCGGCGTGTTCGAGCTGTTCATTCCCGGCGTCGGCGCGGAGGCGCTGTACAAGTATGAGATCCTCACGCGCACCGGTACGGTGCGGGTAAAGACGGATCCCTATGCCTTCAAGCTGGAGCAGTCACCGGGCTTCGCTTCCATTGTGCAGGGACGCAGCACGTACAGCTGGAACGACGGCAGCTGGCTGGCGCAACGCGCGGAAAGTGACCCGCTGCGTGAGCCCATGCTCATTTACGAAGTGCATCTGGGGTCATGGCTGCGCGGTGATGACAACCGGGTGCTGAGTTATGTGGAGATTGCGCCCAAGCTGGCCGAACATGTGCGTCGGTTGGGGTTCACGCACGTCGAGCTGCTCCCCATCCAGGAACATCCCTTCGGAGGTTCCTGGGGCTATCAGGTGGGGGGATATTTTGCGCCAACGTCGCGCTTCGGGACGCCTGATGACTTCCGGTTTCTGGTGGATACACTGCACCAGGCCGGCCTCGGCGTTCTGCTCGATTGGGTGCCTGCGCATTTCCCCAAGGATGACTGGGCCCTGCGGCGCTTTGACGGTACGGCGTGTTATGAGCACGAAGATCCGCGGCTGGGTGATCACCCCGAATGGGGCACGCACATTTTCAACTACGCTCGACACGAGGTGCGCAATTTCCTCGTGGCCAACGCCCTGTACTGGATTGAAGAGTTCCACCTCGATGGTCTCCGCGTTGATGCGGTCGCGTCCATGTTGTATCTCGACTACGGACGGGAGGCGGGGCAATGGCTGCGCAATCGTCATGGCGGACGGGAGAATCTCGAAGCCATGGCGTTCCTCAAGCAGCTCAATCACGCGGTGCAGTCATTGCACCCTGGTGTCATCACGGTGGCGGAGGAGAGCACCTCGTGGCCCAAGGTCACGGCGCCCATCAGTGATGGCGGGCTGGGATTCACCTTCAAGTGGAACATGGGGTGGATGCATGACACCCTCGACTACTACAAGATTGACCCGTTCTTCCGCAAAGGCGCCCATGACAAGCTGACCTTTGCCATGTGGTACGAGTACAGCGAGAAGTTCATGAATCCCATCTCGCACGACGAGGTGGTGCATCTCAAGAAGTCGATGCTGGAAAAGATGCCGGGCGATACCTGGCAGAAGCTGGCCAACCTGCGCACGCTCATTGGCTACTCCATCACGCGCCCCGGGAAATCGCTCTTTTTCATGGGCACCGAACTGGGCACGCATCATGAGTGGAACCATGACGTGAGCCTGGAGTGGCATTTGCTGTCCGATCCGCGTCGGCGCGGCCTCATGGAGTATGTGGCGGCTGTGGGGGCGCTCTATCGCGAACAGCCCTGCTTGTGGCGTGGTGACCATGACCCAAGCGGCTACCGCTGGATTGATGTGGCCGACCGTGAGCAGTCGGTATTTTCATACGCCCGGTTTGATGGCCGGGATCATGCCGTCGTGGTGCTCAACCTCACGCCGGTGCCACGTCCGCATTACCGATTGGGTGCCCCGGAGTCGACACGGTATCGCGTAGTGTTGAATTCGGATGTGGCGGAGTTTGGCGGCAGTGGTTTCCCGGTGGAGGCACACACGGACGCTGAAGCAGTGCCGTACCACGGGTTCGAGCAGTCGTTCACGGTGTCGTTGCCCCCGTTGAGCATGCTGGTGCTGATTCCGGAATCCCTCCCCGAACTGCCCGTACGCGAGACCGCGGCGCTCTCGGTCCCGGTGATCCCGGACCAGACACGGAAGCGGGGTGGAAAAGGCAAGACGCCCAAGACCGCCAAGGCTCCCAAGCCGGCGAAGCCCGAAAAGGCCCCAAAGCCAGCCAAGCCCGAGAAGGCCCCCAAGCCGAAGAAGGAAAAGCCGGTGAAGGACAAGGTGCCCAAGGTGACTCCCGCCAAGGAAAAGGTGACGAAGGCGCGCGCGCCGAAGGCCATTTCCGTTGAAGACAAGCCGGCGAAGGTCCCGATGGCATCTCCTGCGAAGCCCATGGCCTCGGCGCCCCCAAAAGTGTCTGCCAAGGCGGCTCCAGCCACGCGACCAGCCGTAAAGCGCCGGGCGAGCCAAACGCAGGGGGAAGCCTCCGGCCAGGCAGGTGCTGCCGCGCCGCTGGATCGTGCTGACGCCCCGTCCGCACCGGCGCCCGCGCGCCCGCGCGCCACGCGCCGAAAGTCTGCTGACGCGCCGCGACCGGAAACCAACGAGGCATGAGTACGCGTGGGCGCACTATAGTGTTTGGTCTGCTCACCGCCGCCACGGCGGCGGTGTGCGTGCGATTGGGACTCTGGCAGCTGGATCGGTTGTCGCAGCGGCGTGCGCAAAATGTCATTGTCACGTCGCGCGGCGCACAGCCACCGCTGTCGTTGGCCGCGTTGCAGGGGCAGGACACGAGTGCCACGCACTGGCGCCGTGTCACGGTACGTGGTGTCGCGGACTATTCGAAAGAACTCGTCCACGCAACGCGCTCGCAGAACGGGTCACCCGGTGTGTACATGCTCACGCCGGTGCGCCCACTGGACGGCAGTTGGGGCGATACCACCATCATCGTGCTGCGCGGGTACGTCTACGCCGCGGACGGCCGCACGGTGGACTTCGACAAAGCGCAGGAAGCGGACACGTTGGAGCTTGACGCGTTGCTCACATCATTCCCGCCACCCAAGCCAGGCCAGGCCGTCATGCGCTCCTCACCGCGCGCAATGCGGCTGCTCGATCGCGATACCATGGCCACGCTCATTGGCCGACCGGTCGCACCTTTTGTCCTGCTGGCGCTGGGTGACACCATCATGCAGGACATCACACGCCCGGTTCGTGTTCCGCCGCCGCCGGTGACCGATGGGCCTCACCTTTCTTATGCGCTCCAGTGGTTCGGATTTGCTGCCGTCTTTGTCGTGGGGTTTGTGCTATTCACCCGCAGTCGGAGCCGCTCTTGACATTGGCGGATGGCGAGCTCTGCTGTAAATGATCAACACATGCTGTTGCGAGTGTGCAACAGTTCTCATTCCGGATAGTAATGTCCCTAAATGCCTGTGAAACGCGCTGTCTACCCACGAGCGGAACAGTTTTGCCCGTGGTGAAACAGGCGAGCTCGTCCATATGTGGCCCGTGGGTTGCTCCGTCGGAGGTGTCGGCACGAACGCCGGCGTTCACTCTCGGAGGACATGATGCGGGCAGTGGTGCACGGACGGAGCAACTGGACGGTACGGGCAATCGCTCTCATAGGACTTTGGGGCATGCCGGCATCCGTACGAGCACAGGATCCTTTCTGCGAGGTGCAGGTGAACCGGGTAACCATTGCCACGCAGACCGTCATGTCAGGGCTGGCTACGGCACTGGAATATGAAGGGACGACGCGGTCCGCCGGCTGGCGCATGGCCCATGAGCCGAACCGGGCCGTCATCCTTGCCGATCCCAGTTCGCACCTTCATGCCTTGGGCACCTATCATATCGCCCGCGCGGCTGTGACGCCGACGTGTGGCGACCAGGGGGCGCGTCGGCGCGCCGCTTGGCGGAGCGCTTCGGTGGCGATGACCGTTGGTCTCGCCAAGGAAGTTGCCGATGGATATTACAACGGGTTCAGCCCTACCGACCTTGCCGTAGATGCGCTCGGCGCGGGTTATGCGGTCGCACAGGCCTATGTACCGGTGCTCGAGAAGGTGACGCCCTCCTTCTCCGTGGCGCCCCGTGCAGTGTTTCGTCGTCGTGGTCCACGTGGGGCGCTGATGGACTACAGCCAGCAGACGGCATGGCTCTCCACCAACGTGCACGACCTGTTGCCGCGTTCGGCGGCCAAGGTGTGGCCCTCGCCGGTCCGGCTGTCCGTGGGACGTCGCGCTTTTGGGGGCGGCACGCCCAGCGAATATGTGCTCGGGCTCGATCTGGATGCCGAACGGTTACCGGGCAATCACCCGGCGTGGATGCGGGTCAAGAAGGCGCTCCACAATCTGCGCCTTCCCGGACCCGCCCTCGTCTACACCGGCAACAAGACGTCGCTCATCGGACTTTACTGGTAGGTCACATCCAGCTGCAGCATATCTCGGAGCACGCTCCGAACGGCTGCGGGTCGGAAGGGCGAAACAGCAGCGTCGTCGACGGTGCCGCGGGGCTTGAGACAGGCGGCCGCAATCGCCCTCCCCAGCGCACCGGGGTCGCCTACCGGCACCAGCACACCATACCGTCCATCAGCGAGAATCTCTTCTGGACCACTCGGGCATCGCGTGCTGATGGCAGGGCACCCGACCGCCAGTGCCTGAATAAGCACGTTCGGCAACCCCTCAAAACGGGACGACAGCACGAACAGATGGGCGCGCGCCATCCATGCAAATGGATTGTCCGCGAAGCCGGGAAATCGCACGTGATCCGTGAGCCCAAGAGAATGGCATTCGGCTTCGAGGCTGGGACGCTCTGGGCCCTCGCCGAGGATCATCAGGCGCGGTTGAGCCGCTGGTGTTTCCGCAAGCGATGCGCGGGCCAACTGGAGCGCACGAAGCAGCGTGCCGAAATCCTTCTGTGGATCGAGTCGGCCGACACCAAGAATCAGTGGCGGTGCGCCGGGGGCGAGCCACGGATCGTCCAGGGGTTGGGCGGCACGCTCGAGCAGGTGCGGCGCGGCCGTCGCATTGTACAACACTCGCACGGTGGCGGGATTCAGTGAGAGCAGCTCCACAAGATCATCGGCAACGCCCTTCGATACCGTAGCTATCCCATCCGCCTGTCGATACACCTGGGCGAGTACGGCCGCTTGCAGACGGCGTCGTGCTGGCGACCATCGACCCCACGCTGAGGAAAGGGTATTCCTCTCACTCACAATCAAACGCCCCTTCCACCCCGCCAAGCGCCTCGCCATTACGGCAACGACATTGGCGTGAGTCAGCGCTGACAACAGTGCCTGCGGATTGGTGCGATTGAGGTATTGCGAGAGGGGCAGCAACGCCGAGGCCGTGCGCCGACACTGCAGATCAACCAGGCGCACGCCCTCCGGGACTTCGTTGCGATAGGCGCCCTTCGCTGAGGCAACCACCAGATCCACGATCAGGCCGTCGCCATGCAGTGTTCTGGCCGCGTCAATAATGGCGCGTTCGGCGCCGCCACCGGTGAGCGACGGGAGAAACAAGGCCACCGGCCGGCCTGCGGGTGGTACGACCTCAGGCTGCCGATCGTGCCGCATCATCATGCCGTACTCCAGGCTGTGGTCCCGGGGGGCACAAATCGTTCACCCCAATCTGATAGGCACACATCGAACGAGTGGGCCCTCGCTGTAGGGTGCCCGTTCTTTTGAAGCCCAGTCGTTCGTAGAAAGACTGAACACGCGAATTGTCCGCCGAATCGGTCGTCAGATGCACCACGGTCGATCCCTTGGCAGCTGCGACTTTGCCAAACGCGATCACCAGGAGTTGACCAATCCCACGTCCTGCAGCACGAGGATGGACGGCTATCGAGGTCAGCTCTGCCCCGGTGTGAGCCAGACCGTCGTTCGCCCGCGCCGCCGGGACGGCGGCCGCCAACACGACATCGCGTGTACGACCGGCAATACGCCCAATCAGTTGGAGCAACAGGGCTGGCCGACGAAGACATTCGCCAAGCAGCGCGAGGCCAATGCGCGGCGCCCGCTTCACTAGTGTCCTCATCAAGGCGGCGGGTTGGCTGGTGCCGCAGGCGAAGCCCACCGGCACGCCGCCAACTGTCGCGAGCCGCAGGATACCTCCCGGGGCATCCAGTGCGCATCGATAGTACTGCGCCAGCACGCCATCGCCGAGGCGTGTCAGGAAGAAGCCGGGGAACGCCGAACGATGCAGCGCCACCAACGTCGGGATATCGCGTTCGTCCACAGCGCCTACGTGTACGTCCCCCTTCGGCTCTGCCAGTCGGCCAGTGCGTTCCAGCAGCAAACGGTTGTACACCTCGCCATACCGATCCTGCATCGAGGACACGCTGTATTCCTCGCGGGCACGACGCCGCGCGAACTGTCGCCGGCGCGCAGACTCACGCGGATCGTGAATAGCACGACGCAAAGCACTGGCCAGCGCTGGCACGTTCCCCGGTTCGTATAACCATGCCGCCTCTCCGCTTGCCGTCGCCTCCTGAGCGGTTGGAATCGCACTCGCCACCAGTGTGCATCCAGCCATCATGGACTCCAGCAATGCGAGCGAGAGCCCTTCACGATGTGAGGGATGAACCACCACGTCGGCCGCCGCCAGCAGGTCATCGACGTCATCGCGATGTCCAATGAGCACGTCGTTGGCATCAAAGCCGGCCTCCGCCACTACCGTGCGAAGCACATCCAACGTCGAACCTGTTCCCGCGATCCGAAGCGCCGCTGCGCGCGCCGGTGCCAAGGTGCGCATCAACGACATGGCGTGCACCAGATCTTCCAGCCCCTTTCCGGCCGCAATACGGCTGACGCACAGCACCAGGCTTTCGTGCGATGCCACGCGCAGTTCCTCTCGAATGGACTCAACGCTCCGTGCCGGCGTACGATCCTGCCTCACTCCGTTTGGTATGGCGAGCAGCTTGCCCTCGTGTGAAATGCCGAGGGACAGGGCCCAGCTTCGATGCCACTGGCTGACGGTTACCACGCGGTGGGCACACAAAGCCATGAGCTTCTCAACCGCCGCCGTCGCCAGGATTGCCCAGCGGGGTGAACGATCATGCACGGCCATGCCGTGCATGGTATGCACGACGACCGGGACCCTGGTCACGAATGCCGCAATCCGACCGAGCACGCCGGCTTTCGAAGTATGGGTGTGTACGACATCGAACGAATGTCTGCGCAGTACTTGCACGAGCCGAATGAGGCCGCGGACATCGTACCAGGGATGCAACCGTCGTTCAATGGCGTTCACATCGATCACGTTGCCCCCGAGCGCACGCGTGCGAGCCGACAGGAGTGGCTCCGTGGTCAGTACGGATACCGCGTGACCGTGCGACACCGCCGATTGCACAAGATCCAGGATTACCATGGAGCCGCCGCCAAAGGCGGACCCGCCCACGATGTGCAGGATGCGAACCGGCTGATCGCTTGGCGCCGCGCGCGTCATGCGGCTCTCCTCCGAACGTCAGCGTAGAGCTGCTCCCAACGATCGACCACGCCTTCGATGTCATAGCCCTGCTCGACGTGTCGGCGTGCCGCGGTTCCCATGTGCATCCGCTCCTCTCGACTCAGCGACATCAATTGTGTCATTCCCTGTGCGAGTGCTGGTGCCGAGTTCGGTGCAACGACAATACCGGTCGTCCCATGACGCACGATCTCAGCACATCCGCCAACATCAGGAACCACACACGGCACATGCGAGGCCGCCGCCTCCAGCAGGACCAAGGGGAGTCCTTCCATGCTCGACGACAGGACAAACCCATCCGCCGCAGCAAGGAGCGCCGGAATATCCGTGCGCAGTCCCAGCAGGCGTATGCGATCTTCCAGTCCGAGCGCGGCAACACGGGCGCGCACCTCGCCCTCCAAGGGGCCCTGACCGGCGTGCAGCAACACGAGCCGACGGTCCGGTGCACATTGCGCAATGGCGTCAACGAGCAGGGTGTGCTGTTTCACCGGCTCCAGGCGACCCGTGCACAACCACACAAACGCATCATCGATTCCGAGAGCGCTCCGGACGTGCTGACGCAGCGCGGGATCCAGGCTGAATCGATGCACGTCAACACCGTTCGGGACATATCGAATGCGATGGGCAGGTACAGCGCCCACCTTCACATACCGCTCGACCCCACGTACGCACATGCTGGTCGTGACCGTTGCCAAGGCATCGGTGGCCCGGTACGCGATCTCACGCGCACGCCCTCCCTCATCGACATTGTGTGCCGTGCACACCAGGTTCGGGGTGCTGGCAAAAAGCCGTGTCATGCGCGCAAGCAGGTTCGCGTGTACCATATGACTGTGTACGACGTCCGGGCGAACCTGTCGTACCACGGAAGCCAACCGCAGGAGCGCTCGCGGGTCCGCGACTCCACGTCGCATGCCGAGACGGTGCACCACAATGCCCGCGGCTTCCAATTCCGGCAAAAATGCTGTCGGCTCCAGCATCGTGGCGACGTGCACACGCCATCCACGCGCCTGCAGGCGCGTAGCCAGCGCAACCAATTGCACCTCGGCACCGCCCATGGCCAGGCCCGTTGTGACATTCAGCAAGACGCCCCGATCGTGTGGCGTTGTCATGCGACCAGTCCTGCCTGCCACCCGTGCCGGCGTGGGGGCACTTCATAGCGTACCCGTTCAATGAGCGACATCCCAATCATATTGGCCGCCAACGACCGCGCGCCCAAAATACGTACGGCCGTGCCAGCCATGAGCACACCATCGAGCCACAGTGAGCGGTGCCGGCGATACAGGCGGGCCATGGCCAGCTTGCGGGGCAGCAAGCGCTGCTGATAGAAGTCGGGTTCTCCGCGGTGGCGGCCCAGCAACTGCTCCTCATCAGCAAGGGCCAAGGACGCCAAGTCGGTGAGGCCGGGACGCAGATTGCTGATGGAATGGAACAGTACGGGCCATGTCGCCACGAACTGTGGGACTTCCGGCCGCGGACCCACAATGCTCATCTCGCCCACCAGGACGTTCCAGAGTTGCGGGAGCTCATCCAGTTTGGTGCGTCGCAGGAGCGAACCGATTGGTGTAATGCGCGAGTCGCCGGCGACGGTGACCAACGAGCCGCTCCCCGTCCGCATCGAACGGAACTTCAACAGGGTAAAGGGCTGTCCGAATCGCCCAATGCGCGTTTGCCGAAAGAAGACGGGATGTCCATCTGTCAGCACGACAAGAAGCGCGATCACGCCCAGGAGTGGCAGCAGGGTGAGCAGCGCGCCGGCCGCGATCAGAACGTCCACGCTGCGCTGCCATTGGTCATGGCGCTTTCGACGCGAGGGCACGGCCATGGCACGCATGATCAGCGGCTCTCCGCCATGACCGGAATGACTTCCCCTATGGCCTCGATGACGCGCTCGACGTCCGCGTCGCTCATTCCTGAGTACAAAGGCAGGGAGAGATACTGTGCGTAGGCCGCCTCGGCGATGGGGAAATCGGCGGGTGAATAGCCATACTTGTTGGCGTAAAAGGGCTGACGGTGCAGGGGAATGAAGTGAACGCTCGTGCCGATACCTCGGGCCTTCAGAGCCTCAATCAGTTCGTCGCGGGATACTCCAGCTGACGCGTTGAGACGGATCGGATAGAGATGCCAGGCCGTCTGCACCCCCGGGCGAACGACCGGAACGCGAATGGTGTCCCCATTGGCGAAGGCCGCGTCATAGCGCGCCGCCAGAGCGGCGCGCCGCGCCGTCATGTCATCAAGCCGGGAGAGTTGCACCCGACCCAGCGCGGCAGCGATGTCGGTCATGTTGTACTTGAATCCAGGCTCGAGCACCTCGTAGTACCACGTGCCATCCTGGCGATATCGCTTCCAGGCATCCCGGCTGATTCCGTGCAGGCTCATGATGCGCGCACGCGCGGCAATGGCATCGTCATCGGTGGTCAGCATACCACCGTCGCCAACGGCCAGTGTCTTGGTGGCATAGAAACTGAACGCAGTGGGATTGCCAAACGTCCCGACGGATTGACCATGCAATGACGCCGGTAATGCGTGCGCTGCGTCGTCGACGACCGGAATGGCGTATTCCCTGCCGAGGTCGAGGAAGGCCGGCATGTCCACCAGATGACCCGCATAGTGCACGGGTACAATGGCGGCCAGCCGTCCACCTGTAACGCGGTGCCGGTAGCTGCCATCCGGAGACTGCTGGTATTCCCGCTCGATCATGGCGCGGGTCGCGAATGGCGACATGTTGAGCGTATCGTCTTCCACGTCCACAAAGCGTGTGCGTGCTCCCAGATATTCGACCACCTCTGCCGTTGCCGTAAACGTGATGGTCGTGGTCAGCACCTCATCACCCGCCCGAACGCCGACCGCCTCGAGGGCGAGGTGAAGGGCCGCCGTACATGAACTGACGGCAATGGCATGGCGTACGCCAAGCCGCTCTGCGAACTCCTGCTCGAAGGCGCGCGTTTCGGGACCCGTCGTAATCCAACCGGACCGGAGGACCCGCACTACGGCATCAATCTCCGTCTCGGTGAGGTCAGGGAGTGCGAATGGCAGGAACGGTTGCGAGTCAGGCATGGAGACCTCCACGGGGAGACAGTGATGTGCCAGCGGTGAGCAAGGCGAGGACAAGAGCGGCACCCCGTACCACGAGCACGAGGAACAGCGACAGGCAGGCAACCCCCAACGGCAGCGATAGCTCGCTCCGATGAAATACTTGCGTGATGGGGATCAGCTGCAGGTAGAACAGGGCGCTATACGGACCGGCCACCCGCAACTGCTCAGTCAGGAGCAGGACCACGCCTACCACCACATAGACGAGCACGACACCCGCGTCACGGAAGTTCATGTACGCTTCCATGATCGATGAGAATCCGGTGCTCGCGATTGCTCCGCGCGCGGCCTCGGTAGGAAAGAACGTGTCGCGGAATTCGTACGTGATGGTGCGGGGCTTTTGTCCCGGGTACAACACCTGGGGAATCAGGGTGCTGAGGCCGGCGACATACGTGTCGCCCAAACGCGGCGACTCGTTGGCGCGCATGGCATACTCCGAGAAGTTGCCAAAGGTGGCGCCAAACTCGCTTCCTGCAGGGTTGATGGCCTCGATCACTCGCGGCGCGTCGGTCACCGTATTGAGGAAGGGCGCCCAGTCTCCGGTGGCCACGCCGAAGGCGAGCGTTGCCCGACCAGCGAAGAGCACCCCGCTTGCGGTGACCAAGGCGACGGCGGCCAGGACCAGGCGAGGCGGAATGGTTCGAAAGGGTTTGTAGATGCTCCGTCCAACGATCCATACCAAGGCCCAACCGAACAGCGGCCCTCGGCGGCCGAGTGCAAGGGCCACACCCAACACGGGTAGCGCAAACAGCAAAATCAGACCGGCACGACGTAGGCGATCGATGCGGTCCTGACGGGAACTGTTTTCGGCGAACCACATGGCCGCCAGGCCGAAGCCAAAGGAGGCCAGTTCAATGGAGGGCAGACTCATGGACAGATCAGAGGCACGGCTTTGATAGACCGCTTTGCCCAGTGCCAGTGCCGGAAGTCCACCCACGCGAAGGAAGGTGACGATTTCAAAGGCCGATGCGAGACCCAGGCAAAGAAGAGCCGTACTGAAGGGAATCCCCAGCGCATCGGGCGCGTTCGCGGGCGAGGCACAGCCGGCAGTGGCGTCCGTGTGTTGAGGCGCACGGACGGCGGAACGGAGGGAAAACGCAGAGAATCCCAGCGCGAGGCCAAGGGTGGCTAACGATTGCTGCTGCAGATAGTCAGTGGTGCGGTACGGAAATGCAAAGATGTCGGCAAGAGGCGCACCGGCGATCACATTCAGCGGACCTGAAAGCCCGTAAAGTGCGAAGAACCCAACAAACAGGACCGCCAGCGCGCTCCAGTGGCCGGTGACGCTGCGCGCCGCCCACAGCAGCAGGAGCGCCGCCGCCGCTGCAAAGCCAAAGGCTCCGGCAAGGTGTCCCATCGCAGCAAGCATGGCCGCCGCGGCGCTGATAGCGCACGTCAGCATCAGCAGTCCGACAGAGGATGCGCCGAGCGATTCACGCGGCACGGTGTACCTCGCGATCTTCCAACGGAGTCGGACGCGAATCAGACGTTGTATTTGGTGAGGGCCGGAGCGACAACTGGACGCGAGCCAGGTCACGGAACAGCAGGAAGGCCCCAACGGCACCCGCTGCCAACACCGCGGTCAACAGACCGAAGAGTACGGTCTTTCGGCCCTCTGGAATGCGTGCGCCAAAGGGAGGTTGCACCAGCGTGAACATCGGAGTGTCGCGCGCTTCATCTAAGCGCGATTGCTCCTCGAACTGTCTCAGTGCCTGAACCACCTGCTGAGCCTGAGAGATCTCCCGTTCCAGTCGCCTCTGCTCAGACTCCAAGCGAGGGGCATTGGTGAACGTGCGATTGGCGAGTCTGAAGTTCCGCAAAGCCACATCGGCCGCTGCCAGCACGGTGTCCGCTGCCAATCGACGTGACGTTGCAAAACTGCGCTCAGCGGCATAGCGCAGTTGGCGCCGTTCCACATTCATCGTCTGGGCCAACTCCAGCGCGTGTTGAGCAAGGCGTAGCGACAGCGCCGCATCTTTCGTGTACACGGCGAGCATGATCACATTCGTCTTCGGATCCGCGGAAATGTCCAAGGCATCACGTAGCGCTACGAGGAGGGACTCCAACCGTCTTCCCTCGTCGTCTTCGGTAATGTGAAACGAGGTCGCCAGGGCGGATTCGCCCCCCGCCTTGGCAATCAGCCGCTGAAGGAAGGCGCGCGAACGCAGTGTTTCTACGTACACGGCGGGCGATTGCATGGGGTCGGCGGTAGGCATATTGAAGCCCAGCTGCGCGGCTACTCCCGCGAGACCGTTTGCATTCCCGCTGATCACGGGAATGAAGGAGGCCTCCGCCCGCCACTCCGGAGCACGGAGCAAGCGCCAGGACGCGCCCAGCGTGGCCCCCAAAGCGGCTGCCATCAGCAAGCGCGTGGCGTAGGGCCGGAGTGCTGATACGAAGGACCAGAACGCCAGCACGTCGGGGTTCGCCTTGTCGGAAGCTGCAGATCGATTCACGAGTCAGGATGTTGGAGGAGCAACGACAGGAGCGAGAGAGGGGAACTGGGGATCTCCGTCGCGCAGTCGCTCACGCAGTAGCCGCTCACAGAGCACAAAGAGGAGCAAGGCGGACACGGTCTGTACGGTCGCCGTGGACAGCGCGATGCCGGGCGCCCCCATCCTTCGCATGAAGTACAGGTTGCCGATCACATTCACGAACAGGCTGACCAAGGCGACCGAGCCGATCCGGCTGGTCATGCGCATGGCGGCGAGGGAGCGCGCGTAGATAACGGCCAGAAACTGCCCGGGTATCTGCAGCATGTAGTACGACTGAACCAGGGCCACCTGCGCCGTGTCATTCGCACTGAATGCGCCACGTTCAAAGGCGATGCGCACGATAGGCTCGGACACGAACGCGAGCAGAATGGACGACGGGACGGTAACCGCCAGAACGACCAGCGATGCCCGACGCTGAAACGTTCGGAGCGCCAACCACTCGCCTTGTTCCACCAGCCGCGAGACATGCGGAAGCAGTGGCGTTCCAATGGCGACAATCGCTATGCCGAGCCCAACCGCGACCAACTTGCCGGCGTATGACAGCGTTGAGACGGCCCCCGAGGGAAGCGCACTCGCCATGATCTGATCTATCAGACCACAGCTGCTCGTAAAGATCGCGCCGGCGATCGCCGGGATATACTGACGATTGACAGCCTGTAGTGAAGCGTTCCGCTCCCAGAGCGAAAGGCCACGATGTCGGAGCGTAAGGCCAAGCAACAAGGCTTGCGTGACGCAGCCCGCGACAAGGCCTACCGCGATTGCCGTAACGCCGAGTGAGTCGCTGAAGGCGAGCACCGACAGCAGCATCATGGTCGGCAATGACGCCGTTGCCAGTGCGCCAACCGCGAACGCACCATCGGCCGCGAGAATGCCGGTCCACGCCGCACTCGCCCCCTGCAGGAACGTGAAGGGGATGAGAATGGCCGCCATCAGCGGGATGCGCTGACGCGCAATGTCTGAGAGTCCCGATCCCGGGAGTTCGGCGAGCAGTACCGTCAGGGCAGCGAGCGCAAACGCCAGCACGAGCATCACCCGGTACGTCTGGCGGAAGGCCGTACCGGCAAGTTGACGAGCTTCCGTCAATCCGCCCCGTGTTCGGGCCGCCACAAAGGCCGGGGTCAGCGCCATGGGAAGGACGCCAACCACGACGTTGATGGCGAACGTTGGAATGGCGAGAGCCATCAACAGCGCATCCAGTTCGGGAGCTGTTCCAAATCGTGCCGCCACCAGCATCTCTTTGACGAGGCCAATGGCTTTCCCGCCGAGTGTGAGTATGCCGATCACGGCGGCCGCGCTCCACAACGGCCCAAGCCGACGGTGCACGTGCTGCGACACGGCGTGTGCCGGTGACAGGAGTTCGCGCATTATCGTGCCCGCCGGTGGCTGGACATTCGCCACGACTGGAACATCAGCACATGCCACAGTGATGTGGACCAGTCGCACTGACCGGAGAGATGCTGCTGCCAGCGCCGACGTATCGGTGCGGGGTTCAGCAGGTGGTCTCGCTGCAATTCCTCGGGCGCCAGCATGGCGTCGGCCCACGGGCGCAGAGGGCCACGCAGCCACGCAGCAATCGGGACGCCGAAGCCCTGTTTCGGGCGGTCAACCACGCTCGACGGAACATAGCGTTCAAGCACCGAGCGAAGTACATGCTTCCCACGCTTCTGGCGCTGCCACTGATTCCGGTTGAAGCTCCACGCGAGTTCCGCAACCCGGTGATCAAGGATCGGCGATCGCGATTCGAGGCTGCTGGCCATCGTCGCGCGATCCACCTTTACCAGGACATCGTCGGGCAAATAGGATGTCTGATCATCCAGCATCATCCGACCGAGGAGACTCCCGGGGAGGGTGCTGCCTTTCGGTGTCCGGGTGCCAACGCTGCGCGTCAGCTGGGGAATGACCTCCGCGGGATCCATCCACGCGCAAAGCACACCGCGGTAGAATTGCTCCGGTGTTTCGGAGGCAAGCAGCGATGCAAACTTGTGGACGCGGTCACCGGACACTTGTCGCGGGAATGCCTCGCCGAGACTGAACATGGAATCCCACGAACTGCGGGACACGGAGGACAAGGCCTGACTGGCGAGATGGCGGGCTGGCCGTGGGACGTAGCCAAGGCGCTTCCAGGCCTTCTCCACGAAGCGGTATCGGCGATAGCCGCCAAAAAGTTCGTCGCCACCATCTCCGGACAGCGCGACCGTGACATGACGGCGCGCGAGCGCCGCGACGGCCGCCGTGGGAATCTGCGACTGGTCGGCGAACGGCTCATCGTACATGTCGGCGAGACGCGGAATGATGTCCAGCGCGTTCTGAGCCGTAAGAATCAACGTGGTGTGATCCGTTCCCAGATGTGTCGCAACCGCCTCGGCATGCCGCGCTTCGTCAAACGCCGGATCTTCAAAGCCAACCGTGAACGTACGTGCAGACCGGGACCCGAGGTCCTGCATCAGGGCCACGATGAGCGAGGAATCAACCCCGCCACTGAGGAATGCACCCAACGGGACATCCGCCAGCATTTGCTCGCTGACGGCACGACGAAGCGCCTGGTCCAGCATCTCAGACGCATCACGGTCAGTCCCGGCAAAAGGCGTGGTGATCCCGTTTGCCGCCGCGCTCTCGGCCGACCAGTAGGTTGTGATCGAGGGGGCGAGGACAGGAGCCGTCGTCCAGGTCTGGATCGTTCCCGGCAACACTTTGCTTGCATTGGCAAAGATGGAACGGGAAGTGGACACGTACCCATGGCAAAGCACTGACGCCACCGACTGAAAATCGATGGTGCTGTCAAAATCCGGATGCTGCTCGATGGGCACGAGCGTTGAGGCAAAGACAATCCCGTCCGGAACGCGGGCGACGTAGAGAGGCTTCTCCCCAAACCGGTCACGTGCCAACTGCAGCGTACACTGCTGGCGGTCCCACAGGGCAATGGCGAACATGCCGACGCATTTCGTCAAGGCCTGTTCCAACCCGACGCGGGAAATCAACGCGAGCAGAACTTCCGTGTCGGATCCTCCGCGGAACTGCACACCGTCCGCTTCCAACTCCGCACGCAACACCCGGAAATTGTAGATCTCTCCATTGAACACCAGCTGATAACGGTCATCGGCCGATGCCATCGGCTGGTGACCCATCTCGCTCAGATCCACAATGGCCAGACGGCGATGACCCAGGGCAATACCGGTGCGCCCGTCGAACCAGGCACCCTGTGCATCTGGCCCACGGTGCTGCAGCGAAGACGTCATCCGCTCAAGGATGGGACGTGCCGTCCCCTCTTTGAATGGGCTGGTCCAGAAACCGGCAATACCGCACATGTTGGCTAGGTCGCCCGGTACTTCGAGTGCACATTCGCCGGTAGAATCTGCCGTCTATGGGCAGTTCTTTCCGTTCATCGTGTCCGACGTCGGCCACGCTTCGGGTGATGCTGGAGTTCGCGGCAATACGGTAAGTCACTTGCTGATCAACCACTTACGCGCCCCGGCCGATGCCGGCAAGCAGGCCGGTCGCAGGGTCGCGCATTCGCTGACGCTACGTGAAAAAGCATGGACTATGCCAAAGAAAAGCGCCCGGCTGTCATGGCCGAGCGCTGTGTGCAATTGCTGTGGCGGGGGGCCCTGCCAGCGGGAGTCCCCCTCAGAGAGGTCAGCTCACTGGCGTGCGGAGAAGTAGTCCACATACCACGCAACGAACCGCTGCACGCCCGTTTCGATTGGCGTCTTGGGTGCAAAGCCCACGTCCTGCACCAGCGCTTCCACATCGGCATAGGTGGCCGGCACATCGCCCATCTGCAAGGGCAGCAGGCGCTTCTCCGCCGTCCGGCCCAAGGCCTGCTCGAGAGTGCTGATGAGGTGCATCAACTCCACCGGATTGTTGTTGCCGATATTGTAGATGCGGTACGGGGCCTTGCTGGTGGCCGGGTCGGGGGAGTCGGAATCCCAGTCCGCATTGACGGGGGCCACGTGATCGTTGGTACGAATCACCCCTTCCACAATATCGTCGATGTAGGTGAAGTCCCGCTGCATCTTGCCGTGGTTGAACACGTCAATGGGCTTCCCTTCGAGAATGGCTTTCGTAAACAGAAAGAGCGCCATATCCGGGCGTCCCCACGGGCCGTACACCGTGAAGAAACGCAGGCCGGTGGTGGGCAATCCGTACAGGTGGCTGTACGTGTGTGCCATGAGCTCGTTGGCCTTCTTGGTGGCCGCGTACAGTGACAACGGGTGATCCACATTCTGGTGCACCGAGAATGGCATCGCGGTGTTGGCGCCGTACACACTCGACGAGCTGGCGTACGTGAGATGCTTCACGCCATGATGGCGGCATCCTTCGAGGATGTGCAGAAATCCCACAAGATTGCTGTCGATGTAGGTGTGGGGGTTCGTCAGTGAATATCGCACGCCGGCCTGGGCGGCCAGATTGATCACCTTGTCAAAGCGCTCCGTGGCAAAGAGCTGCTCCATCCCGGCGCGATCACCCAGGTCCAGGCGCACAAAGCGGAAGCCTGGCTGGCTGGTCAGGCGCGCCAGGCGCGCCTCCTTGAGCGTGGGATCGTAGTAGTCGTTGAGATTGTCCAACCCCACCACTTCGTCACCGCGCGCCAGCAGACGCTCGCTCGTGTGATACCCAATGAAGCCGGCGGCGCCGGTAACCAGAATCTTTGCCATCGCGTGCGATCTCGGTGAAAGAGCCGGCCAGCGGCCGACGACGGTGGAGCATTCCCTCTGCAGTTTTGCTGCGTTCCGTGTACACGCAACAACAACGCCGCCACAACTATGTGACAACGTTTGACGATTGAGCCGGCGGGGAGGCCACCGGACGCTGCAGTAACAATACGGCGCCCATGATGGCCGCGCCGCCCAAAATGGTGCCGGAGCCGATCCCCTGATTGAGCAGGAGCACTCCCAGCAGGGTTGTCCAGAAGGGTTCTACGGTGCTGGTGATGGCGGTGCGCACATTCCCCAGCACCTTGAGCCCGGCCAGGAAGCCCAGAAAGGATCCCGCCGACAGGATGCCCTGCAACAGGCTGGCCCCAAAGGCGACCCGATCGGGAATGGTGAAGAGGGTGCCCGTGCTCAGCGACCAAACGGCAAAGAGTGCGGTGCCGCCCACCGCGATGGCTCGCGAAACGTCGAGGGGGTGACGTCCTCGCTGCAGCGAACTCAATAGTGGGATGTACAGGGCATAGACGAGCGCCGCGGTAAGAATGACGGCCAGTCCAACTGGGGCAAGACTCGCCGCATCAGGCGCCCCCACCATGGCCGCGATCCCCCCCAGCGACAGCGTCAGCGCCACCAGACGCGTCCGATCGAGGGGCTCCAGCCCGCGAACCGCCGTAATGATGGTGACCCAGGCGGGATACGTGTAAAAGAGAAAGCTGGCCGTGGCCGCCGGGAGCCAGCGCAGGGCCAGCAGCGCCAGCGTGGCCACCAGCGCCTGACCGCTGCCGGCCAGCAGCAGCGTTCGCGGGCGATACCACGGGCCCAGCGACGCGGCCGCACGTGGCGGTCGTTGCCAGAGGCCAATACCCACGAGGACGAGCGCGCTCGTGAAGTAGCGCCACGTCTGAATGCTCTCGAGTGCCATGCCACGATCGGTGGCAATGACCGTGAGCGGTGAAATGGACCCGAAGCAGCAGGCACTCAACACCACCGCGAGCGTTCCGCGCCAGAGCGCGGCCCGCGTGGCGTGCGGAGTACTCAGAGCAGCGTCCCGCGCAGCATCATGTAGGCCACACTGAAGTAGATGCTGATCGCCGATACATCCACCAGCGTGGCCACGAACGGTGCCGACGCACTGGCGGGGTCAAAACCAAGGCGACGCAAGAGGAACGGCAACATCGAGCCGGTGAGCGATCCAATGGTCACAATGCTCACCAGCGTGATGCCCACCGTCAGTGCCAGCCGGAAATGATGGGGCCCGTAGTCGTACAAGCCCAACAGGGCCCAGGCCGAAATGCGCGCCGCGGCCAGCGTACCCAGCATGAGCCCGAGAATGAGACCTGCCGGCAGTTCGCGCTGCACCACCTGCCACCAGTCGGACAACCGCACTTCACCCAGTGCCATGGCGCGGATGATGAGCGACGTGGCCTGCGATCCGGAGTTGCCGCCCGAGCTCATGATGAGCGGAATGAATTGTGCGAGCAGAATGACACGCCCCAGTTCATCCTCGTAGCGCGCCATCACGGAGGCGGTCAACATCTCACTCACCGCCAGCACGGCCAGCCAGCCACCACGTTTGCGCACGTTCTGCCAGAGCGAGATCTGCATGTAGGGCTCTTCGAGCGCCTCCATTCCACCAAACTTCTGCGCGTCTTCGGTGCCTTCTTCCTGGATCACGTCAATGACGTCGTCCACCGTGACCACGCCCAGCAGCCGCTTGTCCACGTCCACCACGGGCAACGCCACGAGGTCGTAGTTGGACGTGATCTGCGAGACTTCTTCCTGCAGCATGTCTGGCGACACGCTCACCACTTCGCTCCACGCCAACTCACTGATTCGCGTGCCTTCCGGCGCCGCCAACAGCTCACGCAGCGATAGTACGCCGCGCAGCCGGCCGGTGTCGTCCACCGTGTAGATGGTGTACATCGCCTCGCGACGGCCGCCGCGCGCCATCGCGCGCACGCCGCGCAGCGACTCCTCAACCGTGAGCGTTTCCAGCACCGACACGAACTCGGTGGTCATCAGACCACCGGCGGTGTACGGATCGTACTGCAGCAGCCGTTCCGTCTCGGCCTTTTCTTCAGGCTCGAGCTCCTGAAGAATCTCGTCGGCGGTTTCTTCGTCGAGCTCTTCGAGCGCGTCGGCGCGCTCGTCGGGGTCCATTTCCGCCACGATTTCGGCGGCTTCCCCGGCCGGCAGCTCCTCCAGCACCTGCGTGCGGAGTTCCTCATCGAGGTACTCCAATACCTCGGCTGCGCGCTCACGTGGCAGCGCCGCCAAAAAGGCCCGCACCAACTCCTCCGGCAACGCCTCGGCCACGTCGGCGAGGTCGGCCGGATGCATTTCTTCCGTTTGCGGGCCGATGCTTTCCGGATGCTCCTCGAGCAGCTCGAGCAGGTCCGGCACGATCAGCGCGGCAAGCGGCCGGATTTTGTCGGAGCGAGGCGTCATCGGCAGAGAGGGCGGCGGTCTTGGGCGCAAGTTAGTGCGGCACCCCGAAGGCGCAAAGCGACGCCCCGGAGGGATCGCGAATCCCGGGCGCTCCGCCCCTCGCCCGGAGGGCTACAGCACGGGCAACGACCCCTTCTCCACCGTCAGCCCTGTCACGGTCACTCCGGCCGCGGCCAGCGCCTCCTCGAGCTGCTGGCGGTCCACCGGCCCGTCGGCCTCGAGAATGGCCCCTTTCATGGAGACCTCAGCCGTCAGCACCCCCGGCACGGCGCCGAGGGCGGTCCAGACGGCGCGAACGGCGTGGACCGAAAGCAGCCCTTCGATCTGCACGTGGATGCGGAGACGTGGCATCTTTCCAATCTCGACGGCGCCCCGTTCGTCCTCAACCGGCACCGTGAGAAGACGTTTACCCCCATGAGCATGCCACGCGTCGCTTTT
Source organism: Gemmatimonas phototrophica (assembly GCF_000695095.2). Taxonomy (NCBI): domain Bacteria; kingdom Pseudomonadati; phylum Gemmatimonadota; class Gemmatimonadia; order Gemmatimonadales; family Gemmatimonadaceae; genus Gemmatimonas; species Gemmatimonas phototrophica. The sequence goes on along the minus strand of NZ_CP011454.1, from coordinate 3,319,493 downwards.
CTCGGTCTAGGCGCCATCGGAACTCCGATGGCCAAGCATCTCGCCCGCCCGGCGTTCGATCTGGCGGTGTGGAACCGTACCCCGTCCAAGGCCGAGGCATTTGCGGCGGCAACGGGCGCGCGCCAGGCCGCCACTCCGGCGGAGGCCGCACGCGATCGTGACGTGGTCGTGACCTGTCTGCCGGTGTCACGCGACGTGGAGGCCCTGCTCGATGGCCCGGACGGGTTGCTGGCCACCATGCCGGCGGGGTCGGTCCTGGTGGATTGCACGTCCGGTGACGCCGCCACATCACGCCGCATGGCCGCACGCCTGGCCGAGCGCGGGATCGGGTTTTTGGACGCACCGGTGTCCGGTGGTGTCGTGGGAGCGGAGCAGGGGGCACTGACCGTTATGATTGGCGGTGACGAAGCCACGCTCGAACGTGTCCGTCCGGTCCTCGAGAGCTTTGGCAAGAAGATCGTACACTGCGGTGGCGTGGGCGCCGGAGACGCTCTCAAGGCGGTGAACAATGCCTTGCTGGCCATGCATATCTGGGGGACGGCCGAAGGATTGGTTGCGCTCGAGAAGGCCGGGGTGAAAGCCGAGGTGGCCCTCGATGTCATCAACACCTCGAGCGGTCGCTCCAACGCAAGCATGAACCTGTTCCCCGACCGGGTGGTGACGCGCGCCTTTCCGCGCACGTTCCGGTTGGCGCTGCTCGACAAGGATGTGGGTATTGCCGCCGAGCTCGCGCGGGAGCAGAAGATCGTCGCCCCGCTGCTGCAACTCACGTCGGAACTGTTCCGCCTGGCGCACTCCGAACTCGGAGAAGAGGCCGATCACGTGGAAGCGGTGCAGGTGGTGGAACGACTGGGCGGAGCGATGGTTGGCGGCCGTCCCACGGAGGGCTGACCATGTCCACCACTCTCGTGCAGACGGGTAGTGCCGAAACGATTGCCAGTGTGGAGGCCATTCGCGCCCAGTTCCCGGCGCTGGCTCGACGCGAAGGGGATGTGCCGGTGGCGTACTTCGACGGTCCAGGGGGCACCCAGGTGCCCAGGGGCGTCGCCGAAGCCATGACGTATTACCTGCTGCATCACAACGCCAACACCCACTGGGCGTATCCCACCAGCGCGGAGACCGACGCGCTGCTCATGCAGGCGCGCGAAACGCTGGCCGATTTCCTTGGCGCGACGGCCGGAGAAATTGCCTTTGGCGCCAACATGACCACGCTGCTCTTTCACATCGCGCGGGCCATTGGCCGCGGGCTCAAGGCGGGCGATGAGATCATCATCACCGAGCTGGATCACCACGCCAATGTGGCGCCGTGGCAGGCGTTGGCGAAGGAGCGGGGCGTGGTGCTCAAGTGGCTGCCCCTCGATCTCGACACGTATCGGCACGAAGCCGGTGCGTTTGAACGACTGCTCTCCGATCGTACCCGAGTGGTCGCCATCGGGGCCGCTTCGAACATCCTTGGTACCGTCAGCGATGTGTCGCGTCTGGTGCGACTCGCGAAGGCCGCCGGGGCCATCACGGTGGTGGATGCCGTGCACTATGCACCGCATAACCTGGTGGACGTGAAGGCCCTGGGGGCGGACTTCCTGTTGTGCAGCGCGTACAAGTTCTACGGGCCGCATGTGGGCGTCGTGTACGGGCGCGCGGAGGCCACGGCCGCGCTCGACCTGCCGCGTCTTGAACCGTCACCCGACTGGGTGCCGGAGTGTCTGGAAACCGGCACGCAGAATCACGAAGGCATTGTCGGGGCAGCGGCCGCCGTGGAGTTTCTGGCCAGCATCGCCGGCGATGTGTTGGCGCCGCGACGGGACCGACTGGCGGTGGCCATGAGCGGGTTGCACGCACGTGGCGAGCAGCTGTTCGCGCAACTGTGGCAGGGGCTTTCCGACCTGGAGCAGGTCACGCTCTATGGCCCGCCACCGGGCACTCCGCGCACGCCGACCGTGTCGTTCCGCGTGAACGGCTATTCGTCGGAAGCGGTGGCCCGTTTCATGGCACCGCGTGGCGTGTATCTGTCGCACGGGGACTTCTACGCCACCACGGTGGCCCGCCGATTGGGCTATGCGGAAGAAGGGTTCGTACGCGCCGGTTGCAGCTGCTACAGCACCGCCGATGAGATTGCGCGGCTGGTGGATGGCGTTCGCGTACTGGTGCAGGGGCACTGAATGCTGCGTCGCTCTCGAGCTGTTCGTACGGTCGTGCAGTGGACGGCGCTGATGATGGCGGTTGCCGTCGGCGCAGCCTGTTCAGAGACGGCCCGGTCGTCCGAGGCCTTGCCTGCGGCGGAGTTTTTGTTTGCGGCCGGTGACTCCACGTACTGGGTGCGCAGCAGCGGAGAAGGGATGCGTGTCCGGAGCGCACCCATTCTGCTCACGGAGGTAGATGGTCGCCTCTTTGAAATCTTCCTGTCGGATGACGGCGCCGAATACCCGGACGCCTCGTTCGCCACGGTGCGGCTCTGGTCGCGCGCGTTGCAGTCCACCGACAGCACATTGCTGTTTGCGGACAGCACGGTGCTGCGTGAGCTCGGGAATTGGCGCCGGCTACATCCCCGTGATGAAGAGATCGATCCGAGCGACGACGACGCGCCGGACGATCCACGCACGGTGGTGCACGACGAGATCGAAATTCTGGATGTGCACGGCCCCTTCCTGACCTTTGAGCACCTGCTCAACGCCGATATCGATGGTGGCCCTCCCCACCAGCATCGGGGGCGCCGCTTCGTGGTGGATGTCCGCAGCGGACACCTCGCGACGCTGGCGGATGTCCTTGGGAACGAAGAAGCCACCCGCGTCATGCGCGATGCGCGCGCCGCACTCGTGCAGTTGACCGACAGCATCAGGAAGGCGGGTGACGCCGGCGATGACCGGGCACAGGCGGCCGTGGAAACACTGTCCAGCTTTGCCTTCGATAGCACGAGCTTCGGCATCACGGATCTGGCGCGTGACCCGGCCATTGCGTTCATGGTGCCCGGACAGGCCCCTGATGGTGAGGCTCTTGCCTTGTATCTCCCCCCAATGGCCGTCAAGGCGCCCGCCTGGTGGCAGGGCGTGCGAGAGACGTTGCCGGAATGGGCGTCTGACTCTACTCGGGTCAGCTGGGACCGCGCCGCCTATGAGGTAGTGGCCATGCCGTCGGCCGATGGCGAAACGCTGGCACTCGTGCTGCGCTCGCGGCGCTTGGCGTCGTCGCGGCGTGAGTGGCCCGTGGCCACGGTGGGAGCACCGGCCTACCAGCTCATTGCCCTCGAAACTCCGCCACTCGATAGCGCCGGACGCGCCGCGCTGGCACGCGCGTTCGATGTCTCCACCGCGCTCGACGGCATGGTGCAACGGGCCTCGTGGCGCGTCACGCCGCCCGCCCGCGTTCGTCAACCGGCCACTGCACTGATGCGCCAAATCTCCAATTCCCCGAATCAATGACCGATCGACCGTCACGCCCCGTGGCCGCCTCGCAACACGAGACGAGCGAGCTCATTATGCCGCACGATGCCAATATCCTGGGGCACGCGTTCGGGGGGGCCATCATGGCCATGGTAGACAAAGCCGCCGCCGTGTCGGCATTCCGGCATGCCCGGACGGCCTGCGTCACCGCGTCCATTGATCGCGTGGATTTCCGCGAGCCCATTCACGTGGGCGACCTGGTCACCTGCAAGGCATCGGTCAACTTCGTGGGCACGACGTCCATGGAAATCGGTGTCCGCGTGGAAGCGGAAGATCTGATCAACGGCACGCGGCGACACACCAATACCTGCTATCTCACGTTCGTGGCGATTGATCGCAACGGGCGCCCGGTGCCCATTGCGAAGGTGGATCCGGAAACGGACGAACAGCAGCGTCGCTACGACGCCGCGCAGGCTCGCCGCCGCCGCCGCCTCGAGGAACGGCAGGATGAGGCACGCACCACCAACGAAACGGGAGGCTCGGCCCCAGTTCGTTCAATGTGACGATGCGTGTGGAAAGTGTGACAGTCTGCTAAAGCTTGGATTGGGATAAGCCGAAATGAGGGGAACACCGGCGATGTGGCTGGTATCTGTGGAATCCTCATTTCGACCTCCCGATATGTCATTTCGTCATTTGCTGACCGCCGTCGTGGCGGGTACGTCCCTGTCCGCCTGTGCCACTATGGGTACGCGTGACGCGCTGGTCTCGGACCGACCGGACTTTACGGAAGCCACCGTGCTGGTGGATAAAGGGCATGTGCAGGTCGAGTCTGGCAGCACCTTCTCCCGCGAGGGGGACACGCGCTCAACGGCGTTCGGCGAAGTCCTCATGCGGGCGGGACTGGCCAGCAAGGTGGAACTCCGCGTCGCGGGCAACTCCTTCGTGCGCGAGCGCGCTGGTGATGCGCTTACCAGCGGGATGCAGGACGCTTCCGTGGGCTTCAAGTTCAAGCTCGCCGAAGGACCGGAATCGCCGTCGTGGAAGCCGGCGCTCTCCGTCATCACGCACACCACGGTGCCGAGCGGATCGCGCGTGTATCGGACGCAGCGTGCCCAGCCCGAGGTGAAAGTCCTTGGCGCCTGGACCCTCTCCGATCGGGTGAGTTTCTCCAGCAACTTCAATGTGGCGCGCCCCTATGACGGCGTCCGCAGCTTCACGGAATACGCCGGCAGCGGCTCATTCGGAATTGCCGCAACGGGTCGCGTGGGTCTGTATGCTGAAGCCTACGCCTTCGCCCCGCAGGATGGGTCCAAGGTGGTCAGCAAGTACGTGAACAGCGGCTTCACGTTTCTGTTCAGCCCCGACGTTCAGCTCGATGTGCGCGGTGGGGTTGGCCCCACCACGATGGCCAAGCGGGACTACTTCGCCGGCGTCGGATTGGTCGTGCGGCGCTGAGTTGTACCCCGTGTGGGGTGGTGCAAAACGACGTCCTGCGGGACGTCGTTTTGCGTTACGGTATGGCGAGTCTTCTTCGCTAGGTTATGCGCATGACCGCTGACGCCACCGGCGGCGCGCCCGATACCTTTGCGGCGCTCCGCATTCCCAATTTTCGTCGCTATATCCTGGCGCTGTTCACCCTCACGCTCGGGGTGCAGATCCAGGGCACGGTAGTTGGCTGGCAGATTTACGATCTCACCCGTGATCCGCTGGCGTTGGGACTGGTGGGGCTGGCGGAGGCACTGCCCGCCATCAGCATGTCCCTCTTTGCGGGACACGTGGCCGATACGCACGACCGTCGGCGCGTGGCCGTAATGGCGCTCAGTGTCCTGGTGGGCTGTTCTCTCGCGTTGTGGTGGCTGGGGCATCCGGCCCCCATTGGTGACACGCCACTAACGGCGCCCGAGCGGGTACGGGCCATCTATGCCGTGATTGTCGTGAGCGGAATTGCCCGCGCCTTTTTGCAGCCGGCCCGCCAGGCGCTCAGCGCGGAGCTGGTGCCACGCCCGTTGTACAGCAATGCCATTACCTGGCGCAGTGGCAGCTGGCAGTTGGCGGCCGTGCTGGGGCCTGCGTTGGGCGGCCTGCTCTACGCGATGGGCGGCATCACCCTCAGTTATGCGGTGGATGCGCTGCTGATGGCATTCGCCGTGGTGGTGCTTCTGCTCGTGCGACATACCTCGCCGGTACGGGACGCCAGCGGGGAACCCATGCGCGTGGCCATTCTTGGCGGCCTGCGTTTCGTGTTTGCTGACTCGCTGCTTCTCAGCGCCCTCACGCTCGACTTGTTCTCGGTGCTGTTTGGTGGGGCCGTGGCGCTGCTCCCGCTCTTCGCCGGCGAAATTCTGCAGGCCGGTCCCACGGGCCTCGGGCTGCTGCGTGCGGCTCCCGCCGCCGGCGCCGTGGTGTCGAGTGTGCTGCTCACGCGCTTTCCCCCCTTTGCGCATTCCGGTCGCAATCTGTTGCTCGCCGTGACCGGCTTTGGGCTGTGCACTATTGGGTTTGGCCTCAGCCGCAGCCTGCCGCTTTCCATGGCGTTCCTGGCGCTGGGCGGGGCCAGTGACATGATCAGCGTGGTGATTCGCAGTCTCATGCTTCAGATGCGCACCCCGGAGGCGCTGCTGGGGCGCGTCTCCAGCGTGAATCAGATCTTCATTGGCAGCTCAAACGAAATTGGCGCCTTCGAAAGCGGGCTCACGGCCCGCTGGTGGGGGGCGGTAACGGCGGTCGTGGTCGGTGGCGTTGCGACGCTGGCCGTGGTGGGGACCATTGCCTGGCGCGTGCCGAGCCTGCGCCGGCTCAAACAGCTCAAGACCTAGTCGGCATCCGGGGACGGCAGCTGCGTGGCCAACTCCTCGGTGAGTCCCAGCACGATCTCGGTACCGTCTTTCACCACCACCGTTTCCCGGAACACCTGTCTGGCCTCGCGCTCCAGCTCCTTGGCGTTGAGTGAATAGCGGGCCGAGATGTGGGTCAGGGCCAATCTCCGCGCACCAGCGGCGTGCGCCACTTCTGCGGCCTCGCGCGCCGTGCTATGCCCCGTCTCCAGCGCGCGCTGGGCTTCCTCGTCGGCAAAGGTCGCCTCGTGGATCAGCAGGTCGGCATCGCGTGCGGCCTCAATAGTGGCGGCACACGGGCGGGTATCGCCGGTAATCACGACCCGGCGTCCTCGGCGGCGTTCGCCAACCAGCACCCTGGCCTCAATGATCCGCCCGTCCTCGAGGGTAATGGACTCCCCTCGGTGAATGCGCCCCCAGAGCGGCCCTTCGGGGATGCCGAGCTCGCGGGCGAGCTCCGGGTTGAACCGCCCCTTCCGTTCTTCTTCAACGAGGGCGTAGCCGAGCGAGGCGGACGGGCCATGGCTCACGGCAAATGTCTCAATTCGGTAGTCGCCACGTGAAAGTGTGGCGCCGGCTTCGAGCTCAGTGATGTCTACAGGAAACGTGGTGCGCTCGCCACCCAAACTGATGCATTGACGCAACGTTTTGCCGGCGCCACGGGGAGCCCACAATCGTAGGCGCTCGGTCCGCCCTTGCAGCGCCATAGTACGGATGAGTCCGGTAATACCCAGAATGTGGTCGGAATGCGTGTGCGTGAAGAAGAGATCTTCGAAAGCAAACGAGACCCCGAACCGCATCATCTGACGCTGGGTCCCTTCCCCGCAGTCGAAAAGAAGAGTCTGGCCCTCTCGTATTAGAGCGAGAGAAGCGACTCCGCGCTCAACCGTGGGGCGGGAGGCGGCGGTACCAAGGAAACGAACGAGCAGCGGCATCGCACGAATATAGGCGAGTGTCCCCCGGCGCTGGGGCTGATGCCGGGGGTGTAACAGCCCATTTGCGGTCCCATGTTTGCAATACCCCACTGTGAAGACCCGCGGCCAGAAGAGCGGCCCGGGGTTTGCAGTACAGGTTGGTTGTAATCGCCGCGGAATGCTGGATCTGTGACGGACGGTCCATCACGGCCCACAAACCGCACTCGATAGTTCATCCGGACAGCCGGGGGGCGTATGACCGGAAAGAGCCGACGCGGCTTCGCGTCAATGGATCCTGCGCGTCAGCGTGAGATCGCGAGCAAGGGCGGCCGAGCCGCTCATGAGAAGGGTACGGCGCACGAGTGGTCGTCCAATGAGGCCCGGGAAGCTGGGCGCAAGGGCGGCGTAACCGTGAGCCGGGATCGGGCCCACATGGCTGCCATTGGCCGTGAAGGAGGGGAATCCCGCAGCGCAGCGGCGCGGCAGGCGCGGATTTCCCGTGGATCGGAACGGGAAGTTCCAATGCAGGTGTCACGTGATATGGGGCAGCCGCTTTCGGTGCCTGCCGACCGTACCCGGAGCGACGTGCCCCGGATCGACGAGTCGTCGGCGCGCTGAGACTGCGGTAGTACACGGCCGATGTGCGCCGTGCCCAATCGATTTCCGCCCGTAAACAACGCCGGCGTCATTCCCATGACGCCGGCGTTGTGCGTGATGGCCCTTTACTCAGCCCGGAAACTGGGCGAGCAGATGCTGGAGCCGTGACGGGTCGATATTTCGGCCGCTCACCAGGGCCACCAGCGGACCCGTGGGCGCATCCAGTTTTCCATGCCGGAGCGCCGCCACGGTAACGGCGCCGGCGCCTTCCACCGCCATGCCGGTCGTGCGATGCAGCCAGGCGATCGTTTCGCCCAGCTCCTCCTCGCTGACCAGCAGCAGCTCGTCGGCGCAGGTCTGCCCGATATGCAAGGCGTCGTCATCAATCTGCCCCGCCAGGCCGTCGGCGAGCGTCGGCGTGACCGGCGAGTCGATCACCATTCCCGCGCGGACACTCTTCGTCATCGCCGCCGTTTCCACGGTCTGCACACCAACGACACGCACCTGAGGGGCGAGCGGGCGGAAGACGGCCCCCATTCCGCCAAGCAAGCCACCGCCGCCGGTGCAAATCACCACGGTCCGCAGGTCGGGGAGTTGCTCCAGAAGCTCCAGCGCCACCGTCCCCTGACCGGCCAGCAAATCGAGCCCCAGGCACGGATTGATGAAACGAATGCCCTCGCGCGCCGCGTGCGCCTTGGCCAGGACCATGGCCGCATCGTAGTCCGGCGCCTCATCGTTGACGACAGTGCCCAGCGACCGGATGCCATCCTTCTTCACCTGGGGGGCCGTGCTGGGGACGTACAACATGGCGGGGGTCTCGAACGCCCGCGCGGCGTAGGCCACACCGAGGCCATGATTGCCGGCACTCGACGCCACCACCCCTTTCTCCCGATCCTCCGGCGAGAGGCCGGCCAACACGTTGTACGCACCGCGCACCTTGAACGACCCGGTGGGGTTCTCCAGTTCATACTTGAACCAGACGTCTACCCCGAGGGCATCACTCAACGCGTCATGGCGCGCCACGCGACTGGGTGGCAAGAACGTGCGCAGCCGTTCGGCGGCGGTCCGCACCGCACTGACTGCGGGAACAATGGCTGGATTGAAGGAGGACATGCGCGGATTGTAACACGCGCCGCCGTGCAGAACTACATCACGGCTACATCGCAGCTACATCGCGACGACATCGGTGCTACATCGCCCTCACAGCAGCCGGCTCCCGCGTACCCGCGCGATGTACCCCTCCACATCGAATTTCATCTTCGCCCGGTGCGTCACCATGGGGCGGATACCGCCCCAGACAGGCTTGTTCCCCCAGGGGCGGTCCCACAACCCGAGGCACCACATAATGCCACCCACGCTGTTCGGGTCACGCCCGTCGAGCGCGTACTTGTCGTTCAGGTGAAACATGATGGTGCGTGCCTGCTCGTAATCCGGTGTCCAGAGCAGGATCGTCTTGCCCCACAGCATGCGGGGATAGTTGTGGATAATGCCCTGTGTCACCAGTTCGTGTTGCGACGCATTCCACAAGCGATCACCGGTGTGTCCCGTCTCAAGCTCCTCCAGATCGTACAACGCCGGCCGGGGGTCGTTCACATGCTCGGCCATGGTGCGTTGCACCCAATCGGGCAGTGCCGAAAGCTGGTCGAAGTTGGGGGTCCGTACACACCAGTTGTACGCCAGCTCACGCCAGGTGGTGACCTGCTGCACAAACGCATCCAGGTCGGCGGCCGCCACTCCGGTCGTGCGCGCCTCGCGAATCAATCGCGCCGATGGGATCTGTCCGTAATGCAGATACGGCGACAACCGTGATGTGCCGTCGGCATCGCCCGCTTCGTTGCGCTGCTCCGCGTAGTTGGGCAGCGCCGAGAAAAGAAACGCCGCAAAGCGCGCCGTCGCCGCCACACTGCCTCCCGCCAGCGCCACCGCCGGAACGGTGTGGTCGATCTCGCACTGCGCGACTTCCCGTGCAATGTCGTCATCACTCATGGTGGCCAGTGCCAATGGCACCAGCCCGCCCCCTTCGGCGATGGTCGCACGCAGCGAGAGGCGCAGTGGCTCACTCACTGCCACTCGTGGCATGCCTTCCGCTACCGGCTCAATAGCGTGGTCCAGCAGCTTGCCCAGTTTGGGGCGAATGGTGCGCGCCGCAAACTCCGCCTTGGTAAACGCGCCGCTCGGCACGGAACACACACTGTCCACCGCCAACACGCGACAGTTCACCCGTTCGGCAAAGCGCGCCACTCGCTCGCGAATGCCCGCCGTGGGAAACAGATCGGTGATCACCACATACGCGCGCGCGGCCACGCGATCCACCACGCGTCTGTCGTCTTCGCGTGTGCGTCGCAGCACGAACTGATAGTGCAGGCCAAGGGACTCGGCATGGCGCGCCGTATCCCGTGCGCCCTGCAGAATGAACGTGTGGTGGCGGTCGCTGGCGTGCGGATACGTGGGGTCGAGTCCCTGATGGATCACCAGCGGGAGGTTCACGCGGTTGGCCGTACGGATGGCTGCCCGGAGCCCCCAGTTCTCATCCAGCCGATGAGTGGCCTGCATCCAATACAGCACGTACTCCCCATCGGGATTGTACGTCTTGCCGTTCACGTCCACCGTGCGCGGGACCAGTTGGTCGCGCACGTAGTCGGCGTCGAGCGGGTGCGGTGCAGTCGTGGCGGAAATCGAAATGGTCATGGCTCGGAGGAAACGCATGACAGGCGCCGAGGGTGCCCGCGAATGTGTCACCACCTTGACACCGCCCATCCACTGGCTAGCTTCCCCTCCGTAACCCGATGGGCCCCGCGCCACAGGAGCGGGGCTTTTCTTATCCGGGTCACTGGGGCTGTAGCTCAGCTGGGAGAGCGCTGCATTCGCATTGCAGAGGTCAGGGGTTCGAGCCCCCTCAGCTCCACTGTACTTCCCGTTCGGTGACGTTTTGGTGTCCCAGCGGGTACCGGGTTGTGACACATCCGGCGCTGGTGTGACGCAGGAACCCCGTGCATCGTCCAGTGTACAACAACGTAAGCCCGCCGCCGATCGGTAGGACGGAGAGTTCCAATGACGGTGCGCGTGGCAGTTTGTGAAGCCCTGGTAAGTCCCTGACTTATCGGGGCTTCCTTGTTTCTCAAGGCTCCGCGCCCGCGCCGCCGGTCGCTACCAGCCCCTCCATATCGGTGCGCATGGCTCGGAACAGCTCCACGAGGAACCGGTTCTCCTCCTCCTCCACCTGCCCGGCAAAGTCGCTCATGGCCGTGAACCCCAGGTTCCCCAGCCAGCGCATGATGGCGCTCTCCTTCACCGCCACATCCACTACGCGCTCGCTGATGGTTTGACCATTGGGGCCGGTTCGCAACCCGATCCTGAAGTACACGCCCGTCCCCTCGAAGGGGTGGCGGATGGCCGAGCTGAGCAGACGTTCCGCGATTAGCGGCAGGTGCCACTTGGGCTCGCGGGTAAACCGGATCTGCCAGCCCCGCTCGCGGGGGGTGGAGAGGTGCACGAACTCTCCCACCATGTTGGAGACGCCCACCGAAAAGAGCCCCAGTTTGGCCATGGCGTCCACGTTCAGGATGAGCGTGTCCGGCATGGGGCGCGCCGCCCCGGTAATCGGCTGCAGCATGCCCCCTTTGGTGCGGAAGCGCATGGTGAGCACCCGGTTGGCTGCCTGTGCATCAAACCAGTCGTTCCCGTAGCGGTCGGACAGACGGTACCGGTACTTGGCCGGCTCCACGTACTTCTGCAGGAACTTGGCGTACTGGGGGAAGTTGCTCGCAATGCGACGGGAGTCGATGCGGACCTGCATGGATACCAGTGTCGATCCGTCCAACTGGGAGACGGCGTTGATGCTGTCCATGGTGAGCAGCCGCCCCATGGCCGTCGTGGTGCGTGGAAACGCACTGCGGTAATCGGTCCGCATGGCACTGCCGGGGCGTTCGGCGCTCAGGAAGATCCCTTTGGCCACCTCGTTGAGCCGCGACGGGGGGATCGTGCCCACGTGGTGCTCCACCACGGTGTGCCAGAACCAGTCGTCGGGGCCACGCCGTGACAAGCCAATGAGGTGGCGCTGGTCGCCCAGTTTACCGGGCGTGGGCGTCCCGGTGCGCGGTACGAACTGGTACTGGTTGTTTACCAGCGCGGCCTGCCATTCGGCGTCGCGTTCGGCGCCGGTACGTGACGTACGCATGGCCGTCCAGATGGCGGTGTCCTCCACCAGTTTGGACGGGGCAAAGGCGTAGCGGCCAATGCGCATGCGCCCGTACTGCACCTTCTGCTGGCGCGACACGTTGGTGAAGCGCGCCTCGAATCCGGCAATGATCCCGTCAAAGTTGGCCTGGGCCGCCTTGAGCTCTGGCCCATAGGCAAACGCTCCGCCTCGGCACCCGCTGAGCAGGGGAACCGCGAGGCAGACGGCCAGGAACACGGAACGGGCGCGGCGTGACATGCAGGCAGATTAAGGCGAGAACCCGGAACGTGAGAAGGAGCGAAACCCTCACGGGCTACCCCACTGTTCTCCGATGTATACCAGCGGGGATTAGATTGAACGGTCATCCTTACCCGTACACACGTGTCCGATTCCCCGATGTCTGAAAATAGTGCGGCCCCGCGTCGCGACTTCATCCGTGAGATGGTCGCCGAAGATGTGGCGACCGGCCGCTTTGGCCGTGGGCCGGCCACGCGGTTCCCTCCCGAGCCAAATGGCTTTTTGCATATGGGGCACGCGAAGTCCATTTGCCTGAACTTCGGGATCGCCCAGGAGTTTGGGGGCACCTGCAATCTGCGCTTCGACGACACCAACCCCGCCACGGAAGACGTGCGGTACGTGGAGTCCATTCAGCGCGACGTGCAGTGGCTGGGCTTCCAGTGGGACGGACTGTACTACGCCTCCGACTACTTCGAGCAGCTGTACGACATTGCCGAGTCGCTGGTGCTCAAGGGCAAGGCGTACGTGGACGACCAGAACGAAGAGCAGATCCGCACCAACCGCGGCACGGTTACCTCGGCGGGGACGCCCAGCCCGTGGCGCGATCGCAGTGCCGATGAGAATCTCGATCTGCTGCGTCGCATGAAGGCCGGCGAGTTCCCCGACGGCGCGAAGGTGTTGCGCGCCAAGATCGACATGGCGCACCCCAACATGATCATGCGTGATCCGCTGTTGCTGCGTATTCGCCATGCGCATCACTATCGTCGCGGCAATGACTGGTGCATTTACCCGCTCTACGATTTTGCGCACGGCCTGAGCGATGCCATTGAAGGCATCACGCGCTCGTTGTGCACACTGGAGTTCAAGGACGCGCGCGAGATTTACGACTGGCTCGTCGCCGAGGCCGGGTTTACCAACCCGCCCACGCAAATCGAGTTTGCGCGCCTCGAGCTGGATTACACGATTCTCAGCAAGCGCAAGCTGTTGCGGCTGGTGAACGACGGACACGTGAGCGGCTGGGATGATCCGCGCATGCCCACCATTGCCGGGCTGCGTCGTCGTGGTGTGCGTCCGGAGGCCATTCGCGCGTTTGCCGAAGTCATTGGTGTGGCGCGCAAGGATGCGCGGGTGGAGATCGCCACGTTTGAGCATGCGGTGCGCAACGACCTGAACATGGAAGTGCCGCGCGTGTTGTGCGTGCTCAATCCGCTCAAGGTGGTGCTCACGAATTATCCGGAAGGGCAGGTGGAGATGCTCGATGCGCCGAGCTATCCGCACGATGTGCCCAAGACGGGGTCGCGCAGCATGCCCTTCTCGCGTGAGCTGTATGTGGACCGCGACGACTTCATGGAAGACGCGCCGAAGAAGTTCTATCGGTTGTCGCCGGGTCGTGAGGTGCGGTTGCGGTTCGGGTATCTCATTACCTGCAACGAAGTCATCAAGAACGACGCCGGCGAGGTGATTGAGCTGCGCTGCACGTACGACCCGGACACGCGCAGCGGCAACGCGCCGGACGGTCGCAAGGTGCAGGGCACCATTCACTGGGTGAGCGCGGCGCAGGCGCTGTCGTGTGAAGTGCGGCTGTATGACCGTTTGTTTTCGCAGCCCAATCCGGATGATGTGCCCGAGGGGCAGGACTTCTTGAGCGCGCTCAACCCGGCGTCGCTGGTAGTCATTCCGGACGCCAGGATCGAGCCGAGTGTGGCGAACGATCCCATTGGGTCGCGTTATCAGTTCGAGCGCACCGGGTACTTCATGAGCGAGCCCGAGAGCAGCACGCCGGAGAAGCTGGTGTTCAACCGCATTGTGGGGCTGCGGGACAGCTGGGCGAAGGAAGTGAAGAAGGGGTAGGCGATATGCCAAACGTGCAGGAGCGCCGCTGGTCGGTGGAGGACGTGTGGGCGTTGCCGGAGGATCCTGCGCGTCGGTACGAGACCGTGGACGGGGAGCTGCTGGTGAGCCCCATGCCGTGGTTTGTGCACCAGCGGGCGGTCACGAGGATCGGTGGCGCGCTCATTGGATATGTCGAGGCACAGCCGATTGGCGAGGTCATGTTTTCGCCCTACGACGTGGTGCTGGACCCATTCACGTTGATGCAGCCCGATGTCCTGGTCATCCATCCCGTGGGAATGGACGTGGTGCGCGGAGAGGTGCCACCCCCGGCGCCGTTTTTGGCGATTGAGGTGCTGTCCCCGTCGACCGTTCGGTCGGATCGGCTGCGCAAGCGCCCGCGATATCAGCGGGCCGGGATCGAGTGCTGGCTGGTGGACCTCGAGTCGGAGCTGATCGAGCGGTGGACGCCGGAGGCCGATCGTCCGGAAGTGTGTGCCGGGACGGTGGTGTGGCAGCCGGCGGGCGCCGGGTCCGCCTTTTCGCTCGAGGTGCCGATATTCATGCGAGCGGTGCTGGGGCCTGCCGAATCTGTTGGCTGACCCCCTACCGTAGCGGGCCGGTTTCCCTATATTTGACCGCTCAGCGGGGTGTTGCCCTGTTGAAGCCAGCTGCCCCTTAGCTCAACTGGCAGAGCGTCTGACTCTGGATCAGAAGGTTCCTGGTTCGACCCCAGGAGGGGCAATTGCAAGCGCCGTCGTCACTTACGAGTGATGGCGGCGTTTGTGTTCTGCGGGAGACTGGAGGGGATTCCCCGTTCCAGCCTCTCGGAGACTCCCGAGTTACGTACCCGTCGCTGGGGCAGGGGTCGCTCTCGATACCAGAGGAAAATCTGCCGGCCGTTGGATTGAGCGGACGGAGAGGTCCACGTCCAGCAGCGGCCAGTACAGGTGATCCGGACTCGGCCATTCGACGCGCGTGAGCGCCTCAATGGTCGCCTGTCGGAACCACGGGAAATCGTCGAACCGTACAAGCAGTTCCTCTTCGCCCAGCAACAGCCAGAAGCCGTGCCGGGAGACGTTTGTGACCTCAGGGGCCGAAGTGGCGGAGCCAGGCATCGCGGATCTCCCTTGTGTGACGTTCGACAATGTCTTGTGCCTCAGTGAGCTGCCGAGCGGTGAGACCGACCGCGTCCGCGAGTGCCACGTGCGGTACCAGCCAGAACTTGGCCTCCCCGTCCGGATGAGACACGTGTACATGCATTCGGGGTTCCTCACGCGAGAAGAAGAACAGGCGGAAGGGGCCTTCGCGCAGGACGGTTGGCGACATGCCCAGAATATACCAGCAGCGTTATGGCTACGGGACGGTTGCAGAGGGTCAACGCGGTGGGGCTGCCGCAGACCTCAGAGCCTTCCTGCCCAAAGGGTGCAGTCAGGCAACTTGGAGGCGCTGGCGTTGACCGCCATTACCGTGACGACTGTACCCGCGAGAGTTGCGTCTATCGCCTTTCAACTTGGCCGAAAAGCCAAGCCACTTGGCAAAAACCGCAAATCGGCGTCGCTACAATGCTCGGCAGCTCGACTCTGGATCAGAAGGTTCCTGGTTCGACCCCAGGAGGGGCAATCGCAAGCGCCGCCGTCACTTAGGTGATGGCGGCGTTTGTGTTTTGCGGGCCAATGCGTCCATTCCTGGTTCCTGTTTGTCAGAGCATTCCTGGTTTCCGCCCGGCATCGCCCACTCCTCCTACGTGCGGTGGCCACGCGGACGACGGGTGATGCGGGGCTTCACGGCGGCTTCGCAGTCTACGGACCGTTCGTGATCATGAAATCTTTCGGCGAAAGTATGGCCCAATCGGGAGGCTGATGGGCTCCAGGTACGCCTCGAAAGCCGGTAGGGCGCGCATCATCTCTGGCGTGTCGAGCGGCAGAGGCGTTTCAGTCAATTGGAGGAATACGCCGTCGTTTGGAAGCGGCGACACACGGAACACCGGCGCTTCCGCGGTGATGCGCTGGAGTCCGCCAAGCTCTTTGGCCAAGTGACTTCCCAGCATGATGCCCCAGTGAGCGCCGACAATGCGCTCACCTAGCGTGTTGCGAAGCGGATACGTCAGACGAAAGCGATCAATGGTATGTTCGAGCGTTTCGGGGATCATCGGGTTCCCAGGAGTGACGCTCGCCTCAATAGTCAGATACAACCGCTCACTTGCACAGTGGATGTAGCCGTATTGCGCAGACGGCCACCGACCAAACATGTCCAGCATCTCGCGGACGAATACCCAAACATTGATCGGTGCAAACGGGTTGGTGCGGAGAAGACCCATTTCTCCGAGGTAGGGCAAATTGCTGCTATCCTGGCCTGTCCGACCGCGCAAGAACCCCATCTCGATATAGTCGTAGTTCTCGCGGTCGTACACATTGGCCGCCACGTTAGTGAGTGAGACTAGTTCAGCTGGTGGAGGGCCGTGCCATGCCTTCTGCACGGAACCGTATCCGAGATACTTGCGGTTGAGGCTCTGTGTAGGACGACCCACGAGCAATGAAACGGGCTCGCAAGGCGCCACAGCGGACAGCATGTTGGGCAGCAACTGTTCCGGCTCAATGTCATTCGGCCCAAAGAATACGAAGCAGCCAAGGTGCCTCTTTTGCGTCTGGATGGTACCCACTGGATACGGTTCCCGGCTTTCAGCCTATGATGCGTAGACGGTGCTTATTAGCTGGAAGGCACAGCGTAAGTTCGGACTGGTCGCTCAGTGAGAATAGTGTACTCTCTCAGATTGATTGTCTCTATGTGGTCTGCCCCCCGGGTCCTGGTCCAGCCGGACTCACTCTATGCGGGGCGGGAGTCGATGGCGGTCGTCGCCACGGTGGCCCGGAAGTGGGCCGTAGACCGAGTAGGCAGAGGCATGTTGGCCGTCGCGCTGGCAGCGGCCTTCGTTCTGCGCACAGGCTAACGCCGATTAGCGGCAGGTCTCGATTATGATCGCGCGCGGCATCCAGTTGCTCTCCTTCAGCTCGCCCCCTACGTGGAGGGACACCGCTTCCGCTACGGAGTACATCACCACCGTAGCTTGACCCCAGGTTTTCTTACGCTGATCGGTACTCGGAACGCGGACAACTCAAGCCAGACTACTGATGCCGAAGAGCGCACGAGTTGGCAGATACGCACTCGAGCTTGGTCGAACAGTTAAATCGCTTGGCAAAAAGGCAAGTTCGCGCCTGCTCGACGCTTCGCAGATCGACTCTAAAGGAGAAGCTTCCTGGTTCGACCCCAGGAGGGGCAATTGCAAGCGCCGCCGTCACTTACGAGTGATGGCGGCGTTTGTGGTTACGGCGGTTAATGGGCAAATCCGAGGGAAACGCGGGTCACATTGTCAATATCGAGCGAACCAACGCGGTGAACCGTTCAGGTTTCTCTTCTTGCGGCCAGTGGCCGGATTCCTCGAACGGGTGCACTACGGCATGTGGCAGCGCGACTCGCCAGCCGTCCAGAATGGACGGCGGTAACGTTCCGTCCTTCATTCCCCACACGACGTGCGTCGGTACGGTGGCTAGGCGCTGTCGCTTGGCGTAGAGATCGTCGAAGAACGCGGCGCTTAACTTCAGGGATCGCGCCAAAGCGTACAGCACCCGTTCTCGTGCCTCCGGATCTCGGAATGGTGCGAGGTACTGCGCATGGATTGACGGGGTGAGGGCCGCGCGGTTGCCGTAGGCCTTTGGCATCAGCAGGCGCTGTGACGCATTCGCGTACCGATAGAGCCAGCGGCCCAGCATCCCCTGAACCAAGTTGATTTGCCTACGCAAGGCCGGATCGCGCGCCATGTCCCAGCCCCAACTGTTGGTCACGATGAGTCGGCGGCAGGACTGCGGATCGGCGAGCACGGACGGCAGCGTGATGGGTCCGCCAAAATCGTGTACGATCATGGCGTAAGGCAACGTGCCGACCACCGTCTCGTGCCACCGGCGAAAACGTTCGGCGTGCGCCTCGGGGGTGTAGGCCACGCCTTTGGGACGCTCTGACAAACCAAATCCAAGATGGTCGACCGCCAGCAGACGGAACTGGGGTCGGAGCGCGTGAATGACGTGGCGCCATTCCAGGCTCCAGGTGGGTGTGCCGTGAACAAGGATGATCAGGGGACCATCCCCCTCGTCGACGTAGTGCATTCGACCATCGGGGTCGGTGTACTCGCGCGGGTGGTATGGCCACTGCTCGCGGTCGAGCCAATCGGGAGTTGTCATCATGGTCAATTGGTAAATGGCATTTACTAAAAAGACAATGGGGTTGTCTAATGTCTCGGAAGCAGTACCCTTCAGGAATGCCGCAAACACCTCTGAAGCAGCCCAACTTCGCCCTCGCGCTACTTACCGCTGCTCGCCAGTGGGACGAGCTCGCCCAAGCGGTTGTGAATCTCGAGCTGGGGGAGGCCATCGCTCGCCCGGCCCTCATGCGCCTCTTGCCATGGCTCGAAGCTGGGCCGGCACGGGTTACCGACCTCGCGCGCCAAGCCGATGTCTCCAAGCAGGCAGTTGGGCAAGCCTTGAGCGGATGCGAGGCTCGCGGTTGGGTCGCATACTCACCCGACCCGTCGGACGGGCGCGCCACTCTCGTCAGCTTGACGTCGGCCGGATATGAAGCCGTCGCACACGGACGCGCCGTCCTCGCGCGCATCGAGGCAATGATTGCAGACGCCCTCGGCGCCGAACGCGTCACGGCGCTCGGTGCTGATCTGCAGCAGGTTTCCGCGATCCTCGCAACGCACTCGGCGCTGGCGTTTGTTTCCCCTCCCACGGGAAGGGCTCGGCGCCAGCGCGGACGGTGATGGGTGACTGTCGCGATATGGAGGCCGACACCGCCACTCCGTTGGCACTGAAAATCTGGTGGTCAGCAGTTGGCATGTGGGTGTGAAATCGCTCGGAAACATCACGAGCCGATCTGCCCCTGCGAACTCGGACGGCGAGCGTAGTCCCTTGGTTTATCCATCGTCGAAAACGTCGGTTGTTTGTGGTCTTCCACACTTCGCGTGCGTCACTACGCCGTTCCGAACGCGAAATCCGCAACGCGTCGCTGACGCCGCGACACATGAGCGACTCTGGATCAGAAGGTTCCTGGTTCGACCCCAGGAGGGGCAATTACAAGCGCCGCCGTCACTTACGAGTGATGGCGGCGCTGGTGCGTTGTGGAGTGGGGTAAGGCGACTCCTGGTTCGGCTGCGATGCTTCTTCCGGGTCGGATGGACGCTCTGTTTGACATGCCACCACGCTGGAATACCTGACGGCTTCTACGACACTGTCCATGTCCATAGTTCAAGAACACTGGACGCGGAGCCTATTCTGCCGTTCACGCCCGCTGTGGTGTCCCGTACGTGTTTGCGCCGACGCCACGGGCCGAGGTGCGTGGTGTTCCATCGGCACATGCCGCCGCGCCATCGCTGGCCGTCAATTTCACTGGGGCCGGCGCCTATGTCTGGCCGTCAGCAGAGGGGCGCGCTCGCGATGAAACGCTCGAGCCACTATATGCGAGAGCCGTGCACACCGCGACGACGAATCCGCCACAGTACGAGCTCTTCGCACTGGTAGGCGCACAACGCGCAGCAGGTTCGACGTACGGCCGCCTTGCGAGACGGTGCCGTGAATGAGTTCGTCTTTGTCGGCGGACTGATGGTGCCGTTCTTCATCACCGACCGTGGACTACATCGTCTGCGTCCCATCGACGACGTAGACGTCGTCGGTGAGTACCGCAGCAGAAACGCTTATGACGAGTTCGTACAGCCGCTGCCTGCGCTTGGATTTCGCGTGGACCAATCACCGGGCGCACCGGTCTGGTACCCCCTCGTCATGGCTACCTCTGTTTCGGTGGACCTGCCTGAACCCCTGGCGTTGTGAGCCGTGCTGCGCGCCCGGCCAAAGATGCCAGCAACGAGGCTCCGGCAACCACGCAGCGTCGCACGCGTTACAGACAGCTGCGTCGGTCTCCAACAGCCTGCTGATATCTCATGCTCGGCGCCGCCGCGAGGACCAGTGCACGGCGCGGATGGTCCACCCTGTTCCCGACTTCGACAGCAGCATGAGTTCGGCCATGTCTGAGCCATTCGAGCCGTCCGCATTGGTGGCCGGCGTCGCCGTTTTCGTGACCACGTAGGCGACCTCGCCAATCACGGTAACGCGCAGCACCGTCTTGGTGCGCTTCGCCCCCTGACCGGCTTTCATATCGGCGGCCAGATGGTGGCCCACATAATCCGCCCGCGATTCAATCACGCCGCTCTCCAAAATGAGCGCGTCGTATGCCAGCAACGACACGGCGGTCACGGAGTCGTGTGCCGACAGCGCCTGGTGAAATCGTTCGACCGTCGCGGCCGCGGCCGCGGAGTCACTCGGCGAAGCTGGCGTGGCCTGAGCGCGAACGCGCGGCGCGAGTCCGCCGAAGCAGAGCGCCAGTGCAATCAGGCAGGATGGGCGAGTCAGGCGGAAGGGCATGGTTGGCGGGCAGAAGAATATGAGAGACGCGTCACGCCGTGGACTTTACGGTCCGTAAAGCGGCATGGCAACTGGGCTATCGGCAGCGCGGAGTGGGAGCAGGTGCCCGTACGGGCTGGCGGGCCCGGCTTTACTCAGCGTAAAGCCACTAGCTTGAAAGAGAACGGCCGCACACAATGTGTCCCTCATAACGGGTTGAAGCACAGAATGACGGATGCTCACACGGCTCATCACCATCAGTCGGCAGACACGCAGACGGTGTCGCACTCGTCGCATGCCGCAGGCGGTATGGCTGGCACCGACCACGGCGCGCATGACAAGCATGCCGGCCACTCGGTCGACATGTTCAAGAACAAGTTCTGGCTCTCGCTGGCGCTGACGCTGCCGACACTGGTCTGGGGGCACATGCTCCAGAACGCGCTGGGTTATACCGCGCCGGTTTTTCCCGGCGCCAGATGGATCCCGGCGATATTTGGCACGGCCGTCTTCGCGTACGGCGGCTGGCCCTTCTTGCGAGGAGCACGGCAAGAGATCGCGGACCGCGTCCCAGCGATGATGACGCTGATCGCGCTCGCTATCAGCGTGGCCTTCGCGTTCAGCGCGGCCGTCGTGCTCGGCTTCCCCGCCATGCCGCTGTGGGAAGAGCTGGCGAGTCTGGTGACCATCATGCTGCTGGGACACTGGCTCGAAATGCGCTCGGTCTCGCAGGCGCAGGGCGCACTCGGCGAACTGGCAAAACTGCTTCCATCTTCAGCGACGCGCGTGCACGGAGCGGGCACCGATGAGCGGCTGGAGGAGGTGCCGGTGGCCGCGCTTCACGATGGCGACATCGTGCTGGTGCGCCCGGGCGCCAATGTGCCGGCAGATGGAGTTGTGAGGGCTGGCAGGAGCGCGGTGAACGAAGCGCTAATCACCGGAGAGTCTGCGCCGGTCGAGAAGGCGGAGGGCGCCACGGTCATTGCTGGTGCGATAAATGGGGCGGGATCGCTGCGGGTGGAGGTCACAGGGACGGGTGACCACACCGCACTTGCGGGGATCATGCGGCTGGTTGCCCAAGCACAAGCGTCGCGTTCGGGCGCGCAGATGCTTGCCGACCGCGCGGCGTTCTGGCTGACGTGGATTGCCATTGGCGCAGGCGCCGTGACGTTCGTGGCATGGTTGGCGAGCGGTGCAACGATGGCTACAGCGGTCGAGCGACTGGTAACCGTGCTGGTGATCAGCTGCCCGCACGCGCTTGGACTGGCGGTGCCGCTGGTCCTCGCCATCTCGACCACGCTTGGCGCGCAGAGCGGGCTACTGGTACGAGATCGTCGTGGATTGGAGGAGGCGCGGAACCTCACGACCGTGGTGTTCGACAAGACCGGTACGTTGACACTCGGTCAGCATCGCGTGGTCTCAATGAAAACGGCGGTGGGCCTTGGCGAGGACGAGGCGCTGCGCCTTGCTGCGGCCGTGGAACGCGATGCCGAACACCCGGTGGCACGTGCCATTGTCACGAGCGCCGCTGAGCGCAAACTCGAAGTGCCCGCGGCCACGAATTTTGAGTCCATACCAGGTCGCGGCGTGCGCGCGGTGGTCAACGGCCGACAGCTCGAGGGGGGCGGGCCCAATCTACTGGCCAGCCTCGGGATTTCGCCGACTGCAGAGTTGCAGACGTATACGGAGACCGTGATGGCCGCCGGACAAGGCGTCATCTATCTAGTGGAGTCGGGACGCACTATCGCGGCGTTCGCCGTGGCCGATGCGGTGCGACCGGAATCTGCCGAGGCGGTGAAGCAATTGCACGCGGCCGGTATCGAGGTCGTCATGATGACCGGCGATGCACAGACCGTTGCCGACGCGGTTGCGCGTGAGCTCGGCATTGACACGGTGCTGGCTCAGGTCCTTCCCGAGCAGAAAGCAGCAAACATCGAACGGCTGCAGAAGCAGGGGAAGCGCGTGGCGATGGTGGGAGACGGAGTGAATGATGCACCGGCGCTCGTTTCGGCCGACGTGGGCATCGCCATTGGCGCAGGGACCGATGTCGCCGTTGAGGCGGGTGACGTAGTGCTCGTGCGCAGCGATCCCCGCGATGTGCCGCGCATCGTCAGCCTGTCGCGCGCGACCTATCGGAAAATGGTGCAGAACCTCTGGTGGGCGGCCGGCTACAATATCGTGGCCATTCCGCTAGCCGCCGGCGTCCTCGCGCCATGGGGCATCGTGCTCACACCAGCGATTGGTGCGGTGCTCATGTCGTTCAGCACCATTATTGTGGCGCTCAACGCGCAACTGCTCCGTCGCGTGCGGCTGTAGTACGCGACGGAGGGTATGCATTCCGCCAACCTCGCCCCCTACGCTACTGCGGCATGGGCGGGTCATTGGGCCGCCGGGCACGAGAGGCCGTGTGCGAATGCCGCACAACCCACCGCGCCTTGTCGCCGCTGCCCGCTCGTTCCAGCACGTAGGTTCCGCGTCCAAAGTTATCGATGGTCCGGGTGCCTTCTTTGGCCTGCAGCGCATAACTCACCGTGGCCCAGGCGAGGTTTCCCTCCACTCGCGTGGTGATGTCGATGGGACGGTACTTGAAACCGGTCATCTCTTTCAGTTCAGGCCCGAGATGATGGTCGCGGTAGTCCTTCCACCCCCGATTGATACCGGCACTCTCAAACACCGTGAGGCTGTCACCGGCGTACAACGTATCGAGCGCGGCCAGGTCGGCGCGTTCGGCCGCTGCAAACACCGCACGAATAACAGCGGTGGCCTGCTGAATGGAACGATTGGCCGATTGTGCAGAAGCGCTGGATGACACCGTCATCGAACCGAAGGCCACAGCTCCCAACATGAGCGTTGCAAGGCGCATCGTCATCTTATTTCACGCTGAACACAAACGAGCCGCCCATCGGGTGACCGTCTGGACCGGCCACACGGTACTTCACCGTGTACGATCCCGCGACTAACGGCTTGGTTACCGGGACCAGCACCGTCTCTGGGGTCTGCGCGTCGGCCGACACGTCACCCAAGGCGGCCATCTCTTCTGTGCCGCGGAGCAACGTCACCTTGGCAATTTTGAGCTCGACCTTTTCCGAGAACGTGAGACGAAGTTCTTTGGGGGCGCTCACCGTGCTGCCAGCAGCGGGCAGTGAACTTTTCAATTTCGCGTGCGGAAGGACGGTTGCTGTCGCCAGGACAGGGAGGGCGGCGACAAGCAACAGTGACCGCGTGAATGCGCGACGGAGGGACATGGCGTGGAAATTGGCAGGAAGGAAGTGACGACGACTCCCTGAACCTATCCCTAGTTTTATGCCCAGTAAAGCGTCAGCTGCGTGCGTGTGGACAATCGGCAACACCGTCGGGGACAAGTGGCCCCGCCACTCCCCACCGACAGAACAAATGCCCCGCGGCGAACATGCCATCGTGCTCGCAATGCTGATGCGATGATGGATGTCCCGGCGCGTTGGGCAGATCGTGCACATCGACCACGCCGGACAATGTACTCACGGTGAGCGCCAGGGCCGCCACGACCACCGATGCCCCGCTCAGCCGTCCCTGAGGGCGGTATTCCTCGCCCACGAGCCGCCGCACACGCCGGTCGAGCAGGTCACGGCGGAGGAATGCGACGACCGTGAGGGACGACTCCGGCACCTTCCACCCCCCGAGTTTCACTAGGGCGCTCGCCACCGTGAGTGGGCCCGTCACCGCGCTCGCCGCGTCGTCCGCGATGATCTCCGCTTCATCGGCGATGTCCTCCGCGATAGCGCGAAGGGCAGGGACCCAGAAAAGCGCACGAGCCATCAGGCGGAGCGCAAGGAAACGCATCGGATCGCGTCGGCGAACGTGCGCGGCTTCGTGCGCGAGAACGGCAACCACCTCTTCGGTGGACAGCGAATCCTCGCCCACCATGAGCGCTTCGGCCACATAGACGCGGGGGCGCAGCCACGGCCCAGCCGTGAATGCCGGAATGGGGAGTCCGGCGATCACCAGCACCTCATGCGCATCGAGCCCACTCCGCGTGGCGA
The DNA here is from genome assembly GCF_000695095.2 of Gemmatimonas phototrophica. NCBI lineage: Bacteria > Pseudomonadati > Gemmatimonadota > Gemmatimonadia > Gemmatimonadales > Gemmatimonadaceae > Gemmatimonas > Gemmatimonas phototrophica. The sequence continues at coordinate 3,295,062 of NZ_CP011454.1, read as the reverse complement.
GCGCGATTTCTGCGTGCGCAAGGCGGCGTACCGGGAGTCCCGCGAGGACACGCCGCGTGTGGAGTGCCTTCTTCGCGGTCTCCCCAATCGCCCACACGAAACCTGCCGCCACCAGCACATGCAGCAGATGGTGCGCCGGCGACAGGAGCTCATGCAGCGCAATGAGACAGAGGGCGCCGATGTGATCGCTCCCCGACAGCGGTCGTTCCGCCGCGCCGAGCAGGTGCGTGCCGATGACCGGCACGAGCGACAGCACGAGGATGCTCGCCAGACCGATGATCAGGAGCCGTTGATACCGACGCTCCCCCACCACGGTACCTGCCCGAAGCCACGGCCGTCGTTGATCAACCACGACGGCGGCGCGCCTCTTCGACAAGGGCCGCGAGATGATCCAGTTGCGCTGGGTCGCGCTCCGCCAGCACGTCCACAAAGCACGCGGCGAGTCGCTCGGGTGCAAAGTCGATGACGCCTTCCACCATTCGCCGGGATGCGACATCATGGAAATCGGCGGCCGAAATGGCGGCGGCATAGTGCAGCAACCCGCCAATTTTCCGGCGCGTGAGGATGCGCTTCTCCACGAGCTTGTTCAACACAGTGACCACCGTGAGCAGCGCGACCTCGTGCTCGTCGATGATCATCTCGTGCACGGTGCGCGCCGTCGCCGGCATATCCAGCTGCCAGACAACGGTGAGCAGCCTGGCCTCGAGATCACCGAGCACCTTCGCCACTCCCTCAGCGGAAAGTCGCACCGCATCACCCATCTTCGGGAGCGGAGCTTTGCGCGCGCTCACGACTCGTCTCCGGGTGGATGATGATGCGCGTGTCCCGCCGGCTTTGCCTTGAACTCCGGCAGCGTTATGCGGTCGCGCTGCAGTTCCTGCGGCGTGGCTTCGCGCGCCTGCGTCCCTTCCGGCGCCTGCCACCACGATGTCTCGTCGCCCGGACGCACACGTTCGCGCACCTTCATCACCGTGAACATGCCACCCATATCGATATAGCCATGGGGACCGGGGGCGCCCATCATGGGCGTGCTGTTCTTCGGCACCGGCATCCCCATCTCGGCCATATCCCCCATGCCGTCGTGTCCCATGGTCATGTACGACGGGATAACCGGCTGCACGGCCTTGTCGATCATCTCCGCGTCGGCGCCGAGCATGCTGATGCCGTTGTGTCCCATCTGCGTCATGGTGTGATGCGACATGTGGCAATGCAGCGACCAGTCACCGGGATTGTCAGCCACGAACTCCATGGTGCGCGTGCTGCCGACCGGCACCAGCTGGGTTACCTCCGGCCAGCGGGCGGACTGCGGAATATCTCCTCCGTCAGTCGCCACCAGTGTCCACGTGTGACCGTGAATGTGGATGGAGTGGTGGCTCATGGCGCTCAAATTGCCCAGACGGATGCGTACGAACTCATTGCGCTCAACCATCAGCGGCGCCGTTCCGGGATACGCCTTGCCGTTGAACGTCAGCACGTTGAACTCGAGCATCTCGTTCGGGTCGGGACGACGGGCGCCCGGGAGGACCTTCCACTCGCCCGACAGGAGCACAAAATCCCGGTCCGGGCGGCGCGTGGGAGCGACTCGAGGGTGGATGATGAACATCCCCATCATGCCGAGTGCCTGCTGCGTCATCTCGTCACGGTGCGAGTGATACATGTACGTACCGTGCTGGCGCAACGTGAACTCGTATCGGAACGTGCTCTGCGGCGGAATTGGTGCCTGGCTGAGCCCTGACACACCGTCCATACCAGACGGCAGGATGATGCCGTGCCAGTGTACACTGGTCGCGGCCGGGAGCGCGTTGGTCACGTAGATGCGCACGCGGTCCCCCTCGACGGCCTCGATGGTGGGACCGGGGGTACTGCCGTTGAAGCCCCAGCACTGCGCCTGGAGCCCGGGAGCGAACTCGTGCTCGACCGGCGCCGCGATCAGGTGAAAGACCTTCACGCCGTCCACGATCTTGAACGGCAAGGTAGACCCGTTGGGGGTGATGACCGGCGTGTAGTCGCGTCCTGGGCGTCCGGGCGCGAAGATCGTCCCGTCATCATGGGAGACGGTCGTGCGGGTGGCCGCAGAGGCCGTGGCGGGTAGCCCGAACAGGGCACCACCCGCGACTGCCCCGAGGCTCGATGTCAGCAATCGGCGACGGTCCATCTTTGACATGTCACTCATGGCAGGCTGGTCCCCACGGCACGCTCCAACTGGATACGTGCCTTCCAATAGTCACTGAGCGCCTCGATATACCCTTGTCCGGCGTTCAGTTCCCCCTGTCTGGCCTGCAGCAGACCAAAAACGCTCACGGCCATGGCGTTGTACTGCAATTGCGCCTCTTCGGTGACACGTCGCCGCAACGGTACCACGCGTGACCGATACTCATCGAATCGCTCGCGCGCCGCCGTCAGCAGCGCGTGCGCCGCACGCACATCGGCACGCATCGACAAGGTCAGCGCCTCGTGCCTGGCGGTGGCGGCGCGCAGTGCGCTCTGTGCGCGCAGCATTCGGGCCTGCCCACGGTCGAAGAACGGCAGCGGAATTGAGAAGCCCGGGCCACTCTCGAATGGACCGCCGTCTTCTCCCTCTCCGGCGAAGGAGAGTGTACCATCGGGGAGCAACCGGAAGCGATTCGTGAGCCCCAACGCCTTGCCGGCCGCATTCACATCCTGAAGCGCCGCCGCGAGATCCAGTCGGCTGCGAGCCGCCAGCGCCACGAGCGTATCTTCGGTGGGATCGTTCGCTGGAAGGTCAGGGAGCCGCTCCGGCAGTACGAGGGCCGCCCCGGTTGTTGAAACGCCGAGCGCGCGCACGAGGCGCTCCCGGCTCGACTGACTTTCGCCGCGGGCCTCGATGGCGCCGGCCTGGAACTCCGACGCGGCCGCGCGTTCGTTGACGAGATCGAGATCCTTGAGGTTGCCGGCGGCGTGGATGGCTGTGGCGGCGGTCGCCGACGCTGCTGCCGCCGCCTGCGCCCGATCACGGATCTCGCGGATCTGCGCTGCCGCAACCGCCTCCACCAAACTGTGTCTCACCTCGACCACCTGCTGGAATACTTGATCGGCCACACGTAATCTGGCACCGGTCAACTGCGCCTCGGCGACACGACGTCGCATCGGCAGTGACAGCAGATCGATAAACGATTGGGCGATGCCGAACTCCTGAAACCGCCCCGCGGTAAATCGCTCCAGTGTTACCACCGGGTTGGCAACGAGCGCCGCCTGCACCACGTCGGCGCGCGCGAGACCAAGCTCGGCGTACGTCGCCCGCAGGGCGGGGTGGGAGATCAGGGCGATGCGCACCGCCGTTTCGGGGGTGAGGGGCGCGGCCAGCAGCTTCGCCACGGTGTCCGCGCCAATGGCGGCTCCGAACTCGGAACGACTGGGAACCACAACACCGGCGCGCTCGCGCAGCAGGTCGTCAACGGCGGAAACATCGCGCTGTAGCGAGCCATGGGCGCAAGCGCCGAAGACCGGAGCCAGCGCTGCCGCGAGTACCGCACGGGGCAGGGGCCGACGCAGGCGACGGCAGGAAGGTCGAAAAAGGTGCACGGAAGGCATGAGGGGGACGGCCTGGTGTCGAACGCTTTACTGAAGATAAAAGGATGGTGCGCCCAACGGTTCCCCCTTACCACGGCAGCAAAGTGGAACGGCGTGATCGTGCTCCAGATTAATCCGATTGACTTTGTCGGGATTGATGATAATACTCAACTTTCGCCTGTTGAGAGACATTCTCAACAAGAAACGGTCAATCCATGAGTTCCCCATCATGACTTCTCTGATTTCACGGATTCCTCTGCGCAGTGTCCGTCGCGCCTGTGCCATTGTCGCTCTGCTGCTGCCCCTGCCAGCGGCCGCGCAGAGCATTGGAACCATTGTCGTTGCCCACGGTGGCGACTCGTTGTGGAATGCCACCGTGCGCCACAGTGTCGCCGGTGCACAAACGGGCGGTCCGGTCGAAATCAGCTTCCTGATGGGTCCGGAAGCACCGCGTGCCCGCTTCCAGGACGCTGTGGCGCGCTTGGAGGCGCAGGGAGTCACGCGCATTGTGGTCGTGCCACTGCTGGTCTCCAGCCATAGCGGGCACTACGACCAGATCCGCTACCTGGCGGGCGACTCCGTTCAGCTCGACGATCAGATGACGCACCACTTGCACATGAGCGGTATCGAGCGTCCTACCAGCAAAGTGCCCCTGCACATGGCCAAGGCGTTGGATGCATCGCCAGAGGTGGCGCGCATCCTGACTGATCGCGCGCTCCTGCTTTCAAAAACGCCCAACACGGATGCGCTGTTCATCGTGGGGCACGGCCCCAACTCGGCAGAGGACTACGCCGCGTGGATGGACAATCTCCGACCGGTGGCCGATTCAGTGAAAGCATGGACTGGCTTCCGCGACGTGCGTGTCGACATGGTGCGCGATGATGCGCCGGCGCCGGTTCGCGCCGAGGCAGTAAGACGAGTACGGGAACTCATTGAGCTGCAGCACCTCGCGACCGGGCGCAATGTCATCGTGGTGCCGGTGCTGGTGTCGAAGGGAAGTGTGAGTCGGGACAAGGTGCCCAATGACATCCGCGGGACACCGAGCATTTATGCGGGCGAGCCATTGGCGCCGCACCCGGCGCTCGCGCGCTGGGTAGAGCGACGGGTGCGCGAAAGCGTAGGGGAAGCGCGCGTGACGCACGTCCGTTTGCCGTAAACACGAGGTCTCTCCGTAAAGGACCAGTGCGGGCATCGTGCTCGATGTGGCAATGCCCGTTCCTTGGCTCGGTATACCTATAAACGCGTTGCGGTGTACATTTTCCTCCATGGCCCGCTCCGCCTGGTCCCGCTGGACCCTTATCGTGCTTGCCTTTGTGGCTGGCTTCGCGTCGCCCGGCCTCGCCGTGGCGCACGGCGTAGCGCACGCGCACGGCGCGGAACATCACGGGCATCGCGCCGAGCATCACCATGAGCATCATGGTGACCATTCCAGCAACGCCGACAACGACTACGACGGCGCAACGCTGAGCGAGCAGGATCACGGACATGCGCACGGGCACGCCCGCGTCGTGTCCATTGCCACCGGCAAGCCAGATATCCGGAGTGCGCTCGAGGCGCCGGTCTTGGTTGGCGCAGCCGCTGTCGATAAAGCGATCGCCACGCATGAACGTCCCGCGCTGTCGCGATGGGACATCGTGTCGCTTGCACGCCCCGCGCCAAACACCGGTCCTCCGCCCGCTCTTCGAGCTCCACCCACCTGCTGACGTCCCCGTCACGCGTCGTGCGCCCATTGTGCACCGATGCGTGACCCGTACACGGTCGCGCCCGCGCGCGACTGTCCCCGAGGGATGCGACACGCGCATATGGCCGGCGTCGTAGGGCCCACGGGAACGTCAGCCCATGGTACTCGTGGTCTCGTTTCTCTGGAGCCAACCGGTTTGCGCCGCGGCGCTTCTCCTCTTGAGTCTCAGCGCGCGGCAACTGCCGGCGCAGGATCGTACCGCCGTCACAGAGCGCGCGGAACTGCTGTCATTGCGCGACGCGCGCACGGCGGCGCTTCGTCTCGATCCCGCAGTTCGCTCGGCGAAGGAAGCGGTGGTCGTGGCCGCCGCCCGCGAACGACAGTCGGCGGCGTTTCCCAATCCCAGCCTGGCGTATGGGCGTGAACAAACGTCACGTGTTGGTCAGTCCAATGCACAGGACATTGCCCAGATCGAGTGGCCGTTGGACGTCGCCGGGCAGCGTTCGGCGCGTATCGTAGCTGCGCGACTGCGCGTGGAGGTAGCGGAAGCCCGCCTTGCCGGCAGTACGCAAGCGATCGACGCGGAGTTGGTTCGCGTCTACATCGAGGCAATGAGTGCGGAACATCGGATACACCTTGCCGATGCCGCCTTACGAACGGCCCGCGAGGCCCAGCGCGTGGGGAATGAGCGGGTGCGCGCAGGTGATGTGGCAGCCTACGTGGATCGACGTCTGCGACTGGAGGTGGGGCGGTATGCCGCCCGCCGTGCAGAGGCCGCCATGCAGGCACGTGCTGCTCGTGAGCAGCTGGCGTTGCTCACCGGGGTATCGGCCGACCGTATTGCCGTCCCCACGGTTGCACCAGGTGACACTGCGAGCACAGCCTTTACCTCCTTGCTCGCTACTATGCTCAACAACCTGGCGTTGCCGTCCTCGACGTTGGCCGAAACGAGCGACTCGCTGGTGGGGCGGGCCCTCGCGGCGAGAGCCGACGTTATTGGTGCAGGGCGCGAGGTCCAAGCGGCGCTGGCTGATGCACGGCTCGCTGCGCGCGAACGTGTGCCCATGCCAGCGCTGTCCGCGGGTTACAAGGGTGAGCGTGTACAAAGTGGAGCGAGCAGCGGCGTTTCGCTGTACGGCTTTGTCGCGGGATTTTCGCTGCCGCTGCCGCTGTTCGACCGACGCGTGGGCGCTGTTGCTGCGGCCGATGCAACGGCGCGCCAGACTGGCGCTGAGGCCGATCTTGTACGACGTCGCGTGACGCGTGAGGTGACGGAGGCGTTCACTGCCCTGCGTGGCGCACAAGCAGAGTACGCACTGTTGCAGCCCTTTGCAGGTGCCGAGTCGCGCCTCGCGCTCCGGGCGGTGCAGGCGGCGTATGCGGAAGGCGAAATCACGCTAGCCGAATGGCTTGAGGCCGTGCGTGCCTGGCAGGAAACCGAGCTTACTCTGCTGACCCTCACGACAAATATCGCGCAGCGACGCGTGGCACTCGCTCGCGCGGCAGGCGTGCCTCTCTTCTCCACTCTCGAGTCAATCCGATGACCGGCCGCTCTTTTCTCTATTTCCTGGCGCTCTTCGGCACTACTGCCTGTGGAACATCGACACCAGAGGCTACCGAGGGCGCGGCAGATGAACCGGCCGGTGGCGCCATTACCCAGTGGACCGACAGCACCGAACTGTTCATGGAGCATCCGGCGCTGATCGTGGGCGCGCCCGACAAGTTTGCGGTGCATCTCACCGATCTCACGGATTTCACACCGCTTCGTTCGGGACGCATCACGCTGACCTTCACGCCGCGCGGCGGTGGCGCGCCGCTGGTGGTGGTGCAGGAGGCTCCACGTGCCCCCGGCATCTATGGCCCGAGCCCCACGTTCACGCAGGCAGGGGTCTACGATCTCGTCATTCGCGTGGAGAGCCCGCAGGCACGCGACAGCCTGTTCGTTCCCGGGCTCACGGTGTACGCGAACGCCGCTGCGGCGCCGCGAGATTCGGGCGGTGCGGAGAGCGGGATCGCGTTCCTGAAAGAACAGGCGTGGAAAACGCCGGGCTTTCGTTCGGCATTTGCCACTGCGGGAGAACTGGCAGGGAGCTTCGAGGCGCCCGGTATGATCGAGGCGGCCGCCGGTCGCTTTGCGCAGGTGAGTGCGCCCATTGCCGGGCTGATCGATGCAGCCGGTGTCGTCAACGCGCCGGCGCCAGGCAGCCGCGTGTCGCGTGGACAAACGCTTGCGCTGTTGTCCCCCTCGATCGGCGATGCGGGGAGCGCGGCCTACGCAGAGGCCCGCGCCCGGTTGCGTGAGGCGGAAGACGAGTATGCGCGCGCCACTCGTCTGCTCGCGGTGGAAGCCGTACCGCAGCGACGGGTACACGAAGCCGAGATTCGTCTGGCTGCGGCGCGCGAGGCGCTGGCGGGATACAGTGGGGGAGCACTCACAGAGGGCGGTCGGGTCGCGGTGCGTTCGCCGTTGACCGGCGTTATCGCTGACCGTCGCATCATGCCCGGTAGTCGCGTCGACGCAGGAGCATTGTTGTTTACCGTGATCGATCCGTCGGTGGTGTGGCTGCGTGTGAACGTTCCGGCGGCGCAGGCAGCAAACGTATCGCGTACATCGGGTATGGAGTTCCGTGTGGAGGGGTCGGACCGTATCTACCAGGCCCGCCGAATGGTATCACTCGGCAGTGTCATCGATTCCGTCTCTCGCTCCGTGCCGCTGCTGCTGGAAGTGGCCAATGCAGATGCCTCCCTCAAGATTGGCGCTGCTGCGCGCGTGTTTGTGCAGACGGGACAACGAGAGGCCGGTGTCGTCATACCTGCCTCGGCGGTACTCGACGAAGACGGCCGATCCATCGCGTATGTGCAGACCGAAGGAGAAAGCTTCGAGAGACGGGTGCTCGACCTTGGTGCGCGTCAAGGAGAGCGCGTGTCGGTGCGCAGCGGTATTCTCGCCGGAGAGCGCGTGGTGACGGGAGCGGCGTATCAGGTGCGACTGGCGTCGCTGTCTACGGCCGTGCCAGCGCACGGTCACGAACATTGAGGCGCCTCGCATGTTGAATCGCCTGATTGCCTGGGCGCTGGCCAACCGCGTCATCGTGTTGGCCGTCTCGGGCGTGATGCTCGTTGCTGGTGCATGGACGGCATGGCAGATGCCCGTGGACGTCTTTCCCGACCTCACGGCGCCCACCGTTACGGTGCTCACCGAAGCCCATGGGATGGCACCGGAGGAGGTGGAGGCGCTCGTGTCCTTCCCCATCGAGACCTCGGTAAATGGAGCGACCGGTGTGCGACGCGTGAGGTCGTCCACCGCGCAAGGCATTTCGGTGGTGTGGGTGGAGTTCGATTGGGGCACGGACATCTTCCGCGCCCGTCAGATCGTGGCCGAGAAGCTGCAGACCGTCGCGGCGGCCCTACCTGCGGGCATTTCCGCGCCGGTGCTGGCGCCGGTGTCCAGCGTGATGGGGGAAATCCTCATGATTGGCCTTACCGGCAGCCAGTCGCCAACGGAGCTGCGTACGGTAGCCGATTGGACCATACGCCGTCGCCTGCTGGCAGTGCCGGGGGTGGCGCAGGTCATTCCCATTGGCGGCGCGGTGAAACAGTATCAGGTGTTGGCTGATCCGGCGCGCATGATGCGGGCCGGTGTGTCGCTCGAGCAGGTGGTACGCGCGGCGCGTGGCTCAAATGCCAACGCATCGGGTGGCGTGTACATGGATCGCGGACAGGAATACGTGATTCGCGGAATTGGGCGCGTGCAATCGGTCGCGGATATTGCCAGTACCGTGGTGGCGGTGCGCGGGGGCACGCCGGTTACGCTGGGGCAGGTGGCCGATGTGACCGTTGGTGTCGCCCCCAAGTTTGGCGACGGCAGCGTGAACGCGCAGCCGGGCGTGGTGCTGGCCGTACAGAAGCAGCCGGGGGCAAACACGCTGGAGCTCACCGCACGCATTGAGCGCGAGCTTGCCGCCCTGCAGACCACGCTGCCCGCCGGCATGAAGGTGCATACGGAGCTGTTCCGCCAGGCCGGCTTCATCCGGGTGGCGGTGGACAATGTGGTGAAGGCCCTTCGCGACGGGGCGGTGCTTGTAGTGATCGTGCTCTTCCTTTTTCTCTGGAACGCACGGGCCACGGCGATCTCCGTGGTCGCTATCCCACTGTCGCTCGTGGTAGCCATCTTCGCCATGAAGCTGCTCGGCATCAGCATCAACACCATGACACTCGGCGGCATGGCTATCGCCATCGGCGCGCTGGTGGACGATGCCATCATTGACGTGGAAAACGTCTTCCGCCGCCTCAAGGAGAATCATCACCGGCCTCCCACGGAGCAGCGCCCAGCACTGCGCGTTGTGTACGACGCGTCGAAGGAGATTCGCGCGAGCATCGTGAACGCCACGCTCATCATCATCGTGGTGTTCCTCCCGCTCTTCTTCCTTGGCGGGGTCGAAGGACGATTGCTGCGTCCCCTTGGCTTTGCCTATGTCGTCTCCATTCTTGCCTCGTTGCTCGTCGCCGTGACCGTGACGCCGGTGCTGTGCGCCTACCTGCTGCCGAACTCGAGAGCGGTGCAGCGCGAGGAGGAGAGTGGGGTGGTCATCTGGCTCAAGGCGCGGTACGCCCGCGTATTGGTGGCCGTGCTCGCGCACCCCAGGCGCGTTCTCGGTGGAGCCCTCGGGACGTTTGCGTTGAGCCTCGCGGCGGTTCCGCTGTTGGGATCGGCCTTTCTGCCGGAGTTCAACGAGGGCGCGCTGACTGTGTCGGTCGTGACGGTCCCCGGGACCTCGCTCGAGGAGTCAAGCGCCATCGGACAGCGTGTGGAGCAGATGCTCAAAGCAAAGCCGGCGGTCATCAACACCGACCGCCGCCAGGGGCGCGCCGAGCTTGACGAACATGCTCAGGGTGTGAACGCCGCCGAAATTGACGTGACGTTGCGTGACGGCGCCGACAAGGAACAGCTGTTTGAGGAACTCCGTGACGAGTTCACGGCCATCCCGGGCACCAACGTCACGATCGGTCAACCCATCGGTCACCGCATCGACCACATGCTGTCCGGCACGCGGGCAAACATCGCCGTCAAGCTGTTCGGGCCCGATCTCTATCAGCTCCGACAGATCGGCACGCAGATCCGTGATGTAATGGCCAATGTTCCCGGTGTGGCCGATCTCCAGCTTGAGCAGCAGTCGGACGTCCCACAGCTTCGCATCAAGGCCGACCGGGCGGCACTCGCGCGCTACGGCATGAGCGTGGGGCAACTTGCTGAGGCCATCGATGTGGCGCTCAATGGGGAAACGGTCTCGCAGGTGCTGGAGGAAGGGCGCAGTGTGGACCTCGTCGTTCGTTACCCTGAGGCGTACCGATTGAATGCCGAGGCAATCGCCGCAGTGTCCTTCGATACGCCAACCGGGCAGCACGTTCCCCTGTCGCAGCTCGCGACGGTGACCGTGGATCGCGGGCCGAACACCATCTCGCGCGAGAACGTGCAACGCAAGATTGTGGTGCAGGCGAACGTGGCGGGTCGTGATCTCGGCAGCACCGTTGCCGATATCGAGCGTGCCGTAAACGCGGGTGTATCCCTTCCGCGCGGGTACTTCGTGGAGTACGGGGGGCAGTTCGAGGCGCAGGCCGAGGCCACGCGCACGCTGGCGGTCTTGTCACTGCTCTCCGTTACCGCCATTTTCCTGCTCCTCTTCGCCGAGTTTGGCTCGGCGCGCACCGCCGGGTTGGTCATGGCCAACCTGCCGCTTGCTCTCATTGGCGGTGTGGTCGCAGTCCTACTCACCGGGCGCGTGGTCAGCATTGCTTCACTTGTGGGCTTCGTGACGCTCTTCGGCATCGCCACGCGCAATGGCATCCTGCTGGTGGCGCACTACCAGCACTTGCTCGCCGAAGGTGTGCCGTTCGCCGAAGCGGTTCGCCGTGGCTCACTCGAGCGGCTCTCGCCGATTCTCATGACGGCGCTGACGGCAGGGCTCGCACTTATCCCGCTGGCATTCGGTGGGGGCGAGCCCGGCAACGAACTGCAGACCCCCATGGCCATCGTGATTCTTGGCGGACTGATCTCCGCAACGGTGCTCAACATGATCGTGCTCCCCGCGTTGTACTGGTTGTACGGATCACGGCAAGTCCGGGCGGCAGAGGCGGTGTCATGATGAAATCATGGTCGGCGCGATGGGCGCTGCTGTTGACCGGCGCACTGATGATCGTGCTGCCGAGTGTCTTGCTGGCTCACGGCGTCTCGGTTGGCGATAAGGGCTACATCCAGGAGACGTTCGGTGTACGGCTGGTGCCGTTTCTCTACCTCGGCGCCAAGCACATGGTCACAGGCTACGATCACATTCTGTTTCTCTGTGGCGTCATCTTCTATCTCTACCGCCTGCGGGACATCGCGACCTATGTCACCCTCTTCGCGGTGGGGCATTCGAGTACACTCATACTCGGGGTCCTCACGAAGATCAGCGTGAGCCCATTCCTGATCGATGCCATCATTGGCTTTTCGGTCGCCTACAAGGCGTTGGACAATGTAGGCGCTTTTCAGAAGTGGTTTGGCGTTCAGCCCAATCCGCGCGTGGCCACCCTGGTGTTCGGCCTGTTCCACGGATTCGGGCTCGCGACGAAACTGCTCGATTTCGAGATGGATCCTGATGGCCTTGTTCAGAACCTGCTGGCCTTCAACGTGGGCGTCGAAGTGGGGCAGATGCTCGCTCTCATGGTGGTGCTGATTGCCATGAGCTATTGGCGTCGCTCGGCGTCGTTTCTTCGCAGTGGTTTCACGGCCAACATGCTGTTGCTGGTGGCCGGCCTCCTGCTCGTGGGGTATCAGCTCACGGGCTTCTTTACCGCCCAAACCTAGGGATTCGCCATGTTCGCATTTCTCTCCCAGTTGTTCATGGTCTCCGCGTCACTCGTCACCGCACCCTTAACGGTACCGTCGACGGTTCCGATGGACGGGATCGTTCGCACCACAGCGGTTCAGGTGAGACGCGACTCCATGACCGTCACCATCGAGCCGGCCAAGCGGATTGAGGTGAAGCTCGTGATGAAGAAGGGGCAGAAGGCCGATTTCGAGTGGGCTACAAACGGGGCTGAAGTGGGTTACAACCTGCACGGTGAGGTGCCCACCGACCCAACTGTAAAGGCCCACATCTACAAGCGTGGGTCATCGCGCGCCGAGAAGGGGCGTGTTGAGGCGGTGTTCGACGGTGTGCACGGCTGGTCCTGGCGCAACACGGGCGAGCAGCCGGTAACCATCACGGTAAAGGCGAGCGGGCAGTTCTCCGCGCTCAAGAAGATGTGATGACGACGCCGTCGCCAATCTCCGAGGGGCCAAGCCCCGCGTCGCTGCGTCGTGCCTCGCTGGTGGCGCTCATTATTGCCGCCGTGCTCGCCGTGACGACGGTGTTGCCTGCGGAATATGGGATCGACCCCACCGGGATCGGCCGCCGTCTCGGGTTGACCCAGATGGGTCGTCTCAAGCAGGAGCTTGCGAAGGAAGCCATCGAGGACGCGCGAGCGGACTCAGTGGCGGCGGCCGGTGATTCCGTAGAAAGCTGACCGGGTCAGTCGTCGAGTACGAGATCGCCACAGGCCAGCACCCGCGTAGCGGTTGGCGATGCAGCCACAGTGACATGAAAATCGCCCGTATCGGGAAGCGCGACAGGAAGGGTCACCGAGTTTACTCCCTTGGCCTCCTTCCCGATGCGAATGAGCGGAAAGCTCCCGGCGTCAGCGAATGCGCCGCGAGGAGTTGCGCAGCTGCCGCGCATGACGCGCCAGGACCGAGCCGCGCCCGGGACGTCTTTTCGTATGGCGAGCTCCACAAACGTGGTGTTGTCCGCCTTGCCGGCGAACATCTCGAGGTCACCGCGTAGCGTGGCGCCGTCGCGACCGATGGCAGTGCCAATCCAGATGAGATGCGGCGTTGCCCGGGCGGCAACGAGTGGGCCCACGCTGACCAACAACGCGAGAGCGGGGAGGAGCAGGCGAGACGGAGCGCGCATGAGGACAGGAGATGGGGGTAGGAGGGCAGCGCTTTATGATAGCTCCCTACAGCGCCACGCGACGCATACCCGCAACAGGCAGTCTGCTACGCGAGGGACCAGAAGGGCGACGTGAAGCCGTGTCGTTGGAAGAGTTCTTTCGCCTCTTCAGCATTTCGCTTGTGCCATGGCTCCCGGAGGTACGCACCGTACCAGTCACGCGCGAAGTCCCAGAGCTCCGGCAGCGGTACCACGGCGCCCTTCGGCAAGGCATGTCGCGCGCACCACCGATCGACGTCCGCCTCCGTGCGGAAGGGCTGAAAGCTCGCGCACGCATGAATCACGTTGTCCCACCATTGCCGCGGCGGGGTGGACAGGTGGAACAGCAGGCTGGGCTCACTCACTGCGCCGCCGCGTACCTGTACGACCACCGCGCCACGTTCGCCGCCAATCCGGGTGAAGATATTGGCGTCGGACGTTGTGGGTACAGGTAAAGATTGATCCCGGGCGATACGCAGATTCGTCAGGTTGAGATGCGAATTGCAAACGTATTTACTCGCTACCTACTGCGCGGTAAACAGGACGCAGTGCGCGTTAAAGATCTTCCATCATCCGCCCGATACCGGAAACAGGAACAGCAGCAGAAACAGGAAAAGCGCTCGGCGTGGTGAGCTCCTGCAATGCCTGCGCGAATCGTTTGCCTCGCGATGTGGTGAGGTGGGATTGAGATTGATCCACACCTGAGCACGCATCGGATAATGAGAAAGAGTGACACCAGTGCACCATACTTCGGACAGACGCCGCCTCGCGCCCGCGCGCTGCATTCCCTGACGCATTCAGCTATCGCCCTGCTCGCCGTGTTTGCCACGGTTGGAGACGTATCTGCTCAGGGTGTCGTAGGCTTTCGAAGCGGATTCACCGAAGGCAACGGCATTCCGCCGCGCAGTCGGGTGGATCTCGACTACGGCAGCTCCGCAACCAACGCGGCGGGGACCTGGGGCTTCACCGCCGGGGAAGTCACCGCCCACGTGCCGATGACCCGCCGCTTCGGCATGCGCCTCCACTTCAACTCGTACACCTGGGTCAGGACGCCCCAGGCAACGGTTGCGGGACGTGAGGACATGGGTATCGGCACCGCACTCCGTGTTCGTGACAACGTCGGCTGGCGTCCTGCCACCGCGCTGCTGACGCGCGTGGACATGCCGAGTGGCAGTCTGCCTGGACAGGGGAACGCGTGGAGACCCACGGTCAAGGCCGCACTGGCATGGCAGCTCCCCGCCGGTGTCTCGCTGGCCTCGAACCTCGGGCTTGCCGTGCCCGGCTCGCAAGGCGCCCGCTTTACGCAGGCGTTCGGCAGTCTCTGGTTCGGTCGAAATGTGAAAGGGCCTGTCGGATCGTTCGCCGAAGTCTTCGCCTTTGACCGCGAGGCGCGAAGCGGCCCGGCCACCCGCCACGTGCGCGGAGGGCTGACGGTGCTGGTGACCAACAGTTTCCATCTCGATCTGAATGCCAGCACGCAGTTCGGTACGCCCGCTCCCCGCCGGTCATTCGGGCTTGGTGTGAAACACCGATTGTGAGGCGCACTCGCGCAACGCCGTCGGTATCTCCTCGCCCTGCTCCTTCATTTCGCTCCAAACGGTCATCATGACTTTCATGAACAATTGGAAACTCCGGAAAAAGCTGCTCGTCGCCTTTGGCCTCGTGCTCTCGATCTTCACCGTGCAGTCCACGGTCGCCTACCGCGCGACGACCGCCAATGCGGAGGCGACACGGTGGACGGACCACACCTATGAAGTTATCGGGGTGGCCAGCGATGCCCTGGCGGCGCTCGTAGATATGGAGACCGGCTATCGGGGCTTCCTGGTCACCGGGCAGGAGCAGTTTCTTGAGCCGTACACGTCAGGGCAGCAGCGCTCGTCGGCTGCCCTTGAGCAGCTGATGAAGCTGACAGCGGACAATCCGGCACAGGTTGCGCGCTGGAATGACCTGATGGCACGCGCCGAGGCCTGGCAGGAGGAGATTACCAAGCCGGGAATCGAACTGCGACGTGGCGTTGCGAGCGGAATCGCGACCCAGCAGGACATCGTGGCGTTCGAGACCAGCGGCAAGGGCAAGGCTCACTTTGATGGCATGCGCGCGGTGTTTGCCGACGGGATTGGTGCCGAGCGCACGCTCCTGACGTCTCGCAGCGCGACGAGTGCGAGCAACGCGAAACGGCTTCTGCTGGTACTCGTTGGTGGCACGCTGAGCACAATCTTGCTCGGGCTGGCGATCGCCTTTGCGCTCGCCGGCAGAATCAGCCGTCCGGTCAACCAGCTGGCAATCGCCGCCAAGGCCATCTCGCGTGGTGAGCAGGAGGTCAGTCTGCCAATGGAATCGCGCGACGAACTCGGTGATCTGGCGCGGTCATTCCGTGAGATGGTGGCTGGGCAACAGGACATGGCGACGAGTGCGGCTGCCATCGCCGCGGGTGATGTTTCGACGGCAGTAAAGCCTCGCAGTGAGAACGATGTGCTCGGTCATGCGTTCGTGAACCTCCGCAAGACATTGGAGGCGCTCGTGCAGGAGGTGACGGGACTCGTGGCCGCGGCCAAGGTTGGACAGCTCGCGACACGGGGAAGCACGAAGGCTTTCTCCGGCACCTATCGCGATCTCGTGCAGGGCGTAAACGAAACGCTTGATGCGGTGGTCAAGCCGATCAACGAAACACTCGCTGTATTGGAGCGCGCAGCACAGCGCGATCTCACCCGCCGCGTGAACAGCACGTTTGTCGGAGATCACGCGCGACTCGCCGATGCGACCAACCTCGCCATCGGCAATCTCTCCAGTGCACTGCACGAAGTTGAGGTGGCCGCCGAGCAGATTGCCGGGGCCTCCTCACAGGTCGAGGTCGGGAGCCAGTCACTCGCCGAGGTCGTGTCCGCCCAGGCGGCGTCGGTGGAAGAGATTTCGTCGGCGGTCCAGGAGCAGTCCACGGTAACGACCCGCACGGCGGGACTTGCTCAGGAAGCCAGTGAGCTCACGGCCCAGGCGCGCAGCCGTGTGCGCCTCGGCGCGGAGTCCATGCGCGAGCTGGATGAGGCAATGACGCGCATGACCGAGTCGGCAAAGAAGACGGCCCAGATCGTGAAGCGCATCGATGAGATTGCCTTTCAGACGAATCTGCTGGCGCTCAATGCTGCTGTTGAGGCGGCACGTGCGGGTGACGCTGGTCGAGGCTTTGCGGTCGTAGCCGACGAAGTACGGCAGCTGTCTATCCGTGCCGCCGAGGCGGCGAAGGAGACATCGACCCTCATTGATCAGACAGTGGAATCCACAACGGCGAGTGCCGCGATCAGCCAACGCGTCGGGGACCATCTGACGGCGGTGCAGCACGAAGTGGATCGCGTCGCCACCGTTGCGACCGAAATCGCCGCCGACTGCACATTCCAGCGCGATCAGACCGGAGAAATCCGGAATGCCTTGCAGCAAGTCGGCCAGCGCACGCAGGAATCGGCCGCGAGCGCGGAGGAAAGTGCGAGCGCGTCTGAAGAGCTGAGCGCGCAGGCGTCCACCATGAAGGGGCTGGTGCAGTCCTTCATGGTGCGTGATGGGGCGGAGCAGCCGCGCGTGCTGGCGCGGCGGAATCCGCTGCAGGAGGTCTCACGGGCGATTCGCGAACGGCGTGCACCGGATCCGCTCGTTGACGAGTGGGCATCCATCGGGATGCCGGCCGGATCGGCGGGGACTCCGAAGACAAACCGGGGGATGGCACGCCCGGTGGAGGCTGCGCTCGACATCTTTTGAGCGGAGGCACGCGTACCGTAGTTGCCCCCACACGAGCAATCGCCGGCGCCGCTAGTGCGCCGGCGCCACCTTGCCACCGGTGCGCAGAAACTCTGCAAACTCCTCCGGTAGTCCGGCCGCAATCACGGCCGTCGCGGCCGCCTCCACGTCATACGGCACTCGTACGTGCGTGACCTGTGCCTCGCCCTCGCCGAGATCGAGCACCACGTAGCCTGCGCGCCAGTCGCCGTCCTTGGGGCGCCCCACGCTGCCGGTGTTCACGAAGTGCACACCATCTACAATGCGGTGCCACGGCTTGTGCGTGTGTCCAAAGGCCAGCACATCACCGGCCTTGAGCCCCGCTACCGCGGCCATCTTGCGGCAAAAATCGTCGGGGCGGTCTTCGGTGAAGTAGACCGTATTGAGCGTAGGCGTTCCGTGCACAAGGACGAGTCGCGGCCCGCTGGCGTGGCCACCGAACGGCCGGATGTCCAGAGAAAACGGCAGTGCTCCCAGATACTGTTTGGTGCCCGCCGTCACTTCACCACGCGTGTATTCGTAGCTGATGTGCGCCAACTCCTCCTGGCGAACGCTCTCCGACTTGCAACCGCAATGCTTGTAGTCGGTGGCCACGGTGGAGTCGTAGTTGCCGGCAATGCCGGCAACGCCGCGCGTGCGCAGGGTGTTCACCACCTCGTTGGGGAAGGGTGAATAGCCCACGAGGTCGCCCAGGTGGTAGATCGCCTGCACGTCGCCGCGCGCGTCAATGTGGGCGAGCACGGCGTCGAGTGCCGGCTGATTGGCGTGAATGTCCGAAATGAGCGCGTAGCGCATGGCGGTAGGGTTTAGAGAGCCGGCCAGGTGTGACGCCGAACGGTCATGTACAGCCGCCGGTGCCGCCCAAGGCCACTCGCTGTACGGCAGCGGCGCGTTCGGCGTCCAGCGAGGGAATTCCCGCGAAACAGGAACGGATGCAGGACACCAGCGTTTCGTGTACTGCATGGCCCGGCTCGGCCAGTCGGTAGTGCGCGAACTTCCATTCCCGCGTCATCGTGACCAGCCCCGCGCGGCGCAGGTAGGCCAGATGCCGCGAAATGGTGGGCTGCGGCAGCTCCAGCAGATCCACGATGTCGCAGACGCACAGTTCGCCGGCGGCGAGCACGTTGAGGATGCGCAGGCGGGTCGGGTCGGCAAAACCCTTGAAGAGGCCGTCGAGCGCATCCACGCTGGCGGACGACCGCTCGAGTGTAGAAGGAGGAGTCATATTTGTACGCACGTATCAAAACTGCATAGGCGGATATGATCGGTCAAGGCAAGCGCTGGAATCCATCGCAGGAGACCGCGGCGCCGTGAAAGTCACCATGGGTTCGCCTGCGCTGTGTCGTTTGTCGGTCACTGTAGTTATTGATTGTTCCACGCGGTTGCCGCGATGTCTTGCCGTGCAACCCCACCCCTTTCGGTTCTGTTAATGCCCCCGCGTACCAAAGCTGCCCCCATGCCCACGCCCCGACGCGAACGCGTCATGCCGCGTGAGGTCACCGACGAGATGCGTGATTCGTTCATCAATTATTCGATGAGCGTGATCACCTCGCGTGCGCTCCCCGATGTACGCGATGGACTCAAACCGGTGAACCGGCGCATTCTGTACGCGATGAACGAACTGGGGTTGGCGCCGGGGCGTCCGTTCAAGAAGGCTGCCACCGTCGTGGGCGACGTGCTGGGCAAATATCACCCGCACGGCGACAGCAGTGTCTACGACGCCCTCGTGCGCATGGTGCAGGACTTTTCCCTGCGCTATCCGCTCATTGAAGGGCAGGGGAACTTCGGCAGCATTGATGGCGACCCGGCCGCCGCGTATCGCTACACCGAGGCGCGCATGGCGGCCCCTGGTGTGGCGCTGCTGGAAGGGATCGATCAGAACACGGTGGACTTTGTCCCCAACTACGACGATCGCCTGCAGGAGCCGTCGGTACTTCCGGCCGCCATTCCCAACCTGTTGGTGAATGGCGTGAGTGGTATTGCCGTGGGAATGGCGACCAACATGCCGCCACATAACCTGCGCGAGATTGGCAAGGCGATCATCCGGGTCATTGAAGAGCCTTCCGTTGATCTCAGCGAGCTGCGCAAGATTGTAAAGGGCCCCGATTTTCCCACGGCCGGACTGATCGTAGGGAAAGAGGCCATCAAGCAGTACATGGAGACGGGGCGCGGGCGCCTGATCAACCGCGCGCGTGTCGTACTTGAGGCCAAGCCGGGGTCTTCGCGCGCCCAGTTGGTGGTCACGGAGCTGCCGTATCAGGCCAACAAAGCCCGCATCATTGAGCAGATTGCCGACTTGGTCAAGGAAGAGAAGCTGGTGGGGATCAGCGCCCTGCGCGACGAATCCGATCGCGAAGGATTGCGCATGGTGATTGAACTCAAGCGCGACGCAGAGCCCAAGAAGCTGCTGGAGCGCCTCTTCAAGCTCACCGGGCTGGAAACCACCTTTGGCGTCATCAACCTCACGCTGGTGCCTGAGCATGGTCGGCTGGTGCCGCGCGAGCTGGGACTGCGTGCACTGATCGATCATTTCATTGCGCACCGGCACGATGTGCTGGTGAAGCGCTCGGAGTTCGAGAAGAGCAAGGCCGAAGCCCGGCTGCACATCGTGGAAGGGTTGCTCATTGCGGTCAACGATATTGACCGGATCGTGCAACTCATCAAAACCGCCAAGGATGTGGAGCAGGCGCAGGCCCGTCTGCGCAAGGAATACGCGCTTTCGGAAATCCAGGCCAACGCCATTCTCGCGCTGCGCCTGGCCAAGCTCACCGGGCTGGAAGTCACGGCGCTCAAGACCGAGGCCAAGGAACTCAAGGCGCGCATCAAGGAGCTGATGACCCTGTTGGCCAACCCGGCCATGCGCATGGCCGCGCTGGCGGAAGAGGTGGCGCAAATTGTGGATCGCTTTGGTGATGCGCGGCGCACGGAGATTGTCACTGCCGAAGCCGCGGCCGAGGTTGCCGAAACCGTGGCCGACGCCGAGGTCGTGGGAGTGGTGACGTACGGTGGTCGGGTGTTGCAGGCCCCGCTGCCGTCGGGACGAGCGCGCAAGACTGACGCCGCCGAACGTGACCTGCCGCTTGACGAACTGCCCATGGTCAGGGGGCGGTTGCGTCAAACGGAATCGATGCTCGTCTTGTCGCAGGATGGGCAGGCCTACAGCATCCTGGGTGGCGAACTGCCCCCCGCCGCCCGCAGCGGTCGCGGTACGCCACTCAAGGACGTGGTGGAGTGGCCGCGTCAAGGAGCGCCGGTGCTCGGGGCCATTGTTCGCGACTTCTCACATCCGCTGTTTGTCACCATGGTGACGGCCACCGGCCAGGTGAAGCGTACGGTCATCAAGGAATTCAAGAACGCGCGACTGGCGGGCATCAAGGCCATTCGGCTCGACAAGGGCGATCGGATCATTGGCGCCGGAATCACCTCCGGGCAGGACGATCTCGTGCTGGCGACGGCGCTTGGGCAAGTGATTCGCTTCCACGAGTCGGACGTGCGGGACATGGGTCGGGATGCCGGTGGGGTCCGCGGCATTACGCTCAAGGACTTTGACCGGGTCGTGGCCATGGCGGTCGTGGGGCCACAGCAGGAGGTGTGCGTGGGGACCAGCGCCGGCTACGTGAAGCGCGTGGCGGTGGAGGCCATCCCCCTGCAGGGCCGTGGCGGACAAGGTGTGCAAATGGTGGCCGCGGCGGAAAAAGCCGGCTCGGTCGTCGGACTGGTGCCGGTCACGGTGGAGGCCGCAGCTTCCTTCATTACAGGCGCCGGGACCAGTGTGGCCGCCGACCTTCAAGAGCTGCCCATCGTGGGCCGTGCCATCAAGGCCACGCAATTGAGTGAATGGCCGGGTGGTATGACCTCCGTTGGATTTGTTGCAACATCCGACGAATAGTCTCCCGCTCATTCAATCTGCCGGTCGGTCACGCACCGGCAGCCCGACCACTGCGGAGCCCTGCCCATGACCACGGGACGGGCTCCGTTGTGCTCTCTGGTTACGCCGACTTCGCGTTCAGAGCCCGGACCAGCAACGATTCCCAGATCTGGTCAATAGCTTCCAGCGCCGCGATATCCACACTGGCACCGCTGAGTCGGTTGGTGAGTCGGCGACGATTGCGGTGGTAGTACTGCGCATACCGCGCACGCGCCTGCGCTTCCGGGAGATTCTTGACGTACCACTGCGTGACGACCGTCAACGTGGCTTCGTGCCAGGCGGACGCGGGGAGCGAGCCATCTTCATACTGCAGCACAAGGTCCCACTGCCAGGAGCGGTGTTCGGCGGTCGCGGTATTCTGATCGGACATGGGGGAACTCCGGGGCGCAGTGAACGGAGACAGGGGAATCACTTGAATAGTGTGAAGATAGTGCCCGCACCACCTGCTGGTGTGAGACCAACAGGTTTGTGACCCGCCGGGCCGACAGTTGGACCAAGATCCCATGCGGGAGCACTACGGGAGACGGATGAAAAGTACGACACTCTCACGGATGCCTGTTGAACTCCCAGTGCCCGAGATGGTGGCGCGCGAAGAAGCGCTGCGGTGGGGGGGGCTGGCGTTGGCACTGTCCCTTTCCGCGCTGTTCTTGCACACACGTCGCGGCTTCGGTCTGGTCGTGACGGCTCATTTGACGGCGGCCGTCGTGGGGCACTGGTTGCGGCGTGTTGGTGTCATTTCACTTGCCGACGAAACACGGGAGCCCTCCGTTCTTTTCGATGTCGGATCCACACTGCTGACCGTCTTCGGCCTCGGTCTGTGTACATACCTCCTCTGGGCGACGTTACGGAATTACCGCAAGGGACAACAGGAACTCGTCGAGCATGCCCGGCAATTGCTGGAGGCTCAACAGGAATCCCAGCGGATGCAGCGCCAGCAGCTGGTGGCACAGCTGTCAACGGCGTTGGCGGCCGAGGTCGCCGATGTGGTGCACGCCCTGGGTGATGGCGCCGATTTGCTCGCGCCGCAAATCACCGACATCCACGGCCGGCAGGTGCTCACCCACATGCGCACGGTCAGCACGCGCACGTCGCAACGGCTTCGCTTACTCGGCTCACTCGAAGCCAGCTAGGGCACGTCATCAACGCCAGCCAACGTCCACGAAGTCCTGACCCACCTCGATGAGACGCTTCCCACGTTGCTGGGGGCGCAGGTCTCCCTGGACGTCTTGAATACGTCGAGTGGACGCCCCCTCGTGCAGTCCGCGCGACTTGAGCAAGTGCTGATTCATCTGGCGCTGTTGGTGCGCGACAGCATGCCCGTTGGCGGAACCGTCACCCTGTGCGCGTATGACGGTCTGGGAGACGTGACCCGAGGTGACGGTCGTCGTACCCGGACGATTATCGAGGTGGGAAGGGTGGTCCTTTCGCGTGAACAGGATCCGTTCGCAACGACACGCTCGTCGGGGGAAGCCGAGGTGATGGATCTCGGCCTGGCGCTGGTACACCACGCCATTGGCGATGCTGGTGGCCGTGTGGACGTAGAGCGACGCGGGAATGTTGGCACCCAGTACATCGTGCAACTGCCCAGTCTGGCGGCGTAGGCCACCACACGTCCCGTCCGGCAGGTTGTTTGGTGAGGTAGCGCCCATGCATTCGTGCGACAGATTAGGGACATGATCTCACCGCTGTTTCCTACCGTTCGTCTGCAGCCGGGTGCGCCCGGCTCCTCACACGCCGCGGGTTTCCACTGCAGCCGCCGCGACTTTCTCACGGTGGTTGGCGCCGGCGCGGTGGGGAGCCTGGTGATCCCCTCGGCGCTGCAGGCGACCCCCGTGGCCCTCCGTCCGCGCCCGACGGCCGAGCAGTTGGTGTGGCAGCGAGACGAAGTGGCGATGTTTGTCCATTTCGGCGTCAATACTTTCACTGATCGGGAATGGGGAGACGGTACGGAATCCCCGGCGCTGTTCAACCCGACTCGGCTTGATGCCCGGCAATGGGCCCGCGCGGCCCGGGCCGCCGGTGCCAAGGCCATGATCCTCACGGCCAAGCACCACGACGGGTTTTGTTTGTGGCCAACGGCCACGACGACCCACTCGGTCGTGTCGAGCCCATGGAAGAACGGGAAAGGCGATGTGGTGCGCGAGTTCGTGGACGCCTGTCGCGCCGAAGGCCTCAAGCCGGGGCTTTACTGTTCCCCGTGGGATCAGAATCACCCCACCTATGGCGATACGCCACGGTATAACGACGTCTACATCGCACAACTCACCGAATTGCTCACCAATTATGGAGAGTTGCAGGAGGTGTGGTTTGACGGTGCCAACGGCGAGGGCCCCAATGGCAAGCGTCAGACGTATGACTGGCCACGCATCTGGGGGCTGGTGCGGGAGCGCCAACCCCGGGCCGTGATCTTTTCCGATGCGGGGCCAGACGTGCGCTGGATTGGCAACGAGCGTGGAGTGGCCGGGGAAACGTGCTGGAGTACGATTCGGTCATCGGCGGTCCCGTATATCGGCGCCAGCGGCGATGATGTCATCGCGGCGCTACAGCAAGGACACGCCGACGGTGACGTGTGGCGTCCCGGCGAGACGGACGTCTCCATCAGGCCCGGCTGGTTTTATCATGCGGCCGAAGATGCGCAGGTTCGGTCGGTGGAGAATCTGGTCTCGTTGTATTTCACCAGCGTGGGGCGCAATTCCAAGTTGCTGCTGAACGTGCCGCCAACACGTGAGGGGCTATTTCACACCACGGACGTGGAACGCCTGCACGGCATGGCGGCTGCGCTCAAGGCCTTGCGTACGCAACGCCTCCTCAGCGCGGAGGGCACCGGAACGGCACTCGACGCACACCGTCGGGTGCACGCGCTGCGTGTATCGTCGCGTACCCCCATCACGGTGCTTGAGCTCGGCGAGCGCATCGAGCAGGGGCAGCACATTACGGCGTGGCAGCTGCACGAGGATCGTGCGGACGGGCCTGTCGTTGCCTCCGGTACGACGATCGGCTATCGGCAGCTTCGGCGTATCGCGCCCTTGCGTGCGTCCCGGCTCTTTCTGATCACCACGTCGCTGGACGAACCCACCCCCGTGATGGTGAACGCGTACGCAGGGTAAGGCTGTGTACGCTTCCGCTGTCTGAACGATCCTTCATTGGGAAACGCCCGCTGAATCCTGCAGCTTGACGTCTGCGTAGACCTCGTGGCAGGGATGCGCCCAGCAACAGTACGCCGCCGTTTCGCGCGGCACCGTTCGCCTTCCTCATCACTACGTTCACTCCACGGGGACTGTATGTCATCGATTTGCCTGCGCGGGCTGTCAATCTCCAACACAACCGGCGCGCATTCCCGCGCGATGGCGGCGGCCGTTCTCTTGTTGTGCAGCGCGACGGCCGCCCATGCGCAGCGCGCGGTCGCGAACAGCACAACGCGTCACACGGGCACATCGGCGGCGGCGGCGTCGCGCATTGCCGGTGCCAACGTCGTGAATATCGTTACCACCGACTACGCGTTCGATATGCCGACCACCATCCCGGCCGGCCTCACCACCATGCGCTTGAGCAACAAGGGCAAAGAGTTGCACCATGTGTATCTGGTGAAGGTTGAGTCCGGGAAGAGTGGCAAAGATGTTCTTGGCTGGCTCAAGGCTGGCGGCCCGCCGCCAAAGTGGATGCGGCCGGTGGGCGGCCCCAATGCCTCCGCCGGCGTGACGGAATTCACCAGCGTACTCGCGGCCGGTGATTACGTGGCGTTCTGTGTCATCCCCAGCCCGGATGGGGCACCGCACATCATGAAGGGCATGATCAAGGACCTGAAGGTGACGCCGTCCAAGAACACGGCGCCGGCGCCCAAGGCCGATATCACGCTCACCCTCAGCGACTACGACTTTGCCTTCTCCAAGCCGCTCACGCCCGGAAAGCACATCATCGCGGTGACCAACGCCGGCCCGCAGCCGCACGAGTTCTTCTTTGCGAAGTTGCTGCCCGGCAAAAAACCCATGGATATGGCCATGTTTGCGGAGAAGCCGGTCGGCCCGCCGCCGGGTATGCCCATGGGCGGCATTACCGATATTCTGCCGGGAGATACGGTGTATCTCACGGTGGACATTCCCGCCGGTGAGTATGCCTTCATCTGCTTTGACCCGGATGCCAAAGATGGGAAACCGCACCTTGCGCACGGCATGATCAAGCAGATCTCGGTCAAGTAGCGACCGCGTCGGAGTTCAGGGACGAAAGGGAGGCGCCGACACTTCCACGGGCAGGTTTCCTACCTCTCCATTTATGCCCCCTTTCGTTCCTTACATCGCCGCCGCCGTTGGCGTAGGTCTCGCCTGGTGGGCCTTTCGAGCGAAACATCGCTCGACCATCGCCCTCAAGGAGGCTGTCGAGGCGCGCGATCTTCAATGCGCAGCGCTCGAGAAGGACTTGCGGGAGCACCGTGACGAGGTCCGCCGAGCCCGGGAGACCGGGTTTACGGTGCAGGCCCAGCTCTCTCGGCGGTTACAGGATGTGCAGGGAGAACTGGCGGAGAAGTCCCTGGACGTGGACCTCCTGAAACGATTTGCCACGGTCATCGACGCCCTCCCTGATCCGGTGGTCATGATCGCCCTGGATGGCGAGGTGACGTACGCCAATGCGGCTGCGCTCGCCCGCGCCCCTCGGGTACAGACGTGTCGTGGTTTTGGGATACTGCGCTACCTCACACCGGAAAGCGCGGCGCTGGTTCGCGGTGAGGGAATCCCTGCAGTGCTCGATAGCGGGGTGTGGCAACAGGAAGTGGATTGGCGCAATGCCGACGATGTCCCGATGCCACTGCATCTGACCATCGTGGTGCAGCGGGACCACTACCAGTATCCGGAAGTGTTTGTCGCCGTGGGGCGTGATGTGACGCGCGAGCGGCAGCTCCGTGATTCGCTGGCGGCGCGTGAATCGTTGCACCGTGCGGTTATTGACTCCCTCGCCGAAGGCGTTCTGGTGGAGGATCGCGAGGGGCGGGTGGTGGCGTGGAATGAGAGTGCACTCCGTATCCTCGGGTTGACCGACGATGAGTTGTTGGGGCACACTCCGCGTCACGAAGGGTGGCGCCTGTCAGGCGAAACCGACGAGGACATCGCCCCGGATAGCCTGCCCGTGGCCCGTGCTCGGCAGGGAGAACGGGTGGACGGAGAGCTGCTGCGCGTTCACCGCACAGACGGCGGGGTGCGCGATCTGTCCATGAATGCGCGCCCCATGTACGCAGACGACTTCGACGACCGCCCAGGCGGCGTGACCACGTTTACCGATGTCACGGCCCAGCGGGCAGCCGAACAGCAATTGCGTTTCCTCACCGAGCGCGATGAGTTGACCGGGCTGTTGAACCGTCGAGGCTTCATGGAGTCGGCCAGGCATCGTCTGGCGGCAGCACGGGCGAGCGGTGAGCGGTGCGCATTGCTCTATGGTGATCTGGATCGCTTCAAGAGCATCAACGACACCTTCGGGCACGCCGCTGGTGACGAGGCGCTGCGCGAAATGGCCGCCGTGATGTCGCAGGTGTTTCGCAGTGCCGACCTCACGGCGCGCCTCGGGGGCGACGAGTTCACCGTGTTTGTGAGCGGCGTTGGGGCCAGCGAGGTCGAACGCATTCTCGCGCGGCTGGAGACGGCGCTTCACGAGGTGAACGCTGCCCGTTCCAATGATGCTGCCACGGCGTGGGCGCTGGCCGCGAGCTTTGGTGCGGCGTACTTCACTGGCGGGCACACCTCGCTCGAAGAGCTGCTCAAGGAGGCAGATGCGGTGCAATACCACACCAAGTCGCGTCGCAAAGCCGCGCGCGCGGCATGACGATGGCGCGGCGTGAGCCGTGGCGGGCTACCGCGAAAGAAAGAGCCAGACCGCGCTGCCAATGCCAATGAGCGACACGGCTCCCCGCACCCACGCCTGCGGAACCTTCTGCGCCAGCCCGGACATCATGTAGCCGCCCACGCTTGACCCGATTGCCATGACCAGAGCAATCGGCCAGTTCACCAGTCCCTTGAGGGCAAAGGTGATGGCGGCTATCCCGTTGAAGCAGATGCCATTGAAGTTCTTGAGGCCATTCATGCGATGGATGTTGGTCATCCCCATGAGTCCGAACGTCGCGAGCATGACAATACCGGCGCCGGCCCCGAAGTAGCCGCCGTAAATGGCCACGAAGTACTGCGCGATGATCATGCCGCGCGTGGGCTCAATGGGTGCCGGTCCATGCGGGACTTCGGTAACATAGTGCCGGAGCCACTTCATGAACCGCGCCTGAAACGCGAACAACAAGGTGGCGCCAAACACCAGCCACGGCACAATGGCGCGGAACTGTTCATCGCTGGTTGCCATGAGCAGCCCGGCACCGGTGAGCCCGCCCAGCAAGCTGGGAATCGCCAGCTTCACGGCCCAGCGCTCGGCGCCTTCGAGTTCCCGCCGATATCCCATCATGCTGGCGAATGAGCCTGGCCACAGCGCCACCGTGCTCGTGGCGTTTGCCGCCACCGGCGTCACGCCCAGCCCCAGCAGCGCAGGAAAGGTGAGCAGCGTTCCCCCGCCGGCGATGGAGTTCACGGCGCCACTGATGGCGGAGACAGCGGCAATGGCGATGAGTTGGGTCGCCGTGGGGGCGTTCACTGCGCGCGGATGGCGAGCGCGAGGCACACCCATCCGGCTATGAAACACACGCCTCCTATCGGCGTGATGGCACCCAAGGCGCGCACGCCGGTGAGGGTCATGGCATACAGCGACCCGGAAAACAGCAACGTGCCGGCCACAAAGAGCCAGCCACTGGCGGTGCTCAGCGTCCCGGGCCAGCGACCTGCCACCCACGCCACGGCGAGGAGCGCCAGTGCGTGGTACATCTGGTAGCGAGCACCAGTCTCGAACACTTCCAGGAGGCGTGGTTCAACCCGCTCACGCAGGGCGTGGGCACCAAATGCGCCGGCGGCCACACTGATGGCCGCGGAAAGGGCGCCGATCGTCAGAAAGAGTCGTTCCATACGCGAAATGTACCGGATTGCCCACGGGGTGGTATGCCGCAAACGTTGCGGCACCCACTCGCGGTCGATGCTACGCGCTGGGGACCAGCACCCGCACCCGAAGCCCGTGTGGCTCGATGTTCTCAAGGCGGATGGTGCCGCCCATCATGGCCACGGCACCAAAGGCCGATGATAGCCCCAGGCCGGCGCCTACCCCAAGCGCCCCAATCGGCTTGGTGGTAAAGAAGGGGTCGAACGCGCGCTCCCGGACCTCATCGGTCATCCCCGGCCCTTCATCCATCACGTCGATCGCCACATAGCGCCCTGGGGGCAGCGCGGCCATGTATCCATCCTGCCCGATTTGCGTGATGACCTCCCGGACCGCCACCACGCGAATTTCTCCGGGTTCCGGGCGCACCATGCTGACCATGGCATCGCGGGCATTCAAGACCAGGTTCACCAGCACCTGTTCGAGTAAGGCCGGGTCGCCGAGCACGATCGGCGCCGGTGCCTCCACTGCCGTCGTCAAGTGTATCGGCGACGCCAGGGTGCGCTCCAGGAGCGCCGTCGCCGAGGCAATGACGGAATCCACGGCAAACGGTTGCACGGACGGCACTCGCTGCCGACCAAAGTCGAGCAGTCGCTGCACCAGCGTGCGTGCGCGCATGGACGCCTGGGTGATGTCATTGCAGATGCCGGTGACTTCATCCGACGCGGGAACGATCGATTGCAGATACTCGACGTTGCCCAGCACCACGGTAAGCAGATTGTTGAAATCGTGCGCAATCCCACCGGAGAGGCGCCCAATCGCTTCCAGCTTCTCCGACTGGCGCAACGCATTGGCAAGGCGCTGTTGTCTGAGAACCGCGTACAGTCTGTCCGCGGCCGGGGCCGCACGTTCGGCCACCGCCTCGGCCAATGCACACTGCGCCTCACCAAACGGTGTGGTGCGATGCCACAGCACGAGCTGAACCTCGAGCTCCCCCGAGGTGGGGAGGGGCACCACTCGACAGGTTTCGTCGGCCTCAAGGAGCTGGGCGTCCACGAGACGCTCCACCCCAGCCTGCAACACGTGCCAGTGCCGCTGGCCACGCGGGCGCATCCGCCAGAGCACCACATGTGCCGCAGTATACTCGCACAGTTCGTAGCAGATCCCCGCGCCCAGCTCATCCAGCGTACTTGCGTTCCGGATGACCTGCTCGGCGAGACGGCGGTGTGTAATGTCGCGCTGTATGGATACCCAATGCGTGAACCAGCCCTCTGCATCAGGAATGGGAATGACTTCGAACTCCACATCGAAGGGCGTGCCGTTCTTGTGATAGTTCGTCAGCGATACCCGCAGCGACTGCCAGGCATGCAGCGCCTCCCGCAACTGCCGCAGCACTTGCGGGTCCGTGCGTGGCCCCTGGAGGATGCGCGGGGTTAACCCGATCACCTCCTGGGCCGTGTAGCCGGTCATGCGCTCGAAGGCGGCATTCACAAACACGATGCGCGGGCCCGGTCGCTCTGTGGGCTCGGCTTCGGTGATGAGCACAACATCGTTGAGGCGCGACAACGCCTGTTCCAGCAGGGGCAGTACGAACGTGGCAGACACAAAAACGTGTTCAGGGAATAGCCGGACTACTTCGGGCCGATCTGGTACTCTCGTGGCGGCGTCGCTCCGAGAAGATGCTGTACGAAATAATCCCACCGACGACGCATCATGTAATTGGACGCTGGTCCATACCCATGCGCGGCATTGGGGATCATGAGCAGGTCAAAATCCTTGCCCGCCTTGATGAGCGCATCCACCACCAGATAGGTGTTGTCTGGCGGCACATTGTCATCGAGGGTGCCATGCGCCAGCAACAGCTTGCCCTTGAGGTTCTTGGCGAAGACCTGATTGGCTTCGGCGTCGTAGCTGTCCGTGGCGCCGGTCTTTACGAGCAGACCATGATAACGCTCGCCCCAGTCATCTTCATAGTTCCGGTTGTCGTGGTTGCCCGACTCGGAGATACCCACCTTGAAGAAGTCCGGATAGCGGAACATTGCCCCGGCGGTGGCGAACCCGCCCCCCGAGTGCCCCCAGATCCCAACCCGATCGAGATCGATAAAGGCATGGCGCGCGGCCAACTGCTTCATGCCGGCAATCTGGTCGGGAAGGGTGTTGTCCCCCATGCGCGCGTAGTACGCATCATGAAATGACTTGGAACGCGTGGGATTGCCCGTGCCGTCAATCGCCACCACGATGAACCCCAGCTCAGCCAGCGCCTGATTGTCGCGCGTGGACGGCGTGAACTGGCGACTGCCCACCGAACCACCCTGCGGACCCGGGTAGATGTAGTTGATAATCGGGTACTTCCTGGTGGAATCCAATTGCGTGGGCGTCCACATGAGGCCGTACAGGTCCCATTTGCCGTCGCGGTCTTTCACCGTAATGCGCGTGGGCGGCTTCCAGCCCGTCGCGACCAGTTTGGAGATATCGCCCTTCTCGAGGGTCGTTACGAGTGCTCCGGTGCGCGCGTCGCGCAGCACGGCCGTCTGGGGCAGGTCGGGGCGCGACCAGCTGTCCACGAAGCGCGCGCCATCGGGGGAGAGCGAGGTGTTGTGATCTCCGTCTTCAGGCGTAAGCAGTGTAAGCCCCTTGCCGTTGAGTCCAACGCGGTAGAGATGACGGAAGTATGGATCGCGCCCCGCTTCCTTGCCGGCGGCCACAAACCACACCATGCGAGTCTTGGCGTCAATTCGCTCCACTGACAGCACTGTCCCTTCGCCGGTCGTGATCTGATTCTTGAGCGCACCAGTGGAGAGATCGTACAGGTAGAGTTGTCCCCAATCGTCGCGCTCAGAAAACCAGATGACTTCATTGCTGGCAGGCAACACCCGCCAGTTCTGATCGCCGTCGCCGCTTTCGAACTGCGTCTTCACTTCTTCGCGCAGCACATCACGCACGTCGCCCGTGGCGGCATCAGCCACCCGCAGCGTGGCTACCTTGTGGTCGCGCGAGTTGGAGAGAAATGCCACCTGGCTCCCGTCTGGGAACCACTCGACATCAGCCAGCTTGCCGCCGCAGGCAATGTGGTCGCATACCGAACTGCGATGCTGGTCGGCGGGCATCTTGAAGCGCACCACGCGCGGCGCGGTGCCCGACAGATCCACCACCACGCGGTGGATCATGGATACCACGCTGTCACCAGGCAGCGGATACTTCCACGCCAGCAACTCGGGGTGCCCCACCTTGGTCCGCACGAGATACATGTCGCCCACGTTGCGCTGATCCTGCTGGAATGTGGCGATCTTCCGCGAGTCAGGCGACCAGAGCAGCACGGCCCGATCACTGTGCACCCAGCCGGCGTTGTCGGTGGCGTACCCGAAATCCTTCACGCCGTCGGCGGTGACCTGCGTTTCCTGATTGCTGGCCACATCGCGCACCCAGAGGTTCCATTCGCGGATGAACGCCGCCTTGCTGCCGTCGGGAGACAGCACTTCGGGTGCCCGTGTGCGGTTGCGCGGCGCCGGGCGTGGGGCCTCGGCCGCCGGGCAGGACGCGCCCGTCGCGGTGCAGTTGGTCTTTACGCCTTTGGCGCTCACCACAAACGTGGGTTGAGCGCCATCGGGCTGGCGCACCCGGTAGGTAAACCGGCCGTCAGGAAGCCACGTAGGCTGGACGCCTGTATTGGAGACCAGAGGCTGCGTGTTGAAGCCGAGGAACTTTTCGGCGCGCGCGTAATCGGCGGCGGTCAGCACCCGCTGCTGGGCAGCAAGCGCTCCAACAGGCGCGACGGTGGCGATGGCAATCAGAAAGGCGGAGCGACGCATCGGCAGGAATGGGCTGGAGGGAAACGACCCCTGCAACATGCCCCGGTGGTGCACGCTGGCACCAGACCCAGATTGCATCCGACGCCGCTGAATCCTTTGCTGCATTTTATGTCTCTCCCATGTGAGCCCGATCGTCATCGCGGTCCGGGCGACCACCCTTATCGGAGCCTCCCCATGTCTGCTCTCTTTGCCAAGAACGTCGGTACGGTCGATCGCATTTTCCGCTTTGCCCTCGGCATCGGACTCCTGGCCCTGGCCTTTACCGGCCCCAAGACGGCGTGGGGTTATCTCGGCTTCATCCCGTTGCTTACCGCCACCCTGAGCAGCTGCCCGTTGTACACCCTGTTCGGCTTCACCACCTGCAAAGTGCCACAGCGGTCGTGATGGATGACGGGGGGTTGCTGGCGGCGTCAGCTGCCGGCGATGCCGCGGCGTTCGAGGCCTTCATGCGGCAGTACCAGCCATCGGTCTCCCGGTATCTGCAGACCTACACCGGCTCCCGCGACGTTGATGATGCGGTCCAGGAGACCTTCATCGCGGCGTGGCGGGGGGCCGGCGGGTACCGTGGCGCCGCGTCGGCACGCGCCTGGCTGTTCACCATCGCTCGGCACAGCGTGCACCACTTGGTGCGCCGTCGTGTGGATGAGCCGGACGATCTGCTGTCGGTGGAGCAGTTGGCCGAGCAGGCTGGGTGGGGTGCCCTACCGGCCAGCGGCGGGGATGACCCGCCCTGGGACGGTGAACTGCTGACGCTCGCCTTGCAGCGCCTCCCCGCCGACGAACGGGAAGTGCTGACGTTGCGGGAGCTGGATGGCTTCTCCGGAGACGAAACGGCGGAAGTCCTGCACATCTCGGTCGCTGCAATGAAAAGCCGATTGCACCGAGCCCGAATTCACCTGGCCGCCACCGTGCGTGCCCTGACCGGATTGCCTACGCATTCGGAGGCGTCGCATGACTGATCCTTCACTCGATACTGTGGTGGCCGGGGTGCCCTGCCGCGAGGTATTGGCGGACCTGTCTGACTTTTTGGACGGTGCGCTGAGCGATAACCGTGTGGCGCAGCTGCAGGCCCATGTGGGGAGCTGCGACAACTGCTCACGGTTTGGGGGACACATTGCGCTCACGCTGGGGGCCCTGCGCAGTGCCGTCGTGGCTCGACCGGCGAATACCGCGCTTGGCGACCGCATCATGGCGGCGGTGCGGGGAGCGTAACGGCCGGGAAGGGCAACCGCTGGGCATGACAACCGCTGGGCATGACAACAGCATGACCTCCTGCATGACAACAGCGTGACAAAAGCGTGGGGGGCTGTGTGGGAGAGCACTCTCAGACCCGCGTTCCCCACCTCCGCAGTTTGTCATGCTGTAATTCATGCTGTTGTCATGCCCAGCGGTTGATTTCCCCCGCCGCAAGCACACCGAATCAGCCCTTCGCAATCGCCGCCGCCGTCTTGAGCCCCACGGCCACAAACGTGAGCGTGCCATTGCAGCAGCTCGCGGTCGGCTGCGCCGGGGCACCGGCCACCCAGAGATTCTCGTGGTCGTGCGCCCGCCCATCGCCGTTGACTACGCTGTCCATCGGGTCCGTGCCCATGCGGCAGCCACCGGTGGGATGCTCCTGCCCCAAATCGTTAGCGCTGTTCTCCATGCGCAGGATTTCCCCGCCGCCGGCTTTCGCCATGCGCCGGAACAGGTCACGCAGCGACTCTTCCTGAAACTCACGCAACGCCGCGCTCTCCGGCGCGTCCTTGAAGGCCATGGTGGGCATGGGATCGCCAAAGCGGTTCGTGTGCGTGTTATCGAGCCACAACTTGCTTTCCTTGTCCGGCAACACGTCGTAGTAGCCGCGCACCCGCGCCGTGGCCCCCTTGGCGCGCTGCTGCCAGTCCTTCAGCAGGGCATCACCAAACAGCAGCGTCTCGTTGTCGTCGCGCAGTCGCGGCTCGCGCCCGACACTTGACTCCCAGATCCGCAGGTCGTGACGCAGATAGCGTGACTGCTTGCCCGGGCGCATGAACTGCTTGCTGACCAACGAATGCTGCGCGTTGATCCCCGGCAGCAGTTCCATGGGCAACTGTAGATACGCGTTCACATTGCGATGCCCGGCCAGGTACTTGCCCACCAGCCCACTCCGGTTGGCCAAGCCATTGGGAAACGCCTCACTGCGCGACAGCAGCAGCAGATGCGGAGACCACACAAAACCCGCCGCCAGTACAAACGTTTTGGCCCGCACCGTCACCGGCGCCCCGGTTGCGTCGGTGCGGTTACCCGTCGCGGCGGTGATCCGCCCAGTCTTCGCGTCGGCTTCCAGTCGGCGAATGAGCGTTTGTGTGAGCAGCGTAATCTTCTTGGCGGCCATCAGCGCGTCCCACGTGAAATCCGGCGAATATTTCGCGCCGGTTGGGCATACCGGATAGCAGGTGTCGCACCGCTGACACTGCGCCCGCCCATCGCGCTCCACAGAATTCTTGGCGCTGGGGGTACTCCAGGTGGCGATATCCGCCTTGCCGGCCCACTGCTGCAACTGCGCCAGGTTGTAGTTGATTGGCAGCGGTGGTAACGGATACGGTTTGCCGCGAGGATCAAGCGCTGGCGGCCCCTGCTCACCAGCCACACCCATGCGTTCCTCGGCTTCCTGATAGAACGGATCGAGGTCGGTGTAGCTGAAGGGCCAGTCGCTCCCTACCCCATACAGCGAGCGAAGCTGGAAATCTTCGGGTGAATAGCGCGGAGACACGCCACCCCAATGCATGGCCAGCCCGCCTACGTGCATACTCGGCGAAAAGCCCCACGTTGTTCCAAAGGCGTTCTGATCGTCGAGGTGATCGGCCTTCCATGGGCTCTCGCCGTACGCCAGAAAGCGCTCGCGGGCGCGGGTGCGGTCGCGGAACGCCGTGGTGGGTTTCCCCGCTTCCACCACCAGTACGGATTGTGTGGTGTGCTCCGCGAGATGCGCCGCCATCATGGCGGCGGTAATGCCACTGCCAACGATGCAGATGTCCGCTTCGTGCACCGTGGTCTCGGAATTTTGAATGATCACGCGCGCTCTCCCGCCAAGGGCAGCGGACGCTTCACGGCATCCCCCAGCGTGCGACAGGTAGCGGGGCTCACCTGTGCACCAAGGGCCAGGTTCCAAGCCTCGGGGGAACTGCCCCAGAACGCGAGTACCGCCAATGCCACATGACGAGCGCCCAGAGGCGACGGCAGACGATCCCCACGCTCCGTTCTCAATGTGGCCGAGAGGACCGCACGCTGTGCGTCCAACGGAAGGCGCGCAAACGATTGGCGTGTGGTTTTCTGCGCCAACACATCCAGCGCCTGCAATTGTGCCCGCCACGCCGGAGCCGGATCGGCCGGGAGGTAGCGGATATCCGCGTATCCGTAGCCGTGCATCTCCTCCGCCACCGGGTCATAGCCGTCGGCCCAGGCCACAAAACGATCGGTGACGGCGCGAATGGCCGGCGCCCCCAACGACTCCGGCAACACGGCTGCGGCCACGGCATCCAACATCGTGCGGTCAAACCCCCGTACTCGCTCGAGGCCCTGATCGTCCGCGGCGGTCTGCGTGGGTTCTTTCACATCACACGCTGCCGCCGAGCCCACCGTGGCAGTGCCCACCGCCAGCACCCCAGCGGCCTTCAGAAAGTCGCGGCGCGCCGTGCCCCGCGGTTCGCTCGTTGCCATTAACGCACTCCTCTGTTGCGACGTCCGGCAGTGAAGCGGGCGCCATCGTTGCGGTAAATCGTCCCCGTGCGCATGACAAACGAGACCCGTTGTGATGCCTCAATTTCCTGCGACGGATCGCCATCGGTGGCAATGAGATCGGCCGACAGCCCAACGGCCACACGGCCAATCTCCCGCTCCAGGCGCAGCGATTCCGCCGCGCGGCTCGTGGCGCTCACAATGGCATCCATTGCGTTCTGCCCGCCTCGGCGCACCCGGCACACCAGTTCTTCGGCGTTCCGGCCATGTGCGCCCGCCACCGCATCAGTGCCGAACACCAACTTGAGCCCCTTCGTGCGCGACGCCAGCCCAATCCCTGCCTCGGCGAGCGGGAGTGCCTGCTCCATGGACGCAAAACCGGCCGCATTGTAGTTGCCAATCCCTTCAAACCACGGTTTATGGTCGAGATAATTGCGAAAGACCAGGCCACACTGCGGGTCAAAAAAGGTGCCGTGTTGCACGAACGCGGAACGGGTAGCGTCGTCGGCAAACACGCCATGCTCTACCTGGGTACACCCGGCCCGCGCCGCGCGCTGCGCTGCATCGGCCGAGTGGGCATGCACTACCGAGCGGAGTCCTTGTGCGGTGGACTCGCCACACGCGGCTTGCAGCTGCTCCGGCGTCATTGTTGCTTCGCCACCGTCGCGAATACTCTTGGACGCGAAGATCTTGATCACGTCGGCCCCCTGTTGCTTGAAGCGCCGCACAACGGCCCGCAATGAATCAGGGGACCCGCCGCGCGTGCGTTCGTTCAGTGATCCGAGAGAGGTGAGAATGCGCGGCCCTGGAATCCATCCGCGCTGGATGGCGTCGCGCAGCGTGGCGTTGTCGGCCTCGCCAATGCTTTGCACGGTAGTGAAACCGGCGTGCAGTGTGGCCCAGGCGTTGCCGGCGTGTGCCATGGCACTCACCGCAGGCGTATCACCGTCGCCGTCGGTGTGCATGCGGTCGTGACCGGTGATGTACCACCCCATATGCACATGGGTATCGATGAACCCCGGGAGCAACGTGCGAGCGCCAAGGTCTACGCTGCCCGCCGGCAGCGGCCCACGAGCGGGGCGGATGGCTACAATACGGCCGTTATCCACTACCACATCCTGGTTCAGCAAAACGCCCCCCGCGCCATCAAGGAGTCGCGCGGCGCGCAGCACCACCGGCGCGGCGGAGGGGGCAGACTGGGCACCGACCGATGCGACGGGGGCAACCGTACCCAGCAGGGCAAGAAGACCGCGAGCGGAGAGGCGAGGGAGCAAACGGGCAGGAAGTCGCATGGACGGCACGTGGTGAGGCGTGAATACCTCCCGCAAATGTCCGCCTCAACCGCGCCACGGCAAGGCAAGGCGCATGGCAATGCAACATTGGGCAGGGGACAGACCGCGATCGGCTGGCCACGCTTGCAATTGGCGGTGCGCGCTGGCAGTCTGGAGGAGCGTCTGGCGCCAGGAGGCGCCGACCTCCGACTGGTCACCACTTCGAGGGCTTCATGATTCGTCACGGTTCAGCCGTCTGGAACGGCACTATCAAGGAAGGTAGCGGTACGGTCTCCACGCCCAGCGGCGTCCTGAACAACACGCCGTATTCGTTCAAGTTGCGGTTTGAAGACGAGTCGGGGACCAACGGCACGAACCCGGAAGAGCTCATTGCCGCCGCGCATGCCGGCTGTTTCTCCATGGCCCTCTCTGGTCAGCTCACCCGGAACGGCTTTACCGCGGAATCACTGGCCACATCGGCGGCGTTGACGCTGGAACAGAAGGACGGGGGCTTTGCCATCACCAAGGTGCACCTCACGTTGGACGCCAAGGTGCCGGGCATTTCTCCCGAGCAGTTCCAGGAGCTGGCGGCAGCGGCGAAAGCCGGATGCCCAGTGTCCAAGGTGCTCAATGCCGAGATTACGCTCACGGCGACGTTGGCCTGAAGTCTGAACCGGACAGCAAAGAGCGCGCACCCGACGGGTAGCGCGCTCTTCTGTGTTTCTATATATTCATTGTTGTGTATGTCTGCATTTTCTCTCAGGTCCAGGAGCGAGGCTGTGGCACCAAAACGGATGGGACCGGAGCTGCTCGAGATGGTCGCTGAGCGCTTCAAAGCGCTGAGTGACCGCGCGCGTCTGAGTCTGTTGCAAGAGCTGCGCACAGGGCCGCGCACGGTGAATGACCTCGTGGAAGCCACCGGGATGGGTCAGGCGAACGTCTCGCGTCACCTCGCGCAGCTGTTCGCGAACGGCCTGGTCTCGCGGGAGCGCGATGGCGTGTACGTGCGCTACGAGTTGGCCGACAAGGACGTGCTGAAACTCTGTGAATTGGTGTGTGGCCGACTGGAGACCGAGCTCACTGAGCGACGGAAAGTGTTAGGCGGCCGGTAAGCCCGCCGGGCGTCAGGAGATCCTGACGCCCGCCACCATGTTTTCCAGTGCGGCCATGGGCACCGCCCCCACCTGCCGCGCCACCTCTTTCCCGCCCGCCATCACGGTCAGCGTAGGGATACTGCGAATGCCGAAGCGCATGGAGACGCCCGGGTTTTCGTCGGTATTCACTTTGGCGACCAGCACCCGCCCCTTCTGACGCCGGGCAAAGTCGGCAAAGACCGGCGCCATCATCTTGCACGGCCCACACCAGTCGGCATAAAAGTCGACCATGACCGGCACGGTGCTCTTGCCCACCACCGTGTCAAAGTTGGCGTCGGTGAGCACGATGGGCGCATCGATCGCGAGCGTGGCCTTGCAGGTACCACAGTGGGCCGCCACATCCACGCGATCCATGTTGATGCGATTCAGTTTTCCGCAGGCCCCGCACGGCATGATGGCCTGCCGTGCGGGGCTATTCGTTGTGCTCATGGTCGACTCCCCAAAGGTATGCTGAAGCTTATCGCGCTGAGGCTCCCGATGCACGGCAGCCGAAGAGCCCGAACCGGCCCAGAATTTTCTCCAGCGGGCAGAAGTTCGTGAAGCTCGACTGCAGCAGGTTGAAACCCACAAATGCCGTGAAGTAGAAGAAGTTGGGCGACACCAGGAAGCCAAGCGCCACGGACAGCAGAATGAAGACGCCGGCAAAGCGGCGAATGACGTTATCGTTGCACATCAGTCGATGATCTCCGTATGGAGGGGGGAATCGGCGAGGGGCGGCGCATTCTTTCGCAGCTCCCAGTAGAGCAGGGGGACCACAACCATTGTGAGGAGCGTAGCTACCACAGCGCCGCTCATGAGCGCCACCGCAAGTCCCTGGAAGATGGGATCGAGCACCATGACCAGCCCGCCCACCACAACGGCCGCGGCGGTGAGGGCAATGGGGCGGAACCGCACGGCGCCCGCTTCGAGCACCGCATCCACCAGATTGCGCCCGCGTGCTTCCTCCAACTGGATGAAGTCCACCAGCAGAATGGAGTTGCGCACGATGATGCCAGCCAGCGCGATCATGCCAATCATGCTCGTGGCGGTAAAGAACGCGCCGCCAATGGCGTGCCCCGGCAGAATGCCAATGAGCGTAAGCGGAATGGGGGCCATGATCACCAGCGGAATGGTGAAGCTCTGGAACCACCCCACCACCAACACATAGATGAGCAGCAGCACAATGGCGAAGGCCAGGCCGAGGTCGCGGAAGACCTCAATGGTCACCTGCCACTCCCCGTCCCACTTGATGGCGGTTTCGTCCAGCGATTCGGGCTGTACGGCGTTGTAAATCCCGACACTCGCCCCATTCACCCGAATGGCCTCGATCTGCCGGTTCATATCGAGAATCGCGTACACCGGACTCTCAATCTCGCGGGCCACGTCTCCGGTCACATAAATGGCCGGGCGGAGATCCTTGCGGACCCGTGAGCCTTCCCGAACCCCATCAATCACCGTCACGAAACGGCCCAGCGGCTGCGGGCCCTGCATGGTGGCAATGGGTAAGCCCAGCAACGCCTCCACCGACGAGCGCTGCGACAGCGGCAAGCGCGGCACGATCGCCACCGCCTCCTTGGCGGTGGGTGAGCTGGTCAAGCCGGCCGGCGCACCGGAAAGCGCAAGGTAGAGCGTCTGCGTGATCTGCTCCACGCTCGCCCCCACTTCGGCCGCACGCACCCGGTCCACCCGGAACGTGCGCTTCTGCTGCGGGGCTTCAACGGTCCAGTCCACATCCACCACACCGGGCGTCTGCTCAAACACCGCCTTGACCGCCTTGGCAGCCTCCAGACGCGACGCGTCGTCGGCGGCATACACTTCAGCCACGAGCGTGGAGAGCACCGGCGGCCCCGGCGGAATTTCCGCCACCTTGGCCGAGGCACCATACCGCTTGGCGATGGAATCCACCGAAGGGCGTACCGCCACGGCAATCGCATGGCTCTGCCGATCGCGCTCGCTCTTCGGCTTGAGGTTCACCTGCACATCGGCCACGTTGGCGCCGCTGCGCATGAAATAGTGCCGCACGAGACCGTTGAAGTTGAACGGCGCCGCGGTGCCCGCATACACCTGCGTGCTCACCACTTCTTCGACCGTGCCCAGGTAGGCCGCAATCTCCGACGCCGCCCGGTTGGATGTTTCCAGCGACGTGCCCTCCGGCAAGTCGAGCACCACCTGGAACTCACTCTTGTTGTCGAAGGGGAGCATCTTCACTTGCACGGCCTTGAGCCCGACGAGCCCCACACTGCCCAACAGCAGCGCCACCACCACGCCATAGAACACGTAGCGCGTCTTCTTGCGCTCAATGAGTGGTGACATGATGCGATGGTACAGCTTGTCCGTCCGTGAACCTTCCTCCGGCGGATGCTGAATGGACCCGTGTCCCGCCACCACATGCCCCTTGAGCAGGCGGTAGGCCAGGTACGGTGTAACGATGAACGCCACCGCCAGCGACGCCAGCATGGCCACCGACGCGCCCACGGGAATGGGGCGCATGTAGGGACCCATCATGCCACTGACGAACGCCATGGGCACGATGGCCGCAATCACGGTAAACGTGGCCAGAATCGTGGGATTCCCCACCTCGTCCACCGCGTCAATGGCCGCGATGTCGGCCGGCCGGTTCCCCATGGCCAGGTGACGGTAGATGTTCTCCACCACCACAATGGCATCGTCCACCAGAATGCCAATGGAGAAGATGAGCGCGAACAGCGTGATGCGGTTGAGCGTATAGCCCAGCGCGTAGTACACGAAGAGCGTGAGCGCGAGCGTGACCGGGACGGCCACGAGCACCACCAGCGCTTCCCGCCACCCCAAAAACAACCAGATGAGTGCGGTGACGCTAAGCGTGGCAATGATGAGGTGCAGAATGAGTTCCTGCGCCTTCTCGCCTGCTGTCTCGCCATAATCGCGAGTGACATCCAACGCCACACTGGCCGGCAGCAGGCGCCCCTTGGCCTGGTTCACCCGCTCCAGCACCGCGTGCGTCACGTTCGTGGCGTTGGCACCCTTGCGCTTGGCCACCGCAATGGTGACCGCCGCTTCGGAGGCGCCGCTGCCGCTGCGGTGCGACACGTAGCTGTTCACATCACCGAAATCGTCCTTCACGTCGGCCACGGCGCGCAGATATACCGGGGTCCCTCGGCGGTTGGACACGACCACACTTCCCACCTCGCGCGCGTTCAGCAGCGGAGCGCCCACGGCGATCTGCACCACACTGTCCCGCAGGGTGAGCTCACCGGCGTCGAGGCGGGCGTTGGCCTGCTTCAGCGCCATGGCCACTTCACCTGGGGTTACGCCGCTCGCCGCCAGACGCGCGGCATCGAGCACCACTTTTACCTGCTTTGGCGCTCCGCCAGTCACGAACGTTTCCGCGACCTCCGGCACCGTGCGAATCTCGTCCTCCAGATGCACGGCAATCTGACGCAGCGCATTGGCATCCGTACCGGCACCGTGCAGCGTGAGCGTCAGCACCGGCACATCGTCGATGCTGTGCGACTTCACGATGGGAGGCAGGGCACCGCTGGGAGCCTTGTCCATCGCCCCCGCCAGTTTGGCCTGCACCTTGGTGACGCTGCGCTCCTGATCCTCACCCACCTTGAAGCGCACGGTCACCATGGCATAGCCGTCGCCCGACATCGTGTACACGTGGTCCACGCCGGGAATCTCGAGCATACGCTGCTCCACCGGCCGCCCCAGCAGATTTTCCGCTTCGGCTGGCGATGCGCCAGGCATGGCCGAGATCACATCGATCATCGGCACGGAGATCTGCGGCTCTTCTTCGCGCGGCGTTGCGATGATCCCCAGCAACCCCACGGCGAGCGAGGCCACCGTGATCAACGGCGTGAGCTTGCTGTTGAGAAAGGCCTTGGCGACGCGCCCCGAGATACCCCAGGACTGGATGCTGGTCATACGCCCGCCTTCGACGCCGGCACCGTTGCCGCGTCAGGAATTACAATGACTTCTCCAGTCGTGAGCCCAGCGGTGACTTCCGCATGCGTTGCCGTCATGGTGCCCAGGCGAATCCAGCGCCGATCATCGGCGCCGTTGGCGCGGACGATCACTCCCACCAGATCTCCGTCGCGCACGAGCGCGGCCAGCGGCACGACAATGCCGGTGGTGGTGCCTTGCGGCATGGAGAGCGTCACCGCACTGCCGGCGCGCATGGCGCCATCGCGATTGGCAATGATGGCGTTCACCGTGTACAGATTGCCGGCGCCAGCGGGGACAATACCCTCCACTTTGGCCTGCACGCTCCGCCCATCCACGGTGGCGGCAATCTGCTGTCCGCGGGTCAGCGCCCGGATGACATTCGCGGGCGCGGTGACCGTCAGCCGGAGACTGGACACATCCTGCACCGTCACCAGCGGGGCGCCGGGCGCCGCGAAGGTGCCGGGATCCGCGTGCCGCATGGTCACTATGCCGGCGAACGGAGCACGCACCGAGGCGTAGCTGCGCACGGCATCAAGCTCCGAGGCGCCGGCCCGGGCCGCCTGCAATCCCGCGTTGGCGCGGGCCAGTCCGGTTTGTGCTGCATCGTACTGTGCCTTCGTTGCCGCACTGTCATTGTACAGCGCCGCAAAACGCGCGGCGTGCGCGGTGGCTTCGCGCTGCATCGCCTCAGCATCGGCAATGGACGCGGCAACCTGGTTCGCCTTGGCGGTCAGATCGCGGGCGTCGATCTGGACGAGCACCTGTCCAGTGCGTACGGCATCGCCTTCCTGCACCGTAACCGCCGTAACGGTTCCCATGAGCTTCGTGCTCACCATCGCCTGTTGCAGCGGCTCGGCCACACCACTGGCTTCGTAGGTCGTGGCAATGGTGGTATCGGCCAGCGTGAGGGTGGTACCGCTCACCAAGGCGGGCTTGGCCGCCGTCTTTTCGTGGTCGGGGGTGCTGGAGCCGCAGGCGCCGAGCACCAGTGAAGAGGTGGCCAGGCCGGCCAGCAGGAGCGCCGACGCGCGGCGCGAAGAGATCGTCGTCATCGAGTCGGTTCCTCGTTGTTGGCGCCAGCCGAAGCGGCGTCCGTGGATGAAGTCGTGGGCTGTGTATCGAAGCGGGCGAGGGCACCGGGATCGGCGCCGATGGCCTTGCGGTATTGCGCCAGTGCGTCAATCACGTCGAAGCGCGCGGCGGCATGCGCCAGTGAGGCTCCCGTGGCCGCCGTTTCGGCGCCAAGCAGCTCGGCGACCGTGGCCAACCCCCCGGCGTAGCGCTTTGCTACGAGTCGGTGTGCTTCGGTACTCTGGGCCGAGGCCTGCGCCGCCAGTTCCAATCGGCGCAGCGCCAAGGTGACCAGGCGGGCGGCGGCATCAGCTTCCACCCGGGCGTTGGCGCGGGCGGCTTCTTCGCCGGCGCGCGCTCCACGGGCGCGGGCATCCGCCCCCGCCACGTCGGCCAGCTCGCTGCCGCCACCAAAGAGCGACCAGGAGCCCATCACGCCAACGGTCCAGTTCGGCTTGCCGGCGTAGAGGGTGGTGGGAGAGTTGTAGTCGTACCGCGCAAAGCCGTTGAGGCGCGGAAGCATGGTGGCGGCGGCCCGTTTGCGGTCGGCACTGGCGGCTTGTGCGCCAAGCTGTGCCGCGCGCACGTCGTCACGCAGGTGTCCAGCGCTCTGTCCTTCCGCGGCCGGGGTGTGCGCCGCCGCGGTGTCCTGCTCCGCAAAGGCCCGCACCACGCTGTCGGTCGGGAGACCGGCGGGGAGCACCAACGGTCCGGATTCGCTCCGCCCGAGCAGCATGGCAAACTGCTGGCGGGCGGTTGTGGCGTCGTTGCTGGCCGACAGGAGCTGCGCTGCCACATCACCAGCGCGGACGCTGGCCTGCAGCTGATCGGCCTTGGTGACCAGTCCCTGCCGCACCATGCTCTCCACCTGCTTCACGGCCGCGGTGGCGGCGCGCTGGGCCTGCGTGAGCATAGCGACCTTTTCCTGGGCCAGTACGGCGCCGTAGTAGGCCTTCACCACCATGGCGCGGGTGGTCATGGTCGTCCAGTCGGCCATGGCGGCGCTGGCGTTCGCGGCCGACCGGGCGGCTCGCCACCCGGTCAGTGCGTCGGCGTTGAAGACCGGCACTTCCAGCACGAGTCCGCCGGTGACGTTGTTCACCGGCGCCGGATCATTGAGCCGGGCCGGATCGAAGGCGGCGGGGGTTACGGCCCGTTGGCGCAGCGTGGTGCCGAAGGCGCCAATGGGGTCAGTGGTCCGGACAAACCCACCCTCAACACGTGCCGAGGGAAGGATGCCCTTGAGAGGGAGTGCCGCGCGGGCGCGGTCACTCGAGGCATTGGCCGCAGCCTGGCGATTGCCAAAGGCGCGGCGGTCGGCCTCCGCCAGCGCATCAGCGAGGCGGAGGGGCGACTGCGCCGTCGCAAGCCCGGGGAGGGCGAGTGCGGCGGCGGCGACCAGGGTATAGTAGATGGTTCGCATATGCATATATTACTAATTACGTATATCGTGAAATACAAGGGTAGTTGTACGTCGTGCCCCAAAAGCAAACCCGGGACCCGAGATTGGAGTCTCGGATCCCGGGTTCGGGAACTTGAAGCGGCGTGGGTACTCCGCCTATTTCCCCAGCGTCCGCTCAAAAAACGCCCACACCCGGTTCCAGCTGTCGATCTGCTCGGGCGATTCATCCCGCTCGAGCGTCTGGCGGTTCACGCGTCGGCTGAAGGTGTGTCCCACGCTGGTGGGCCCCGGCGTCGGGTTCACGTAGATCTTCGTTTCGGCGAGCTTGGGTTG
Source organism: Gemmatimonas phototrophica (assembly GCF_000695095.2). Classification (NCBI taxonomy): domain Bacteria; kingdom Pseudomonadati; phylum Gemmatimonadota; class Gemmatimonadia; order Gemmatimonadales; family Gemmatimonadaceae; genus Gemmatimonas; species Gemmatimonas phototrophica. The sequence goes on along the minus strand of NZ_CP011454.1, from coordinate 3,250,552 downwards.
CCGGGCAATCAGGGCATCGACCAGCGGCCGCGCTTCTTCGAAGTTCACATCTTCGTCGTTGGTGGCCACGTGGACCAGGAGGGGAGATTTGAGGCTGTCTACCCAGTAATAGGGCGAGCGCCGTACGTACTCATCACGCTTTTCGAACGGCAGCCCGCGGACGGCCGCCTGCGTGGAGAATGAGCGCTGGTACGACGGCCCCTTGAACGACAGGCGGAACAACAGGTTGGTGACCGGCACGATGGCGGCGCCCGACTTGAACGGTGTCCCCTGTGCCTCCCGGGTGAGCAACAACGTGGTGATGTACCCCCCGTGGCTCCAGCCCATGACTCCCAGGCGGTCCGGATTCACATAGGGCAGGGCCTTGAGCACGTCGGCCGCCGACTCCACGTCGTCCACTTCCATGCCACCGTAATCGATGGCGTTATGATGGGCGGCACCGTAGCCGGTGCTGCCGCGATAGTCGGGCGTAATGATGACGTAGCCACGCTGCACCGCTTCGCGAATGAAGGGCCAGTAATTCTGGTCCATGTTGCCGTGCACGCCGCCATGCACCCACACCATGGCCGCATGCTGGCGCGGGCCCTTGGGATTGAGCGGCTCGAACAGGTAGGCGGGAATTTCCAGCCCACCGGCCTGACTCTTGTACTTCACCTTTGAAAATTTGAGCACGCCTTTTGCGCGCGCGGTGAAGATGCTGTCGGTGGCTGCCTTGCCGCGCATGGCGCGCTCGTAGTCGGCGACGGGATGGTCTTCCGGCCGGTTGCTCACGTACAGCGCCGCCGCACGGGCCGAATCCATGGGCACCACCTGCCGGCGGCCGGGGGGCGCTTCATTCTGGGCGAGCAGCGGGCCGGCCATGGAGGCGAGCAGCACACCCGTGGAGCACAGCGAACGAAGGGACGTCATGAGCGGTGGGGGGATGGAAGGAGGTCCGGGACCCGTTATTTCTCGAGAAGTACGGAGCCAACCGACAAGCTAGGGGCGCGCCCCGAGATGTCGAGAGGCCGTCGTGGTCATGTGAACGCGCCACTGCAAGGCGCCAGCCCTATCTCACCAACACCCTTCAGACTCGACCCATGCTCACCCTTCGGCTGCTTCGCTGTGCTACGTCTGCCTGCTTGCTCGGATTGCTGGGTGCGGTGCCTCTGCGTGCCGTGGCGGCGCAGGCGTTGGCGCATACGCAGGGCGGGGCCCACACCACCATGCCTACTGAGGGCGGGCAGGCAGCGTTTGCCACCATTGCCGAGATCGTCAAACTCCTCGAGGCCGATCCGAGTACCGATTGGTCCAAGGTGAACCTCGAGCGACTGCGGCAGCATCTGCGGGACATGGATCTGGTCACGCTACGCAGCACCGTTGCCGCCACGCCGGTGGCCGGCGGTGCCACCTTTGTCGTGCGTGGGACCGGCGAAACCATTGCCGCTATCAAGCGCATGACCGGTGCGCACGTGGCCATGGTGGCGATGATGGGCGGGCCGCGCATCGTCCGCACGGAGCGCCCCGACGGCGTCACGTTGGTGGTGACGGCCCGCGACGGAGACCGCGACGCAGGGGCGGCGCGCATCCGCGGGCTGGGGTTCATTGGGCTCATGGCCAGCGGCGACCATCACCAGATGCACCACCTGATGCTGGCCCGCGGCGAGGCCATGGCTGATCACGGCCACGATTGATCGAGGCCTCGCCCCACCCAAAAGCACGCTGACGGCAACGGCAACCCCAACCGCAGCGTAAACTTCCATTGGCTCGGGACCGCGGTGGTCCCGGCACTCCCTGCCTCGTCCCGCCATGTCCCCACTCGTATTGCGCGCCGGCTACCGCCGGGCGCTCGCTCCGCTGGCTGCCGGCCTGCTGTTGCCGACGCTGCTCGCCGCCCAGGGGGCGCTCCCCGATTCGCAGCTCGTTGGCGCGCTGACCTATCGCAATATCGGCCCCGCCTCGATGAGCGGCCGCATTACCGACATCGCGGTGGTGGAAGCCCCGCGCTCGGTGCGTGGGGGCCGCCTGGGCACCACCATGTACGTAGCCGTCGCCACGGGTGGCATCTGGAAAACGACCAACGCCGGCCTCACCTGGGCGCCCGTGTCCGACGCCATCGGCGTGGGCTCCATGGGGGCCGTGGCGGTGGCGCCGTCCAACGGCGATGTGGTGTGGGCCGGCTCCGGTGAATCCAACAACATGCGCAGCTCCTCGTGGGGCGTGGGCGTGTTCAAGAGCACCGATGGCGGCAAGACGTGGTCCAAGCCCATGCTCCCCAAGACGCAGCACATCGGGCGCATGGTGATCGATCCTCGTGACCCGGATGTCGTGTACGTGGCGGCCATGGGGCCGCTGTGGGCGCCGGGCGGTGAGCGTGGCGTGTTCAAGACGGTCGATGGTGGCAAGACGTGGACGAACACCAAGGCCCTGTCGGAGCACACCGGCTTCACCGACATCGTGATGGATCCGAACAACCCGGACATTCTGTACGCCGCGTCGTATCAGCGTGAACGTCGGGCGTACGGCTTTTTGCCCAGCGGCCCGGAGAGCGGCATCTGGAAGACCGCCGACGCCGGCAAAACGTGGACGCGTCTGACCAGTGGCCTCCCCACGGGCGACGCGGGGCGCATTGGTCTGGCCATCTGCCGCTCGCGCCCCAACACGCTGTACGCCAGCGTGAGCGCCAAGGGCACCGCCAACGGCTTCTATCGCAGCGACGATGCCGGCGCCACGTGGCGGCAGACCGATCGCAGCAATGGCACGGCGTGGTACTACTCCCAGGTGCGCTGCGACCCCTCCGATGCCGAACATGTGGTGCGCCTCAATGTGGGCAGCACGGAGTCGTATGATGGCGGCAAGACGTGGCGCGGCTACGCCGGCGGTGGCGGCGTGCACAGCGATCACCACGCCCTCTGGATCAACCCGGAAGATCCCGATCACCACGTGATGGGGAATGACGGTGGGCTCGACATCACGTACGATCGTGGTCGCACGTGGTACAACAACGAGAACATCGTGGGCGCGCAGTTCTACGCCATTTCGGTGGACGACCAGTGGCCGTTCTACCATGTGTACGGCGGTCTGCAGGACAACCAGACGTGGGGAGGGCCCAATCGCACACGCAACAGCTTCGGCCCGACCAACGCCGACTGGGTGCGCATGGCGGGCGGCGACGGCTTCTTCAACGTGACCGACAAGTTCGACCCGAATGTGGTGTACGCGGAGTCGCAGAACGGCGGCATTCAGCGGTACAACGCCAAGACGGGACAGACCAAGGGCATCAAGCCGCCCGCCACGAATGGCGAGCGTCACCGCTACAACTGGAGTGCGCCCATCGTGCCGTCGCGCCATGTGGGTGGCACGGTGTATTTCGCGGCCAATCATCTCTTCAAGAGCCGTGACCGAGGCGACTCCTGGAAGACCATCAGCCCCGATCTCACGCGCAACCTGAATCGCAACCAGCTCCCCATGCGCGGCAGTGTGCCGCCGCGCGATGCGCTGGGGTTGCACGAAGGCACCGCGGCATTTGGCAACATCAGTGCGGTGAGCGAATCGCCGCGCCGCGCCGGGGTGTTGGCGGTGGGGACTGACGACGGCGTCGTAGCCGTGACGCGCAACGACGGCCAGACGTGGACGCGCGTCATGACCTTTGCCGGCGTGCCCGACACCACGTACGTGAGCGGCGTGCAGCTGTCCACGCACGCCGACGGCACGGTGTACGCCACGTTTGACGGCCACCGCAGCAACGACATGAAGCCGTACGTCTACAAGAGCACGGACTTTGGCGCCACGTGGACGAGCATCACCGGCAACCTGCCGGCGCTGGGTCCGGTGCAGGTGATCCGCGAACATCACCGTGAACCGAACCTGTTGTTCGTGGGCACCGAGTTTGGCGTGTTCTTCACCATTGATGGCGGGACCACCTGGACGGCGCTCAAGGGCGGCATGCCCGGCGTGCCGGTGTGGGATCTGGCCATTCAGGAACGGTGGAACGACCTGGTCGTGGGCACGCACGGACGTGGCGTGTATATCCTCGACGACCTGTCGGCGCTGGAGCATCTCGCGGCGGCCAAGCGGGCCAGCGTGGCGTATCTCTTCCCGGCGCGCAACGAGCTGGCGTTCCAGCTCGACGGCAGCCGCAACAGTGGCATGGGTTCCACGGGCTTTACGGGGCAGAACCCGGAGCATGGCGTCCGGCTCGCGTATCTCGTGAACAACGCGCCGGCGGACGCAAAGGCCAAGCTTGAGATCATCGACGCAGGTGGGCGTGTGGTGCGTGAGTTGCCAGCCAACGCCAAAGCGGGCATGTATCGCCCCGTGTGGGATATGCGCGTGGGCGCACCGCTCACGGGCGTGGCCACGGCGGCCCCGACCGGTGGCCGCGGACAGGGCGGCGGCGGTGGCTTCGGTGGTTTTGGTGGGGGCGGGGCGCGGTCGTATCCGGCGGTGCCGGGTAGCTACACGGCGCACCTCACGATTACGCCCGCCACGGGTGCAGCCACGGTTGTGGCGCGCAAATTCACGCTGCTCCCTGACCCGGAGCAGACGATGTCGCAGGGGGAACTGCAGTCGCTTGACGCGTTCCGCCTGGAAGTGGTGCGCTTTCAGAAGAGCGTGACCGACGCACAGAGCGCCGCCGACAGCACCATGCGCACGTTCGCCGACGTGAAAAAGGCGGCCACCGCCGACAGCGCCAAGCTCACGCCCGCACTCAAGGCGCAGATGGCCAGCGTGGACAAGGTGCTCTCGACCTTCACGACGGAGATTGGGGCCACGCCGGCCGCGCGCGCCGCGCAGTTTGCGGCCCGTGGTGCCGGTGGCGCCGCGCCCACCCCCCCGCAGGGTGACATGGAAGACGAAAACCGTGGCGCCTCGGGCGCACCGGACATGACGTTCTCCGGCCGCGCGGGTGGCCTGAACAGCGTACTGGGCTCGAGCTTCCCGGTCTCCTCCACGCAGCGGGCACTGCTGGCACAGCTCCGCAAGGAACTCGTCACCCAGTCGGCGGCGGTGGCCACCGTGAAGGCTACGTCGTTGCCGGCGCTCACGTCGGCGCTCGCGGCGGCGGGGATCAAGGTCCCGTAAGGGACTTGATGTAGCGCGAGATCGCTGAACTGATTACACGAAGGCATCCAAGACATCAAAGGCATCCGAGAACAGAAATCTCTCGGATGCCTTTGATGTCTTGGATGCCCTCGTGCGATCAGTTCCCGTACGCGCGTCAGCGTTCCCGGAAGATGGGCAACGCCACCGCCGCCCGCGGCGCGGCGGCTCGCCAGTCCTTGCCCAGCACCGCCGCAATAGTCGCGGCCATCTGCGCTTGCTGCGTGGGTGTATTCCGCCGCACCCCCAGCGCGGGGATATCCGGGCCAATCACCGCGCTCCAGATATACTCGGCGCCGTTCACCTCTTCGCCGTGATCGGTCCACTCGGCGCCCCAGCCGCGACCGTGATCGGTGCTGATCAGCAACGTGACCTTGTTTCGGGTACGTGGGTCTGTCTGGAAGCGCGACCAGAGCTGCGACAGATAGCGATCGACCTGCTGCGCACTGCGCAGATACAGATCGTAGCGCCCGCTGTGGGCGTATTCGTCGGTTTCGCCGTAGCCAAGGAACAGCACCTTGGGCATGGCGGTGTTCATCTGCACGATCACCGACTGATGCATCAGGGCGTCGAAGGCCACATCGGGCCAGAGTTGCGTGGTGGTGCGGTACAGCTCCTGCAACAGCGTGCTCTTGTCGTCCATAAATGGTGCCGCACCACGATCCCAGCCGTCATACACGGGAACGCCGCTGCGCTCCGTGTTGATGATGCGACGGAACGCGTTCCATGTGGCATAGGCGGCCACCTGTCCGCGATACGCCGGGTCTTTGTTGAGCCACTCAAAGACGGTGGTGTTGGGATTGGGCTTGAACCCGTTGCTGTTGATTTGGGGGTCGAAGAATCCCGTAAACGTTTCGCTGTACCCCGGATACGAAAAGCGAAAGCGGTTCATCACCCGGGCCGCGCTCTGGGCAGCGCTGTCGCCAAAAATCTGCCCCTGTTTCGCCACGGTGCCCCAGAGGAACGGGAGCAGCGTTTCCCGACGCGCTTCCGGGGTGTCGCGCCAGAAGTCGCGACGCAGCGCGGTGGTATCGTTCACGTACTTGCGCTGCAACAGCGCGTTGTCGGCGCCGCGAAAGACCTCCTGCCAGCGGAGGCCGTCGGTGAGAACGAGAACGACGTACTCTGACTGGGGCGCCTTTGGTGGCGTCGAGGACTGTGCGACGGCCGTGCTACTCAGGAGCAGCGCAAAAGCAGGCAGCAGGAGGCAGGAGGCAGGGAGCAGGGAGCAGACGGGACGCATTATCGACGGGGGCGGCGCTGTGAGGCGGCCTTCTCCACCAGGCGGCGGAGTTCTTTGATGGGCTCGGGATTGTCGTCCACCTGCAGACGCAGCACCACGTCGTTGTGCAGCCACACGCCGCCGTCCTTTTTCACGATGAGCATGGCGGCGCTCTGCATGCCACGCTTGTCACCGCCGGCCAGTTGCCCCGCTTCCAGCGCGGCGAGCAGGCGTAGCGACAGATGCCCGGGCGTTTCCTCGAACGCCTTCACCATGCCGCTCACCACGTCGGGCCCAGCGAGAATATTGCCCTGGGCCGTGCAGTACTTGCCCTGCTTGTCACCCGCCCACTCGCTGGCCTTGGGGCCCGTATACGCGGCCACATTACCCTGCATGTCGATCACGGCGAACTGCCGGCCGAACTTGGTCCAATCGGTGGGGCGCGGGTCGGGGTCGCTCTCCCAGACTTTCTTGATCACATCGGCCGGCTTCATGCCGCCGCGCAGCAGCGCAATGGCCTGCGGCCCGTACGACACATCCACAATGGCCTGCGTGGCCGCCGCACCCACCCCGGCCTCGGCCCACAGCACGCCGTTGCCTACCGAGAACACGCGGCTCTGCACCGCGCCCCCCACTTCGCCCGTCGCCGGGTCGTAGCCGAGGATGGAGAAAGTCGCCACCGGCGGCCACGGCGCGGGCGGCATAGTGGAGAAGTTGCCCGCGTTGCTGCTCTGGGCGGGGAGGGCCGGCGCGATGGCCAGGCCGAGGATGACGGCGATAGTAGTGAGGCGCATGCGGTGAATATGGTGCTTGGGCCGGACCGTTGAACAGCTTGCGGGAGTTCACGGAGGGACGGAGGGCACGGAGGAGATCCGTTCCATATGACTGTTCTCCGTGACTCCGTTCCTCCGTGCCCTCCGACGAGCTGTTCAATCCCACTGTGGAGTGAACGGATACCCGCCGTCGAGCCCCTGCGAGCCGAGCGAACGGCGGGTCCCGCGCGTAGCATGAGCAATACCCCGAACCCCCCGGAGCTCACATGCATTACTGGCGCAAATCGGCCCTGGCTGTCGCCATGCTCGCGCTGCCGGCTGCCGCCCAGGCGCAGCAGGCGATCGACGCCGAGTATACGGCGAAAATCAAGGAACACCTGCAGGACCCGCGCATCACGACCGAGCTGGTGGACCATCTGCCGGCCTCGGCCACCGTGCCCACGCCGCTCAAGTTCCACGGGCGCATTGTGGGTACGCCGGGCGAGCTCACCTATGCCAAGGACATCCACCGCTACTTTGAGGCGCTGGCCAAGGCTTCGCCGCGGGCCAAGTACTGGACCATTGGCAAGACCGAAGAAGGGCGCGACATGGTGGTGCTCGCCATTGCTGACAGCGCGACCATTGCCAATCTCGACAAGTACAAGGGTGACATTGCCGCGCTGACCGACCCGCGCAAAACCACCGAGGCCGAAGCGAAGCGCCTCATTGGGACCACCAAGCCCATGTACTGGCTCACGAGTGGCATCCATTCGCCCGAAACCGGCGGCCCCGAAATGCTTCAGGAGCTGGCCTACCGGCTCATTGTGCAGGAGAGCCCGTATATCCAGGCGATTCGCAACAACATCATCACCTTCATCACGCCCGTCATTGAAGTGGATGGCCGTGAGAAGCATGTGGATACGTACTACTACAACAAGACGCTTCCCGCCGGTGCGGCGCGGCTCCCCCTCATGTACTGGGGCAAGTACGTCGCACACGACAACAACCGCGACGGCATGGGGCAGTTCCTGTCGCTCACCAAAAACGTGAACGACTTCTACCTGGCCTGGAAGCCGCAGGTGATGCACGACCTGCATGAGTCGGTAACGTACCTGTACAGCAGCACCGGTACCGGCCCGTACAACGATGCTATCGACCCCATCACGGTGACCGAGTGGTGGACCTTCGCGCAGGAAGACGTGCGCGAAATGACCAAGCGCGGCGTGCCGGGCGTGTGGACGTACGGCTTCTACGACGGCTGGACGCCCAACTACATGTTCTTCGTGGCGCACACCAAGAACGCCATTGGCCGCTTCTACGAAGTGCAGAGCTACGGCCCGGACAACTACGAAGTGCGTCCGCCGGCCACGACCACCAGCCGCGAGTGGTTCCGTCCAAATCCGCCGCTGTCGTACATCAAGTGGGGCCCGCGCAACAATACGAACATCCAGCAGTCGGCGGTGCTCATTTCGCTCAAGCACTTTGCGGACAACAAGGCCAACTACCTCGAGAACTACTGGATCAAGAACAAGCGCGCCATGGAGAAGGGCAAGACCGGCGCCGGCCCGTACGCGTGGGTCATTCCTGCAGCGCAGCGTCGCAAGGCCGATGCGGCCGACGCCGTGAACGAACTGCGCAAGCAGGGGCTCGAAATTCATGTGGCCGCGGCGGCGTACAAGGCGGGCAATGTAAGTGTGCAGCCTGGCGACTGGGTGGTGCGCGGCGATCAGCCGTTCCGCACGTTGGCCGACATGTACTTCAGCATTCAGAACTACACGCCGCAGAACCCGCGCCCGTACGACGACACCGGCTGGACTTTCCAGTTCATGCGCAACGTGGCGGTGCTGCCGGTCATGGAACAGAGCATCCTCACCGTGGCCATGAACCCGGTGATCGACAAGGTGCGCGCCGCTGGTGGTATTGATGGCACCGGAGCGGTCTTGCTGGTGGATCACACCACCGACAACAACCTCATGAAGTTCCGCACGGCCTTTGCCACCACCAAGATGCACGCGGCTGAAGCGTCGTTCGAGGCGGCGGGGCGCACGTTCCGCGCCGGCGCGTTCATCATTCCCGCTGGCGATCGCGCAAAGATCGAGGCGTCGCTTAAGGAGTTGGGCATCACGGCGCAGGCTGTTGCCACTGTGCCCACGGTCAAGATGCACGAGCTCGACCTGCCGCGCATTGGATACGCCCACGCCTGGCAGCGCACGCAGGATGAAGGGTGGGTGCGCGCGGCATTGGATACCTACGGCGTGCCATACAACTATTTCGGCGACATCGAACTGCGAAAGGGGAACCTGCGCGCCAAGTACGATGTGATCATCTATCCGCACGTGGGTGGCAGTGCGCAGTCGCACATTGCCGGTATCATCAAGAACGGCGACACACCGCTCCCCTACAAGAAGTCGCCCAAGACGCCCAACCTCGGCGCGAATGATTCGGCCGAGGACATTCGTGGTGGGTTGGGCATTGAAGGGCTCACGGAGCTGTACAAGTTCGTGCAGGCCGGTGGCACGCTCATTGTGGAAGGCAGTACGTCCACGATCTTCCCGGCGTACAACCTCACCAACGGCGTGACCATCGAGTCACCCAGCCAGCTCTTCGCGCGCGGCACGATTTTGCGCGGCGTGGTGGCCGACCGGAAGAGTCCCATCGCGTACGGATTCGACGCTCAGTTGCCGGTGTATTTCAATCAGGACCCCGTCATGAACGTGGGTGGTTCGGCGGGTGTCTTCGCCGGCGTAGGCAGCGGCAGCGGTGCCGCCGCGATGATGCAGAACACCACACCCAACGCCAATCCGCTCCGCCTCTCCACCTGGAGCTGGAACATGTCGGATAGCACCGGCACCCCCATGCCGGTGGCCGCTGGCCGGCCCGCGGCAGCTGGTGGAGCACCAGCCGGTCGTGGCGGCACTGGTGGCGCCGGAGCATTCGGAGGGGCCGCGAGCATCGACGGCACGCGACCGCGCGTGATCATGCAGTTCCCCGCGAACGCGGCCGACATGCTGCTCTCCGGCACGCTCGCCGGTGGGGAAGCGCTACAGAATCGCGCGCAGCTGATTGACGCGCCGTTGGGTAAAGGACACGTCGTGATGTTCGCCATTCGTCCGTTCTGGCGCTGGCAGACGCAGGGCACGTACTTTCTGGGCTTCAACGCCATTCTCAACTGGAACGATCTCGACGCCGGCCGGTAGCATCAACACGACGCAGAAAGGGCCTCGACTCATCGGAGTCGGGGCCCTTTCTGCGCTGATAGCGCCGCCTCAGCGGAGACTGCTGCTATCTGGCGGTGGTGGTGTCGTGGACGCCGCCCCGCTATCGCCTGCAATGGGTTTGGCCGCTGAATCGGCACTCACGGCCGCAGTGGCGGTGGTATCGGCTGCGGCTTTCTTGCGCACACGCTTGGTAACGGGTGCCGTGGTAGGCTCCGGCTTGGCCGTGACGGTGCTGTCGGCCTTCTTGCCGGTGAAGTTGCTCACGATCGCCTTGGCAGATGACGCCATGGCCGCAATTTGCACGGCGGCATCGTTGGCGGTGGTCCCCGCCGGCTGCTTTGAGCCGTAAAAGTACACACCATATGTGAGGCCAGCAGCCATCACAATGTACGGAAAAATGGACTGACGCCGACGTACCGCAACCGGATCACGGCGGCGCTTGGCCTCCGCTTTCTGGGCCTTGGCTTTTTGCGTCGCCTGCGCCTTGGCTGGCGTACGGACGCTGGAGTTTTCTCCCGGCGTACGTGCGGCCACACTGAGCATGCGCTGCCCCAGCGCGTGACGATACATCTCCGCCGTCTGCGTGGGTGTCATCTCTTCCACCGCATTGGCCAACGCCACACCAAACTCCGCGACGCTTGGAAAACGATCGCTGGGATCGGGGGCGAGTGACTGATCGAAGACGCTCTGAATGCTGTTGGGCCAATCCAGGTCGTCGCGCACTTCGTCCAACCGCCGCGGGCGGCTGGTGAGGCGCGCGATGAGCGATTCCTTGGACGACGAATTCGGGAAGGCGTCGTGGCCCGTGAGTGCAATGAACGCCACCAAGGCCAGGGAGTACTGGTCAGAGCGTGCATCCAGCACATCGCCCGACAGCTGCTCAGGCGACATGTACTCGGGGGTGCCCACCGCAAAGCCAGTACGCGTGACCTGCTGCGAGCCGCGCTCCATGGTGCGGGCAATACCAAAGTCCACCAGCTTCACGACGAAGGTGCCGTCGGGACGCTTGGATACCATGATATTGTCCGGCTTGATATCGCGATGCAGGATGCCAAGCTCGTGCGCTGCAGCCAATGCATCGGACGCCTGCGCGATGATATCGGCCGCCACCACCGGGTGCATCGCAATCTCACGCTTCAGCAGCGCCGAGAGCGATTCCCCTTCGATGAACTCCATGGCGAGATAGACGAGCCCTTCGTCGGTCTCACCAAAATCGAAGATGCTCGCCACGTTGGGGTGCGAGATCTTGGAGGCGTTCTCCGCCTCGCGCGTAAAGCGCTGCAGGGCCTCCGGCTCGTGCACGAGCGCCGGTCGCATGATCTTGATGGCGCTTTTGCGCTTCATGCGGACGTGCTCGGCCAGATACACCTGACCCATGCCCCCCTCGCCAAGCTGCTGGATGACCTTGTAGCGGCCTCCAAACATCTTGCCGATCAGGTTTCCTTCAGACTGTGCCACGAGAGGCGTTCCGTCTTTTGAACAGAACGCAATCGCGTCGTCGTATTCGTCCCCGCACTGGGGGCAGACCTTGGTCGCACTCACAGGAAGCGAAGCTACTGAGGGGGGGAGAGAAGGCAAGCACCCATCACATGGAGAAGATATCATGATTTGCGGGCCGACGGGGCTGAGCCCTCTGTCGCGCCGGGAACTTCGGTATCTTTCAGCTATGGAAACCACCCGCCTGATCCGTCGCCTTTGCACAGCCGTCACTGGTATGGCTGTGCTCGCCACAACCTTGCCTGCGCAGAATCCGTGGGCGCAGGTCGGCATGCAGGGCGATTTCGTCGTTCGAAACTTTGCGTTCAGTTCGGGGGAAACCCTGCCCGAGCTCACCCTGCATTACACGACGCTCGGTACCCCTCGACGCGATGCCGGCGGTGTCGTCCGCAATGCGGTCATGATTCTGCACGGCACCGGGGGAAGCGGCCGAGGGTTTCTGTCGCCGGGATATGCGGGCGAATTATTCGGTCCCGGCCAGCTGCTCGATAGCGCCAAGTACTACATCATCCTCCCGGACGGCGTGGGGCATGGCGGTTCAAGCAAGCCCAGCAATGGGCTGCACGCCCGGTTCCCCAAATACGGCTATACCGACATGGTGGCCGCGCAGCATCGCCTGCTTACCGAGCATCTGGGGGTGAATCACCTGCGCCTGATCATGGGCACCTCCATGGGGTGCATGCACGGCTGGGTCTGGGGGTACACGTACCCGACCTTCATGGACGGACTCGCGCCATTCGCCTGCGTACCCAGCCAGATTGCCGGCCGCAATCGGATGATCCGGACCATGGCGATGGACGCCATCCGCGCCGATCCCGTGTGGAACGGTGGCGAGTACACCACGCAGCCCCCGGGGCTACGGGCCGCGCAGATGATGCTGTACATCATGTCGAGTGCGCCGCTGGTGCAGCAAACGCAGGCGCCGACAAGGGACCGTGCGGACTCGGTGATCCGTGCCTATCTCGACGCTCGCATGCGCACCACTGACGCCAATGACTTTCTGTACCAATTCGATGCCTCGCGCGACTACGATCCCTCGGCGCGGGTCAAGGAAATCACGGCGCCGGCGCTGTTCATCAACTCCGCTGATGATCAGGTGAATCCGCCCGAACTCGGGTTGGCCGAGCGGTATGCGAAGCAGATGCCAAAGACGCGCTTCATCCTGCTGCCCATTACGGCGGATACCCGTGGGCACGGTACGCATTCCCTGCCGCGGGTGTGGGGCAACTATCTCGCCGAGTTTCTGGCCGCGTTGCCGCAACGATGACCACTGCTATTCTTCTGGGCACGCGGGCCATCGATTTGCCGCGGGCCACTATCATGCAGCTGATGACGCGGGCGCTCCGCCTGCGTTGCCCGCACTGTGGTGGCCGCAAAATCTTTGCGTCGTTCTTTCAGCTGAAGCACAACTGTCCCAGCTGCGGGTTGCGGCTTGAACGGGGCGAGGCTGACTACTTCGTGGGCGCCTATCTGTTCAACCTGATCGCGGTGGAACTCATTCTGTTCTTCTGCGTCTGCGGTTTCGTTTTTCTCACGTGGCCCGATCCCCCCTGGGATTTGATCACTTATGTGACGGGCTTCCTCATGCTGGCCGGGTGCATCGGGTGCTATCCGTTCGCCAAAACCACATGGCTCGCAGTGGATCTGACCATTCGTCCGCTCACCCCGGAAGAACTGCAGTGGCATCAGGAAGGCGGTGACGTTGGCGACCGGGAACTGCCCCACGTCTGAATCCGGGCGTCCTCGCGCGAGCTCCGCGCCCGCTGCTGTGCAGCGGGCGCGTTTGTTTGCCGTGGTCCGAATGGAAGTACATGCCCAGCTGCGTGATCCGCTCACCACGCTGTACGCGCTGGTGTTTGGCTTGCTGGCGCTTGGCTACGCGTCGTCGAATGCGGTGGAACTGGTGTCGAATAGGGGCAGTGTGCCGAGGACCGCCAGTTGGGCGCTCATGCTGGCCTTTGGCGGGCTCACGGCCTTCGGGCAGGTGATCACCACCATGATTGCCACCACCGCCATGCTGCGCGACGAAGCCCAACGGACGCGCTCCATGATTGCCACCACCGGCCTCTCACCCAGAATCTGGTTTGTTGGCAGGGTGCTGGCAGCCCTCAGCATCATGTCGACGGTCTACGCCGCGATGCCCGTTGGCCTCGTCCTTGGCACTGCACTGGCGGGTGGTTCCGTGGCACAGGCGGTGCTGGAGAGCCTGCGAGCATACCTGTTCATCACCGTGCCTACGATGTTCGTGGTCACGGCCGTGCTGGCGGTCGCCGGCGCTCTCACCCAGCGGGTTCTTGGCGTATTGGCGACGGCGCTACTGCTGGTGGGGGTGTGGCAGGTGGCCCTGGCGCTGGTCGCCAATCCGTCCACCGCTACGGCCGGCGCTCTGCTCGATCCGTTTGGCAACGCGCCGGTCCTTGCCGCGACGGCCGCGTGGACCGTCGAACAGCGCGCGAATAATCAGGTCCCCTTCACCGGTTTGCTGCTGTATAACCGGCTGACGTGGCTTGGCATAGCACTCGGGGCGGTGGGGCTGCTGCTGTACGGCGCCACTGCCCGCTTGTTCGCGCCACGAGTGGAGCAGGTCATGGTGGTCGGTGAGCAGCACCGGGCGGATACGCCGTTTCGAGATACCTCTGTCCTGATGTCGCTGCGTCGGTTTACGGCGCAATGGATGCAACGTGATGGCGGATGGCGTATCGTGTCCTCACTGGCGGTACTCAATGCCCTGGCAAATGCGCTGCTACGTCCGTTGCACATCGGTGAGCCAACCGTTGCGGCGCTTATGCTGGTGAGCGAGCACGCACGCCTGTTTCTCATTCTGCTGGCCACCGTGTACGCCGGTGAACTGGTGTGGCGCGAACGTGACGTGCGTGTGGACCAGTTGGTAGACGCGTTGCCGATTTCGCGCCGTGATCTGGTGGTTGGACGGGTTCAGGGGCTGCTCACCGGGCAATTGCAGATCGTGCTGCCCGTCGCACTTGGCGCCCTGCTTGTTGCTGTCCTTCGCACAGGCTCTCTGCACGCGCCACAGCTGATGGCGTGGGGCGCCTGGAGCGTGTTTGTGCTCTGGTTGCCCTTTGCACAGCTGACCGTGCTGTCACTGACGGTGCACGTGCTGCTCGATCACAAAGTGGCGGCCCATCTCCTGCTCATCACCGGCTGGGTCATGGCGGTGGTCATCAATACCCGCGGCGCTACACCCTGGTGGGTCCGCTTTGCCGACGCGGGGCCTTTGGCCACGGCAGCGGGCGACGGCGTGTTCTGGGGGATACTACTGCAACGCGGCGCTTACTGGAGTGCCGTAAGCGCCGCGTTGCTGTTGCTCTGTTGGTGGCGCTGGCCGTCAGGCGGCCGCACCAGTCCCGCTATTACTTCTCGGTGATGATCAGATAGCGGGACGGGGCCCAGAACTTCGCCGGGTCGGTAATCCGAATGCTTTCGCCACGGAACGATCCGTCCTTCTCCTTCTTGGCCACTTCAAGGAGCCCCACATCGTGGCGCGACACGATCTTGTACGCCCGATCGTTACGCGGCAACGGAATGGTGAGCACTTCACGACGATCGGCGCGCGTGAATCGGTTTTCGTCAAGCGTACGCGCCGGCACGAGGGTCTTGCCGAGCTTCACGATGAGCAGACCGCGCGAGCCCCCTTCTTCAATGGCCACGCCATCGTTGATCAGCTGGCGACGCGATCCCACCACGTAGTACACGCGGTTTTCACGCACATCCATGGCCTTCACCGTATCGCTGAGAACGGCCTTGTCGGCCGTGAGCTGCTCGTTCTGCGTGCGCAGCGAACGGATCTCTTCCTGGAAGACGGCGATTTCCTTGTCACGCTGCTCCAGCCGCGCATTGAGATCGGCCAGCAACGTGGCGGAGGCGGTGGAATCGGCACGCTGCGCGCGCAGGGTATCCAGCAGCGCCCGCACCTGAGACTGGCGCGCATTCAGGCGCTGACGCATCTGCTTGAGACGGTCGAGGATGTCCTTTTGCGCCGCGGCCGCTTCGGTCTTCCCCGATTCGTCGCTCTTGTTCACGCCCACCTTGGAGGTGAGGCCTCGGACCTGACGCAATTCGGCGTCGACGGCATCCGCAAACTTGGAGGCTTCCACGACCTGTGCGAGTGCCCGGTCCTTTTCGGAGGACGTGCCCTGCATGAGGCCCTGCAGTGAATCGCGCTCAGCGCTCGCCGAAGCCAAAGCTGCCGCCAGTGAATCGGCGCGTGCCCGGGTGGCAGTATCGGTGCAAGCTCCGGTGGTCAGCGCGGCAACGAATACGGCAGCGGCGGTGATACGCCGGCGAGTATGAAAGCGATGCATGGAAGACGGGTTGAGGAAAACAGCGTGAGTCCGAGAGAACGTACCGGACGCGGCCATCACTTGAAAGTGCGCCACGTCACAAACCGCGCAACCGTCTGTGCGGTAAATCACCAGTCACGGTGTGGCCCCGTGGCGGGCTCTACATCCAGTCCCGTAGCTCGTAGAGCAGCGTCGCGGCTGTTTCGTAGATCACGTCGCCAAAGGCCAGTCGCCGGCTTTCGGGATGGTCCAGCTTGCTGAGGGCATAGCTGCGTGAGACCGCTGGGAGGCACTGCACGGCGAGACCGGCCCGCTCAACCGCACGACAGGCCCGTCGGCTGTGTGAGGGCGACGTGACGACCAGCACACGCTGCCAGCCATGGGTCCGTGCCACGGCCGCAAAGGCCAGGGCCTCATCGCGGGTGCTATGCACGTCGTGCACAAAACGCAGCTGCAGTTCCGGTGCGAACGTGAGCGCCAGTTCACGCTGATCTCGCTCTGATGTCGCGACCGTGGGATCGTCCTCGTCGGCCACGGTGGACAGCGCGAGTTGGGGAATACGGCGGCGCTTGGCTTCCGCCATCCCGGTCAGCAGGCGGTCCAGCGCCGGCCCCATTACCCGCCCCTCGGCGGTCACGGCCCCGGAGAACACCACGACCGCGTCGGGCGCGGGCGAACGGTTGCCATCGCGGCGGACAAAGCCCGCCAGAAGTGGCGCTGCCGTCGGGGTGTAGGACACCACGAGCAGCAGGCCGGCGGTGAGGGCCGTCATCCCCCAGAGCCATGCCCCAACGGCCGAGGGGGCCAGCAACGCGCCAATCACAACGCATACGAGGCGCGCCAGCGTCACGGAAACGCCGAGGGCGGAAAAGATCCCCAACGCGGCGAGCAACTGCATGAGGCAGAGCCCCAGTATGGCGCCACTGCCACGTACGAGCCACGCGGGGGCGCGGATGCCGATGTTGGCGCCGCGCCCCCGGAACAGCATATCACTCACGTGGACACCCGCTCGTGGGGACGCACACGTTCACCCACATGGTGGCTTTCATTCCTGCGTGATCTTGGTGGTGGGGGGCTGCTTGTAGCGTTCAAACCAGCTGCGAAGATACAACTGCGTGCGCAGGAAGTTGGAGGGAGTGGAGCTGGTGCCGTGCCACTCGTTGTTGAAGCGCACCATGGCGGTGGGCACCTTCCGGATTTTGAGCGCTTCGTAATACTCCTCGGTCTGCCCCATGGGGGTCCGAAGGTCGTTCACGCCGGTCATGAGCATCGTGGGGGTATTCACATTGCCCACGTACATGAGCGGGGACCGCTTGAGGTGTTCGGTCGGATCATCCCACGGATACTTCGCAAAGTTGTTGTACCACCCCGGACCGTCGGTGGTGCCGACGAAGCTCAACCAGTTGGTGACGGGGCAATTGGCGCTGGCCGCCGCAAAGCGATTGGTGTGACCCACAATCCAGCTGGTGAGCACACCGCCACCGGAGCAGCCAAAGACATACAGCCGATTCTTGTCAACAAAGCCGCGGTTGATGACCGTATCCACACCGGCCATGAGGTCGTCGTAGTCCTTGCCCGGATAGGCGTTCTTGATGGCATTGCCGAACGCGCTGCCGTAGCCGGTGGAGCCGCGCGGATTGGTGTACAACAGCACGAAGCCGTTCGCGGCATGATCCTGCCGCGCAAAGCTGAACCCTACGTTGTACATGCTGTGCGGGCCGCCGTGAATCTCCAGCATGAGCGGATACTTCTTGCTCGGATCAAAGTCGGCGGGTTTGACGATCCACCCTTGAATGCGGAAGCCGTCAACAGACGTGAACCACACCTCCTCCGTGGTCGCGAGCCGCTTGCCGGCCAGCACATCACCATTCACATCGGTGAGCTGCTTGACGGTTGGGGTGCGCACATCGAATGCCACGATATCGGTGGGCTTGCTGGCGTTGCTCATGGTCCCAACGGCCAGGAACGACTTCCCCAGGTCGGTGACCGTCAGCACCTGCGCGCCCTTGGTCACGGGTTTCACGTCGCCCTTGAGCGACACGAAGTACAGATTGCGCGCGCCTTCCTGTTCCACGTTGAAGTACACACCACTGCCGTCGGGCGCCCACATCATGCCACTCGGGGTGCGATCCAGCTTTTCCGTGAGCGCTCGCGGGTTGGCGCCATTGGCGTCCATGACGTACATCGCGGCGTCCTTCCACGTGGCATCCGTGCTGTCGTAGCCCGTGTAGGCGATGTAGCGGCCGTCAGGGCTGGGCACGGGGCCGTTGTCGGGGCCATTGCGCTTGGTGAGCTGCGTGATGGCCCCGCTGGCCACGTTCACGGCATAGATGTCGCTCTGACGCCAGCTGTATTCGGCGTCGGCCACCCGGTTGGAGGTGAAGAGCAGCGACGCGCCATCCGGGGTCCACGCATTCCCGTTGGCGGGCCAGTCACCGCTGGTGATCTGCCGCGGGGTGCCTCCGTCGGCGGGCACGGTGAACAGCTGTCGCAATCCGTTCTCGAGGAAGCCCTGACGATCGGCGCGATAGCGGACCTTCTGCACCACGCGCGGCGGTTCCGTCCACTTGGCGCCACGCGGTGGTGTAGGCATGGCAATGCGCCAGTCTTCGTTCTGCCGCACCAGCATGCCAAAGGCAATGGTCTTGCCGTCGGGGCTCCATTCCACGTCACTGGGTGACTCGCTCAAGCGCGTGATCTGCGTGGTGGCCCCTTCGGCATCCATGTAGCGCACCCAGATCTGTGCGCCACCGGGCTCCCCGGGGGCGACAAACGAAATGCGCGTGCCATCAGGACTCCAGCGCGCGTCCGAGCCTTTGACGAGGAAGCGGTTCTTCGTCCCGTCGGCATTCATCAGCCACACCGCACTTTCGCGGCGATCGTTGAGTTGATCAATCCACGTGCGCGTGTACAGCACCTGCCGCCCATCGGGGGACAGCGAAGGGTTGCTGACGTCTTCCCAGTTGAAGTAGTCCGCGATGGTGAGTCGATCCTTGGGCGGGGTGCTGCCTTGCGCTGTCAGCGTGGGCGCGGCCGCGGGCGACACGAGCGCAGCAACGAGCAGCGCGCGTTGCCAGGTGCAAAAAACTGTCGGCATATATCGGAGCTCCGAGTAACAGGGGTGCGACTACGCTGCAGCCTGTGCGGCAGGTTGGCAACTTCCTGACGTCGTGTTGCCGGTTTTGCGATCAGTCCTTCCAAAACAGCCGACCAACAAAAAAGCCCGTGTCACTAGAGACACGAGCCGCGATGCTTCCCGACGATTGGCTTTACTTGGACAACGAATCCGCGAAGGCCAGCAGACTGTCACGCAGCTGCGTGGAGTTGGTGTCCACGAAGCGCCGCACACCCTTCCACTGACGAATGAGCGGGTTGCGCTTGGTGAGCGACGTTTCGATAACCTGCCGCCGCGAGGTACTGGCGTGCACCATCTTGCCGTCGCCGACATAGATGCCAACGTGCGAGATGCGCTTGCCGCGTCCGAAGGTCAGCACATCGCCGGGCTTGAGCGCTGCGACGTCCTTTGGCACTTCGGTGCCTACCTTGGACTGCCCCTGTGCCGTACGCGGCAGCACCACATCCAGCATGCTCATGGCGTATCGCACCAGGCCGCTGCAATCGAGGCCGACACCGGGCTTGGTGCCACCCAGCTTGTAGCGCGTGCCGACACTGCCGCGCGCCTTCGAGACAATGCTGTCGCGCAAACGCTCGGCTGATGCACTGAACGCCGCAAACGGCTTGCGCGACTCCAGCGTGACGCCGCGCGCTGACTCCTGCGCCTGCACGGACGACGACACTGCGACAAGCGCAGCGGCGAGGACCGGAAGCAGGGTGCGGGAGCGACGGATCACGGGGGCAGGGAGCAAGGTGAGCAGTGGCCGAGCAGGCAGACTCGGGAAAGTATTCACGAGGGCGACGCGGCACCAGAGTGAACCGTCACACCGGCGGAAACGAATGTTGCGGTAGGTGTTTCAGTAGTAAGGGAATCCGTTGGCCCAAAACCCATAACTCAAACCCGGAACCCGAAACTGATCAGTTCCGGGTCCGGGTTCCGGGTTGGAGTTTGGAGTGGTGAGTTTCCCCCACCTACCGGATCCCCAGCGTCTTGTGGGTCTGCACGGAGAGCCGCCATTGGGGGTGTGCCAAGCAGTAGGCTAGCGCCGCCGCGGTATTGGCGGCCTGATCCGGACCATCCATGGGCTGCAGCAGGAAATGGGCGAAATTCAGCCCGGCAAACCGCTCCGGCATGGCCAGAGGCTGCGGATACACCAGCTTGAGCTCGTCGCCGGCGGCAAGCACCACCGGGGCGTTGGCCTTGGGGCTGACACAAATCCAGTCCAAACCGGCCGGGGCTGGCTGGGTCCCATTGGTCTCAACGGCCACCTCAAATCCCTCGGCGTGCAGCGCGGCAATGGCCGCCTCGTCGAGTTGCAACAACGGCTCCCCGCCGGTGCACACCACAAAGGGTCGCACGGAGGCCGGCGCGTCGGCCGGCCAGCGGCTTTTCACAAAGGCCGCCAGCGCCTCGGCCGTCGCAAATTTGCCACCATCGGGGCCCACGCCTACAAAGTCGGTATCGCAGAAGGTACACACCGCCGACGCGCGGTCCACCTCGCGTCCGGTCCAGAGGTTGCAACCGGAAAAGCGGCAGAACACCGCGGCGCGTCCGGCGTTCACCCCTTCGCCCTGCAAGGTGTAGAAGCACTCCTTCACCGTATAGGACACAAGCTCAGTCCGCGTAGGCAATGGGGTCACGCGCACCGGCTTCGGCAAAGCCGCGTAACCGCAACTGGCAGGCATCACAGTGCCCGCAGGCGGTGCCGTCTGGCGCCGGATCATAACAGCTGGTGGTAATGCTGTAGTCCACTCCCAGGTCGTGACCCAGCGCGACAATCTGCGCCTTCGTGAGGTGCTGGAGTGGGGCGTGAATACGCAGCCGGTGGGTGCCTTGCACCCCGGCGGCCGTCGCCAGATTCGCCATCGTCTCAAAGGCCGCCACGTATTCCGGACGGCAATCGGGATAGCCCGAATAGTCCAGGGCGTTCACCCCAATGAAAATGGCGTCCGCCCCCAGCACTTCCGCCCACGCCAGTGCAAACGACATGAAGATCGTGTTGCGCGCCGGGACATAGGTGACCGGAATCTCGTCCACCGCGTGGTCCACATCGCGGTCTTTCGGCACGTCCACGTCGGCGGTGAGCGCCGAGCCGCCCCATTGGCGCAAATCGATATCGACCACGACGTGCTTGGCCACTCCCATTGCCTGGGCGACACGCCGGGCGGCATCGATTTCCACCGAATGGCGCTGACCATACCGGAAGGTCATGGCAAACGGTGTGTATCCATCCCGCTTGGCCACCGCCAACACGGTCGTGGAATCCAGACCGCCAGACAACAACACGACGGCTGGCTTGCTCGTGGCCGGAAACCCGGCCGGGGAGGTGTTCGGTTCACCGGTCATATCCGGCAAAAACTAACCACCGGCACGGCTTACGTCCCGCACGCCTTCTTTCCGGACGGCTTCCTGATGACCTTACGCGATGTTTGACTGGCTGAACAACCCGCAGGCGTGGATTTCCCTGCTCACCTTGTCCGTGCTCGAGATTGTTCTCGGCATCGACAACATCATCTTCATTTCCATTTTGTCGGGGAAGCTCAAGCCGGAGGAGCAGGCCAAGGCCCGCTCTTTTGGGCTCGCCGGCGCGTTCATCAGTCGCGTCCTGTTACTGCTGTCCATCACCTGGGTCATGCAGCTGACGCGCCCGCTGTTCGCGGTGCTTTCGCACGACATCTCCGGGCGTGATCTCATTCTCCTCATTGGCGGCCTGTTTCTCATTGGCAAAGCCACCATGGAGATTCATCACAAGCTCGAAGGTCCCGACGAAGAAATGGAGCAGGCCGCCAAAGCCGGCCGGTCACTCTGGACCACCGTGGCGCAGATCGCCGTGCTCGATATCGTGTTTTCGCTGGACTCCGTCATCACGGCCGTTGGAATGGCGGACGACGTCTCCATCATGATTCTGGCCAATGTGGTGGCGCTCCTCGTCATGCTGGGCTCGGCGTCGTCGATCAGCGATTTTGTGGATCGTCACCCCACCATCAAGATGCTGGCGCTGTCGTTTCTCGTGCTCATCGGTACCAATCTCGTGGCCGAAGGCATGGGACAGCACATCCCGAAGGGCTACACCTACGCCGCCATGGCGTTTTCCGTGGTGGTGGAAATGCTCAACATTCGCGTGCGCAAGAAACAAGGAAGCGCCTGAGTCACGTCGTCGTGCCAATAGGTCAGTCCGGTGTCCTCAATACAGGACATCGGACTTTATCCTAATGATGGAAACATCTGCATGTGAATGGTTTGCGACATTGTGTCGAAATGGTCCCCGTCATGCACTCCTTCCAGGCGTCACCTCAATGGAGTGCTCATGACGTCCTCGTTTGTTCGTACCGCCCTCGTGGCTTCCCTGATTACGGCGCTCCCCCTGGCTGCCAAAGCGCAGAGTACCGGGGTTGGTGCCCACCTCACCCCGTACGCGGGCTACCTCATTACCGGCAACTGGTACGACGGTCCCGTGGGAACCAGTATTGCCACGACCAATGCGCCCATGGTTGGCGCCCAAGGGGCCATTCCGCTCACCAAGGGGATCGCGCTGGTGGGGAACCTCGCCTATGCGTCCGGCGATCTGCGCATAGGGTTGCCGTTGCTGGGTGGTGTCAACGTGGGGTCGGCCAAAACGTGGATGTACGACGTTGGGCTCGAACTTGGCGGCCTGGTCGGACGTTCAACTGGTATTGCCCCGTTCGTGCAGGGGGGGATTGGCGGGATGACCAACGACATCAAGGCCAGCGTCTTTGAGACCCGGGCCTCGAACGTTGCGTACTCTGCCGGGGTAGGGGTGGATATCGGATTCTCCGAAGGGTTGGCGCTCCGGGTGCAGGCCAAGGACTGGATCAGCCGCTTCAATTCGGAAGACGCAATAGGCTTCCGGGCCGAGGGGAATCTGGCGCACAACTGGGCGCTGACGGCGGGTGTGAAGCTGCGCTTCTAGCGGGTAGCAAAACGCTGATGCCACGAAGCGCCCGCGGCGGTAGGTTGCAGCGGCACTTTCAACACAAGGATTTCCGTGGATCAGCGTGTAATGGGTTTTCGCAAACGTGCTCTGGTTCTCGCCTTTCTGGCGGGTGCCGCGGGCTTCACGTCCCCGGCGTACGCGCAGGCGGTCACCGGGGGTAACGCCGTTGACAGTACCGCGGTCGCGCCATCGCGCGATCCTTTGCGTGGCGCCGTCAGCAGCCTGAGTGCGCTGGGCTCCGCCGCCCGCGGCCAACAGGATGCGTTTGAGCGCAACCATCGACTGGGGCTGCGCTTCTACAACGGTGGCGCCGATGCCACCTGCGAAGTGCCGCTGGGGCGTATCTGCTATTGGAACAACAACGGCGATGTCCCGCCGCCGGCCGAACGGGCAGACGCCAAGCTCGAACGCGAACAGTTGCTCGAACTGCTGCAGAAGGCGCAGGCCGCCGACCCCAAAGACGACTGGGTCAATGGCATGCGGGTACGCTACGCCATCGAAGGCGGGTTTCCCGATATCGCCCTCAGTGCTGCGCGGAACTGTGCGGGCACGGAATGGTGGTGTCATGCGCTGCGCGGCATGGCGCTGCACAACGTCAATCAGCATGTCGCCAGTGCACAGGCCTTTGAACGGGCCTTGGCCACCATGCCCGAGGCGCAGCGGTGTGCCTGGACCGATCTCACCATGTGGCTCGATCCGCTCATGCACGCGGGCTACAAGGCGTTGTCCTGCGCCGATCGTGTGGCGCGCAACGAGCGCATCTTTCGCCTGGCGCAGCCGCTGTGGATGCTCCCGGGCAACGACCTGAAGAACGAACTGTTCGCGCGGCGGACCATGTCACGGGTGCACTCGTTGGGACGTATTCCCTACGACCTGCAGTGGGGTGATGACCTGCTCGAGTCGCAGGTGCGCTACGGATGGCCCACGGCCTGGTCGGTGCAAAATGGCGGGGTGGCCGATCCTCGCCCGCCACAGGTCATTGGTCACGAGCCTACCCCCAGCTATGACTTCATGCCGCTCATCGAAGCCATTGAAACGCCGGTGGGGGCACTGGCTACCGACTGGGAGCCGCGTCGCAAGAAGGCGCGCATGCGGTATAGCACACGCTATGCCGCCGGCTTTGGGGCACTCCCCAACCAATTCGCCCGCTTCCGTCGCGGAGACACCACGCTGCTGGCAGGTGGCTATCGATTGATGCGCGAACTGGAGATGGGGCGTGCGCCGTACACGGCTGGCCTCGTTCTCGATCGGTTGGATGGTACGGCACCGGTGCAGGTCACCAAGGACAGTGCCGGGGCCAACGGCGCACTGCTTGCCCCCATGCGTGCACCTATGGTTGCCAGTGTTGAAGTGCTGGCCCCCACGGGAAAGCGCGCCGCGCGGGTGCGCAGCACCGTGCAGCCCCTCGCGGCCGACGCACGGCTCTCCGACTACCTGCTGTTGCAGCGTGGTGATCCGTCGCCCACGCCGAGCCTCGAGCGCAACGCGCCACAGGCGTACGGCTCGCTCGAGATTGAGGGCGGCACGCAGATCGGCATCTACTGGGAGATGTACCGTGCCGCGAGCCCGGGTGCCCCGCTGCAGGTGTCGCTGCGCGCCACCAGACTCGGCGCCAGCTTCATGCAGAAGTTTGGCTCATCCATCGGCCTCTCCAAGGCGCTGACACCGGTGTCCATTCGCTACAACGACAACGGCCGTCCCGATGGCGGACCAGGGCGCAGTCTGACGCTCAATTTCCCCAATGTGCCCGCGGGCGAGTACCAGCTCACCCTGCTCGTGAGCGGCGCGGGAATTACCGATTCCACCACGCAACGCATCAAAGTCCGGCCGCCGCGCTGAGCGCGGGGAGATCTGAGATCTGAGATCGCCGAGTTGGGAGTCAGAGGTGCGAGCGTTGCGAGTCGAGCTGTGCGATGGATATCGAGGGTGAGAGTGTCGAGATAACCACGACGATGCGAGGTCCGAGCACTTCGTCCGCGCGGGGAGTGCCGGACACGGACGCCGCTGGAACAGCGGTCGTCCCCGCCGTTATTCCACGCCAGTGCGGGGCACATCCGCGCGGAGGCAACTACTCGCACCTCTGATTGTCGTGGTTATCTCGACACTCTCACCTTCGATATCCATCGCACTTCTCAACTCTCAATACTCGCACCTCTGATTCACGCCTCGGTGGTCAGAAGTCTGCCATCTGACACTATCGGCGCACGATGATCATGCCGACTGGGCTCCCATATTCATCGTTGCCGATGGGGAGCCCCGGGGGGGCAATCCATTGCCCGCCGTCGGCGCGCACGGTGACGCGGTGCATGCCTGGTGACAGCTTCAGTTCGGCGCGCCAGCGTCCGTTGGGCAACCGACGCATTTGCGTGATGCTCCACTGCGTTGCGTCGCCCATCAGTTCCACCGACTCCGCCTTGGGCGCATCGATGAGGAGCACCACTCGCAGCGTATCGCGTGACGCGTAGGCATCGCCGGACTCGTCATTGCCCTGCTCAATGGACACACGGTCCACTGCACCCAATGTGCGCGTCTCGAAGGCCAGAATTCCGGCGGGGGTGCCATCGTTGTCGCGCCAGGGCAATCGCGAAATACGAACACCCAGCGCCACCACCGGAGAAAAGGCCGACCGCGCACGATCGCGCAGCTGATCGCTCAACATCGATCCACCACCGACGGTGGCCGCATTCGTGGCGGCCGCACCAACCAGCGACAGCCAGCCCGTGACGGGTTGGACCACGGCGAGTGTCGCGACTGTGGGAATCGTTTGCGGCCGCGGCGCCAACGCATCGCTGTTGATCCAGGAGGCGACCGGCGCGGTAACAGACAGCAGCCACTGCGTCTGGCCGGTGTTGAAGCCCGCCGACGCAATGCCGGTGGCCAGATCGCGTCGTTGCATCGTACGCAGCGTGCTGCTGCTGCCAGAGAGTTGTCCCGCGCTATTGGGGACATTGACCGCCACACGCGGCACATCCACCGTGAGTGTCTGCGTCGTAACGCGGGTCGCCCGCTCAAACGACATGCCAAACGCGAACTCTACACCGGCGTACGTCGTGACCATGCCCGCCTCGGCGCGACCCAACTGGCCCACATCCACCCGGCGCGTGATGGTCGTGTCGCCGACAGATGGTTCAGCGGGCATGCTGGGGGCAATGAAGCCGGTGAGCATGGGATTGCCGAACCCGGATCCCGCGATCTGTCCGTTGATGGATGACCGGCCATAGCTCACGGCACTCCAGACGCGCTGCTCCCCAAAACGCGCCCGTGCGCGCATAGTGAGCAACCCTTGCGCCTGCCCACCGCCGGCGACGCCTTCCTTGAACTGCACATTGCCGCTGCCCAACGCGGCAAAGCGAAAACGTCCCAGGCTTCCCACTGGCTGCGTGGCGCCGAGCCACACGTCGTTCGAGCGCGCCAAGGTGTTGCCACTGCCATTGGGGAGTGAGGCAATGCCCAGCACCGAGAAGGTGGCGGCATCCGTCACGGGCCCGATGGTGGCAGCGGGGGCCATGGGGGCATCCCCACGGACTTGCGCGTTGAGCCGATTGGCCGTGCTGCCAACCGCGAGCAGCGCGCAAGGCAGGGCCCATCCGCTACTCCCGATGGAGCAGCGGCGCGACGCGCGGAAAGGTCGGCGGGCGGGCGTCACGTGTCTGGTGGGCGGACCGGTTTACGGTCGGTGGTGGCCGGAGAGGATGGAGCCAAACTCCCTGCGCCCTTAACGTAGCGATTCAGGGCATCCACGGCCATCCCGGGGCCACGTTGTGCGTTCTTGGCGACCAGTGCTTGCAGCCCGAGCAGTATGTCATCCGACCGTGGCGTCCTCGCGAGCTGATTTACCGCGTCCCGCGCGTTGGACACCGGGACGCCGCGTCGCACGATATCGGTGAGGACGACGAGGGGTACGACGGCTTGCCCCACTGGTCGTGAGGCACGCACCGTTTCCAAGGCCCGGTCGTCGAGTCCCGCTCGCAGGGCAATCGCGCCGGCTTCGAGTTCGTCCTCGGTGCTCTGCGCGCCGAGGGTCCGTTTGGCCCGCTGGAGGGCAATGGCGTGCTCCCGTACCACTTTCAGGATGCGATCGCTGGCCGTACGCCGCGCGGCGCCTTCCAGGGCCCGGTTGATGAGTGGCCGGACCGGCAACCCCATCTCTGCGGCGTCATCGAACAAGAGGCGCAGTGCATTGGCGGTCAGCGAGTCAAAGCGACCGGCGTCAAAGGGCACCTGATCGCGCGTCGTGACAGCTGTTGGTGCCGGCTGCGGTTTGCGGGCGTTGGCGACCACAATGGTGTCCGCCGCCACCGGGACCGAGGCGGTGGACAGCTGGGCCACCATAACCCACAGGGCGACCATACTCATGGCAGCGCTTCGAAATCGACCACGACCGTGTTGGTCGGGCCGTAGCCGGCATCCGGAGCCTGCGGGGCGAGTGCATCCACCACCCAGCGGGTCCCGTCTACCACAAAGGCGTAGTCATGGCGCCCGGGTGCCAGCGGAATGCGCGCTGACCAGGAGCCGTTGCCGTGCTGTTGGACCATAGGGGTGGCACGCTCGTCCCACCCGTTGAAATCACCCACCAGGGACACCTTCCGGGCGCCATTGGGGAGCGCGAACTCGAAGCGCACCGTCCCGCCAACTTCTTCGCTCGTGCTACCTGACGGGAGCAGGGCGTTGCGCCCCGCGGCAAACGCGCTGTCCGCTTCGCGGCGGCTCAGATCGGGACGCCACGGACGGGCCACGACGGCCACCAGCAGCGCGGCGGCCGCAGCGCCCCACCACCAGCGGGGGCGCAGCCCGCCCACGCGGCGCGACGGGGCGTGCATGGTGGTGGCGAGCACGGCCCGTGCAACACGCTCTCCCTGTTCCGCCGGCGCTGCCGGCAGCGAACGGTAGGACGCGCGAAGACGCTCGCCGATTTCGTCGGCGAACGGATCGTGCCCCTCATCGCCGGAAGGGAACGGCAGGGGGGCGTCAGTCATGACGCACCATCCCTTGGTTCCACCCGGTCTCCGTGATGGCCCCCATAAAGCCAATCATGCGTCCCGGTCCGGTGCCTTGGCCAGGAGCGCCCGCAACCGCTCGCTGCCGCGTTTGACACGCATTTTGAGCGCTGACTCGCCCACCCCGGTCATGGCCGTCATTTCGGTGTACTCGAGCCCCTCGGCGTATTTGAGCAGCAGCGCTTCCCGCTGCAGCGGATCGAGCTGCGACAGTGCGCGGACGAGTGCGACATCCTCCACGCCCGGCGCCACCCCCGCTGGGGGCGACGAGGCGGTTTCGATGGCGAGATCGTCCTGCACGAATCGTTTGCTGCGACGACCGCGCGACGTGAGAAAGTTGCGGCACTGGTTGGTCAGGATGCGAAAGAGCCAGCCGCGGAACTGATCACGTTCGTCGTACCGGCCAATGGCGAGATAGGCACGCAAGAAGGTGTCCTGCACCACGTCTTCCGCATCGGCCCGCTCCCCCAGCATATGGTACGCGAACCGCCAGGCCGCGTCGTAATAACGCGACACCAGGGCTCCGAACGCGTCCGGCTCTCCGGCGCGGGTCCGGACGACCAACTCGGCGTCAGTCATCGTGGAACAACAGCAGATCCCCGCCGCCCGTCACCGGCAAGTGAACCCCCGCGCCGGCCGGCAGGGTCATCCCATGAGCTGCATGAGCGTGATGGCGAGCATCAGCCCCACGAACAGGCTGGTCGCCGACTTGTTCACGCCACCCATGCGCCGCATGAGCGCCAGGTTCTCGGTTTCCGGTAACTCCTGCATGGCGACGAACCGACTCGCCGCCCGCGCGCGTCGGAACAGAAACCAGTTGGCGGTCCCACCGGCCGCCAGGCTCGACGACACGAACACCGCCACACTCATGATCTGCAGCCACTCGTTCTCGGGCTTGGAGAGCTCCATGACGGTCTGCGGCGTATCCGAGCCGGTAAGCCAGCGGAAGACGAACCCCGGCACCAGAAAGAACACGGTGAAGGGCAGGTACAGTTTGCGGTACAAAAACCAGGCGGGCGGAAACGCGATCGCGGCGGGCCAGTTCCACGTGGGAACGAAGCTCGGATCCTCGAGAAACGGTGCCAGCTTCCGACGATAGGTTTTGTCCCACTTGGGTCCGAAGTAAGCCGCCATGCGTTCTTCGTTCAGCTCCCCGCCCGCCGGCGCCTTGCGCGCCCACCGGGGAAGCTCCGGCTCACGGGACGTCGGCTCCACCGGATCTACCTCGTGGGACTCTTCGGGTGTCACAGTGCCCCCAGCGGCGCCGGCTGTTGCTGGGACAGGCAGTGCAGCGTGCCCAGCCCCCACACCAGATCCACTGCGTGAATGCCAATGACGTGGTGTTCCGGCAGCAGCTCGGCCAGCGTATTGAGCGCCACGCGATCGTTCCGATCGTTGAAGGTAGGTACCAGGCACACGCCGTTGCCGATATAAAAATTCGCGTAGCTGGCCGGCAGACGCATGCCATCCATGATCACGGCGCGCGGATACGGCAGTGTCACGACTTCGATGCGCTCGCCGCGCGCATCGGTGGCGCGCTGCAATCGACGGAGATTATCCAGCGAACGCCGATGATTCTCATCGCGCTCGTCTTCCTCATGCGCGAGGAGCACCATGCCCGGCGCGATGAAACGCGCGATATCGTCGATGTGGCCGTGCGTGTCATCACCGACACACCCTTCGCCGAGCCAGATGGTTTTGCCGATACCCAGATACTCGGCAAACGCACGCTCGTAGTCCTCGCGCGTATAGCCGGGGTTGCGTACCTGCACATCACTCAGCAACCACTCCTCCGTCACGAGCAGCGTCCCCCGTCCGTCGGTCTCGATCCCACCCCCTTCGAGGATGAGCGGTTGGCCGTTGTCATGACGGACGGCGTTGATGATCGGGAGTCCGGAAATGTCGGCCATGCGCGCGGGGACTTCGTTGTCGAGCGCGAAGTTGTCGTACTTCGCCCACGCATTGAATCCCCACCGCACCAGCGCCACGCTGCCGTCAGCCCGGTGCACGCCCGTCGCGCCCGAATCGCGCAGCCATACCCGGTCGGTGGGCTGCAGATGCAAGCGATACTGCGCGTCCTCAACGCCGTGCAACGCCAGGCAGTCGCGCGCTTCCTCGGCCACCTGTTCGTTGTGGCAGAGAATCTCCACGCGCTCAAACATCCCCAGTCCACGCACGATCTCTGCGTACACCCAGGGAATGGGGCCGAACTTTCCGGGCCAATCGGGTTCGTGATGTGGCCAGCCAATCCATGTGGCGTCGTGGCGCTCCCACTCGGCAGGCATGCGCAACGACGGTTGGTTCGTGTCATCGGGCGTGCGCATACCGGCGGTCATGGCCGCATTCGCGGCCGTGATGGCCGCGTTGGCCGCAATGATGGCAGCGATGCTCACTATTTCCCCAACCAGCGATTCAGGATGGGGCCGTAGGCATCAATGCGACGATCGCGCAGGAACGGCCAGTTGCGGCGTGTCTCCTCGATGAGGTCGAGGTCACACGCGGCGGTAAGAATGGCGGGCTCGGTGCCGGCTTGCGCGAGGTACCGACCGAACGGATCGCTGATGAACGAATGGCCAAAAAACTCGAGGCCGTCGGTGTTGGGTTCCGGCTCAAAGCCCACGCGATTGGGCGACGCGACGAACACGCCGTTGGCGATGGCGTGCGCGCGCTGCGCCGTGCGCCACGCATCCACCTGCGCGTCGCCGAATGTCGCCTTCTCCGCCGGGTGCCAGCCAATGGCCGTGGGGTAGAACAGAATTTGCGCCCCTAGCAGCGCGGTGATACGCGCGCCTTCGGGGTACCACTGATCCCAGCAGATCAGCACGCCGATGTCGGCATAGCGGGTCCGCCAGACCCGGAACCCGTTGTAGCCCGGATGCCGCTCGTGCCGCTGGTCGCCGGTCACATCGCCCGGCGCGAAGTAGTACTTCTCTTCGAAGAGCGGGTCGTGCGGGATGTGCATCTTGCGGTACGTGCCAAGCACCTCGCCGTCGGCATCGATGACGGTCGCCGAATTGCGATACAGTCCCGGCGCTTCGCGCTCGTAGTAGGGCACCACGATGACCACCGCCAGTTCCTTGGCGAGCGCCTGGAACGTGTGCACGATGGGACCGTCGGCCGGCTGCGCGATGTCGAAGCGCTCCGGGCGGATGGTCTTGCAGAAGTAGGGAGCGTTGAAGAGCTCCTGCAGGCAGATGATCTGCGCACCACGTGCGGCCGCGTCGCGCACCCGTGCGACGGCCTTCGTGACGTTGCTGTCGAGGTCATCGGACGCGGTGTCCTGCACCAGGCCGATCGTGACGATATTGGGCATTCTTGAATATAAGGAAAATGCAGCGCCCACTGGGCTGGCTGAGTGAACTCACAACCCAAAACTCCCACGCGCAACCCGAAACGGATCCGTTCCGGGTCGTGGATGCGGGTTTCGGGTTCCGGGTTATGGCAACGGCCCGTTCGGGGCCTTTTTCCCGCGGGCCTTCGGCGGCGGCGCCGGCTCCAACATTGGCTCCAGATACGCGAGCAACAGGCGCCGCAGGTCATCGAGCAGCGGTTTCTTGTCTGCTGCCTGCGCACGAGCCCGGCGCGCCAGCAGCGACTGCCCCACACTGGCGGCCACCAGCGCGGCGCGGCGGCGATCGCGGGTGGGCAGTTTGGGATTGCGGCTGGCAAAGAGCACATCCAGGCGGTCCACGAACGAATCGAACAGCTGCGCGCGCAGGCGGGCAGGCGCTGACCGGGTGTCGTCTACAGGGCCATCATGGCTGGCAAACACGCGGCGGAAGGCCGGGTTCCGATCATGGAACTCCGCCAGGGGTTTGACGATGCGATCAATCAGACGGTCGAGCGGCAATCCGTGGGAATCCATGGGAAAGGCCCGCTCGTGAATGGTCCGCATCTCGTCGGCATAGCGGAGCGCCAGCGCCGCCAGCACCGCATCACGATTGGGAAAGAACTGGTACAGTGAGCCTTTGGCCGTCCGGGCCTCCAGGGCAATGGCTTCTGCCGTGGCCGCCTCAATCCCCTGGGTGGCAATCACCGTGGCGGCGGCATCCAGCAGGAGTTCAACACGGGCCTGCCCTCGGGACTGCCGGGGACGACGGCGGTAGGCGTCGGTCGCCTGAGGGAGATCGCTGACGACGTCGGGGGCTGGCGGCGGTGGAACCGCCACGGCGGACTCATCCGATGGCGAACGGGGAGCAGAACGTTTGGCAGGCATTCACAGACGTTACGGTGATCCCCGCCCATTGACAACATGACGCTACCGTCAAGATTTAACGCTGTTAACTGAGCGGAAGTATGACGCGACCGTCGCATTTTGTCGGAACGCACCAAGCTGCCGCTCGCCAAAACCGCCACGTAGGCCTTTCCCCTGGTGCCATGCCGTCGATTCCTCGTTCCGTTCGTATGACCGTGACTGCCGCCGTGGCGCTGGTGGCCACCGCCTGCGCGTCTGCACCTGCCGCCACGTCAGGTGGCGTACAGAACGCCGTGCCCAGCGCGTCGCAGACCGCCATCGCCAACGCCATCGCCGTGGCGAATGCGCCTTTTGTGGGCTCGGTGAAGAACAAGAAATACTTCCCGGCCAACTGCCACACCGTGAAGCTCATCAAGAGCGCGGATCAGGTCGGCTTTGCGTCCATGGCGGATGCGGAACAGGCCGGGTTCTCCAAGGACATCTACTCGACGGACTGCAAGTACTGAGCAGTCAGCTGATCAGCATGGCCACCACGTCCATGACGTTGGTGCCGGTGGGGCCGGTGCGCAGCAGCGCATCGGCCGCGTCGAGTGAATACCAGGAGCGACCGGTGGTCAGGTCTTCCTCGGGCGTCCGGGACCCACGGCGGGCCAACGCCGGTACCGCGGCATCCACAATGGCCCCGGCGGCGTCTGTGGGGCCGTCGCGCCCGTCGGTCCCCGCTGCCAGCACGGAAACACGCCACGCATTCCTTTCGCCGCGCGCGGTGGCCTGTTCGAGCGCCAATGCGGCGGAGAGCGCCAAAACCTGCATGCGTCCTCCGCGCAGCGGTTCGTCGGCTGCCGACCGTGGTTGAATGAGGAGCGGGGTGGCGCTGGCAAATTCGTCGAGGCGCGCGTCATCGTCGTCACCAGCCTGCATCGCGCGCTCGATCGTGTCCCGCAGGTGCACCACGGGTTCGCCGCCACACACGACCAGCGCCGATTCACCGGCCGGCACGGCCCGCGCCAGCGTCAGCATTCGACGGGCAAACCAATCGCCAAGTGCGGCCGCGTCGCCTTCCATAGGCACGTCATCCACCTGCACGGTTTCAATACCGGCAGCGCGCGCGGCCTCGGCCAATGCCGCCACGGCGTCGGCGTTGCGTGCTACCAGCGTGTACTGCACCCGCGCGAACGCGGGGTGGTTCACTGTCGCCACGGCCGGCGGCACCCCGTCGCCGGTGAGCCCCAACAGCTGACTCATGCCGCGCTGCAGCCGCGCGCGCATGTCATGCGCATCCAACAACGCGAGAAAGTCGGCGTCGTCGAGCGGGTCGGGGGTGCACGGGCCTGAGCCAATGACGGCGGGATCGTCACCAATGACATCGCTGATGGCGAAGGTGGCAATCACCTGCGCGTCACGCGCGGCGAGTGCCGTGGCCAGCCGTCCGGCCCCGAAGCGCAGGACTCGCCGACGAATGGCGTTCATTTCGTGAATGGCGAGCCCCGACTCAAGGAGCGTCTGCGCCAGGTTGGCGATGTAGGCCTGTGCGGCCTCGGCGTTCCCCACGGTTTGCGACAGCGCCGGGATGGGGGCCGCACACAACGCCGTGGTGCCACCGGAGAGGAGCACGATCGCCACGGCGTTCGGCTCCATGTCGAACAGCAGGTCTTCAATGGCTTCGGCGGCGGCCAGCGAATTGGGGCCGGGCACCGGATGATCCCCTTGCCGGACGCGCAGCACTTCCGGTACGGGCAGGTCGTGCCAGTCGCGTGCCGTGGGCACATGCGCGGAGACCACGATCCCATCGGTGACGGCGACTCGTAGCTCCGTCAGCGCGGCAAAGGCACCGGCCGCCATGGCGGGAGCGGCCTTGCCCAGCGCAAACAGATACACCGGCGCGTCGTGGGCCGGTGGAAGGGACTGCGCCGCCCACCAGCGGTGCAGGGCATCGCGGGTGCGCGCAAACGGCGCCGCGCCCTGCACGGCCGCCTCGTGAAAGGCGGTGAGCAGGGCGCGGGGATTGGAACGTGGCATCAGCGAGACTTCACACAACTCGCCGTGTGTGGCAAGGCCAAACGGTTACTTCGTGCCGACCGACTTGGAGATCGCCGAGCCGAGGTCCGTGTAGGCATCGGCCGACATCTGGTTGAACGGCGTGGCAATGTAGGCAATGCGCCCCTGCGGGTCGATCACGTACAGGTGCCGCTTGTGGTAGCCCGTGCCCGTGCTGGCACCGTAGGCCACTCCGACCTTGCGCTCGGTGTCGGCGGCAAAGTGGAACTGGAACTTCGCATCCACGGCCCACGAGGTCAGGGCGCTGTCCGGGTCAGGGCTCACGCCAACCAGCGTGACTTTCTTTCCGCCCTTAAAGATGTCGGCGTACTTGTCGCGGTACGACTCCATCTGCACGGTGCACCCGCTGGTGCGGGCCTTGGGGAAGAACGCCAGCACGACGGTTTCGCCCTTGTGCTCGGACAGCGTGAAGGGCTTGGCGTCCACGCCCTTGGCCGTAACGCTGGTCACGGTGAAGTCAGGGGCCATGTCGCCCACCTTGAGCGTGGTCTGGGCGGCGGCCGCCGAGGGCGCGAGCGCCACGGCCGTTGCAAGCAGGGCCACGGTCGATGCGACACGCGAACGGAAAGACATCGAATACTCCTGAGGTTGGGTCGAACGGAAGGATCTGCAGGAACGCTATCCCGAAGTGAACAGGGTGTCCACCAAGGGGACGGTCCATTGACCACACTGGAGGACAACGAACGGCCCGGAAGGGTGGTTTCCGGGGTGAATGGGAGTTGAATACTCTGGCACGCCCCCTGCCTCGGTCTGTGGGTGTCGGCGGCGCATAGTGCCCGCCCGCTTTACCGAGGAGGACGTCATGTCGGCCATCTATACCCGTCTCCGCACCGCTGCGATCCCGCTGCTGGCACCCGTCGCGTTTGGCGTGCTCACGGCGTGCAGTGGCGAGGATCGAACGCTCGACGATCAGTTGCGCGCCGATCTCATGGCGGCCTCTCAGGCACCTGCCAATCGTCAGCAGTTCATGGGACCGGCGGAAATGGGTTATCCCCAGGGGTATGCGCCGGGGTACCAACAGGGCTACGCGCCGTACCCGGGGCAGGCTCCGCAGGGCTATCCGCAACCGTATCCGCCCCAGGCCTATCCGGCGCCGTATCCGCAGCCGGCGCCCACGCGGGTGGTGTACGTGCCGCAGCAGTCCACCGTGCGTCGCACCAGCACCGCCGGGAGCGGCGGGGGGTCGGGAAGTGGCGGCAGTGGCGTGTATCAGGAGCGTCGCAACACGCAGAAGGGGGCCATCATTGGCGCGGCCAGCGGCGCGGCGATTGGGGTGATCTCATCACGTGACAAAGCCAAGGGCGCGGCGATTGGCGCACTGGGCGGGGCTGTATTGGGTGGACTCATTGGGCATCAGGTCAAAAATCCGTAACAGCGCACGAGCATTGCAACCCTCCAAGAGGTTGTGGTGTCAGAAGAGTTGCAGGGGGAGTACGCAGGATGTTCGGAGGCTTCGTGGAGGGGGCGCCGAACGAGAGAGACCCGGAACGACCAAACGCGTGGGGGCGTGGTCGATCTCCGGGTCTTTTCTTTTGTGGCGCGATGTGTGCGGCGATCAGACAATCACGCGCAGCGCGGCGGGACGGACGGCAATCTGAATGGTGGTATTGCTGGCGCGATACAATTCGCCGTCGGCCTCAAAGGGCAAGGGCGTGGGGCTCGTAATGGTGGTCGCCACCGTTTGTGAATGGTGTACGGCAGGGTGCTGCAGGTGCGTGCCGCGCGTGGCGCGCCAGAACACGGCGGGGCGGGCGAGCGGCGCCAGCGACGCAATGTTGACGACGTCGAGTCGTCCGTCGGTGAGCGACGCGGTGGGGGCAATCTGAAAGGTGCCGCCGAACACGCGTCCATTGGCAAAGACGGTCATCAGTCGGTGGTCGCTGGCGGGCGGAGATGTGTCGGGGTGCTGTACAGTGAAGCCGGTATAGCCAAAGAGTGCCCGTACGGCCGTTACCACGTAGGCGGCGGTGCCCGTGAACCACAGCGGGTGCTGCATGCGCTCCAGCACCTCCACGTCAAAGCCCAGCCCTGCGGCGTTGAGAAACGGGACCGAGTCGATCACGCCAACATCTACCGCCTGCGTTTGCCCACGCGCCACCGCGGCCGCCATGGCCACGGCATCATGCGCCGGGGTTTGCAACGATTTGACAAAGTCATTCCCGGTCCCGGCAGCAAAGATCGCCAGGGGAATGGGAGCTCCCACATCCAACAGGCCGCGCGCCGCGTGATGCACTGATCCATCACCGCCAACAACGGCCAGCACGGTGGCTCCGGCCGCGCAGGCCTCGCGTGCACACCGACGCTCATCCCCGCGCGACTGTGTTTCGTAGCGCTGCAGGGCACCTGTCGTACGGAGGGCCGCTTCCACGGCCTCGGCGCGCCGTCGAGCGTCGCCGCGGCCAGCGACCGGGTTCACCAGCAAGGCAATCACGGGAGCGATCGGGTGAAGGGCGTGGAGGGACCGGCGTGATACGTCGTGATTGTTCGTGACAACCGATGCCACACGAGTAACGGCGACAATGGCCAGTCGTGCGCTACATCACTGACAGTCGAGACTGGTGTGTTGAACTTACAGGTGTTCCGGTCACCCCGTGCGCTGGTGGGCCCCGTGGTCCTGCCGGCCGGATTCCAAACACCCAACGGAGAATGTGCAATATGGTGCGTTTGCCCAATCAGGCGCTGTCGTTCTCACTGTGCGCTGGCGCCGCGCTGCTTGCCGCGTGCGGAGAGGGCACAGGCCCCAACAAGTCCGCGCAAGTCGGAGTCGGCTTCCAGCTCGCCACCACGTCGGCTTCGGCCAATGTGCAGTCGGCCGACGGTTCCGCCAACACGACCGGGTCGGCGCAGGTTGCCACCACGCCGGCGGGGTTCAGCATCACCAGCGGCGCTGACGTGATTCTGATCTCCAAGGCGCAGATCGTGGTCAAGGATGTGAAGCTCAAGTCGGCAGCGGCCACCTGCACCGATGATGACGATGATGATGACAACAGCTCATCGTCCATCGTGGTGGCAGCGTCGTCGTCGAACGGAAAGTCGGGAAGCAGCAAGCAATCGTCGAGCGACGACGATGATGACGATGACGATGACTGCCCCACCATCCGGGTCGGTCCGTATCTGGTGGATGTGCCGGTCACTGGCGCCGACGGCGGCCGGGTCGCCGTCATGGTGCCGGAAGGGACGTATTCGTCGGTGCGGCTGTCCATTCACAAGGTGTCCAGCAGTGATTCGGCCGATCTGGCGTTCCGTCAGGCCAACCCGGATTTCCGCGGCATCAGCATTCGTCTGCAAGGGACATACAACGGGCAGGCGTTCACGTTCACGCATGATGTGAATGCGAAGCTGGAGGTGCCGTTGACCGCGCCGATCACGATTGGCGAGGGGGGTGACGATGTGACGGTCACAATCGACATGAAGGACTGGTTCGTGCGCCCGAACGGTGGGTTGTACTCGCCGGCCGAGGGGAACACGCCGGGCTTCGTGCGCGCCAAGATTCAGAACAACATCCGCAACGCGTTCCGCGCGTTCCGTGACAAGGACCGTGACGGGGAAGACGACGATCGCTGATCGGCAGACATTTGGGCGTGTGACGTGAGACGCCCCGAACGTTGAAGGCCCCGGTCGCGAGTGCTCTTCGGGGGTGGCCGTGCGCTGTCGCGCCGGCGTCACCCCCTCAGGGACTCGCTCGCCGGGGCCTTCAACGTTCGGAGCTTCGCCGTTTCGTGCCTGCCGGGAACAGCGGGATCGGTTGGCTCGCTCATGGGGTACGAGCGCCAGCTCGCGATGCTCACTCTCGCCCGGACCATTCGTGTTGCTGCGCTCCTTCGCTCCGTTTGCCTTGACCCTGGCGCTGGCCACCGCGCCGTTTGCCGATTCGCCACTCGCTGCCCAGTCACTCAAGGTGGGCGATATGGCGCCGGACTTCAGTGTGACCACGGTGTCGGCCATTGGCGTGGACCGCACCCCCTTCACGCTCTCTGCACACAAGGGCGAAGTGGTGGTGCTGGCGTTCTTCCCGCAGGCCGGGACACCCGGGTGCACGACGCAAATGGAGAGCTATCGTGATCGCTACGCGGCGCTCTTCAATGGCGGCAACAAGGTGACGCTGGTGGGCGTCAGTACCGACGACAGCGGCGATCTGTATGGGTGGTCGCAGAAGAAGAAATTCCCCTTCCGGTTCGCCACCGACGGCAACAAGGCGGTGGGCAAAGCCTACGGCGCCAGCGGTCTGTTGTGGCACAAGCGCCATCTGTACGTGATCGATCCGGCGGGGCGCATTGCGTATATCGCGCGGCCGTTCAATCAGATGTCGGAAGCCGCCTACACCGACCTTGGTGCGGCCATTCAGGCGGCTGCGGGGGCGCGTCCGGCGCCCTGAGCGGGTCCCAATCGGGTTCCGAGCGCGTGAGGCCCCGGTCGCGAGTGCTCTTCGGGGGAGGCCGGGCGCATACGCGCCGGCGTCACCCCCTCAGGGACTCGCTCCCCGGGGCCTCTCGCGCTCGGGACACGAGCCGGCGTTAGCGTACCTCTGTAATCCCTTCTCGCTCCATAGTGTGGTAGCGACGATACCTGTTGCCCGGTCATGACTAAAGGGCGCGGTCAGTTGTATGGTCGTAACGACGAGCGGTCAATTTCGATTACCGGAAATTGCCCTACGCGCCGCATTGGATACCACACTTGTACCACCGTGGAAACGAGTGAGATCGGCAGCAGAAGCAGGAAGGCTTCAGTGCCCCACGTCAGCACGCCGATAAACAGGAGCGTAGTGACCCACCAGTTCAATCCGCTCGCGAAACGCAAGTCGGCTTCGACGTTCGCGACGTGTTCCGCGGGAATACGAAAATTGCGCCATGCCCCCCACCACGTTCGCGCCACAACCGATCCGTCGGGGTGTCGAAGCAGCGGTATGCCGTAATTCGGCCGGCTTATCAGTCGCTTAAGCACAGTGTGATTCGTCCTTATTCTCAAGAATGCAAATGTTCACAAACTACAATGCGCGTACGACCGAAAAAGTGCGAGCCTTTACGAACCAGCCCCGGCGGCGTCGTATGCTCGGCGAGTGGCCTCCGAGGGGGTGTCGTCGGCGCCCGCGTGAGCGTGCGCGTGCCAAGAGAACAGCCCCGAACGATTGAGGCCCCGGAGAGCGAGTCCCTGAGGGGGTGACGCCGGCGCGTATGCGCACGGCCACCCCCGAAGAGCACTCGCGACCGGGGCCTCAATCGTTCGGGGCGTCTCGCGCGAACCACCCGTCTCGCGCGAACCACCCGTCTCGCGCGAACCACCCGTCTCGCGCGAACCACCCGTCTCGCGCGAACCACCCGTCTCGCGCGAACCGACCGTTAGCGCGCCACCAGACTCCGCAACACGTACGGCAAAATGCCGCCGTGCTTGTAATACTGCATTTCTTCCGGCGTATCGATGCGGCACCGCACGCTGAACGACTTCACGCTGCCGTCCGGCGCCGTGGCCTGCACCGTGAGCGTCGCGCGCGGCGTGAGCGTGTCATCGAGCCCCACAATCTCGTACGTCTCGAAACCCGTCAGCCCCAGCGACTGCCGCGTTTCGCCGTTCACGAACTCGCACGGCAACACACCCATGCCCACCAGGTTGCTGCGATGAATGCGCTCGAAGCTCTCGGCGATCACCGCACGCACGCCCAGCAGCATCGTGCCCTTGGCCGCCCAGTCACGCGACGAGCCCGTGCCGTATTCCTTGCCCGCAATGACGATCTGCGCCACGCCCGCCGCCTGACGGGCCATGGCGACATCGTAGAGCGCTTCCGGCTCCGCACCCGGCGCCGTGGCCGTCCACCACCCTTCCTTGCCCCCCGTCAGTTCGTTCTTGAGACGGATGTTGGCGAAGGTGCCGCGCATCATGACCTCATGATTGCCGCGACGGGCGCCGTACGAGTTGAAGTCCTTCTTCTCCACGCCCAGCGCCGACAGGTACTTGCCGGCGGGGCTCGCGGCCGCAATGGAACCGGCCGGCGAAATGTGGTCGGTGGTGATCGAATCACCGAACATGCCCAGCACCTTGGCGCCCGTGATCGGGCGAATGCCCGGCGGCGTCATCGTCATGCCATCGAAGTACGGCGGGTTCTTCACGTACGTGCTGTTGCTGTCCCACGCGTACTGGCTACCCGTGGGCGCTTCAATGGCCTGCCAGTACTTGTCACCCTTGAACGCATCGGCGTACTGCGTGGTGAACTGCTCCCGCTTCACACTGCCGAGAATCGTGTCTTCCACTTCCTGCT
Source organism: Gemmatimonas phototrophica (assembly GCF_000695095.2). Taxonomy (NCBI): domain Bacteria; kingdom Pseudomonadati; phylum Gemmatimonadota; class Gemmatimonadia; order Gemmatimonadales; family Gemmatimonadaceae; genus Gemmatimonas; species Gemmatimonas phototrophica. The sequence goes on along the minus strand of NZ_CP011454.1, from coordinate 3,209,910 downwards.
GGGTCGGCCAGATATCGCGCAGGAACACCGGGCCGTTGGCACCAATGCCCAACGGTTCCGTGGCCATGTCGATATCCATGCGGCCGGCCAGGGCGTACGCCACCACCAGCGGCGGACTGGCCAGATAATTGAAGCGCGTCTGCGGATTCACACGCCCTTCAAAGTTGCGGTTGCCCGAGAGCACCGCCGCCACGTTGAGCTTGCCCGCATCAATCGCTTCGCTGATCTCGGTGGGCAACGGACCCGAGTTGCCAATGCACGTCGTGCAGCCGTAGCCCACCACGTTGAAGCCGAGCGCATTGAGCGAGTCCATCAGCCCGGCCTTGTGGAAGTACTCCGTGGCCACCTTGGAGCCCGGGGCCAGCGACGTCTTCACCCACGGCTTGCTGGTCAGCCCCAGCGCGACCGCCTTCTGTGCCAGCAGGCCGGCCGCCAGCATGACCGACGGATTGGAGGTGTTGGTGCAGCTCGTGATTGCCGCAATCACCACATGGCCATCGCTCAGCGTAAAGCTCTGTCCCTTGTAGGTCACCGACACACCGGCCGCGTCGGCCGGGCCACCTTCTGCCACCATGGTGGCTGCCGCAGCACCGTTGGCCGCCGTGCCGTTCTGCACCGCGCGCTGCGCGGCGAGTGCTTCACGGTACATCGCCTTGCTCTGCGAGAGCGGTACGCGATCCTGCGGGCGCTTGGGGCCGGCGAGGCTCGGCACCACCGTGCTCAGATCCAGTTCGAGCGTATCCGTGAACACCGGATCAGGGGTGGCATCGGTGCGGAACAGCCCCTGCGCCTTGGTATACGCTTCCACCAGCGCCACCTGCTCCTCGGTGCGGCCGGAGAGTCGCAGATACTTCAGCGTCTCGTCGTCCACCGGGAAGAAGCCCATCGTGGCGCCGTACTCCGGGGCCATGTTGGCAATGGTGGCGCGGTCGGCGAGCGCGAGGCTCGACAGCCCCGTGCCGTAGAACTCCACGAACTTGCCCACCACTTTCTTCTTGCGCAGCATTTCCGTGCAGGTCAGCACCAGATCCGTTGCCGTCGCGCCAGCTGGCAGCTTGCCGTGCAGCTTGAAGCCAATGACTTCGGGGATCAGCATGCTCACCGGCTGCCCCAACATGGCGGCTTCCGCTTCAATGCCGCCCACACCCCAGCCCAACACACCGAGGCCGTTGATCATGGTGGTGTGCGAGTCGGTGCCCACGAGGGAGTCGCAATACGCGAGCGTCTCGGTGCCGTCCGGCGCGGTGAACACCACCTGCGCGAGATACTCGAGATTCACCTGGTGGCAGATGCCCGTGCCCGGCGGAACCGCGCGGAAGTTGCGCAGCGCCGTCTGTCCCCACTTGAGGAACTGATAGCGTTCGCCGTTGCGCTCGAACTCGAGCTCCGTGTTGAGCAGCAGCGCCGCTTCGGTGCCGTATTCATCCACCTGCACCGAGTGGTCGATGACCAGATCCACGGGCTGCAGCGGATTGATGCGAGTGGGGTCGCCGCCCAGCGCCACCATGGCGTCGCGCATGGCCGCGAGATCCACGACACAGGGCACGCCGGTGAAGTCCTGCAGCAGCACCCGCGCGGTGCGGAAGGCAATCTCCTTGTCTACCGATGCCTTGACGTTCCAGCGCGCCAGCGCCTCAACGTCTGCCTGCTTCACGAAGGCGTTGTCTTCGCCTCGCAGCAGGTTTTCGAGGAGCACGCGCAACGAGAACGGGAGCGTGCTGGCCGTGCTCCCGGCGAGGCCATCAAGGGCATCGAGTCGGAAGTACGCATACTGACGGTCGCCCACTTTCAGGGTGGAGCGGCTGCCGAACGAATTGGGATGCGACATAAAGGGGAGTGTCCTGCGCGTACCGAACCCCTCGGGTGGCCACGCGCGTCTGGAACGGAGCCACTCATCGCGCCGTAACTTCCTGCGACTGCACAGGATGCCCGGTACCGACGAGGCTACCGGGTAATATCGGCCGCGGGACGGGACAAGGCCAGCGGACCCGTCCCGCAGATTGTCTAGATCAGCAAAAGCTTGTCATTGATGGCCAGCCAGCCCCCTGGCTCCTTCACCAGTCCAGGCAGGTTGTGCTGTCCAAACACTCGGGTCATCCCTCGGCGGATGAACAACTCCTGGAGAATACGGTTGGCCGGCCCAGTCCCGGCGCTCATCCCGCGAATGCCCCCCAGCAGGGCCGTCTCCTGGTAACAGCGCCAGTGCAGGTCCATGGCCGTCATGGCGCACAGGTTGGAAAACTTGAGCTTGATGCCCAGCTTGGCACCGGCCGCCAACACGCCGGCCGTAATGGAGACCGCCGTAGCGCCACCCCATGGAATGGGCGCCGCCACCGCTGCCGCAAACTGACCACCGCGCACGGCACCCTTGAGCGCCTTCATCTTCATGAGCACATCAATCCAGCCGGAGATGGTCTCGCTCTGCTTGTAGCCCTTGGCAATGGCCTTGAACTTGAGGAGGTGCGCCACGGTGGAGCCGGTGGCGTTGCCATGGGACAGCAGGGCGCCCACGTCGGCCACGGTACCCGCCGCCGCCAGCGCGCCCGCCGCCGAGACGGCCGCACCGCCCAGCTGCATGCGCCCGCGGTGCTTCAGGTACGCCTTGGTGGTCGGTGATTCCGCATCGTCATGACCGTTCCACACCATCCACGGGTTGGGGATTACTCCGCTGTTCTGCGAAGACGCCGCCGAATAGACCCCCTGCACCGCCGAGTTGGCCGCGCCGGCAAAGCCGGTGCCGGTCGCGCCGTCAATCACCGTCGCCACGCCGTCGGCGACAGCCCAGAGAACGTCGGACTTGCTGGCGCCGCTGCCGGCCGCCGCCTTGATCTGGGCGCGAATGTTTTCGTAGTACTGGTCAGGCATGACAAGACATGGACAGAGGATGAGCGGCCATCAGGCAGACTGGGCCAGCCGGTCGGCCACGGGATCCCGGTGTGCGACCGGGCCAACGCTGATGGCTTCCACCGGACAACACCGGGCAAATGCGGCGTCGGCCGGGGAGAAAATGTGCACCTGCTCCAGTGGATATGCGCGATGGGAGGAGTCCAGCGCCATCAGAGAAGAATGATGCGCGGCACATAATCCACATCCGGTGCAGCGTTCCCGGTCCACGCCAATCTCCATCTCGATACGGGGGAAAATGCCCCCCGGCGCTGCCAGCGCTTCCAACAGGTGCTTGAGCGCCTCTCTGGTGGATTCGTAGCCCACTTCGAGCAACTGCTCCATATGGGAGAAGGAAAACCAGCCAATGTGCGACACCTTGGGACGCACCAGCAACATGGGCGGCCCCGACCACCGATCGAGCGTCGCCTGCTGCATCTCGTGCATCATCATGGTGGCGGCACGCATGAAAATGGTGGCGAACCCCTGTTCGGCCACACCGGCCGCGTGCGGCACGTCAGCAATGCCGACATCCACCGCGATAATGGCATCAACATCCAGCCCGGCAATGTTCACGGGCAGATTGTCCATCGTGCCGCCATCAATGCACACCCGGTCCCCTACCACCCCGGGCGGGAAGAAACCGGGCAGGGCACACGAGGCATACACCGCATCGCGCACACGCACATTCCGAAACCCCGGGCGTCCGAACACCACCGGGAGTCCCCGTTCAATGTCCACCGCCGACACCAGCAGGGGATTCGCAAAGCTGTCGAAGGTCCCTTCGTCTACCAATTCATCGCACAAGGCGCGCAGTGGCGCCTCAAGGTAGATGGAACGCGACAGCATGCGCTCCATGATCATCCCCATGTGATTGATGCGGAACAGATCGCGTCGGCGCACGCCGAGCGCGCGCTTCATGAGGTCCTCCGGCGCGCGGCCACTGGCCGCAGCGGCGGCAATCATGGCCCCAATGCTGGAACCGGCGTACAGCTTGGGAGTGATGCCTGCCTCGCGGATGGCGCGGAGGGCCCCCACATGGGCCAGCCCCTTCAGCGCCCCCCCGCCCATTACCACGCCAATGCGAGGCACCGCACGGTGCGGGCCGGTGCGGTCAATGGGCAGGCTGTCGTCGGGCAGTACGAACCGCGTCACCGTCGTTCTCCCTCACGATTCATGCGTGATTCATCTCGCATCGTAGATTACAGGCATGCGTGTGCTCCTGGTGGAAGACGACGATACGCTGCGTGAGAGCGCAACGGCATACCTCCGGGCAACGGGCTTTGCCGTTGATCCCGCCGCTACGGGGAAGATGGCGCGCGAACTGGCTGCCGTCAGCCCATATGATGCCGTGATTCTGGATATTCGTCTCCCCGACGACGATGGCTTTGCCCTCTGCACGGTGTTTCGGGCCCGGGTGCCAGCCCCCCGCATCCTCATGGCCACGGCGCGTGACGGGGTGGACGACCGCATCGCCGGGCTTGATCTCGGCGCGGACGACTACCTCGTCAAACCTTACGCCCTTGGCGAACTCGTGGCCCGCGTGCGCGCCCTGTTGCGTCGTCCCGATCACGCGGCTCCTACCCGACTGCAGGTCAGTGACCTCATTCTCGATCCGGCCACCCGGGAAGCCCGTCGGGGCGCACGCGAGATCACCCTGACCACCAAGGAGTTTGCCGTCCTTGAGGTGCTCATGCGCGCCTCCGGCCGGGTGCTGACCCGGGAATTCATTGGTGAACATGCATGGGACGACAATTTCGACCCCATGAGCAACGTGATTGACGTCTACATCGCCCGCTTGCGACGGAAAGTGGACGGCCCGCACGACGAACCGCTCCTCAGTACGGTGCGCGGTGCCGGGTACCGCCTGGCCCCACCGCGCGAGTGATGCCCCGCGATGTGAGTCGTCCACGCATCCGGTTGCGCTTCACGGTGCTGTATGCGGCGACCCTGCTGCTGGTACTGGTGAGTGCGGCCACGGTGCTGCGCTTTGCCCTGCGAGCCACCCTCGAGCGGGAATTTGAGGAGTCGGTGCGCGCATCCGCCGGACTGGTCACCCAGTTCTTCCGCACGGAAGTGAATGAGTACCGCACCATCGACGCCACGCTCACGCATATCTCCGGTGAACTGGTCTTCGAGGATCGCATCATTCGCTACCGGCGACCCGATGGCACCCTGTTCCGCACGCGCACGCGGATGCCGCGCGCGCAGGTGAAATCGATCGCTACGCCGCTCCAGTCGGTGCGCTTTCCGCTCGACCCTGATCTGGCGCCAGGGTGGCAGGTGGAAGTGGATGCCAGTCTGGCCAATATGCAGGGCCTCCAGGGACGCATTGATCGGTGGTTTCTCTTTGGAATTCCGCTGCTGGTGCTCGCGGCGGCCATTGCCGGCTGGTGGCTGACGGGCCGAACGCTGGAGCCGGTACGTCGCATGGCGGCCGCCGCCGCGCGCATTGCGCCGGCGAGCGGGGCGCGATTGCCTATCAGCGATCCTGACGATGAGCTGGGACGGCTGGGGACGCGCTTCAACGCCCTGCTCGATCGCCTCGACGGCGCGCTCACGCAACAGCGGCAATTTCTCGCGGACGCCGCCCACGAACTTCGCACCCCCATTGCGCGCATGCGCGCCCGCGTGGAATTGGCGCTGTTGTCGGCCGCGCACGTGCCCACCGTGGCCGAGCGGGAGGATATTCTCTCGGCGCTCGACTGTGAACTCCGCGCCGTGACCCATCAGGTGGATGAATTGCTGCAGCTGGCGCGCGCCGACGCAACGGGCGACGAGGTCATGACGAACGCCTCGCGGCTGTTTCTCGATGACCTCATTGCGGACGAAATCCCGCGGTGGCAACCGCAGGCACAGCAACTCGGGGTGCGTCTGGAAGTGAACGCGCTCGAAGAAACGCCCATCGAGGGCGATGCCACCTTGCTCGCGCGACTCTGCGGCGTGCTCGTGGATAACGCGCTACGCTATGGCGCCGTGGCGGGAACTGTTCGTCTGTCGGTGCGTCCGCAGAACGGGCGTGCCATCTTCACCGTGGAAGACGATGGCCCCGGCGTGGCTACCGAAGACCGCGGCCGTATCTTCGACCGATTTTATCGAGCGGAGTCCGCGCGCCACCGGCGGGCGGATGGGAGCGGTCTCGGTCTCGCCATTGCCGCCTGGATTGTGCGGCGGCATGCCGGCGATATTCTCGTGGACCGGAGTGACCTGGGCGGTGCCCGCTTTACCGTGGCGTTGCCTCTGGCGGTCCCGGCCACCTGATGCCGGTGCGCGCCGCGCCCTGTTCAGCAGATGGGCAGGTCGTCCCAGGTCGAAGGACTGACCAGCGGTGAAGGCTGGCTGGCCCGGCGCCATGCGTCGCGGAGCGTTCGCAGGCATTGCGCCGCACCCATGAAATCGTGCGCATCAACACGCTCGAGACACCACTTGTACAGGGAGTCGAAGCTGCGGGACGCGGGGGAATCGAGGTCGAGGGCGTCCCGGAGGACAGAGATGGACGCAATGGCCCCCCGATGATCAAACGTCTCGCAGGCCCGAATCGCGCGATCATAGGCGCGGACGAGCAGGGAGAGTGGATCAGGAGCCTGGCGATCGGCATCGATCACCGCGTTCGTAAACATGGGCGTCGGGACAGGCACGGCATAGGGAGCTGGGGGAATTTCGAAAGGCGGAGTCGTCGCCTCTCCCATTTCATCGGCTTGGAACGACCAGTACTTAAACAAGTATGTTGCTTCCTTGTGACTAATCGCACGGCCAACCGTCGTTTTCGCCGCTGCCGACCGGGCATGTGATACTGCGACCGGCGCAGGAACGCACGGCGGAGTGCAATCCCGGCGTACGCACCAGTTCACGAAGCATTCATGTACAGACCGTACGTTGGTCCCATGTCTGCGATCCGTGTACTGCCCACTGTGGCCGTTGCCACGCTGCTGCTCGCTGCCGGCGCCCCCTCGCCACTCCAGGCGCAATCCACGTTGGGATTGCCGGAGGCCCTCGCTGTGGCCCGACAATCCGGACCGCTCCGCAAAATGACCGATGCCCGTCGGCAAGTAGGGCTGGGGCAGGTTGGCGAATCCACACAGTGGATGAACCCGAGTATCGAATGGCGGCGGGAAAATCTTGGCAGTCCGCTGCAGCCGGACATCTTTGCCACCGTTTACCTCCCCTTTGATTTCTCTGGCCGTCGCCTCGCCTTGCGTCAGGCGGCCGCGGCTGGCCGACAGCGGGTCACTGCCGACGCCAGCGCCGACCAGCGCGATGCGGAACTGACCGTGGCACGCGCCTGGCTGCGCGCCGCCTCCGCGCTCGGCACCCTCGAGATCGTCACGCAGCAGCATGACGCGCTGCGGGAGATCGCCCGGGTGGATAATGAGCGTCTGCGCGAAGGACTCGTGAGCGAGGCCGTGGGCCTGCGCACGTCGCTGGAGGCAGACCGCGCGCGGGTGGCCCTGGTGAGCGCGCGCAATGAGGCCATCGTGGCCCGCACAGAGCTGGCCCGTTTGCTGGGCGTATCCGACACGCAACTCCCACTGGTCGCGGCCATCCAGGCGCCCACGCTCCCCAGCGCGCCGGATTCCGCCACGGCCGTCAGTGCAGCCCTCACGCATCGGGCCGAAGTGCGCGCCCGCGAGGCGGCGGTGCAGGAAGCCCAGCGCCGCCTTACAGCCGAACACCGCGGCGTGTTGGGAGAAGTGCAACTCCAGGGCGGAACCAAGGAAACTGGCGGATTCATGACGGGTCAGGTTGGGCTGGCCATGCCCATGCCGGTGTTCAATCGCAATAGTGGCGCGCGTCAGCGGGCAACCGGGCAACTGAATGAGGCCCGCGTGTGGCGTGACGATCTGCTGCGGGTGGTGCAGGGTGGTGTGCTGAGTGCACTGCAACACTACCGGGAGGTGCAATCGGCGGCGCTCGACGCGGGAACCTTTGACGCGCGCGGCGCTGACGTGGCACGGATTGCCCGCCTGTCATACCGCGAAGGGCACATCACGCTGACGGAGCTGCTCGACGCCGAGCGTGCTGCCGCCGACGCCATGCAGGCGCAGCTCCGCTGGGCCGGTGATGCCTGGATGGCCCGGCTCGAACTTGAACGATCGCTCGGGGCCCGGCTGCACGCCGACAGCCCGTTGGATCTCCCTGTGCTCGCTTCGACTCCCTCTGGTCGCTGATCATGCCTGTTCTGTCATTCCGTTCAACGAAGGTGGCGCGTCCCGCCATCGGCACGATGCTGATGCTCTCGGTCGCCACATTGTACGCGTGTGGAGGTACCGAGTCGGCGCCTGCTGGCGATGCGGCCGCGGAGGCCGCATCGATGGCCACGCTCGACAGCGCCACGCTCTCGGCGGAGGCCGTCAAGATCGCCGGGCTCTCCATCGATACCGCGCGCACCGCGCCCTGGCGAGCCTCGGTTACCGTCCCGGGGCGCCTGGAGCTGGATCCCAACAGCCTCGAAACCATTGGCTCCATTACGGAGGGGCGTATTACGCACGTCACGGTGCGGGTGGGCGATCGCGTTTCTGCCGGGCAGGCGCTGGTGATGATTCACAGCCACGAGATCATGGACGCGCGCAGCAGCCTCGCCAGCGGCACCGCGCGCGTGAGCGCCATGGAAGCAGAACGCGATCTGGCGATCACGGCCGCCGCGCGGGCGAAACGCCTCTTTGACAACAAAGCCATGTCCCGGGCAGAACTGGAACGGGCGGACGTGGCGCAGCGGGTTGCGCTCGCCAACTACGATCAGGCGGTCGCCGAGCGTGACCGGGCGCGGGCGCTGGTGGAACACCTGGCCGGCCTGGGCCCTCTGCCCGCAGGTGCCGACGAACATGATGTCATTATCCGCACCCCGATTGCCGGCATGGTCACCTCACGGGAGGCGCAGCCCGGCACGGTGGTGCTCCCCGGCACACCGCTGGTCACCGTCGGAAGCCCGGAGAAGCTGCAGATCGAAATGCACGTGCCGGAGCAGCAGGCGGTGGGTATTCAGACGGGCGCTACGGTACGCTATACGCTCACCGAGGTCCCCGGGGAGCACTTCGATGCCGTGGTAACCCGCGTGGCCCCCACGGTGGATACGCTCACGCGCATGGTGCAAATCATCGCTACGCGCCGAGGCAAAACGGTGGGGCGTGCCGAAACATTTGTTCAGGCGGATATCAGCGGCAGCGGTACCACCTCGGCACTCACCGTCCCCGCCGGTGCCGTCCAGGCGCTGGAGGGCGATACGGTGGTGTTTGCGTCGGAACCGCGCGGCGAAGGACTGTTCATCAAGGCGATGCCGGTGCGAGTGGGACGGCGAAACGCGGAGCGCGTGGAACTGCTGTCGGGCCTTCCGGAGGGCACGGCGGTGGTGGTGCGTGGTGCCGCCATCGCCAAGGCGGAGCTGCTCAAGCGCCGTGGTGCCGGCGGCGGGGAGTAGCACATGAAATCGCTGATTCATTTTGCGCTGCGAAGACGCGGCGTGGTGGTGGGCTTCACGCTTGCCCTGATGACCGCCGGCCTGTACGCGCTGCAGCACATTCCGTTCGATGCCTTCCCTGATCTCACTGGTACGCGGGTGGAAGTCATCACCGTCGCGCCCGGGATGGCGCCGGAAGAAGTGGAACGGTTGGTCACGTATCCCATCGAGTCCGGGCTCATGGGGGTGCCGGGAGCGGAAGGCGTGCGTTCGGTGTCCAAGTTCGGACTGTCTCTGGTGACGGTGCCGTTCCCCGACAACGTGGATGTGTACTTCGCACGGCAGCTGGTACAGCAGCGACTGTCGGACGCCAAGGGCGCGCTGCCCGTGGGCATTGAGCCGGCGCTCGGGCCGGTCTCCACGCCCATGGGCGAGCTGTATCAGTACGTGCTCACCAGCGATTCGCTCTCCCTCGCGCAGCTAAAAACCCTGCACGACTACGTCGTGCGTCCGCGGCTGCGCACGGTGCCCGGTGTCAGTGAAGTGAACTCCTGGGGCGGGCTCACGGAGCGGGTGGAAGTCATTGTCGATCCGGTCCGGCTGGCGGGCTATCAGCACACGGTCGTGGATGTGCACAACGCGCTCGCGAACAACACGCTGGCGTTCGGTGGCAGCTATCTTGAGCAGAACGGAGAGCGCTACACGCTGCGCGGACTGGGACGGGTGGAGTCGGCGGCGGAGGTGGAGCGAGTGGTGGTGGGGTCGCACCGCGGTGCCCCGGTGCGTGTGGGCGATGTCGCCACCGTGCGCCTTGGCGCCCATCCACGCAACGGTGCCGTGACCAAGGATGGTGAGGAAGAGGTCGTGAGCGGCATGGTGCTCAAACTCAAGGGTGCCGACTCCCGCAAGGTCATCGCTGCCGTGCGCGTCCGCATGGAGGAGATCAAGACCTCGTTGCCGTCACACGTGAAGGTGGTGCCGTTCTACGATCAGACCGACCTGGTGGCGCGTACCACCAACACCATCATCAAGAACCTCGTTGAAGGTGGCCTGCTCGTTATCGCGGTGCTCTTCCTGTTTCTGCGCAACGTGCGGGCGGCGCTCATTGTGGCCTCCGTCATCCCCATCTCCATGCTCATCGCGTTCGTGGGGATGGCGCTGTTCGGGTATAGCGCCAACCTCATGAGTCTGGGGGCGCTCGACTTCGGGCTCATAGTGGATGCCTCCGTGGTGATGGTGGAAGGGTTCATCCGCCGCATGGAGACGCACACGGGGACCAATAAGCAGGGGCTCTTTGAACGCGCGGCCGTCGAAGTGGGACGCCCCATCCTGTTCGGGATTGCCATCATCGTGGCCGTGTACATCCCCATCTTCACCTTGGATGGCATGGAAGGGCGCATGTTCAAGCCCATGGCGTTCACGGTGGTGTGCGCGGTGTTGGGGTCGTTGTTCCTGGCGCTTACCTACGTGCCGGCCGTGTCGAGCTGGGCGCTACGGGAAGGGCACGGCGAACCGGCCAAGTGGATGGTCTCACTCACGCAGCGGTATCGGAGCGCGCTGGCCGGTGTGCTCCAGCGTCCGCAGCCCATTGTCGTCGTGTCGGCGGTTCTGGTGGTGATTGCGGTCGCCTCGCTCACACGCATCGGCACGGAGTTCATGCCCAAGTTGGACGAGGGCTCCATTCTGATCACCACCCGTCGCATGCCAAGCGTGGATCTGGCAGATGCCACCCGGCTGTCGTTGGCGGCGGAGCGCATCGTGAAGCAGTTCCCCGAAGTCGTCACGACGGTCACCAAGGAAGGACGCCCCGATCTCGCTACTGAAGCCATGGGACTTTTTGAGGGGGACATGTACGTCATCCTCAAGCCGCGCGACGAATGGACGTCGGCATCCAGCACGGAAGAACTGGTAACCAAGCTCGACTCGGCGTTGCGCGTGGTACCGGGGTTGGATGTGTCGTTCACGCAGCCGCTGGCCATGCGTCTGGATGAGGCCGAGAGCGGTATCAAGACCGATCTGGGGATCAAGGTGGTCGGTCCCGATCTCGACCAGAATCAGGCGATCGCCGAACGGCTGTTGCGCATTGTCGCCACCGTGCCTGGCAATGCCGATGTCGGTGTGGAAGTCGCCGACGGCAGTGGGCAGGTGCGCATGCAGATTCGGCGCGAAGCCTTGGCGCAGTATGGCCTGTCCGTGGCGGATGTGCGTGACGCCGTGGATATGGCGATGGGGTCCCAGAAGGCCGCCGAACTGATTGATGGCTTCCGGCGGGTAGATATCGTTGTCCGCACCCCCGATGCATATCGTGCCGATGCCGCTGCGATTGGTAGGCTCACCATTCGCGCCCCGGGCGGTGAACTGTTGCCGCTCACGGCGGTGGCCGATGTGCAGAGTACCACCGGCCCGGAACTCATTGGCCACGAGGATGCGCAACGTCGGTCACTGGTGCTGAGCAATGTGCGTGGTCGCGACCTTGGCAGCTTCGTGCAGGAAGTACGCACCCGGATAGCCCGCGAGGTGAAATTGCCGCCGGGCGTGTTCCTGGAGTGGGGCGGGCAATATGAGAATCAGCAGCGGGCCATGGGGCGGCTCACGGTGGTGGTGCCTCTCGCGCTGGTCCTGATTTTCGGACTGCTCTTTCTCTCGTTCCGGTCAGTGTCGCAGGCGGTGCTGGTGCTTTCCAATGTGCCGTTTGCCCTGGTGGGTGGCATTGCCGCCCTCTGGCTACGTGGCCTCAACCTCAGTCTCTCGGCAAGCATCGGGTTCATTGCGCTGTTCGGCATTGCCGTGCTCAATGGTGTGGTCATGGTGGAACATCTCAACCACATGCGCCTGAGCGACGATCCGGAAGATGAGACGGTGGCCGGACGGGTAATACGGGGAGCGGCCGACCGGCTGCGGCCGGTGCTCATGACGGCATTGGTCGCCAGTCTGGGGTTTGTCCCCATGGCTCTCAGTACGAGCCCCGGGAGCGAAGTGCAGCGGCCGCTGGCCAGTGTGGTGATTGGCGGGCTGGTTACCAGCACGGTGCTCACGCTGTTCGTATTGCCGGTCCTCTATGCGTGGCTGGAAGCGCGGGATCCCCGGCGCCCCAAAGCACACCATCACCCGGTGGACGCAAAACCGGCGATCGCCTGAAGGCAATCGCCGGTGCGAATGGTGCCGCGCCGCCCCGAATCGGGGCGGCCGTGATCACTGCAGAAAGCGGTACAGGCCGAGCAGACCCACGCCAGCCGAGCCAAGCATGACAAGGGTGCCTGCGTCGCCACCGATTACCGCGCCTATCACCAGACCCACCCCGCCAACAATCATAAGCGCCCGATTGTTGGACGTGTCCCCCCGCGGGGCCTTGGGAGCCGGCGCCGGCGCGGTGCGGGCCTTGAGCGCGACGGGTTGCGCTTCTGCCAGCTGACCGGCCACCGGTGCCGTGGCGGCGGTGGTGAGGGGCGTGGCGCCCGTGACAATCGCTGGTGCCTGAGCGACCGCGCTGGAAGGCGTCTGATCCGTGACGAGAGGCGCCTGGGCTGAGGCTACGGTCGGAAGGACCAGCAGAACGGCAGGCAGCAGGAGCGTGCGAACAGAAAAAGCCATCGTGTTCTCCAGTAAGGGGACAACTGAACATACCCGATGATGGCATAACCTGTGCCATGATGCGATAAACAGGAACTCCGTCTGGCGTCCCGGAGCACTTTGCACCAACTTGGAGTGTTCCTTCGCCGGTCCCCTTGCCCCCCGAAGACGATGAGCCTCCAGCCTCCGAAGAAGCTGCGCAAGCAGTACACCAATTCCACCCATCCGCTGATCGTGCTCAAGTTCGAGAGCGGTCATCAGATCAAGGTCTACCAGAACGAAGGCAAGGAGTTTGACGCCTATTCCGGCGAGACCATCAAACTGCTGGCCGTGAACGATCCCACGTCGAGCGAATGGGAACTCGTTGAGAACCGCAAGGCCGACGCGTTCGACGACGCCGTCTGATTCCGGCGCTGGTTTGCAGTGACCGCGGTGCACGTGTGAGGCCATGCTGTTGCCTCCCTGTGCACCGCGCTGTACTATGGCCAGTGTGAGTGCCACTCTGCCGCACCCCTGTAGTACCGCAGCCGTTCACGCCGCGCGCGAGCGCGGTGGTGCCATGGTCGCCCTTGAAAGCTCCGTGCTGGCGCAGGGGCTGCTGCCGCCATTCAACCGCGAGGCGGCGACCCGCATGATGGACGCCGTCGCCGCCGCTGGCGCGACGCCGGTCGTGACCGCCGTGGTGCGCGGCGTCCCGTCGTTCGGTCTGGAACCGGACGATCTCGAGCGCTTCCTCGCTCGCGAGGGGGTGCGCAAAGTGTCGGCCCGTGATCTGGGTATTGCCGTCGCCGATCAGGCCGACGGGGCCACCACGGTGGCCGCCACCTTGGCCATGTGCACCTTGGGTGGCCTTGAGGTGTTTGCCACCGGTGGTATCGGCGGGGTGCACCGGGATGCCCCCTTTGACGAATCGGCGGATCTGGTCGAACTGGCCCGTACGCCGGTCATCGTGACCTGTGCCGGCGCCAAGTCCATTCTGGATCTCCCGGCCACCTTGGAGCGCCTCGAAACGTTGGGCGTACCGGTGGTGGGATATGGCACCAGCGAGCTGCCCGGTTTCTTTTCCGTGACAACGGGACTGCGCCTCACGGCGCGCCTGGATTCGCCGGAGGCAATCGCCCGCGCCTGGCGTGCCCACCGGGCTTTGGGGCGCACCAGCGCCATGCTGGTGGTGCACCCCCCGCCGGCTGAGCATGCGGTGCCCGTGGAGCTCGTGGAGGCCGCCACCGTTGCTGCGTTGCGGGCCGCCGCCGACGCCGGTATTCGCGGGGCTGCGGTCACCCCCTTTCTCCTTGCCGATATTCAACAGCGTACCAATGGCCGGTCCGTCCAGGCCAATCTGGCGTTGCTCGAAAACAACGCTCGGCTGGCCGGACAGATTGCCGTGGCGTTGCAGTCGTGACCCGCGTCCACCTTTGCCGGCCTCGCCGCCGCGTCCCGCAGGTAGCGCCCAGGTGTTGAACGAAAGCCGTCGAATACGGTACTATCCGGTAACCCGCTCGATCCGGAGGCCTGTCTCGCAATGTCCAACCCGTTCCTGAGTTCCGAGGAATATGACGAGCGCGCGCATTCCCTCTACAACGAGGGGAAGTACGATGACGCGCTCCAGTTGCTGCGTGAAGGACTCGCGCTGTATCCGTCGGCCGTCGAACTGCATGTCGGCACCGGGTATGCGCGCCTGGCCCGCGAAGAATTCGCGTGGGCCCGGCGCAACTTCGAAGAAGCACTGACGCTCGATCCTGAACACGAAGATGCCCTCGCCGGCTTTGGTGAGGTGCTTCTCAAGTTCGGGCAGACGGACGCTGGCCTGCGCTCGTTCGAACGGACCATCGAACTGGGCTACGAAGACGACGTAGACCTCATGCTCCAAATCGGTCGGGCCCTCTTCCGCGAGGGGTACGTGGAGCAGTCGCTCCCGTTCTTCGAGCGGGCCGTGCAGCACGCCGAGGATTCTGCCGAAGCCGTGGCCTGCATTGGCTATGCGCAGCACCGCCTTGGCAACGATGTGGAGGCCATGGTGGCGTTGCGTCGGGCCCTCGTGCTCGACGAACAGTTCGCCGAAGGGCGGGTGTACCTCGCCAATCTGCTCTACGACGCCGGCGATATGGACGGTGCGCTGGTTGAGTTTGAAAAGACCACCCCGGACGATCATTGGGATGAGCTTGGTATCTGGCGTCTCATTGAGCTCAAGAAGTCGGTGTACAAGCTCAGCGACGACGACGGGGAACTGAAGCCGTGGGAAGCGCGCCTGACGGAGCTTGCCGGTGAGCCCGATGCCATCGATGAGCTGCTCGCCGAAGTGGAGCAGGCCGCCATGGAAGAGGAGCAGTCGGAAGAGCAGCAGTCCCAGAACCAGCTCGAAGCACTCGGCTCGCTGCTGACCGGCCTCGTCGGTCAGCAGCAGGCCGGTGAGCAGGGCGAGCACGAGAGCACGTCCACCGACGTACTGATGGCCGACAACGGCGTGCATCGCGTCATCATGCGCGATGGCAGCTCGTTTGAAGGCAGCTGGGAAGAGATCGTGCAGGCGCTGCGCGATGCGCGCGATGCCGGTCGCCCCCTCGACGAATACATGGCCATGGAGGCGCGCCGATTCTATGGCGCGACCGGACTGCGCGTGGCCTCGCACGCCCCCGAAGCGTTTCTGCGCGGTGGGGCGGATGCTGGTATGCTGCGCATTGTGCGGTGAGCCTCCCCCCTGCGAATCCTCGCGCCGCGCTTGACGCGGCGCGAGTCGTCTTCGCCACCCCCGAAGTGGCCACGGCGCCAGCGCTGTGGCGCTCGGCCCAGGAGCTGTTGCAGATGGTGCTCGGGCGGCCGGAGCTGACCGGTCAGGCGCTGGTCAGCGAAGTCCGACGTTTGGGGCTCATCACCTTGTCGGATGCCCACGCGCTGGTGGCGCTGAGCGATTGGTCGGATCGGTCGTCGGGGGCCGCAACCACCGAAGCCGAACGGCTCATCGTTCGCGAAGCCTGGATGGCCCTCGATCATGCGGTCCCCAGCGCGCCGCCGCCGTCGTTCGCCCCGCCAGCGGCCTCGCCGTATGCGCCACCCGCGGCCCCCGACTATGCGCCCCCGGCGGCGCCGCAGTACGCCCCTCCGGCGGCCTCCGCTTCCCCGACGCCAAGGAGCTACAGCCCGCCGCCTGCTCCCGATGCCGCCCCGGCCCACATGGATGTGGATCCACCCGCTACCTCGTCGCATCGCCGTCGCCTCTACCTGGGATTGGGGGCGTTGCTCCTGGTGGCCGTTTGTGTCGCTGGGGGGGTGTGGTGGTACGTAAGAGGACGCGCCGAGCGCGCCCTCAATGACGGCGTGGCCGCGTATCAGCGAGGGGCCCGTGAGGTGGCGCGGGCGGCCTTTGTCCAAGCGGCACAATCTGACCCCGGTGATGCCAGGCCCTTGGTGTACCTCGGACGCATTGCCCGCGAAGAAGGGGACCTCGCGCGGGCCCGGCGTTTTCTCACCAACGCTGTGCGACTGGCGCCGCAAAGCAGCATTGCGGCGCGCGAGCTGGCGTCGCTCATGCTGGCCGACGGGCAGCCCGAAATCGCACGGCGCTTCTACGTGCGCGCCATTCAACTCGATCCCGCCGATCGCACCGCGCAAGGCTTTCTCGGCTGCGCGCTCGTTCGCCTGCAACGCGTAGACGAAGCGCGTCGCTGGTTGGAGCGGGCCGGCCCGGGCGACTGGCAACAGTGCAATCCCCCCATGCTTCCACCCGGCGCGCCAATGGCGCCGCCCGGGTACCCGCCTGTTCCCCCCCCATGACCCACACGCTGCTGCGTCCCAGCGACGCACTCGCTCTGCACCACGACACCCACCGCGAAGTGCTCCCGAACGGACTGACGCTGCTGGTGCGGCGCGATCCGTCGGCACCGGTCGTGTCCATCGTCACGTACGTCAAGGCCGGCTACTTCGACGAGACGGATGATGTGGTGGGGATCGCCCACGTGCTCGAGCACATGTTCTTCAAGGGCACGCCCACCCGTGGGGTTGGGCAGATCGCGCGGGAAACGAAGGCGAATGGTGGCTATCTCAACGCCCACACGATTTACGATCACACCAGCTATTACACGGTGCTGCCGTCGTCGGGATTTGTGGCCGGGTTGGAGATCCAGTTCGATGCCTATGCGCGCAGTGTGATTGATGGGGAAGAGTTGGCGCGTGAATTGGAAGTGATCATTCAGGAAGCCAAGCGCAAGCGCGATACGTCGTACGCGGTGGCCATCGAGTCGCTGTACGCCGTGCTGCACGATCATCATCGCATTCGCCGCTGGCGTATTGGTGAGGAAGTGGGGCTGCGGGGGCTGTCGCGCGAACAGCTGGTGGGCTTCTATCGGCGCTGGTATCGCCCCGACAACACGGTGCTGTGCATTGTGGGCGATGTGGAGCTCGAGCAGGTCCGCACCGAGGTGTACGCCCGCTATGCCACGCTCGATGCCGGCGCGCCCGCGCGTGATCGCGGGCCGCAGGAGGTGCAGCTCCCGGGGCTCCGTCGCAAGGAATGGAGCGGAGACATTGCGCAACAGCACGTCGCGTTCGGCTGGCGCGTGCCGGCCCTTGGACATGCCGACACCCCAGCGCTCGATCTCGCCGGCATTGCGCTGGGCACGGGGCGGGCGTCGCGGTTGTACCGCGCGGTGCGCGAAGAGCAGCTGGCCAGCGGTGTCACGGCGTGGAACTACACCTCCGGCGACGTGGGTGTTTTCGTGGCGCATACTGAGGGTGCGGCGGCCACCGCCCGAGACGCCATGCGCGCCATGTGGCGCGAAGTGCAGGCCGCGCGCAGCGACGGATTCCGACACGGCGAAATCATGCGTGCCCAGCGAATTCTCGAGGCGCGCTGGTTGCGGCGGTTGGAGAGCATGGATGGGCAGGCGCAATATCTCGCCGGGTGGGAAGCCGAAGGCGGCCTGGAGGCGGCGTCGCGTTACTACGATGCGCTGCTCACACTTGATGCCGACGCCGTGCAGGGAGCGATGCAGCGCCATCTCGATCCGGCACAGGTAACGATGGTCTCCTACCGGCCGGATGGCGCATCGCCGGTGGTGGAGTCGGATGACGCCCTACGCGCACTGCTGGAGGCGGAGGCCGGTCTTGGCAGTGCCGTGATGCCGCCGTCGTCCATGGCCACGCCCCCGGTCGCGCACGTGGCCATTGCGGCCCCTGCAATCCATGTGCATCTCGCGGCCGAACAGCACGACGAGGTGCAGGTGTATCGCACCACCCAGGGTGTTCCCGTGCTGGTGTTGCCACGTCCGGGGGCCCCCTTGGTGAATCTTGGCGTGTTTCAGCGTGGCGGTGCCGTGCTCAATGATGTGGCCCACGAGGGGCTGGCCCGCATCGCCATGCAGAGTTCGCTCAAGGGCACCCGCACCCGGACGGGTGCGCAGGTGGCCGAAGCGGCCGAGGAACTGGGAAGCAGTATCGGCGTGAGCGCCGGATTGGAAAACATCGGTTGGAGCATGTCGGTGCCAGTGCGTCACTTGTCGGCGGCGACGGAATTGCTGGGGGATGTCATCCAGCGTCCCATCTTCGCGGACGAAGCGATTGAAACAGAGCGGGCGCTGGCGCTCACCGAAGTCACCCGGGTGCGTGATGACATGTACCGCTGGCCGCTGCGTCTGGCCACGATTGGCGCCTACGGTGCGCATCCGTATGCCCGTTCGGTGTTGGGGAGTGAGGCGTCGCTTGCGGCGCTGACGGCGGATCAGGTGCGGGCGTTCCACGCGCAGCAGATCATGCGCGGCGCGTCCGTCATTGCGGTTGTGGGGGATGTGACACCGGACGACGTGGCGCAGCTCATGCAGCGGCACCTGGGCACGTTGGTCCATCGCGAGCAAAGCGCGCTACCGTCGCATGCCTGGCCCGCCGAATCGCATCGCACGATTGAGTCCCGTGCCAAGCAGCAGACGGCCATTGCCATGCTCTTCCCGGGGCCGTCGCGCACCGAACCGGCGCGCTTCGCCGCGCGGGTGCTGTCGGCGATTGCCAGCGGGTTGGGTGGACGCTTCTTCGAACAGTTACGGGACAAGCAGTCACTGGCGTACACCGTGCAGGCATTCCCGCTGGAGCGCATTGCGGGCGGTGCCTTCGGCGCGTACATCGCCACCGGCCCCGATCGGGAAGAGGAAGCGCGCGAGGGCCTGTTGTTGGAGTTCGCGCGGTTCCGCGAGGCCCCGCCCACCGCGGAAGAACTCGAGCGCGCCACCCGCTACCT
Organism: Gemmatimonas phototrophica; assembly: GCF_000695095.2. Lineage (NCBI taxonomy): Bacteria > Pseudomonadati > Gemmatimonadota > Gemmatimonadia > Gemmatimonadales > Gemmatimonadaceae > Gemmatimonas > Gemmatimonas phototrophica. The sequence continues at coordinate 3,190,840 of NZ_CP011454.1, read as the reverse complement.
CATTGGGGCGCACGCCATTGCACAACAGTCCGGTGGTACGGTGATGTCGGAGATGGTTGATGCGTGGCTCTTCGGCGAGGGGCTGCATGAGCGACACGACGTCACGGACCACCTGCGTCGCGTGACCGCCGACGACGTGCAGCGCCTGGCGCAGCAGTACTTCGATCCGGCGCGGGTCGTGGAAGGTGTGGTGCGCGGGACGCTGATTTAGCGTCCGGCGCGCACTTCGCGCAGTTCACGGGCCGCAAGGCCAATGGCACCGATTGCGGCGCGCGGCCGGCCGTTGGCGGCACGTAACCCCAGCCAACCGTCGTAGTCTGCCGGTTCGCCAATGATGGCCGCGCCAATCCACGGACGACGAGAGCCCCAGGCGAGCGCGCGTCGAATGGCAGCGGTTTGTGCCGCATCGCCGTGGGCATGCGGAAGCCCGCCCACGTTCACCAGCCAGTGGGGTTGAGTCCCGCCCCCGCGCTGCTGGCTCTGGGCATGCCATCGTTCCAGCGCGCGCAGGCGTGCGTTCACCGCCGGGAGTCCGCTGAAGCTGGGATAGATCGCGGCGCCAATGATCTCCACTGGTGCGTCGGGCTGCGCGGCCCATGCATACACGGCGCTGTCGATCACGTCGAGGCGAGACGCACTCCAACCGAGCCGTGTCCGTGGGCGGACCCGCTCCACTTCGCGGGCGGCGCGCGCCATCATGTCGCGCCACCACGCCACGGTCGGGGGCGTGGCGGCAAACCAGCGGGGCAACGGATCGGCGAGCGCCGGAAAGAATACGTCGGGCTTTACCCGCGTGAGGACGCGCTCAATGGCCGCCAGCCGGTCGGTATCGTCGAATGAGGAGGGACGGCCTTCCACTCGCAGTCCCACGGCAATGCGTACGCTGTCGGCGCGGAGTGGCTCCAGCACCCGCGCCAGCGAATCGAGAGCCGCGCCTCGCGTGCCTTCGGTATCCAGCAGGATAAGCACCACGTCGGGAGCGAACGCCGTGATCAGCGGGGCGTCGGCCTTCACGGCTCGCGCCGGCGGCGCACCGTCCAGCACCGGATACAGCCGCACCCCAATCACGAAATCGCCACGTGGGCGCGCCTGCATGGGCTCGCCGGCGGCGACTTGATAGCTACGCACGGCCGCCACTCCTCGCGGCCATTCTATCACCAACAGTGTCGTCAGTGCCGTGGCGGCCAGTACCAAAACCGCGCGCACGGCACCGGAGAGCCGCCACCGTGCCGGATAGGCCGGCGCAATCATGGGAACGAGCGCGGTCAACGGCGACACCAGCGCAGCGCGCCCGACCGTGATACCGACAATCACATCACGTGCCGACAGCACCGATTGCAGCGCCAGCGGCGCCGATCCGGTTTGTGCCACGAGATAATCGCCAACGGCGATGGCCACGAGCACCAGATCGTACAGCAGGATGGGGATGCCAACAAGTACCGACACGAGGCGCGCAAGCAGCGCGTACAGGACCTGCAGCGCCATGGCGATGGCCACCACCGGGATGATCCAGGTGATCCCCGAAATGGTGCGGGCGCCAGCCTCGGTGGCCGAGGCAATGCCAACCACCAGCGACGGCACGACCAGGAGTCCGCAGAAGGCCGCGAGCTGCGTGAACGCACGCGGGGCCTCGCGGCGCGCGGCAATCCACCCGGCCAACGCGACGTCCCAGGCGAGCACGGCCGCAGCAATGCCCACCACCACCAGCGGCAACGGATCTCTCAGGGCGTCGTGCAGCATTCTTCAGTGACGATAATGGCCGCGACGGATCGCTGGCACCCCGGGGCCACAAACGGGTAGCTTACCGTCATGCCGCGCGCTACCGATGCCACGCGAATCGTCACGGTCCCCAATCTGGTGTCCACATCTCGTGTGGCACTGGGCTTTGGCTTTCTGGTCCTCGACGCGGTCCCCATGCGGCTGGCCCTCATTGCCGTCGCCTCCCTCACCGATTTCCTCGACGGATGGATTGCGCGGCGCACGCACGCACAATCACGCATTGGGGCGTTGGTGGATCCGGTGGCCGACCGATTCTTTGCCCTGTGCGTGGTTGTCGGCTATGTGGCTGGCGGGCAATTGGGTGTATGGCAGGCCATCGCGCTCATGTTTCGCGATGTGATGTCCATCATTGGCTGGTTCGTGGCCCGTAACGTGAGCTGGCTTCGTCCCATCACGTTCAAGGCACGGTTGCTCGGCAAAGCGGTGACGGTGCTGCAGCTGATCACGTTCCTCGTCGTGCTGCTGGCGCCGTCCGCCACCGACGCGCTGGTGTGGTTCGTCTTCCTCGTGGGCGTGGCGGCGACCGTAGACTACACCCTCATGCTCTGGCGCGAACGCGTACGGAACTGAGAGGCGAGATGCGCGATTGCCGAGGTGAGATCTGGAGGTGAGAGTGTTGCGAGTGGAGACAATGTGATGGATATCGAATGTGAGCGGCGAGATGACCACGACAATGAGAAGTGCGAGTGGTTGCCTCCGTGCGGATGTGCCCTCCACGAGCGTGGGTAACTGCGGCGTTACGGCGGGGACGACCGCTGTTCCAGCGGCGTCCGGGGTAACTGCGGGGCCCCGCCCCTACCCAGCGGTGCCCGTGTGGGGCACCTGCGCGCGGACGAAGTGCTCGGGCCTCGCATCGTCGTCGTTGTCTGAACACTCTCATATTCGATATCCATCGCATTGTCTCCACTCGCAACACTCTCACGCTCTGCATCGCAGATCGGAGATCACAGATCACAGATCGCAGATCTCATGAGGGAAAAAGCAAACGCCCCTTTTGGGGGCGCCTGCGATGGCGTCTGTTCTATTACCGCAGCGTTCAGATGTTCGCGGTTTCCTGCTTCTTGGTCGGCTGCGCAAAGCGCTCGCCGAGCGTACGCAGTTCCGTAACTTCCGGAGCTTTGAGCTCAGGATAACGATCCTGAATGTAGACCATCGTGGCGTCGAACCACTCCTTCTGGTCTTCGGGATGACACCCGATTACACCGCACTGCATGATCTGCTGGAACATCTCGTCACGGGCCTCCTGATAGGGAGAAGGCGCCATGGAATCACGACGCGGACGAAGCTTGGGCTTAGCCATTTCCTCTGGGTAGTGCGTCGAACAAGCTGACCGGCGACTCCGGTGCAGCATGGGAAAGTTAACAGATGAGGCACCCCCTTCCTAGGGCCTGAGGGGGTTGACAGCTCACCGGCGACTGCCGCCGCCTCTGGAATTACGCAAGAAACGCCAGAAGCGCTGCACGTAAGGCGGCCGGGTCATCCTCCGGCACCAGTGCGCCTGGGGCCCGGGCGGTCACCAGAGGGCGCAGGGTGGCGGCCGGCAGCAGGGCCCGCCAGGCAGCGACACGGGCGGGCGCGGCGTCCTTCCCCGACAGCGTTGCGCCGGCCCCGTACCAAAGCAGGGTCTGGCCGGCAAACAATTCGGCGCCAGCCAGGGGGCTCTCGTTCAAATCGTTATCTGACAACGAGATGGCGCTCGCCAGCTGCAATAGCTCGGCTGCCCCGTTGGTCCCCACCCAGGGGGCCATGTACCGCATCACCAGACGTTCCGGCATCTGCGCCGGATCGTGCACGGCGTCCGAGAGCAGCGGCTCTAGCAACGGCCGCGCCCCGAACAGGGAGTTGGCGCTCAGCGCCGACAGCGCCGACAGGCGCTGCAGCGAGCGGATCGCTGGTCCGGGAAGGTCGTCCGGGAGCGGCGCTTCCAACAGGGCCAGTCGCTGCACGCGCCCGGGATGACGGGCCGCCAGAATAACCCCGACCAACGCCCCGACGTCCTGCCCCACCACCGAAACCGCCCCCAGCCGGAGCGCCGTCAGGGCGCGTTCCACGTATTCGGCCTGGGATGCCAGATCGTACGCCACGCCAGCCGGCCGGTCGGATTCGCCGAACCCCAGCAAATCCACCATGACGACCGTGCAGCCAGCCGATGCCAGGGCAGGCGCCACGGAACGCCACAGGAAGGAGCAGGTACCAAAGCCGTGCAACAGCACGACCGCCGGCCCCGCCCGTCCCAGTCGCTCCACATGCAGGGCGCCCGCGCCCACGGGAATTCGCAGGTGTTCGGTGTACACGCTGGCAGGATAGCGCAGAGAACCACTCGGCGCATACCTTCCACTCACTTCCCACAGCATTTCTGTGCTGCGCAGGCCCACGCGCAGATACTGGACCCCCACCGGCGCCATGCCGGACGACGACGAGGAGATCGAGTGGCAAAGGTGACGCCGAAGAAAAAGTCGAACACCGGATTCATTGCGGTGATCGGTGTAGTCCTGTTGGCTGGTGGTGCTGCCCTGTGGGGCACCATGCAGAACAAGCCCAAGCCCATTGAGCTGCCGGCCGGTACGGCGCTCCCGCAGGCGGAAGGGTATCTGCGCGGCAATCCGAACGCCCCGGTATCGATTGTGGAGTTCGCCGACTTCGAGTGCCCGGGCTGCGGGCAGTTCGCCACGCTGCAGGGCCCCGACATCAAGACCCGTCTCGTGGACGCCGGCCTGGCCAACTTCCGCTTCTACGATTTCCCGCTTACCCAGATCCACGGCAACACGCTGTTCGCGCACCTCGCGGCCGCCTGCGCCAATGATCAGGGCAAGTTCTGGGAGATGCACGATCAACTGTTTGCCAGCCAGCCGGAGTGGAGCACCCAGTCCACGACCAATCCGCGCAAGGTCATTGAACCGCTGGCACAGGCCATCGGCCTCGACATGGCGGCCTACAACGGCTGCATGGACTCCCAGAAGCATCTGCCGCGTATTCAGGCCAACGCCGCCGAAGGACAGCAGCGCGGCGTGAACAGCACGCCCACCATCATTGTGGGCAACAAGGTGTACGCCGGCGGCCTCACCTTCGATCAGCTCAAGAAGGTGGTGGACTCGCTCGCCGCGGCAGCGCCGGCGGCGGCTCCCGCAGTTGCTCCCACTCCGGACAGCACGAAGAAGTAAGGGGACCGCATCGACGAAACCCACGATACACGACCAAAACGCAAAACCCGGAACTGATCAGTTCCGGGTTTTGCGTTCGAGTTGTGCGTCGTGAGTTGCTACGTCGTCACGCGCGTCGCCGGCGCGCGGCCGCTTCGTCAAGACGTATTTCCGGCAACGGCACCGCACTCACGGTGCCGTTGCCATTTAGGGCCTCCGGTGCCGGCACCAGCGCTTCTCCCAGCGCTACCAGCGCCCGTGTAACCACCACGGTCGCCAAGGGATCGGCCACGCCGAGTTCCCGCACATAAATGTCGAGCGCCCGTTCGTAGCCCACATCGGTGGCAAGCGTGTCGACAAACATCAGCGCGTTCTCCACGTGCGTGCGAATGAGCGCCTCTTCCGCGCGCGCCTGCGCCAGGCGCACCCGCTGTTCGGCATCGGCCGACAGCTTGCGGGGAAAGAGCGTTTCGGGGAACAGTTTGCTGAGCAGTGACATGGTACGACGGAAAACGGAGACCCAGCCATCTGGCATAACTACGAACCAGGTGCATCCCCGGTTTCGCAACACCAGACCAACCTACTGACGAGTCATACCCGGCATCTGTACCGAAGGTCACGCAGATCCCGGGTTGCCAATAGTATCGTCAGCTTTCCTGCGCTTCGTACTGGTCCTTCAGGCTGGCCACGACCGATGGGTCAGCCAACGTCGTGGTATCGCCCAGGGCGCGTCCCTCGGCAATGTCGCGCAACAACCGCCGCATGATCTTGCCACTACGTGTCTTGGGCAGGTCGGCCGAGAACAGAATGTCGTCGGGGCGCGCGAGTGCACCGATTTTCAGCGCGACATGTTCGCGCAGTTCATCGCGCAGCGATCCGCTCTGGGTAAATCCGGCCCGTAGTGTCACGAAGGCGGCAATGGCCTGACCCTTGAGGTCGTGACTCTTGCCCACTACGGCGGCTTCGGCTACGGCCGGGTGATCCACCAGTGCGCTCTCCACTTCCATCGTGCCGATGCGATGGCCGGCCACGTTGAGCACATCGTCCACACGCCCGAGAATCCAGAGGAAGCCATCGTCGTCGCGCTTGGCGCCGTCGCCCGGGAAGTACAGATCGGGTCGGCCCTCCCACTTGGAGAAGTACGTGTCCACGTAGCGCTGATCGTCGCCCCAGATGGTTCGCAGCATGCTCGGCCACGGATGGGTAATGGCCAGCAGGCCGCCGCCCACCGCAATCTCGTTGGCCTGCGAATCGAGCAGCGTGGCCTTGATGCCGGGGAACGGCGTGGTGGCGGAGCCGGGCTTGGTGCTGGTCACGCCGGGGAGCGGCGTGATCATGATGGAGCCGGTTTCCGTTTGCCACCAGGTATCGACAATGGGGCAACGCTCCTTGCCGATGACTTTGTGGTACCACATCCACGCTTCCGGATTGATGGGTTCACCCACCGAACCCAGCACCCGCAGCTGCGACAGGTCGTGTTTCTCCACGAAAGGAGCGCCCCACTTCATGAAGGCGCGAATGGCGGTGGGCGCCGTGTAGAACACCGTCACGCCGTACCGCTCGCAGATCTGCCAGAAACGATCCTTGTCGGGCCAGTCCGGCGCGCCTTCGTACATCACGCACGTGGCGCCGTTGGCGAGCGGCCCGTAGGTGAGATACGTGTGGCCGGTAATCCAGCCGATGTCGGCGGTGCACCAATACACGTCTTCGTCCTTGAGATCGAAGACATACTTGGTGGTCGCCGCGGCGCCGGTGAGATAGCCGCCGGTGGTGTGCACGATGCCCTTGGGCTTGCCCGTGGTCCCCGACGTATAGAGGATGAACAGCACGTCTTCGGCATCCATCTCCTCCGGCTCGCAGTACTTGGGGACCTGCCGCTTGAGACGGTGCCACCAGTGATCGCGCCCTTCCTGCATCTCGGCGAACGTCTCGTCGCCTACGCCGCTGCGGCGGCGCATCACCACGAGTACATGTTCAATGGTGGGACACTCTTTCAGTGCTTCGTCGGCGTTGCGCTTGAGCGGCACCGTTTGCCCGCGACGATAGCCGCCGTCGGCGGTGATGAGCACCTTGCACCCGCAATCGTTGATGCGATCGCGCAAGGAGTCCGGAGAAAAGCCGCCAAAGACCACGGTGTGAATGGCGCCAATGCGTGCACACGCCAGCATGGCAATCACTGACTCGACGATCATGGGCATGTAGATCGCCACGCGATCGCCCTTGGTCACGCCCAGCCGCTTGAGCATGTTGGCCGCGAGGTTCACTTCGCGGTACAGGTCCCAATACGTCCACGTGCGACGATCACCGGGCTCGCCTTCCCAGATCAGCGCGGCCTTGTTGCGGCGCGGCCCGTGAATGTGCCGGTCCACGCAATTCACCGACACGTTGAGGGTGCCACCCGTGAACCACTTGGCGCGCGGCGGCGTCCACTCGCACACCGTTTCCCATGGCTTCATCCAATCCAGCGTGGCCGCTTCGCGCGCCCAGAAGGCATGTGGCGCCATGCCCGCGTCATCGTGCAGCCGCGAATCGTGGACATGGGCCTTGGCCTTGAACTCGGCGGATGGGGGAAAGCTGCGGGTTTCCTGGAGCAGGACGTCGATATCGTTCATGGACGGCTCATGCGGCGAGGCCGGCGGTGGGAAGACAGCAGGAGGGGCAGGGGAGTGGTGGTCCCCCGCAACGGACAGCAGGCCGTCCATCGCGGGGCACGACGGCTTCCGCTAATGTAGATCGATGCCGATCCCTCCCGAAACCATCGCGACAGGTGTCGCGGCCGCCCCGTCGGTCGCCGCCGGTGCGCCCGCCGTGTTGGCGGAGGGGCTGGTGCGCGCGTTCGGGGGCAAAAAGGCGGTCGATGGCGTGTCGCTTCAGTTGGGCGAGGGCGACTGCCTGGCCTTGTTTGGTCCCAACGGGGCAGGCAAGACGACGTTGTTGCGGCTCCTGGGGGGGCTGCTCAAGCCCACCAAAGGCACCACCCGGCTGCATGGGGTTCCCCTGCCGGGACCGGCCGAAACGCGGCGTCTGGTGGGGCTCATCAGCCACTATTCCATGCTGTACCCGGCGCTTACGGTGCGGGAGAATGTGCGGTTTGCCGCTGAGTGTCAGGGCGTCGTGGCAGCGGATCAGGCGACCACCGCCGTGTTGAAGCGGTTGAAGGTGCTGGATCGTGAGCAGATGCCGGTCCGTTTCCTGAGCCGCGGGCTGCAGCAGCGGGTCTCCATTGCGCGCGCGCTGGTGCACGAACCCCGGTTGGTGCTGCTGGACGAGCCCTATACCGGGTTGGATGAAGTGGGGGCCCTGGCCTTCACTGAGGCGCTTCGTGACCTCAAGGCGGGTGGAGCCACACTGGTGCTGGTGACGCATAATCTGGTGGAGGGCATTGCCCTCGCCACCCGGGCGGTGATCATGCGAACAGGACGGCTGGTGCATGATGAACAGACCCCGGCCGGCGGATTCGACCTGACGGGCTTCCAGGCACTGTATCGGTCCCTCGTGCACGAGGGCATTGCGTGAGCGCTCAGCACACGGCGCCGGACTTTCTGGCCGACGCACTCCGCATTGCCCGCAAGGATCTGCTGATCGAGTTCCGCACGCGCAGCGCCTTTCTGGCCGCCACCGTATTTGCGGTGCTGGCGGTGGTGATCTTCCGGTTCACGTGGGATCCAACGGCCATTCCAGCCTTCGATCTCGCGCCGGGGGTGCTCTGGGTGATCTTTACCTTTTCCGGGTTGCTGGGGCTCAACCGGTCGTTCGGACTGGAATTGTCGGAACGGGCCTACGATGGGCTGTTGGCCAGCCAGGTGAGCCGGGAAGCCATTTTTGCGGGAAAGGTTCTGGCCAATCTCGCATTTGTGTCAGGAGTGCAGGCGCTGACGCTTCCGGCCGTCGCGCTGTTCTTTGATCTTCAGGTGGGGAGCGGTTGGGGCGTGCTGATCGGCGTCGTGTTCTGCGCGTCGCTCGGTCTGGCTGCGGTGGGCACGCTGTTCGCCGCCGTCGCGAGCAACACCCGCATGGCCGAGCTGCTGTTGCCCATGATGACGCTGCCGTTCTTTGTGCCGCTGGTCATTCCCGCGGCGCAAACGTCGGCCGTTATTCTGCGGGGTCAGCCGCTCGCGGATGCGATGCCGTGGTTCAAGCTGTTGCTGGCGTTTGATCTGGTTTTTGTGACGGCGTGTCTCGTCGTCTTTCCGTTCACGATCGAGGAGTAGTGCTCATGGCGTCGGTCACGGCGACCACCAGTTCCGCAGGCAGTCTTCCCGAAGCCAAGGCGATTGACGGGTTCCTTGCCGTCTCGTTGCTCGCCGTGCTGGCCGTGAGTGTGCGCGCCATCTGGTTCACGCCGGTGGACGCCATGCTGGGTGCCGCGCAGAAGATTTTCTACATGCACGTGCCCGCGGCCATCGTGGGGCTCTACATCTCCTGCAGTTTGCTGGCCATTGCCAGCATTCTGTACCTCTGGATCAAGGACGAACGGCTCGACCGGCTGGCCGAAGCGAGCGCCGAAATTGGTCTGCTGTTCATGGGCATCGTCCTGGTGACCGGCCCGGTGTGGGCGCGTACGAGCTGGGGCACCTGGTGGGTATGGGAAGCGCGCATCACCAGCACGCTGTTCCTCTGGTTGCTGGTGCTGGGGTACCTCGTGTTGCGCGGGGCGGTGGAGAGTCCGGAAAGCCGCGCGCGCCTCTCGGCGGTCATGGGGTCGCTTGCGGCGTTGCTGGTCCCCTTCATTCACCTGACGGTGCGCCTCTTCCGCGGCATGCACCCCGGGCCGGTAGTGCTGAAGCCGGAAAAGCCCTCGTTGCCGCCCGAGATGCTGCTCACGTTCCTGATGGCCATCGTGGCGTACATCCTGTTGTTCTTTGCCCTGCTTCGCGTGCGCATGCGCTGGGCGGCGTTGCGTGATGCGCGCGCGGTCCTGGAGAACGCATGATCATGAATGCTCTGTTCATGCTGGCCGTCGCGCAGGATTCGGTCGCGTACGTCGCGCAGCGTTCCGGCCCGCCAGCCACGGAAGGATACATGTGGGCGGGCTACGCCATCACCTTCGTATCGCTCGCCGGCTACATCGTGCTCATGGCCCGTCGTATCGCCAAGAGCAAGCACCCATAGGCCGTCGGCATGGCCGCTCCTCTTCCGCAGCTGCTGGCCGGGGTCCGTATCGCGGTCACGCGTGCCGGTGACCGCGGTGCGCCGCTCGCCGATGCCCTGCGGCGTGTCGGCGCCACGGTGCACGAAATTCCGCTCACCCGAATAGAGACGCTGGATCCAGCTCCGCTGTACGCGGCCGTGACGGCGCTCGCGCAGTATGACTGGGTGCTGCTCACCAGCGTGAATGCCGTGGAGCATCTGGCCCGCGCGGTAGATGCGCTGGGCGCCGAGGAGGTCATGGCTACCCGACGGCTGGCCGTGGTGGGCAGTGCCACGGCGCAGGCCTGCGATGTCCACGGCTGGCGCACCCCCACGGTGCAGCCGGAAAAGATGCAGGCCGAGGGGATGGTGGACCTCATGGCCGAACGATCAGATGTGGAGGGGGCGCGCATGCTGTACCCTTCGGCGGCCGGCGCGCGGGATGTCTTGCCGGACGGGCTGCGCACACTGGGCGCCGTGGTGGATGTCGTCCCGGCGTATCGCAGTGCCCCCGATCCGGATGGTCAGACCAAAATTCGGGCCCTGGCCAACGCTGGTGAGCTCGATCTGGTCACGGTGGCGGCTCCCAGCGCCGTGGACGCGCTTCTGGATGCGCTGCCGGCCGAACATGCGGCGCGGCTGCCGGTGGCGGCCATTGGCCCCGTGACCGCCCGGGCGGCCAAAGTGGCCGGCTTTCCCGTGAAGCTCGAAAGTAACGCCGCCACCATGGAAGGGTGGGTGCGGGCGATTGTGGTGGCGTATACGTCGTGAGGGCCTGAAAGGACTGACGACTTACAACTCGAACTGATCACTGAATACTTGGACTGACGACTGAAAACTCCCCGGGACAGCTCGCGATCTCCCGGGGGAGTACTCAGTTCTCAGTTCGAGTTTTCAGTCGTCAGTGCAAGTTTTCAGTTTTCAGTTTTTCCATGGCGGAGCTCCATGCCTCACCGCTCCGGATCGCTTACCTTTCTGCCCATGACCGCTCCTCTGCGTATCGGAACCCGTAGCTCTGAACTGGCCCTCTTTCAGGCCCGCCAGGTGGCGTCGCTGCTCGCGGCGCACGGTGTGGAATCAGAGCTCGTGACCTACACCACCATCGGTGATCGTATTCTCGACAAGCCGCTGTCGGCGATTGGCGAGAAAGGCCTGTTCACCGCCGAGCTGGAAGCCGATCTGCTGGCCGGCCGCACGGACTGCGCGGTGCATTCGCTCAAGGACCTGCCCACGGCCGATCCGGCGGGGCTGTTTCTGGTGGCGTTGCTGGAGCGGGAAGACCCGCGCGACGCGTTCGTCACGCGTCCGGGGATCACGGCGACCACACTTGCTGAGCTGCCCGAAGGGGCCAAGGTGGGCACCAGCTCGCTGCGCCGGCGGGCGCAGCTGCGCGCGTTGCGCCCCGATCTCGAAGTGTGCGAGTTGCGTGGCAACGTGGGCACCCGCCTGCGCAAGATTGACGAAGGGCAGGTGGACGCGGCACTGCTCGCGGCGGCAGGGTTGCGTCGCCTGGGGCTTGGCCATCGCATCGTGTCGCTGCTCAATGCGCCCGAGTGGCTCGGCGCGCCGGGGCAGGGGTGCATTGCCGTGCAGGCGCGCGTGAGTGACGAGGCCATGGTGCGGGTGCTGCAACAGCTCGATCATGCGCCCACGCGGCTTACCGTCACCGCCGAACGGTCGCTGCTGGCGAGCCTCGAGGGCGGCTGTCAGGTGCCCATTGGCGCGGCCACCCTCGACGAGCCGGAGTATGGGCTCATGCTGCACGCCATCATCGCCAGTGTGGACGGCGAGACCGCCGTGCGCGGCGGCCTGCCGATCAACGTGAACGATCCGGCGGCCAGTGGCCGTGAACTCGCGCGTCAGCTGCACGCCGCCGGCGGTGCCGCCATTCTCGAAGAGCTGCGCGCCACCACGCCCAATGTGCTCAAGGATGGTGCCCAGTGAGCGGCACGCCGTCGTTCAACGAACATGTGCGCCTGCGTCGCCTGCGTCGCACCGATGCGCTGCGGCGCGCCGTGCGCGAAACGCGGCTCGATCCGGCGCAATTTCTGTGGCCCCTCTTCGTGCGCTCGGGCACCGGACTGCGCTCGCCCATTGGCTCCATGCCGGGCGTGTTTCAGACCAGTGTGGATGAACTGCTCAAGGATGCGCAGCAGGCCGTCAACGCGCGTATTGGCGGCATTCTGCTCTTCGGTATTCCCGACACCAAGGACGCCACGGGATCGAGTGCGTGGGATCCGCATGGCCCCGTGGCCGAAGCGGTGCGCGCGGTGAAGCAGGCGTTTCCGCAGCTGCTGGTGGTGACCGATGTGTGCATGTGTGAGTACACCGACCACGGGCACTGCGGTGTGCTGACGCCAGAGGGCGACGTGGATAACGACGCCACGCTCGATCTGCTGGCGCAGGAAGCGGTCGCGCACGCGCGCGCCGGGGCTGACATCATTGCCCCCAGCGACATGATGGATCATCGCATTGGCTACCTGCGGGCTGCGCTGGATGCGCACGGCTTCCAGCACATTCCCATCATGAGCTACGCGGCCAAATACGCGTCGGCGTTCTACGGCCCGTTCCGTGAGGCGGCCGAAAGCACCCCCGCCTTTGGCGATCGGCGCAGCTATCAGATGGACCCGTCCAACGCGCGCGAAGCGTTGCGTGAAGTCCGTCAGGATGTGCAGGAAGGTGCCGATATTCTCATGGTCAAGCCCGCCGGGGCCTATCTCGATATCATCGCGGCGGTCAAGCAGGACACCGGCATGCCGCTGGCGGCGTATCAGGTGAGCGGGGAATACTCGATGATCAAGGCCGCTGCCGACCGCGGGTGGATCGATGGCGAGCGGGCGATGATGGAATCGCTGGTGGCCATTGCCCGTGCCGGTGCTGATCTCATCATCACCTATTTTGCCATTGAAGCGTCCGCCGTTCTGGCGCGTCGCTGATTCTTCTGGAGTAGACTGGATGCTGCACAATCCCTGGCACGACATCGCCCCCGGCTACGCGCCGCCGGAGCAGGTCACGGCCATCATCGAGATCCCGTCGGGTTCGCGCAACAAGTACGAACTCGACAAGGACACCGGGCACTTCAAGCTCGACCGCGTGCTGTACAGCGCCGTGCACTATCCCGGCGACTATGGCTTCATTCCGCGTACGCTGCATGAGGACGGCGATCCGCTGGATGTGCTGGTCAAGATCAACGAGCCCACGTTCCCCGGCTGTCAGATCAACGCGCGCCCGATTGGCGTGCTCATGATGCTCGACAAGGGTGAGCCTGACGACAAGATCCTCGCCGTGCCGGCCGATGATCCGTACTACTCGGATGTGTTCGACATCGCCGACCTCTCGCCGCACTACCTCAAGGAAGTGGAGCACTTCTTCCAGATCTACAAGGACCTTGAGGGCAAGCGCATGGAAATCATGGGCTGGCGCAAGAGCCAGGAAGCGATGGTCATCGTCACCGAATCCATCGTGCGCTACGCGGACAAGTACGGGACGCGCTAGAGGCGGTCATGGGTGATGTATGAGCGGCGCGCTGGCTTCGGCTGGCGCGCCGCTTTCTTGTGTGGGCGACCGCCCCGCGCCAGTCCGTGCACCCCCTCCGACTGAGACATTGGGATGTCAGGGGCGGGACGGGGAAGTGAGAGCGATGCGAGGCGAGAGCCTGCGATGGATATCGAATGTGAGAGGACCGATGAAAGCGAGTTGAGAGGTCCGAGTGCTGGCGTCTGCACCACCGTGCCCCCCACGCGCTTGGGGTAACAGCGGGGACGGCCGCTGTACCATCGACGTCCGTGACGGGCACTCCCCGCGCGGACGAAGTACTCGGACCGCTCACCATCGTGGTTATCTCGACATTCTCACACGCGATATCCATCGCCGTGTCTGGCATCCCAACTCCCAACTCCCAACTCCCTATCTCTCGTCTCGCCGTCTCGGTGCGGTCGCAAGCGCTCGCGGGCCGCTACGCTCTCCGCAGCACCAGCGCCGAGTTGATGCCGCCAAATCCAAACGAGTTCGACACGACCACGTTCGCCTGCACCTCGCGTCCTGAGCCCGGCACGAAGTCCAGGTCGCACTCGGCGTCAGGCGTCTCGAGCCCCACCGTGGGCGGAATCCAGCCGCGCTGAATGGCCAGGGCGCTGATAGCCGCCTCAAAGGCGCCACTCGCGCCAAGGGCGTGCCCGTAGTAGCCCTTGGTGCTCGAAATGGGAATGCGATACGCGTGGTCGCCAAACACGCGCTTGATCGCCACCGTTTCGGTGGGATCGTTGAGCGGCGTGCTGCTCCCGTGCGCGTTGATGTAGTCCACATCGGTGGGCACCGCACCGGCGTCGTTGAGTGCCATCTGCACGCAGCGCGCGGCCTGCGCGCCGCCAGGCAACGGTGCCGTCATGTGGTGCGCGTCGTTGGTGGTGCCGTAGCCACTCATCTCCGCGTAGATCTTCGCGCCTCGCGCCTTTGCATGTTCCCACTCTTCGAGAATGAGCACTGCTGCCCCTTCGCCCATGACAAAGCCGTCGCGATGCGCGTCGAACGGCCGCGAGGCGCGACCCGGATCGTCGTTGCGCGTACTCATGGCACGAATGAGTGCAAACGCGCCGAAACAGAGCGTCGCCAGCGGCGCTTCGGAGCCGCCCGCCAGCATCACATCGGCGTAGCCATCGCGGATCTGCCGGAACGCTTCGCCAATGGCCATGGAGCCCGAGGCACAGCTCATGGCGTTGGTGCAGTTGGGGCCACTCACGCCAAACTCGATCGCCATGTTGCAGCTCGCCGACCCGCCAAACACCGCCAGCGCCAGCGTGGCGTCCACCGCCCGCAGCCCATGTTGCGCGAAGCGCGCCGCCTGCTCCTCGGCATAGCCCACGCCGCCGAGTGCGGTGCCCATCATGGCGCCCACGCGTTCTCGATTCATGGCGGCGAGATCGAGTGCGCTGTCCTGCAGCGCCAGCATAGAGCTCACCACGGCAAACTGACTGAAGCGGTCGAGACGTTTTACGCGCTTGGCGTCAATCCAGTCGGTCGGCTCAAACCCGTCAATCTGCGCGGCGCACCGCGAACGATAGATGCTCGAATCAAAGCGCGTGGCGGGACCCACAGCCGATTGCTGGGCGCGCAGCCCCTGCCACAACGCCTCGACCCCCGTACCAATGGGCGTTACGCAACCAATGCCGGTAATGGCCACCCGACGACGGGCAAGCAAGGACGCGTTCATGCCGCACCTCGCGTGGCCAGCGACGCGCCACGCCCTACGGCGGCTTTGGCCAGCCCGGCCAGCGTACGCGACGCAATGCCGTGCACGAACACCGGCGCAATGATCTGCGTGGCGGCAAACGGGCCAATCAATGGCCACCGCGGGCCGTTCCAGACGTGCACGATGCGCGTGAGGGTGCCACCCTCCACCGGCGTGAAGCTCCACTCGACATCCATGCGGGTGGTGACCCCGCCAATGTGACGAAAGCGCACCCACGGCACATCACGGTTCACGGCCATTTCCGACAGCCACCAGGTGGGCCAGTTGAACAGGCCGAACGGACGGTTGGCCGCCATCTCCACAATGCCGCCCCCATCGCGGCGCTGCTCACGAAAGCGGACGTAGCGATAGTGGTCGAGGTAGGCAGGCCAGTGCTCCACCGCCGCCGCGATCTCGAAGATCTGTTGCACCGGCGCACGCACGAGCAATTCGTCCACCGTGGTCACCAGACGGTCGGCAGGGGGCGGGCCAAGGTCAAACGGAGCAGCAGAGGAAAGCACGGGCATTGCGTACGGGGTACGGGAGGACCACAACAACACAGGAACTACAGAGGAACCGCCACGACGCACCGCGCTGGTCAGAGTCCGCGATAGCGCGGCGACCACGCCGCGGTGACACGAAACCCCAAGCGATGATGTACGCCGGCCCGACAACCGGTGGCACGCTCCACGAGGTCACGCAATTCGGTACGCGTGTAGCCACGACGGACCGACAACATGCCATCGTGGCGACTCACCGGGTGGAAGCCCAGTACGAACGATGATGACCAGATACCGGCCACCGCCAGCCAGCTGCGGCGGAGATCGCCAACTACCACCCCCATGCGGGCAACGCGCGTACACTCCTGCAGCAATTGGTCCGCGTCGGGGCCATCAAAGTGGTGCAGCACCTGAGAGCAGGTCACAATGTCCACGCTCCCCGTGGCAAACGGCAGCGCGAGTGCATCCCCCGCCACGGCCAACGAACAGCGCGCCGCGGCGGCCGCCGCCAGCGACGGCGTGCGCTCCAGTCCAATCGTGTGCAGCACAAGGCCGCGCGCACGAGCCCGCCGCGCCACGGCCACGGGGATATCGCCCAGCCCGGTCCCAACATCAAGCAGCGTCACCGGCTCCGGGCCAGCGGGATACAGACGCAGCAGCGTGTACACTTCCCGTGCCACGGCGCGTTGCCCGCCAAAGAGTCGGTTGGCCAGGGCAATGTCCCGCAAGGAGCGTAACGCCAGCGCGGCATCGGCGTGTGGATCGTCGAGGATCTCCGTACCGCGTAGCCGCGCTGGCGTGAACATGTCGAGGTTACCGCTCGAGTGTGGCGTAGCCGCCGCGATAGTAGAGCAGCGGTTTGCCTTCAAAGGCATCGGCGTGCTCCACCTGACCCACCACGATCACGTGATCGCCCGCCGGGTGCCGCGCCACGATGCGGCACTGCATACAGGCGAGCACATCGTCCAGCAGCGGATCTCCCAGCTTGCCCTCCCGATAGCCCACGCCGGCAAACCGATCATCCACCTTGCCGGCAAAGCGCCGCGATAATGATTCCTGCGCTTCGCTCAGCACATTTACCGCAAACGACGAGGACGATGCCAGCACCGGCCCCATGGTGGCGTCGTTGGCGACGCAGACGAGCACGAGCGGCGGGTCGAGGCTCAGGGAACTGAAGGCACTCACGGTCATGCCGTGCGGCGTCCCGTTGGTGTCGCAGGTGGTGACCACCGTGATGCCGGACGCAAAGCGCCCCAGTACGGCGCGGAACAGATCAGCGTCTATCATGCAGAGTATCGAGTCGTGGAGAACAGGGAACCATCAGGCGAAGAACCGCAGCAGGGTGCGCGGTCGCAGCACTGCCGATGGAGGTACGAAGTCGCCGGTGACGCCAATGAGCAGGTCGGCGAGATCGCGGTCGCGCGACAGCACGCGCGCCGCGTGGTTGAGCAACGGTGGCATGCCGACGGCCAGGCCGATGAGATGCTCCACGCGCCACTTGCCGGCAAAGGTCGCTCGTCGCGCCCGTTCGTAACCGTGCAGCGCGCGCACATGCGCCGTGCGGCTGGTGGCGTGCACAGCCGCTACGGCATACTCCGCCAGCAGTTCACCGCCGCGGAGTCCGGCATAGATCCCTTCACCGGTAAACGGATCAAAGAAGTCAGCGGCGTCACCGGTGAGCATGGCCCCCGGTGCCCACGGACGAGTGGCTCGCGAAGCAAACGGGCCCGTGGCGCGCACGGGGGTCACCCGTTGTGCGCCCGCAAAGCGCGGTGCCAGCGAAGGCTGCGCGGCCAACCACTGTTCCAGGTACGCGTCCGTTCCCTCTCGCATGGCACCGGCGAGTCGGCGCGGTACGACCAGCGCCACATTCACGAGTCCGCCGCTCACCTGAGCAAGGCCAACGTATCCGGTGCGGGTCACGTGCATTTCGCCCAGCGACCCCATCCCGGCAACCCCACGGTAATGGGCCACGAGCGCCACTCGACGCGGCCAGCGCGACTGATGCGCCAGCCCCAGCCGACGCGAGACCACGCTGCGCAGTCCGTCGGCACCAATCACCAGCGCCGCGGTGATCGTACGGAGTCCATCGGCGGTCCGCACCACGGCACCCGTGACACGGCCGGTGCCGTCCTGGGTCAACGATTCCACCTTGGCGTCTTCCAGCACGGTTACGCCGGCCGCGCGTGCCCGCTCCAGCAGCACGGTGTCGAGAATTTCGCGGCGGATGCCCAGCCCTTTGTCGCGAAAGCCGCGAAACCCGTGACGCGCCACGAACTCGCCGTGAATGCGCGCTCCCGATGGCGCGTGCACCACCATGCCCGTGAGCAGGGCGGCCTGCTGCTCCAACGTGTCCAGCGCGCCCATGGCGTGCAGAATGCGCGACCCTTCGGGACTCACATACTCCGCGCACGGCTTCGCCCGTGGAAAGCGCGCCCGATCCACCAGACACACCTCAAGGCCGGCCTGGGCACAATGCCAGGCCGCCGAACTGCCGGCGGGACCACCGCCAACAATGAGGACGGGAACGGAAGACACAGGAATCACGAGAGAATAACTCGCAGAAGGAGCAACCGGTTCGCAAAACCGCTAGAGCAACAGGGCAACCACGGCTCCCACTACCGTACAGGCGAAGTTCACGGTGTCGTTGGAGAGCCATGAGACGCCGCGCCACGCGACCGTGGGCGTTCCGCAACGATGCCGGGGTTGTTCTGTCTCCCTCTCGCAAGACGGACACCAGCGTCGTGCCTGCCAGAAGGCCCCGATGACCGTATCGGCCACGGCACCGACAACACCCGCCCCGGCTACCTGGGGAATCATGGCCGCCGGCACCAACCCCGTCCAATGGGCCGCCATGGCCAACAGGATGGCCCCAGCGACCATGCCGAGGGATCCGGGAAGGCTTACTGCCCCGGAACTGCCCGTTGGGACCGGCCCCCGCGTGCGCAATGACCAGGGGCGCCCACGCCACAGGGTGCCCGTCTCGGTGGCCAGTGTGTCTGCCCCCGCCGCGACCAACGCCGCCGCCCCCGCCACTGCCGCCGCGCCGTGCCACGCCGGCCATACCACTGACACCAGCGCGGCGGCCGCAAAGACGCCGCCGTTGGCAAGCACCTGCAGCGCATCCCGTGCACCGCCCTTGGCCACGATGTCTCCCGTGGCGGCCTCCTTTGCCCGACGCCCATAGCGAGACGCCAGCGAGGCGCTTACAAACCACAGCACTAGAAAGGCGCCCCACGTCGCCCCGGCGGTCATGGCGATCCCTCCCACCACGGTAGCCGCGACCACGCCTCGGCTCGACAGACTCCCCGCGCGCCAGGCCAACCCGGCGATCACCGCAGCTGCCGAGCTCGCTGTCAGTACCCGCACCAGCAGCATCTAGCCGGCGAGTAGGCGGGCCATGCGCTCCCGAAACTCCGGGGTCGCGCGCTCCTCGGGGAGATCCGCCACCCTGACGCCATGCGCGTGCAACCGCTGGCGCAGGGCACGCAGCTGTTGCTCCAGTCGCTCACACCGGGGACAGTGGGCGATATGGCCAAGAATTACCTCCCGGAGGGCGGATCCGGGAATGTCGGTGTCGAGCTCGCCATCCACGTACGCGTGGAGGTGGAGACGACTGGTGAAGCAGTCAGCAGCCAGGGGGAGTGACCGGCAGGGGGACAAACGGGGAAATCAGACGGACCGTTACGTGCAGTCCAGACTCTGTACCCCCGTAACGCTTTCAGCCCCTCATTCGGTTCACAAGTCGCACAATTCCGAGCGTCGCCCAGCCGTCGCGCTTGTTTGCGTGACCCAGAACACGTTAGCATGGACGACTATGCAGCCAATGCCCCTCGCGAACGATGGCCGGGCGACCCGCGCCACGCCCCTTGCCTCCGACAGTGTGCTCCCGCTGACCGGCGGTCCACTCGACGCGCGCCTCCCCCTGGCGCTGCTCGAGGCGGTAAAGGCCATTGATACGCCAGCGGCTGAGCTCGATGCCGATTTTGTGCACGAACTCCGGAACAAGCGGCTCGGCCTCAGTGAAACGGTGCTGCAGCAGATCCGGCGCTACAACGACGCCGTGCGGGCCCGGCAGCGTATTGGCTATGACGAAGTGCTTGCGCTCGCCCGCTTGATTGGCCGCCGCCCCGACGCCGACCTGGCCTTTCGGGAGGCCGGCCGACGCTGGGCACGCGCGTTCGTGGACACCGTCAGTGGCCCCCGCCGTGGGGCGGCCCGCTCGTTGCCGTCGCTGCTGGCCCGTCCCATCGCCTTGAGCGCCCTTCGCAAGCTGGCCCGCCGCTACATGGACGGCACGCTGGTGCGGCAGGGGAGTACCCTCGTGCTGGACGTGCAGTCGCCGGTCTCCGCCGACGCGGCCCCAAAGGGTACCGGCTGCGGGTTGTACGAGGCGGCCTTCCGTGAGTCCCTCCAGCTGCTGGCCGACGCCGATGGCGCCGTGGATCATGTCATGTGCCGCACCCGTGGTGATGCCCGGTGTCAGTGGCGTGCCGATTGGCGCCGTCGCTGATCGTTGGTCGCTGGTTGCAACACGCCGTCTGAACACGCCCGTCGCCCCTCCACTCCCCACGCACTCCCCCCATGCTCACGCCCGAGCTGCTACCCCGCCTGCAATCGCTTCTGGCTGACGCCGATCTCGACGGATGGCTGCTCTACGACTTCCGCGGTACCAACGCCATTGCCGCCGGACTGCTCGGCTTCGGGGGGCTGTGCTCGCGGCGGGTCTTTGCCTTCATTCCGCGGAGCGGGTTGCCCATTGGCATTCAGCACGCCATCGAGCCGGGACCGTGGGCCAAGTGGCCCAAGGAGTGGCCGCTGCGCGTGTACAGTGGGTGGCGGGCGCTGGAGGCCGAGGTGGCCACGCTGGTGAACGGCAAGCGGGTGGCGATGGAGTATTCGCCGGGGGATGCCATTCCGTATCTCGATCGTATCCCCGCGGGGGTGCTGGAGCTGGTGCGGGCGAGTGGGGCCACGGTGGTAAGCAGCGGCGAACTGGTATCGCAGATTTACGCCACGTGGACTCCGGCTCAGCTCGCGTCGCATCAACGGGCCGCGCAGCACATTGCCCAGATTGCGCGCGAGACCATCAATCACGCCGGCGCCATGGTGGCGGCGGGAACGCCGGCCGCCGAGCATGAACTGCAGCAGCGCATTCTGGACGCCTTTGCCCGCGCTGGCCTCGAGACCGACCATGGGCCCGATGTGGCCGCCTCGGAGAATGCCGCCAATCCACACTATGTACCGTCGGCCAAACGACCGCGGCTGGTGCAACGCGGCGATGTGCTGTTGGTGGATCTCTGGGCCAAGGAGCCCAACGGCATCTACGCCGATCAGACGTGGATGGGATCGCTGGGCACCCCCAGCGACAAGGTGGTCGCGGTATGGGAAGCGGTGCGTGATGCGCGCGATGCCGCGCTGACACTGCTGCGCGATCGCATTGCCGCCGGCGACGTGGTGCGGGGCGGGGAAGCCGACGATGCGGCGCGCGCCGTGATTGAAGCGCGTGGCTTTGGACAGCACTTCTGGCATCGCACCGGGCACAGCATCGATGCACGCGAATTGCACGGCAGTGGTCCGCAGATCGACAATCTCGAATCACGCGATGATCGGGTGCTCATTCCCGGCGTCGGGTTCTCCATTGAGCCCGGTGTGTATCTCGTGGGCGAGTTTGGCGTGCGCAGCGAAGTGAATGCGTATGTGGGCGAAGACGCACTGCTCGTGACGCCCGACGTGGTGCAGCGCGACCTGTTCGTCGTCTGAACGGCCGGGGGATGCGGCCGCAGGTGGGATTGGTGATGACGGCACTGAAAGCGGAGGGGCTGGCGCGGCGATCAATCCTGACGTTGGCGCTGCTCGCGGCCTGTCGTGGTGACGCCGACTCCGCCGAAGGGACGCGCATTGCCGACGTGCCGGCGTCGGTGTCGACGAGTGGCGACGCCAGTGCCGCCGACCGCACCGCGGCCATGGCCGCAGGACGCGAAGTGCTCACACTGGCTCACGCGGCTGGTGGCGCCGATGGCGCCGACTACACGGTGAAAGCGGTCCCCACGCCCGGGGTGATCATTGGACAACTCACCGGTGGCTCTCCGCGCGATACCAGCATTACGCCCACGCACGACCTCGGGGTCTGTCGGCCGTTCAGTCAATCCATTGTGCCCAGCAGCAACGGCGGCGTCGGCAACGGGGTGGTCTGGTTGGTGGGTGTTGGCAGTGGCCCGCGCGATGATGCGCCGCGCCGGGTGAAGCTGACCCTCGATGGCTGTCGACTGGAGCCCCGTGTGCAGCGGATCGCCCTGGGCAGCACGATCATGGTGAACGGACGTGATGCCATGATGTCGCGATTGCAATTCACCGCTGTTGGCGAACCCACATCGCGCACCACGGTGCTGCTCAGCGATGCGGGACAGATCGTGCCCACCAGTGATGTGAGCGCCGCGCCGGCGCTGGTTCATGTGACCGACGATCTGCACCCATGGGTGCAGGCGTGGCTGGTCGTGGCGCCTCATCCCTTTGTCGCCGTCACCGGCGCCGACGGTGCATTCCGCTTTGATAACGTGCCCCCCGGACGCTATACACTCATGGTCTGGCACGAACGCCTTGGCACGCGGCAGGCGGGAGTGAAAGTGGACGCCGCCGTACAAACGAGGATGCAGGTGGAGTTCTGACTTCTGAGATCTGAGATCTCAGATCCCCCGATGTGAGAGGGAGAATGTGCGAGCGTTGGGACTATCGAATTGCGATGGATATCGAATGTGAGAGTGTCGAGATGACCACGACGATGAGAGGTGCGAGTAGTTGCCTCCGCATCAATGTGCCCTACACTGGCGTGGGGTAACGGCGGCGTCTCAGAGGTGAAAGCGGGATTGACCGCATTTTCTGCGGAGCCTGTGCGGGGCACATACGTGCGGCCGAAGTGCTCGCACCTCTCATCGTCGCTGTCATCTCGACACTCTCACATTCGATATCCATCGCACCTCGATCGTCCCAACGCTCTCACCCTCTGACTCTCACGTCGCCGATCCGAGATCGCTGACGTCAGACCTCAACCGGTCAGATCGCCGCGTATAGTCTCGCGTAGAGTCCGTCTTCCTGGTCTACCAGCGTCTCGTGTGTTCCGGTCTCCACGATGCGGCCGGCATCGAGCACGATCACGCGGTCGGCGCGTCGCACAGTGCTCAGGCGATGGGCAATGATGAGCGTGGTGCGCCCTTCCAACAGATCTTCGAGCGCCGCTTCCACATAGCGCTCGCTCTCGGTGTCCAGGCTGGAGGTGGCTTCGTCGAGAATGACCACGGCGGGATTCTTGAGGAACACGCGCGCAATGGCCACGCGTTGCCGCTGTCCACCAGACAATTTCACGCCGCGCTCACCAACTCGCGTCTCCAGGCCATCGGGGAGCTTGGCAATGAACTCCCACGCGTGCGCCGCCTGCGCGGCCCGCACAATCTCCGCCTCTGAGGCCCGCGGATTGGCGTAGGCAATGTTCTCGCGAATGGTGCCGCTGAAGAGCACCGGCTCCTGCGGCACAATGCCAATGGCACCGCGCAGGGTATCGAGCGCGAGATCACGGATATCCAGCCCGTCCAGCGTAATGCGCCCCTGTGTCACATCCCAGAAGCGCGGCAGCAGACTGGCAATCGTGGTCTTGCCCGCGCCACTGCGACCGACCAGCGCCACCACTTCTCCCTGTCCCATCTCCAGGGAGATACCGCTGATCACATCGGGCTGCTGTGGCATGTAGCGGAAAGCCACATTTTCAAAACACACCGCACCGCGCAGTGGCGCCGGCAGCGACAGCGGGACTTCCGGGTCGCGCACGCTGGGTTTGGTATCGAGCAGCTCCCACACGCGGGTCGCGGCGCCCACCGCCTCCTGGAAGTTGCCGAAGAGTGTGGCGAGCGACCCAACCGCCGCGGCGACAAACAACGCGTAGAAGAGGAACGCCACCAGCGTGCCGGCCGTCAGCTTGCCCGCCAGCACCTGCGTGCCTCCTTGCCAGAGCACCGCAGCCACCGCACCAAAGGCCACGAAGCCCACCACACTGAAGAACAGGGCGCGGGTGCGCGAGCGATGGACCGCTACGCCAACCAGCTCGCGAAGCGATGCCCCAAAGCGGCGCGTTTCCTCGGCTTCCCTAGTAAAACTTTGCACCGTGCGAATGGCGCCGAATGATTCATCGGCCATGCCCATGGCCTCGGCGATACGGTCCTGCACCGACGTGCTGGCTTTGCGCAGCGACCGGCCAAAGAAAATGGCGGCCCCCACGACCAGCGGCACCACGGCCAGCGTGGTGATCGTCAGTCGGAAGTTGGTTACGAACATCATCACCGCGCCGCCAATCAGGAACAGCGACTGCCGCGAGAGTTCGGAAACCCAGGTGGAGAGCAGCGATTGCATCAGCCCCAGATCACTGCTCAAGCGGCTGGTCAATTCACCGGTACGCCGCTCGGTGAAGAACGCCGGTGACAGTCGAATGAGGTGTGCAAACGTGCGTGCCCGGAGCCCGGCCACAATGCGCTCCGTGGAGGAGCTGAGCAGGTAGACCTGCACAAAGTTGGCAGCGGCCTGCACGGCAAATACGAGCACCAGCCCAATGGCAATGCGGTCGAGAGCCAGCTTGTCCTTCTGCTCGAACGCCGCGTCGAGCAGGTAGCGCATGACCGCCGGAAACACGAGCCCCGCAGCGGCGGCAATCACCAGAAAGACGAATGCCACCGCCAGGCGCGTCCGGTAGGGGCGCACCAGAGGCAACAGGCGCGCCAACGGCTTGGCGGAGAAGCGGGGGCGGGGAGAGTGGTCAGCCTCGCCTGCGCCGTTCAGAGAACCGGCAGGCGTGTCGTCGCGGCGTGCGGTCACCGCGTGATCGCGCGGTCCACGCCCATCGCCACAAACAGCAGGGCGAGATAGAGCAGCGAATACTTGTAGACCCACCACGCCGGCGCCGTCCACGGCGCGTTGCGCTTGGCCGCCCACAGCACCTTCAACACGCCCCACATGAGCAGGCCACCCAGCACCACGGCGGAGACGAGATACAGCACGCCGAACGCGCCGTACAGTACCGGCAACAGGGTGAGCACCAGAAGGATGACCGTGTACCACACCATCTGGTTCATCGTCTCACGCTCACCCCACACCAGCGGCGCCATGGGCACCTTGGCACGGCCGTAGTCCACCTGCTTGAGCAGCGCGAGCGCCCAGAAGTGGGGCGGCGTCCAGTAGAACACAATGAGGAAGAGGCACAGCGCAGTGACGTCGAGTGTGCCCGTCACTGCGGCCCATCCCACCAGCGGCGGGAAGGCACCGGCCGCGCCACCAATCACGATGTTCTGCGGCGACGTGCGCTTGAGAATGCGCGTGTAGATGAACACGTAGAAATAGAAGCCCGCCAGCGCGAGCCCCGCCGTGAGCACGTTCACGAAGTGCGCCAGCATCCAGGTGGCCAGCGTGGCGCAAAACACACCGAACGCCAGCACCTGCGTGGGCGACATGCGCCCGCTGGGAATGGGGCGCAACCGCGTGCGTGCCATCACGTCATCGATATCGCGGTCGATGTACATGTTCACCGCGTTGGCGCCACCGGCCATGAGATATCCGCCCACCATCACCAGCAGGACGGTCCACAGGCTTGGCGAACCCGCCGCGTACATGGGCGCGGCCGTGGTCACCAGCAGCAGCGAAATGATGCGTGGCTTGGTCAGCGCCACGAGATCCCGCGACAGCGGCGTATCCGCCGGAGCCTTCAGTGGCGCGTCGCCATTCACGGGAGTATCCAAAGGAGTAATGCCGGTGCCCATATCAGGCGACCGCCGAGAGGGCACGCCAGGCGCCATAGAACAGGGCGCCGAGCCCCAAAAGCGGGATCAGTGCCTGCACGACTTCAGCCCACTGGCGGGGGGCCGGGACCGCACTGTTGGTCGGCGCGTCGGGAAGCGTGCGGAATACGGCACGCAGAATGTACAGCTGGGCGACGGCGCACACCGACACGGCGACCCAGAACAACACGGTCGCGGTGGCCGGGGACAGCCGGGAAACAATCAGGGAGTTCATGACAAATGAAAACTAGACACTGTTCCGAGGTGGTGTACCCCCGTCCCGCGTACTACCATAACGCCCCATGGCCAAGCCACCCGCAACCTCCGCCCCCGCCTCCACCCCCGCCGAGCTCCCCCGCTCGCTCGGGCTCTGGAGTGCCATTGCTGTTCTGGTCGGTACCACCATCGGCTCCGGGATCTTCCGGTCGCCGGCGGGCATTGCCGACAAGCTCCCCGGGCCCTTGCCGCTCATGGCGGTGTGGACCGTGGGCGGCCTCTTTGCCCTCTGTGGCGCGCTCACCCTGGCCGAACTGGCCGGCGCCATGCCCCGCACGGGCGGCTATTTCATCTATATCCGGGAAGCCTGGGGGCGGTTGCCGGCCTTCCTGTACGGCTGGGCCGAGTTCACGCTCATCCGGGCGGCGGCGCTGGGGGGCATCTCGCTCACCTTTGCCCAGTATTTCCTGCGCGCGCTGGGCATCGATCCCAGTCTGGCCCCCTACGACGCCTACGCCCACTACATCGCGGCCGGTGCGCTCATCCTCATGGCCACGATCAACGTGGTGGGGCTGCGCTGGGGCTCGCTGGTGCAGAACGTGACCACGGTGGCCAAGTACGGCGGACTGGTCATCATCGTGTTGTTGGCGTTCACCCTGGGGCTCCCTAAGACCGGCGGCCATTTCACCCCAGCCGTTCCGCCGGGCAGCTTCTCGGTGTCGGCCTTCGGGTTGGCCCTGGTCTCGGTGCTCTGGGCGTTCGATGGCTGGGGCGACCTCGCCAAGGTGTCGGGGGAGGTGAAAGACCCCGAACGCACGCTCCCCAAGGCGATCGTGCTGGGGACGTTGGCGATCATCGCGATCTACCTGCTGGCCAATCTCGCGTACCTGTCGGTGCTCTCGGTCGACGAAATGCGGAAAGCCCCACTGGTCGCTGCCGACGTGGCGCTGCGCCTCATTGGTCCGGTCGGCGTAACCCTGGTGTCACTCACGGTGCTGCTTTCCACCTTTGGTTCCGTGAACGGCTCACTGCTTACCGGCCCGCGCATCTTTTTTGCCATGGCCGACGACGGGCTGTTCTTCAAGCAGGTCGCCAAGGTGCACCCCACCTTCAAGACGCCGTACGTCGCCATCATCATGACCGGCACGTTGGGCGTCGCGTTTGTTCTGCTGCGCAGCTTCGAGCAGCTGGCCGACATTTTCGTCACCGCGAGTCTCGTGTTCTACATCATGAGCATTGGCGCCATTTTCAAACTGCGGAAGCGCCCCGACTGGAACCCGCCGGTCAAGACGCCGCTCTACCCGTTCGTGCCCGCGCTCTTCTGTCTCGCCGTGCTCTTCCTGCTCGGCAATTCCCTCATGGACGACGCGCAGCGTATTCCCACGCTTGGCGTCTTTGGCGTGATCCTGCTGGGCGTGCCGGTATTCTACGCTACCGTTGGTCGGAAACGCGGTTGAACGGCCACGGCGGTTCGGGTTTAGGCCTTCCACTGCAGAATTGGAAGACACCAGCGGTTCTGGACCACCACGGCCGTTGAGGAACACGGCCGTTTGGGTCTTCAGGGAAAGTGCCGCCCGGCTTCGCCGTGGCGGCACTTTTGGGGTGGTTGGAGTAATTGCTACCGCAGTGGCCGTAAGGAAACCACCAAAGGAATGCGCCCGCCGGCAATGCCGGCGGGCGCTTCCATTTCCACCCAAACTGTCGTGTTCCTTGACTGGAGTGGCGGTCCAGAACTGCCGTGGCAGTCCTGAACCGCCGTGGCCGTTCCAACCCGAACCGCCGTTGCCGTTAAACCCTTAGTTGAAGGTGTACCGCAACCCCAACTGCATACGCCACACATCACTTGTGCCGGCGGTGCGCTCAAAGCTCTTGGACAGCAGCTGCGTGGGCGACGTGTTGGTGAAGCGGAACAGCGCGCGTCCCTGTGCGTCCGCACCGCGAGCCACCAGCGGACGGTTGTTTACGGCACGCAGCCCCTGACCCCAATTGTCGTTCAGGAAGTTGCCGAAGTTCAGGATGTCGAGGCGCAGCTGCAGGGCGTTCTTCTGGCCGCCAAGGCGGGCGAAGATGTCCTGCGTGATGCTCAGGTCCGCGTTGTAGATCATCGGCAGGAACACCGCACCACGCTGGGCGTACTGGCCGCGGCGCGAGCTGAGGTGTTTGTCCTGATTGATGAAGGCTTCAAACGCGTCCTGCTGCTCCTGCACCGTGAAGGTCTTGGCGCCGCTGCCAGTCGCCGTGAACTGCTCGAAGTTCATTTCCGAGCGGTCCTTCGGTACGTAGATCAACTCGTTGTTGGCAATACCGTCGCCATTCAGGTCGCCCGAGATCGTGTAGCTCGTGTTGCCGGCATTGCGGCCTTCGAAGTACAACGAGATGCCCGTCTTGCCGAAACCGAAGTACTGCTTCTCGTACGTGCTGGCCAGGAAGAAGCGATGCCCGGCCGCGGTGCCCGAGATACCGACGCCCGGGTTGTTCGCGTCGAACGTGATCGGGTTGCCCGTGAAGCTGCCGCCGGCAATGGAACCGGCATCAACCGTGTTGCGCGACATACCATAGCTGTACGCGCCCTTGGCGAAGAAGCCGTTACGGAACCCACGCTCCAGCGAGAACGCGGCGTTCCATGCCGAACCCACGTCCTGATTCTTGAGGATGATGGCATTCTGCACGTTGCAGTTGATGCGGACCTGCAAGCCGCCCGCCGGACAGGTATCGCTGTAGCGAGGACGACGGTCGGCACCCTGGAACGTGCTGGTCGGGCCGGCCAGGTTGGCGTCGATGTAGTAGATGCCATTTACATCCTTGCTGTACAGGAACTCGGCCGTCGCGTTCATGCCCCAGAAGATGCGACGGTCCACCGCGAGGTTGGAACGCCAGATCTGCGGGAACTTGAAGTCCGGGTCCGTCAGCGCGAGCTCGTACTGCGCCGCCGGCGCGCCGGTAACGTTCGTGGGCTTGTACGCATCCGGATCGGGGTTGAACGGCCGGTTGCGGGTGTTATCCACCGACTCGAAACCCGTGAGCACGCCGTTGTTGCCGACCTGATTGGAGATCCACACGTAGGCCGGACGGCCAGTGAAAATGCCCGTACCACCACGGATCTGCGTCTTCTGGTCGCTGTTCACATCCCAGTTGAAGCCGAAGCGCGGCGACCAGAGCAGGTTGGCGTCAGGGAGCTTCTGGGTCTGGATGCTCAGGTCGCGACGGTTCTCATCGCGGAACGTGAAGCCGTTCGCCTGTGGATTCGTGAAGCCCGTCTTGCCAAACACCGGCACGTCCACACGCAGGCCCACCGTGAAGCGCAGGTTGTCCATCGCGCGGAAGTCATCCTGCGCGTACACCCCGCCGTACATCACTTCGAGCGGCTGGATGGGCTTCTCTTGCCCCGGGATGTTGGACCACCGCACCTGGAAGCGGCGCGCCGTGACCGGCGACGTCGTACGGTTGGGGTTGGCCAGGTAATCGTTGGCGTCCGTATAGAAGTCGGCCAGCGAGCTGTACACGTACGAGCTCTGCGACCCCGGGAAGAAGACGTTCTCCGACTCGTACCGCTCGAACGAGCCACCGAGCGTGAAATCGTGCCGGTCACGCGAGATGGTCAGGTTGTTCTGAATCTGGAAGCTCTTGTAGCGCAGCTCGTTGCTCGGCGTGAACGGTTCAAAGCCGAATGACGTGTAGGCCGTACCTTCCTGCAGGATGTCCACGAACGGGAACACCTTGCCACCGCGCGTCGAGCGGCTTTCGTCCTGCGACGTGTAGCCGATGATGAAGTTGTTGGCCATCCGATCGCCGAACAGGGAGTTCCATTCACCCACGATGCTGCGGATGTTCTCCTTGATCTGGTAGTTCGAATTCTGGAAGGAGAGGAACGTGTTGTTGTTCGCGCGGCCGAAACCCAGCGAGCTCGACGTGGACAGATTTACGTCGGTGTTCGAGTTCAGCATGTTGAAGCGGACGCTGAACTTGTTCTTGTCGTTCAGGTTGTAGTCGAGGCGCGTGAGAAAGCGCTGCCCCGGCGTTTCGTTGTCGTAGCCGGCAAAGGGGCCGGTTTCGTAATCGAACTTGTCGCGCAGGAACGTGGACAGGCCCACCAGGTCGGACTCCAGCACGCGCGTCGTGTTGCCGGTCACCGGCTGGCCGCCGGTATTGGCCAGACGCAAGATGCCCGGCTGCGTCTGCTTGTCCTCTTCGTAGCTCGTGAAGAAGAACAGCTTGTCCTTGATGAGCGGACCGGCGAGGCGGGCGCCAATCTGGGAGTAGTTGAACGTTCCGGGATTGAACGTATTCGCACCGGCCTGGCGGCCGACGAGGTCTTCGTTCCGCATGAAGTAGTAGACCGAGCCGGTGAACTGGTTCGTGCCCGAGCGGGTCACGGTGTTCACACCGGCACCGGTGAAGTTGCCCTGCCGCACGTCGTACGGGGCAATGTTCACCTGAATCTGGTCGATGGCGTCGAGCGAGATGGGGGCCACACCCGTGCGGTCACCGGGCTGACCGCCCAAACCGAATGAGTTGTTGAAGTACGAGCCGTCCACCGTGATGTTGTTCAGGCGGTTGTCCTGACCGGCAAAGCTCGAGCCGCTCGCCTGCGGCGTGAGGCGCGTGAAGTCGCCAATACGACGCGAAATCGTGGGCAGCGCTTCAATGGTCTGGCGGCTCACCGACGTGGCGGCACCGGTGCGCGTCGTGCTCAGCGCATTGGCGTCGGCCTGCGTGGTGAGTCCCTGCAGCTGCACGGCCGCCGTGGCGAGCTTGAAGCGCACGTCGGTCGTAATACCCAGGGTCAGGGCGCCAATCTCGCGCGTTTCCTTGCGATACCCCAAAGCGCCGGCCGTGATCTGGTACGGACCGCCGATACGCATACCAATGATGGCAAAGCCACCGTCGGCGCGAGTCCCGGTGCTGTAACGCGTGCCTGAGGGCGTATGCACGGCATCAATACGAACGTTTTCGAGGGGCTTGCCGGTGGAGTCGGTCACCGATCCGCGAATCGCGGACGTGGTGACCTGTGCCTCCACCGAACGGGCGCTGGCCATGGCCACGACGGCCACAGCAAGCGCCATCCAGCTGCGAACAGCACGCCGGACGAAATGCATCATGAAACTCCTGAAGTTTTGGAGAGGGATGGCATCGGCAACACAGGGATGAACGCCCCCTGTGCGTAACGGAGGGTGCCGAACCACGGGCCTAATGTAACGGACTTGAATCGGGGTGCCGCCGGCGCCGGGGGGGCGTCGGCCGACCGTTACCGACCTGTTGCACCTTCTCGCGGGCACGAGTCGTTCCTAGCCCTAGCTTGCTTGTCACGACCCTCGGCTGGCCCTAACTTTTATGGGCTGTGACCGTCTTCAGGTAGCTTGTTTTCCTGTTTTCGGAACGTCGGATGTGCGTCAATCGCCATTCCTCCTCCCAAGAATCCATGCGAATCTCACGTTGGCTCGGTACCGCCACAGCGGTGCTCGGTCTTGCTCTCCTCCCCGCCCAGCGTGTGCTGGCGCAGGGGACCACCACCGGCGCTATCGCCGGCACGGTGTCCGATTCCAAGAAGGCGCCCGTTGCCAACGCCCAGGTTGAGGTCATCAACAAGGCCAATGGCGCCCGGACTGGGGCCATCACCCGCGACAACGGCCGTTACTTCGTGCCCAACCTCGAAGTGGGCCAGTACACCGTGAACGTGCGGCGTATCGGCTACAAGCAGTACACGGCCCCCACGGTCACGGTCAGCCTCACGCAGACCACGCGCCTCGACATCGACCTGGAAGATCAGGTCGCCCAGCTGGCGGGCATCACGACCCGCGCGGCGGCGGCCAACGCCGACTTCGCCGCCACCCGCCAGGGCGCGCAGACCGTCATCTCGGACACGCTGGTTCGTCGCCTTCCCACGCTCAACCGCGACCTCACCGACCTCGTCCGCAACACGCCACAGGTAAACGTGTCCACCACGGGACGCCTGTCCGCCGCCGGCCAGAACAACCGGTTCAACAACATTCAGGTGGACGGTGTCTCGCTCGCCAATCGTTTCGGTCTCGGTGATTCGCCGACGGTAGGCGCTCAGGTCGGTGGCCGCGCGCTGCCGCTCGATGCCATCAAGGAGTTCCAGGTTCTGCTTTCGCCGTTCGACGTGCGCCAAGGCAACTTCACCGGTGCCCTGGTCAACGCGGTGACGCAGTCGGGGACCAACGAGTTCCGCGGCTCGGCGTTTGTGTACTACCGCGACCAGCAGATGGGGCGCGACACCGCATTCCTGCGCAACGCGCCGTTCCTGCGTCGTCAGCTGGGCTTCACGCTTGGCGGCCCGATCATCACCAACAAGCTGCGCTTCTTCGCCAGCGTAGAAACGTCGCAGCAGAATTCGCCGGCCAGCGGACCGTTCTTCGATGCCTCGTCGCCCACGGGACTGATCAACTCACCTACCCCTACGGCGCGGATCACGCAGGCGCAGATCGATTCGTTCACCACCAAACTGGCCAGCTACAACATTGCCGCCGGCAGCCCGGGCATCCAGCAGAACGAAAACCCGCTGCTCAATACGTTCGTCCGGTTGGACTACCAGTTCAATGACAAGCACCGCCTGGTGCTCCGCAACATCTATAACGACCAGACGGCGTTCGACTTCTCGCGGTCGCTCGGCACGTTCAGCTTCACCTCCAATGCATTCGAGCGTACCGAAAAGTCCAATCAGGTCGTGGCGCAGGTATTCTCGAACTTCTCCAACGGGTTCTCCAACGAGTTCACGCTCGGGCTCACCAACACCCGTTTCAAGCGCGACCCGGAAGTGACCTCGCCCATGATCACGGTGCAGAACATCGGCGGCCGTGGGTCAGGGATCTCGTTCCGCGCCGGTACAGAGAACAACTCGCAGGGCAACGAGCTGCGTGAAGACCTGTACGAAATCCAGAACAACTTCACCATGCCGTTGGGGAACCACCTGGTTTCCATCGGTACGCGCAATGAGATCTACAAGGTCTATAACGCGTTCCTCCAGAATTCGTACGGCAACTACACCTTCGACTCGTTGTCGGTGTTTGCGGCCGGCGGTCGGGCCAACAGCTTCCTGGGCTCCGGCAGCCTGGGCGGCGATGTCGCGGCGCAGTTCACGGCGGCTCAGCTGGGTGCGTATATCCAGGATCAGTGGACCGTGACCCCGCGCCTGACCGTCACGTACGGTTTGCGCGTCGACGCGCCAGTATTCTTCGACAACCCGTCCTTCGCCCCGCGCGTGGAAGACGCCTTTGGGTACAACACCAGCGACCTGCCGTCGGGCAACCTGCAGTGGTCGCCCCGCGTCGGCTTCAATTGGGACGCCACGGGTGACCAGCAAAATCAGCTCCGCGGCGGCGCAGGTTTGTTCCAAGGCATCCCGGCGTACGTGTGGATGTCCAACCAGTTCCAGAACACCGGTGTCGGTCTGGCGCAGATCAGCTGCGGTGGCGGCGTCACCACCAACAATGGGGTCGCCCCCGACTTCAATCCGGAACCGGTCGCACCGCGTGCCTGCGGTCAGCGGCCCAACGGATCCGCCGGGCGCAGCCTCGACAACGCAACGGCGTTTGGCAACGTGAACGTGGCCGATCCGAGCCTCAAGTTCCCGCAGCTGCTGCGCGCCACGTTGGGCTACGACCGCAAGCTGCCCGGGAATGTGGTTGCCACGCTCGAAGGATTGTACTCGAAGAGCATCAACAACTTCTTCTACACCAACGAGAACATCTCCAACTCCAGCCGCATTGATGCGCAGGGACGTACGGTCTTCTCGCCCATTCAGGCGAGTGGTCAGCCGGCCATCACCCGCCCGCAGCCGGCGTTCGACAACGTCCTGCTCCTCCAGAATCAGAGCAAGGATTACAGCTACAGCATGACCGGCCAGCTGCGGAAGCGCTTCGATGGCGGATTTGAAGGCGGTGTGGCGTACACGTACAGCAAGTCGTACGCGGTGTCCGACCTCACGTCTTCGGTGGCGCTGTCCAACTGGCAGTTTGGCCGCGTCTACTCGGGTGAGCAGAACGACAAGCCCCTCAACACCTCGTTGTTCGACCAGCCGCACCGCCTGCTGATCAATGGCACCTATACGGCGCCGTGGAAGAGCAACCAGACGAGCATCTCCTTCTACTTCAGTCGGCAGTCGGGCACCCCGTACGCCTTCACGTATGGTGGCGCCGCCGGCCGTGGTGACATGAACGGCGACGGCTCCAATGCCAACGACCCGATCTACATCCCCACCGGCCTTGGCGATACCAAGCAGCGCTTCGTCAACCGTGGCTCGGGCAGTTCGCTTGTAACGGCGGCTACCCAGGAGCAGCAGTTTGACGCGTTCATCAACGCCAACAGCTGTCTCTCCAAGCAGCGTGGGCAGATCATGGAGCCCACGTCGTGCCGCAACCCGATGTTCGACCGGTTTGATGTCACGCTGGAACAGCAGCTGCCGTCGGCGGCTGGCGAGCGCGTCACCATGCGTCTCGACATCTTCAACTTTGCCAACCTGCTCAACCGCAGCTGGGGCAAGGTGCGCTCGGCGTCGGGCTTCGGCAATGCCACATTGCTCGAAGTACAGTCCATGACGAGCGCCGATGCGGCTACCCAAGTGCCGAATGTGACATTTGCCAACAACTTCAACACGAACTTCTCACCCATCAACTTCCAGCAGTTCTATCAGATCCAGGCCAGCCTGCGCTTCGCGTTCTGATCCAAGGGATGGGCAAAACGAAGGGGGCGCGTCGAAAGACGCGCCCCCTTTTTTGATGGACTGTGCCCTGACATTCGGGGCTACCGAAGTGAGACCTGGAGTTGCGATCGTCCCAACGCTCTCACGTCAGAATCGCGATTCGCCAGACGCAGATCTCAGATCGCGACCGGTACCGCCGGAATCTCAGAAAATCTTGAGGTTGATGTATTTCCTCGGATTCGCCTTGATATCAATCATCAACGAGTCCATCCGCGCCAGCAGCGTATCCACGCGCGCGTATACCGCCGGGTCGTTCATCAGCTTTCCCACCGTACCCGGGCCGCTGTTCACCTTCGTCACCAGCCCCTGCACGTTCTTGTTGGTCTCGGCCAGATCCTTCGAAAGTTTTTCGAAGCTGGCGCTCGTGGCCCGCAGGTTCACGAGCGTCGAATCCACCTTGGCCGAATCGACCGAGCTCAGTGTCTTCCGCAATTGCGCCTGCGTCAGCGTCAGCTGACGCGACTGTTCGGCGGTGACGCTGCTCAGCTGCGCCACCAGCTTCGTCAGGTCGGCAATGGTTTGACGCACGTCCTTCACGCCGCCGCCTTCCACAAATTCCGTGCGTGCCTCATCGCTGAGTGCCCGTACGTTCAGCGCAATCGAATCGCCTTTTTCCAGCAGCGCGGCCACGCTCGGTGAGCCGATCCCGGTCGGAATCGTGTCGCCCTCCGACATCTTGCCGGCGACGCCTTTGACCGGCGTGAGAGCAATCAGCATGTCACCAAAGATGCCGTTGGCCTCTACCGACGCCGTGGTGCCTTCGGGGATGCGAAACTCATCCTGTACCTGATACGTCACCACGATGGTGCCGTCGGGAATGAGTTCTACGCCCTGCACGAACCCCACCTGGACGCCAGCCAATAGTACCGGCTGTCCCTGTTTGAGCCCTGCCCCCCACGGGAAACGTGAGAACATTGGATAGCCTTTGGACAAGCCCCCGCGGGCAATCCAGATGGTCCCCCCCAGGGCAATCGCAATGCCCACCAGCAGGAGCAAGCCGACCAGCAGTTCGTCGCGTCGTTTCGTTGACATATGTCGAGAATGGTACAGGCGGCGGCCAGATGGCCTTATGCCTGGATGAACGGAGCCAGCACGGCCGCGACGATCGCGTCGAGCACGAGGATACAGACAGAGGCAATGACGACCGCGAGTGCCGTGGAGCGTCCAACGCCCTCGGCCCCCGATTCCGTCACGTAGCCTTCGTAAGAGCAGACAAACGAAATCGCGGCACCAAAGAAGAACGCCTTGATGAGCGAGTACACCACCTGGAACGACGTGAACGCCAACCGGAGGCCGGCCAGAAAGTCATCGGTCCGCACGTCGGTGGCCAGAATGAGCGTGAGCCACGCGCTGAAAATGGCGGTAGCGTTGGCCAGTACCGTGAGGACGGGGAGCATCACCAGCGCGGCCAGCACCCGGGGAAGCGCCAGGTAGGCCACCGGGTCGAAGCTGAGCGTTTCGAGCGCATCGATCTGTTCCGTCACACGCATGGTGCCTATCTCAGCCGTCATGCGTGCCCCGACGCGCCCTGTCAGCACCAGCGCCGTGAGCAGCGGTCCCAGCTCCAGCACAATGGACTGGCGCACAATGAGCCCTACCACCGACATCTGCACGCCCGGGAACAGCTGATAGCGCGTCTGAAAGGCCGACACACCGCCAAGGAAGGCGGCCACAATGACCGCCAACGGGACCGAGTCCACGCCAATGTTGCGCATTTGGCGGATGAACTCCGGGACCCACGTGCCCGGGTCACGGATCCCGCGGACGATATCGCGGGCAAAGTACGCCCGTTTGCCAAACGCCCGCAGCGTACCGCGCACGCGCCGCTGGGCTGCCCTTGCGGCAATATCAATAGGCATCAGGAGCCGCGGCGACGTGAGAGAAAGAGCATCGAGAGGTCAGGTACGAACACGGGACATCAGAATGATGGCAAAAGTACCGACCAGCATGTTGGGAATCCACGCCGCAGTCTCCGGCGGCAGTAACCCTTTGCCCCCGACGGCCTTTGTCAGCTGAATGAGCACCAGAAAAAACACCGTCGTGGCGAGACTGACGGCAATACCGTAGGCCGCCCCGCCACGCTGGGAACTGGTGGCCAGCGGTGCGCCAAACAGCGCAATGATCAGGCACGTTACGGGGATCGCAATCTTCAGCATGCGCTCCACTTTCAGCGTGTTTACGTCGGCCCCCGACCGCTCCAGCGCCCGGATATACTGGGTCAGCTCGGCAAACCGCATCTCTTCCGGTTCCCGGGCGTTGGCCCGGAGCTCCTGTGGCGTTTCCTTGAGCCCGCGGTCCACCAGCGAATCGAAGCTGAAGGCCAGATCGGCCGTCTCGTTGGGGATCACGTGCAGCACCCCCGACTGCAGCATCCATCCGCGAGTCGCGTGCCAATCGCCTCGTTTGGCCGAAATGAGCAGCCCCGGGCGCTTGGGCCCCCCGCGCTCCTCGATTTCCAGGTCGCTTACCGACTTGCCCCGCACACTGAGGGTATAAATGCGGTACACGCGCCCCCGGTCGCTGGCAAAGGCAAAGTTGTAGCGGTCATCTTCGGCGTTCTGCACCTTGCCCGCGAGCAGCTTGATGCGTTCGGCGTTGGCCGGCGGCGCGATTTCGCTGAAGACCAGGTCGAGCCCCATGGCCAGCGTGGCCATGACCAGAATGGGCGCAATGAATCGGTAGAAGCTGATGCCGGAGGCCTTGGCCGCGGTGATCTCTGAATACCGCGTAAACGTGCCAATGGAAAACACGGTGGCAAACAGCACCGCCGCCGGCAGAATCATGAACAGCGTGTCGGGGATCCAGTACAGGTAACTCAACGCCAGCGCCTGTGCGGTGAGCTTCTTTTCCTGATACTTGCGCAGGTTGTCCACCAGATCAATCACGAACACGAGCACGGGAAAGCCCATGATCGTGACGGTGAAGATGCGGGTGAACTCGCCGGCGATGTATTTGTCGAGCGGGGTAATGAAACGTCGGCTCATGCGGTGGCCGCCGCGGACGTGGTGTTCGTGCCGGCCAGTTCCTTCATGAGTTGCTGACGCGCCTTCCGGTCGGCCCACCAGTCACGCAAGCCGCCGCCACGTGAAGTATCGGTGGTGCTCTCCACCCGCCAGAGCAGCGCGATGCCCGCCAGCGAAAACACCACGTTGGCAATCCACATGGCCACATAGGCTGGCAGCCGTCCCTTGTCGGCCAAGGCCTCCCCGCCCATGAGGCACACGTAGTACAACCCGAACACCACGATGCTCACGCCAATGGTGACCCCTACGCCACCGCGCGGAAAGCGCAGGGCAATGGGCGGCCCAAAGAGCACGAACACGAGACAGGCAAACGACAGGGCGAACTTCTTGTGAATCTCCACGGCCAGACCGTCGAGAATTTCCCGCTGGGCCAGCAATTGCTGCTGGGCCGCATTCATGGCCGCCTGGTACACCGTCATGGTGTCCTGCGTAGCCACCGCCGGCACGACCGGCGCCGGTACCGTGTCCGTCGTTGCCGCTACGGTATCTACCTTCACCGTGCCGGTATCCCGCTGCTGCCCGGAATCGGCCGGCGTTCCGCCCGAATCGGGTTTGACCAGCTGCACCGACTGCGCCTTCGCCTTCTTCGGGAGCAGCAAGGACGACAGCCCGCCCAGCAGGCGCTCGCAATAGAATGTGGCCAGCACTTCCTTCTTCGGACGGTCGCGGGTCACCGTAATGAGCTTGCCCTTGCCGGCCAGCCGACCTGCATTGTCCATGTAGTCGCCACGCAGTCGCGTGAACTCCTTGGCGTTCTCGATGTACGTCTGGTGCATCTGGCACACCGTCTGTTCGCGGTCACCGCGATAGCCATCTTCCTTGGTGGCCTCAAACTGCTTCACAATGCCGCGCAGCTGCACGGTTTGAGTGCGGAAGAAACTCCGCTGCAGTTTGCGGGCATCGCCCCGCACAAATTCCTGGGCGTGGCCATCGTACAGCTGCAACTGCAGGTTCTCACCGGCTGCGTCCAGCAGAAACAGACCGCTGTCGGCGTAGATCGTCTGTCGCTCCGGCCCTTTGCGCAGATCGTAAATGGTGACGTCGTACATGCGATTGGTATTCGCATCGGTACGGGCCACGCGCAAAAAGAACTGGTCGGTAATGGGGTTCATCACCTGATCCTTGAGCGCCAATGTGGGCTTGGTCTTGGCGATGTCGTTGTTCAGGATGCGCAAGGCATGATTGGTGCGCGGCAGCAACTGGTCGTTGAACCAGACCATGAACAGCGACAGCAGCAAGGCACACAGCAGCACCGGTGCCATGAGCGAACGTACGCGCACCCCACTGGCCTTGAACGCGGTAATCTCGTGTTCCGCCGCCATGCGCCCGAACGCGTACAGCGTGGCCACCAGCACCGCCATCGGCAACGTCATGGCGATGGTGAAGGGCAGGGACAACACGAAAAACTTGCCAATGGCGGACCATGGCAGCCCTTTGCCGGCCAGATTGGCCAGCTGGCGCGCGACGTACTGCAGCATGAGCAGCGACGTCAGGGCCGACAGGGCGAACACGAGGGGGCCGACGTGCTCGCGGATGACATAGCGGGTAAGGAGCTTCACGACGTAAATTCCCAGCGGACCACCCGCTTTATCAAGGGCGAACCGCCGCGGATGTTGGGGCGTGACGCACTTGTTGTTTGAGACCGTACCATGGCCCCACGGGCAGGCGCCCGGCGGGGAACGCGTGGTACCCCACGACCGGAGTTCGGTGCGCAGGTTGTTCAAGGCGGTCCTTGGGGCCGTGGTGACCGCTGGATCCCTGCTGGCGACCCCCCTCGCCGCCCAGGTTACCCCCATCCGGCTCCCACTCCCGCCCGCGGCCCGGCTCCTGCGCGATTCCCTCGTGCTGCGCACCTCCGGCCGCCCCGGGGCGCTTGACCGTTCCCCCGCTATACGCCCCGACCCGGCCGGCGTCGGGGAGCGTGCCGTGCAGGCCGCCACCCGCCTCCGCCGTGAACGGTTCGCCGACGCCTGGGCCCGCACCGTGGTCCGAGCCAACCTCGCCGCCCTCGCTCCGGTCGGTCCCGCGGTGGCTGGCCCCCCCGGCTCCCTGCAAAACGCCGCTCCTGCGCCCACCCCGGGAGCCCTGGTCCCCCTGGCCCCGCAGAAGCCCGCCGAGGCCAATCCGGTGGCCAACGCCGCTGATTTCCTCAGTGACATCGGCGACCTGGGTATCTCGCTCAACTCCCGCCTCGAATCCAAGGTCCAGCGCAGTCGCAACGAACGCTGCACCACCGCCCAGCTCACCATCGTGGGCAACAACTGCTCCGGCATCTTCCAGCCGGCCTTCGATTTCCAGTTCAACGTGCGATCCGGCGGCGTCGTGGCCGACCGCGTCTTCGTGAACGTGGACTACGACTCGCAACGCGAGTTCGACGCCTCCAACAACATTTCCGTTCGGTACCAGGGCAAAAGCGACGAAATCCTGCAGACGCTGGAGGTGGGCAATGTCACCTTCCAGCCCCCGGCGTCGCGCTTCCTCACCTCCGGTATCCCGTCGGGCAACTACGGCGTGCAAGCCACCGGGCAGCTCGGGCCCATGCGCTTTACCTCCATCGTGGCCCAGCAAAAGGGCAATGTCTCCAAGGACAACGTCTTTACCGTCGGCGAGCGCACGCAACAGCAAGTCGATCGGGTCATTGAGGACATTCAGATCGAAACGCGCCGGTTCTTCTTTACCATCGACCCGCGCCAGCTCCCGGGCTATCCCAACGTGGATCTGCTCAATCGCCAGCAAATGCAGCAGCTGGCGGCCGCCCTCCCCGATTCGGTGCGTCCGGTCCGGCTGTACCTCTACCGCCAGCTGGTCGGTGCCGCCAACCAGAATCCGCGCGGCCCGCAGTTCTCCGTGCGCGGCGCACGCAACAACTCGCGGCAGATTTATGAAGTGCTGCGCGAAAACGTCGATTACTATGTCGACCCGTCCATGCTCTGGATTGCCCTCGTTCGGCCGCTCAACCTCAATAACGAGCGCCTGGCGGTGGCCTACGAGGTGAACGTGAACGGGCAGGCCGGCCGCAACCCCAATACCGGCGGGACGCCCGACATCGAGTTCACGGCCGAACCGCAGTTCGCCAATCTGCTCTGGGAGCCGGAACTCCAGCCCAACAACCCGGCCTACTTCTTTCGCGAAATCAAATCGGTCTATCGCCTCGGTGGCGAAGACCTGCTGCGCCAGTCCATTGGCATGAAGCTGGTCACCGGGACGTCGGGGGACCAGGAAAAGCCCATCGACCCGTCGCGCGGCGAAACGTACCTGCAGCTCTTCGGGCTCGCGCAGCCTACCAACTCGGCCTCCTTCGACGTGGAGAACCGCGTCTGGCCGCGCCCCAACGATCCCAACTTCCGCGCCAACTTCTCCGGCGGCGGTCAGCAAAAGCTCATCCCCGACTACTTCGTCTTCTTCCCGTCGGTGCAGCCCTTTGCGCGCACCGGGCTGGCCCAGCCGGCAGCCAACCCGGCCAACGACACGCTCTATCGCTATCCCAACGAGTACCTCTATTCGGCGCAGCGACCGCAGGCCATTTACCGCATGGCGGTCAGCTACCAGTCGGAAGGAGGCGGCAACAGCCAGTCCATCCGGCTCTCCACCATTCAGGTCCGCCCCAACTCGGAGCGGGTGGCTATCGAAGGGCGCGAACTGGTCAAGGAGCAGGACTACACCATCGACTACGATCTGGGGCTCATCACCTTCAATCGTCCCGATACGCTCTTTGCGCGCCCGCGGCAGGTTTCGGTGCGTTACGAGGAAAATCCGCTCTTTGCCGCGGCGCCCACCACCATTCTGGGGTTTGCATCGCAATTCCCGCTGGAGAATGGGCAGATCGCCTTCACCGCCATCTCCCAGCAGCAACGCTCCTCGCTCAATCGTCCGCCCCTCGGCTTTGAGCCCGTAGGCTCGCTGGTGGCCGGCGTGACGGCGGCCCTGCAATGGGACGCGTCGGCGTTGACTTCGTTGCTCACCAAACTGCCCTTCACTCCGTCCAGCAGCCGCTCCCGCATTGCCTTTCAGGGCGAGTTTGCCATGAGCAAGCCACAGCCCAACGCGGCGGGGCAGGCGTACATTGAAAGCTTTGAAGGGGAGGCCGAACGGCAACTCCCCATGTCGGAAGCGGCCTGGTACTTTGGCTCCCGACCGGCGCTGGGCAACTCGCTGGCAGGGGTGGGGAGCAGCGTCTTCTCGCTCAATCGCGCCACCACCATGGCCTTCCAGAACAATGGCGTGGATGTGGGCGGCAACTTCGTCCAGTTCAACATTCAGCAGATCGACCCGGCGGTGCGCATTGTGGGCGGTGGCGTACTGCCAGCCGAACAATTGCTGTGGATGACGCTCTACCCACTGAAGACAGGTGGCATCTTCGACTTCGAGCCCGGGACCGCGAATCGTCGCTTCGCCTGGACCGTGGGCGACAACAGTCTGGCTGGCCCAACCCCTACCGGCCGGCGGTGGCGCTCCATGCGCACGATCCTCAGCCCCAGCGGTACCGATCTCTCCCGCATCGAAAACATCGAATTCTTTGCGCTGGTACGTAGCGAAGACAACAAAGTCCGACGCAATCCCACACTCATTTTCGATTTTGGCGACATCAGCGAAAACAGTGTGGCCTTTGCGCCGGAAACGCTTACGGTCAACGCACCGGTGCGGCCCGGACTGCCGGTGGACAGCACCTATCGGGGCAAACGATTCGTAGGGTACAACCGACTCGACAGCGAGCGTGATCCGCTCTCGCGCGCATTCAACGCGGTGGAGAACGACCGCGGGGTGGCTGGCGACGTTGCCGATACGCTGGTCGTGGTGAATCGCACCAGTGGCGCGCCGGTCGTTACCACG
This sequence comes from Gemmatimonas phototrophica, assembly GCF_000695095.2. NCBI lineage: Bacteria > Pseudomonadati > Gemmatimonadota > Gemmatimonadia > Gemmatimonadales > Gemmatimonadaceae > Gemmatimonas > Gemmatimonas phototrophica. Next base: position 3,148,461 of record NZ_CP011454.1, on the reverse strand, counting down.
CAAAATCGGGTGCCCATTTGCACGCAGTCGCTGCAAGTCGTGCAGGTGCTGGGTGACAGTCGTGCCAATTGCACGGTGCGCAACAATCGCCTCGACGAAGAAGATATTGATCTCGACGGCCAGCTCAATCTGGACGCCAACGCCACTGAGCAGGAGCAGCTCAAGCGTTTCGTTGTGGACCTTGGCGACAAGCGCAATTGGACCCGCGTAGGTCGCTGCTATCAGCAGCGTGACTCTACCTCGGCAGGAGTCACCAGCGACTCGTTGTGCTGGGTGCAGGTCCGGCTCAATTGGCGTGCGCCAGCCGAGGAACTGAATACCCCCAATGATCGCCGCATGCGTGCCATGCGGCTCACCATGGTCTCCAGTGCGGCGGCCGCCGATGATGAGTTCAGCCGTATCGCACTCGCCCGTTTGCGGCTGGTCGGGGCGCCGTGGCTCAAGCGTGGTACTGAGCCGCTCTCGGGCGCCGCCGGTGATTCCGCCGGCACCGTCGGGGGGTACGTCGTGGCCAGTGTGGTGGGCACACTCGATTCCACGGCTACGCTGCCGTACTCCGCACCACCTGGGGTGGCCGAAGCTCCGGAGAACCGGCAGTCCGGCTACGAGAATCAACGCATTCAGGTGAATGAGCGCGCGCTGCGCCTGCAGACCGGCTTGCCCGGCCGGCAATTCCGCACTTACGACCGTGCTGAAGCGTTCTTCCGTTTCCCCGAGGGCACCAAGACGTTCATGGGGTATCGCACGCTCCGTCTCTGGATGCGCGGGCGTGGCAACGGCTGGGGTGAGAACGGAGAACTCAATGGCTACGTCAAGATCGGGCGCGACGAACACAACTTCTACATGTATCGCACGCCGGTGAACGCCGGCCCCAGCCAAAGCGATTGGCTCCCGGAAGTTCGCGTGGATCTCACGCGCTTTCAGATGCTGCGCGCACGATTGGAGAACGCGTTCCTGACCGGGAGCGCCGATTCGGTGCAATGCTCCGGCGCTGACCTGGAACTCATCAAGCGCTCCGGCAAACCGCGTGGCCTCGCTGTGCGTCGTTATGCGGTGTGCGAAGACGGGTACATCGTGTACAGCGCCGACCCGGCTGTCACGCCTCCCAATCTTGCCGGCGTGCAGGAGCTGGCCGTTGGTATGGTGCGCATGGATAGTGTGTCCCGTGGCGGCACCGGCATCATGGCAGGCGACACCCTTGAACTGTGGGTGAACGATGTCCGCCTCACCGATGTCGTGGACGACGTAGGCTTTGCCGGTGAAGTGGGCGTGAGCATGAACGCTGGCGATCTGGCCGACTTCCGTGTCAACCTGAGCCGGCGCGATCCCAACTTCCGACAGCTCAACGAAACCCCGTCGTTCCTCACCACCAGCGGGGTGAGTGTGGGGACTACGCTGCACCTCGAGCGAATGCTCCCGGCGCGGCTGGGTATCGCGCTCCCACTCACGGTCGATTACGCGTCCAGTGGCATAGACCAACTGTTCATCAATCGCTCGGATGTACGCGCCGAAGGTATTGATGGGCTGCGAAATCCCCGCGATCGACGGGTGAACTATTCGCTGTCATTGCGGCGCGTGGCCCCGCTGGAGAAGGGGTGGTATGCCCCGCTGGTGAATGGTCTGACACTGGGAGGAACATGGTCCACCTCCGGGTCGCAAAGTGCCTTCCAGGAACTCAGTACCAGTTCCTATGTCATGTCCGGTGGGCTCAACCTGGCCAGTGATATCCGCGAGAGCAAACTCCCTGGTTTCGTGGACGCCCTTTTCCGCCTGTTGCCACAGCGCCTGCGGCAGTCGGATGGCGTACGGGCGTTCCGCGAGCAGCGTATCCGCTGGTCGCCCACCGCTTTCCGTCTCAGTAGCTCGCTGGCTCGCAATTCCAACGCCACCACGTCGTTCACCAAAGCGGCCGCGTCGCTGACCGATACAGGGCAGGTCACCACCGGGCTCACGCACTTCTGGCAGAACAACGCGTCGCTGGAGTTCCGTCCCACCCCTACGCTCGCGGCCAGTGTTCAGGCGCGGCAACTGCTCGACCTGCGTGACTATCGTCTGGCGGAGGCACAGCCCGACAGCACCGACCGTGGACAGGCGGCATACGCCGAACGGCTATCGCTGCTGGGGAGCAACTTGGGGCTCGAGCGTGAACGCACTCTCACCTCCACCCTGAATTTTTCCCCTTCCACCATTTCGTGGCTGCGCCCACGCATCGACTTCACCAGCAACTTCACGCTCAACAAGGATCCCAACGCCCGCGCCCTGCTGCGTGAGCAGGATACGACGGGCGCCTTCCGGTTGCCCAAGCGTTTGGGGGCTGCGCAGTCGCTCAACCTCGGCACCACGCTCGATCTCGCCCGCTTTACGACGGCGCGCACACGCGAGCGGACACTCATGCGGCGCGTGGGTATGCTCTTCGCGCCTATCGACCTGCAGTGGCAACAGAGCCTCACCTCCAATTACGACAACACCGCCTTCATTCCCGGCTTTGGCTATCAGTTCGGTCTGGGTGGCGTGGACATGTTCCGCGGTCTCGACTCGCGGCTCGCCACCACAGCCGGTCGCCTGCGGCGGGGGACCCTCTCGGGGGCGCTCAATCTGCCCTTCTCGCTCACGGTGCAGTCGCGCGTGGAGAACGGCACCACGGAAACGTGGACACGGCGTACCCTCGACGGCTTCCAGGCGGTCATTACCAGCACGCAGATCGTGCGCCCCGACTTTACGGTGCGCTGGAGCTGGCGCCCCAACCGCCTCAAAAAGGTCATCTCACTGCTCAACGTGAACGGTCGCTATCTGGTCTCCGAGCAGGAAACCACCATCCCCAACGAAACCGGTGGTCTCGCCGACCGTAGCCGCCTAATTGCCCGCAGTCAGCCGCTCTCCACTACCATTACCTGGACGTTCCTCGGCAATCTGGCCACCAACGCCTCGCTCGACCGTCAGCGCCGAGAGGAATTACGCCCCGGAGCCGTGACCAGCGGCGATACCAAGCGCATGTCCTTCGATGTAACGCGCTCGTTCCGCCTGCCGAAGAAGTGGAACACCCGCAACGGTCAGATGCGCACGTCGCTGTCGTACCAGAGCGAAGAAAACTCCAGCATCGTGAATGGTACGTCGGTGAGCAATGGCGATGATGCCGCGGTGGCCCCGCAGACCAGCGTGCTCACCAACAACGGCCGGCGCGCCTTCAACCTGAACGCCAATACCGACCTGTCAGAACTGGTCAGCTTTACGCTCACCGGCAGCCGTATCATCAACTTCGACCGCAACTACAACCGCCAGACCTCAAACATCATCTTCTCGGCGGTGTTGCAGCTCCGCTTCTTTGCCGGCGAAATGCGGTAGGATCGCGTGTGGGGCGTTGAATCGATGGCACGAAGGATCCGAGGCATCCAAGGCCTCTCAGTAGTCAAAGCAATGTGACGGAGCCCGAATGACTGGACCGCGCATCGTGACCTCCTGTGCCTCGGATGCCTCGGATGCCTTCGTGTCATGGGTTCAAATGCCATAGCTATTGCACAACAATCAGTCGTTCCAATGACCCAACCGGCGTAATCCCGGTACCGCTCCGCAGGCCGTTGCGCACTATCGTGCGCCCATGGCCACCAAGCAGGAACGACTCGCCCTCTCCTTCATTACCGGCATTGCCCTCACCGCGGTGGGCGTGCGGGCCGTGGGCGTGCAGCGGTTTGATGCCGACGTGGCCAAGGCAACCCGGCAAGCCCCCGACTCCGGGCTGGCCCAACGGGCCTTGGCCGCGCAGGTCGCCGCCGTGGACTCTGCGGCCCGCGCCCCCAGGCGCCGAAAATCCGGAGTCAAACGTCCATCATTAAGTCTGCGTCAGAAAGCGCCGACACCATCACGTGGTGTGGCGCCGACGCCTCCTCCTCGTGTGGACGTGAACGCCGCGACCGCCCAGGAACTAGAAACGCTTCCCCGCGTCGGTCCGGCCCTCGCAAAACGCATTGTGGAATGGCGGGACCGTCACGGCCCGTTCAGCCGTCTGGAAGAGCTCCGTCACGTCCGTGGCATCGGCCCATCCACCGTTCGCTTGCTGGACTCGCTGGTGACGTTTTCCGGGCGGCCTAGTCCATTAGACAGTGAGGGCACCCCCTCGCCCGCATACCACCACGAGTCCGTGTTCTGACGGAAATCAGGTCCTATGGCTGCTCCAGCTGCTCCACTCTCCGGTCGCGCTACCGAACGTCTTGGCGATATGCTGATTCGCGAGGGCTTGCTGACCAAAGAAACTCTCGCGAAGGCGTTACAGGAGCAGAGCAACACTCCTGGTCAGCGCCTTGGCTTGACCGTGGTCAAAATGGGGCTCGTCCCGGAGACCGAAGTCGTGCGCATGCTGGCCCGCCAGTACCGCATGCCGGCCGTAGACCTGTCCCGCTTCGAGGTGGATACCCGCCTCCTCAAGCTCATACCGGCGGAACTGGCGTCCAAGCACACCGTGCTGCCGCTCAAGCGCGATGGCCGGCAGCTCACCGTGGCCATTGCCGACCCTACGGCCATGTCGGTCGTGGATGACCTCAAGTTCATTACCCGCTACGACATCATTCCGGTGCTTGCCGGTGAATACTCGATGCGTGCGGCCATTGAAAAACATTACGAAGCCAATGAAATCCACATGCAGTCCCTGCTGCAGGACATCGCGGCGCAGGACGAAGACGATGTGGAGGTGCTGGAAAGTCAGGATGACAGCGCCGAAAGTGCGATGGCCGCCCAGATGGATGAGGCGCCCGTCGTCAAGCTCATCAATGCCATCCTGGTAGACGCCGTAAACAAAGGCGCCTCGGATATTCACTTTGAATGCTTCGAGCACGAATTGCGCGTACGCTACCGCATTGATGGGGCGCTGGCTGAAGTCATGAAGCCCCCCATGAAAATGCGCGCCGCTCTGATCTCGCGTTTCAAGATCATGGCGTCGCTCAACATTGCCGAACGCCGGGTGCCGCAGGACGGGCGCATCAAGCTGAAGGTCGGCAAGAAGGTCGTTGATTTCCGTGTGAGCACCCTGCCCACACTCTTCGGCGAGAAAGTCGTGTTGCGAATTCTGGACAAGGGCAACCTGACGCTCGAACTCGAGAAGTTCGGTATTGAGCCGCGCGCCGAACGCGAGCTCATGGAAGCCATTTCCAATCCGTACGGCATGGTGCTGGTCACGGGGCCCACGGGCTCCGGCAAAACGACCACGCTCTACTCGGCACTGTCCAAGATCAATACCGGCGATACGAACATCATGACCGCCGAAGATCCCGTGGAGTACAACCTCTACGGCATCAATCAGGTGCTGGTGCGCACCGAAATCGGCATGACGTTCGCCGCCGCCTTGAAGGCGTTCCTCCGGCAAGATCCCAACGTCATCATGCTCGGCGAAATCCGAGACCTTGAGACTGGCGGCATTGCCATCAAGGCCGCCCTCACGGGACACATGGTGCTCAGTACACTGCACACCAACTCGGCGCCCGAAACCATCGTGCGCCTCTTGGACATGGGGCTGGAGCCGTTCAATGTCGCGTCGGCGCTCAACCTCATTCTGGCGCAGCGACTGGTACGCCGTATCTGCAGCAAGTGCAAGGTGAAGTACGTCCCCGACCTGGCAGAAATCGTGGGTGCCAAGGTCAAGCCGGATACCACCCTGCGCTCGCTCAAGTTCACCGACGAAGCGCTGAACAATGCCCGCGATCGCGCGACGCCAGAAGCCAAGCCGTTCCTCACCAACTTGTCACTCGATACCACCATCGGCGAGCTCCCCTTCTTCAAGGGCCATGGCTGCGATGCGTGCGGTGGCACGGGACTCAAAGGCCGTCAGGGTCTGTATGAGGTCATGTTCATGACCCAGACCCTCAAGAAGCTGGTCATGCAGAACGCCGACGTGCAGGTCATTCGCGATTCCGCGATCGACGAGGGGATGCTCACCCTCCGAATGGACGGTTGGCTGAAGGTGCTGAAGGGGGTGACCACCCTCGATCAGGTCATCCGTGAAACGTCTTCGTAGGATTCTGTGACGGTGGCGTTTCCTGTGGCCACCCAATTCGTCCAGCCTTCGGAACGCGAATGCGCGCCGAGCCACCTCCTGTGATCCGATGACCGCACCTGCCCAGTCTCCAGTATCGCTTCGCACGCTGCTCGATGAGATGATCGAGCGGGACGCCTCCGACCTGCACGTCACGGCCGGAGATCGTCCCAAGCTGCGTGTGGACGGAGATATTGTGAATTCTGCCGTTGAGCACGTGCTCACGCCGCGCGACACGCTGCAGTTGGCGTACTCGGTGCTGACGGAGAATCAGAAGAAGCGGTTCGAAATGGAGGATGAGCTCGACTTCTCCTTCGGCATTGCCAACCTGTCGCGCTTCCGCGGCAACGTCTTCAAGCAGCGCGGCTGTGTGACCATGGTCATTCGCCGCATTCCGTTCCAGATCAAGACCTTCGCCGAGCTGCAGCTGCCGGCGGTCATTGCCGGCTTCGCCGAGCGCCCGCGTGGGCTGGTGCTGGTGACGGGGCCCACGGGGTCCGGCAAGAGCACCACGCTCGCCGCCATGATCGACAAGATCAATACGGAACGCCGTGGACACATCATCACGGTGGAAGATCCCATCGAATTCATCCACCGTCACCGCAATTGCATCATCAATCAACGCGAAGTGGGGGCCGATACCAAGAGCTTTGCCTCGGCCCTCAAGTACGCGCTGCGTGAAGATCCGGACGTCATTCTGATCGGCGAAATGCGCGACCTGGAGACCATCCAGGCCGCGCTGACCATTGCCGAAACCGGTCACTTGGTGTTCGCCACGTTGCACACCAACAGTGCGGCTGAAGCCATTAACCGTATCATCGACGTCTTTCCCAGTCACCAGCAGAGTCAGGTGCGGGCCCAGCTTGCCTTCGTACTCGAAGGCATCATCACACAGGTACTGCTGCCCAAGGTGTCAGGGCGCGGTCGTGCGATGGCAGCGGAAGTGCTGGTGGTGACGCCGGCCATTCGGGCGCTCGTTCGCGACGACAAGGTGCACCAGATCTACTCGCTCATGCAGTCCGGCAAGAAGTTCGGCATGCAGACGATGAACGATGCCCTGTACCAGCTGTACGTGAACCGCCTGGTGAGCGCCGACGAGTGCGTGCGGTCGTCCGGTGATCCCAACGAGTTTTTGCGCATGATCGGCAAGGGGCCCATGGATGACGGCCTGTCGGCGCCCTCCTCGATGAACGGGACGGGGAACGGCAACCGATCCACCGACCGTCCGCTCACTGGTGGTCTCCGGAAGTAGGTCGCCGTCGCCCTGACCGCCTTCCCTCTGCCCTCTGCTCCCTGTTTGCCGTTCCTGCTCCCTGCACCCTGCTCCCAGCTCCCTGAGTCCCTATGCCAACGTTCACCTACACCGCGCGCACGCAGAATGGCGATCTCAAGAACGCCACGATTGACGCGCCCAGTCGCGATGATGCCGTAGCGCAGCTGCGCCGCCAGCGGCTCACCATCCTCAAGGTGGACGAGTCCAAGACGACACCGACGAAGACTGGTGGGTCGATTGGCATGCGCGACATCGTGATCTTCACCCGTCAGTTCTCCACCATGATCAACGCCGGCCTACCGCTCGTGCAGGCCCTTGATATTCTGGCGCGTCAGTCGGAGAACAAGTCACTGGCCTCGGTGGTGCGGCAGGTGGTGTTTGACGTGGAGTCGGGAAACACGGTGGCCGATGCCATGCGCAAGCATCCCAAAGCCTTCTCCGACCTGTACACCAACATGGTGGCGGCCGGTGAGGCGGGTGGTATCCTCGATACCATCCTGAACCGCCTGGCGATCTTCATGGAAAAGAACGACGCCCTTGTTCGCAAGGTGAAGGGCGCGATGATCTATCCTACCGTCATCATGTGCGTGGCGGCGTTGTGCGTGGTCATTCTGTTGTGGAAGGTCATTCCCGTGTTTGCCAGCATGTTCGGCAGCGTGGGAATGGAACTGCCCATGCCCACCAAGATCGTCATCGGGCTCTCCGGCTTCCTGAACAGCTATTGGTGGGCGCTCATTGGCGGCGCAGTAGGCGGTGCGTTCTTCATCAAGCAGTACTACGCCACCTCCAACGGTCAGCTCGTCATCGACAAGATCCTGCTCAAGGTGCCGGTGCTGGGCGATGTACTGCGTAAGTCGGCCGTGTCGCGGTTTACCCGGACGCTGGGTACGCTCATTTCGTCTGGTGTAAGCATCCTGGACGGTCTCGAAATCACGGCCCGTACGTCGGGCAATCGCGTGGTGCAGGACGCCATCATGCAGAGCCGCGCCAGCATTGCCGGCGGTGACACCATTGCCGGCCCGTTGCAGAAGAGCGAGGTGTTCCCGCCCATGGTGATCAGCATGATCGCCGTTGGTGAACAGACCGGTGGTCTGGACGAAATGCTCACCAAGATCGCCGACTTCTACGACGACGAAGTAGACGCCGCCGTGAGCGCGTTGCTCAGCTTGCTCGAGCCCATCATGATCGTGTTCCTGGGTGTGGTGGTCGGCGGTATGATCGTCGCCATGTACCTCCCGATCTTCGACATGGTGAACGCGGTCCGGTAAGGTGGGTGTGTGTGGGGGCTCACGCCGATTGGCGGGCCTCTGGATCACACTCCGTGGCTGGATTGGTGCACGCCGATTGGAGGTGAGCAGAGAAGCGGGGCCGGTCGAAAGACCGGCCCCGTCTTTATGTGAGCTGACGAAAGTCTTTGTGGTCGTCCATGAGCAATTGGAAATCGCGTACACGGTAGGACATCGGGGTCACTCCTGTCAAAAAACTGCCAGTGTTTGTTGCGGACTAAAACGTCGATTCACTTTTGCGAGGGGAAAAAGCCTTCGTTAACACCCCGCGAGCGTGGACGTCAATGAAGGCAGGCGATGTCGCCGAGCTGTCACCTGCTTCGGAGTTCCACCATGCCTCGCATCCCCTCTGTTTTGGTCGTCGCGTGTCTGGTCGGTGCCATCGGCTGTGCCGCCGACGGCGCGTCGGTCGCGTCGCCAGCTGAACCAACGAATCCCACGCCCGTTCCCGCCGCGGCGCCGACCATTACGGTGACGGCCGCTCCGGCCGCTACGACCAGTGAGCCGTTCGGACGTTTTTTGTTCACGGTGTCGGATGGTGCGCGTACCGAATGTCGAGTCGATGAGGCCGATTGGGTGGCATGTACCAGCCCCCATGTCGTGATGCCGCGCACCGGCACCGATGTGACCCTCGGCGTTGGCACGCATCGTTTCCATGTGCGGGCGATTGCCACCTCCGGCGCTACGAGCGCCACGGTGTCGCGCGAGTGGAACGTCGTAAGCGTGTTCACTACCCCGATGCCTGCGCTTGCACGCACCAACCAGACGCCGGCTCGTGCTGATGCAGGCGGGTGGTTGGGGATCTTCCGCATCAACTGCGAGTTTGCCCACGCCGCGTACGACGATCCCATCATCTACCCAAACCGGGCCGGTGCGGCGCACCTGCACAACTTCTACGGATACAAGACGGCCTCTGCGGCGACGACTGCCGAATCGCTCTTCGTCACGGGCTCCTCCTCGTGCCAGGGGGACAACCTGAATCGCTCGTCGTACTGGGTGCCGACCCTATTGGCCCCGAGTGGGACCGACCAGAGCGGCTGGCAGGTCGTGCACGCGCTCGCCGGCGCGGACAGCGTGGCGCATGAGCTGTTCTACTACTCGGTGGGGGTTGGTGATCCGCGGAGTGTGCGCCCGTACCCGGTTGGACTCCGAATGATTGCAGGCACCGCGGCAACGATGCCTGGGACCCCGCAGTCATCCTCGGTGGCGCGCTGGCATTGCCTGAGCTGGCAGTCGAGCGATGGTGCCAATCCCCGATGGTCGCCGTCCATCCCGGAGTGCACGATCCCCGATCAAGTGCGCTTCGATCTCTTCTTCCCGAGCTGCTGGAACGGGCGGGACCTCGACAGTCCCGACCACAAGAGTCACATGGCGTACCCCGTCAGCGTTTCTGGTCGCAATACGGCCAGCTGCCCGGTGACGCATCCGGTGCCGGTGCCGCGCGTCAGTTACCACTACAGCTTTCCCGTCTTGCCGAGTAATGCCGACCGCGCGTCGCGTTCCAGCCGAGGATGGCGCTTGGCGTCCGACAACTTTACAGTGGGCGGGGACGTGGCTGGCGGGTGGTCGCTGCACGGAGACTGGTTCAACGGGTGGCACCCTGAAGTGCTGCAGGCACTCATCACCAACTGCCTGCACGCCGGGCTTGATTGTCACGATGGCAACCTCGCCAACGGGTGGCGCCTGGGGGGCGTCTCGAAGGGCTCTGGTACCTTACCGGGCATCGTCAACGCTGGCATGGGTGGCACCGCGTCGCTGCATGCCGGGATGCACGGCGCTGTGGGCAATCCGTAGTTGGCTCGGCTCGCGTTCATGAGCGACCGTGAACAGTGGGCGTGGCGGCAGCTGCGCAGGATGCTGTGCAACGCGTCGGCAGAGATGCATCGCCAATCGGCGTGAGCCATTTCCGCCAATCGGCGTGCGCCCCCACAGGTGTGTGTGGCGACGCAGGTGGTTTGGAGCACCGCGGCGCCACACGAATGGAGGTACAGGCGCACGATAAGCGGAGCGGGGCCGGTCGAGAGACCGGCCCCGCTTCTGCTTGTGCACATGACGGCCTGCCACCGGTCAGGCGCTGTGGTCGCGGCGGCCCCGCTTTTTCGACGGCGACCCGAAGACCGAGAAGGCCAGCGTCAGCGTCTCACGCACGTCGCTGGCAGCTTCGCCAGACGCACGCTGAGTAATGGCTAACCCCATCTGCTCGAGCAGGTATCGCGCCGCAGGCAGTACGTCGCTGTCGGCGGGCCACTCCCCCGCGGTACGGCAGCGGGAGAGGAAGTCTTCGTACGCGCGCCGCGCCTCGGTGTCGAGTTCCACCATGCGAGCCCGCGTCAGCGGACCGAGGCGGTGTCGCCCATTGCGCATTTTATAAAAAAGGCACCCCGTCTCCATGCGCGGATCGTCGCAGGCGAAAGAAATCAGCGCATCAAGGGTCGCCCGGAATCCATTCCCGGCCTGCAGGATCGCGAGCACGTCCACGAGGACCTGCGCGGCGTAGCGGTCGAGCGCCGCTCGAGCGAGCCCATCCTCGCTGCCGAACTCCCGGTAAAGCGACGGCTTGGACACCCCAGCGCGGAGGCAAATGGCGTTAAGTGACACGTCCGCCGGATCGCCATGCCAATACTCGGTCATCGCGACCTCCAGTACGCGCGCCGGATCCGTCGTCCGCGGGCGCCCGCGTGATGCGCTCCGGCTCATCTCCGGCAGTTTTGAACCATGTGGTATTCTATTCTTGACAAGCCACCGGCGCCACCCTACACTCAGTTTCGTACCGCATGGTACGAAAATAGATCGCGAGCGCGAGGTGAGGCGGAATGACAAGCAGATCGGCCAGCCGCCGCCAGCGGAACTGCAACGAAGGCGGACCCATGAGCCCGATGGAACTCCTGACGATCACGACGACGATGACCCCGAACAGCGCCTCATCCCAGTGATCACTGCTCGTGACGACCGCGCTGACGGCCCTGCTGTTCGGCTGCGCCTCGACCAACCCGACCGCCAAGGTCAGTCAATTCTCAACTGCACGGAGCGCGACGATGAGCACGAAGGAAACGGTAGGTGCATTTCTGGGCGCAGTGTTGAAGAACGACCCTGCGACCATGCGTCAGCTGGCCAACGCCGACTACATTCAACACAACCCGTTTCTCCCGACGGGGCTGGAGCCGTTCATCGGGATGTTGCCCGTGCTGCAGCAGAATGGCACGACGGCCGAGAATATCCGCATGTTCCAGGACGGTAACTTCGTCTTCATGCACAACATCTGGCACAACGCGAAGCCGTTCGGTGCGGACGAGATGGTGTCCTTCGATATCATCCGTGTGGATGACAACGGCAAGGTGGCCGAGCACTGGGACGCCATGACGCCGCTGGTGAAGCAGAGTGCGAGCGGGAGGACCCAGACCGACGGCCCCGTGACGCCGACCGATCCAAGCAAGACCGAGGCGAACAAAGCACTCGCGAAGGCAATGGTCGAAGACGTCCTGATGGAGAAGAATCCGAGCAAGCTGCCCGACTACGTCAGCACGGGGTATCTCCAACACAACCCGCAAATCAACGACGGGTTGACAGGCCTCGCGGAAGCCGTGCAGTACCTGGTATCACAGAACAACATGTTCAAGTACACGAAGATCCACAAAGTGCTTGGCGATGGTGATTTCGTGTTGGTGATCAGCGAGGGTGAGTGGAATGGTACCACCAACGCCTTTTACGACTTGCTTCGATTCGAGAACGGAAAGGCCGTGGAGCACTGGGATGTGATTCAGCCGGTTCCCACCACGGGGCTCGCGAACACCAATACGATGTTCAGGTTCTGAGCCGCGACAATACGCCGTGTCGCTTCCGGTGAAGCGTCATGGTGGTGGCGTTCGACATCGGTTGTGGCATCAAGGCACCACGACGCCGGCGAGCGAAAGCTGTCCGCGTGGGCACCCTGGATGCCTTCGAGAACGTAAATCGCGAAGTATCTCGGAGACGATGGTCCAACTGGCACGCGCCGTTTCTCCAAACCACCTGCGCACGCCACAGCGCGGGTGGTTTGGACTACCGCGACGCCACATAAATGGGGAAAGGGGTGCACGGTAATTGGAGCGGGGCCGGTCGAGAGACCGGACCCGGTTTTCCATTCGGGCACGCGGCGCTGGTTGTCTGTTTGGATGCTCGCTCGTAAATCGATCGTAGAGTCTCTCGTAATGCGTCTGAAGTTCTTTCGTAAATCGGCCTACGTTGATGATCGGCTGAAACTTGCCGAGGCGACAGAACGCCGCGCGAAGGCAAAGGGTGGTGTGAGGGCCGTTCCGGGCGTAAGTGTCGAGCCGTACTGCCGGATTCCGTCTGTGGGACGAAGAAGAGCGACGGCAGTCAGGCGCTGACTGAGGTCCGTCGCAAGCGCCATCACGACATCATCAGCGTAGCGGTTCGTGCGCAACTTCGGCCGCAACCCGCGCTCAGGAGCGGATATGGTTCCGCCACGCTTCCAGGGCCTGTACCCGTGCCTCGAGGGCTTTGAGCCGACCGTCCGCCGCCGGTGCGTACGTCGCCGCTGGTGTCGTCGGCGCCATTGAAGCGCGCGCAGCCCCACTCGGCGTTGGCATCGTCGACGGACCCGTTCGCGGTGCGCGGCCGGACGTTCCGCTCTCGCTTTCTGCACGGCGCAACGCCATACGGATCAACCACCGCCCGGGCCCGCCCAGCCAGAACCCGCGAAATGCCCATTCGCCAACCGTCATGCGCATGGGACTGCGGAACCAGAGCACGAACGCCACACACAGACACGCGAGGCCATTAAACAGGAAAGGAATCCCCACGGAGGTGACACGATACAGTCCCGAAGGCAGCTGACGGCGCTGCGAAATGGCAACGACGATCGACCCCGCACCGAGGACCAGCATCAGGAGAGCGGTTCGCAAGACGCGACGCCGCTCTCCCAGCCGGTGATCATCGACGCGCGCCGCGGCGCGCAGACCCTCAGCTTCGTCTACCACGCTGCGAAGGCCGGACAGCACCGCGGCGCCGTCGAAGCCGAGCTTCGCGAGCCGCTGCGTTTCGGCGAGCGCTTGCCCGAGACGCGCCAGCATCAGCGTGGACATGATGACAATCGGGACCATCAGCTTCAGGTCGTCGTTGCCGCCCTCAAGGGTACGCGAGAGCCGGAACCAGCCGATCAGCAGGGCGAAGAGGAGTACCATGCCGATCGTCCCGAGCTCCGTGGCGAGCATGCGCACGGGCAGCGGAATCTCGGGACCGGCAAGCTGCGACTGCTCGAGCGCATCCACGAGGGAGGCGGCGTCGGGGAATCGCACGTCGGGCTCCTTGGCGAGGCAGCGATCGATGAGCGCGGCAAGCGCCCCGGGAAGATCGTGGCGCTCGGTGACGATCGGTGGTAACCGCTCGGTCAGCTGCCGCACCAGCACCTGCTTCGGGCTTCCGCCGGCCATTGCGGTGCGGCCGGTGAGCGCAAACCACGCCACGAGGCCGAGACTGTACAAGTCGCTGCGCCCGTCGATCGCATCGGCCGTGGCCTGCTCGGGGCTCATATACTCCGGTGTGCCCACCACCTCGCCCACGCGAGTCAGGCCGTTGGCAGTTTGCGGCGCTGTCGACGCGCGCCGCGCCAGGCCGAAGTCCATGACGAGCGCACGGCCGGTGGCCCGCTCGATCATGATGTTGTCGGGCTTGATGTCGCGGTGCACCACCCCACGGGCATGTGCGTAGGCCAGCGCGTACGCGACGTCCAGCAGCAGGCCCACCGTCTCACGCCCGGTGAGTGGCCCGTTGCGGGCGACGCGCTCCGCCAGGCTTTCGCCTTCCACGAATCCCATCGTGAACGCCAGCAGCCCGGCCTGCTCCTCGACCGCATGCACCGGCACGATGTTGGGGTGCGAGAACGACGCGGCCAACCGCGTTTCGCGGAGGAAGCGATCGCGAAGCGCGCGATCGTCGGCGACGTCCGTCGGGAGCACCTTGAGGGCAACCGATCGATCGAGTTGCAGGTCGCGTGCGAGATACACCGCCCCCATGCCCCCACGACCCAGCAGGCGCTCGACGTGGTACCGGGCGCGGAGACGGTCGCGGAGAGTGGTCAGCTCCGTGTCGGTCATTGGCTGACGATGCTGACCCGTTCCGCACCGGCGATCGCAACGTGCCCGTGCCGCGGCATCAACGCCACGGGACAGGTCACGTCGCGACCTCGGACGGCTCCGACCGCTCGGACAGCCGCCCGTCCTGCTGCATGAGGATCCGGTCGAAGTGCTCGAGGGCCCGGTGGTCGTGCGTCACGACGATCACGGAGGCGCCGCGCTTGTGCGCGATGTGCTGGAAGAGCTCCATGACTTGGCGCGCACGCTGCGCGTCCAGCGCGGCCGTCGGTTCATCGGCCAGGAGGAGCGAGGGTTCGTTCGCAAGCGCCCGCGCCACCGCCACACGCTGCTGCTGCCCGCCCGAAAGCTGCCGCGGCAGGTTGCCGGCGCGGTCGCCCACGCCGAGATCGTCGAGCAGCACCTGCGCCCGCTCGCGCGCCTCGGACGGACGCACATCGTTGATCTCCATGGCCACCTGCACGTTCTCCACGGCGGTCAGGAACGGGATGAGATGTGCCTTCTGGAAGACGAACCCGATGTGCTTGCGACGAAACTCCCGGTCGTCGTGCAGCGCCCGTTCTCCTGCGGTGCTGTCGTAGAGCACGTTGCCATCGATGATGACCGAACCCGCCGTTGGCGCCATGAGGCAGCCAGCGATCATCAGCAGCGTCGACTTCCCCGCGCCCGAAGGCCCGAGCAGCGCGGCGCATTCCCCCTTCCGAAGGTCCAGATTCACGTCGTTGAGCGCCGTCACCACGGTGTCGCCCGACACGAACTGTTTGGTGACGTTCCGCAGCGACAGGCCGGGCAATTCCTCCGTGCGCAATCCCGCCGCGCCTTCACTGGGCCCGTACGTCATGCGAGCACCTCCTGCGCTTCGACGCGCATAGCGCGGCTGATCCCGAGGGCGCTGGCGGCAATGCAGATCACGAGTAGCACGGCACCGTAGGTGGCACGGTCCCCTGGGGTGAGCACCACGGTGCGCGGGAACAGCGGGAAGAGCAAGGCACCCATGACCTGAGCGACGACGAAGCCGGCGATACCAATGGCCAGCGCCTGCTGCACGATCAGGCCGAGAATCACTCGGTCGCGTGCACCCAGCAACTTGAGCATCGCGATGGTGTGCAGCTTCTCCATCGTGAGCGTATAGACAATGAGCGTCACAACGAGTGCGGTAATGAGGAACAGCAAGACGGTGAACGTGAGGATCTGGGCGCGCAAGCGTCCCAACCGACCGTCCAGCAGAAATGTCTCCTGCGCTTCGTGCGGCACAACGTTGACGTCGCCCCACTGGCGAATCGTGCGCGCAACGACGGCTTGGTCCGCGCCTGGCGCAAGGTCGACCAGTACCGCCGTGGCCATCGCGCTCCCGCCGCCGTCTCGGGAAGTCCCCGGTGGTGTGGTGCGCAACGATCCGTCCGCGCGCGCGCGCTTCGCGTTCGCGTCGCGCACTTCGGCAACCGGCCGTTCGGACTGCAGCTCCCGCGCATCGGCGAGGCTCAGGGCAATCATCCCATCGCCCATCGACGAGATGAAGCGATCGGCGATGCCGACGATCTGGTAGTCGTCGCGGCCGAGGCGCATGGTGTCACCGATCGCGTAGCCGAGACTGCGGTCCACGACTGCTTCGCCACGCCCGGCCGCCAGATGACGCCCTTGCGTGAGCGGCAGCCAGTCGCCACGATCGTTCGGCCAGTCCACCCCGAGGACAGCGAGGTTGGTTCCTTGAACCATCGCCGAGCTCTCGAAGTAACTCCGGGCGTTCGCGACGCCCGCCACGCCCAGCGCACGGTCGCGCACTTCGAAGGGCACCTTGGACGGTTCCGAGAATGGTCCGGATGTCCCCCCCTCGACCACCCAGAGGTCGGTCTTCATGAGGCGGAGCTGGCGCAGCGCGTCGTCAACGACACCGCGATAGAGCCCGCCCATGCCGCTCGCACCCGTCAGCAGCAGCGCGACGCCCGTGACCGTGAGCGCAAACCGCACCGTATTCTGGCGGATGTCGCGAATGGCCAGGTTCACTGTCCTTCCCTCGCCTCGACGAGAATGGGCACAACGCGCGCACCCGCGCGAAGCCCCGCGGGCGCGAGGATTGTGTCGCCTGGGCTCACGTCACCGGAGACCACGACCCGATCGCGGTCTGCTCGCCCAAGTTCGACGGGCACGCGTCGGGCACGCCCGGCGTCCACCACGAACACGCCGGCCTTGTCTTCCTCCCACGAAATCATCGCGGTCGGAACGGTCGTCCCCTTCGCGCCGGGCGTCGTTTCCACGCGAACGTCGACGCGCTGCCCGATCGCCCAGCGCGCCGGCGGTTGCGGAAGGGCGATCCACAGTTCGACCTCACGGGTTTCCGAATCCACTTCGCGTCCGACCGCGCGCACGCTGCCCGTCGATGTCTCCCCGGCCTGCGAGAGGAACGCAATCTTCGCCGGCAGGCCGACGCGCACACTACCCAGCATCGTCTCGTCAACGTACGCAATGACCTCCAGCGACGAGGGGTCCGCGAGTCGGAGCAGCGGCGCGCCAGCGCCGACCGTGTTGCCCGGGTCCACATCGCGGGCCACAACGATACCCGAAACAGGGGCGCGGAGGACCAGTTCATCCAGTGCGCGCCTCGCAACCGCGCGGTCCGCCGTTGCTGCTACTGCCTGCGATTCGGCCTGCGCGAGACGTGCCGTCGCCCGCTCCAGATCGGTCTCCGCTTTATCGAGGGATGCCTTCGAGGCGGCGACCTCTGCCGCCGACACAGCGCCGCCGGCAAGTGGTGCAATACGCTCGTAATCCGCCCGCCGCTCCGCACGCTGCACCGCGGCGCCCGCTTGCTCGGCTCGCGCACTCCGTGCCCCATCTGCCGCTGACGTGGCCAGCGCTTCGGCCGCCCGATATTGCTCGCGGGCCACGTCGGCGTCGAGGCGGAGCAACGGATCGCCTTTCGCCACTGAATCGCCTACCTGCACGAGAACGGCCTCTACTCGACCCGGGGCCTCGGCGGCGACGGTCGCGATGACCGATGCTTCGAGCCGCCCCCGTGCCGCGAGCGACGCCGCGAAGGGCTCCGCGCGAACGACCTGTGCGGGAACATCGCTCGCTGCGCCGACTCCGATCACCACGAAGAGGGCGACGAGCGCGGCGCCTACGGCCAGCGCGATGCGAAGGTGCGGGATTCGCCGTGCGCCCGGCTTAGGGCGGACGACATTGGCGGGTGAGAGTTTACCGCGAGGTGCGGACGTGCTCTTCGTGGCGTCGGAGGTGTGATCAGTCATGGTCAAGGCTCGGTCAAGGCGTCGTGGTGTTTCCGCGCGCCGCGTTTCCCGCGACCGCGTCGGCCGATAGGTAGTCGACAAGGGCCTGCAGCAACTGTGTGCGGGCTTCGAGTACATCCAGGCGCGAGCGCGCCTCGTCGGTAGGGGTCGCAATGCCACGGCTGAGCGCTCCCGCCGTGAGCTCCGTGGCGCGATCCGCAGCGGCCAGCCGCGCGCGCGCGGCGAGCCACCCCGATCGGGCGCGAGCGCGTTCAGCACTGACGCTTTCGCTGTCGAGCCGGGTGCCGTCGGCCACGCGTTTGACGTCGACTCGCGACTGCGCCAGCCGGGCCTCCGCCGAACGTTCGGCCGACCGCTGGCCAGGGCGCAGGATCGGGACCTGAAATCCGACCGTCACCGTTTGAACATCCTGCCAGACACCGCCGAGTGAGAGCGGATCTGTCGGAGCCCGGATGGCCTGCAGATCGGCCCGCACAACCAGTGACGGCAGACGATTGGCGCGAGTGGCACGCACCTCCGCCTGCGCCGCCGCAACGGCCGCTTCGGCGGATCGATGTTCGGCCTGCTGCACCGCGACAAGCAGTTCAGTGGGCTCGATGGCCGTGAGGTCGCCCAGCGAGCTCGCGTCAACCGGAGTCGCGAGCTGCAACTCGCTACCGGCAGGAAGATCGCCAAGCAGGCGCAGGCGCTGCGCCGCTCGGCTCTCAGTCGCCCGGGCGTCGGCGAGGCGTCGGTCGAGGTCTGCCAACGCCATCTCGGTGCGCAGGACGTCCAATTCGCTGACAAGGCCACGGGACCACCGCGAACAGGCGGCGTCGCGTTCGCCCGACGTGGTTTCGCGCGCCCGCACTGCCGTGGCCACCTGTTCTCGCGCCAGCTGCAGCTGGCGATACGCGAGCTCCGCGTCGAGGCGCGCGCGCGCGCGTTCGGCATCGATGATCGCGTCGGACGCGTCACGACGAGCCTTGGCAGCGGCCACTGCCGCGCGCGTCCGTCCGCCGTCGAGCACCGTGCTTTGGCTACTGATACCGCCAATCCACGCGTACTGGGCGGCCGAGGCGAGAATCTGCGGGTTGAGCACCCCAAGCGCCGCCGAGGGCGCCGCAAGTTCGAGGTACCGGACACGTTGTTCGAGGGGGGCGGTCGGATCCGGCGACCACGTGAGCCCCGAAGCGCCGGCATTTGCACTCGGCTGCCAGTTGAACTGCGCATTGGCCGTGATCGTTGGGCGACGTGCCGCGCGAGCCGAGCCGATCGCAGCATCCGCTTCGTCGCGCCGCGTGACCGCGAGCTGTACCGCCGTTGACGTCGCGATGGCACGTTCCACAAACGCCTGCAAGGTGAGCGGGGCGTTGGGCGCTGCGGGCGCGCTGTCCGATGTCTGTGCTAAAGCCGGGCGCCCGCTGGCAACAAGCACGAACACCAGAAGGAATGCGTGGCGCGTCATTGCGCCTCCCGCCGGTACACCATGCGCAACCGGATCGGGGCATCAAGGGCGTTGAGCGTGTAGGTGCTCGCGACGATGAGCTCCGTGGCATTGGCCATGAACAGTTGCTCACGCCGTGCGGCCGGTGACTGTATGCGGACCACCAGCGTGTCGTTGCGCGTATATGCGTCGACGGTCGCCGCTTCGCCCCTCGGCGTCGTGATGCGCGCCGTCGGGGCCCCGGGTATAGCACGGAGAACCCGGCCCTCGCTATCGGTGATGACGAACCCCGACGCTTCGGCACGGATCATGAGTGTCGGTGACGGTCGCAGCTGCGCGAGCAACTCCGAGCGCATGCGGTTACGCTTGAGGCGACTCACGTTGGCGATGGCCGATTCGACCACCGCCGTGACATCCTCGCTGGCGTCCCGATCGAGTACGTAGCGTCCCGGCAGCGAATCGGCCAGTGCGCTGAGCGAGATGGCCAGGGTGGCAATGGCGAGCAGTGTATGCATGGAACGGGATCCTCCGGCCGACGAGGCACGCTCCTCCTCAAAGGTGTGCGGGAATCGGCACTGTCGGGTTGGCGTTGACTTCTCTGGGCATGATGGCGTACCGTCGCTAAAGCCACAGTCGGTCGGCGCCGGAAACTCGTGTAAGCAACGCACCGACAGTGACCATCCACACGCCGCCGTGTGGGTTGACCAGTTTTGGTGCAGAAGGACGACCGGGCGTGCGACGCGCTGATCGCCCAGTCCCCTGCAAGGAATCCGACGCGCAGGAGTGCCTGACCCAGGACCGGAATGCAACAGGAGTGACCCGCCGGAAGGACGCGTCAGAAACGCGGGATTTCAGGGTCTGCGGTAATGCGAATCGATGTTCGCGGATTGAGGTCTCCACGAGGATCGACGGCGACCCCTGATGCCACGGACACCGACTCAGCAGCCGTCTGCGTGTCAAGGCAGAGATGCGTGTAGTTGTCGTTGTCCCCGAGGTCGGCCAGTGCGATGGGCAAGACCTCAACGCCATTGCTCAGCGTGACACGCATGGCCAGGCGCGCGGCTTCGCCAAGCTCATCACCCCCCGGCGCGGTGACACCCCCCGCCCAAGTGATCTGAACGATCTGCTGCGTCGACTGCGGACAGGATGTGCCCGGTAGCTCGCTCCGCGCGTAGCGGTAGCCGATCCGCAGTTCGGGCCCGCGCTCCAACGCGGTGACGCGGTCGCTCGACAGTCCGATCGCGTCACCGCCCTCCAGCAGTGGCACAGAACGAACGATGTCAATCCGAACGGGCGGATCGCCCGCGCTGCCCAACTGTCCGACGAGCAGCACGGTATGCCGTTTGCTTGCGCCCAACGCGGGATTCAGGGTTGCGCAGATCGGCGTGAAGACCGCACCCGATCGCGTCGTGATTCGAAACGCGGACGGGTCGGGGAAGTCAGCCGCAATGCGGCGGGTAAATGTGACGGGAATTCCGTCCAACCCGGTCACTGGGACACCCCGGCAGAGCAAGCTGGCTCTGGCCGGTAGCGCGTCGTCGAGACCGAAGAACACGTCGAGGACCTCCACGCTCGGAGCAGCCGGTGCTGTGGTTGCCTGGTCCTTGTCGCCCCCAATGCAAGCGGTCGAACACGTCACGACCACCGCGGTCGCCAAGTACAGTAGTCGGGTCATGAAGGTTTCCGTGAATCGGGTGGAGCAGGCATGGTGATGCGTGCCGGCGGAGCGTCGGGAGCGGGATCCTCCCGCCAACCAGGCGCCTTACCCGAAGGAGCGTCAGAATCAGCATTGGCAGGTTGGCGTTGACTTCTCCGGGCATGATGGCGTACCGTCGTTGACGCCACAGTCGGTCGGCGCCGGAACCTCGTGTAAGCAACGCACCGACAGCCAGCATCGCGCGCGTCCGCTAGACTTACGCACTCCCATTAAATCCGAGGGTTTCCCAGTTGCTCCGGCGTGTGTTCATCGTCGACGATCACCCGTTGATGCGTCGCGGGTATCGGTCGTTGCTGGAAGCAGAACCGGACCTCGTGGTGTGTGGAGAGGCGGGGGGTGCCGCCGCCGCGTTATCCGGCATTCTTGAGTCGCGGCCGGATCTCGTGATCACCGATGTCACGCTGGAGGATGGCGGCGGAATCGAGCTTATTCGTGACCTGCGGGAGCGGCGGCCGGAGCTGCCGATCCTCGTGGTCTCGATGCACGACGAAATGCTGTACGCCGAGCGCGCGCTACGAGCGGGCGCACGCGGCTATGTGATGAAGGGCGAGACGGACGCTGATCTCGTGTTGACGGTGCGGACGCTGCTTGCGGGCGGCCTGCATCTGTCGCCGCGCATGCAGCGGCGTGCGCTGGAACAGCTGGCTGGCCGCGCCGCCCCCACCGGCCAACCGGCGGAATCGGCACTTGCCGATCGTGAGCTCGAGGTGTTCGAGCTGCTCGGCCGTGGCTTCTCCACGCGCGAGGTGGCGGAGGCACTGCACGTGAGTCCGAAGACCGTGGAGACCTACCGCGGACGCATCAAGGACAAACTCGGATTGAAGGACAGCGCCGAGCTTTTGCACCGCGCCGTCCGCTACGCCCAGGAGCGTGGACTCGTATGAGGTCACTGACCGGCACAAGCGTACCTCGCGATGTCGGCGACGCGTCTGTCCGCGCGGCTTTGCGCTCGGAGTACGCCTATGCCGAACGGTTGCGCACTGCCATGCTCGGGTGGCTCGCGGTCGGAATGGTCATGCTGTTCATGGTGCTCGATCTGGCGACCGTGTTCGGGGCGGAATTGCCGGCAAAACCACCATACATCGCCCAGTTCATCGCGGTCACGACGGCGTTCCTGCTGGCGGCCATGCAGTTTGCGGTCGGACGCCGGGCAGCGACCCGGCCGGACGATCGGTCGCGTTCGACGCTGTGGTATGCTGCCGCGGTGGTGGAGGTCGCCCTGATCCTCGGTGCGTGGTCGATTGTTGGCATTTTCGTAGCGAGTGTGCGCACCGTCGTGCCGGGGCTCATCGTCTTCACCGCGCTCGTCATCCTGTCGGCGCTGCGACTTGACTGGCGACTCACCGGATTCACGTCCGTGCTCACCGCCGTCAGCTACGCCTACCTGCTCGTTCGCGTCGCCAACGTGTCGCCCTACGCGTCACTTCGTCCGCGCGTTTTCGAGGGGATCGTCTCATTGCTCGTCGTCGGAGCGCTGACGGCGCTCGTCGCTGAACAGGCGCGTCGCCGCACTATTCACGCGCTCCGCGCCATCCTGCAGACGCAGGCGTTGCAACGCGACATCCTGCACGCGGAAGACGCCGCTCGTGCCCGTATCGGACGCGATCTCCACGATGGGCTGGGCGGCCGACTTTCCGGGATCGCGATGATGGCGCAGGGGCTGGCCCGGCGGGCGGAGTCCGGCGCCGCAGCGTCCGCGGCGTCGCTGCGAGAACTTGCCGACTTGTCGCTGGAAGGTGTGGACGAGGTCCGCCGTTTGGCACGCGGACTCGATCCGGCGCCCGTCGAATTCGGGTTGGTGGAATCGCTGCGGCGTCTTGCCGATCGTGTCGCGTCCGCCGGTACGCCCTGCACGTTCGCCGCCGACGGCGACAGCGACGCATTCGATGCCTCGATCACGCTGCAGTTGTACCACATTGCGCACGAGGCAACGACCAACGCGGTGAAACATGGGGCACCAACGCGCATCGACGTCACACTGACGGCGCGCCCCGGCACGATCACCCTCGATGTGCGCGACAACGGCGTGGGCATTGCTGAGGCACCAGAACCCGGGCTCGGTTTGCGGACCATGGCGCAGCGGGCCGAGTTGCTGGACGGCGTGCTCCGCGTACGCCGCGGACCGCTCGGAGGAACCGTCGTGAGCTGTATCGTCTCCCGCTGAGCTGCCCATTGCAATGTGGGGTGCCACGGACCCGACCTCTGCATATGCGGGTGGGGGGCCCTTCGCGACGATAGGGTGTAGGTTGCGGCGGTGGGCGCGCCGTCCTCCTCCGACATGCCGAATGTCCCCCCGCGCGATCACGCCTGTGAGTTGTTGCCTTTCTCGTCAAACCCGGTTCCGCGGCGGCGTTGCCACTGGCCACGCGAGATACTTTTGAGGCAGCCGACGCGTGAGGGTGCGGTCGCCTTTCGTCTTGGTGTAGCGACGCGTATCCACGTGCCTATGTGTCGCCATGAGCCCCGCATAAGCCGGACGGGGAATCCGACGATTGGAACCAGCGCCGTAACTACCATCGTTTTGCCTCTGTGTGCAGTCTATGGCACCCTTCTGGCTTTCCGCTCCTGACCCGAGGCATGTATGCATTCCGCCGCCTGCGCCGCCTGCGAATTGACGCGACGTGGTTTTGTTTCCGTGGCTACGATGGCCGCCGTGAGCATCGTGGCCACGGCGTGTGGTGGCGGAGATGGAGAAACGGGGGCCACTGGCCCCAGTGGGACTGGCGGAGGTGGCGGGTCCACCCCGCCCGGTACGCTTCCAGCCGGTGTGACCCGTAGTGGAAACGTATTCACCATCGATCTATCGGTAAATAACGAGCTATCAAGCGCGGGACTCTTTGTGTTGAGCGGTGGGGCGGTTCCGGCTCTCGTGGTACGTGCTGCCGCAGACACCTATCGCGCCTTCGACGCCCGATGCCCGCACGCTGGAACGAGCAATCAGTGGGAGTTCGGTAACGGTGTCCTGCAGTGTAATAACCATGGCAGCCGCTTTGCCGCGTCATCCGGCGCGCTCAACGCGGGGCCTGCCACCACCGGTCTGCGGGCATTGGTCGTGACCCGTGCCGGTTCGACGCTGACCGTGTCGACGGGCTGATTCAAGGCGTTGCGGCAGCGGCGCATTGTCTGGCGAGATTTCCTGTCGCCACGTTTGCTGGCGTCGATAGGCGGCATTTGCGTGGACGCACGAAGTCTTCAGCGAAATCTTGGGCGCGGCGTGACTTTGCCTTGTCTCGGCTGCGCTGTGTCCTGCAAGACGCATGTTTTGATACGCGGCGTTCGGCTGGCCTGACCGTCATCCATGACGCTGTTCGTGCGTCGCGAATTCCGGTTCGTCCAAGGTCAGCAAGTTGATGACGCACCGGACGTGAGTTCCCATGTCCTCTGGGACGACGTTCGTGAGTGCTTTACCAGATCCTGTGATCGAACCATGCCAAACGGCGCGAACCTCCACACGTATGTGGGAGAAGATTGGCGGGGCCGTTCGAAAGACCGGCCCCGTTTCGCGTTGTGTGTCTGTGCCAATGGTGTATCCCATCGGGACGACGTCGCTTCCTGTATCTGGCAGCGCCACCTCGATGAATGTACATTGTACCGATCGGTCCACTTCGCTCATCTTTATCATGCCTGCTGCCATCTTGAGTCGGGAAGAGGTCGTTGCTCGCCTCATGGACGTTGTCCGCCGCAACGGCTATGACGGCGCGTCGCTAGCCGAGTTGTCCAAGGCGACCGGGCTCGGCAAGTCGAGCCTGTACCACCATTTCCCACAAGGAAAAGAGGACATGGCGGCTGCGGTGCTGGCCTATCTGGAGGCCACCCTCGACGCCAGCGTGTTTGCCCCGCTCAGGGCGGACGGCGAACCGGTCGTACGTTTGCGCGCCATGACGCGCGCGCTCGAACTCTTTTACGACCACGGGCGCGATGCCTGCCTGCTGGCCAACCTCGGCATAGGCGAAACTTCGCAACGCTTCAACCCGCGCGTGAAGCGCATTTTCGACGCCTGGATCGACGCGCTCGTCGTGGTACTTCGGGATGCCGGGCTCTCCAAGCCCGTTGCCCGCGCCCGGGCCGCGGATGCCATCATCCGAATAGAAGGGGCAGTCATTGTGGCGCGGGCGCTCGACGAACCATCCCTCTTCGACCGAACCCTGCGCGCGCTTCCGGAAGAATTGCTGCGCGCTTGAACCTCCGTCGTGAGCATCCCTCTTGCGCCGTGCGTTCGGTTTTGTTAATGTACCGAACGTTCGGTACAGTTGTCGATACCTTCATTCCCATACTGGAGATCGCTCATGTCACGCATTCAGCTCCTCGACCCCGCCACCGCGTCACCGGCGGCCGCCGAGCAACTGGCCATTACGAAACAGGCATTCGGAACAGTGCCGAACATGTTCGCCACCGTCGCGCATTCCCCGGCCGCCCACGCCGCGATGAACGGCTTCTTTGCCGCGCTCGGCAAGGGGGCGCTCGCGGGTAAAGTCGGCGAGCAGGTTGCCATTGCGGTGGCGCACATAAACGGATGCCAGTACTGCCTCTCGGCGCATACGGCTATCGGCGGTATGCACCGGGTCAGTGAAGCCAACCTTGAGTCGGCCCGACATGGAGACTCCGATGATCCAATGGCGCGTGCGGCCATGGGCTTGGCCCTCGAGATCGTACGTACCAGAGGCCGAGTATCGGATAGCGCCCTCGCACACGCGCGGCTGGCTGGGCTCGATGACGCGGCCATCGTCGAAGTCGTTGCACACGTCGCACTCAACGTCTTCACCAACTACCTGAACAACCTGGCGCAGACGACGATCGATTTCCCCGTCATCGCGCTCGAGTCGGCCGCATAGCCCAATGTCCCTCTCTCTCGGGCAGCTCTGGCGATACCCGGTCAAGTCGATGGCCGGCGAACACGTGGACGCAGCCACCCTCACGCGACTTGGGGTCCCCGGCGACCGCCTCGTGTGGGTGCGCGGCCCGGAGGGTGTACGTACCGCACGGCGGCAATACCGACTCCTCGGTTTGCACGCCACGCTGTCTTCCGACGGCGACGCGCTCGTGAACGGCCACCCGTGGGATTCTGATGAGGCGGCCGCGCTGGTTCGGGCGGCCGCGGGAGAGGACGCGTGGCTGGAGCGTGCTCCGGCCGGGCATCAATTCGATATCCTGCCGCTGCTGGTGGCGACAGACGGCGCCATCGCCTCATTTGGGCGGGACGTACGTCGCCTGCGCCCCAATCTGGTAATCAACGGGGTCGATGGTATGGACGAGACCACGTGGGAAGGGGCTACGTTGCGCATCGGGCCTTCTGCCATCTTCCTCGACTCCCTGCGCGGGCGATGCCCCATGACCACCGTCGATCCCGACCTGATAACGCGGGACCCGGAGGTGCTGCGGGAAATAGGACGACGCTTCGGTGGCCGACTGGCGTTGAACGCCGCCGTCACGCGCGGCGGGCGCATTGCCGTTGGCGAGGCGGTGCACCTTGAACGCTGACATCCCCGTTCTTCGCCTCCTGCTCGCGACTCTTTCAACCGGATTCATCGCATGACACGTCTGCCGGTTCCTCCGTTCGACCACGACTCGGCAACCCGAAAGGTCAGGGCCGCCGAGAATGCCTGGAATACCCAGAATCCTTCCGCCGTCGCGCTCGCATACACGCCTGAGAGCCGTTGGCGAAATCGCTCCCAGTTCATTACCGGTCGAGTGGAGATCGACGCCTTTCTGCAGAAGAAGTGGACCACCGAACGCGAGTATCGACTGATCAAGGAACTCTGGGCGTACTCTGCCGATCGAATCGCGGTTCGCTTCGTATACGAATGGCACGATGCCAATGGCCAATGGTTTCGGTCGCACGGCAACGAAAACTGGCAATTCGACGCCGATGGCTACATGGCCGAGCGTCATGCAAGCATCAACGACGTTGCCATTGCCGAGCGTGACCGAATTTTTCATTGGGACTTGGGTGTGCGGCCGACGGATCATCCGGGATTGAGCGACCTCGGGTTGTGAGTCGCGCCGTCTACCATGGGCATTCTCACCCCGGGAATCGCCCATGAATTCAGCGGCCATGGGCGGTTCTCCCCGGAAGGTGCAGGGAACGCTCTCGCCACCCCGGCGGTACATTGCCACCATGCGTTCTCACGTCTCCTTCCTTCGCGCCCGCTGCCGGGGCGTGGTTGTCCACTCCGCCTCCCTTGCCGTGCTGGTGGCGGCCGGCTCTCCCGCCCGCGCTGATGCGCAGCGCCGCCCCGGGGTGGGTATGGGCTTCTATACCTACACCGGACTGGTGACCGGCGACTTTGAGGTCGGGTCGATGACCGCGTCCACCGCGCTCGCCGAAGTCCCTACCGTTGGAGTGTCCGCGCTGATTGCGGCGCCCATCAAAAAGGCCACCAAACGCGCCTGGATTGTCGGCCTCCGCGCCAACGCGTTTGGTATTGGCAATGGCGGCTCCTGCTTCGTCACGCCGGATATCGTCGGTTGCCAGGACCGTCGCTTTACCGAGCGCGGCGCCCTCATGACCGGCGGCGCCTTTGACATTCGCTCCACCTTGTTGCGCGCCATGGTTGGCCCCGCCCTCTACACCGTGCAAGGGGAGGGGGCGCGCCTGGGCACGGCCCTGCGTCTCGACTACGGCTCGCCCCGCCAGCGTGGCGCCACACCCACTCTCTTCTTCACGCGCACCTACCTCGGCAGTGAGCGCGGCGAGCCACTCGCCATCAGTACGCTGGGCATGAGCTTCCGCTGGGCGCGAAAGCGGTAGGCTCGATGTTCCCCGGGCACGTGCCCGCGACCTAATGCACGCGTGAGGGGGCGTGTACGTCCACGGCGATGCGTGCGTACGGAATAACGTCCAGCCGTTCGAACGGAATTTCCGCCCCCGTGTTCTCGTCGATGCCAAACTGATCGGGGGTGTTCGTCAGTCGCTCCAGCGCCGCCTCAATCTCGCCAAGCTCCGCTGACCGACGCGTAGCCAGTGTCGCCTCGAGTTCCTCGTGCTGCACGACGCTACCAAGATCAGCGGGGTGCAGCGGCATTTTGGATTCGGTGCCGGCTCCCTCCTCAAGCTGCTCACCCTGCTCGTCGGCAAAGGCCTGCAAATGACCGCTCAGCCGCGCACGCTCTTGCATGAGTCGTTGCTCCAAGTGGCGGAGTTGATGAAATGTGAGGGGCATGCTCGATTCCTGTGATTAGCGTGAGCGGATGGTCAGGTTGTCCACCACGGTATATCCCGTGGCATTGTTCTGGGCGACCTGTATGGCCCGGTCACGAACGCCTTCCGACGGCACGACACCGCTGAGGGTGACGGTTTTGGTTTCTTCCTTCGTGTCTACGTTGATCTCCATGCCGGCTACGAGTGTGTCGGCCAGCAGTGCGGCCTTCACGTCGGCGGTTTTGGCCGCACCACTCATGGCGTCACCGGCCTCCGCGCCCGCTTCGGCGGTCTTTTCCGTGGCGTTGCTGGCGTCCTGCTTCACGCCATCGGCGGTGTTGCTGCACGCGGCAGCGCTGCACAACAGCAGCGCCGCAAGTGGGATGATACGTATCAGTCGAATGGACATGGCTCGATGGATGAGTGTGAGGAGCCCCTTCTGCTGCCAGGCAGAGAAGGGGCGCGCGAATCAATTAGCGGTTTCGCTTCCGCTCATCGCTGTGCTCAATGGCACGGGCGGCATCCATCTGTGCCTTGCCTAGCGCATCCTTGGCTTCGCCCTTGAGTTCCTGCGCCTTGCCCTTAAGCTGCTGGGCGGAGTCGCCAGTCACGGCACCGAGGGCGTTCCGCGTTTTGCCGGACAGCTGATCTGCTGCGCCGCTCACGCGGTTCTTCAGCCCCTTGTCGGTCAGCTCGTCTTCGACACGCTCGTGTCGCGTAGTCTTGTCGGTCATGATGCCTTCACCTCATGGGAAACAGTCATGAACGCCGAATGCGTCCATCCCATAGAGTGTGCAGGGTGCGTGCCGCCAATTCAGGCACGGTGATGCGCGTCGCGTGGGCGAGCCGTAGTCAACAGACTCCGCAGTTCCCGCGGTTCGTGCTCACGAGCTCGCTGCGACTCCGGCTGCCCGCCCCGTGACCCACGCCCACAAAAAGTTGTAGCCGCCAATGGGGCCGAAGGCGTCGAGCACTTCGCCGCACAGGTACAACCCCGGCTGCACACGACTCTCCATCGTGCGCGGATCGATGTCCGACAGCCGCACGCCGCCGCCCATCACTTCGGCTTTCTTGTAGCCCTCGTCGCCACGCCAGGGCAGGGGGCCTCGCACCAGCGTATCAATGAGACGCCGCCGTTCCTCGCGTGTGAGCTCGGCCAGTTTTCGCGTGGGCTCCACCTGCGCCTGGGCCAGCAACACATCAGCCAGTCGATCGGGGAGTTCGCCTCGTACCACACTCGAGACCTGCCTCGACCCGTGCGGCTGCAGCAGGGTGCCCCACGCCGCCTCGTCGTGCGCTGTCCACTGCACGGCAATGGTGGCCGCACTCGATGCTTCGTTCTTGGCCCGTACGGTCACGTGTGACACATTCAGCACCGAGGGGCCGCTGTAGCCCCGGTGCGTGAACAGAAATCCGCCGCTGGCCGTGGCCCGTCGCGCCGCGGACGTGGCGGTCAACGACACCCGCAGCGATATCCCGGAAAGATCCGCAAAGGTGCTGTCTTCAGTGCACACCGGCGTGAGCGCCGCATAGGTGGGATGCAGCGTATGGCCGAGCGCCGCCAGCATGTTGAGTCCTGCGCCGTCGCTACCGGTGTTGGGGACCGACAACCCGCCAGTGGCCACGATCACCCGATCGGCGCGCAGCGGTACGTCGTTGTCCACCGACACCACCCACTCGTTGCCGTCGCGCGCGATCCCGGTGACACGGGTGTCGAACTGCAGCCTCACGCCACTGTGCCGGGCCAGCTCCAGCAGTCCATCGCGCACATCTCGGGCCTTATGCGAGGCGGGAAACAGTTTGGCACTTTCCACTTCTTCCTCGAGCGGAATGCCCACGTCCTGCTCAAAGAAGGCAATCTGTTCCGCCAGTGGCCAGGCCCGCAAAATCTTGCGCAGCGTGTTGGGGGACGAATCCGTCACGTAGCGCGACTCATCCAGCTTGGACGGGAGCACGTTGCACCGCCCGCCGCCGCTGATGAGAATCTTGCGCCCGCCGTCTTTGGTGCGCTCCAGCAGCACGGTGTTGGCGCCTCCACGGGCGGCGAAAATCGCCGCCATGGTGCCTGCTGCCCCTGCGCCTATCACGATGACTCGTGGCATCACTCCGCCTGCGGAAAAAGGACTGCCGCGCCGCCGGATGCCAACGCATTCATCAAGTATCGCCAATGCTCGGCGAGCGGGGAATGGGTACGGGTGGCTCCCTCGCGTAATCGCGCTACGTTTGGTGGCATGACTGCCATTGCCACCGATTCTGGGGCCGCGAGCTCCGTCAGCCCCGAAGAAGCCGCTGCCCGCAAGCGCATTCTCACGGTGTTGTTTGTCGGGGTGTTCATGGCCGCTATGGATGCGGCCATCATTGCCCCGGCCATTCCCGCGCTGCGCAGTGCCTTTGGCGTGGACAACCGGCAGATCGGTCTGGTGACCATCGTGTTCAGCCTGTGCTCACTCACCAGCACGGCGCTCATGGCGGCACTCAGTGATCGCTTTGGCCGACGCAACATTTACCTCATGGACATCGCGGGATTCGCGCTGGGATCCTTGATCATTGCGCAGTCCAACAGCTTTGGCGTACTGCTGCTGGGGCGCGCGATTCAGGGGCTCAGTGCCGGCGGCATTACCCCCACCGCCAGTGCGGTTGTGGGCGATACCTTCCCGCCGGACCAGCGCGGCAAGATTCTCGGGCTCATTGGCGCCACCTTCGGTATGGCGTTCCTCTTCGGGCCCATTCTCGCGTCGGCCATTCTCGTGGTCACTACGTGGCACTGGATCTTCCTGGTGAATCTTCCGCTGGCGGCCATTGTATTCACCATGGGCTATCGGGCGTTGCCACGTATCGAGAAGCGCGCGGCACTCCCACCGTTCGACTTTGCCGGCATCACGGCGCTCGCCATCATGCTTGCCAGCCTTACGTTGGGGATCAATCGCGCCGTGGACACTTTCACCGGCGTCACGATCTGGCCCGCGCTGTTGATCACCGCCGCGCTCGCGCTGCCCCTGCTCATTGCCTGCGAGCGCCGTGCGGCGTTGCCCATTGTGCCGCTGAACCTCTTTGGCACCAAACAGCTGCGTACAACCTGGGTGCTCTGCTCCGGCGCCGGGTTTGGCATGGGGAGCGTCATTTTCATCTCGTCGGTAGCGGTGGCGGCCTTCAACACGCCGCCCAACAAGGCCGGCCTGCTGCTGTTGCCCCTCGTCCTCTGTTCATCCGTCGCTTCGGCGCTGTTCGGCCGTTTGCAGAACACGATGGGGCCGCGCGCGGTCATGCTCTGGGGTTTCGGCACGCTGGGGGTGGGGTCGCTTCTCATTGGCCTGTTTGCCGCGGCGTTCTGGGCGTTCATTGCCGCCACGCTCTTCATCGGCGCCGGCGTGGGCATTGTGGTGGGTGGCACGTTGCGCACCGTCGTGCTCAATGAGGTGTCCGCTGCGCAACGCAGTGCCGCGCAGGCGCTGGTCAACATTGGGATTGCCATTGGCAATCTCATGGTGGTCGCCGTGCTCAGTGCCCTCGCCGATCGCGCCGGTGGTGGCCTGTCCGGGCTGCAAACAGCCTATCTCGCCGCCACAGGTGTCATGAGTGTCATGATGATCATCAGCCTGCGCTTACAGCCCATCGGCGAGCGCAAGGCGGCGTAAGTCCGCAGGTGGCCGGGTGTGCCGGAGGGGGAACCGATAGCACGAAGGCGTCCATGGCTGCCCCACCAGGATTCAGCGCTTCGCATGGCTGAATGGCCCCAATACACCGCGGTTGTCATGCGGTTGCCATGCTTTCAGTCATGCCGTTGTCCCGGCCAGCGGTTGTCGAGGCCAGCCGTTGTCCGCGCCAGCCGTTACCCACGCCAGTCGTTAAACCGTGCGGAATTTGGCCGTGGGATGAACCGCACATCATGCTGCAGCCCAGCCTGGGCCCTCCCCGTCACAAAGTGCGTACATGAACCATCGGTGTGTGTGATGCAGCCCACGGACTGCATGCACTCTACGCCCCATCTTCAGGCATTGCAGAGCTGGTCACACCCATCCCTTCCCATGCGTCCCTTCTTGCACTCCGCCCGAACCACACGTCTGGCCCTCGTGGCCGCCCTGGGCGCCCTCGGCGCATGCAGCGACCCCTCCACCGCCACCCCCGATGTGCCCGACGCCGCCTTCGCGCGCAGCACCGGCGCGCGCGTTACCAGTCTCACGGTGGGTATCTCCGGACTCCCTTCCGGAACTGCCGCCGGTGTGCGCGTGACTGGCAGTAACGGCTACAACACCACAGTGAATGCCACCACGACGCTGACTGGCCTGGCCAACGGGACGTACACCGTCTCGGCCACGAACCTCTCAGTGGGCGGCACCACCTACGCGCCCTCTCTGGCCTCACAGTCGGTGAACCTGAAGAGCGGCTCCAGTCGCACGCTCTCCATCAGCTACGGCGTCGTCGCCACCACCGGCACGCTCACGGTGAACGTCAGCATGCCCGACGCCACACCGGCCGCCGTCACCGTGACAGGCCCCAACAGCTACAGCACGACCCTGAACAGCACGCGTTCGCTGACCGCCCTCGCGCCTGGCAGCTACACCATTGCGGCCGCCACCGTGACCAGCGCCACGGGGATCATCTACGCTCCCGCGCCACTCACGCAAACGGCCAGCATCACGGCTGGCGTGACCACTGCCGCCGCCGTGTCCTACACGGCGAGTGGTGTGGTACCGGGCGGTAATCTCAATGTGCAGGTGCTCGCCGCGACGCTCACGCAGGCGGTACAGAAGCTGGATAACTCGGTCACGCTGATTGCTGGCCGTGACGCCATGCTGCGCGTCTTTCCCGTGGCCAACAGCACCAACACGGTCAAGCCCGTGGTGCGTGTGAACGTGTACGGCAACGGCGTACTGCGCACGACGCTCACGGCAACGACCAGCGGAACCAGTGTGCCCACCGCCATCAATCAGGGCAGCATGGCGGCGTCGTGGAATGTGCTGGTGCCAGCCGTGTACGTGCAGGCCGGCTTGGGCATTCAAGCCGTCGTCGATCCCGACAACGCGATTACCGAAAGCAACGAAAGCGACAACGTGTATCCGGCCACCGGTGTGCCGCTGCCGCTCACGGTCCGCACGGTGAATCCGCTCAACCTTACCTTCGTGCCGGTTACCACCAGCAGCAACAGCGTCACCGGCAACGTATCGGCCAGTAACGCCGAAGCGTTCCTGCAGGGAACGCGAGATATGCTTCCCGTGGGAGCGGTGAGCTATACCATTCGCGCGCCGTACACCACGAGCAACACGCTGTTGAGCGATGGCGCCGGCTGGGTGCCGCTGCTCAATGAACTCGATGCCTTGCGGGTGGCCGAGAGCGGCAGGAACTACTACGGTGTCGCGAAGGTGGGGTACAGCTCCGGTGTGGCCGGCTACGGCTACATTGGCCGAGGCACGTCGGTCGGCTGGGATTATCTCCCCAGTGGCAGTGGCATTCTGGCTCACGAACTGGGCCATAACTTCAGCCGCAATCATGCTCCCTGCGGCGGCGTCTCCGGGGCCGATGCCAACTACCCCTACGCCGGCGGGCAGATTGGCGTCTTTGGCTACAACGTGCGCACCAATGCGTTGCAGGCCAGCACCACGGCCGACCTTATGGGCTATTGCAATCCCAGCTGGATCAGCGACTACAACTTCAACGCCATGATGACCTTCCGCGGCTTCGCCGCGAGCGCGTTGGTGGCCACTACCGGATCTACCTTCGAACAGCCGTCGCTGTTGGTGTGGGGACGCGTGGAATCCAACGGAGAATTGGTCCTCGAGCCGGCCCTGCGTCTCTCGGCGCGGAGCGTATTGCCCACCACCGGCGGCGACTACACCGTGGCCGCGTACGACGATAACGGCAGCGCCATGTTCACCTTCGACTTCACGCCGGTTGAGGTGGCAAACGACGGTGCCGAGGGTGGCGCGCATTTCGCCTTCGTGGTGCCCATGAACGATGTGGCCTACGAACGACTCTCTCGCCTCGAGCTGATGGGCAACGGGCGTAGCACCGAGCGGATGTCGCGTCAGCCGGCGAGCGCCGCGGCGGCGGCGGCGCGTGGACTGGATGTCGCGGCCGAGGCGACCTCGCGTGCTCGTCTTCGCTGGAACGCCAACGCCTTCCCCATGATCATGGTACGCGATACGAACAGCGGGGAGATCCTCAGCTTCGCCCGTGGCGGTGATATGCGCATCGACACGAGCCGGCCCGAGTTGGAAGTCGTGGTCTCCGACGGCGTGAAGAGCCAGAGCGCCCGGGTGCGGGTACGCGGCCGGTAATTCGTACCACGCACCACACCGCAGCGGCCAGGGAATCGCTATCCGACTCGCTCGGAATAGCGGTCCTTGGCCGTGAACGTGTCCACTCGCCACGGGGGGCTGGCCAAGCCCCCGTAGGCGTGCTGACGTAACCAGCTCTGCTCGGCCTCCAGCTCCGATTCCGGAAGGTCCCGGTACCACGTTTTGGCGCGGGACCGGTCGCCGGCAAACCAGCGGTACCCGCGCGCCTTGAGCAGGTCCTTGCTTTCAATGGGTGTCCCAATGGCATTCAGGCGCGCTGTCGTCTTGCGCGCGTTTTCCAACAGCAGAGTGAGTGGTGACGTCTCACCATCGCGTGGAGTGGCCAGCACATGCAGGGTGGCCAGGCAATCGTCGCCCGCCCGATGACCCGTGTGGAAGGCGTTGCACAGCTGAAAGAGCAGGTAGTCCAGCTTGGCGCCTCGGCAGCCGAAGCGCACCCACGGCACATCGTACAGTGAGCACCCCCAGTGCTTGTCGGCAAACGCCGGGAAGCGCCGTTCCAGCATGCGACGGTCAAAGCTGGCGTTGTGCGCAATGATCAGATGCGCACGGGCGACTTCCTGAAGCACGGCGGCGTCATCAATGCGTTGTCCGCGCACCATGTCGTCGGTAATGCCGGTGATCTCC
Organism: Gemmatimonas phototrophica; assembly: GCF_000695095.2. Taxonomy (NCBI): domain Bacteria; kingdom Pseudomonadati; phylum Gemmatimonadota; class Gemmatimonadia; order Gemmatimonadales; family Gemmatimonadaceae; genus Gemmatimonas; species Gemmatimonas phototrophica. The sequence goes on along the minus strand of NZ_CP011454.1, from coordinate 3,113,339 downwards.
ACCACTTCGGCCGGAATGGGGATGCCAGGGTCTTCGAACCATTCCTGCTTGGCGTCCACGCCGTACACCATGCCGGCGCTGTCGAACTCGAAGGCCACGAGCCCGAGTTCGATGATGCGATCGCTGGTAGTGTCGAGCCCCGTACTCTCCACATCGACAATGAGTCCGCGGCGCACCACCGTGGACGGCGACGGCGACTGGTACCGCGGCCGCGCTTCGAAGCGCCGCAACACGCGGTAGTTCCCTGTGGCTTCGAGGGAACGGACCATCGCCTCCATGTCTTGCTGCGAAGAGGGTTCCATTATCTTTCTTCCCTATATGAACGAAACCGAAGCTCCCGCAGCCGTAACGGACGCAGAATTTGCGGCGCGTGTCCTGCAGTCACCGGTCCCGGTACTGGTGGATATCTGGGCCGCCTGGTGCCAGCCCTGTGTGACGCTCAAGCCGGTCATGCACCGGCTCGCTGAAAGCTATCGCGATCGCGCCACGGTGCTGACCCTCGATGCCGACAGCAACCTCGAAACGGTAACTCGCTTCGATATCCGGGCCCTCCCCAGCGTGCTGCTCTTCGATCAGGGCGTGCTGGTTGGCCGACAGGTCGGGGCGCAGCCGCAGGCCACCTATGCCGCCATGCTGGATGCTCGCCTCAGTGCCCGGGCGGCGGGCGTGGCGCCAACGGCAATCGCGGCCGCCGCTCCGGCGCCGGCTCCCGTTGCTCCGGAGTCTCCCGCCTCGCGCGAGGCCCGGGAACTGGCGGCTGCAACCGAGCCCACGCTGATCTTCAAGCACAGCGCCACCTGCTCCATTTCCATTGGAGTGAAGCGCGAGTACGACGCCTTTGTCCGCGCGCACCCCAATGTGCCCGCCCGGTTGCTCGTCGTGCAGAATGAACGCCCGCTGTCGAATGCGCTGGCCGAGGTGCTGCGCGTGCAGCACGAGTCACCGCAGGCCTTCGTGGTCCGCCAGGGGCAGGTGCTCTGGCACGCGTCGCATCATCGTATCACTGCCAGCCGAATCGCCGACGCCTTCAGCGCCGCGACCCACGCCGTCTAGCTTTCCAGCGTCTTTCCAGCGCCACTCCCAGCGCCTCTTCCGGGGTCTCCCATGCAGCCCTCTCCCCTCCGCGCCGCCGTTCTTGCGGTGCTTGTCAGCGTCGCACCCCTTCCAGCCATGCAGGCGCCGGCACGGACACCGTCCACGGCCTCGACGACGTCGGTGCCGCCACGAGCGGTGCGCCGGGACATTCCGCTCACGAACGCGATACGGAAAGCCATGGCGGCGGGCACGCGTGACTCCACAGGGCGCCCGGGGACGCGCTACTGGCAGCTGCGCACTGACTACGCCATTGATGTCTCGCTCGATCCGGCGTCGGCCCGACTGACCGGGAAGGCCCGCATCACGCTGCACAACAGCAGCCCGGACGCGCTGGCCAGCATTGGCCTGCGGCTCGATCCCAATCACTTCCTGGGGAATGCGCCGCATGCCGCTCCCTGGACACCAGCCGAAGTCACCGATGGCATGGTCATTTCGCGCATGACCGTCAACGGGAAGGCGGTCAACGTGGCGGGGGCGGTGGTTGGCGGCGCCGAAGGGGCCCGTGCCATTCAGACGCAGCAGCAGTCGGCCGCGGCTGCGGCCGCAGAAAACACGTTGCTCAATGCCCGCTCCACCAATGCGCGTGTTCGCCTGGGGACTCCCATTGCCGCCGGCGCCAGGGCGGTGCTGGAAGTGGAGTGGTCGCATAAGCTCCCCGGTGGACCGGGCACCGGACATCGCATGACCCAGCGTTGGGCAGATTCTCTGTTCCAGCCCACCCAGTGGTATCCCCGTGTTGCCGTGTACGACGATCTGCGCGGCTGGGACAGCGAGCTGTATCTCGGACCGTCGGAGTTCTACAACAACTTCGGGTCCTTCGATGTGAACATTGATGTCCCGGCCGGGTGGATCGTGAGCGGGACCGGGGTACTGCAGAATCCCAACGATGTCCTCACCGCCAAGGCCCGCGCGCAGCTGACCAAGGTGACGCAGTCCGACGACATCACCACCATTGTCGGCCCCGAGGAAGTGGGGCCCGGGCAGGCCACCGCCACCAGTACTACCGGGCGGCTGACGTGGCGCTTTCACGCCGATACCGTGAACGACTTTGCCTGGGCCACCGCCAGGAAGTTCGTGTGGCAGGCCACCCGCGCCACCATTCCGGGCAAGGGCGCCGTGCCGGTCCACATGGTGTACCTGCCAGGGCGCGCCAACCTGTACGCCAAGGCCGGCCCGGTTACCCGGCACGCGCTCGAGTTCTACTCGAAGCTGTGGTTCCCCTATCAGTTCCCGCAGCTCACCCTGCAGGACGGCCCCAGCTCCGGCATGGAGTACCCCATGGTGATCAACTCCAACGTGGGGGCCGCCGATCACGAAACGGGGCACATGTGGTGGCCCATGGTGGTGGGCAACAACGAAACGTGGTACGGCTGGATGGACGAGGGGTTCAATCAGTATATGAACATCCTTTCCGACGCTGACGCCGAAGGGAAGCCGCCGGTGCTGGATGGGGAAGGGCAGAAGTATGGCGGCATCAGTGGCAACGAAGCCGAACCGCCCATGATGTGGAACGCCAACTACGCGGGCCCGCAGTACTACGGGTTTACCACGTACAGCAAAACCCCGCTCATGCTCTCGGCGCTCGGTGGTATTGTGGGCGACAGCGCGGTGCAGCGTGCCCATAGAGAGTGGGCCACCACCTGGATGTTCAAGCACCCCTCCCCGTGGGACTACATGTTCTTCATGAACAAGGCACTGGGGCGCGACCTCGGCTGGTTCTGGTACAGCTGGTTGTTCACTACGGAGAGTGTGGACCACCGCATTGCCAAGGTGACGCCCATGGGGATCCGCACGCGGGTCCTGGTCGCGCACGATGGCCAGATGCCGGCGCCGGTCGTGCTGGACGTGACGTTCGCCCCGGCTGGGGCCGCCATTCGCCCCATGAAGAACGCGGTCATGCTCAATGCCACCACGGCGCGGGTGACGGTGCCGGTCGAGGTCTGGTTTGACGGGCGGCGCCAGCATGCCGTGGATCTCATGTTCGGCAGCCGCCCCATTGAGTCGGTAACACTCGACCCCCAGCGCCGCTTCCCCGACCGGAACCCGGCCGACAACCGCTGGACCCGTAAATAGATCATATACGCAAGCAAAATTCGGGAGGATCGAGGCGGAAAACGGGGGCTGGCAATCGGACGCTAAAGTCCGCTTCGTCCCCTCCGATACCTAAGAGAGGACAGATGTGTCTGGGGAACCCTGACACGTTGAACATGCCGGCGACGCCGCCGCACCCACGGTAGTTCTCTCGAGTGTACCACACAATGTTTGCCCTCCGCACTGTTCGCGCGCGTTTACGCGCTGTGGCCTTCCTTGGCGCAGCCGGCATTCTTGCAGTCGCTGTTGCTGGTCAAGGTTCGCTCCGGCTCGCCCGCGGCGCGACGGCAGATCTTGTGGAAAACAACACCGCACAGCGCTATCAGATGGATAGCGACATGATGCACGATGCCATGCGAGCCGATGTGCTGGAAGCGCTATTCTCTGCCCAACGCGGAGACAGCGCGGCCGTGAAGGCCTCGCAAGATGCGCTCGGCGAGCATGCCGCGCGTTTCATGGCGTCGCTCAATGAAGCCGACAAGCTGCTCGCCGCCACGCCCATTGCCGCGCAAATGCCTGCGCTGCGCAAAAGCGTTTCCGAATATGCGGCCGCCGCAGGCGCCGTGCAGGAAGTGGCGCTCTCTGATCCGGCCAAGTCCTCCGAACTCTACCAGCGCTTTCTCGTCAGCTTCACGGAAGTGGAAGACGGCATGGAAGCGTTTGGTGACCGCATTCAGGCCATGAGTGGTACGGTCAAGGCGGAAACCGAGAGTTCGTTCGCGCGCGCCTCCTGGTTCATCTGGGGCAGTTTCGTCGTGTTCTTCGTTGCCGGCTTGTGGTACGCGTGGCGCATGGCGACCACCCTCGGAGAACGTCTCGATCGCATTTCGACGCAAATCGGTACCTTGCAACAGTACGGTGTGAGCGCGGTATCCACCTCCCTATCGGCCTTGGCGCGTGGTCAGAAGGCGCAGGTCGACGCGCATCGGTTCGCTCCGCTCGATGACACCAGCGGTGATGAACTGGGCGTTGTGGCGCAGGCCGTGGATCGTATGGCGCAGGAGTGCACGACGTCGCTGAATGCGTGCGATCAGGCGCAACATGCGGTCGGCCACGCCGTGCAGGAAATTGATCGTCTGGCCACCGCCGCACGGGAAGGACGGTTTGATGTACGGGCCAATGTTGCGCAGCTGGAAGGGCGGTACGTTGAGGTGCTGCGCGGCGTGGAGGGCGTTATGGACGCGGTGGCTACGCCGCTGGCCGAAGCACGCCGCGTGCTTGAGCAGATGGCCGAGCGGAATCTCGAAGCGCGCATGGACGGCGATTTCCACGGCGAGTTCGCCCAAGTACAAGAATCGCTCAATGTGGCGATTCGGCAGATTGCCAATACGGTGGGGCAGGTGCGCGCTGCGGTCTTCCAGGTCGATGATGCGTCACAACAGCTCAATGAGGGCAGTCAGCAGTTGGCGCATGGGGCCTCCACGCAAGCCGCAAACGCCGAAGAAATTGGTGCGTCGTTGTCGGAGCTTAGCAGCATTGCCGCCAAATCGGCCCTGCAGGCCGGTGAGGTAAAGGCCAGCGCGGGGCAGGCCACCGAAAGTGTGTTGCGCGGCTCGGAAGCGATGCAGGAGTTGCACGCCGACATGCAACGCATCAAGCAGTCCGCCGACGCCACCAAGCGCATCGTGAAGACGATCGACGAAATCGCCTTCCAGACCAACTTGCTGGCGCTCAATGCTGCGGTGGAAGCGGCGCGTGCCGGTGATGCCGGTCGTGGCTTTGCCGTCGTGGCCGAAGAAGTGCGCGCGCTGGCCATTCGCTCCGCCGAGGCAGCCAAGCAGACCGCCGCCCTCATTGACGAGGAAATTCAGAACGTGGACGGCGGTGTCACCCGTGAGCAGGCCGTACGCGAACAGCTGACGGCCGCGAAGCAACACGTGGAACACATGTCGGCGACCATCGAAGAGATCGTGGCTGGCGCGGAACTTCAGGCCCGCGGCATCAAGGAAATTGGCCGCGGCGTGGAAGTGATGAGCGAGGTGACCCAGCAGGTGGCCGCCAACGCGGAGGAATCCGCCGCCGCCGCCGAAGAGCTCCAGGGGCAGTCGGCACACCTCACCGAAGTGGTCAAGGGCTTCAAGACCCGCGACATCGAAACACGTCAGCCCGACCGGGTGTCGGTCAACGCCCGCCGTCGGCAGGCTGCCTGAGGTTAAAAGCGGTTCGGACTGCAACTGCAGTTCGGGACTGCCACTGCGGTTGAGGAAGACAACAGCGGTTGGGGAAGACAACCGCAATTGTCTTCCTCAACCGCTCTTCTGTTGTTCCCCCACCGCAGTGGCTTTTCTCTGCCCCTCCGGCATATTCCCGCCATGCGCCTCTCCTTTGTTTTGCTCTGTCTTGCCCCCGTCGCACTGAGCGCGCAGCGCCCGGCCCGCGCGACGTTTCCTGCCGAAACGGCCTCCGTACACACGGTACGTACGGCGTTGGCCTCGAAGCGGATCACCTGCCGCTCGCTGGTGCAGCAGTATCTCGCGCGTATCGAGGCGCTCGATAAACAGGGCCCGGCCATCAACAGCATCGTGCTGGTAAACCCTGCGGCACTGCAGGTGGCTGATTCCCTCGATGCACACGCGGCCGCCGGGAAGCCGGTGGGACCGCTGCACTGCATCCCGCTCATTGTGAAGGACAACTTCGAGACCCGCGGGCTGCAAACCACCGCCGGGTCGTTGGCGCTCGAAGGGTGGACGCCTCTGCAGGATGCCACCATGGTCCGCCAGGTGAAGGCGGCTGGCGCAATCGTGCTGGCGAAGAGCAACCTCGCCGAGTGGGCGTTCACCCCGTACGAAACCGTCAGCTCCATTTTGCCGGGGTACACCAGGAATCCCTACGCCCTGGACCGGGTGACCGCCGGGTCGAGTGGTGGCACCGCGGCGGCCGTGGCGGCTGGCTTTGGCACGTTGGGATTGGGCACCGATACCGGAAACTCCATTCGCGGCCCGTCCGCGCATCAGGCCCTGGTGGGAATTCGCTCCACCATGGGCCTCACCTCGCGCGCCGGTGTGGTCCCGCTCAATGCCACCGCCGATGTGGCCGGCCCCATGGCCCGCAGTGTGGCCGATGCGGTGACGGTGTTTGATGTGATCGCCCACAGTGACCCCGCCGACACGGTCACGGCACCGGCCGACGCCCGTCGTGCGGTCAGCTATCTGGACGCCCTCCGACCAGGGGCGCTGCGTGGGGCCCGGATTGGCGTGCTGCGGCAGGCCTACGACCGCCCAACGCTCGACCCGGAAGTGAAGGGAGTGTTTGAACGCGCCGTGGCCGATCTGCGCCGCGCCGGCGCCATCGTCCTGGATACGGTCGCCGTAGACTCGCTCGATGCCATTCAGCGTCTGCAGCAGGGCGGCTGTAACCGATTCAAGGCGGATCTGGAGCGGTACCTGGCGGCGCGCGCTCCCAATGCCCCAGTCAAAACCATCGACCAGATTCTCCGCAGCCGTCGCTTCCATCCCACGGTGGAGCCGCGTTTGCGCGACGCCGCGCAGGTCACCCAGGCGCCCGAAGAGAGCAGCGGCTGTCAATCGCGCGAACGGGTGCGTAGCGCCCTCCGGGTGGCGGTGACCCAGCTCATGGATTCGCTGCAGCTCGACGCCATGGTGTACCCCACGTGGAGCAATCCCCCGCGACTCATTGGGGACCTCAATTCCCCGCACGGCGACAACAGTCAGCTCTTTTCGCCCACCACGGGCTTTCCGGCCATCACCGTGCCCATGGGCTACACCCGCCAAAATCGATTGCCGGCCGGCGTGTCGTTTTTCGGGCGTGCGTGGAGTGAAGCGCGGCTGATTTCCCTCGCGTACGACTACGAACAGCAGACGCGCCACTGGCGCGTACCGACGTTGCGCTGACCCTCGCCGGCGTCAATGCAGTTACCGGACGTGGTGGCAGGAGTCCGAAGGGTGAAGCGTATTACACGACCGGAATATGGAAACCCCATTGCGCCACGGCGTGCAGGCCACCCTATTCAACAAGCAAGCCCGACGTTGGGTTACTGTCACTGCTGCCAGTCTCCCGGAATCTGATATTGATCCAACCGATAGTCCTCGAGCCTGGCCAGCTTACACTCGATGCGTTTCCTGATACCCACATCGTGCTCGATGCGGCTGGGGCCCTGCTGGCCGCCAGCACGTCGTTCGACCAGCGGCTGCTGTCCGAGCCCCGCGCCCTGCAGCACCTGGCGACTGTAGAGCAGTCTCCGGTGGAGGTCGCTGCCGATCATGAGGGGCAGCGGCACGTCTATGCGGCGTCATGGAACGCCTGCGTGTGGTCGGGAACCGCAGCACGGCTGGTACGCCTGCTGGATGTCACCGTGGAACGCACCCACACGGAGCATCTGGAGCGCCACGTACAGTCTCTCGATGAGGTGCTGGATGCGCTCCCGGCCAGTCTGCTCATTCTCGACGGCGACGGCCGCATTCTCTCCGGCAATGCCCGCTGGCACGTCTCGGCGCGCGAGAACGGCCTTGCGCTGGAAAACGCCGGCATTGGGGCCAGCTATCTCGATGTCTGTGATCGCTCTGCGGCCGTTGGTGACCACGAAGCCGCCGCGGTAGGGGACGGACTGCGCTCGGTACTCACTCGCAAGGCCCTCGCCTTCGATATGGAGTACCGCCTGCCGGCAAGCGACGAAGAGCAATGGTACCGCCTGTCCATCAATGCGCTCAGTGGCCACGCGGGAGCCGTCGTTCAGCATTTCGACACCACGGAATCGCACCGGGAGCAACGGGAGCGCAAGGAGGCACTGGCCCACTTCAAGGCGGTCTTTGATGGGGCGCTCGATGGGATTGTCATGTACGACGACCGTATGCGTGTGCTGCGCACCAACGCCGCCGTCAACACGCTCATGGCGGCATCCGACGAGCCCTCGGGCACATTCTCGCTGATCGACCTGGTTGTGCCCGAAGATCACGCGGCGTTGCACGAACAGCATGCCATACTGCTGCGCGAAGGGGCCAGCCGAGGCGTGTTGCGGCTTCGCCGAGCGGACAACACGATGGTGGAAGTGGAGTATGCCAGCCGCGCCAACATCATCCCGGGCCGTCATGTGGCCATTGTTCGCGACATGACCGCGGCGCGTCAGTTGGAACTGCAGCTCCGGCAGGCGCAAAAGATGGAAGCCCTGGGGCAGCTCACCGGTGGCATTGCGCACGACTTCAACAATATCCTGACCATCATTTTGGCGCATGCGGATCTGTTGCTGTCGGACGAGCAAGTGCGGCACGATGTCCGGGAAGGCCTCACCGAGATGCTGCGCGCCGCCCAGCGCGGCGCGGACATGGTGCGCAAGCTCATGGCCTTTGGACGCCGCGAACAGTTGCGAGTGGGATCCACCCGGATTGTTACACTCATGCGTGATGTCTCCGGCATCCTGAAGCGCCTTCTCCCGGAAACCATCGTCGTGCACTGCCAGGTGGAGGGCGATATGCCCTCCGTGCTCGCGGACGCCACGGCCGTCCAGCAGATTCTGCTCAACTTGGCGACCAACGCCCGGGATGCGATGCGGGAGGGCGGAGGCGACCTGCGCATCCTCGTCCGCACGGCCTCCGGCGCGGCACGGGTCGGCGCGGGCGTCCCCCATGACGTGCATCCGCTCCGACATGTCGTGGTAACAGTGACCGACACCGGTACCGGCATGTCGGCGGAAACGCTATCCCGCATCTTCGAGCCGTTTTATACCACCAAGAGCGTGGGCGAGGGCACCGGACTTGGCATGTCCATGGTATACGGCCTGATGGAGCAAATGGGGGGGCGTGTATCGATCGAGAGCGACCTGGGCGAGGGAACCACGGTGGCCCTGCATTTCCCCGTTGATGCCGAGATGCGCTCCGGTGCGGAGGCCCCGGTGGCGTTCGCTGCCGGCGGCCGTCTGGGCCATGAGCACATCCTGCTGGTGGAGGATGACGACGCGATCCGGATACTCTCCGCCAGGGTCCTGCGCCGGGCCGGTTATACGGTCACTGAAGCCGTGAGCGGGAACGATGCCGCCGCCCTCCTCCAACGACAGGCGGAATCGGACGCGCCCCCGTACGATCTGCTGGTATCCGATGTCGTGATGCCACACGGCGATGGCTCCCGAGTTCTGGAAGCCGCTCGACAGTTCGCGGCGCAGTCACGTATTGTGTGGGTGACGGGCTATGCCGGTGGTAGTTACACCGGCCAGCACGTGCAAGCCCCCTGTGATGCCCCCATTATCCAGAAGCCGTGGACCACGGGCGATTTTCTCGCGCGTGTCCGCAGCGTGCTTGATGGCCCTCCCAACGTGCCCTCTGACTCATCCGTGACGAATGAGCACTCCCGTGCAGGATAGTGGCGTGACCGACATTGCCAGCCCCGGCGAAGCCCCGGCGCTGGCCATCTGCGCAATCGGGGCGAGCGCCGGCGGTCTTGAGGCATTGCAACAGTTCTTCGACAACGCCGATCCCAACCGCGGCATTGCGTACGTAGTGGTGCAGCACCTGTCGCCGGATCACAAGTCGCTCATGGTGGAGCTGCTGCGCCGTCACACCACGTTGCAGGTAGTGCGGGCGGAAGACGGCATGCGGATCGAACCGGACACGGTCTATCTCAATCCGCCCAAGACCAACATGACCATCGACGGTGCGGAGCTGCGGCTGTCGGAGCAGCCGGCCGGGCACGGGCTGCATCTCCCCATCGATGTGTTCTTTGCGTCACTGGCCCATGCCCGTGGCGAGTTCGCGGTGGGCGTCGTGCTCTCCGGCACCGGCAGTGACGGGACCCGCGGGGCACGCGAGCTCAAGGCGGAAGGCGGTCTTGTGCTGGTGCAGGACCCCACCGAGGCGCAGTTCGACGGCATGCCGCGCAGTGTGGTGGCGACGGGGCTGGCCGATCAGGTGCTCGCCGTCGGTGACATCCCCGCAACGGTTGCCCAATTCTTCCTGCGCCGCGGCGGCGTGCGGGCGCTGAGCAGTGGAGAGCAGGGGGCCGGGACGGCGTCACAGGTGCAGCGCGTACTGGGGCTTCTCCGGGACCGGCTGGGAACCGACTTCACCGGCTACAAGCCCAACACGATCATCCGGCGCATCGAGCGGCGGGTGCTCATGCACCCCGGGCTGGGGTGGGATGATTATGTCCGGATGCTCGAGGATTCCAAGCAGGAACTGGTGCAGCTGCATCGCGATCTGCTCATCAATGTCACCAAGTTTTTTCGCGATGAGGAAGCGTTCCGGCTGTTGGAGCAACGGGTCATCCCGCAACTCATTGCCGACACGCCGCCCGACGCGGAGATGCGTCTCTGGATTCCCGCCTGCTCTACCGGGGAAGAACCGTACTCCGTGGTCATTCTGCTCCTCGAGGCGCTCGAACGGCAAAAGCTGACGCGCAGCATTCGCGTCTTTGCCACCGATGTGGATCAGGATGCCGTGGAGTTTGCGGCCGCGGGCCGCTACGGCGATTCCATCGCCGCCGACATGACGCCGGAGCGACTGTCGCGCTGGTTCGTGGCCGACGGCGACGGCTACAAGGTCAGCCGGGCGTTGCGTGACCGTGTCATCTTCGCCCGCCATAACCTGCTCAAGGATCCGCCGCTCACGCGCATGGACTTCGTGTCCTGCCGCAACATGCTGATCTATCTGGGCACCGATCTCCAGCGTCGCGTGATTGCGCTGCTCGCTTATGCCCTGCGCGCGCGTGGCTTTCTGTTTCTGGGCTCCAGCGAAACCTTGGGGCCACTGGCCTCGCTCTTTGAAGTAGTCGACGCCAAGTGGAAGATGTATCAGGCCCTGCAGCCGGGGCGTCATTCACTGGCCGAAGCGCTGCCCACACGGCCGCGCCGTCCCATGATGCAGTCGTTTTCGGTGACGACCGCCGCCGAACAGGCCGTCCTCGCCACGCGCGCCAATGTGTCGCGCTCGGCGAGCGATGAAGGGCTGCTGGAACACGTGTTCCAGGAACTCACGGATGTCCTCAAGCTGCGCTGTGTGGTGCTGGATGCGGACTACCAGTTGCTGCACACCTTCGGGGATGTCTCCGGACTGCTCAAGGTACCGGCCGGTCGCTCCACGCTGGAAATCTTCAAGCTGCTGCCGCGCCAGTTGAGTGCGGCGCTTCGAGCGGCGCTGGCACGCGTCGCCAAGGAAAACCGGGATGTCCTCTTTGAAGGCATCGAGGTGGAGCCGAACGCACCGACGGTGCGCCTGCATGTCCGGCCACTGGATATCGGCCCTGATCGGCAGCGGACCTATGTGATCTTCTTTGAGAGCGGTCCCAAACCGCTCGATGGTGGCGTGGCCGATCGATTTGCCGCCGACGACTCATCGTCGCTCCGGTTGTCGCAGCTGGAGCACGAGCTGCAATACACCAAGGAGAATCTGCAGGCCACGATTGAAGAATTGGAAACCTCCAACGAGGAGTTGCAGGCGACCAATGAAGAGTTGCTGGCCTCCAATGAGGAGTTGCAGAGTACCAACGAAGAACTGCAGTCGGTGAACGAGGAGTTGCAGACGGTCAACGCCGAGTATCAGGAAAAGATCGCCGAGCTCATCAGCCTGAATAACGATATCGAGAACCTGCTGCGCACCACCGGCGTTGGCACGCTGTTCGTGGACTCCTCGTTGCGCATTCGCAAGTTCACCGATGCGGCGCTGCGGTTGCTCAACGTGATGCCGCAGGATATCGGGCGGCCGCTGGAGCATATCGCCGCCAAAGTTCCCGGCGTGGATATCGTGGGCATGTGCCGTCGCGTCATGGTCGGGTCCGTCCCGGAATCACATGAGGTGCAGGCGCCGGATGGCTCGCACCTGCACATCAAGGTGCTGCCGTATCTCACGGGCGAGGCGGGGCCGCACGGCGTCATTGTCAGCGTCATCGATGTGACCGAGGTGAAGCGGGGCGAAGAGCGATTGCAGCATATCCTCGACTCCATCCCCTCGTCGCTCGCCGTGCTGGGCCCCGATGGCACCATCGTGCAGACCAATGCCGAATGGACCCGCTACGCGCAGGCCAACGATGCCGCGCCGGCACTGGTATCGGGGATTGGCTTGAACTACGTCGCGATCTGCAACGCGTCGGTCGATGATCCCATGGCGCAAGCAGTGGGACGCGGGCTGCGGGAATTACTGGCCGGAAAGCGCGAGCGCTTCGAGTTGCAGTACCCGTGCCACTCACCAGACAAGCGTCGGTTCTTTCTGCTGCAGGCCACGGCCCTCGCCGACATCTCCCCGCGGGGGGCCCTCGTCCAGCATTTCGACATCACGGCCCAAGCCGTCAAACTAGAGCAACTCACCGAGTGGGTGGCCGAGGTGGCGGAGCTCAATCTTGGCAACCTGCCGGCGATTCCGGAGTAGTGCCGGTACCTCGTACTCCTCGTCCTTACGACGAGTAGTACGAGGCATTCTCCTCGATGTACCCCTTGGTGAAGTCACAGCCGTAGGCGATGGCGTCGCCGCTCCCGACCCCCAACGCCACGCGCAGCACCACCACTTCCTGCGACAGGGTGGTGCGCACCACGGCGTCGTCGAAGGCCAGTCGTTCGCCGTGGCCTACCACCTGAAAGCCGTTGATCCAGGCGTCGGTGGTGTCGGGGCGAATGGTACAGTCGAAACACTTGCCCACGGCCATCAGCAGGCGCCCCACATTGGGGTCGGCGCCATGAACCATCGTTTTCACCAACGGTGAGTTCACAATGGACTTGGCCACCACATGTGCTTCCTGTGCCGTCAGGGCTCCCGTCACCTCGACCCGGATGAGATGTTCCGCCCCCTCGCCATCGCGGGCGAGGATCTGCGTCATGCGGGTGCAGCCGGCAATCAGGACACGCAGAAATTCCGTTTCGTCCACGGCGCCGGCCAATCCGTTCGCCAGCAGGGCACAGGTGTCCGACGTGCTGGTGTCCGTGTCGACCGACAGCATGTTGAACGAGGGGGCCACGGCCGCGCGAAGCAGGCGATCGAGCGTGGCGGCATCAAAGGCCGCATCGGTGAAGATGTAGGACAGCATGGTGGCCATGTTGGGCTCGATCATCCCCGACCCCTTGGCGACCCAGGTGATGGTCGCCGGGCCCACGCTGGCGGAAAGCGCCTTAGGGTGCGTGTCGGTCGTCATGATGCCTTCGGCGCCCACCATGGGATCGCCCTGAAGTTCGGCCGTCATGCCGACCACGCCGGCCTCGATCTTTTCAATCGGGAGCTGAACGCCGATCACCCCGGTCGAACTCACCAGTATCCGATCGGCCGACGTTCCCAGTTCGGCCGCCGCCGCCGTGGCCATGCGGCGGGCATTCTCCACGCCGCGCGCGCCGGTTGCCACGTTGCTCACCTTGCTGTTGGCAATCACGGCACGCAGCACACCCCCCTTGATCGTCTCCCGCCCAAGAATGATGGGCGCCCCGGGGAAATGATTGCGGGTAAACACGGCCGCCGCGGCGGCGTCCACGTCACTGGCAAAGAGCGTGAGATCGCGGGCGCTGGGCTTGAGCCCCACGTTGCGGCTGGCGCAGCGGAAGCCGCGCGGGAAAACCGGCGTGGCATGAAAAAGGGAGGTGTCGGACATCCCTCAAAGCTGGAAGCCTGCAGCGGTGCGCGCCAGTTCCAACGGCTGGAGCACCGACGTCATGGGCAGCCGCACCACGAAGGTGGCCCCGTGCCCCGTGCTGTTGAGCAACGTGACGGTACCGCCAATCGCCTGCACCGATTGATGAACCAGGGAGAGCCCAATGCCCATGCTCCCGGTGCGCAGGTTGGCGTGACGCTCACCGGACATCGGCTGAAAAATGAGGTCGCGCAGATGATCCGGGACACGCATCCCATCATCCTCGACCCGAATGACGCAGTGATCGTCCTCGGTGGTGATCGACAACCGCACTTCGCCCCCGACCGGTGAGGCTTCCACCGCATTCTGCACCAGATTGTACAAGGTCTGCCGCAACAGCGCGTCGGGCACCGGGACCAGCGCCGGGGCGCCGCGCAGTTCGGTGGTAATGCGCACCGCGCGACGACGGTTCACCTGATCCAGGAACGCCACCGCGTCCTTGACCGCCAGCGCAAGATTGCTGGGCGCATCGGGCGGCGCTTCAAACTGATAGGTCTCGTACAGCGAACGGGTTACGCGCGCGATGCGCTGGATCTCGTCGTCGATCGCCTGCAGAAAGAGATAGTGCGGGTGGCTCTGCGGCACGGCATCGGCGAGCAGCAGAAAGGCATTCTGAATGCCCGCCAGGGGATTGTTGATTTCATGGGCGACGCGCGCCGAGAGCCGGCCAATGGTAGTCAGGGCCCCGATCTCCCGGAGCGCATCTTCGGAACGCCGCCGCTCGGTGACATCGCGCATCTCGCACAGCAGCGTGCCGACTGCACCATCGGCATACGAGGCGGGGGTGATGCTCACCTCCAGCAGCCCAATGCGGCCATCCAGAAGATGGGTTTCGGTTTCAAAGCGTACGGCGTTGCCGGTGCTGGCTGCCCCCAGGTGGTGTGCGACCGAGCGCTGGGCGTCGGGGAGCCCGGTGAACCACGGGGCCAGAGGGAGCGGAACATCAATGACATCAGCCGCTTTGGCCCCCACGACCTGCAAGGCGGCGGGGTTCACTTCCAGGCAAGTGCCGTTCACATCAAGAAGCAGCTGTCCTTGCAGCGCGGACACAAAAATGGCGCGGAACCGACACGCCGACCTCAGAGGGATTGGTGGGGCCATGGTGACCACCGGCGTGCAGAACGTGTGCCGTCCCACTCGCAGGGAGGAATTCCGAACTTCTCCGTCCTATTGCTTTATTAAGTTCTCTTTAACTGATATGGTCTGAAACGCTAAAATAGAGTTGTGAATGGATAAATATGGGTATCGTATGCTTGTTTATGGGGACGAACTTGCTGTTGAGCTACATCACATTCCGGAATGGAACGCGTACACTGACGTGTCCGCTGGTCTTTCCAACTATTGCCCAGACCCTCGTGCCATCACAACCATCGCTCCGGCCGTTCGACATCGCGGTTGCGCTTCGACTCGTGCTTGTGCCGGAGGATCGGTACGAGCCCCTCGCCTTGGCACTGGCGACCAGTACGAGCGCCGTGCACCGCTCCGTCGCCCGTTTGCAGCACGCCGGGATTTGCGGGGCCGGCAGTCGCACGGTGCTCGACAGCTCGTTGCATGAGTTTCTGGTGTACGGCGCGCGGTACGCGTTTCCGGCCGTGCACGGTCCTGAACGCACGGGGCTCCCCACCGCGGGGGCCCACCCGGAGATCGCCACGGTGTTCGGCGACGGTGAGCCCATCCGTTCGCTGGTGTGGCCCATGGAAGGCGGCCCGGCCCGCGGCGAAACGCTGGTCCCCCTATTCAATGGCGTCACCAAGGTGGCCGCACGCGACGGTCGTCTTCACAAAATGCTTGCCTGCGTGGACGCTATTCGCGTGGGAAGCACCCGCCAGCGCGGCACGGCCAGTGAGCTGCTGCAGCATCTGATCGCCACTCGCCTGCAGTAACCTCCGCACCACTGGCGCCAGTACCATCCCGGCTCGGCGTTGCTCATTACGCCGATGCCGGTGTGGACGAATTCATTGCAACCAATCACTCAGTCAACTGCCAGTCAGCTGCAGTGCCCACTCTTAGTGTGGGGCCGGTGACACCCGGCACGGACATGATTAGTCATCAGCGTCACTTCAGCGTCATCTCATTCGGGATCAGACGTTGACGAGATCACTTGAAAGACTGGTGGGCAAACCGTTGGCCTGCCACCCTGCGTAGCCTCCCTGCAGATTTACGGCGTCGCGGCGGCCAAGTCGATGCAGCAGGCTGGTCGCAATCGCCGACCGTGCCCCCGACTGACACTGCACTACCAGCGGGGCCGCCGGGAGCTCCGCCAGACGCTCCGGCAATTCCCCCAGAGGGATATGGCGCGCGTGCGGAATGTGGCCAGCGGCCCATTCGCTCCGCCCGCGCACGTCGAGCACGGCCTGCCCCTCACCCAGCGCCGCCAGCTCAGCCGCCGTGCGCTGCTTGATCTGCCCCGGCACACCACCGTGGCCCACATACTCGGCCAGCACATCATCAACCACTGCCCAGCCGATCACCCGGTCCATGCCAATGTGGAACAGATCATGACGCGCCCGCTCCACCAGGGCCTCGCCGTCGGCCGGGGCCAGCAGCACAATGTCGGCCGTATACGGCACCAGTGACCCCACCCAGGTACTGAATGACTTGCTGTAGGCCACACTCAAGCTGCCAGGCAGATGCTGCGCCGCAAACGCGGCCGCACTGCGCACATCAATGTGCCACACCGCGGGCTGTCCCAGCTGCGCACGCACGGCACTGGCCGACAGTCGCGGCAACGGGGCCAAGGCACCCAGTACAGGCGCTCCGTCACGATTGATGCGCTTCATCTCGGCGAAATAGCGCGGCGGCTCCGGCTGCCCCTCCAGCACCATGCGCACGAAATCGTCTTCGTTGGTGGTCCCTACCCCCCAATTGGCCAGCTTCTCGTATCCCACCGTACTGGAGGGCACCGCCCCCAGCGCCTTGCCGCACGCGGACCCCGCGCCATGCCCCGGCCACACCTGGAGATAGTCCGGCAGCGATCGGAAGCGCTGCACCGACGCAAACAACGTGTGCGCCCCGGCTTCCATGGTATTGGCGACCTTTGCCGCCTTCTCCAGCAGATCCGGACGCCCCACATCGCCGACAAATACAAAATCTCCCGTGAGGACCCCCATGGCACCGGCGCCGCGGGGGGTATCCGTCACCACAAACGATAGATGCTCCGGTGTGTGCCCCGGCGTATGCATCACATCCAGGCGGATGTTCCCCACCATGATCCGATCCCCGTCGCGCAGCAGGGTGGCTCCGTCGGCGGCAGCAAAGGCGTACTGCCAATCCGGACCACCTTCTGCCGAGAGGAACAGCTGCGCTCCCGTGGCGGCACGCAGTTCACGGGCGCCCGACACGAAATCCGCGTGGATGTGCGTCTCCGTGATATGCGTGATCCGGAGCCCTTCGGCGCGCGCAACTTCGAGGTACGGCGCCGGGTCGCGGAGTGGATCGATGACGATGGCTTCACCCGTGGCCTGGCAGCCAATCAGGTAGCTCGCCTGAGCGAGTGCTTGGTCGTACAGTTGGCGGAAGAACATGGGAGGAAATTTACACCGAACGGTGTGGGTGAATCGTGGCTGGTGGTGACGAGCGGCTTGTCACAGAAATGTTTGGATTAATGCTCACGTTGTGACAGGAATGCCGATGCCGCTATGTCGTGGTAATCGTCCATTCCGTAACATGATGCCATGTCCTCTTCTCCGCTGCGCCGTCCCTCTACGTTGGCGGCCGACAAGTTTCGCGCCGCGCAGCGCCCGGCGGGGTGGATGCCACCGTCGCCGGCGGCCGCCAAACCGGAGGACCCTTCCATGATGGGCGGACGGGCACTGTACGCAACGGGAAAACCCTCACGGCAAGCTGGTGCGCAGCGCGCCCGGATGGCTGGTACCGCTGACTACACCTCACCGCCGGTCAGCGCCTCCGTGTCGCGCGCCGAGCGTGACCATGTGCTGGTTACCAGTCTGGTCGTGGTGTTCGTTATGCTCACCATTGCCATTGCGAGTCTCAAGGTCAGCGGCAGCATGACGGCCGACCGCAGCCGAACCGCCGTGTCAGGAACGCTGACCAAGGTCTATGCCCAGCAGTCGGCCTTCCGCATTCTCAACCAGCGCTTTGCCACCTGGCCCGAACTCCGCGCCCGCGGGATGACCCTGCCAACGGAGCAGCGCGTGGTGGAATCCAATGCGTCCCGCTCGCACTGGTTCATGTCGGTGCGCGATACCAACACCGGCATCATTTGTTCGCGCACCGGAGAGCTGTTCGACGACAGCCCGCTCGATCGGAAACCCAGCTGCTCCACCGACACGAAGTGACGCCCGGCTGCGGGAATTGAGGCCAAGGGATTCCCTCCCTCCTCCCCACACGATAGATCGCAGGGTGCTTCAAAATCCTGCCTCCGCATCCGGACGCGTCTGTCGTCCACTCCTCGCCGTGATCGCTGCCGGCGTCCGCTCGCTGGTACAAATGGGGCTGCTGGCCGGTGCGCTCACCCCGTCGCTGCACGCCCAGCAAACCACACCTCAGTCGGCAGCCGATTCCGCGAAAGCGCGGGCCGCGCAGAATCTCCAGGCGGTCAACGTCAGCGTAACCCGCGACGCCGCTCGCTCGCCGTTTGAACTGCCCTTCGCGGTGTCTACCGCACCGTTGTCGGCACGGCCTGCCCTGCGCCGCACGGGCGTGAGTGATTTACTGCTGGGGGTGCCCGGTGTGCAGGTGCAGGATCGGGCCAATCCCTCGCAGGACCAGCGTATCGCCCTTCGCGGATTCGGTGCGCGCTCGGCCTTTGGTGTGCGTGGCGTCCGTGTATTGCGTGATGGCGTCCCGCTGTCGCTCCCCGATGGACAGACCCCCACCGATTGGCTGGACCTCGAAACGGTGGAGCAGGTGGATGTGGTGCGTGGCACCGCCGCCGCACTCTATGGCAATGCGGCTGGCGGCGTGATCAACATGCGCTCACGCGCACCATCATCGGCCCCGTTGAGTGCGCAGCTGCGTCTGTGGGATGGCGGCGGCTTGCAGCGCGCCAATGCCCAGCTCTCCGGAACACAGGCCGATACCACCGGCCGCTGGCAGCGGGCGGCGTGGCTGCTGTCGGCCACTCGTACCGCCGGGAATGGGCCGCGCACCTGGTCGCGTCTTGATGCGTCCAGTCTTTTTGCGCGTGGGTTGGCAACGATTGCGGGTACCCGCTGGGAAGTGCAGGGCACGCACTACGATGCCCCGCGGGCCGAGAATACCGGCGCACTCACAGCCGCCGAGCTGTCGCGTGATCCTCGCCTCCCGGATTCGCTGAATATCACGCGTCGCTCCCGCAAGGCGGCTCGCCAGTCGCAGGTGGCGCTGCTGGCCGAACGCGATGTCGCGGGTGGTACCCTGCGTGCCTCACTGTTTGGGGCGACGCGTACCCTCGACAATCCGCTGCCGTTTGCCATTGTGGCGGTGGATCGGCAGGTGGTTGGTGGTGGCGTACATGGAGCCTGGCGGCTGCCCAACACTCCGTGGCCCGTTCGACTCGGCGCTGGTGTGGACGCCCAGGCGCAAGCCGATGAGCGCTCCAACTTCGAGAATTGTGCCGCCGTCGCGCCCAGTGCGCCGCCCACCGTGCAATGCCCGGTGTCGCGTGTCGAGCGCGGAGCCACCCGTCTGGAACAGCAGGAACGGGCGTCTAGTGTGGGCGGTTACGGGCGCGTCGAAGTGGAAGCGCCGCACGGACTCTTTGCCAGCGCCGCACTGCGCTACGACCAGGTGGCGTTTCGTGTCACGGATCGCTTCATCACGGCCACCAATCTCAACGACTCCGGCAATCGAACGCTGGGCGCGGTGAGTCCGATGCTGGGACTCACCTGGCGGGCACGGCCGCTCTGGTCGCTTTATGCCAATCTGTCCACGGCGTTCGAAACGCCCACGGTCACGGAACTCACCAACCAGGCGGATGGCGCGGCAGGATTGAATGCGCAGCTCGAGCCGCAGCGGACGCGTACGGTGGAGATCGGAACGCAGGCCGTGCTCTGGCAGCATATACGCGCTGATGTCGCGCTCTTTCGCGCGGCGGTGCTGGATGAGCTGGTGCCGTTCGACGTGCCCAATCAGCCCGGACGCCGCGCCTTCCGCAATGCCGGCCGCTCCACGCGCACTGGAGCCGAAACCAGTGTGCGCGGTGAGTGGCGTGCCGTAGATATTGGCGCCGCCTACACCTGGTCCAAATTCCGCTTTGATCGCTACGATGTTGGCACCGTGTCATTCGCGGGCAAGCGCATTCCCGGTGTGCCGGAACAGTATCTGCAAGCCTTCAGCACGCTGCGCGCGCGCGGCCTCTGGAGCACGGTGGAATACACGGCGGCCTCTCGGGCCAGTGCCAATGATGCCGGTACCATTTACGGGGCCGGCTACAGCGTGTGGAACTGGCGTGCCGGGTACGATGTCCCCGCCGTGGGCGGTGTGCGAATGCAGCCCACGGTATCGCTGGAGAACGCCTTTGATCGGCGCTACGCGTCGAGCCTCGTGGTCAATGCCACACGCAATCGCTACTTCGAACCGGGACTGCCGCGACGCGTGTCGTTCCTGATGTCGCTGTCGTGGGAGTGAGGCGGTTGAACGGCGGTGTGCCCTCTAGCAGTTCAAACCGAGTCGCCGAACACCCATTCTACTGATACTGGATGTACAACGGCTTCGGCGTGAGCGCCAACAGCTGTGTCGGCGTCATGAGGGGCCCGCCGTACTTGCGATCGTTCTTGTAGAACAACTTGAATCCGGCAAACTGCACGGGCTCCGCGTACACATACGCCGCGTACGAATCGCGCTTGAGACTTGGCGGCCCCCAGCCGTCCATGTGGATGACCACCTGCACCCGCGGATCGCGCTTGATCTTCGTGGCATTCGTCAGCATCGGCTTCGTGAACCGATGCACCACCAGAATCTTCGGCGGCAGTTTGTTGGCGGTCACGATGCGTGCCAGCTGGTCAATGACCCAGTTCACATCGGCCGCGTCATAGCTGCCAATCTTTCGCCCCGGCTTGGTGCCGTCCTTCATGGAGAATTCGGGGTCCATGCCAAAGTGCACATCGGGTTTGGACAACCACGCTTCCAGGCGTGGCAGCTCTTCCTGAATGGTGCTCAACCCCACCTGCACATCCAAAAAGAGCAGGGCGTTCCGTTCCTTCGCCCAGCCATACACCTTCTCCGTCAGGGCATCACCGTGGCGCATGCGGTACTTGCCGTCCTTCCCCGCATCTCCCTGAGCCACGGTGGTAATGAGGTGCAATGCCGGCTGCACCGGCGTTGACGGGTCGGCCTTGCGCCACGCCGCCACTTCACGGTCTAGGCGCTGCAGCATCTCCGGCTTGGGGTACTCGCCCAGCACACCCATGCGCTTGGAGAAGGGATTGCCATAGTACGCAATGATGCGCGAGGCCGGCAGCACGCTCCCGGGGAGTGGAGAGGGGCCCGGCACAGGCCATACGGGAGTGGGTTTTCCCGCCAGCGCACGCGCGGCGGCAGATGTCCCGCCCGTGGGATAAGCGGACTTGGCGGTGGTATCGGCGGCGGCGGTGCCTTTGGCGGCGGCCTTGGTGGTCGGCGCACTGGTCACCTTGGGGCGCGGGCCAGCCTGTGCCCGGAGTGGCAGCATAGGTGTCGCGGCTGGCCCGAGCAGAATGGTCAGCGCCGCAAGCGTGCGGGCCGGTGTGAGTCGGATAGGCATCTTCGGAATGTAGACGCCGTGGGAACCATGGTGCACACGCACCGGCTTGAGTTAGTGTCAGAGCGCACAGGATCACTGCACTTGACGATTCCTGCCAGCGGCAATGCCTTCCGTCCACCCTTTTGGTGACTCCCCATGAACATGCACAGTTCGGACGCCACGGTGTCCATCCCCGACGACATCGATCTGATCCTCGTGGATTCGGTCCCGGTCAACGACGGCATTTGGGCCTGGTACGGTATCGACGACGACCGCCCCATGGCGGCGTGGAGCCGCTTTCACGCCACCCGTTGTGTTGAGCAGCTGGCCATCAACCGGGCTCGTGTGGGGGCCGCTGAGTGGGCGTTGGCCGACGTGCAGGCCCGTGGCATCGTACCGTGCATCGCCAAGGCCGCGGCCCATCTCGCGCGCGCGCGCGCCGAGCTGGCCGATTGGGAGGCGCAGGGCCATCGGCTCGAGGCCGCCCGCAAAGTGACTCCTGGTGCCTGGACCACGCCGGTCATCGAGAGCTGAGTCGCCGCGGACGTTTCGGCGTCCTTGAGCGTACTGCGAAACGCGGAAACTGCAGAAACTGCCAACAGCACCACGGACAAAAACTGATGGGTCACAGAAGGAACACGGAAAACATGATTGATCCGTGTTCCATCCGTGACCCATCAGTTTTTATCCGTGGTGCTTTCTCTGCAGTGGCAGTTACCGCACCCGCAAAATGTACGGCAGGCGCGCATACACGCCGCGCGGATCGTTGTACGACATGAGCATCGTGAGCTCCTGCGTCACCGCGCGCGCCAGATCGGCCGCAGCGCCGCGTGCCTGCAACTGCTGCAGCGCCGCCTCTGCCCGCGCCGCCACCGGCGCCGGCTTGTTTTCCAGCAGCTCCGTAATGCGCTCCGTGGCCGACTTCACTCGCGGATACTCCCGCACCTCATAGTCGCCCGTGAGCTTGGCCAATGACGCCGCGGCCTTGAGCGCAGCATCAAGCCCGCCCAGTGAGTCCACCAGGCCAATGCGCAGCGCCTGCGTCCCCGACCACACGCGTCCTTCGGCAATGATCCGTACCGAATCGAGCGACAACGTGCGGGCGGTGGACACGCGCTGCAGGAACGCGTCGTACACGGCATCGGTGCCGCGCTGCAGCACCGCCAGCTCCGCCTCGGTGCGCGGGCGCGACAGCGTGAAAATATCGGCGTACCGGCCGGTCTTCACGGTATCGAACGTGATCCCCTGCCTGTTCGCGAGTGTCTTGATGTTGGGCACCAGCGAGAACACGCCAATGGAACCGGTAATCGTGTTGGGCTCCGCGAAAATCCGCGCGGCCGCGGTGCTGATCCAATAACCACCACTGGCCGCCAGCGAACCCATCGACACCACCACGGGCTTCGACTTGGCAATGAGAGTGAGTTCGCGCTGAATCTGCTCCGATGCAATGGCGCTGCCCCCCGGGCTGTTCACACGCAACACGACCGCCTTGACCGAAGCGGTTGTACGCAGCTTGCGCAGTTCGCGCGACAGCGCCGTGCCGCCAATCTGCCCGTCGCCACCTTCGCCATCCACGATGTCCCCTTCGGCGTAGACCACCGCCACGGCCTGGCTCGCGCCAATCATGCGGTCCTTGGCCATGGCGACTGGCGCGTAGGCATCAAGCGTGATTTGCGGCAGCGACGGCAGGTCGAGCAACTGGGCCAGTTCGGCGGCGCGGGTGCTGTCTTTGCCACCCGACTTGCCAGCGCTCTTGTCCGTCCCCGCCAGCTTCTGCAGATCGTTCAGCACCACATCGAAGTACGCCACACGGTCCACCAGCTTCGCCGAGAGCGCGTCGGCGGGCAGAATAATCCCCTGTCCATCAACAATCGTTTGCAGCGACACCGTATCCACACCGCGGCTCTGCGCGATACCGCTCTTCACCTCGCTCCATAAATCGCCCAGGAAACTCTCCACCTGCTGGCGGTTTTCCGGGCTCATGTTGGTGCGGGTGTACGGTTCCACGGCCGCCTTGAACTTGCCTACGCGGCTCACCTGCATCCCAATGCCGTACTTCTCAAACATCCCGCTCAGAAACAGCTGTTCCGACGCCAGCCCGGGGAGCAACAATGAGCCGAACGGATCGAGCGTGATCTGGCTCGCCGCCGACGCTACATAGTAGGTGGCCGCATCGGGGTTCACGAGATACGCGTGCACGGGCTTCTTCTTGGCCGCAAACGCGGTCAGCGCCTGTCGGAATTCCCGCAGGGCGGCGTAACCGGAGCGCGTGCCATCACTCGCCACCGCGCCGCGCAGCAGAATGCCACTGATCCGGTCATCTTCGGCGGCGGCCTTGATGGCCACCAACGCCGACCGCAACGGCAGCGCGTCGCGCCCGGCAGACAAGGCCTCGTCAAAGAACGACCGCTGCTCGGCCTTGGCGGGTTGGTCGGACAAGGGACGTTCGAGGTCTACGACCAGCACGGAGCCCTGCCGCACTTCCGTGGCGGGGCGGGAGCCGGCCGAGGCCGCTATGCCAATGATGAGGAGGACACCGGCCACCACACAGACGGCAATGGTGACCAGGTTCGCTGCCAGCGCCGCGAAAAACTGCTTCATGACTGTGGTTACTCCATTGGGGATGAAGAGACAATAATCGATACGGCGGGCGGTCGTGTTCGGTTCCGAGCCTCCCGGCCCGCGGCCAAAACATGACGCGACCGTCGCAAAATACCCTTGCCGCCGCACGGTCCGGGCCACAGCTTGGAGATTCACCCCACCCGAGCCCTTGCCCATGCCTGCCTACAACGCTCCGCTCGACGACATCCGGTATCTGCTGAACGACGTGCACAATATCGGCCAGCTTGCTGCGCTGCCTGGTTTTGAAGACGCCACCCCCGAGATGATCGACGAAGTGCTCGCCGGTGGGGCCAAGTTCTGCGAGGAGGTGTTGTTTCCCATCAACCAGAGCGGTGATGCGGAAGGCATTGCGCTGGTGAATGGTGAAGTGAAAACGCCATCCGGGTTCAAGGAGGCGTACCAGCGCTATACCGCCGACGGGTGGACCGCGATCAGCGCCGAACCCAAGTACGGCGGGACCGGACTCCCTGAGATGGTGCGCTTTGTCATGGAGGAGATGCTCTGTTCGGCCAACCTCTCCTTCTCCATGTATCCGGGGCTCTCTCACGGCGCGTACAGCGCGCTCATGAGTCACGGCACCGACGAGCTCAAGGAACGCTTTCTCCCCAAGCTGATTGATGGATCGTGGGGCGGCACCATGTGCCTCACCGAGGCGCATGCGGGGACGGATCTGGGGATCATTTCCACAAAGGCGGTGCCTGCTGCCGATGGCAGCTATGCCATAACCGGGCAGAAGATCTTCATTTCGGCCGGCGAGCACGACCTCACGGAAAACATCGTGCACCTGGTGTTGGCCAAGCTGCCTGACGCGCCCAGCGGCACCAAGGGTATTTCGCTGTTCCTTGTCCCCAAGTTCCTGCCCACCGCCGACGGCGGCGTGGGTGCCGCCAACGGTGTGACGTGCGGCAGCGTCGAGCACAAAATGGGCATCAAGGCGTCGGCCACCTGCGTGCTCAACTTTGACAATGCCACCGGCTGGATGGTGGGAGAGCCGCACAAAGGCATGCGCGCCATGTTCGTGATGATGAACGGTGCGCGCCTGGCGGTGGGATTGCAGGGGCTCGGCTTGTCGGAGGTGGCCTATCAGAATGCGCTGGCCTACGCGAAGGACCGTCTGCAGGGACGCTCACTCACCGGGCCCAAAAACCCGTCGGGGCCGGCCGATCCCATTCTGGTGCATCCCGATGTGCGCAAGGGACTGCTGCGTATCAAGGCGCTCAACGAAGGCATGCGCGCGCTCGCGTACGCAGTGGGCATTCGCATTGATCTGGAGCATCGCCACCCCGACCCGGCGGTGCGTCAGGAGGCCGAAGATCTGGTGGCGCTCATGACGCCGGTGATCAAGGCGTTCCTTACGGACAAGGGGTTTGACAACGCCAACATTGCGCTGCAGACGCTGGGCGGACACGGCTACATCAAGGAATACGGCATCGAGCAGTACGTGCGTGATGCGCGCATTGCCCAGATCTACGAAGGCACGAATGCCGTGCAGGCGCTGGATCTGGTGGGGCGCAAGTTGCCCATGGAAGGCGGACGGCTGGTGCGCCGCTTCTTCGAACTGGTCAAAGCCGACGTGGATACCGCGGCATCGGTGGAGGGATTGGAGGACTACGCCAAGGCCTTGGGCGCCTCGCTGTATCAATTGCAGAAGGCCACCATGCTGCTGGCCGAAAAAGGCTTTGCCAACGCCGACGAAGTGGGCGCGGCGGCTACCGAGTATCTGCAGCTTATGGGCTACGTGGCGGTGGGATGGCAGTGGCTGCGTATGGCCACCGTGTCTCAGGCCAAGCTGGCGGCGGGGGAGGGCGACGCCCGCTTCCATCAGGCCAAGCTCAAGACGGCGCGCTTCTACTTCGGCCGATTGCTGCCGGAGACCGCAACGCTGCTGACCGCCATTCAGGCGGGCAGTGCGCCCATTATGGCCTTTGCAGCAGACGAGTTCTGACGCCGGCGGGTCACCAAATCGCACCGTGAGGGAATGACCAGAGGGCACCGGATGAATCCGGTGTCCTCCGTGTAACAGTTGGTGTGAAAGTATTGAGCAAATGCTAAACCACAGCGGGTGTGCTGCCGAAGAACATTGTGAACCCTTCACCAGACCAATGTTCTTCAAGAAGCTCACAGAGTCACGCCCCTCGTCCGAACGAGGTAGTTCGAACGGCGCGAACGGCTCCCCAGTGCTGAAGGCCATCCCGGGTGGCGCCGGAGCTCAAAGTCCCACGGCCAGCGCGGCCCTGACCTCCGCCGAGGACAGCCTTGGGCTGGTGCTCGATGCGCTTGGCGGCGTGATCACGGCCCTGTCGCGATACCCCATCGATCTCCCTGATCGATCAGGCGAGGAAATCTCGCGCGAACTGTCCAAGTGGCATCGGCATGCCACGCTGGGCTACTCGCTGGACGAGCACGGGCAGGGGTCGGTGGGGGTGCACGAACGGGACTGGGATGGCGTGGTGCGCACGATTACGGAGCAGCGCCGCGAAGAACATCGGTACGTGGAATCGTCCATCAACGAGCTGCGGGACGCGCTCTGGGCGTGTGTGGAGACGGTGCACAACGCCGTGAAGGTGGATCAGACCACCGACGGGACCACCGAGCAGCAGATGGAGCGGGCGAAGAACGCGCTCAAGCGCATGCAGACCGGCTCCATCAAGTCGGAAGTGCTGGGGGCGGTGCTGGCCATTGAAGGGGCGCTGCAAGTGCGGCGCGAGCAGCAGCAGGAGCAGTACGTCACCCTCGCCGGCAAGCTGGACCGTCTGGGCAAGCAGCTGGAGGAAGCGCGTCGCGAGAGTACGACCGACGTGTTGACGGGGCTGGGGAACCGCAAGCTGTTCGACGTCATGGCGCAGCGGGCGCTGCAGATGTTCTCACTGGGCCGTCAGCCCGTGGTGCTGCTCATGATCGACATGGACAAGCTCAAGATGGTGAACGACATGTACGGCCATCAGTCGGGCGACGTAGCCATCCAGAACCTGGGCAAGGCGCTGGGCAAGACCTTCCTGCGTCAGAGCGACGTGCTGTGCCGGTTGGGGGGCGACGAGTTTGCGGCCATTCTGCACAACACCGACTGGAAGATGGCGCAGACGTTGGCGAAGCGGTTGCAGGAGCAGCTAAGCATGATGCCCGCGCCGCACCCCAGCATGGAGTTCTCGGTGGGGGCGTCGGTGGGGGTGGCGCAGCTCGAGATCCACGAGGAGGTGGAGGAGTGGGTGGCGCGGTCGGACAAGGCGCTCTACAAGGCCAAGCAAAACGGCCGGGAGCGGGTGTGTGTGGCGGAGAGTCTGCTGCAGCGTACCGCGTAGGCGGTTCGGGTACGGCCCGCTTGGCGGGCGATGTGGAGGAGGCAAGCGGGCCCGGCGAGCGTCGGGCCCGTGTTGTTTTCCGGCCGTTCGCCAGGTCGGTTCAGACAGGTGCTGGGGCAGGGAGCATACACAGTGTTGCAGATGTGCGACAGGCGGGTGCGCTCAACTATGTAGTTGACTTCATGATGACAGCATTATGAATGTAAGATGTTGTTTTTCAATAGTTTATGCGGCGGTCGTGGCATTGGGATTTGCCACGGCCGCAAGGTGTTCTCGGCACGCATATTGATATCTATGTTGTGGAGAGAACCGAACACCCAATTACCACCACCGTGGGTTCCTGACTATGAAGAAAACCCTTGTTGCGCTCTTGGCGGCCGTGACGATCCCGCTGTCAGCTGTGAAAGCCGATCCGCCACCGGCGGCGCCTTTTTCAGTGCTGAACCCGTCCAGTCCGTCGTGTCAGATGATCAACGATGGCTTCAGCGGGTCGTACAATTGGGCTGCTGCGCCGTTTTTCTCGAACGCCGCGTTTTCTAGCTGCTCAGGAATTTGGGGCGGCAACGACAACAACTCTGGCAATCCGACCGACGACTTTAAGTCGGCGATGATTCAGTTGGGTTATCCGGCTCCTGATTATCTTCCGAACTTGGTGCAGTCAGCAAGCGCCCTTGGCGCAAATGGACTGATCACGGGAATCATTCCGCTCGCGGGTGAAACTGTCATCGGGATTCACTGGGGCGGCGGAAACGAGAACTTCAAGACGCTTTTCGGAAACGGCAACGGATACGGCACTGTCTTCTTCAAATTCAACAACCTCAACGTTTCGACGTTGCTGCTAAATGAGTCGTGGCGCGGTGGTTTCTCCAACGTCGCCGTCTATAAGACGACGGTTTGTCAGCCTGGCTCGCAGCTTCCGGAGTGCGGCGGCGGTGATGGTCAGTGCGGAGCAGGCCCATGCGTGGTCGTCCCCGAGCCTTCGACCTACGCCCTGATGGCGGCTGGCCTGCTCGGACTCGGCTTCGTCTCGCGCCGTCGTCGCAAGAACGCCTGATTCGCTCCTGAATCAACAAAAGCCCCGCCGTCGATTTTCGACGGCGGGGCTTTTTGCGTGTGGCAGCCTTGCCTCCAGGCTTGTGGCTATCGCTCAACACTACGCGTGCAAACAATCACAGAAGTGAGGCAATGCCGCTCAAAAAGGGCGCTTTTGTGCCAGCTGTGAAATGATCTATTCCACATGATGTAAGCTTTATCTTGGCATGAAATGTGATATACTGTTCACTGATTGCTTCATTCATATCACCGGTACTTGCTCATGAACTTCAAATCTGCCGCGCTGCTCGCCGCTATGCTCCTCGTCTCCCCGTCCGTTGCCATGGCCGACAAGGACAAGGACAAGGAGAAAGACAACAAGCAGCCTCCCGCGCCATCCAACAACACGCAGACCGCGTCTTGTGCCGATGCCACCCAAATGGTGTCCTTCACCGGGTACCTTGGCTGCCAGGGGCCGTTTAGCGGCAACATCAACGGCAATAACACCGGCGAAGTTGGCGCGACCGGCGCGCTCAATGGATTTGGTGGCAGCTGGCTGGGCAACTGGCAGCTGGTCGGCAAGTCCGATGACGGCAACGACGGCTGGTTCAACTCCGATCCGTACACGGCCAGCGGCAACGACTTCATTGACTTTGAAGGGCAGCTGACCGGCCTGTTCGTCATCGGGGTGAAGCAGGCCAACTTCCACAGCTTCTACCTGTACAACTGGACGAATCAGACCAAGGCCGCGCTCAACTGGCAGGGCACGGCTCCGGGAAACCCGGGCTACTCGCACGTGAACCTGTATACCGCAACGGGTGAGCAGTGCGTTCGCGACTGTGGCGGTGGCGGCACTGGCACCGTCGTCCCCGAGCCCTCCACCTACGCCCTCATGGGCGCGGGTCTGCTCGGCCTTGGCTTCGTTTCGCGTCGCCGCAAGCGCGTCAGCTGAGCGCTCCTTCGCCGCACAAAACAAACCGCCCCGGTGCATCGTGCACCGGGGCGGTTTTGTCTTTCGTGGCCAGCTTTAGAACGACACGGTGACCGTTGGCGAACACACCGTGCCACCCACGTTGCACACCTTGTAGCCATAGCTCCCGCGAGCCAGCCTGCTGTCGTTCTGGCTGCCGTCGTTGGCGGTCACCAGGTACTTCGCCCCGTTCCGCCAGATCTCGGCGCTGCTCCCCGTGACACTTCCCCACGACAAGCGCGCCGTGTTGCTGTTCTTGCTCACCTGCTTGCTCACCGACAGGGTGGGCGTGGCCACCGGGGTCGGGGTCGGCGTGGTGGTGGTGGTGGTGGTAGTGGTAGTGGTCGTGGACGTTGTCGAGGTGGTGTCGGCCGGTACCGTCGTCGCGGCAAAGAGGTTCGACAACAACACATTCGGCGATCCGGTCCCGGCCCCCGTGACCACGTTGGCCGTGGCGCCATTCACCATGGAGCTGCGTACCTGGGACGGCGTGTAAGCGGGGTAGGTGCTCAGAATGAGCGCCGCCACGCCGGCCACATGCGGCGACGCCATGGAGGTACCGCTCATGGCGGCGTAGTTGGCGCTGCCGGTGTAGTACGCCGAGTAGATGTTGCCCCCCGGCGCAAAGAGGTCCACGCACTTGCCCCAGTTACTCCAGCTGGCCTTCGCATCGGTGCTCTCGGTACCGCCCACCGTGAGCGCATTGGGCGTGGCCGCCGGCGACTGCGTACAGGCATCCACGTTCTTGTTGCCAGCCGACACCGCATAGACCACCCCGGCCTGAATGGAGCGCGTCACGGCATCGTTCACCGAGCTGCTCACGCCACCGCCAATGCTCATGTTGGCGACCATGGGGATGCTCTTGTTGTTGTTCTTCTGGCTAGTCACCCAGTCAATGCCGGCAATGATGCCGCTCCACGATCCGTAGGCGGTGCAATCGAGCACGCGCACCGGCACCACCTGCGCCCCGGGGGCCACGCCCACCGTGGCGCCCGCTGCCGTGCCGGCGACGTGCGTCCCGTGGCCGTGGCAATCGCTGGTGTTGTTGTCGCCAAACGCCGAGAAGCCGGGCAACAACCGCCCGCTGAATTCCTGGTGCGTGGGCAGAATGCCCGTGTCGAGAATGTAGACGCGCACGCCGCTGCCGTTGGCAGTAAAGCTGTAGCTCTTGTCGAGCGGCAGCACCCGCTGGTCCAACCGGTCCTGCCCCCACGAGCGCGCGGCCATGGTACCCATGCCCTTCGCCTGCCCATCCATTTCAATACGCTTGATCCCCTTGGCGCGCTTGAGATTCTCCAGCGCCTTGGGAGACATGCGCGCCGAGAACCCCTTCAGCGCATGGGTGTACGTGTGCTTCGAATTGCCGCCCAGTTGATTCATGAGGGCGCGCGCGCGACCCGTGGGGTCGCCTTCGCTGTCTTCAAAGGTCACAATCACATCCACCGCACCATT
The DNA here is from genome assembly GCF_000695095.2 of Gemmatimonas phototrophica. NCBI lineage: Bacteria > Pseudomonadati > Gemmatimonadota > Gemmatimonadia > Gemmatimonadales > Gemmatimonadaceae > Gemmatimonas > Gemmatimonas phototrophica. Next base: position 3,082,567 of record NZ_CP011454.1, on the reverse strand, counting down.
GTCTGACGCCGCGGCCGCCGACGGCAGGCCAATCACTTCGGCTTCGGGAGCCGTAATGGGTGAGCGGTCGTCCGCACATGCGACGAGCGACATGGCAGCCAGCGTGGCCAAAGCGACTGAACGAAGGGAAGAGCGCATCGGGTACCCGTCATGAAGGGCGAGGTGCAGCCGCTGGATGCGGCCTGCATTCGCCTTCAAGACGGGCATGGGTCACCAATCGCCACGACCGTTTTGCCGTGTGGACAGAACGTTGCCAAAGCTGTAACACATCATGAAGCGCACGCCATTCTCACCGGAGAATGACGTGCGCTGTGTCACACTTTGGCCGTCGTGGTGACGTTCGGTTAGAAGGTGACCGTCACAGCTGGGGAACAGACCGTGCCACCCACGTTGCACACTTTGTAGCTGTAGCTCCCGCGCGCCAGTTTGCTGTCGTTCTGGCTGCCGTCATTGGCCGTTACCAGATACTTCGCCCCGTTCCGCCAAATCTCGGCGCTGCTCCCCGTCACACTTCCCCACGACAACCGCGCCGTATTGCTGTTCTTCGTCACCTGACGGCTCACCGACAAAGTGGGCGTAGCCAGAGGCGCGGGAGTCACTGTGGTGGTGGTGTCCTTTGGCGTTGTGGTCACCGTATCCGTTGGCACGGTGCTCACCCCAAAGAGCGACGACAGCAACACATTGGGCGACCCGGTCCCGGCCCCCGTGACCACGTTGGCCGTGGCGCCATTCACCATCGAGCTGCGCACCTGCAACGGCGTATACGCGGGATAAGTGCTCAGAATGAGCGCCGCCACGCCGGCCACATGCGGCGAGGCCATGGAGGTGCCACTCATGGCGGCATAGTTGGCGCTGCCGGTGTAGTACGCCGAGTAGATGTTGCCCCCCGGCGCAAAGAGGTCCACGCACTTGCCCCAATTGCTCCAGCTGGCTTTGGCATCGGTGCTCTCGGTACCGCCCACCGTGAGCGCATTGGGGGTGGCCGCCGGCGACTGCGTGCAGGCATCCACGTTCTTGTTGCCAGCCGACACCGCATAGACCACCCCGGCCAGAATGGAGCGCGTCACGGCATCGTTCACCGAGCTGCTCACGCCACCGCCAATGCTCATGTTGGCGACCATGGGGATGCTCTTGTTGTTGTTCTTCTGGCTGGTCACCCAGTCAATGCCGGCAATGATGCCGCTCCACGATCCGTAGGCGGTGCAATCGAGCACGCGCACCGGCACCACCTGCGCCCCGGGGGCCACGCCCACCGTGGCGCCCGCTGCCGTGCCGGCGACGTGCGTCCCGTGGCCGTGGCAATCGCTGGTGTTGTTGTCCCCAAACGCCGAGAAGCCGGGCAACAACCGCCCGCTGAATTCCTGGTGCGTGGGCAGAATGCCCGTGTCGAGAATGTAGACGCGCACGCCGGTGCCGTTGGCGGTAAAGCTGTAGCTCTTGTCGAGCGGCAGCACCCGCTGGTCCAACCGGTCCTGCCCCCACGAGCGCGCAACGACGGTGGTCATGCCCTTCGCTTGCGCATCCAGTTCAATGTGCTTGATCCCTTTGGCGCGCTTGATGTTCTCCAACGCCTGCGGCGACATACGCGCAGCAAACCCCTTGAGTGCATGACTGTAGGTAAAGCGGGGCGTGCCGCCCACTTGATTCATCAACGCGCGCGCGCGGCCAACGGGATCGCCTTCGCTGTCGTCAAAGGTGACAATGACATCGACCGCCGAGTTGCTCGAGGCGGCTGCGATGGCCTGTGAGGCCAGCTCCACGTCCGGTGCGGTCACGGCGGGAGGACTATCCGTACACGCGGTCAGTGAACCCATGACCAGCGATACAACAACAGCAGGACGGAAGAACGAACGCATAGTAGCAACCCATCTGCAAAAGCCGTGATGCGTTCCGCTGCTTCGCAGTCCGCATTCACTTGCTTGACGGGGTTTCGTGACAGCACGCAACACAGCCAGAGGGCATTTCTGGTGACGTGTGCCACCAGTGTAATGATTCTGATTGGAATATCATGCGGGCGCGACGAATCGCGTGTCCCGTGTCACACCATGCGCACCCGCATCATGCACTCGCGCGCGTCAGTCAGGCGCGCGCGGCCCGCAACGCATTCAGGATCACGGCAACATCGATGGCTTCCTGAATGATGGCGCCGGCTACTGGCGTGAGCTGCCCGGCGGCGGCAAAGGCCATCCCAACCAAGGAAAGTCCCAACCCAACACCAATCGATTGCCGCGCAATGCGCAGCGACCGACGGCCAATGCGCACGGCTTCGGGAATGCGCGATGGATCGTCAACCAGCAGCACCACATCGGCTGCTTCCGCAACAACACCGCCGCCGTGCCCCGCCAGCGCCACTCCCACGGTTGCGGTGGATAATGACGGCGCATCGTTGGTGCCGTCACCCACCATCATTACCGTGCGGCCGGCCTTTTCCAGCGCGGTCACACGCGTCACCTTGTCCTGCGCCTTCAAGTCGCCAGCGTACTGCGTGATGCCCACGGCTTCGGCAATGGTGCGTACATTGTCGGCCTTGTCACCGGAGAGCAGATGCAGATCGGCAATGCCCAGGGCACGGAGTTCCGCAAACATGGGCGCCAACTCCGGACGTAACTGATCGGCAAACTCAATGCGGGCCACCGCGCCACCGTCCGTCCCGACATACGCACGTAATCCTGTGCCGTCATGCTCCATGCGCGACAGCACACCGGCGGTCACTGGTGACAACTCCAGCAGCGCCTCCCGCACATAGTCGGGCGCCCCGACAAAAACAGTCTCGCCCTGCACGCGGCCCCGGATACCACGCCCCGCCGATTCCTGCAGCTCCGTCGCGTTCATGAGTGGCGCGCCACGCTCCTCCGCCTCCGCGACAATGACGCGGGCCAGCAAATGTCCTGATCCTTGTTCCACGGCGGCTGCTTTTCCCAGCAGGTCAAGCACAGCCCCGTTGTGTTCCACCACAATGTGCGCAATGCGCGGTTTGCCAACGGTCAGCGTTCCGGTTTTATCGAACACGGCCGTATCTACCTTGGCGAGCCCTTCCAATGCACCACCATGACGGACAATGATGCCACGCTTGGCAGCGCGATTGATGCCCCCAATGATGGCCACCGGTGCGGCCAGAATGAGCGGACAGGGTGTAGCGACCACCAAAACGGCCAACACGCGCGACCAGTCGTGTGAGACCAGCCACGCCACACCACATGCCACCAGCGTGAGCGGCGTAAACCACACGGCCCACACATCAGCCGTGCGCTGCAGCGGACTCTTGGATGCCTGCGCCGACCGCACAAGATCCACAATCTTCGCGTATTGGCTCTCCTGCGACCGCCGTTCGGCGCGCAGCGTAATCGCGCCGTCCTGATTGATGCTGCCGGAAAACAACCGCGCGCCGGCGGCAACACGAACCGGAACGGGCTCGCCGGTCAGTCGTGACGTATCCACATGGGAGGTCCCATCAATGACCACACCATCGGCCGGCACCAGTTCGCCGGGCCGAATGAGCAACGCATCACCCGGAACGATCATGGCGGCCGCAATGTCCGTCACTCGGCCCTCGACCACGCGATGCGCCGTGGTTGGTGCGTCCGCCTCCAGCGCCTCGACCGCATTGGAGGCCCGCGCTACGGCATACGCGTCGAGTGCCTCCCCACCTGTTTGCATGAGCACGACCACCAGCCCCGCCAATGGTTGCTCCAGCAACAGCGCACCAACGATCGCGAGCATGGCCACGACATCCGCTGCGAACTGGCCGCGCAACATCCCGCGAAATGTTCGCCACGCCACCGGCAGTCCAGTGACAATCAAGCCCAGCAGCCAGATGCGCCCACGCCACGGATCAGCCGGGACAAACAGTGGCGCGATCGCTCCTGTTAACAGAAAGGCTAGCGTTGCGAACGGAAGGGGGGATATTGGAACAGGTATTCCGGATAAACGCATGTGAGTTGTTGCGGTGTCATCAGTCATCGCGAACGGCAGCGGGCAGGGAGTCTCGCCCGTGCAGCGTCATGCAGATACGTACCCATACGACACGCGTCGCCCGTGCGCCATGGGGTTCTCACCGGCCGGCTCATTCTCCGATTAGTTTTGTCAGCTATGGCGAATACGCACTCACACGCAGCCCTGGCAGCCATCGTCGATATTGCGGCTGATGCAATTATCGCTCTCGATGACAACTTCCGCATTGTACGCTTCAATCGGGGCGCGGAGCAGATTTTTCAGTGGACGGAGCCCGAGATGATCGGGCAACCACTCGATCGGCTGCTCCCCATGGCCTCGCGCGCCGTGCATCGTGGGCACATGCGCACCTTCGCCGAAGGGGAGCTGGACGCGCGGGTGATGGCGAGCCGCCGCCCAATTGCAGGGCTGCGCAAGAACGGTGAGACCTTTCCGGCCGAGGCGTCCATTGCGCGCGTCACCATGGAAGGCGAGCGCACGTTCATGGTGACCCTTCGCGATGTGAGCGAGCGGGTCAAGAGTGAAGAGCGACAGAAGCTCCTCGCGACGGCTGGGTGGGTGCTGGCCGCGTCGCTCGACGTGGAGAGCACGATGGCTACGATTGCCGAGTTGCCGGTACCGCTGCTCGGGGAGTGGAGTTTGTTGGAACTGCTTACGCCCGATGGCGCGATGCGTCGCGCGGCAGCAACCCACGTGGACCCGCATCGGCACGAAGACACTGCCGCACTGCTGTCAAAGATTGCCGAGCCGCTGGATCTGGAGCCGACCGCTGCCAGCAGCGCGCGAGTGGCCCACGAGGCCGAAGCCCAGCGCATTACCGATATCAAGGCGTGGCTCGGCGCCAACTTCCCCGACGCCTCCTCGCGGTCGCGCGCAGAGTCGCTGGGGGCCAGTGCGGTACTCCTCGTGCCGTTGCGGGCGGGTGGACGCGCCATTGGTGCATTGCATCTCGTCCGCACACGTCCCGGAGTAGCCCACTCGCTTGAAGAACAGCATGTGGCCGATCAGTTCGCTGGTCTGGCCGCGCTGGCGCTGGAGAACGCGCGACTGTACCAGCAGTCGCGCAGCGCGGTGCGTGAGCGCGACGAAATGCTGGCCATCGTCTCACACGACCTGAGAAATCCGGTCAACGCCATCGTGATGCTGACGGGGGCCGTACTCAAGCGTGAGCCGCCGTATGCCGGTGCGCCGGAAGACGCGGCCCCCATGGCCCGCGACGAAGTGGAAGCCGTGCGCGCCGCCGCCCGTCAGGCCGACGGACTCATTCAGGACTTGCAGGACGTCTCGCGCATTTCGGCCGGCCGGTTACGCGTGGAACGCCGACGCGTGCCGGCCGGTGACATCCTGAAGGAATGCGCCGACATGTTTGAGCCGGTGATGGAGGATGCCGCGCTGCGCTTTGTCCGTCAGGTGGAGAGTGATCTGCCCGTGATTCTGGCCGATCGGCACCGCTTGCAGCAGGTGTTGTCCAATCTGCTCGGCAATGCGGTGCGCTTCACGCCGCACGGGGGAGAAGTGGTGCTGACGGCCACGCGGTTGGAGGATATGCTGCGGATCAGTGTGCGCGACAGCGGCCCCGGCGTGGCGCCCGATGACGTGCCACGCCTTTTTGAGCGCTATTGGCAGGCCCCTCGGCTGCTGCGCGCTGGCTCAGGGTTGGGGCTGTATATCGCCAAGGGCATCGTGGAGGCGCACGAAGGGGAAATTGGCGTGGAGTCGGAAGTGGGGAAGGGAGCGGAGTTCTGGTTTACCGTCCCCTTCTGAGGCATCTCCGCCTCTAGCCAAACAACCGGGCCTGTGCGGCCTCCTTGAGAGCGACCACGGCAGGGTGCGCCAGCTTTCGTTCTGCCGAGATTGCGTAGAACTGCTCTTTCACTTCCGGCAGGCGACCCACGACACGAACGTGGTACGCCCGCCGGATTTGTGCTTCCACCACGCTTGGCGCGGCAAAGAGACCCATCCCCTCCTGCCCGAAGACTTGCAGGAGCGCGACGTCCTCGGCCTCACACACAATGCTGGGGCGCACATTGTTGGCCACACACCAGGTGTCCAGCGAACGGCGCATGGCGGTGTTTGACGTCGGCATGATGAACGGCGCGCCGTCCAGCGACTGCGGGAAGCGGCGTCGGTACTTGGCGCTCAAAGCTTCGGTGGCAAACACGGTCACGCCACATTCACCAAGCAGGTGATTGTACAGCGTCATGGGAATGGACGATGAGGCGGGGGTGTCGGCGAGCACAACATCAAGGGCATGTACTGCGAGATCGGCCACCAATCGTTCGGTTTTATCAATGCGACAGGTGAGGTGTAGTCCCGGCACCGCATCAAGGGCAGGGCGAAGCAGACGCCACGTGGTAAGCTTCGGCAGTGAATCCGAGATGCCCACGATCAGTCGCGCCGGTAGTCTCACGTCGCCACGCGTCAATGCCTCCGTGAGTTCGCGCCCGGTGCGAAACATCTCATCGGCATAATGAAAGACCAGGTGGCCCGTGTCGGTGAGCACCAGATGACGCCCACGACGTTCGAACAGCGCCGCCCCCATGGAGCGCTCCAGCAGCTTCAACTGCGTACTGATGGTAGGCTGCGTGAGATGCAATACCACTGTGGCCTTGGCAATGCTTCCCTCGCGCGCCACCACCCAGAAGTACAACAGGTGCTGGTAATTCAGCGTGTTGAGCGATAGCTGCGTCATCTGTGGTCCGGTTCAGGGAGCGCGACGGTACTTTTCGCCACGGACAACCTGCACATCCGAGAGATAGGCGATGACTTCGTAATCCGCGAAGTACTGTTTGGAGATGTATTCAACGATGCGATCGGCCACCTCGGGCGGGACGATCGTTTCGATGCGGACGTTGATCCCGGGAATTTCCGCCGCGTGCAGGGCCCGCGATCCCTGGCCGCGCCCCTCCACCACCGTGAAGCCGGTCGCGCCCAGGCGACGCAGCTCGGTGGTGATGCGCGGCTCGAGCACCGGCTCGGCAATGATCGTAACCAGCTTGAACGAATGCGTGAGCATAATGGTGAAATCGTGGAGGGCTACGTCGCGATCGCCTGAGCGATGCTGTAGTAGATCGGAATGCCGGCGAGGATGTTGAATGGAAAGGTGATGGCGAGTGCAGCCGTCAGCGAGTACGTCGGATTGGCTTCCGGGAGCGTGAGGCGCACCGCGGGGGGCGCGGCGATGTAACTCGCGCTGGCGGCCATGGTCCCCAGGACGGCGGCACCACCCGGAGAAAGGCCCGCCCATGCGCCGAGGATGACACCGATGGCGCCGTGCAGCAGTGGCATGACAATCCCGAAGGCGAGGAGGAACGGGCCCACCTTCTTCAGGTCACCCAGTCGATCACCGGCCACGATCCCCATCTCCAACAGGAAGAGCATGAGCGCGCCCTTGAAGCCACTCTCGAAGAATGGCGAAACCGCGTTCCAGCCGGATTCACCCATGAAATAGCCAACCACGAGCCCACCGACCAGCAGGACCATGGTGCGCCCCGTCAGGACCTCGTGAAGGACCTCACGCACGGAGCCGTGGGCGTTCTTGTCACCGCCCAGGGCCAGCAGTTGTTTGTTGCGCTGGATGGCGCCAATGGCGAGCGCAATGTGAATACCCGGACTTTCGAGCAGGGTGAGCAACGTGGGCATGAACCCTTCGGCGGGTGCGCCAACGCGTTGCATGAACTGTTGCGCAGCAATGAAGGTCACTGCGCTGACCGATCCGTAGTGCGCCGCCATACCGGCGGCGTCCGATGTGCCGAAGCGTCCCACGTAGCGCATGACCGCATAGGTGCTGAGCGGCGTAATGCAGCCGAGGAGGAGCGTTACGCCAGCGGGCGCAACGATGCTGTCGAAGGACGCGTGGGCGAGTTCCACCCCGCCCTTCAGGCCAAGCGCAAACAGGAGGTAAATGGAAAGGGCACTATACACGTCCTTCGGCAGCGAGAACTCACTGCGCATGAGGCGGGTCACGATCCCGAGCGCGAACGCGAGCGGGATCGGCGAAAGCAGGTTGGCCTTGAGCGTCTCAATCATGACCGCAACATCGACAATCTCAATGCTATAAACAAATTGAATGTAATGAGCGAAAACATTGAGCAAACAAATGAAAGCGCCGGATACAAAAAAACCGCGATCGTCTGATCGCGGCTCCTCTGTGCGTGACGCCTGCGCGTCAGCGGGCGGGCTTAGTGCTTCTCGGCCGCAGGCGCGGCGGCACCACCGGCTGCCGGAGCGGCTTCCTTGTGCTCCGCGTCGGCGGCGCCGTGATCACCAGCGGCAGCCGGGCCGTGCTCCTCGGCACCCGACTGCTTGGCTTCATCGCGCTCGAAGTAGACCTGCTGGGCCATCGGATCGCGCGGGTGGCGATACGTGTTGTTGTGGATCGTGTACGCGCCAAAGCCCAACGCTGCCGTCATGGCAACGGTCACGATGGCCGCGCCCCAGCCCAACTTGTTCGGATCGTACTGCTGAGCACTCATGAAGACACCCTGAGCAGAAAGAAATATCGGTCGGCGATACGGCCGGCTCGCGGCGAAAGAAACGCGTTTGCCGCACCGCGGGGGAACCTAGTGGGACCGGGCTTATTCTTCCACCCTTGGCCCGGTATCGTCTCCGGGTGCCACCAGCCGAGCAGGAAGAATTGACCCAGAGCCATAACGGTTCCGGATGCGATCCAGTGCCCGAGTCAGGGCCCGGTCGCGCGGGGACTCGTCCGGGTCCGCGTCCCCCGGTGCCGATTCCGGGGCCGGGGGCGGCGGGGCGAAGAGTCCAAGCTGGGCGGCGGGCAGGGGGGCTGCTTCCGGTTCATCGTCAAAGTGCGACAGGGCAATGCCCAAAAGGCGCACGGGGACCCGGCGCTTCCCCCGGAGCTGCCGCAGCAGCGGCCTGGCGGCTTTCAGCACCGACTTCTCCGACTCGATGTAGCCTGAGAGGGTTCGCTGGGCCGACCGGGTGCGGAAATCCGTGTCTTTGATTTTGACGGTCACGGTGCGGGCGCGCAGCGCCTGCAGACGGAGATCGGCGCTGACCCGGACGGCCAACCGGAGCAGTTCGCGCTCAATCACCCCGTCGTCATTGAGATCATGGGCAAATGTATCCTCACGACTCACCTGCTTTTGGCGCTCACGAGGGGTGACCAGACTGTCGTCCACCCCCTGTACGCGCCGCGCGAGCCAGGGGCCGGCGCGATCGCCCAGGCGGCTTACGAGCGCGGCTTCGCTCCATGCCTGCGCCTCCCGGACATGCACGAGCCCCATGCGCTCCAGCTTTTCGGAAAGCTTGGGGCCCACCATGGGCAAGTCGGCCAGGCGAAAGGTGGAGAGGAACGCGGCTTCCCCTCCCGCCGCCACACAGTGCACCCCGTCAGCCGTCGTACCGGGTTTGGGTTTGGCGACTTCCACCGCCATCTTTGCCACCAGTCGCGAGGTACCGCCGCCTATCGACACCCGCAGGCCGGTCGCCTCGAACACCGCATCCCGAATGCGGTGAGCCGTGGCCCGCAGCGGTTCGTGCCCGTACAGCGCCTCGGTGCCCCCAAGATCGCAGTACCACTCGTCGATGCTCGAGGCTTGCACCACCGGGGCGAAGCGGGCCAGGACGGCCTGAATTTCCCGGCTGCGTGCGCTGCAGGCCCCACGGGGCACCGGCACGCACATCGCGTCGGGACACAGCTTGAGTGCCCGGGAAATCGGCATGGCGGAGCGGACGCCAAAGGTGCGGCATTCGTACGAGGCGCTGCACACCACCCCGCGTGAGCCCGGTCGTCCGCCAACAATGAGCAACCGGGCCTTGCCCGCCCCTTCAGGGTCTTCCTGCCGAGCGACCGCCACAAAGAATGCGTCGGCATCCACGAGCAGAATTCGGCGCGGCGGAGTCATGGCGGAAAACTAAGTCCCCGTGGCATAGTGTTGCCGTGACCCCCGCCATTCTGCTCGTCAAAAAAGCCGGCGTCCCGCACGACGTCCTCAGCTATGTGCACGACCCCAAGGCGGCCTCCTACGGGCTCGAGGCGGCCGACGCCCTCGAACTTGATCCGTCCAGCGTGTTCAAAACGCTCGTCGTTGACGTGGACGGGGTGGGGCTCGCCTGCGCCGTGGTACCGGTGAGCGGGATGCTCAATCTCAAGGCCATGGCCGATGCCCTGGGGGGGCGACGCACGACCATGGCTGACCAGCAGGCCGCCGAACGGGCCACCGGATACATCGTGGGCGGCATCAGTCCCCTGGCACAAAAGCGTCCCCTGCCGGTGGTGCTCGACGAGACCGCCATTCTGTACGAGCGCATTCACGTCAGCGCCGGACGTCGCGGGCTGGAGCTCGCGTTGCACGCCGACGATCTGCTGATGCTCACCCGCGGCATTCTCGCCCCCATTGCACGCGACTGACGCGCGCCGTGCGCTGACTACACGGCGCGCGGCCGATTGGGAGCCGTTTCAAGTTCGAGATTCGAGGCGCGTCCACGCGCGGCCACGGGCCAGCGAGTTTCCACCGCATGTCCACGCACGCCGAAGATCTCGTCGAAGAGATGCACCACGATGCACACGTGGTTGGGGATCACCCGAACCTGATCTCCCAGGCGCGGACGCCACGACGTCTGTGACAGATCGAGAATGCCATGCTCTTCCGACAGGCGTGACACCACCACCTCCGGATGATCAAGCAATGCACCGTAGCCGTCACCCTCAGCTCGCAACGGCTCGCGACCCAGGGCTTTGGTGCCCGCGTCAATCACCGCCTGTCCCTTCACCGAAATGCTGACCACCGTGGCCAGCACAGTGAGTGCGCAGTCTTCCCAGTCGCACGCTCCAATCTGGGCCGTGGTGCGATCATTGTAGACATACGTGCCGGGGCGGACCTCATTGACGCCCGGTACCTCGTGCATGCGCCAGGCGGCTGGCGTGGAGCCACCGCTCACGATGCGCGGAGGCAAGCCGGCATCCGTGAGCGCCTCCGTGTACACGGCGATATCGCGCCCCAACTGCACCAAGGCGGCATCCTGATCCTTGACGTGACTGCGAATGTGCCCGGGGTAGAACTGCAACCCGGCAAATCGCAGCGACGACGAGCGTTCCACATGGCGGGCAATCGCTACGGCCTTCTCGGGCGACGTTACGCCCACCCGGTGCATACCGAGGTCCGCTTCGACCATGACATCAATGGTGCGACGCCCCAGTTTGGCGGCCACCGCCAGCGCATCGAGCGCGTGCACATCATCCGCCGCCACCGTGACTTGCACCTCCGCCGGCAACCGCGCCAGCCGCTCAAGCCGCGCCGCTCCGACGGGCGGGTAGGCCACAAACAGATCGTCGCACACCTCCGCCATGACCTCGGCTTCCCGGAGTGTGGCACAGGTAAGGCCGACCGCTCCCAGCCGCAACTGCTCGGCCGCGATGCGCGGGGATTTGTGGGTTTTGACGTGAGGCCGAAGTCGCAGGCCGTGCAGGGTGGCGTATGCCGCCATACGGTCCAGATTGTGGGCAAGCCGATCGAGATCCACGACCGGAACCGGCGTCTCGAGCTGTTCGAGATACGTTGCCACCGCCCCACCTCCGCCTGCCAGAGAATGTCACACCACGAATCACACGAATCGGCGACCCGCCACTGGACGCCCGTCCCATTGCCGGAGCTCCCAGCGCCTGCGGGAGCCTACTCTCCCGGCGTGCGCACCGCAAATAATTCGTCACTGCTGTTTGTTTCCGGTCAGACGCCACGCAATCCGGCCACCGGTCAGATTGAAGGGACGACCGTCGAAGAACAGACCCGGGTGACACTCGCGAACCTCGAACGCATTCTGCGCGCCGGTGGCGCCTCGCTTACCGACGTCGTGAGTGTCACGGTCTACCTGGCCGACGAAAACGATTGGGGGACGTTCGATCAGGTGTACCGCACCGTGTTCAGTGCACCATTCCCGACGCGTGCCGTGGTCGGGGCGCAGCTGCGTGGCATCCGCGTCGAGATCTCCGCCATAGCGGCCATTCCTTCGGCATGATTGTTGTCTACTCCACCAATCGTGTGTGGCGCACCGCCGTTGCGGCGGCGCTGCGCGTGCACGACGTGGACGTGCGCATGGCCAGTCGGCAGGCTGAACTGGCCAAGTGCCTCGCGCATTCACCTGCCGCCGTTGTGATTGCCGGGGCAGAGGCTGGGCGCTACCGCGAGGCCATGCAGACGTTGGCGGCGCTTCCCTCGCACAGCACAGGCACGCACGTCGTGCATGCCACGACGCCCGACGACACGATGGAGGACATCGTGCGCCGGGCGCTGTCGTGACCGGAATTATAGCGCCGTGTCGTGGGGGACACGGCGCGGGTTGGTCAGGGGACCTCGAGCGCGTAGCCTTCGCCGCGCACCGTACGAATGTCCACGGCGCTCCCCGATTCACGCAGACGCTTGCGCAACTGGGCCACGTGCACGTCCACGACGTTCGAGCCCGGATCAAACTGCAAGTGCCACACGTGCTCCAGCAGAATGGGGCGGGTGACGGTTTCACCGGCCCGCATGGCCAGGAACTCCAGCAGCGCATACTGACGCGCCGTGAGGTTCACGGGCTTGCCCTGGCACTGCACTTCGTGGTTCACGCGGTGCAGGGTGAGATCCCCAACCTGCACTTTCTCCATGGACCGTGCACCACCACGACGAATGGCCGCGCGCACACGGGCCGCGAGCACTTCGTTGGCAAACGGCTTCTGGAGATAATCGTCGGCGCCGGCATCCAGGGCGCGCACCACATCCGCCGTGGTGTCGTGGGCTGTGGCGACCACAATGGGGGTGGTGGTGCCTTCGCGACGCAAGTTCTGCAGTACCGACAACCCGTTGCGATCGGGCAGTTCGAGATCAAGGACGATGGCGTCGTAGGGCGTCGCGAGGGCGAGCTTCTGGCCATCTTCCGCGGCCGGCGCTACGTCCACCGCGTACCCATCGTCCATCAATACCTGGCGCATCAGATCGGCAACCAGCCGATCATCTTCGATGACGAGGATCCGCATACGAGAAACAGGGGGAGGGGAGGTACGGGACCGGTCGATACGCCGAGGCACACAACAACGCTCGATTAGGTCCAACGGCTAATTGCCAAAGCCATAGTAACGCGAAAAAACCGAAGCGTTAGCACTGTGAAACGACTTTCATGAAGTGCTGGGGTCGCCTGTGCGACTCAACCGCCGTCCCCTTTCAGTCGCCGCAGCGCCCGACGATCCCGTTTGCCGGGCTTGCTGTCACCATGTGAGAAGGCCGTTGGCATCGACTTCAGCTGTTCCGTCACGATTTCGCGTTTCCGACGTCCTTCGTCGGTTTCGTCGTACAGCCCACGCGCAATCTCGGCCGACCCGCGACGCCCCTGCACGTCGCGCACAATCACGACCCATTCCACCGGCCCCTGCCGCAGCCGAACCTCGTCGCCCACCTGGAGCTGTTTGGCGCGCTTCGCACGATCGCCGTTCACATCAACCTTGCCGCCGTCAATCGCCTCGGCCGCCAACGCGCGCGTCTTGAAGAAGCGCGCAGCCCAGAGCCACTTGTCTACGCGGACCTTGCCGGGGGCGTCCTCGTCAGTCCGCGAGGTCATCATCATCAATGAAGTCGTCCGCGTCGCCGTCGAAGTCGTCCTCGCTTTCCTCACCCAACGCATCGTCGTCCGCGTCAGGCGCATCGTCGGCGTGGCTAGCCGTCGCCTCGGCATCCTGCACTTCGCGAATGCGTGTCGCCGCTCCTGCGTACACCGCCCGTACCGGCGGCAACGTGGCCGTATCGCGTGCCTTCTGTTCCAGTTGCGGCACCAGCGCCACGATCCCCACCAGTTCAGCAGCTGCGTCCTCGTGCGCGGCAACGCTGTCCAGCATCGTCACCACATCCTCACAGGCATCGGCCATTTTTCGTGACGTGGCGGCGTCGGGGCCTGGCAGCTTGCTGCCGCGCTGCATCGCCGTCACGCGCTCGCGGAGCGCGTCGGCATCACCGCGAAAGCGGTGCCTCAGATATTCACGGGCGGATTGTGGCATGCCCAAATGTACCCGCTGTTCCCGTCTGTTTCGCTAGGTGAAGTCTGGACGGGCCAGCCCGAGTTCATCGCGCGCCATTTTCCAGCTGTCCAGCCATGCATCCGCCACCACGCGGGGGCGAATGCTCAGGCGCTGGCAGCGGGCGGTCATGTCATCCCACCAGCCATACTCCATGGCGTCTACTACATCCAGCAACTGCCCCAGGGGCTGCGCCCGTCCATCCAGCACGTCGCGCAATTGCGGCGGCAGGGCCATGCGCTGGGCCAGCACGGGGGCGGGGCTGGCGAGCGCAAATTCCAGCGTGGAGAGCAAACCGGCCACGACCCGCGCTCGCGGATGCGGCGCAGTATCGAGGGCCGTGCCAATGCGCTCGCACAGGCGGGCCCGCCGCAGTGCCGCAAATCCCAACTCCTGATCCTGTGCGGCTTCGCCAATGAGCCGTGCCGTTACGGCCACCAGCCGTTCGATAATGGCATCACGCCCCAGCATCGTCAGTGCGTGGGAGACGCTGCGCGGCCCGCGCACGCCGAGGGCGGCCGAGGCCATGGCCTTCAGCAGCGACGCGGCCACATGCGGGTCGTCGCGGACAAACGCATCGAAGGCGGCATCGGGGGGCCGTCCGTCACTGAAGGCAGCCAGCATCGTGATGGCGCGCAGGATGCTGTCTTCCGTGGTGCGATCGGGCGCCACGGCCGCGCCGCGAGTGAGCTGTCTTCCTGCAATCATCGGCACGCCGGCAGCCAGCACACGCTGACGGGTGACGCGATCGTCAACGCCCCGCACCAAAGGCCGGAGCCCGGCGGCAGTCAGCGACCGAATGCGGCCTTCCAGTGCGGCTGGCGCTGTCCGTGCCGCATCGAGGACAATGATGCTGCCTGCCAATGACGGCGGGAGCGGTTCGCCTTCCGGATATCCATGCAGAGCAAAGTGGAACCCCGCTCCGATCAACCGGTCAACAGCGCGTCGGGTGACGGGGTCGTCCAGCGCCTCCGTGGCCACCAGCCAGACGGCATCCACCGAGGCAAAGCGAGTGATCGCCCCTTCGCGCACCACGGCGGGGGTGACCGGCACCACGAGGCTGCGTCCCACCATGCGACTCAGTTGCGGCACCATGTCCACCGTCTGGCGCGCTTCTTCGTCCGGCCCCAGCACTTCTCCGCGAACCGCTTCAGGGTGCGCGCTCACCGCATACCCCACCACGCGTTCGCGGCGATCGCGCAATGGCGCCAGTGAAACGAGCATACTCACGTTATGACTCGGGGCGGGCGAGGACTGCATTGAAGTAGGCCGGTTCGCCTGTCACATCGCGCTCCAGATACGGGGCGAGCCACGGTGGCAACGTGATGGCTTCGTGCACATCACCAAGCTCCACTTCGGCGAGCACGAGGTCCCGGTCGAGGAAAACGTCGATCTCCCAGGTGTGCGCACCGTGAGGCACCACATAACGATCCTTGCGTACTCGAGCGCTCCGCGTGATTCCCCACATGGCATCAAAGATCTCCGGAGGCGTAACCTCTTCCACCTCGACCCGTGCCTCGGCAGGCCCCAGCTTTACCGTTCGCCAGCAGGTCACACTGCCATCGGGCGCTGTGCTACGGCGCAACCGTTCGCGTAGTGCCTGTCCCGGGATCCACCCCTGTTCAATGCGTATAGGGGGGACGGTGCGGGCCGCCGGCGGACAGCTGCGCAATAGAAACTTGCGTTCAATCTCCATGGGCAGGCCGTTGGACGACATGGGCATCCCTTCGCCCCGCAGACTGTTGACCGCCGCCTCCATGGTGCGCATTACGTCATCCAGTCGTTCACACCAGTCCTGCTGAAACACGGCAAAGTGCGCGAGCACATTGTCCGCAAGGGCCTGACCGAGCACGTGCAATCCGGCCTTTCGGGCGCGGCGCGCCAGCAGGTCGGCGTCCCGAATGGCTCCCAGCACATCCTGCCCTCGCGTGGCCAGATCAAACCAGGCCCCAATGGCCGGGCGTGAGCGGGCAAACGGCGCAAGCAAGGCTCGCTGACGCTTGAGGCGAATACGCACGCCGTGCATCGCGTCCTGCGACGAGACATCCGTGATGCGTCCAATGTCCCGCCGCAGGCGGTTCTCGGCGCGCCCAACGCGCGTGGCGAGGTGTCGCGCGAACGGCATGGGGGTGGATTCCACACCCACACGTCGCTGCAGCTGATAGCTGCCGAGCCGGGCAAACAACCGATCTTCGATGGGATCGAGATAGGCGGCAAACGCGCCGCCCACATCTTCGGTGGCGTGCGATGTACGCTCGTCCAGCCACGCCCGCAGGCGCCGCGCTTCGTCACGCGCGCCTTCAGGAAGCCGCTCTTCCTCGGTTTCCAGCCACGCGCGCTGCACATCGGCATCACGTACAGCATTGGTGGCCTGGCCCAGGCGGCTGAGCGCCCGCAACAACCGTCGATCCACCGCGCCATCCAGCACGCGGTCGTTCTCACGCAAGGTTGCGCGCAAACGACGCAACGCCACGCGCGCCTTGTGCAGAGCGTCGCTGGTTACGTCGCGCGTCTCAACCTCACGTCCGCGCACATCGCTCGCCGGATTCCGTTGCGAGGCCTCCCACAACTCCCGCGCCGCCACCAGTTGGTGCAGCCAGTGCAGCGCCATCAGCCGTGCGCCTTCCTGGGCCGGACGACGGAGCGCCTCTCCAAGCAGACGGCGTACGTCGTCTGCCGTAGGAGTGCGCGGATCAGTCATCGCTATCGTGGTCGTCGCTGGCGTCCACAAAGACATGGGCCGTCCCATCCTCGTCATAGCTCACCGACACCAGCCACGGTCGGCAGCACACCTGACAGTCTTCGATGTACTGTTGGTTGGCCCCGGATCCGGGGTCGAGGGAGATCTCTACCGACTCGCCACAATACGGACAGTGGACGAGGCCGGACAGATCGGCCACGCCGTCGCCGTCCGCCTCGTCATCCTCGTCGTCATCGAGTAACGCGTCGTCGTTGAAGTCTTCATCGAGTTCGCCGGAGAACTCGGGGTCTTCGTCAAAATACTTGTCAGCCATACGGATAAACTTAGCGCGGAATTGTCAGGAGCGTTCGGTCGCCGGTTGCCAATGCCAGAGCCCCCCGGGCCGCCGCAACCTTCCCCTCGAGCGCCGCCAGCTTGCCGGCCTCGTCCAGCACCAGGCGCTCCCGCAGATTCAGAATCAGCAGGGTGCTTTCGCCGTTCTCAAACCGGATCTGCTCAGCATCCCGCAAGAGACGCGCATTGCGTACGTTCGCCGACTGGCGCTCCAGCAGCCGCTCCAGATTGGCGAGGTCGAAAATGGCCGCCCGCGCATCAAACTCGATGTCCCGCCGCAAACGATCGCGCTCGTATTGCTGGAACTCGAGTTTTGCCCCGGTGGCCGCAAATTTTCCGGTTTCCTTGAGGAACAACAACGGCGTGCTGACCGACAACCCCGCCTTGTAGTTGTTGTCCAGACGTGAACGGTCAAAGAATGCGTCGTCACCACCGCGCTCCGCCAAGCCGGCCAGTTTGGCTTCGGCCAGCGGAATCATGCCTTGCGTGGCCAGCAGACGCTCCGCCTCCGCCTGCTTCACCTTGGCCTGCACCTTGAGCAGGTCCGGATTGCGGCGGGTGGCAACGTCGATCAGGGCATCAAGACGGGTGGAGTCGAGCCCGCCACGTCCTACACCGTCCAGCACCGGTTTGGCATCTCCGGGCAGGGCCGCTGGCCGACCCTCGCTGTCCCACACATACGCCGTGAGGTTCAGCGTCGACACGTAAAACGAGGCATCGGTCTCGTAGCGGGTCACCTGGCGACGCTGCAGCTCCAGCAGCGCTTCGATGGTATCGATTGGCGCACTTTCGCCGTTGGCCACCCGCTGTCGTACGGCCTGGAGCCGGAAGTCCGCGAGCGCCTCCCCTTCCTGAGCGATTGCCCGACGTCGCCACGTTTCGTACCAGACGCCGTAGTCTTTGGCCGCCGAAAACAGGAGTTTGTTCAGAATCCCGATGCGCTCGGCGTCACCGGCGTCTCGGGCTGCCCGAGCCTGTTGCAGCGCCGTCCGCCGTTCATCGGTAATGATGCGTTGGCCCAGCGGCAGCGAGATCCCTGCCGAAAAGGTGCCGTTGCCGGTGGTGCGACGATCCGGATTGAAATAGCGGCCCATCGTACGATCGAAGGCGAGCGTCACATCGGCCCCGATGGGAAGCGGAATCTTCATCTCCGCATCGAAGTACTTGAAGTACTCGGTGCCGCCAAAGCGCTTCTGATCCCACGTTGCCACCAGCTTGGGGTCAAAGGCCCCCCACGCCTGTCGCAATTCCGCCCGCGCCTGTTCGGCCACCAGGCGAGCCTGAGCGGCTACCGGATGATTGGCCAGCACCACATCAACGAACGCGGGAAAGGGAAACGGCATCCCGACCGTGTCCACCACGGTCCCGACGAGGGCGCTGGTGCGCAGCCGCGCACTATCGCGCGGGGGCGTACCCTGACCCGGCAGGGGGCGAACATCGAGAAGAAGCAGTGGCGGAAGGAAGGCGGCGTAGACAAGCCGCCTCATCACTTCTTCCCTCCATCACCCTTGCCCTTGTCACCCGCCACCGCTTCGCCCGGCAACGCATCCCCCGGCTTGATCGACAGCGGGAAGCCATTCAACTGACGCCAGATTTCCCAACCCACCGTCACGTTGTCCAACATGGCCCACCCTTCCGCACCGGTGCCAAGACGCAATTGCGCCGGCCACGGCTCATCATGGGTCGTGTCCGGCACCAGCAAGACGCGGAAACGACCGTCGGAACTCGGGAACTGGTCGATGACGGCCACCTGCGCACCAAAGGTGCCAACCGCCACCTGCGGCCACCCGGAGATCTGAAGCGCTGGCCAGCCGTCAAAGAATACGCGGACATGGCGACCCGGCTTGAGCAGCGCCACGTCCATCGGGCGCACGTACAACTCGACCGCCTTGCTGGGACGGGCAGGCTGCACCGTGACAATGGGCTCTCCCGACTTCACGATTTCGCCCTGGCCGGCACGCGTGGCCCGCACCACATAGCCATCCTGTGGGGCCTTGATCACGTAGAACCCGTTGCGAATGGTGATCGACCCGACCTTGTCCTTCAGTTTCGCCACCTCCGAACGCCCTTCACTGACCTCGGAGAGTGTGGCAGCCCGATCCGAACTCGCCTTGGCAATTTTTTCACCGTATTCGGCCGGAATGCTTTCGATGTCCGTCTGGGTAATGGCCAGCATCTGCTGCTTCTCGACCAGCTTGGCGGCCGCGGACTGCACGCGCACCTGAAACGTCTGCAGGTCGTTCACCGAGACCAATCCCAGCGTATCCCGGAAGAGCCGCTCGCGACGGCGCAACTGATCCCGCGCCACCGAGTCCTCAAGGGTCGCCTGCCGGACTTCCGCCTGATACTGCAGCAGCTTGTTGCGCGTCTGTTGCAGCTTGAATTCGCGCTGCTGCTCCAACTGCGTAATCAGCTGCTCCAGCGCCGTGGCCTTGTTGAGCTTCTCGCCAATGGCGCTCTGCTTGGCATCCTGCTGCTGCTGTGTCAGCGACAGCACATTCGGATTGAGGTACTCCTCCTTGATTTCCGAAATGAGGACGATGGAGTCGCCCTTTTTGACGTACTGCCCTTCGGCCACATACCACGCCTCAATCCGACCATCGATCCGGGTTTGCAACTGCTGCGGACGGTCGGACGGACTGAGCGCCGTGATGTTCCCTGTGCCCTGCACGTTCTGCTGCCACGGCAGGAACAGGATGAGCACGAGGACGACGATGATGCCAATGAGCCACCGTGACACAATCCGGCCGCTGTCGGCTTTGCCGAGCAACGTGGTGGTTTCGAGCGGAAGGTTCTTGAGCTCGCGTTCGATATCGATATCGGAGGTGGCCATGGGTCAGTCTCCGCTGGTCTTGGGGGATTCGTGCACAAAATCGTGCATGAGCATCTGGCAGATGGGATCGCTGCGCAGGGCTTCAAAGCGCCCTTCGCGCACCACCTGGCCTTCGTGCACCACAATCACCCGGTCAAATGCGGACAGCAGCATCGGGTCGTGCGACACGGCCAGGACCGTCCAGGGGCGTTCGCGATTCGTCAGCAGACGAATGATGAGCGAGCGCGACGCGGCATCGAGGTTCTGGAAGAAATCGTCGAAGACGACCAGTCGGGGTTTGCCCACGATGCCCTGCGCCACCAGCAGCTTGTTGGCCAGATGCGCCGGGAGGTTGCGCGCACTGTTCGTCAGCTCGGTCTGAATGCCCTGCGGCAGATGCTGAATTTCGTCGGTAAGCTGCAGGTCCTCGAGCGCCTCCTGCACGTCCCGCGGCGTGATATGGGCGCGGCCCACGCTCACGTTTTCTTCAATCGTGCCATCAAACAGATCGGTCCATGACAACATCTGGCCGATACGGGACCGCAACGCCGGACGGTCAATGTCACGCAGCGTGATGCCATCGAAACGGATCGTGCCGTCGTAGTCGTCCACCAAACCGGCCAGCAGTTTGAGCAGCGTACTCCGCCCGGAACCATCCACGCCCATGATCCCCACCCGCTCGCCCGGCAGAATGCGCAGCGTCACGCCATTCACGATGGTCGTGGCGGCTCCCGGATAACGGTACGACAGATCACGGGTCTCAATGGACACGCCCGTGCCTGGGGTGTGCAGCGGGGCCAGCCCGCCACGCCCTTCCAACGGCAGATCCGCCACGTGCCCGGATTTGTCGACGGAGGTGAGGACATCATACACCGTGGCCAGGCTGGTGATCAGCTTTTCCACGCCCGCCAGCACGGTCACGATAACCACTTCGGCGGCCACGAATTGCCCCAGCAGCAGACGGTTGGTCTGCACCAGCGTGGCCCCGATGATCAGCACCGCGGCGGTGATGAAGGTCTTGAAGCCAATGAGCGCAATGGTCTGCTTCACCAGCACGGCGAAGTGTTTTTTGCGGTACTTCAAATAGCCCGTGATCACGTCATCCATGCGCTCCACCGGCAGCGTTGAATCGCCGGCGTACTTGAAGGCATGAAACGCGCGGGCAATCTCCTCGAGCCAGTGCACGGCCTTGTACTTGTACTTCGACTCCACAATCGACGTCTGCAGCCCTTCCGGGCCCGTCCAGCGGATGATCAGATACAGGATGAAGAGCACCGCCACGGCAAACAGCGAGAACCACGGGCTGTACACGGTGAGCAGAATGAGGCCGAACATGACCGTCAGCAGCGCCGTGGGCACATCGATTAGCAGCTTCTGCACGCCCTTTTGAATGGCAACGGCTTCAAACAGTCGATTCATCTGCTCCGGCAGATTCTGCTCCAACGATGCCGAGTACTTCATGCGCGGCACGCGAAAGGCAAACTCGAGCGCCATGCGTGCGAAGACACGCTGCTGGATGCGCTCCACCACCTTGAGAATGCCGATCTGCAGCACGCCCGCCACAATCGTTCCCAGCACCACAAACGAAATCAGAACGACTACGGGTTGCAGAAACAGGCGCCCCTGCACCAGCTGGACAATGCCGCCAACGGCGAGCGGCAGAATGAGACTCAACCCACCGGCCAGAGTCGCGTAGAAGAAGACCGTGAGAATCTCCCGCTTCTCGCGCGCCATGAGCGCGAAGGTCCGATCGACCGGGGAGCGATGCTCATCCCCATGATGATCGTGCGCCAGGCCGATCGGGCTGTGCGGCGCCCCGTCACCACGGGCCGCGGTGGCCGACCGTAACGCCATGGGCGCCAACGCCGGAATGTTCGACGCATGCCCCAGGCGACGCACGACCTCTTCGGTGAGCTGGTCAGGGGTATCTGCGACCACCGTCTCGGTACCGTCGCGCGTGACCACGTGCGCCGTGACGCCGATCTTCCCCTCACCGCTACGCAACACAATGGCATCCTCACCATTGCTGCACAGCAGCACGAGGGGCAACTGCTTCTGATCAATCGCCGAGCGGATCTCGGCCGGCGACAGCGACCGGTCGAGATAGCCGATATCAACGGCGCCCCCAATGGAACGCAGGCGTTCGGACAGCGGATCCTGAGCCGAAACCTGACGCGTCAACGCGCGCCAGCGTGACTGCTCGACATCCAGTCCGAGCGATTCAGAGATGAGTTGATTAACGCGGGTTGATTGAGCCGACATGCGTGCAATTCAAGGACTGAGGAAGAGCAGGGCACACGCTCTCTGGAAGGAGCGAACGCGTGCCTCGGAGCACACGGCCCGCGGAGCGCGGCGCCATGGGACCCGAAACGGTGTCCAGCGGTTCTTCAGTTCAGCGCGGGGGCGCGCGCGGCGGAGCCGCAAGCTGACCCGTACCATGTACCGGCGGGCGGGGCACGAGGTGCCACGCCGTTCGCTGCAAATACAACGGGTCAGTGGCGGGAATGCTTCCCGCACGGGATGGTGACAATAGCAGGTCGCTGCATCCGCGCTGCGAGCGACGCCCGGTGCCACGATGCCACGACGGCCCGCGATGATGACGGGCTCCCAGGGCGGAGAGATGGGCCGGGCAGTGGTCGGTGTGCTGCCATGAGCTCAGCGTCGCCGGGGCTTCTCCGGGCAGTACCAGCGGGACCAGCACCGCGGCCTGGAGTTGCACCTGCCCGGACCGCGTTTCTCCCTGGGCCTCCAGGGGACGCCACGCCGCGACGAGCACGCCAATGGCGAGCACGATTCCCCAGAACAACGGGCGCGACAGGTTCCTGAGCATAAGCCGAACAAATACGAAGACTTCGGTCGGGATTCAAGGTGCCCGCCCGCTAAGCTTGCCGCGACGTACTGGAGACAATAGCGGTGACACCTTCCGGGAGCTACGGCGTATAGCTCAGTATGCGTACTTCACTTCTGCTGGCCGCTGCGGCGGCAACCGTCATGAGTCTTCCTGCGGCCCTCGTGGCCCAGGATGCCGGTCCCGTGAATCGCCCGTCCGGTCGGGGGTCGGTTGGCATTCATCTCCAGGTGACCGAGCCCAAAGGGGACTTCGCCGCCAATACCAACAATGGCTTCGGGCTGGGGGGGTATATCCTCGGCGCCCTCGACGACAATAAGATCCTCAACCTGCGGGGCGATTTCTCGTTCATCTCGTACGCCAACAACCGGCGGCGTATTCCGTTGGCCGGAACTGGTGGGCTCATTCAGCTCGACCTGCGGACCACCAGCAATATTGCCACCGTGGTGGTGGGCCCGCAGTTGCTCGGTCCCACCGGGGTGTTCACCCCGTATGCCACAGCTCTCGGTGGCTTCTCGGTCTTCTGGACGGAGAGCTCGGTTGAGGGCTCGCAGAATGCCGATCCGTTTGCCAGCACCACCAATTCCAGCGACGCCGTCTGGGCGTACGGCGGTGCCGTGGGTGGCTATTTCAGGGTATCCAATGGCAATACCCCCGTACGGCTGGACCTCGGGGCGCGATTCCTGCGCCATGATGACGTCCGCTACCTGACGGCGGATCGCGTGAAGCAGGCCTACGAAAGCAATGCCACCCCCGTGCCGGTCCGCGGGCGCGCCGATTTCATCACGTACTACATTGGCGTCAACTTCATCGCGTTCTGAGACGAGAGGCGGATCAGTCGTCCTGAGGCCGGCGCCGCTGCTGTTTGGTTGCCGATCGCTGTTTCTTTGACGTCAGTCGATCCAGAACGGAACCACGCGTTGGTCTGGTGGCCTTCCGCGCCCGTGGCACAATGAGGGCGCGGGCCACCAGTTGCTGCAGTCGCTCCAGTGCGGCCCGGCGGTTCTGCTGCTGGCTCCGGTATTCGCCGGCCACAATCCGGAGCGCGCCGTCGGTATCCAGTCGCGACGACAGCTTGTCGAGGACCCACGCCCGCTGATCATCACGCAAGGCGCGCGTGGTGCGCAGGTTCCACTGCACGGCAATGCGCGTGGCGCTCTTGTTCACGTGCTGACCGCCCGGGCCGCCACCCGAAATCGCCGTGATCTGTAGCTCCGCCAAGGGGATCTGTACTCCCGGAGCAACCTCCAGCACTTCGTCGGACGCAGTCATGACGTGCGACACGGGGTGTCCGCCAGCGACGCCGACAGCGCGGCAGGCGTGGGGCGTGCTGAACTGTCGGGCGCTGAGTAGATGGCAACGTATTCTTCCGGGCCCGTCCGGGTGAATGTGAGTTGCGTGTAGCCGACCCGCTCCAGTTCACAGCGAAGCAACGAAGGCGGCGTCCCGTGTCCGAACGTGGGACGCTCAAGGTCGAGTATGACCAGTGTGCCACCGGGGCGCATGGCCGTGGCGAGGTTCCAGAGCAACGCAAAGGGCTGCGTAATCTCGTGGTACATATGAATCATGATGGCAACGTCCACGCTGCCGGCCGGCAGGCGCGGATCGTGCGCCTCGCCCAGCACCACGCGCACGTTTCGCAAACCGTCGCGACGCACCCGGCGCTGCAGCAAGCCCAGGTAGTCCGGCACGATATCCTGTCCGTACACCACGCCGCTCGCACCAACCAGTGGCGACAGTCGCGCTACGTAGTAGCCGTCGCCGGCGCCTATATCGGCCACCGCCTGACCGGCACGAATACCGGCCAGCTTGACCACCGTGTTGAATTCGCCGGCATCATCCCGGGCATCTTCATCGGTCCATCGTGGCGCGACAATGTCCGCCACGTCGCGCTTCGGCTCAGGAAAGGCACTCGCCGGTGCGCCGTCGGGGGCGGCTGGCCCCACGGTGTCCTGTCCCATCGCTACTGCCGCCGTCCCATCGTTGCGCGCGATACGTTCGGCCGACGCACCGCAGGCCGCCAAGCCCGTCAGCGCGACGACGGCTACCCACCGCGTTGGCCAGCGGCGGCATCGTACCAACGGCATCATGAATGCCCCGCGATTGCCGTGTCCGCGCGACGGTGCACGCGGAGCGCCGCTACCCGACGGCCGTCCATGGCCACGACTTCCAGTTCGCCGCCGGGATACGTCACACGATCACCAACCCGCGGTAATCGCCCTAATGCCGCAAAGGCGTACCCGCCCAGCGTGCTCCAGTCGCCCTCCGGAATGGGCAGTTTGTGATCGGAACGCACATCCACCAGCGACATCGATCCGGCCAGCTCGAGCACGCCGTCAAACAAGAGAGCATCCCGCGACAGCGGATCGTACTCGTCGGCAATGTCGCCCACAACTTCTTCGACCAGATCCTCCATGGTCACGATGCCGGCCGTTCCGCCGTATTCATCGAGTACCACGGCCAGATGGGCCCGCGTCCGGCGCAAGTCATCCAATACCCGCTCCGCTCCGCGAGTCGCCGGGACGAACAGGGGTTCGCGCAGGTGTTCGCGCAACAAAAACGTTTCCGGATGTTCGGCCAACCAGAAATCCTTGGCCAGAAACACCCCGACAATATCGTCGGCCGTCTCTCGATACACCGGATACCGTGAATAGCGTTCGCGTCGCAGCGTCTCGATCAGTTCCTCGAGCTCCACGTCTTCGGCAATCGCCACCATATCCGTGCGGGGGCGCATGACATCCACGGCCCGCTTGTTGTGAAAGTCAAACACGCCGGCCAGCATCGCCGAGTCGGATTCGTCCAGCGTGCCGTGTGCTCGCGCCTGCATGACCAGCAGCCGCAATTCTTCCGGGCTGTGAACGTGCTCGCCTTCGGATACCGGCTCAACGCCAACGACCCGCAACATGCGATTGGCGGTGCCGTTCAGCATGGCAATGAACGGCGACATGACGCGTGAAAAGAGCATGAGTGGGCGCACCACCCAACGGCTCACCGACTCAGGCTTGGCCAAGGCAATGGACTTGGGCGCCAGCTCCCCCAGCACGATGTGGAGGAAGGTGATGACGAGAAAGGCCATGGCAATGCCGGCGCCGGTGTGTACGGCTCCCGGGGCCGGGGCAATGCCGACCTGTGCCAGCACCTTGTCCACGACCACCGCCACCGCCGGCTCACCAATCCAGCCCAGAGCCAGCGACGCCAGCGTAATGCCAAGCTGGGTTCCGGAGATGTACCGGTCCAGCTGGGACAGGGCCTTCTGCACCACCACGGCACTGCGGTCACCTTCGGCCGCCATTTGGTCAATGCGGCTGCGGCGCACGGCCACCAGCGCAAACTCGGCGGCCACGAAGAACGCATTGAGCAATACCAGGAACAGCACGAACAGGAGCCGGACCACAATGGTGGCGGCGGTCAGCTCGGGTTCGGAGGACAACGGGGTTTCAACAAGCATGACCCAAAGGAAACGGGCGGACGGCTGATTCGTCAGGGTAGTGCAATCTGCAATACCTAAAGGGCGCTTGGCCCTGTTGCAATCTGCACGACTCTGGTCTCCTTTTCCGCGTGCGATATACCCCCGCGTTTCCGCAGGACCCCATTCAGGAGATGCTCGAGCCCCGGCGGATGCTCCGCTGGGTGTGGCTCGCGCGTGTTGTTCTGGCGTGTGCGATCCTGGTGGCCGCGGTCTTCGTTTGGAATCAGGCGGCTCCGGCGGATACTCTGGTGGCGACGCTCGCCTTTGCCATGGCCACGCTCGCCACGGTGGTGTCGGCCCTCTACGCCGAGTTCGAACGGCGCCGCCCATTGGGGGTCGCGTTTTATGCCGGCCAGTGTGCGCTGGACCTCCTGCTGGTTACCGCCGTGGTGCACATCACCGGCGGGTGGAGCTCCCAGTTTGCGGCCTTGTACATCCTGGTGATTGCCAGCGCCTCGCTCCTCCTCCCCTTCCGGGGCGGGCTTGTTGTGGCAGCCTCGGCGTGCGTGCTGTACTCGCTGGATGTCCTCTGGCTACGCCCTGGGACAGGCACCCCATTTGCTGGGGTCGGGGTGCAGCTCTCCGTTTTTGCCGTGGTCGCGGTAGGATCCGGCTATCTGGCCCTGCGGCTGCGTCAGGCTGGCACCGGGCGCGAGGCACTGGCTGCCCAACTGGTCAAAGTGCAGTTGGAGGCAGCGGAGATCCTCCGGACCATTCGTTCGGGCATTCTGACCGTTGATGCGCAAGGGCGCCTGCTGTACGCCAATCCGGCGGCCACGGAGTTGCTGGGGCTCGAACTGCGAGCATTTACCGGTAAGCCGCTGCTGCCCACGCTGATTCAGGTCTCCCCGCAACTGGCAGACCTGTTAGAGCGCAGCGCCCGTGACGGCATCCGTACCACGCGTGCCGAAGGGATCATCCGACGCAATGGCGAGGAGTTCGAGATTGGCGTGACGACGACCGTTGCCGATGGTACGCGACCAGATGGCAGCGTCACCGCCACGGCGATCTTTCAGGACATTTCCGACAGCAAGCGCATTCAGGCGCTGCATATCCGGGCGGAACGGCTCCAGGCGGTGGCGGAACTCAGCGCGTCACTGGCTCACGAGATCCGCAATCCGCTGGCGTCCATTCGCAGCGCCACCGAACAGCTGGCCCGTCGGTACGCCCCGGCACCTGCTGGGGAAGACGACGACGAAGCGATCCTGCACGGCCTCATCGTACGGGAAGCCGATCGTTTGAGTCGCCTCTTGGCCGATTTTCTGGACTTTGCCCGTACGCGGGTCATGCGGCTTGAGTCGCTGGATGTGGGAGCGTTGACGCATACGGCGGCCATGCTGGCGGCGGCCCACCCAGATCGCGGTCCTGGTGTGCAGGTCCAGGTCGATGTTGCCTCCGACCTGCCCCGACTCATGGGCGACGAAGATCTGTTGCACCGTGCGGTGTTCAACCTCGTGCTCAACGCCATTCAGGCGGTGGGCACCGAGGGACATGTGTTTGTGGAAGTGGATCGCCGAGCGCCGGAAGGCGTGGATGGCTCCTCCGTCGCGGTGACGGGGGCGCTGGTAGCGATCACCGTAACGGACGATGGTCCTGGCATTCCCGAAGAGCTCAAGGATCGACTGTTCGAACCATTTGTGAGCGGCAAAGTCGGGGGCACCGGCTTGGGGCTCCCCGTCGTCCACCGGGCCGTGGAAGCGCATCGCGGTGTCGTGCTGGTTGACCGACTTCCCAAAGGCACCCGGTTCTCCGTGGTGCTCCCCGTAACGCCGGCTACGCCGCCCGTATCCCCGGCCATCAGTTCCAACCCGTCTGGAGTCATCGCGTGACCGTAGCATCTGTACACGAGGGCGCGCCCCGCGTGCTCATTGTTGACGACGAATCGGGGATTCTCGAGTCGCTCCGCATTCTGCTCAAGACCGAAGGATTCATCCCGTACACGGCGCACGGGGGGAAACAGGGCATCGAAAAGATTGATGAATTGCGCCCGGACATCGTGCTGACCGACGTGCGCATGCCCGACATCACGGGCGTGCAGCTGTTGAGCCATGCCCGGCAGGTGGATCCTGATCTGCCGGTCATTCTGATGACGGCGCAGGCCACGTTGCAGTCGGCCATGCAGGCGGTGAACGAAGGGGCGTTCTATTACATCCAGAAGCCGTTTCGGAACGACGAACTGGTGGCCATTCTCCGCCGTGCCGCCGAACACCGGCGGTTGCGAGTAGAGAACCACTCCCTCAAGCAGGAGATCCGCCGCCGCGACAAGAGCGATGCCAGCCGGCCCATTGGGCGCAGCAAAAGCTGGGTCGAGGTCCTGCGGCTGGCGGAAACGGTGGCCCCCACCGATTCCACGGTCCTCATCACCGGTGAATCGGGTACGGGTAAGGAAGTCATTGCTCGCTATATCCACGATCTCAGTGCGCGCGTGGATCACAGCTTTCTCTCCATCAACTGTGGCGCCCTTCCGGAATCACTGCTGGAAAGTGAACTGTTCGGGCACGTGAAAGGCTCCTTTACCGGTGCCGTGAAGGACAAGACCGGGCTCTTTGCCGCGTCGGCGGATGGCACCTTCTTCCTGGACGAAATCGGCGAAACGACGCCATCCACCCAGGTGAAACTGCTGCGGGTACTGCAGCAGCGCGAAGTCATCCCGGTTGGGGCCACGGAGTCCATCGCCGTCAATACTCGCGTGCTTGCCGCCACCAACCGCGATCTGGAAGAGGAGATCAAGCGGGGGGCATTCCGTGCGGACCTCTTTTATCGCCTGAATGTGATTGCGGTGCACCTGCCACCCCTGCGGCAACGTACGGACGACATTCCGTTGTTGGCGGAGAGTTTCCTCGCGCGCTCCGCACTGGCACGTCATGAGGCTCCCAAGGTGCTTGCCGACGAGACCCTTGACGCGTTGATGGCCTACGCCTGGCCGGGCAATGTGCGTGAACTCGAGAATGCCTTGGAACGCGCCGTGATTCTGTCGGCCGGCGACACCATCCGCGTAGAGGCCCTGCCCGAGCGGGTGACTGCGCGCCGCGCCGAGCCGTTGGTCAGCGAGCGGACACCGGTGACACCAACGCTGGAAGCGATCGAGCGCGCGTATATTCAGTGGGTGCTCCAGAATGAGGGAGGAAACAAGAGTCGCGCCGCCGACATGCTGGGAATTGATCCGTCCACCCTTTACCGCAAATTGGCGCGCTACGGAGACGCCTGATGTCCTATGTTGTGAGCGCCCGACGCCGGGGATTTACCATTATTGAGTTGTTGGCAGTGGTCGTCATTATTGCGGTCCTGGCCACTATAGCCATTGCAAAATTCGGGGACTCCAAGCGGCGCGCTTATATCGCCGCCATGAAGTCGGACCTGCACAATCTGGCCATGATTGCCGAAACGCGATTCAGTTCCGAAAACAGCTACGCGAACATTACGCCTCCACAGGGATCGGCCGGCATCACACTGACCTTCACCGGCACGGCAACAGGGTGGACCGCAACTGCCACCCACACGGCCATCCCGGGATATACCTGCGCCATCAGCTCCGGTGGCGGAGCGAACGCCGAACCGCTGTGCCAGTAATGGCACAGCGGTTTTTGTATCCCCGTCACAGAAAGACGGGCGCCGTTACACTGCCGGCACGGGCATACTGATCACGGGAATACGGCAGTGCCGCGTGCTGCACGATTTGTCGCAGGACGCGGCGGAATCAAAATGATGATGCGCGCAGTGAAATGGTGTAACTCGTTGTCCTGCAACGACTTTTATTGGGGTCTCCGTCGTGGCAAGGCCATTGCCTTAAGCGATGTCGTCGAGCAGCCCGCCACTACCGGCGCCTCACTCGGACAACCCCCACTGGAGAAGATTATGAACAAGACGCGCAAGGGTTTCACCCTCATCGAACTCCTCATTGTTGTCGTGATCATCGGCATCCTGGCCGCGATCGCGATCCCGAAGTTCGCTGATACGAAGAAGAAGGCGTACATCACGGCCATGAAGTCGGACCTCAAGAACATGGTCTCCTCGGCCGAAGCGTTCTTCTCGGACAACAACACCTATGTTGGCTACACGGCGCCGACCGGTTCGTCCGGCGTGACGCTCTCGATGACGGCGCAGACGGCCACGGGCTGGGCGGCTTCCGCCGCGCATGCCAACGCCGCGGGTTCCAGCTGCGTGATCGGCGTCGGTGCCTCGACGCCCGCCGGTCTGGCCGAAGGCGAGCCGGGCGGCGCGACCTGCCGCTAAGCGCGCAGCGCTGAAACAAGGCCCACGCAACACAATTTGGGGGGAGGGGTCGGGCGAAAGCTCGGCCCCTTTGCCTTTACCACCCCGGCCACTCCGAGTACCCACGGCACTGCCACGATCGCCGTGGTCCCGGCGGTTGCGGGGTCCCGGACGGAGGCGGACCAGCGTCCTCTTGCACCCTGCAATAACCTTTGCAGAACACCAAGCCATTGGAGCGATTGCGTCAGCTGGAAAAATGGCTAAAACATTGAAATATAATATTTTAGAATGTGTCTCGCGGTGTGGTACGCGCATTGCCATTGGTTGGGGTGTCGAGAGCCAGGATGGCTCGGACGAAAATCCCCCCACTGGAGAACACTATGAACAAGACGCGCAAGGGTTTCACCCTCATCGAACTCCTCATTGTTGTCGTGATCATCGGCATCCTGGCCGCGATCGCGATCCCGAAGTTCGCTGATACGAAGAAGAAGGCGTACATCACGGCCATGAAGTCGGACCTCAAGAACATGGTCTCCTCGGCCGAAGCGTTCTTCTCGGACAACAACACCTATGTTGGCTACACGGCGCCGACCGGTTCGTCCGGCGTGACGCTCTCGATGACGGCGCAGACGGCCACGGGCTGGGCGGCTTCCGCCGCGCATGCCAACGCCGCGGGTTCCAGCTGCGTGATCGGCGTCGGTGCCTCGACGCCCGCCGGTCTGGCCGAAGGCGAGCCGGGCGGCGCGACCTGCCGCTAAGCAGTCGCCGCAACTCCGCTGCATAATGACCGAAGGGGTCGGGCGATTGCCCGACCCCTTCACCGTTTCCCGTAGGTCGGAAGATGCGGGGCCGGTGAGAAAACAGTTGCTCTTCGGCGTCGCGCACCGCATCCTCCCCGAGTGCCTGACACCAACCTTCCAAGCATCCATGACCGCCTGCAACGCGTATTGATCGCGGCCAGCGCGGGGCTGATCGTTGCGATCATTACCACCATGTGGTTTACCGAGCAGTTGCCGGCAACGGTACGGTGGCCCATCGTGGTGCTGCTGGTCTTTCTGGTGGCGCTGCTCTCCGCCAGTATCCTGCAACGTCAGGTTGGTGAGCTGATCGAGGTGCCGCTGGAACATTGTGTGGCCGCCGCCGATGCCATGGCGCGCGGAGACGCCACCAACATGGTGCCACCGGCCACCACCGCCGAATTCAACATGCTCGCGTCGAGCATCAATCGCATGACGGAGCAGATGGCCGCCGCCACGCAGTCCCGCATGCGCGTGGAAAAGCTCGCCACCATGGGACGGATTGCCGCGGGCATCTCCCATGAAATCGGGAACCCCGTATCGGCCATTGCGAACTACGCGCATGTGCTGCGCATGCGCACCAAGGATGTCGCGGGGACAACGGAGCCTATCGACGCCCTTGAACGCGAGATCACACGCATCGATCGGATCATGCGTGGCCTGCTCGATTATGCGCGCCCCCGCCGTCTCACTCCCAAGCCCATCGTGGTGGATGAGGTGATTGAGGATGTCCTGCGGTTGCTTGCCGATCAGGGGATTACCCGCCGGTTCAAGGTTTCGCGTGAACTGGAGGCCCCGACGGGCGTGGTGTACGCGGAACGGCACGATCTTGAGCAGGTGTTTGTGAACCTCATGCTCAACGCGGTGGACGCGATGGATCGTGAAGGCGACATCGTGATCCGGTCGCGCATCAACGACGCGTCGTTCGGCGACAGTGTCGAGAAGCGTCGTACCGACCCGTTCCCCCAGAAATGGGCCCATCGCCCGAGCAAGCGCGCGCTGGCGTGGCTGGCGCGTCCGGAGTCGCCCCCGACGTTTCTGCAGGTGGTCATGGCCGACTCGGGGACCGGTGTGGCGCCCGAAGACGCCGAACGCATTTTCGAGCCGTTTTTCTCCACCAAGCAACCGGGGAAGGGCACCGGGCTTGGGCTCGCGATCGTCGCCAGCACCATTGAAAATCTTGGTGGCACGATCTGGGTGCAGCGGGCGCGCGAAGGGGGCGCTGCGTTTGTGATTCTGTTGCCATTGCATGGCAGTGGGCTGCGCGCCGTGACGCCCGAGTCCTCGCCGGCGGTGAATTGATCCCACGCGCACGATTCTGGTGATGGAGGTTCGCCGAGGGTGATGTAACGTGGCGCCATGCCAATCAATGTCACCTCACAGAAGGTCCGCGGGCGCTCAGGGCGTGCGCTGGTGGAATGCCTCGTTTCGCTGCTGTTGGTATCAGGGGCCAGCAGCCTGGTGCTGCTGCTTGCGAACACCTCCGCACAGGTCGTGGACAATGCACGCCAACGTGATCTGGTGCTGCGCGAAAGTGCCCGACTGCGGGTCCCGCTGCTGCGGGCCCCATGTCTCGCGATTGGCGGCATGTGGCGCCGCGACATCGGGCCACGAACGGTTCTGCTGGCCAGCGCCACGAATGCGAGCGGATTGCATGCCCTTGCCGTAACGGCCGACTGGCGTTCGAGTGGCTGGGGAGGAGGGCGCCGATACACGCACGGGGCCAGCATTGCCGGATGGTGCGAATGACTCCCTCCTCTCCTCCGGTGCGTCGGGAGCGCCGGCCGCCCAGGCGTGGATGCCGTGGTACCTCTCTGATCGAATTGCTCGTCGCCTTGCCCCTGGCGCTCCTCGCGGCGGTGGCCGCCACCGCCATCCTGATCCGCGTGGCGAGGACGGCTCGGGCGCAGGACTCCATGCTGTCAAATGCCAGTGCGTTGCGCCACGCGGTGTTGGTGGTTGCCACCGAGCTGGCGCCGCTCGACGGGCGCGATCTGGTCACGGTCACCGATACACTTCTCGAATTTCACGGTCATCTGGGAGTCCTCGAGGTGTGCGGCGGCAGTGTTGCCGAGGTGGTAGTGGCCACGCCTGCCGGTTCCCCCAGTGGATGGGTCAGCACCATTCGGGCTGGCGACCAGCTCCGGGGGTGGCGAACAACTCACGTCCCCGGCGACGCACCACAGGCTGTCGCGCGTCAGGTGGCTGCCCCACCACAGGTACTGCCCCCCGCTTCATGCGGCATGGGACAACACACCGTTCGTCGATGGCGCCTGCAGTTGGCCGACTCCCTGATCGAACCCGGCATTGGGACCCCACTGCTGCTGACGCGCGAGGTGCGCTTCGAGCACTATCGGAGCGGTTCGACGTGGTGGCTGGGGCGTCGCAGTCGCGATGGCGCGGGGTGGGATGGCTTGCAGCCTGTCGTTGGCCCCCTGTCGTCACCGATGGGCGGCGGCCTGATGCTGCGGGCGCATTCCGCGAACGGCGCAGCCGTCGCGACCCCCGTACCGCTTCAGGACAGTGTCGCCCGCACAATCGCCGGCCTCGATCTTACCGTCCGCATGCCTCGCCGCATGGGCCAGTACAACGGGGGGCGAAGTGACAGCGCCTCAGTCTCCATAGCGCTCAGGGCCTCCGCGCCGGGACGCACACTTCCATGAAACGGCCGTCGCGTGGGTATGTCCTTCCCTTTGTCCTCATCGCACTGGCCGCGGCTGGCCTGCTCGTTTTCTCGCTCGCCAGCGAAGGGTGGCATCACGCGCGCGCCGTCGCGCTCGCTGGGCGTGGCGACGCGGCAGCCAATGCCATAGAGGAGGCCGAAGCGATGGCCTTGGCGCAGTGGGACGATGATTCACTCTGGCAGCGGCCGCTGCATCACGAGGTACAGCGGTCTGTTACTACTCAGCTCGGACAATCGGTCACCGTCACCTGGAGTCGTCCGCACCCTTTCGTGGCGTGGCTGCACACCCGTCATGAGATGGCGGGCAATGCCCGCTGGTCCGGCATTCGGCGCGAGCTGATACGCGCGGTCTGGCTGCACACACCCGCTGTTCCCGTGCGGGCCGTGCTGGCCGTGCCGGGGCAAGTCTCCGGGGGCGAAGGCACTCTGCTGTCCGGCACTGATACCCCTACGCCAACGAGTGCCTGTGGCATGACGCGCGATACGGCGAGCACACCTGCTGTGGCTGCCCTCGCGGTCGTTGGAGATCCGCCAGGCCACTGGCCGGGGGCGCCGCTCCCCGACACGACCGCGCGCCGTGTGGCGGACAGTGCGGCCATACTCCTTCCCGCACTGGGGGCTCGCGCGGAACACGTGACGTGGGGCCCGTCACCCGCTCCCCTGCCCGAGAGAAACGGATGGCAGGCGCTATGGCTCTCCGGTCATCCGGTCATCGTGGACGGTCCTACCCAATGGCGCGGGCTATTGGTCATTGATGGTGACCTCGAGCTGCGCGGAAACGTGACCATCGAAGGGTTGCTGATTGTCCGGGGGAACATCGACGCGCGTGCCGCCCAATGGCAGCTACAGGGAGCGGCCATGAGTGCCGACCCTGTAACAGGGCACGCCCACCTCGGTACCCAGACCCGGATCTTCTTCGATCGATGCGCCGTGCAAATGGCCCTGGCGACCGTCGCCCGTCCTCGCGTTACGCCGTTTTCACTCTGGCAACCCCTCGCGCCATAGGTGCGAACGGTCAAAAGGGCCGACCGGATGTCGCCGGTTCATGGGCCTCCACTATCACGAAGTAGGCCCCCGTACCCGCCATACGCCCTACGGAGAGCGTTACCTCGTGAGGCTCGGGTCGTTTCAAGGGTGACACGCCGATTTTCGGCAGGTCAATCTGTCCCGTGATCCGCCGATCGGCACGGGACGAACAATGCAAACCACTGTGCAACCCCCCCGTCCCATGGCGCTCTTCGGCCGGAAGAAACTCACTATCGGGCTCGATGTTGGATCCGGGCTCGTCAAGGCCGTGGTCATTGACCACAGTGGCCCCGTTCCCGAGTTGGCGAAAGTCGTGATCACCCCGCTCAACGACACGGCAATCGTTGAAGGTGAAGTCATGGACCACGGGATCGTGGCCGATGCCATCCGCCAGACCATTGCGGCAACGGGGGCCAAAACCAAGAACATCGTGGCCGCCGTCGGCGGGCGCGATGTCATCGTCAAGAAGATTCAGATGGAGCGGGTCAAGGAACAGCAGGCGCGTGAGCTCATGCGGTGGGAAGCCGAGCAGCACGTGCCCTTCGACATGGACTCCGTCGAACTCGATTTCCAGGTGCTCGATCCGGACGGCGACGGCCTCGACATGAGCGTGCTGCTCGTGGCGGCCAAGCGCGATCTGGTGGAAGCCAAGCAATCGTTGCTGACCGAGGCGGGGGCATCGCCAGCCGTCATCGATGTGGACGCCTTTGCATTGCACAACGCATTCGAGGCCAACTATCCCGAGGCACTGACCGGCACGATTGCGCTGCTCAACATCGGGAACGAAGCCACCAACCTGAATATCCTCGACGAAGGTGTGCCGATCCTGACCCGCGACCTCGGCGTGGGCACGCGCCGCTTCCGTGAGGATCTGCAGCGTGAGAACGGCATGAGCGCCGAAGACGCCGAAGATCTTCTGCGCGGCTACGACCGTCACCCCATGCTCGACGGCGTGGTGTCCATGCGTGGCGAAGAAATCGCCATCGGGATGGAACGGGCCGCCACGTTCCTGTCCACCTCCCAGCGCAACTTCGGCACCATCCGCGCCGTCTACGCGTGCGGCGGTGGGGCCCGCGTGCCGGGACTGTTGCCCTGGCTGTCCGATCGGTTGCGCATTCCGGTGCAGCCGGCCAATGCGTTGGCCAAGCTGGCCGTACGCGAAGGCGCGTTCGAGTTCCTGTCCACCGACGAAGTCGCTCCGCTGCTGATGCTGCCGGTGGGACTCGCGCTTCGCGCCGTCGCCTGAGCGCCCGAGGAAACGACCTATGATGCTGCAAATCAACCTCCTGCCCGGTTCGAAGAAGGGAAAGAGTTCGTCGGGCGGCTTCGCGCTTGCGGGCGCTTTCGGGGCGATCGGCTCGAACATCCGGGACCCCTGGCTCCTCGGTGCTGCCGCCTCCGTGGTGGTGGCCGTCGCCACCGTCGGTCTGCTCTTCACCGCGCAGAGTGCACGCGCCACGGAAGTGGAAGGCCGTATGGAGCGCGCGGTCCGCGATTCGACGCGCTACGCCAAGGTGCTCTCCGCACGCCGGAAGCTCACCGCCGAACGTGACTCCGTGATCCGCCAGTTGCAGATCATCCGCACCATCGATGACAACCGCTACAACTGGGCGCACATCCTCGATGAAGTAAGTCGCGCGCTGCCGGCGTACACGTGGCTGACCATCATGGAGCAGACCACCAAGGCTCCGTTGCCGCCGGGCGTTGACACCGTGGCGGCTGCGGAACCGGTCGGTGCCGCCGGTGCCGCAGCCAAGAAGAAGGCCGCGGAAGCCGCGGCCGCGGACACGATCAATGTGCATCCGCCGCTCGGATTCCGGGTGGTGGGCCAGACGGTCGATATCCAGGCCCTCACGATGTTCATGCGCCAGCTCGAAAGCTCGCCGTTCATCCAGAAAGTCACACTCGCCAAGTCGGAGATCGTCATTGTGGATGGCAAAGATGTGACGCAGTTCGAACTGAGTGCCGAATTCGAAGTACCGCCCCCGGGTGTCGTTCGCACGACCCCACTCGTCGTCCCTGTTCGCTGAGTACGCCATGGCTCTCCTTCCTACCTCCCAGCGAGATCAGGTCAAGCTGTTGATCGGCTTCTCGGCGATCGCCTTGGCGGTCATGTACTGGATGTATCCGTATGCGTCCAAGAACGAACAGCTGCTGCTCGATGAAACGCACGTGGCCGAACTCGAGGACGCCAACCAGAAGGCGGCGCGCGAGTTCGCCAGTGGCAGCATCGAAGAGCTGCGTTCACAGGCTGCGCAGAATCGCTCGGCGCTGACAGTCATGCGCCGCCTGGTGCCCACCGGCAACGAAGTTCCGGCGCTGCTCGAGGAAGTCAGCACGGCGGCACGTCGGGCCGGTCTCGATGTTGGCGGCGTGGTCCCCGAGCCGGTCATCGTGGGCGAGCGCTTCGATACCTATCGCTATACTGTCACCATCATCGGTGGCTATCACCAGTTCGGCGAGTTCCTCGCCAACGTGGGATCGCTCCCGCGTATTGTGGCGCCGGTGAACTTCTCCATCATGGCCGGTTCGTCCAATGTCCAGCGCGGCCAGGTGCGCACGTCGGAAAAGGGATCGCTGGCCGCGACCATCACCCTGCAGACCTACGTCGAGAAGACGGCGCCCGCGCCGCGCTCGAAGGAGCGGTCGTCATGACCCGGTTCACGCGGTTCCTCACAGTCGTGATGGCGAGCAGCCTCGCGGGTGTCCAGGTGGCGCAGGCCCAGACGCCGGCGCGTACGGTGCGCGGCGAG
Organism: Gemmatimonas phototrophica; assembly: GCF_000695095.2. Taxonomy (NCBI): domain Bacteria; kingdom Pseudomonadati; phylum Gemmatimonadota; class Gemmatimonadia; order Gemmatimonadales; family Gemmatimonadaceae; genus Gemmatimonas; species Gemmatimonas phototrophica. Next base: position 3,044,973 of record NZ_CP011454.1, on the reverse strand, counting down.
TCGGCCGGTACCGTCAGTGCACCCATTGCCCCGGCCGCAAAAGCCGAGAGCAAGAAAGTGACGACGCCGTCCGAAATCACCATTCAGCGCGAAGCCTTTGCGTACAGCGGTGGTGGCCGTCGCGACCCGTACAAGTCGCTCATGTCCAGCAGCGATGTCCGCCCGCTCTTGAGCGACTTGCGCCTCACGGCGGTGGCGTTTGATCCCGCCGGCAACAACTCGGTGGCGATTCTGCGCGACACGTACTCCAAAACACAGTATCGCGTGCGGGTCGGCCAGCAGTTGGGGCGGTTGCGCGTGAGTGGGATCCGCCAGAAGGCGGTGCAGTTCACAATCGAGGAATTCGGATTCAATCGGCAGGAGACGCTGCCGCTGAGCAGCGACACGACGAAAGTGAGGAATCCATGATGGGACCGACGACCGTTGCGGTGATGGCCGCGATGCTGGTGGGCACTGCGCCCACTCCCGCGCCACACACTGCCCCCTCGGCCGCTACGGCCATCACCAATGACGACGCGGTGATCCGTGGTCGCGTACGCGCCATTGAAGTAGCGCCGGCACCAAATGGCACCGCCATCGTGCTCGACGTAGATGCCGCGGTCACGCTGAACCACTTCACGCTCAGCAATCCCACCCGCATCGTGGTGGACCTGGGCGGCGCCAATCTGGCCATCCCGTCCAACTACGATGGCAAGGCGCGCGGAGCGGTTCGCAATGTCCGCCTCTCGCAGTTCCGGGCCGACACGGCGCGTCTCGTGATTGACCTCGATGCGGCCCACAAGTATACCGTCGAGCGTGACGGGAACAGTGTGCGCATCAATATCGAAGCGCCGTCGGCACAGTTTGCCCGCTGGGGGACTGGCCGCGCGTCCACGAACGTGACGGCCGTCGCCACGGGTCGCCTCGAATCACCGGTTGCCGTTCCTGCGACCGCCGCTCCCGCCGATTCCGCGCGCAAGCCGGACGCGGCGCCGGCCGCGATCAGTGAACCGGTCCGGATTGACGTCGCCAAGTCGGAGCCGCTCAAGGCGGAACCGGCCAAGGTGGAGGCGCCAAAGATTGACGTGAACTCCGAAGGCATGCTCACCCCGCGGACCCCCGCGTCGGAAGCGTCCATCTCGGCCGCGCGTCGTCAGCAGCAGAAGCCCCGCATCACGGTGTCGTATGATGGCACCAGCATCCGCGACGTGATTGCGGCCTTCGCCACCTTCTCGGGACGCACCATCGTCGTGGGCAAGGATGTGGACGGCACGGTCACCGCCGATATCGCCGACAAGCCGTGGGACGTCGCCCTGCAGGCCATCCTGCAGTCGCAGGGACTGGCCGCCACGGAAGACGCCAGCGGGATCATCTCGGTGGATAGCTACCGGAACCTGGCGTCCAACCAGGCGCTCGAGCCGCTGGTCACCCAGATCGTAGACATCAACTACGCCAAGGCCGCCGTGCTCCGCAATACGGTGCAGGCGCTGCTCGCCCGGGATTGCACGGGACTCAGCACCATGGCTACGGGCCGCGATCTCGGCATGCCGATGAATCAGTCTGGTGGCGGTTCGCAGGGTAATCAGCAGCAGATGGGCGGGCAGGGGTGCGTGGTGCGTGGCTCGGTGGCGTCGGATAGCGCCACCAACAAGCTGATCATCACGGAAGTCCCCTCGCGCCTGCCGGAAATCGTGTCGCGCATTCAGCAGCTCGATGTGCGCACGCCGCAGGTGGCCATCAAGGCGAAGATCGTGTTCGTGAATCGCACCGGCATTCAGGATATCGGTCTCGCCTACGACCTCGGCACCGGCAACAAGCAGTTCTTCCAGCAGCTGGTTCCGCGTACCGATCCGGCCACGCTGACCGCCATTGATACGGACGGCGACGGGGTGCCTGACGCGACGGGTGGCGGAGCGCCCTTCCAGGGCCCGGCGCGCATCGCCCTCGGCGGTAACGCCATCGCTGGTATTGCCAACGCCAACAATGCCATCAAGCCCAACGCCCTCAACCTGATCTACAGCACGGCACTCGGTCGCTATCAGTTGACCGCGTTCCTCAACGCGCTGCAGACCACGTCCCTGGCGGATGTGCAGTCGGAGCCCAGCATCACGATCCTGAACAACCGGAGCGCTGAGATCTTCGTCGGTCAGGAAATCCCGATCCGAGTGATCGACGCCGGTGGACAGGGCGCGCAGGGTGGCGGTGGCGGTGGTGGCGGTGGTGCCGGCGGTGGAGCCGGCGCCCAGGCGCCCAATGCGGCCGCCTTCTTCCCCCGGGCCGCCGTGTCCAAGGAAGAAGCCGGTATCAAGCTCTCGGTGACGCCCCAGATCACGAACAACAAGATGGTGCTCATGAACATCAAGGCGGAGAATTCCAGCGCGGAAATCTCTCAGACGGATGTGGGCGTCATCTTCAACCGGCAGCGCGCCGAATCGCAGGTGCTCGTGGCGGATGGTGAGGCGGCCGTGATTGGCGGACTCACGGTAACCGAAACCACGCGCTTCCGGAGCGGCATCCCGGTGCTCATGAATCTGCCGTTCGTCGGCCGGCTCTTCTCGCAGAACTCCAAGAACGAGACCAAGCGCGACCTCCTCATCCTGGTCACGCCCCACATCCTGGACGAAGGCGTCACGCCGCCCCCAGGCCGCTAAGGCGACGAGGATAAATCACTCATGTTCTCATTCTACTCCGCACCCCGGCCGCGCCTGCGCGCGGGTCTGGCCGCCCTCGTGGCGGCCGTGGCCCTCGGTGCTTGCGACGGTGACGAGGTCATCGATCCGCCCTTTGCCGATACCGTGAAGCCACGGGTCTCGATCGCCAAGGGCAATCCGGTGGCTGACACACTGCTGTCGGTGACCATCAACGCGACCGACAACATCGGCCTCAAGCGCGTTCGCCTGCTGCTGGCGGGCGGGATCACGGCGCAGTACGACACCGTGATGACCAGCGCCGTGACCTCCATCACGATGGCGGTCAACGTGAAGGTGCCGGGCAACGCGCCCATCGGTGCCACGGTCAGCGCCCGTACGGTGGCCACGGACGGTGCTGGCAATCAGTCCGACACGGCGTTGGTGGCCCTGACGGTGGGCAACCTTGAGCCGCCGCAAGCCATCATCACCAGTCCGGTCGCCAACTCACCGGTTGTGAGCGGCAAGGCGCTCGTGCTGTCGTTGTCCGGCAAGGCCCGCTACAAGGTCCGGACCATCGGCTACCAGATCAGCGGCGCGTACAGCTTCCGTGACTCGCTCACGTACAACTCGCCGCTGCGTGATTCCTTGTCGGTGCTCGATACGCTCACCATTCCGGACACGGTGCGCGGTGCGACCATCAATGTCACGCCGTTCGTCACGGACTCGCTCAACCAGCGCGTGCTGGGCACCACGGTCGCCTACGCGGTGCAGAGCCCGGCCAATGCGAACACCATTCCGGTGGTCCGTACCGGCGTGTCGCCGCGTGTCGAAGTCAGCGATACGGTGTTCGTTGAGGCGACCGACCCGGTTGGTATCGCCACGATTGGGTACGAGGTCCGTACGCTCACCGGGCAACTCCTGGTGGCCGACTCTGTGACTTCCACGGGAGCGTTTTCCACGCTGGTGCGCACGTTCCGATCGCGCATCCCGGTAACGGCCTTCCCAACGCCAGTCACGGTCGCCGGCTTCGCCCGCAACGCCAATGGTCGTCGTGATCTGGCCCGCTTCGGCTCCGGCGCCCTGCGTGCGGATACGGTACAGGTGGTGGCCGGCTACACCAATCCGCTTCCGGGCGGCGGTCAGATCGCCGACGCACTGTATGTGCCACGCACGGACCGGCTGTATCTCTCGAACATCGAGCGCAACTGGCTCGAGGTGTTCAACCTGGCCGACTCCACCTTCCGCGCCCCCATCGCCGTGGGCTCGCGCCCCTGGGGTATCTCGGCCTGGCCCCGGAATCGTGATGGCGTCATGGGTGACACGCTGCTCGTGGCGAACTCCGGTGGTACCAACGTCAGCTACGTGAACCTCAACGCCGGTCCTACCGGCCGCGAAGTGTATCGCTATCCGCTGCCCAATATCATGGTGTACTCGATCACGAGCACCCGGGCCGCGAATACCGATCAGGTCATCACGCAGCGCACGATCTACGACTTCAGCGATCGCCCGCAGTACATCGCCTCAACCTGTAGTGGACCGGTCAGCCCGGGTTCGGCGTGCGGCGATGTGGTCATCGTGTACTCGACAACGCCAACGCCTGGACAGAGCACGCCCTTCCCGAATCAGGGCACGATTCGCTGGGAGAACCTGAACAAGAAGTCTTCGCACTTCTTCTTCGAACAGGCAATCGGCCAGTCTCAGAATCGCGCGGACACGCTGGAGATCGAGCGCTTTGCCGCTGGTGGGGTGGGGGCCGACTCCATTCTGCTGCCGGCTCGCCAGACGGTCACCACGGATAACGGTTCGTACAACTACTCCATCGTCGTCCGCCTCGATCAGCTGGCGTTCCGCGACACCACGTTCGTCCGCAACTCGGGCAACTTCCGTCGCGCCGTCTTCGGGGAAGGTGGCCCGGTACTCGGCAGCCGCGCCATGACGTACGATGTCACCCGCGGATTCGAGACCACGCCGCCGCTGCCCGTCATCGATCGCGGTGTCTCGCGCCCGGTGGACGTGTCGGACTTCATCGCCAATACCTTCGCCCGTGTCCAGGGCGTCGGGATCAACTTTGATGGTGAGCTGAATGCGGTGAAGGGTGACTCCACCTACCTGTTCGACAACTCGCTCCGACTGCAGGGTATTCTGCAGAGCCGGCCGAGTGGTGGTGGGCTGGACTTCCACCCGCTGAACTCGGGGGCGAATTCGACCCCGCTGCGCACGCGCCTCGCCTTCGTGGCGTCGAGCGAGCCGGTCATCGACGTGTTCGACACGTATTGCTATCGCAAGATCGCCACGATCCCCATTCGTGATCCGATCGTTGGGCCGGTGCGCGCCACGGTTCGCCCGAACGGTCAGCTCGTGCTCGTGGGGGCGACCATCCGCGGTGTGACGCTGGTTGCACTGCCGGACAACTTCACGACCACCTGCCAGTAAACGTCGATCTTGAAAACAACGAGGGCCCCGGACTAGTCCGGGGCCCTCGTTGTTTCCCCCCTCTCGCTCTCACCGTCCACGTCTCCAGTCTCAACAACTCCCGATTTCAGGTGGGGCCGGGTAGGTTGCTCTCATGCCCCTCAGATTTACCACTGCCGGCGAGTCGCATGGTCCCGCGCTCGTGTCGTTACTGGAAGGAATGCCGGCCGGTGTGCCGTTGCTGGCCGACGACGTCAATACCGAACTCGCGCGCCGTCAGCAGGGATACGGACGCGGGCGTCGGATGCAGATCGAAACCGATCGCATTGAGTTTCTCTCTGGTGTTCGCGCCGGCGAAACCCTTGGCTCCCCCATCTCCATGCTGGTCCGCAACAGCGACTGGAAGAACTGGATGGAGATCATGGACCCGGCGCCCCGCGAGGCCGACACTGACGGGCTGCGCAAGCGCCATGTGACGCGAGTGCGCCCCGGGCATGCCGACCTCACAGGCCTCCTCAAGTACGATCGCAGCGACGCCCGCGACATCCTCGAGCGGGCCTCGGCCCGCGAAACCACCGCGCGCGTGGCAGCGGGTGCGATCTGCAAGGTGCTGCTGCGCGAGGTCGGTGTACGGATCGGATCCCACCTGGTGCACCTGGGTGGCATCGACGCGGCGCGCCCCGATGTGTTGCCGGAGGATCTCAATGCGGCCTCCGACGCGTCGCCATTGCGCACGCTCGATGCACAGGCCGAGGCGCGCATGATTGAGCGCATCGACGCCGCCAAGAAAGAGGGGAACACGCTGGGCGGAATCTGCGAAGTGGTGGTGACCGGCCTGCCGGTAGGCCTTGGATCGCACGTGTCATGGGATACGCGCATTGACGGACGGCTGGGGCAGGCCATGCTCTCCATTCCCGCCGTTAAGGGCGTTGAGGTGGGGTTGGGCTTTGAAACGGCCCGTCGTACCGGTGCCGAGGTGCACGACGAAATTGAAGCGGCTCCAGGGCGTACCCGGGCTGGTCACGTGCGTCGGCGCACCAATCGGGCCGGCGGCACGGAGGGGGGGATGACCACCGGGGAGGAGTTGGTGATTCGGGTGGCCATGAAGCCCATTTCCACCCTCATGCGCCCGCTCGGGACCGTGGATATGGCCACCGGCCAGGCCGCACAGGCGGTCGCGGAGCGCAGCGATGTCACCGCCGTCCCGGCCATGGGCGTAATCGCCGAATCCATGGCTGCCTTTGTTCTGGCGAACGCACTTCTGGAAAAGTTTGGTGGCGACTCGCTGCCGGAAACGCAGCGGAATCTCAACGCTTATCTGGCGCGCCTCGACGAACGCGTGGACCGTTAGCCGCGGACATGGGCACGCGGCACATCGTGCCGAAAACTCACGCCTCCCCCATGACCTCTTCCACGACACAGTTTGACGGGCACCTGGTGCTGGTGGGGCTTCCCGGCGCCGGGAAGTCCACCATGGGGCGTGCGGTGGCCAAGCGGTTGGGGCGCCCGTTCCTGGACTTCGATACGGAGATAGAACTGCGTACCGGGCGCTCGGTGGCCCGCTTTTTTGCGGAACAGGGCGAGGCGGCGTTCCGGGCCCTCGAGGTCGCACTCACCCGGGAGCTCGCTGCCGCGCCGCCAATGGTTCTGGCACCTGGTGGCGGTTGGGTGACGAACGCTGGTGTCATAGAATTGCTGAGGCCGCCGGGACGAATTGTGCACCTTCGGGTATCCCCCGAAGCCGCCATGCGTCGTATCTCGCGGTCCCGGATTGTTCGGCCCTTGTTGCAGCAAGCGGATCCGGAGGCCAAAATGCGGAGCCTGTGGGAGGCCCGAGCCGCCCTCTATAATAGGGCCGATTACGTTGTTGATGTGGAAACTCTTACCACACAACAAGTTACAGATTCTCTGGTGGCGCTTGCCCATGAGGGGACGCCGGGGGTAGGTTAGGAAATGGACGATCGCTGGGCGCCGGTCTTGAACGAGTTACGGGAGCGTTTTGCTGCCGATACCGATGTCGTGGAGGTGGAAGCCTACCTCTCGGCGAAAGGATACGACCGGCGACAAATCGGTGAGATTCTTTCCTTGCTGTATAGCGATAATGCGCCGTCGCCCACTTGGGGCGGTGCCGACAGCGAACGTGAGCCGTCCCTGCGGGTGCAGGGGCCTCACGAGCGCGGCCGGTTTACCACGGATGCCTGGGGCTATCTCATCACGCTCTATGCGTCCGGCGCCGTGACCCTGAACGATTTCGAGCAACTGGTGGAACGCGCGCTCGTCCATGTTGACGGCCGCATCACCTTGGCGGATGTCCGTGCGCTGGCGGACGACGTCGGGTTGGATGATGGCGCCATGGGTGGCGAGCGTCCCCTGATTCACTGAGCTGATGCCAACAAAAAAGGCAGCACCCAAGACGGCGAAAAAAGCCACGGCCAAGCCCGCGGCCAAGTCCGCCGCCAAAAAGGCTCCCGCCAAAAAAGCGGCGGCCAAAAAGAGCGCGGTGAAAAAAGTGGCCTCGCGGAAGGCGGCTCCGGTGGAACTCGAGGAAGAGCTCGAGCCGGCACCGGCAGGCGGGACGTCGCTCGTTATCGTCGAGTCGCCGGCCAAGGCCAAGACCATCGGCAAGTACCTGGGGCGCGGCTACACCGTGCGCGCCACGGTCGGTCACGTCCGCGATCTGCCGGCCAAAAAGCTGGGGATCGATATCGATCACGGCTTTGCCCCCGAGTACGTCACGATCGAGGGCAAGGAGGACATCCTCACCGACCTCAAGAAAATCGCCAAGGGTGCGCGCGAGATCTTCATCGCGACCGACCCTGATCGCGAAGGGGAAGCCATCGGCTGGCACGTGGAGCAGTACTTCACGCAACCCAAGCGGCACGCGGTGTCGGCGCCCATTCGCCGGGTGATGTTCCACGAAATCACCAAGGATGCGGTGCACAAGTCCATGGCGAAACCCATGGACATCGACAACAAGAAAGTCGAAGCGCAGCAGGCACGCCGAGTGCTCGACCGACTGGTGGGATACAAGGCCAGTCCGGTGCTCTGGAAGACGGTGAAGAAGGGACTCAGCGCCGGTCGTGTGCAGACCGTCGCGCTCCGTCTCATTGTGGAGCGTGAACGCGAAATCCGCGCCTTCACCCCGGTTGAGTACTGGAGCATCGCCGCCGACCTGCAAAAGGGACAACAGCCGTTCTCGGCCAAGCTGCACCACGTGGACGGCAAGAAGCCCGAGATTTCCACCGGTGCCGAAGCCGACGCCATTCTCGCCGATCTCAAGGGACGAAAGGAATTCGAAGTCACCGAGGTCAAGCGGCGCGAGCGTCGCAAGAACCCGGCGGCACCATTCACCACGTCCACGCTGCAGCAGGAAGCCGCCAAGAAACTCGGGTTCGGCTCCAAGCGTACCATGCGGCTGGCGCAGGATCTGTACGAAGGCATCGATGTGGGTATTGATGGCGCGACGGGTCTCATTACGTACATGCGTACCGACTCCACGCGCGTCAGTGAGGATGCCGCCAACACCGCGCGCGAAGCATTGCGCTCGCAGTTCGGTGAAGACTTTCTGTCGCCGCAACCGCAGCTCTATCCCAGCGGCAAGGCCAACGCGCAGGATGCCCACGAAGGCGTACGTCCCACCGATCCCTCCCGTCGTCCGGAGCAGGTGCAGAAGTACCTGACCGCCGATCAGTTCAAGCTCTATCAGCTCATCTGGCAGCGCTTCATGGCGTCGCAGATGGCTCCGGCCGTCTTCGATACCACGACGGTCGATTTCGATATCGCCACGAAGGGCCGTCAGTGTCTGTTCCGCGCCACCGGTTCCGTCATCAAATTCCAGGGATTCCTCGCCCTCTACCGCGAAGCGCGCGAAGAAGGGGACTCCAAGGCGCTTGAAGACGAACAGGCGCTCCCGTTCCTCGAGATGGGCGAGAAGGTGCCCGTCAAGGCCATCACGCCCACGCAGCACTTCACCGAACCGCCGCCGCGATTCTCCGAAGCGTCGCTCGTAAAGGAACTCGAGCGGCTCGGTATCGGTCGCCCGTCCACCTACGCCAGCATCATCTCGGTGCTCGCCGAGCGACGCTATGTGGCGCTCGAGCAGCGACGGTTCTTCCCGTCGGAGTTGGGGGAAACGGTCGAAAAGGTCATGGTGAAGAAATTCCCCGACCTCTTCGATGTGCACTTCACCGCGAAGATGGAGTTGGAGCTCGACAAGATCGCCGATGGCGATGCCAACTGGATCGAAGTGCTCGGCGAAGAATGGTCGAAGATCAAGAAAAATCTGCACGACGACGATCTGCCGCAGCTCATCGGCGAGGCCTACGACCTTTCGGCGCTCGAGACGGAGCGCTGCCCGGAGTGCGGCGGCAAGCTCGTGGCCAAGGGCGGATTCTTCGGGCCGTTTGTGGCCTGCGAAAATCATCCCAAGGTCTGCAAATACACGCGCCCCATCAAGGGTGAGAAGAAGCCGGCCGAACTCACGAAGTACATGTGTCAGGAGTGCGGTGAGCCGATGGTCATCCGCCACGGGCGCTCCGGCGACTTCCTGGGGTGCAGCAAGTTCCCCAAGTGTCGCGGCACGCGCAGCATGCCCACCGGCGTGAAGTGTCCCAAGGATGGCGGGGAAATCGCCGAGCGTCGTTCCAAAAAACGCGGCAAGGCATTCTACGGCTGTGAGAACTATCCCAATTGCGATTTTGTGGTGTGGGATAAGCCGGTCGCCGAAACCTGCCCGGAATGCGGGTATGTGGGTGCCGAAGCCAAGTCCAACAAGACGCGCGGGTCCTTCCGGAAGTGCCTCAAGTGCACCAACGAGTGGGACGTGGCCGCGCCGGATGAGGCCGAAGTGGCTGAGGTGGCGTGACCGTCCATGTGATTGGTGGCGGGCTCGCAGGCAGTGAGGCGGCGTGGCAACTCGCTGAACGCGGGCACGACGTGGTGCTCCATGAAATGCGCCCCGTGCGCGGCACGGCGGCGCACCGCACGGAAAAGCTGGGCGAGCTCGTCTGCTCCAATACGTTCAAGAGCACCGAGCCATCCAATGCGCACGGGCTGCTGAAGGCGGAAATGCGGACGCTGGGCTCGCTGATCCTGGCCTGTGCTGACGAAGCACGGGTGCCAGGAGGCAGCGCGCTGACGGTGGACCGCGAGATTTTTTCGCAGGGCGTGCACGATCACATTCACGCCCATCCGCGCATTTCAGTGTCGCGCGAAGAGGTCACCGAGATCCCTGAGGTCGGCATCGTTGCCACGGGGCCGCTCACCAGTGACGCGTTGGCTGAGCGCATCCGGGCGCGCCTCGGTGTGGAATCGCTGGCTTTTTACGACGCGATTGCCCCGGTCATTTCGCTCGACTCCATTAATCAGGATGTCGCTTTCCGGGCCTCGCGCTGGGGCAAGGAAACCATGGAAGGCGCAGGCGAAGAAGGGGCCTACCTCAACTGCGCGTTCAGCAAGGAGGAGTACGAGGCGTTCATCGACGCGCTCACGACCGCCGACCAGTTCACCGCGCACGAGTTCGACAGTGTGCCGTACTTCGAAGGGTGCATGCCCGTCGAAGAGATGGCCCGCCGTGGTCGGGAGTCGCTGCGCTTCGGACCCATGAAACCCATCGGGTTGCAGGATCCGCGCAGTACGGCCCGTCCGCATGCGGTGGTGCAGCTGCGGCAGGAAGATCGCGCCGGTCGCATGTGGAACCTCGTGGGCTTTCAGACGCGTTTGCGCATTCCCGAGCAGGCCCGTGTGTTTCGCATGATCCCGGGGCTCGCGGACGCGGAATTTCTGCGCTTTGGCAGCATTCACCGCAATTCGTACGTGAATGCTCCGGCGGCGTTGTCCCCGCATCTCGCACTGCGCGATGCACCAACGACGCTGTTCGCCGGGCAGATTACGGGTGTTGAAGGCTACACGGAAAGCAGTGCCACCGGCCTGCTGGCCGGCATCAATCTGTCGCGGCTCCTGAGGGGTGAGGAGCCGGTCGTGCCGCCGCCTTCCACCATGATGGGCGCGCTGTATCGGTATCTGCGCGAAGCCGATCCCAAGCACTTTCAGCCCATGAACGCCAACTTCGGTCTGCTCGACGACCTCGAAGGCGTACCGGCCAAAGTGCTCAAGGACAAAACAAAGAAGCGCGAACTGTTCGCTGAACGGGGGCTGGCGCAGATAGCGGCGTGGCGTGATGCCCACGCCCTGACGGCGGCAACGCCCGTCCTGGGATGACGACCTCGGAGGAGACCGTCGCGCTGCCCACGGAGATCGGGGAGTTTCTGACCCATCTCCAGAAGGAGCGCGATCTGTCTCCCAATTCCGTGGGCGCCTATACGCGCGACCTGCGGGAGTTCTCCGTCTGGCTGGCGCAAACCCACGGGGTAGGCGGGTGGGACTGGAATGAGCTGTCGCGTACAAGCATTCGCGGCTACATGGCGCATCTCACCCGGCGTGGGCTCGCCAAGCGCAGTATCGCGCGCCAGCTGTCGGCCGTACGCAGTTTCTACCGGTGGATGCACCGCGATGAACGCGTGGACATCAATCCTGCCCGCGCGGTGGGATCGCCGCGGTTGCCGCGCACCCTGCCGTCATACCTCGATCGGCAGCAAGCCGATACGCTCATGCAGCACGCCACCACCCGCGCGCAGAGTCTCGATTTCACCGATGTGCGCAACCTCGCCATGCTGGAGCTGTTCTACTCCAGCGGGCTGCGCCTCTCTGAGCTGTGCGGCATTGATCTGTCCGATCTCGACCTCGTGTCGCAGCAGGTCAAGGTGCGCGGCAAGGGGCGCAAGGAGCGTATCGTGCCGTTGGGCGATCACGCTCAGCGGGCGCTGCGCAATTACCTCGTGAAGCGCGACGCGCTGTTGTTGCAGTTGGGCGGCGCGAAAGCTGGGCGACTCGCCCGCGGCGCGGTCTTTCTGAGTGCCCGCGGCACCCGCATCAGCACGCGCGCGGTGCAGCACGCCATGGTCACGTTGCTCGATGCGGTGGGCGAAGGCGCCGACCTCACCACCCACTCGCTCCGCCATACCTTCGCCACGCACATGGTAGATGGTGGTGCTGATCTGCGCGCGGTACAGGAACTACTGGGGCACGCCAGCATCAGCACCACGCAGATCTACACGCACACCAGCGTCGATCGGTTGAAAAAGGTATACCGTCAGGCTCACCCTAGAGCGTAGCGAAACTGACAACTCAAAACCCTGACCCAAAACTCGAAACTGATCAGTTGCGGGTTCTGGGTTCGAGTTCTGGGTCATGAGTTCCTACACCCCCGGGGTCCCCCCTGCCAGAATCGTCGCGGCCCGCTGCGCATCAAGATTGCCGCCGCACATCACGATGCCGACTGTCTGACCCGCCAGACGCGGCGCCAGCAAGCGAAGCCCTGCCAATCCCGCCGCGCCTGCGCCTTCCGCAAGATTGTGCGTGATCGTCCATAAATCCCGCACCGCCTGTGAGATCATCGATTCACCGGCGAGTACAAAGTCTGCGAGGCCACCACGAAGGGTATCGAAGGTCAAGTCGTACGTGGAGCCGGTCGCGATCCCCTCGGCAAACGTCTGCGCCGGAGCACCGCTGCGCGAAACACCGTCGTGCCAGGCATCGTGTTGCGCGCTCGCGCCCTGGCTTTGTACCGCGTACACCTTGAACGACGGCTTGAGCTCGGCGCCCGCCACCAGTGCGCCCACCGCTTGAGAGCCGCCTCCCAGCGCAATGACGATGGCGTCCAGTTCTGGAGCCTGTTCCAGAAATTCGACGCTCATGGTGCCCGCGCCGGTCAACACCTCGCGATGATTGGTGGAATGCACGATGGTGCGGTGCTCCTGCTCGGCGATGGTACGGCACGCCGCCACCGCATCGTCGTAGCGATCGCCAACTTCCATGAGCGTGGCGCCAAACGAGCGAATGCCCGCGTTCTTCTCCGGGTTGTTCCCCTTGGGCACACAAATGGTCACGGAGACACCGCGCGCAGCCCCGGCCCAGGCCAGCCCCAGCCCATGGTTGCCAGTGGTGGCCGCAATCACTCCACGTTCGGCCTGCTCCGGCGTGAGCGCCGTAATGGACGCCGTACCGTTGCGCACCTTGAAGCTGCCCGTGGGCAGGTGATTCTCATGCTTCACCAGCACCCGGATGCCATACCCCACCAACTCGTCAAGCAGGGGGTAATGGCGAACTGGTGAAGGGACAAAGAACGGACGCAGCCGCTCGCGCGCCGCCGTGATATCGGCAAAGGAAATGGGAGGCATACCGGGAAATATGACACCAAGACCAGCGCCTGTCTTTCGCGATCCGCGACGTTACGGGGGGCCGAGTGCGTCGAAGAAAAGTGCCTGGAGATCGACGGTGTGTCACCAATTCTGCGCGCCGCGTATCTTATTCACATGACACTGCCGCAAATTCGCGCCACCACTATCCTCGCGGTACGCCGCGACGGACGCGTCGCCATTGGGGGCGACGGTCAAGTCTCCGTTGGTGATACCGTCGCCAAGAACTCGGCCGTGAAGGTCCGGCAACTCAAGGGCGGTCGCGTGCTCGCCGGCTTCGCTGGTTCGGTAGCCGACGCACTCACACTCTTCGAAAAGTTTGAGGAGAAGCTGGAGCGCTACCCCGGCAATTTGCCGCGCGCGGCCGTGGAGCTCGCCAAGGAGTGGCGCAGTGATCGCGTGCTGCGGCGTTTGGAGGCCATGCTCATCGTAGCCGATGCCAACCACGGCTTCATGCTGAGCGGGAACGGCGAACTGATTGAGCCGGACGACGGCATTCTGGCGATCGGCTCGGGTGGAGCATATGCCCAGGCCGCGGCGCGGGCGCTGCTACGCGAAACGGCGCTGCTGCCGCGCGATATCGTCACCAAGGCGCTCACAATTGCCGGGGAGATCTGCATTTACACCAACACCAATATCACGGTGTTGGAGCCGAGCGTCTGACATGGCTTCTCCACGCACGCAACAAGCCATCGCGCGACTCGCGGACCTGACGCCTCGCCAGATTGTGGCGGAGCTGGATCGGTACATCGTGGGTCAGGCGGATGCCAAGAAGTCCGTCGCCATTGCCCTGCGCAATCGCTGGCGCCGACAACGGGCGCCGGAGTCCATTCGCGACGAAATCTCTCCCAACAACATCATTCTCATTGGGCCCACTGGCGTGGGTAAAACAGAGATTGCCCGTCGACTGGCCAAGCTGTCCGGGGCGCCGTTCGTGAAGGTCGAAGCCTCCAAGTTCACGGAAGTGGGCTATGTGGGTCGCGACGTGGAAAGCATGGTGCGCGATCTCATTGAGAACGCCATCGATATGGTGCGCACTGAGCGGGAATCCGAGGTCGAGGACCTCGCCATCGGCAAAGTGGACGAGCGTATTCTGGATCTGCTGCTGCCAACTCCGCCCGCCTTGGCGGCCGAAGCTTCTCCCGATGCGAAGGTGGAGCATGAGCAGTCGCTCGAGCGGCACAAGCGCACGCGAGACAAGCTCAAGGCGCTGCTGCTGGACGGACAGCTGGATGGTCGGGAGGTAGAAATCGAAGTGACCCAAAGCGGACCGGGCATGCCGGGGGCCGCCATGCCCGGGGCGCCGGAGGGGATGGAGAGTGTCGCCGACTGGTTTCGCGACATGATGCCCAAGAAGAAGAAGCGACGTACCGTCAAGGTGAGTGAAGCGCGCCGCCTGCTGCTGGACGAGGAACTTGATAAGCTGATCGACCTTGATGACCTCACCGGAGACGCGCTGGAGCGTACCGAGGCCATGGGGATCGTCTTCCTCGACGAGATCGACAAGATCGCCGGCGAGCGGGGGCAGGGCGGGGGCCCCGATGTCTCACGCGAAGGCGTGCAGCGGGATCTACTGCCCATCGTGGAAGGCTCGAACGTGCAGACCAAGTATGGCATGGTCAAAACCGACCATATCCTCTTTGTCGCGGCGGGTGCCTTCCATGTCAGCAAACCCAGCGATCTCATTCCGGAGCTGCAGGGACGTTTCCCTATTCGGGTCGAACTCAAGGCGCTTACCGAATCCGACTTCGTACGCATCATGACCGAGCCGGAGAACGCGCTGACCAAGCAGTACGCCGCCCTTGTCGAGGCCGAAGGGGCCAGCCTCACCTTTACCGACGATGGAATAGCTGAGCTCGCCAGGGTGGCTGCTCGGGTGAACGAACGTATGGAGAACATCGGGGCGCGCCGGTTACACACCGTTATGACCACCCTCCTTGAGGAGGTGCTCTACGAGCTTCCCGATCGTGGAAAAGAGGCGGTCCTGGTGAACGCCGAGATGGTGCGGGACCGGCTGCGCTCTATTGCGGAAGACGAAGATTTGCGGAAGTACATCTTGTAACGGCCGGGAAGGGGCTGGGGTGACCGACTCGCTGCGATTCCCGGCGGGTCTACTCTTGACGGGGCACGACGCAAAGACAACTTTGTTGTCACGGCGAACAAAGCTCCCCCTTCCCGATCGACTCGCCACCCGCCCCGATCTACCTCCCACCGCCCCCGGTGGAGGAGGCCCCTTTATATGATGCATGCATTGTCCATGATGGCGCCCCGCCCGCTGCAGCGTGGTGTGGCAACGGCCGTGATTCTCCTGGGACTCGCGGGTGCCGTGCCCGCTCCACTCGCTGCCCAGACGGCGCCAGACCGCATTGAGATTCGCACTGATGCCGCCGGCACCCGACTGCAGGTCAACGGCGCTGATGTCCTGCTCAAGGGCGTCAACTGGGATTACTTCCCCATCGGGCAGAACTATGCCTACAGCCTCTGGACGCAGCCGGATGATGTCATCAAGGCGGCGCTAGACCGGGAGATGTCCCTGCTCAAGGTCATGGGGGTCAATGTCATTCGGCAGTACAACGGCGTGCCGCCGCGCTGGGTGAAGTACATCTACGAGCAGTATGGCATCTGGACCGTGCTCAACCATGCGTTGGGGCGGTATGGCACGACGATCAACGGCGTGTTTACCCCGCAAACGGACTACTCCAATCCCCGCGTGCGGCAGGCGCTGACCGCCGAAGTGCTCGCGCTTGTTGATGAGTTCCGCGGCACGCCCGGCATGCTCATGTGGCTGCTTGGCAACGAAAACAACTACGGCTTGCAGTGGAAGTCCGCGGCCACGGAGAATCTTCCCTCCGGTGAGCGCGACGCCGCCAAGGCCACCTTTCTCTACTCGCTGGTCGGTGAAGTCTCGCGCGCTATCAAGGCGCGTGACGCCTCACGTCCGGTGGCGCTGGCCAACGGCGACCTGCAGTACCTCGACATCATCGCCCGTGAGGCCAAGGGACTCGATGTCTTTGGCACCAACGTGTACCGCGGTGCGTCGTTTGGCGATCTCTTCGAGCGCGTGAAGACCACCCTCGGGTTGCCGGTGATGTTCACCGAGTTCGGCGCCGATGCGTACAACGCGCGTGATATGCGCGAAGACCAGCTGTCGCAGACGCGCTATCTGCTCGCGCAGTGGCAGGAGATCTTCGAAAACGTGGCCGGCAAGGGGCGCACCGGCAACTCCATTGGCGGGTTCACGTTCCAGTGGACTGATGGCTGGTGGAAGTACGGTCAGGACGTGCGACTCAGCGAGCACGATGTGAATGCCTCGTGGTCCAACGCGGCCTACGCCGATGACTATGTCAAAGGCGAGAACAACATGAACGAAGAGTGGTGGGGCATTGTCGCGAAGGGCGCCCCCGACTCGCGTGGGCTCTATCCGCTCTATCCGCGTGCCGCGTTCTACGCACTGCAGCGCGCCTACCAGATCGATCCGTACGCCGCTACCTCCACCGCCGCCGTGATCCGCAGCCACTTTGCGGCCATTGCCCCCGCCGAGGCGGAGCTACGGGCGCGCGCCGAGGGCGGGGCCGCATCAGGAGCGGGGAACAACAAGTTCAGCGTAAGCGGACTCCGTTTTGACCTGCAGACGTTCAATACCGGCGGCGAGAAGCTCAGCACGCCATCGTCACGGACCCCCAGCGCGACCGCGCGGCCGGCGTTCACGGGCTTTGATCGGCTTGAGAGCTTCTATGCCGATCTGACGGCCCGCCCTGCCGACAATTTCTCCGCGACGCTGTCCCTGAACGTGCTGGGCAACGTGCCCAACAATCCCATCGACGAACTCTTCTACGAAAATCGCGGGCGTGCGCGGACGGTCCTCACCGATGGGTCGCCGTTGCGCATTACTGACAACGAGCGCCTCGCCGTGTATCGCGCCAGCGTCTCGTGGGATGAGAAGAACTTCCGCCTCGATGCGTTCTACCGCTCCGGCCACTATCACTGGGGCTACGAAGGCGACTTCTTCGGGATCTATCGCGAAGCGAACTACGGCAAGAACATGGACATCTATAACGGCAATGCTCCGGCCGGTATGGAGTTCACGGGGAAGCGCAAACTGCAGGGGCTCAAGCTGGCGCTCGGGCCGGAACTCTGGTGGGGCGCCAACCCCATGATCATCGGCAAGTACGGTCGCAAGGTGGGTGGCGTACACGTCACCGGTCTGTATCAGGAAGAAGTGGCGCAGCTGAACGCGTCGGCCACCAACAGCTCGTTCGCCGTACCGCTTCCGCAGACGCGTCGTGCCACGCTGCATCTCGCCGACACCATTGCCGGCTTTGGTGTGGAAGCCGGCGGTATCTGGGCTGGTGCCACGCGCGTCGGTGTGCCCTTCCAGATCGTTGACGGATCGCGCGTGCTGGCGGACAAGGTGCGTGACAGCGATGCCTTTGGTGGCAAAGCCAAGGTGACCTACACGCGTGGTCGCTACAACTGGTACGCGCAGGGCGCGGTGATGGGGCTCGTGGCCGACGGTGGCCCCACCTCCGTACAGACGTTCACGGGGTGGAGCCTCAAGGAGACGGGGCTCAACAACCAGTCGAACATCATGACCGGTCTGACGGTCACGTACGGGTCCTTCCAGTTCGCTCCCAACGTGCTGTACCAGAAGCCCATCGCCGGACCGGTGCCCTTCACGGCACCTGCGCCCGCCCGTCCGCGCAACGTCCTCGACGATCCGTTTGCGGTGCGCGGCAATCGCGAAACGTACGGCGCCGAAATGCTGCTCACGTTCGATCCCACCCCGGCCACCTGGATGTACGCCTGGGACAACGATATGCGTGAGGATGCGCGCTTCGCCGCCAACCTCGGCTACGTCTATCGTCGCTTGCCCACCACCATGGATGCGGCCATTGGTATTCTGGCCGACGGTCGTACGACCTTTGCCTTCCCGGGCGCCACACCGGCCCGTAGCCTGTACGAGGTTCGCTCGCGCATCATTTCCAAGGTGGGATCGGATCTGCGGCTCATTGCGAACGTCTACACCGGAACGGCCGAACCCAACGGCAACGATCCGCGGCTGCTGCACCGCTCGGGAATCGACCTGCGCGCCGTCAAGCAGCATGTGAAGCTCATTGGCGCGGCCAAGTTCAACGACTGGGGCCCGTTCGACTACCACCGTGACTTCAATCTCACCTTCCCCAAACAGTTCATGGGGGACCTGTCGTACGCCTTCGGGTCGCCGCAGTGGTGGGATGTGCCGGAAACCAAGGTGGGTATGCGTGGCACGTGGCGGTCGCTGAACAAGTTCTCGCCGCGCTTCTGCCCGGAGTTTGCGCCGGATCTCGTGACCGGATCGCCGGTGTGTGATCCCACGGCGCCGGCACGGAATGGTTCGGAGTGGGAAATCCGGACGTATCTCTCCGTTGCGTGGTAAGTCGTGTTGGATGTTGATCTGCCGGTGACGTTGGACGCCACCGAAGCACGTGTCGCCGCCCTGCTGCAGACGCTCACGATCCAGGAAAAGATCGGGCAGCTGCAGCAGGTGCAGGGTGGGGGAGGCCACATTCCCGATACACTGGCACAGGCGATCCGCGATGGGGCAATTGGCTCCATCATCAACGAGGTCAATGCACAGACCGTGGCGCGCCTGCAGGCGATTGCCATGAACGAATCGCGGTCCGGTATCCCGTTGCTGATCGGGCGCGATGTGATTCACGGCTTTGCCACGGTGTTCCCCATTCCGCTGGGTATGGCCTCCAGCTGGAACCCCGAGGCGGTGGAGCGCGCGTCGCGCATCGCGGCGCACGAAGCGTCGGCCCACGGAGTGAACTGGACCTTTGCGCCCATGCTCGACATTGGCCGCGATCCTCGCTGGGGACGGGTGGCTGAGGGCTTTGGTGAAGATCCGTGGCTCACTGGGGTGCTGGGCGCGGCGGCGGTGCGCGGTTTTCAGGGAGAGGATCTCACGGCCCCGGGAAGCATTGCCGCCTGCGCCAAGCATTTCGTAGGCTACGGCGCATCGGAAAGTGGGCGCGACTACAACAGCACCAACATCGCCCCCCGCGAACTGCGCGATGTGCATTTGCCGCCGTTCGAAGCGGCGGTGCAAGCTGGCGTGGCCACCGTCATGACGTCGTTCAGCGATATCGACGGTGTGCCGGCTACCGCCAATCGGGAGCTGCTCGAGGACGTCCTGCGCTCGTTATGGGGCTTCAATGGGATGGTCGTCAGCGATTGGGATTCGGTACGCCATCTGTCGGTGCACGGCCTCACGGTAGACGATCGAGGGTCCGCCTGCCAGGCCGCTTTGGCGGGTGTAGATATGGAAATGGCCAGCACCACCTACGCCGCGCATTTGGAGTCGCTGGTGGCGGATGGCGTGGTGCCCATGGCGCTGCTCGATCGGATGGTGGCGAATGTACTGCGCCTGAAGGTACGGCTCGGACTATTCGAACAGCCCGTCATTGATCAGGCGCAGTTGCCCTTGGTGGGGAACGAAGCGCATCTGATCGCCGCCAGAGAGATTGCCCGGGAAAGCATCGTACTGCTCACCAACACGATGCATGACGGGTCGTACCTATTGCCGCTCGACGCCAGCGCGTTGCGGCGCCTTGCGGTGATTGGCCCGTTGGCCGACGATGCCTACGAACAGTTGGGCACGTGGATCTTTGACGGCGATGCATCGCTCAGCACCACCGTGCGGCAGGCCTTGCAGAGCGCCGTATCATCCAACACGGAAGTTGTTTATGCCCGCGGTCTGGCGACCACGCGCAGTCACGACACCAGCGGATTCGCCGACGCGGTCCTGTGCGCCAGCAACGCCGACGTGGCTGTACTCGTATTGGGTGAAGAGGCTATTCTCTCAGGAGAGGCGCACTGCCGGGCGGATATCAGCCTGCCGGGGGCACAGGAGGCGCTGCTTGATGCGATCGTTGCCACCGGCACGCCGGTGGTGCTGGTCGTCATGGCTGGCCGTCCACTGGCACTGGAGCGTGTCGCCCACAAGGTGCATGCGCTCTTTTACGCGTGGCACCCCGGCTCGCAGGCCGGTCCGGCGCTCACGGATCTGCTGTTCGGACAGCACTCGCCATCGGCCAGGCTTCCGGTCACGTTGCCGCGGGTGAGTGGGCAGATTCCCATGTACTACGCGCACAAGCACACCGGCAAGCCGGCCACCCCGGAGACGGTGGTGGACATGCAGGATATTCATCCGCGCGCTCCGCAGCTGTCCATTGGCAACACCTCGTTCCATCTGGATGTGCATCCGTCCCCGCTCTTCCCGTTCGGGTACGGACTCACGTATACGTGGGTGGATTACGATGCCCCCACGGTACATCGCGCCGAGGTGCCACTGGATGGGACCGTGGAGATCAGCGCCACCATTACCAATCGCGGCGCTCATCACGTCACCGAAGTGGTCCAGTTGTACATCCGCGATCTGGTTGGCAGCGTGACCCGACCGGTCAAGGAACTCAAAGGCTTTCAACGCATCCCGTTGGCGCCAGGCGAGCGACGCACGGTCCATTTTTCGCTGCCGGTCAAGGCCTTGGCGTTCACCCATCGGGATTTATCCCGCCGTGCCGAAGCTGGCCGGTTTCATGCCTGGGTTGCTGCACATTCGGCAACGCAGGCGCATGTCGAATTTACGGTGCATGCCTGACGGCGCTGCACCATTCCCCGTATCCACATTCCGTCGATGGCTACTCATTCGCTAGCACCTTCCGTTGCCGACCGTGTCGATGCGCTGCTCTCCCGCATGAGCCTTGCCCAAAAGCTTGGGCAGATGGTGCAGGGGGAGCGTGCCTCCGTGACGCCGGACGACGTGGCGACGTATCACCTCGGGTCCATCCTCAGCGGCGGCGGATCCGCCCCCGGGACCAACGCCGTGGCGGATTGGGTGGCCATGAATGATGCGTACTGGGCCGCGTCGATGCGCGATGGCGATGGGCAGCTGCCCATTCCCCTGCTGTATGCGGTTGATGCCATCCACGGACATGCCAACGTGCGTGGCGCCACCGTTTTTCCGCACAACATCGGACTCGGCTGCACCAACGATCCCGATTTGGTGGAACGCATTGCCCGGGTCATGGCTCACGAAGTCCTTGCCACCGGTGTGGACTGGACCTTCGCGCCCACGCTGGCGGTGGCGTGCGACATGCACTGGGGCCGGACCTACGAAAGCTTCTCCGAAGATCCCGCGCGCGTGGCGTCATTCGCGGCGGGCTACATTCGCGGTGTGCAGGGAGATCTTGGGAATGATGGGGTGATTGCCTGCGCCAAGCACTGGGTTGGAGACGGTGGCACCACGGCCGGCAACGATCAGGGCGACACCGCCATCGATGAGGCGACGCTCGAAGCCACACACATGACCCCGTATTATCCGGCGCTCGAAGCCGGTGTGCTCACCGTGATGGCCTCCTTCAACAGCTGGAACGGTGAGAAGTGTCACGGCCACCGCTATCTGCTCACCGACGTGCTCAAGGGACGTCTGGGTTTCGATGGCTTTGTCGTCTCCGACTGGGATGGCGTGGATTACCTCCACGAAGACTACGGGACGGCCATTGCCATGGCGGCAAACGCCGGCGTCGACATGTTCATGGTGTCCGTCGAATGGAAGCAGTGCCTCGAATTGCTGCACCGGCAGGTCGAAGCGGGCATTATCGCCATGGAGCGCATTGATGATGCCGTGCGGCGCATTCTTTCCGTGAAACTGCGCTTTGGCCTCTTCGAGAAGGCGCGGCCGGCGGACCGGCCGTGGTCCAACTCGGCAACCTTCGGGAGCGACGCGCATCGCGACGTCGCCCGCGAGGCCGTGCGAAAGTCGCTGGTGCTGCTCAAGAATGAACAGGCGCTGCTGCCGCTCTCGAAGTCCGCGCGCATTTTGGTGGCCGGGAAGAACGCACACAATCGCGGGCATCAGTGCGGCGGCTTTACCGTGGCGTGGCAGGGCGAGACGACGAACGAGGCTATTGAAGGCGGCACCTCCGTTTGGGAGGGCATCCAGGCTGTGGCCCCACAGGCAGTGCTCGACGAGAGCGGCGCCTCCGCCAATGCTGCGCACCATGATGTCGCCATTGTGGTGATCGGTGAGAAGCCCTACGCCGAAGGGATGGGCGACATTCGCGCCGGGGGACGGGTGGAACCCGGGTCGCAGGTCATGGTCAAGCCGCACACGTTGGCGCCCTATGGCAAGACCATTGAACTCGCGCAGCTTCACCCGGAAGACCTCGCGGTCATTCAGCATATTGCCGCGCAGGGTATCCCGGTGGTGACGGTGTTTGTCGGCGGACGTCCGTTGGTGGTCAACGCCGAATTGGCTGCGTCACAGGCCTTTGTGGCCGCCTGGTTGCCAGGCTCCGAAGGGCAGGGGGTTGCCGATGTGCTGTTGGGCGCCCACCCCTTTACCGGAACGTTGTCCTTTGCCTGGCCCACGGTGGCAGCGCCGACGTACAAGGCGTCGGCGCCACTCTTCCCTCGTGGTTACGGGCTCGTCACCGGCTGAGTACCAGCCGCAGTGCGGCGCGCCTCAAGGGCGCGTCGCACGTCGTGAGCCTTCTCTTCGGTAATGGGATAGCCGGCAATGGTCCAAATGGCGATGCCGGAGGTAATGAACGGCACCAGCACGTCACTCAGGCGGAGCAGAAAGAGTGCCTGCGACGTTTGCTGACTGCCGAGCGCCACATCAAACCCGGTGGCATTGAGCAGAAACCCGCCCATCGCCAGCGCAGCCGCCATCCCCACCTTCACGACCCACCAGAAGATGGAGCCGAACATCCCCTCGCGGCGCTCATGGGTCTCGAGTTCATCCACGTCGACCACGTCGGCGATCATGGACCCCATGAGGGTGAAGAGTCCGCCAAGGCCAAAGGCCATGAGCGGCGCCGGCAGCAGGACCAGCCACGGACGGGTTGGATCATAGCAGAACCACTTCAGCGCGTATCCCACCATGGAAACGCCCGTCGAGAAGTAGAACGCCTTGCGCTTGCCGATACGAGTCGCCAACCAGGTGACCAGAAAGATGACCCCGAATGTCGAGATGGCGCCGATGGTACCGGCATACCCCGCGTACTCGGCCCCACGCTCCTGGTTGCCGCCAAACACGTAATAAATGATCACGTACGACTGAAACGACGAGATCATGATGAAACCGTTGAACACCAAAAAGGTGGCGACGCACAATCGGCGGAACGGTCCCGACTTGATGGTGGTGGCGAAGCCCTTGAAGAACAGGGTGGTGTTGCGGGTGACAATGTCCCACATGCTTTCCTGTGGCCGCGTCGTTCCCGACACGTTCACTGGCGCCGCAATCGGCGCGGCCACAAAACGCTCGCGCAGAAAGATGGCTGGCATGATGCCGATCACGATGGCCACTGCGCCAATGGCAAGCGCCAGGGACCGCGCACCCTCAACGGGCGTGGAGAACCACGGCTTGTGCGTCATGATCCATAGGAACCACGGCGATACGATATAGGCCAGCTGACCGATGAAGTTCTGCACGCCCATGAGACGCGTGCGTTCGTTGTAATCCGGCGTCAGCTCATAGCCGAGAGCCACCCACGGCGTGGCAAAGATGGTGTAACCGAGATAGAAGATCGTTGAACCGATCAGGAAGTACCAGAAATAGAACATCTCGGACTTGCCGGTCGGCATCATCCACAACACCGCGAAAAAAACGCCGGAGAGAATGGCCCCCACGAAGATGTAGGGGCGACGCCGTCCCCACCGCGATCGCGTGTGGTCGGAAATGAATCCCATGAGGGGATCCGTCAGTGCATCCGTGACGCGCGGAAGGGCGCTGGCCAATCCAACCAGCGCCGGGTTCATCCCGAACCCGAGATTCAGAATGATCAGCATACCGCCAATCGCAGCGGCCAGCGTGTTGTTTACGAACGCGCCCATGCCATAGGCGAGCTTCTGGGCAAAGGGTACGCGATCTGCCTCGGGCGTGGCGTATTCCGCCGTGACCCCGCTGCGTTTACCCAGCCGAGCATGCCATGCGGCAATGGCGGTCTTGGCCAGTTTGCCTGCCGCACCTTGTTTGGTCACGGCGTCGCCTCGTACACGCGTACCCAATCCACCGTCAATTGCTGCGGGAACGTCGTGATGTCATCGGGGGCACCCACGAAGTTTCCGCCGACCGCCAGATTGAGCAGAAGGAAGAACGGCTTGTCGAACACCCACGGGCCCGGGAGATCCGCCTTGGTGGTGGTGAAGTACAACTCGCCATCGATAAAGTGCTCAATCTTTTCGGGCGTCCATTCCACCGCGTACACGTGGAAGCTGTTGTCCAGTCGAGCCGCGGTAAGCGTCTTCGATCTCGATCGTGCAGCGCCGCCGGAATAGCCAGGACCGTGCAGGCTGCCCACCACGGTGCTCGGTTCCTGCCCTCGGTACTCCATGATGTCAATCTCACCGGCCGCTGGCCACGGGGTGACCGGAAAGTCGGCGCCCAGCATCCAGAACGCGGGCCACATGCCACGCCCGCGCGGTAGCTTCATGCGTCCCTCAATGCGCCCGTACTGAAACGCCCGTTTGCCCTTGGTAATGAGCCGCGCCGAGGTGAACTGCCGGCCGCGAAAACTCTCGCGCCGCGCCGTGATGACCAGGTTGCCGCTCCCGTCGAGGGAGGCGTTCGAGGCACGGTCTGTCGTGTATTCCAACTGGGCATTGCCCCAGTCCTCCCCGACATCAAACGACCAGCTGGAAGCGTCCGCAATCTGTCCGGCTGGGCCGTTGAATTCATCCGACCACACCAGCGTGCGGGCAGGGGCTTCCGTGGACGACGACGAGCAGCCGGCGACCGCCAGCACGAGCGAGGCAAAGAGAGTTCGGCGCATTGGACAGAGGATTAGAGAGAGGACGGAACGGGCATACGTGCTCGCGGATCCGAGAGCACCGCGTCAAGGACCAAGGTCGCGGCACCAATGGCGATGGCGCGATCGCCAAGGGCGCTGGTAAGTATTTCTGACGACGCCACCGCACTGACGAACGTGCGACGCATCACCGCTTCGCGGACGGGAATGAGGACACGTTCCCGGAGCCGACACAGACTGCCCCCTAGAATCACCGCCGACGGATTCATGAGGTTGAGCAAGCTGGCGACCACCGACCCGAGATGTTCGGCCGCTTCCTGTACCACCCGCGACGCCAAGGCATCACTGGCATTGGCCGCCGCCTCAAGGGAGGACATGGTGACCTCGCCACGCTGCAACAGGCTGTCAGGATACTCCGGCAACAGAGAACGCGCGTGCGACAGCATCTCCGGGCGTCCCACGTACGTGGTGAGACATCCGCGGTTACCGCACGCGCACGGGTTCCCGTGAACATCCACGGTCACGTGGCCGATTTCACCGGCGACGCCACCAGCACCCCGGTAAATGCGGCCGTCAATGAAATGCCCGGCACCGATACCCGTGGCAATCTTGATGAACGTGAAATTGGAGAGGCCACGTGCGGCCCCCCACCAGTGCTCCGCCAAGGCGCCGAGATTGGCGTCGTTATCGATAAGGAGGGGGACGCTATACCGCTCGCACAGCATCTCGAAACCATGCACGCCATTCCAGCGCTTCAGGGCTATGCGCGAGACCCGCTCCGGATGGAGGGGGTCCACCGGTGACGGCAACGCCATCCCAATCCCCAGTAATGGCGTGGCCGAAAGGTCAATGGAAGAGAGACAGGCATCGCACAGCGATTGGACCAGCGCTCGTGTTCCATCGGCATCGGCATGCACATCGAAAGGCCGCCGCTGCCAGGCGCGAACGTGTCCGCGGAGATCGGTGACCACCACGGACACATGCGACGCGCCAACATCGACACCCATCAAGGTGAAGGCTTCGTCCTGAAACGAGAGCACTATGGGCCGTCGTCCACCATTCGAGGCCCCCACGCCGGCCTCGGCAATCAACCGGGTCTCAATGAGACCGTCCACGATTTCAGAAACAGTGGAGCGGGAAACATCCAAACGGCGTGCAATCTCGGCCCGCGAGATCAGTTCTTCGTCCCAGATGAGTCGAAGAATCGTCGTGGACAGCGACCGGGGACGGGAGAGGTCGGCGGAGGGAACGCCGACCTCACAGCGGACGGTGGTGGACATGGCGCGGCTGGGGAGCGGGGGAGCCCGCTGTCTCCAGAGGCTACCGGTAGAAAAGTACGTTGTCGATGTAGAACGTCTGCAAATCGCCGGAGAAGATGAGCTGGGCCAGATGGGCCCGCGCCTGCAGCCCCGGGAGAGCCGTGAAGGGGATGCTCAGGCGGGTCCAGCTGCCAGTACCCAGCGCCGGGGTGCTGGTGCCGGTCAGCGTGATTTCGTGTTCCGTATCGTCACCGCCGGCAAATGCGCCGTTGGCGCCGAAATCTACCAGCTTCACCCGGAACACCTTCCCCGCCGTGGTGGCGTTCGGCGTCCAGATATCCATGGAGAAGTGCGTGAACGCCGTGGCGTTGACCTGCGTGGAGGTAAACTCAATGCCGGCGAAGACGACGTTGGTGTACCGCTTCACATCGTCGTTGGCCACCTTGATGTCCGCCACGTCTGCCTGGTCCCAATCCGCCGACCACGTGTTCACGGCACTGTTGGTATAGGCGTTCGAGAACAGGGAAATGACGTTGTTGGCCGCAAAGGTCGGGGTCGGCGCGGCCGTCGTGGGCACCGTCGGAGGCGGCGCGTCGGGGCCGTAGAAGTACACGTTGTCCAGGTACACCGTGCGCAGCGTGCCCGAGATGATCAGCTGGGCGAGGTTGCCGCGTGTGGTGAGGCCGGTGAACGAAGAGAACGGCAGATCGAGCGAGATCCACGTGCCGGTGGTGAAGCTGGCCGTGTTGGCGCGCGTGATCGAGATCTCGTGCTCCTTGTCGTTGCCGCCACCAAACGCTCCGTCAGCGCCGATATCCACCAGCTTCACCTTGAACTCCGCCGGTGCCACGGTGGCATCGGGAGTCCAGAGGTCGATGTGCAGCCCGGTCAGCGCCGTGGCATTCACCTGTGGCGTAATGAACTCGACACCGGCAAAAACGAGGTTGGTGTACCGCTTCACATCATCGGTGCCCACCTTCACATCGGCCACATCGGCCTGATCCCAATCGGCCGACCACGTGCCCACCGCGCGGTTCGTGTACGCGTTGCTGAACAGCGAGATCACGCTGCTCGCCGAGCGCGTCGGGGCAGGTGCGGCCGTTACGGGGGCGGTCGGTGCCGGCGGCGCCGGAACCTTGTAGAAATAGATGTTGTCGAGATACACCGTGGGGCTCGACGCCAGCAGAATCAATTGCGCGAGATGCGCTCGGTTGGTGAGCCCGGCGAACGCGGAGAGCGGTATGTCGAAGCTGTTCCACGCGTTGGCCACTACAGCGGGCGATGTCGTCGGCGTCAGCGTGAGTTCATGTTCGGAGTCATCGCCGCCACCGAAGGCATTGTTGGCGCCGAAGTCCACCAGCTTCACCTTGAACGACGCGGCATCGTACACGTACACATCCATGTGCAGATGTGTCATGGCGGTGGCATTCACCTTGGTGCTGATGAACTCGGCGGCCGAGAACACCAGGTTGGTGTACTTCTTGGTGGCGTTGCCGGCAATGTTCACGTCGGCCACGTCGGCCTGGTCGAAGCCGGCCGACCACGTATCCACGGGAACGTTGGTGTAGGCGTTCGAGAAGAGCGAGATCACGTCGCCCGCCGCACGTGTTGGCGTGGGGGCGGCCGCCGTCGGGGCCGTGGCCGTCCGCAGCGTGATGGTCCCACTGGCCGGGGTATCACCCAGGCGAGCGGTAATGGAGGCCGTGCCAACGCCCACGGCGGTAATTGCGCCCACGTCGTTCACCGTCGCCACGGTCGGGGCGGACGACACGAAGGTGAAATAGTTGGCCGACACCGCCATCGTGGCTTCGCCGCCGCCCGTCGAGTATTTGACGGTGGCGCCAGTCACGTTGATCACGCCACCAACTTCCTGGGTCAGGGACTGCGTAGGAATGGCAGGCGAAAGCGTACCGAGATCGGTGAGATTTTCAAACTTGATATCATCGAACCAGAGGTCGTAGCCAGCACCATTCTCCGGTCCTTCGGCAAAGAAGAACAACCCCTTTTCGGCCGGGAGCTTGGACGCCAACGGGATTGGCAGTGTGACCTTCGTCCACGTGGGCGACACATCGATCTGCGTGCGCTCCGCACTGAAGCGCGACGTCCCGGTGTTGTCATTCCCGAGCCCTGCCACGTCGAGCTTGGCGGCAATGCTGGCCTTCACCCAGAAGGTGAGCGCGTTGTACCCAGTCAGGTCACGGGCGACCGTGCTGACAAAGGCGCCGCCAGCGTAGCCCCCACTGGCGTTCCCGGGGGCGGGCACCGTGGCCTTGAGCGAGGCAGAGCCGCTGCGCTTGACCGTGGCGTCCGTGCTCAGCGCGTCAGTCTTCGAGCCACCGAACGCCTGAAATTGCAGGCCGGCGGCAAAGGCGTCGTCGAAGACGGTGGCCGTACTCGGGAAAGGGGCCGGCTCGAGGGAGCTGGTATCGCGCTCGCAGGCGGCGGAAAGCACAAGCGCGGCAAGGCCAAGGACCCGTGGCGCAGACAGACGGATGGACATGGAACTTCTCTCCGGGACGGATACGGAGGCGGGAGCCAGCCGGGAGGGGAAGGCTGGCAGAGTTCGCGGTCGGGAGGAGGCCGCGATCTTTGTTTGGGAACCGAACAAAGAATGCGGAGTGGACCTCGGACTGTCAAGAATGGATTCGCCGGGGGGCCCCGGGCGGGCAATGGGCTTCCCCGCATGTCTTCGCCCGCCGTTCGGGAAAGTGCTAACGCTGAGTCCGTCTGAGCCGTAAACTCCCCAACGGTATCCGTCGATGCTCCCTTCATAGTGATCGGGAACGGCACCGCGCTGTTCCTCGCCAGTATCCTCCTGCGCTCGCCAGCCTCCTGGGATGCCTGTCCGCTTCGACGACCTGTCCTCGTTCGACAAGATCAATCTCGGCGCGACGCTTATTCAAACCGCCGTGATGTTCGCGTTCGCCCTCGCCGTTACGGGTGTTTGGCTCACCCATCGGCGGCCGGCCATGCGCGTCCTTGCGGGCTACTGGGCCATGTTTGCCGCTGCCGCCGCCGTGAACGTCTTTTCGTCATGGAGTGGCGCTGTGTGGCGCGATCGCGTGCTTTCGCTGAGCCTCACCACGGTGGTGGTGGCCTTGCATGCAGCGGCGGTGCCGTTTGCGAACGAGTCGGTACGGCGGCTATCTCGCGACGAAGGTACGTCCTCGGTTGTCCGCGCTTCCGTTGGTGTCGGGTTGGGAGTGCTCCTCGTGCACGGACTGGGGGTCTGGACGGCACTCACGTGGTGGCCCGAGGTGCGACTGGTACCGGTGCTCCTCAGCCGTTCGCTGCATGCCGCTGTGTTCATCGCCCCCGCAGCATTCGCGATCGTCCATTGGCGCACCGCGACGCAGAACCGCCTGTCCGCCCTTCTCCTCGCCCTCGGGCTCTCGGCGCTTGCCGCCCGCGGGCTACTCGAGCTCGCGCTCGGATTTCGCTTCGGTCAACCGGAACTCTCCGCCTTGGCCGTCGCCTCCGCGATTCTCTTCAACTTGCTGGGGCTCATGACCCTCGGTGTGGCCTCGCTCATTGCCATGGCCGCCGAAGAGCAGGAGGTCGTGCACCGTCAGAGTGAGGAACTGCGTCGTGCCGAGCAATCTCGTCAGCAGGGGCAGCGCCTTGAGTCACTCGGTCGACTGGCGAGCGGTGTGGCGCATGACTTCAACAACGTGCTCGCGGTCGTCATGGTCACAGCCGATAACCTGCGTGACGAAGCCATCACTACCAGTCAACGCGAGGATATCGAGTCGCTCAGCAATGCGGCCGAACGTGGGCGGGGTTTGGTAAAGCAGCTGCTCACCTTCTCCCGCCAGCAGCCCGTATCGAATGACATTTTTGAGGTAAATGCCCATTTGCTCGAACTGGAGTCAATGCTTCAGCGGCTTGCCGGTGACATGACGCTTCGGCTGGAGGTGGGGGCGATACCAACGTTTGTGCGTATGGATCGCGTGAATTACGACCAGCTCATGCTCAACCTTGTGGTGAACGCGCGGGACGCCAGTCGGCCAAACGGTCGTATCGAACTGTCGTTACGCGTGTGGCCCACGCCAAAGGCCGGTATCCTGGCGGCACGTGGGGCATCCTCACATGGTGGCAATGGCGGCTCGTCGGCCGAATGGATCTGTGTCGCCGTCGAAGACTTTGGCAGTGGCATTCCTGCTGAGGTGCTCCCGTACGTCTTCGAACCATTTTTCAGTACTAAGTCCCCGGACCGCGGAACCGGGCTCGGGCTTGCGACGGTTCTCGGCATTGTGGCTCGCGCCGGTGGTGATGTAGTGGTGGAGTCCGAGCCGGGCAAAGGCACAAGGTTCGAGATTTGGCTGCCAAGCGTCGAGGCCGCTGTTCCCCTGGCATCCGTCACCGCATAAATTGCCGCCTTCGCTCGGCGCGGCCCTCCGGTCGCGCCGTCTGCTTTCCCACCGGGGACAGCTCCATACGCTCCCCAGCCTGGGCCGCATCGTCATGCACGCACCGTCAGGGGCCGAGCGCCCGCACCGCGACTTTCTCAACATCGCCGACTTCTCGCCGGCCGAAACGTTTGCCCTGCTTGACCTGGCTGAACGGATGCGAACGGGCGCCTATACCGACCGCCCTTTGGCGGGGAAGGCGCTGGCGATGATCTTCATGAAGTCGTCTACGCGGACGCGCATGTCCTTCGAAGTGGGCGCCAACCAGCTCGGGGGCACGGCCCACTTCCTGTCTCCCCGCGATGTGCAGCTTGGGCGAGGTGAGCCCATCCCCGATACCGCCCGCGTACTGTCACGCTATGTGAACGGCATCATGATCCGGACGTTTGCGCACCAGGACGTGGTGGAGCTCGCGGAGTACGCCAGCATTCCCATCATCAACGGCCTCACGGACCTGTCGCACCCGTGCCAGGTGATGGCCGACATTCTCACCGTGCAGCAGCATCTGGGGGACATCCGGGGCAAGACCGTGGCCTGGATTGGCGACGGCAATAACATGGCCAATTCATGGATAGAGGCGGCCACGCATCTGGGCTTTGCGCTTCGGGTGGCCTGCCCGGAAGGGTACGACCCGGACGAGGCGTTTCTCGCCGACGCTGCTGAGCGCGGCGCCGATGTGCAGCTCTTGCGCGACCCGCGCGAGGCAGTGGCCAACGCCGATGTGGTCACCACTGACGTCTGGGCCTCCATGGGGCAGGAAGAGGAACAGGCCAAGCGGGCGCTCGCGTTTGCCTTGTATCAGGTGGATGGCGAGCTCATGGCCCACGCGCATGCGCACGCCATCTTCCTGCACTGTCTCCCGGCGCACCGCGGCGAGGAAGTCACCGCCGAAGTGATCGACGGACCCCAGAGCGTGGTCTGGGATGAAGCCGAGAACCGGCTCCACATCCAGAAGGCCATTATGGCCGCGCTTATGGGCAACGTGCCGCTCTAACGTTCCCCCGACATTCTGCGACCCCACATGCCCATCTCTGCTGGCCAGCCGGCCCCCGATTTCACGCTCCCCACCGATACGGGCGAGCTGCTGACCCTGTCCTCGCTGCGTGGCCAGTGGGTGGTGCTGTACGCCTACCCCAAGGACGATACGTCGGGATGCACTACCGAAGCCTGCGAATTCCGTGACCTCTTCCCGAAGTTCAAGAAGGGCAAGGCGATCATTCTCGGAATCAGCCCCGATCCGGTGAAGTCGCATGTCAAGTTCAAGGCCAAGTACGAGTTGCCCTTTACCCTGGTTGCCGACGAGGAGAAGGTGGCGCTGCAGGCCTATGACATCTGGAAGGAGAAGTCCATGTACGGCCGCAAGTACATGGGCGTGGAGCGCACCACCTTCGTTATCGATCCGGAAGGGCGGATTGCCAAGGTCTTTGAAAAGGTGAAGCCGGCCGGGCACGCCGAAGAGGTCATGGCGGTCATCGGCTAGTTTGCCGGAAATGCGCTGAGGCGTGCTGCCGCAATGGCTGGCACACTCCTGCCAAAACGGGCATGTTACAGGGCGCACTCATGTCGGGTGCGCCCTGCTTCTTTCCTGCCCATGACTGCTGACCAATCCGGCGCGCTCAAGCGCACGCCGCTCCACGACGTTCACGTCGCCCTTGGCGCCAAGATCGTCCCGTTTGCCGGCTATGAAATGCCGGTGCAGTATCCCACCGGCATCACGGTCGAGCACAAGGCCGTGCGCGAGACGTGCGGCATGTTTGATGTGTCGCACATGGGTGAGGTCATCGTTCGCGGACCGGACGCCATTCGCTTTGTCTCGTCCGTCACGAGCAACGACGTCGCCGCGCTGGCCGTGGGGCAGGTGCAGTACAGCACACTGCTGCGCGAGGACGGCACCATCGTGGATGATCTGCTGGTCTATCGTTTTGCCGATCATCTCATGCTGGTCATCAACGCCAGCAACCGCGACAAGGACCTCGCGCATTTGCAGGCCAATATCGGCCGCTTCGATTGCACGATGACCGACATCTCCGACGACACGGCACTGATTGCGATTCAAGGGCCGAATGCGCCGGCGATTGTGGCGTCGCTCGCTGATGGGCCGTTGGATGGGATCAAGTACTACTGGTTCACCGAGGGGAATGTCGCGGGTGTCCCGTGCATCATTTCGCGTACGGGGTACACCGGCGAACTGGGTTTTGAGCTCTACTTCGATCAGGCCAAGGCGGCGCACGTGTGGAATGCCGTCATGGCGGTGGGTGGCGTCACGCCGGCCGGACTGGGATGCCGCGATTCGCTGCGATTGGAAGCAGGCATGTGCCTGTACGGCAACGAACTCGACGATCGTACCACGCCCCTCGAAGCCGGTCTCAACTGGCTGGTCAAGCTCGGGAAGAGCGAGCCCTTCCTGGGCAAGGACGTGCTGGTGCGCCAGCATGAGGAAGGTACCGACCGCAAGTTGGTGGGGTTCACCTTCGAGGAGCGCGCGTTTCCGCGTCACGGCTATGGCGTGGTCTACGGTGGCGTGCAGATCGGCGACGTGTGCAGCGGCACCATGAGCCCAACACTCGGCATTCCCATTGGCACCTGCTACCTGCCCACGGCGGCGGCAGTGGAAGGCGCCACGTTTGAGGTGGATATCCGCGGGAAGAAAATTCCGGCGAAGGTGGTCAAGCTCCCCTTTTACAAGCGGGCGGGTAAGGCGTGACCGCGCGCCCGCGCCCGGTGGGGCGTCGCAGCGGCGCGGAAGATCGCGCCGCTGGTGTTGTCGCGATTCTGATGACCGATGTTGAGCCGGCGGTGCGGCTCAATGCGGCGTTGGAGGCGCAAGGCATCACCACCGTCACCATTTCTCCTATGGATGACGTGCGCGGTGACCTGCGCCGGGCGCAACCGCTGGTGCTGGTGCTGACGGGGGCGCTGCTGGATGGGGCGAACGTGGCGCTGGTCCGGCAGTTGCTGTGGGACAACGTGGCGGTCATTGGCTTCACCGATGTTGCCGATCCGCTCATGATGGAGCGACTGCGCGAGATTGGGTACGCGGAGACGTGGCCCAAGCCGGCGGTGATTGATGATGTCGTGGATAGTATCCGCCGTCGTTTGGAGCGCTATGCGCTGGCCGCCGACACCGGATTGATTGGCGAGTCGGCCGCCATTCGCGAAGTGCTGGTAAAGATTGAGCAGATCGCGCCCGTGACCAGCACGGTGCTCATTGAAGGGGAGAGCGGCACTGGCAAGGAGCTGGTCGCGCGCGCCGTGCATCGCCTCAGTCCGCGACGTGGGAAGCCGTTCATTGCGGTAAATGTTGGAGCGTTGCCGGAGACACTGCTGGAAAGCGAGCTGTTCGGTCACGAGAAGGGCTCGTTTACCGGCGCCGCCGAACGTCGTCTCGGGCGTTTTGAATTGGCCGATACGGGTACGTTGTTCCTCGACGAAATTGGCGAGGTCCCGTCGTCTACACAGGTGAAGCTGCTGCGGGTGCTGGAGGAGCGTGAAGTCACGCGGGTGGGTGGTGTCCAGACCATTCCCGTGGATGTGCGGGTCGTTGCGGCCACCAACCGTCCGTTGCGCGAACACGTGGACGAAGGGCAATTCCGTGCCGATCTGTTCTATCGGCTCAATGTGCTCAGCGTCTATCTGCCGCCGTTGCGGGAACGCAAGGAAGACATTCCGCTCCTCGTGCGAAAGTTCGTGACGGAATTCAGCGCCATGCACGATCGCGAATTCCACGGCATCTCGGGCGATGCACTGGACTTGCTGGTGGAATATCCCTGGCCGGGAAATGTTCGCGAGTTGCGCAATCTCGTCGAGAGTATGGTGGTGCTTGCACATGGGCGCGAAATCGTGTCTGACGATATTCCGCGCGCCATTCGAGATGCCGGTGGACGGCGCCTGCTGCCAGTGCATGTGGGACCCATGGTGCAGGGCTCGGAACGGGCACAGGGACGCGAGCTCGAGTTTATTGTGCGATCGCTGGTGGAGCTCAAGCTGCAAGTGGAGGAGCTGCGTCGTCGTATGGATGTGGAGACGCGTCCTGCGCCAACTGGTGCATGGGTTGGTGATGTGCGACCGGCACCCGCGCCCGTATCGGGGCTCACCGAAGTGCTGCCGACGAACGGATTCGGAATGGTGCGCGGGATTGAGCCGCGTGACGACTCCCCGCCGGCAACCGTCATTACGCTTGGGCCGGGGATGACCATGTCCCAGATCGAGCGGATGGCTATCCAGGCGGCGTTGCGCGATACGGGCGGAAACCGTAGAAAAGCCGCAGATCTTTTGGGGATTGGCGAGCGAACGCTGTACCGAAAGCTGAGGGAATATGAGGGAGAGGAGTTCGCCGATGCCGACGGATCCGGAGAGGAAACTTGAGGTCTGACCCCTTACCTTCATGCGGGACAAGGCGTTGGGCGATTTTGAGCCTTGCCGGATTGCGGTTCTGGTCACATATTCGCTCTCATGACAGCCGGACCCTTCCATCCGGTTTGCCCCTGTTCTGGAGCCTGACCTGTCCATCCCCGTCAACATTGGCATGACGAGCCCGTTATCTGCTCTTGGCAGCATCGCTGGCAGCGTCCTTCCTATCAGGCGCGCCGAGGAGCTGATCTCCACGCTCCCCGGCGTCATTTCTGTACGGATCGTCCCTGGGGACTCAGGGGCGGTGGATGAAATCCACGTCCTGACTACCGATCAGGTTCCCCCCAAGAACACGGTCCGCAACATCGAAAGCGCGCTCATGGCGCAGCTCGGCCTGCGGGTGAACCACCGGAAGATCTCCATTGCCACGACGCTGGACGCGCCGCGGGCGACGGATGTGCCCGCCGAGCCGGTGGCGTCGGGATTGAGTGCGGTGGCGGGGGGAGCACCTGCGGCGGCCCCGGTGGCCACGCCGGCTGCCGGCACGGAGGTGCCGCCGGCGGTTTCCACCGCTGCTTCTGTGGCTCCGGACGCCAGTGCCGTCGGGGGGAGTCGGTCGTCTTTCTCTTCGGCGCCCCTCCCGGATGTCGCGGCGGGGCGGCGGTTGCTGATTTTTGAGGACGTCGAGGTTCGTCGGTCGCGGTCGCGTGGGGTGCTGTGTCGGGTCGCGTTGTCGCGTGACGGACAGGAATTCTTTGGTGAGGCCGAGGGGCAGGAGACGGAGCGATCGCGCATTGAGTTGGCCGCGCGGGCCACGTTGCAGGCCATCGGCTCGGCCATGAAGTCCACTCCAGGCGGTGAGCGGAGCCTCGCGTTGGAGGGGGCGA
The DNA here is from genome assembly GCF_000695095.2 of Gemmatimonas phototrophica. NCBI lineage: Bacteria > Pseudomonadati > Gemmatimonadota > Gemmatimonadia > Gemmatimonadales > Gemmatimonadaceae > Gemmatimonas > Gemmatimonas phototrophica. The sequence continues at coordinate 3,008,997 of NZ_CP011454.1, read as the reverse complement.
AGCTGGTGGATGCGTTCGATCGCGAATTTGTGTTTGTGAGCGTATCGGCGCGGGTGGGACGTGAGCCGGTATGCCTGACGGGTAGCTGTGAAGTACGGGAGAGCGCGGAAACGAGTGCGGTGTTGTCAGTACTCGACGCGACCAACCGGTGGGTGCACCTGGAGCGCTAGGTCACGGGACCCCGTGATCGACCTTTCACCTTTTTTTCGTCTCAGTCACGACGAGAACCCAAACGTCCCCGTCAGCCGTCTAGAGCGGAGCTGAGCGGGCAGGCCAGTAGTAGGAGCGGAGCCAACCTAGATCAAGCACGTGGCGTCCCGAGCGGGACACGCGTGACTTACCCTACGGGAGGTGACGTACTATGGAATTCTTGGCCCAGCTCGTGAATGCACTTTGGTCGTTTGTTGTTGCCGACCTGAAGACTTGGGGCTGATATAGTCAGCCGGCTGGCGGGCACTTTTCTCCCATGAAGACAAGCGTAATCGCATACGTTTACGGCATCGTGGCTACGTCGGTAGCTGCGCTTGTTTTCACGTATTGGTATGATCCGAGCTTTAGCATGGGGCTGTTCATCGTCCCGGCAATCTTGGCCTTTGTTGCATTTCTTGGCGCAATTTCAAAGTATCGCATTCAAGGGAGTACGTTCGGAGAGATAAGTCACATCCCGTATCTGACCGCCATCATTCTGTACCCGTCTTGGGCGACGCTGTGTGCAATTGGTGTTGGAGCTACGCTGGCTGAAGTGACGAAGAAAAAACCGGCAATCAAGCGAACGTTCAATGTAGCACAAATAGTTCTCGCTGGTTGTGTTGCCGTATTGGCCTATCGGCAGTTGGGGGGCGTATCTCTGCAGCAGAACAGAGCCTGGAATTTTTGGCCTCACTCAACTGCGGTTGTCCTTTTTCTGACCCTTAATACCTACTCTGTTGCGGTTGCGATCGCCCTTGCAGAAGGTTCAGGCATTCTAAAGACATGGGCCAAAGGAAGTGCAAAAGGCTTCTTGGTTGATATCGCCGCAATTTTTGTAGTGTACGCCTTTGGTCGGGCCTATGTCGATTGGGGAGGCTGGGGAGTAGCGCTTTTTTGCGCGATGCTCGTGATGCTCAGGTTCACCTACCAGTCGATGCAACAACTTGAGACTACCAATAGGGAGTTGCTCGAGCTCTTTGTTCATACGGTAGAGTATCGCGACCCATATACCTCAGGCCATTCTCAGAGAGTAAAGCGGTTCTCTCGCATCATTGCCCAGGAGATTGGACTTTCCCCTAAGGAGGTCGAAAAGGTTTCCCGGGCAGCGCTGCTGCATGATGTTGGGAAAATCCATGAGATTTTCGGGCCAATCCTTATGAAGCCAGGGCGGCTAACTCCAGAAGAGAGAGCCATCATGGAATTGCATCCAATAAAGAGCGCGGAGCTCGTTGCAAAGATTTCTGAGCTTCAAGATATCGTCCCTGCTGTTCGTCATCACCATGAGAACTGGGACGGTACCGGGTATCCGGATCGATTGAAGGGGAAAGAGATTCCTCTAGAATCGCGCATCATCATGTTCGCTGACACAATTGACGCGATGACCACTGATCGCCCTTATAGAAAAGCGCTCGGTGAGACGGAAGTTCGCTCGGAACTGCAGAAGTGGCGAGGCATCCAGTTCGATCCATCAATCTGCGATGCGCTGTTGAGCTCCCCCAACTTCGCTCGGATCTTTGACAAGAATGACAATGGTGGTGTTTACTCGCTCACTCAGATCTTCGATGCAATCAGAAAGAAGAGAGTTCGCACCCCAGCCGTCGCTTAGCTTTTCGGAAGTGGAATCTCTAGTTTTGACAATACTGCACTGAGTATTGCGGTGGGGGCACTTCGCTCCCGCCGCTTTGCTTGCAGATAATGTGTAAGGAGGCTCCGGGCTCGGTTTGAATCCCCCGTCCGAATGAGCGCCTCACCGATTCTTGAAGCAGAATAGTCGCCTGCACAGAATCCAGATACACGATCAAAATGTGCTAGGGCTGCATTGATCAACGCTGAGTTCGGTGCCCAGCGTTTATCCATCATTCCTACCCCAAGTTCCAGGGCGAGTGAAAACGCCAACGCGCGAATTGGCTGGAGTCCCGCGAGTGTCTTCTGGCATCGCGCGAGTTGAAACTCGGCCTCCCTTCTTTTCCCTTGCGAGATTGCGAATAAGCATAAGTGACCATGTACGTAACTGTTTGCAGCCTCGTCAGCGTTTCCTTCAGCGAGATTCCGCAGTGTTGTGGTCCAATGACTCGAGGCTTCGGAATTTCCTTCCTCAATTCCAATCTGGGCGAGTTGCCAGGCCGGGTACTCCGCAAGTCGAGGTGCCTCAATGGCTAGCGCTCGTTCATATGCAAGCTCGAGGGCGAATTTTGCTCGACTGCGATCTCCCGCCATTCGAAGGACGTAACCAGCTCTTCCGCATTCAGCAATGCTCTGGGTTGTTGATCTGACGTCCTCGTTTCGCTCGAGTAGATCATTGGCAAGTTGCACTGCGGTTTCAACAGATCCGAAGACAGTATGGTAAAGCAGGCCGATCTTCTGAGTTCTCTCGTCCTCCTGAATGCTGCGCTCCGATAACTTCAACCCTAAGTAGCACGCGTTCGCAGTTTTTGGATCACAAGTATTGGCCGCGATCATCAAACCAATATCAGCGGCTCTAAACCGATGCTCTTGCAATGCCAAAGTGTTCTGGACAACACTGGCCGCAAAGTTTGCTAGGCTCGCGGGGTCAGCAAATGGTGAAGACCTGTATGCGGCCTCGACGAACGAGAGGCATTCATCGGTTTCCGGCTCATTGAGTATTCGAGCATCTTCTGGCAAATGAAGACCACCCGGAAGCAGGCTCAGTGCTCTTCCGGATGCGCCATTTTGAGACTCCATGTTCGCTTCAAGTCTCACAATCCGACGTTCTTGTCTAGTTCTGGGAATCTCATTGTGCAGAGATTCGATTGCGCGAAGGACTGTAGAAGGGCGACCGGCGTCAATCAATGCCGAACAATGCTTGACTATGAAGCGATGAAGTACATCCGCACGACCGCTGAGTTCGGTATGAGAAAGCGACTCGAGGAGTATCTCCAAATCCCCCGTCCTCCCGTACTCCGCCTCCAGCGTGTCGCCAATCGCGGCCCGTAGCGCCGCGTCCACCAGGGGCGACATGCGCCGCACGCCGACCTGGCGCACCAGATCGTGCGTAATCACCAGCGATGACTGGCTCGTGCTCAGGCACCCCGACAGCTCCAGCTGTTCAATGGCATGAATCAGTTCGTGCACCGGCAACTCCAGCACGAGCTTGATACGCTCCAGCGACGCAAACCGACCGAGCAGACTAATCGCCTGCAACGCCTGCTGCGCGTGCGCCCCCAGGCGGTCGATGCGCTGATCGATCAGCGCCACCAGGCTCGGCGGCACTCCATCGGCATGTCCGGTCACCACCCAGTGCTCCAGCAGCGCCCGCAGCAGGAGCGGAGTGCCCTCACACCCGGAGATGATCCAGTCTTCCACCTCTGCCGGCACCTCCACACCCTGTTCGTTGGCCACCGAGTGCATCATTGCCCGCAGCGACACGCTGGCCAACGGCGCCAGACGACGAAAGGTCAGCAGCACCGGCAGCCGCGCCGGGCGTTCTTCCCGAATGGTCGCGAAACGCGAGGTCAGCACGATGAACACCCGCATTTCGTTCACCCGCTGCACGACATCGGACAACACCTCCCACGTGGCGTCGTCCATCCAGTGCACATCTTCCGCCAACAAAAAGATGGGCCGTTCGTCGGACACGGCCGCGAACAGATCCACCATGGCGTGCCGGATGCTCTGCGCGCGGATCGTCCGCAGCACCCACTCCACACGCTCCGCCGGCGAAAGACCGGCGGGCGGAACCGCCGCATCGGGTGCGTCAGGCTGCTCCGGCTCCGCAGCAGGACCCAACAACTTCCGCAGCAGCGCCAGACTCTCCGGCGCGCAGCCCATGGCCCCCGGCGCTCCCAACAGGTCCGGCAGAATTTCAATGAGGGCGCCGAGGGGACGGCCGACGATGCTCTCACGACATTCCATCACGACGCCGCTGTACCCCTCGAGCTGCGCCACCTTCAGCACTTCCGACATGAGCCGGGATTTGCCGATCCCCGGCGGCCCGTGCAGTACCACCGCACTGCCATCATGCCAGCGCGCCCGACGCAGTGACATGGTGAGCTCACTCAGCTCCTCATCACGCCCCACGAAATGTTTGTCCGTGACGAGCGCCACCGAGCGGCGACGACGAGGAGGCTCCACAAAACGTTTCCGCAGCATCGTGGCCGGCAGGCGAATGTCGCCGGCGTGTGCCCCCAGCTCCTGCAGATAGCGATCAATGATCGCCACCGCCTCGGCCTTTGACCCCGTCATGGCCACACACTCGGCGAGCCCCAGCGTCCCGTCTTCGTTCAGCGGGTCCAGTTGCAGCAGCCAGCGCGCTACCATCTGCGTGCCACTCCAATCGGCGCGCTCCCGGCGAGCACGCAGCACATCGGCCAGTACCCGCCGCACATCACCGTGCAGTGCCTCTCGCGTCTGATCGTACCATTCACGCAGCTCCGGCGACGGTGGAACAAAGCCGGGCAAAAACACACCGTAGGGATCCGAGCCGTTGGTGATGTCCCGATCAAACAGCGCCACCGATGGCGTCAGGGCAAACGTGCGCCGCACCTGTGCACTCTCGAGGTATACCATTTCACCACGCAAGGTGGTTTGCACTCCCATGCCCCGCAGCTTGTACAGCGCTTGCCGCAGATTGCCGCGCTGCCGGAGTTCCTCTTGGTCGGGCCACAGCTCCCGCAACAGCTGATCGCGACGTACGGCCATGTTGGGCGCGTAAATCAATCGCAACAACAGGATGCACAGCAGCGCACTGTTCATGGTGAGCTGTTGGTCTCCCACCAGCAGCCGCGTGTCTCCCAACGAGAGCACCGTGATGCTGACGAGCGGCGAGTCCGCCGAGCTCTCCATATCGTCTTCCGCGCCGGAAGACGCCGCGGGGAAGAGGTGATCGTCAGATCGCGGTGTGTACATGTCGGCCGGCCGAAGGAATGGCGAGACGGAAGAGTGCGGCATGATGGATACCGGAGAGCGCAGGCGAAAGCGGGCAGGGGGCCGTAGCGCACAAATCATTTGGTCCCACTGTCATCTCACTGTCATCTGCATTCCCGGTGTACGGCAGGCCGGCGGCGGCGTCTCTTCCGTTCCAGGTCCTGTGAATGGTGCTGCTGAAACAGTCACAAACGGGCGACGCTCGTGAAGAGCGCCGCCCGTGTGACATCATCGTGGCCGTTCCGCGTCACTTCACGGCAGCTCAATCAGCGATTCGGTCGGGATGCCATCGGCCTCAGCCTGGAAGTTTACGACCAGGCGGTGGCGCAGCACCGACTTGGCGACGCTCTTCACATCGGCAATATCGGGCATGGCACGGCCATCCATGGCAGCGCGCGCCTTGGCCCCCAGCACGAGATACTGCGACGCCCGAGGGCCGGCTCCCCAACTCACATACTTCTTGACGCGCGCCGTGGCTTCCGGTGCATCCGGACGCGTGCTGCGCACCAGCGCCACGGCGTAGGACACCAGGCTGGGTGGCGCCGGCAAACGACGTACGAGACGCTGCAGCTTGAGCAGCTCCTCGCCACCGAGTACCGGCGTGATCTTGCCTTGCGTGTCCCCTGTGGTCGAACGCACGATCTGCTCTTCTTCTTCGCGCGTCGGGTAGCCGATGTTCAACTCGAACATGAAACGATCGAGCTGCGCTTCCGGAAGCGGATACGTGCCCTCCTGTTCCACCGGATTCTGCGTAGCCAGCACGAAGAAGGGACGCGGCAGATCGTAGGTCCGCCCGGCCACGGTGACAGTACGTTCCTGCATGGCCTGCAACAGCGCGGCCTGCGTCTTTGGCGGGGCGCGATTGATTTCGTCGGCGAGGACCATGTTGCCGAACACCGGGCCCGGCGCAAAACGAAAGGCGCGCTTGCCGGTGCCGGGCTCCTCTTCCATGAGCTCCGTGCCGGTGATGTCACTCGGCATGAGATCGGGCGTGAACTGCACGCGGGAAAACGTCAGGTCGAGCGCCTGCGCCACCGTTTGCACGAGCAGCGTCTTGGCCAGGCCGGGCACACCCACCAGCACGGCATGTCCACCGGCTAGGAGCGCGGTGACGAGGTCGTCCACCACGTGGTGCTGCCCAACAATGCGTTGCGCAATCTGCAGCGTGAGTTGTGTGCGCGCCTCGGCAAGGCGCACCAGCAGCGCAATGTCGTTCGCGTCGGGAGACGAAGTCTCGGAGGACGAGGTCACGGGCGTGTGTTGAAAGGTCGCGCCGTTTCTCCGTGAAACGGCCTGCGCGGCAGCGAGCGCTACAGAAACACTAACGGACGCCGGTGGGCGTCCGTTGCACATCCTGCGCACAAAGTACCGTGCAAATCACTTGAGCGCGAAATCCACGCGCTGACGCACCGGGTAGTTGTCGCTGTTGAGTTGCGCGACGAGGGTGTACCGGCCCGGGGCCAGGGGTTCCCACCGTTCGTCGTAGACCGTGGCGTCGTGCGAATCGAGGAGGTGGTTCTGGATGCCCTGCGTGAACAGGCGGCCTTCGCTCCAGCGCCAGACTTCCCGTCCGACGCTGTCGAGCACGGCGAAATCGTGCGTGCGCCCATCGGGGAACATGAGTTCCACCCGCTTGGGGGAGTCGTTGGCCACTTCGATGGCGAACCGAACCGTGCCATTGGCCGTATCGACCATGACGTGCGACGTGACACCCTTGTCCACACCGGCCTTGGGACGCGCGCTAGAAACCGGGGTTGGCGTTCGCGGACCACACGCGAATACCAACCCGGCAGCGGCCAGCAGTGGAACGGTGATGCGTGCAAGCATCAGGTCACGGGGCGAAATGGCGGGGGCGCGATGCAACAGCTCCAATCCGCTGGTCCTGCTTACGGTTGGACGATCTGGCATCACATTTCGATACTCCGCCACGTTATCGACGAGGTCAAGGACTGTCAATAGTCAGTTTACAGTGCCGCGACATGCTAAGTGACGGTGGGTATTGGCGTTTACCCGGCTCGGACTGGATTCGGCGTCCATTCGGTTTCGGTCAAAAGGTTCGCTTGCGAAAAATTTCACAAGCCTCTAGCTTCCGCCCCCGAATGGATGAAACACCTAAAAAGCCGACGCGTGATTCCAAACCACAAAGCGACGACGTGTCGCCGTGGGCGTTGGCCGGATTGGGGACGCAGTTCTTTGGCTCCATCCTGCTGTTTGTGTGGGTCGGTAACTGGCTGGATCACCGATTCGACACCGCGCCGCTCTTTCTATTGGGCGGCGTGCTGGTGGGTGGGGGCGGGACATTCTATCTGAGCTACCGGCAACTCACGAAGCCGCGTCGCCCGGACCCAGATCACCACGACTCGACACCGAGACCATGACGGGAAGCGCCATGCCATCGGGACCGGTCGCGGCATCATCCGGAATGTTTCGCGCGTTGCTCGGCTTCACGGCCGCGCAGGGCACCATCGTGCTGGTGAGTGTCTTCATCATGCAGCGGTTTGTCTGGACCGACGCGGCGGGTGCCGATGCCGTGCGGGCCAGTGCGTGGCTCGCGGTCATCGTTCAGACGTTCACCTTTGCCATTGCGCGACTCGTTGCGCGGCAGCAGGTGATTGCGGGCTGGGCATTGGGCATCATGCTGCGTTTTGCATCAGTGGCGTTCTGGGCGTTCCTCGGTATCAAGGCGCTCGGGTTGGTTGAGGGGCCAGCGCTGTTGTCGCTGGTGGTGTTCTACTTCGTCTCGACACTCGTCGAGCCGCTCTTTCTGAACTGATCACTTCCCGGATGCAGTCGATGCTCCGTTCGTTGTCCCGAATCGCTTGTCTGTTGTTGCTGGCTGTCGCGCCTCTGACGGTGCGCGCACAGGAGCACGCGGCTTCCACCGAGCATGTGGCCACTACGGCCAGCGACGCGCCGGTGGATTTCATCACGCCGCACATCACCGACAGTCGCCATCTCGAAATTCCCTGGCCCAATTCGCATCTGGCCAAGGAAATCCCGTTGCCGCAGTTCGCCCCGATTCATATCGGAGGGGTGACGCTCGACCTGTCGCCCACGAAGCATGTGGTCTTCATGCTGATGGCGGCGGTGGTGGTGGCGCTGCTGCTCATTGTTGCCGGCAATGCCTCGCAGAAGCAGCATGCCGCCAAGGGGCGCTCCAGCGGCTTTGCCGGGGCCATCGAGGCCATGGCGCTCTACCTGCGCAACGAGGTGGTGCTGCCCAACGTCGGCCATCACGGCGAAGGCTTCGTGCCCTTCGCGTTGACGCTGTTCTTCTTCATTCTGGTCTGCAACCTGTTCGGCATGCTTCCGTGGGGCGCCACTGCCACCGGAAACATCTCGGTGACCGCGACGCTTGCCATCATCACTGCAATCGTGGTGGAAGTGGCGGGTGTGCGCGCCAACGGGCTGGGCTACCTGAATACGATCTTCTACTGGAACAAGGATCTGCCGTTTGTCATGCGCGTCCTGATGTTCATCGTCATGTCGCCGGTCGAAATGGTAGGCAAGCTGTCCAAGCCCTTCGCGCTCACGATTCGTTTGTTCGCCAACATGACGGCCGGACACATCGTGTTGCTCGCCATCATGGGGCTGATCTTCTCGTTCAAGAGCTGGTTCATCACGCCCGTGCCGGTGCTCATGGCAACCGCCATCAGCATGCTCGAACTGTTCGTCGCGTTTCTGCAGGCGTTCATCTTCACGCTGCTCGCCAGTGTGTTCATCGGGCAGATTCGCGAAGCGCACCACTAGAAGCAGTTTCGAGGTTTTGAAGCAGGTGGCTGCAGGTCTCCCACTGCATCCACCAGTAGCCGGTCGAGCGACCGGTGATCTCCGCTGAACCTTCGGGCTCGCTGGCGGAAACGCGGACCAGAGTGTCCGTCGGGAGTGCGGTACCACTACGACTTTCTTTTTGGAGTTATACGATGGAAATCATGGGTCTCCTCCAGGCCGCCGCTCCGGTGGTGCAGGATCCGAAGGGTTTGGCGATGATCGGCGCCGGCATTGCCGCCGGTGGCGCCGTGATCGGCGCTGGCATGGGTATCGGCCGCATCGGTGGTTCGGCTGTGGAAGGCATGGCGCGTCAGCCCGAAGCCGCTGGCAAGATCCAGACGGCCGCGCTCATCCTGGCCGCCCTCATTGAAGGCGCCGCGCTGTTCGGCGTCGTGATCGGCTATTCGATCCAGGGCAAGATCACGTTCTGATGTGTTCGCGCGCGGGGCGTCCATCCGGGCGCCCCGCCGCACTCTCTTTTCTTCGTGGACTCTTCCATGTTCGCTCTTTCCGCTCGCCGTGCCGGCGTGCTTGCTGCAGCCCTGATGATCTCCGCCACCCCCGCGCTGGCTTCCGAAGCCGCCGGAGGTCCGGTCGACCTGCTCGCGCCGGCGACCGGCGTGATGGCGTGGACGCTGATCATCTTCCTGCTCCTGCTGTTCGTGCTCTCCAAGTTCGCCTTCAAGCCGCTCTTCGCTGCCGTTGAAGCACGCGAAAAGGCACTCGAAGACGCCATTGAGGGCGCCAAGCGCGATCGCGCTGAAACCGAGCAGGCGCTCGCCCAGCAGCGGGCACAGCTCGAAGCCGCTCGCAACGAAGCGCAGCAGATCATCGCCGAAAGCCGTGCCACGGCCGAGAAGATGCGCACCGACCTGCTCGCGCAGACCAAGCAGCAGCAGGAAGAGATGATCGAGCAGGCGCGCCGCACCATCGAGGGCGAGAAGTCGGCCGCCATTGCCGACCTCCGTCGTGAGGCGGTTGATCTGGCCATCGCCGGCGCCTCGCGGGTCATTGAGCAGAACCTCGATTCGACGGGCAACCGTCAGATCGTGGAGAGCTTCCTCGCATCGCTCGACGGCAAGGCGGCTCGCTGATGCCCGCCGGCGTGCAGGGCGAATCGGTCGCCCGTAATTACGCCGAGGCGTTGCTGGCCCTCGCCCGCAAGGCTGAAGATCCGGCTGGCTGGGGGAGCCTGCTCCGGCAGGTGGCCAACGCCATCCGTTCGGACAACACCCTGTCCCGCTTCCTCGAGTCGCCGCGCATCGCCGCCGACGCCAAGTCGGCGGTGCTCAGCAAGGCGCTTGGCGATCGGGTGCCTCGCCTGTTCCTGCGCTTCCTGCAGCAGCTGGTAAAGAACCGTCGCCAGATGCTCATTCCGACCATCGCCAACGAATACGACACGCTGCTCGATGCCTCCGAAGGCATTGTGCATGCCACGGTCACCGTGGCGCGGGCCACCGGCGAGGAAGAGACGGCCATGATTGGCGAACGGCTCTCCAAGGTGGTTGGAAAGAAGGTCGTGCCGCACGTGTCGGTCGATCCCTCCATCATTGGTGGCGTCGTCGTCCGTATCGGCGATACCGTCATGGATGGGTCGGTTCGTCGCAAGCTGGCCAAGCTGCGGCGTCGCATGGGTACCGGCCGCGCCTGAGTGCGCCTGTTTCACGTGACACCAGCAACGGGGAGTGCCTCACCACCGGTGACGCACTCCCCGTTGTGCATGACACGCTCGCGTGAAACGCCCCGCGCCTGGCAGGCGGCGTTGGCGGCGCTCGCCTTCGTCGCGCTGTCCGGGGCGACGTTGGCGGCCCAGGGCCCCAAGCTCCCGAATCAGGGCCCCACGGCGCCGCGAGTTCCGGTCAAGGCCAGCAGCACCCCGCCAACAAACACGCCGCGGCAATACTGGCAGCAACGCGCAGACTACACGATCTTCGCCCGCCTCAATGAGGACAAAGGGCTTGTGGAGGGCAGCGGTGTCCTGCACTACGTCAATGCCAGCCCCGATACGCTGCGCGAATTGTGGCTCCATCAGCACCTCAATGCGTTCCGGCCGGGGTCGCGCTGGAGCGCACGCGATTCGGCGCAGGGGGTCAACAGCTATCAGGCCGTTGGCGAGCCAGATGGCGGGTTCGAGCGGTTCACGGCTGCCCCGCGCATTGGCCGCAGTGTACTGACCCCCGAGTATCCGCTGGCCCCCGACAGCACGGTGGTGCGCCTTGCGCTCCCGCGCCCGCTCCGGCCCGGTGACTCGCTCGATCTCACTCTGCAGTGGGAAGCCCGACCGTCTACGCTTCCGCGTCGGCAAGGGCGCCGGGGACGGCACTACGACTTCGCGCAGTGGTTTCCCAAGGTGGCCGTGTATGACCGGGAGGGATGGAAACCCAATGCCCTGGTCCGTCAGGGAGAGCTGTACGGGGAGTTCGGTACGTTCGATGTGACATTTCTGCTCCCACTTGATCAGGTCATCGCCGCCACCGGCGTCCCGATTGATGGCGATCCCGGATGGGAGCGCGTGAAGGTCCCCGGGAGCGCCGCCCCGCGCCTCGCGCGCGAGGCGTACGGGGCCGATCGCCCTCCCATCACCTTTGAACTGCCGGCAGGCTTTCGCGCGGTGCGCTTTCTCGCCCGGCAGGTGCACCATTTCGGCTGGAGCGTGTCGCCGGAGTATCGCTACGAAGGCGCGTCCTGGGTGCGGCCGGCTACGCGAGCGTCGCAAGGCCGGCGAGGCGCCGATACCGTCTCGTTGCATGTGCTGCATGAGCGGTGGCAACCCGGACGAACGCTGGCCGATCTCCGACATGCGCTCCAGTGGTTGGAGTCGCTCTTTGGGCCCTATCTCTGGCCTCAGCTGACGGTGGCCGAACGGATCGAGGGTAGTGGGACGGAATTCCCGATGCTCATCATGGATGGGGAAGAAGACCGATCGCTGGTTGTGCATGAAGCCGGTCACCAGTTCACCTATGGCATGCTGGCCAACAACGAGTGGCAGAGTGCGTGGATGGACGAAGGTTTTACGACGTATTCGGAGTATTGGGCGAAAGGGGAGGCCCGCGTGCCACTGGCGCTGGAACGGGCAGCCCATGGCTGGGCCGATCCGGTCACCGTTACCGACACCGCGTTCCGCCGCCGCATGGCGGCCGTGGAGGCGCTTACCGTCGCGATTGAGGCGCCCACCAGCAATCAGCCGGCCCCGCCGATCGGCCTGCGCGCCGACCTCTTTGCCAGCAAGGATGAATACGACGCCGTGGTGTATGACCGCGCCGCTGGCATGTATTCGGCACTACACGACGTCATGGGGGACACCGTGTTCCGCCGATTCTTGCGGGAATACACGGACCGCTGGCGCTTTCGACATGTTGACCGGTTCGCCATGCAGCAGGCCGCGGAGGCTGTGACCGGAGCCTCGTTGGGCTGGTTCTTCGGGCAGTGGATCGATTCTACCGGTACGATCGACTACCGCCTGGATTCGCTTTCCGTGACGCCCCGCCGTCGCGGGCGCGACAGCCTTTGGGTGGTCACGGTGCAGTTACAGCGCCACGGCGTGTATCGTCATCCGGTACCGGTTGGCGTGCAAACAGCCGCCGGGTGGACGGTAGTGCGCGGCAATCCGGCGTTGGATCGTCAGACGCTCCGATTCGAACTCCGCGCACGCCCTGTGCAGCTGTGGCTGGACCCGTTTGGTTCGGTGGAAAGCCTCACCACGGGGCAGTCTCGCTTTTCCCTGCCGCTACGATAAACCCGGGCCCAAGCCCGTCATTTCACGAATGAGGAACTGCCGATGAGTGGTCGTGTTGATGTCCGTCACGTACCCAAGCCGTGGGGACACGAAACCATCTGGGCGCATACCGACCGCTACGTTGGCAAGATTCTGCACATCAAGGCCGGTCAGGCGCTGTCGGTGCAGTACCACGAACGCAAAGACGAAACCGTGTACCTGCTGAACGGCGAGATGAAGTACTGGGTGCAGCTTCCGGGCGATACGGAGTTGCGTGATCAGGCCCTCAGTACGGGGCAAGCGTTCCGCATCACGCCGGGCACGATCCACTACATGGAGGCGGTCACCGACTGCGATGTCCTGGAGGCCAGCACGCCTGAGCTGGACGATGTGGTGCGCATCAAGGACCGCTACGGCCGCGAAGGGACCAGCGCCCCCTGAATTCCGCACGGCAATTCGTGATTTTTTCGACGGCGACGCCCTTCCCACAGGGTGTCGCCGTTCTGCATTTTGCGAGGATCCCACCGTAGCGCCCAGTACTCACTCACCCGGTACTTGCAATGAAGGTCATCATCCCGCTGGCCGGCAAAGGCACGCGTCTTCGCCCGCATACGCATGTGGTGCCCAAGCCCATGCTCAAAGTGGCCGGCCGGCCGGTCATGAGCTATGTGATGGACGATGTCCAGAAGCTCGGGAATGTGGAGCAAGTGGTCTACATCACCGGCCACCTCAAGGAAAAGGTGGAGGCCTTCGCTCCCACCGCCTACGACATCCCGAGTGTGTTCATTGAACAGGATGTACAGGACGGGACCGCCGGGGCCGTCGCGCGCGCGAAGGATTTTATCGATGCGCCGGTCCTGATCATTTTCGTCGATACCATTTTTGATGCCGACCTGAGCATCCTGAAGGACAGCCAGGACGACGGCATCATCTGGACGAAAGAAGTAGAGGATTATCAGCGCTTCGGTGTGGTGGTGACCAACGAAGACGGGCACATGACGCGCATTGTGGAGAAGCCCAAAGAGCCCATCTCCAAGCGCGCGAACATCGGCCTGTATTACATCCGCAACTGGAAGCTGTTGCTGGAAGGCATTGCCCACGTGTTGACCACGGCGCCCAACAAGGGCGAGTGGTACCTCACCGACGCCTTCCAGTACATGATCGAGCACGGCGCCAAAATCAAAGTGGTGGACGTGGACGGCTGGTATGACGCTGGTCAGCTTGAAACACTGCTGGAAACGAATCGCGTCATGCTCGACAAGGGGCGCGCTCGCAAGCCGGCCTCTTTGGGTGAAGGGGCCACGATTGTTGAGCCGGTCTATATCGAAGAAGGCTGTGTGGTTGAGCATGCCACCGTGGGGCCGAACGTGTCGCTGGGAGCTGGCAGCGTGGTGCGCCACAGCACGGTACGGGACACCGTGGCCGGTGAGCGCGTGACCATCACCAATGCCTCGCTGCATGACTGCTTTCTCGGCGACCGTGTGGTAGTGCAGGGCGTGTCCGGCAGCCTCAACATCGGCGACGACTCTTACATTCAGGGTGAAGGATGAGCGACCATCGTTCTCCGCTCTCCCGTCGTGATCTGCTGACCGGTGCCGCGGCGGCCGCCGCGGCGGCCGTCACCGCGACGCCGGCGCGCCTCCTGGCCAGCACCAGCGACTGGCGGGTGGATCTCATGGCCCCCACGTGGGCGGGCAACGGGTCCATGCTCGGCATGCCCTTCGAGAAACACGCCACGGTGCGCTTCGCCGTTGTCGGCACCGGATTGCGCGGGCGCAGTGTGCTGAGCGAGTTGCTGGCAATTGAAGGCGTCGAAATCGTGGCCGTGGCGGACATTGCCCCCGAGAAGGCGCAGCGGGCCGTGGACATGTGTACCAAGGCGGGTCGCAAGGCGCCCGAGGTCTACACCAGCGGCGAGCGTGACTTTGAGCGGCTGGTACAGCGCAACGACGTGGATTTCGTGTACACCGCCACCCCGTGGCAATGGCACACGCCCGTGATGCTTGCCGCCATGAAGGCTGGCAAGCACTGCGGCAGTGAGGTGCCTATCTCGCTCACCACCGAGCAGGCATGGGAACTGGTGGAGACGTCGGAGAAGACGAAACGCCACTGTCTCATGATGGAAAACTGCTGCTACGGTAACAGCGAGCTCACGGTGTTGCGCATGGTGCGCGAAGGGGTGTTTGGCACGTTGCTGCACGCCGAGGCGGCGTACTTGCATGACCTGCGCGCCATTCTGTTCGAGAATCGCGACGAAGGGCTCTGGCGCCGGTTCCCGCACACGCAGCACGACACCAACCTGTACCCCACCCACGGGCTGGGGCCGGTGGCGCAGTACCTGGGCATTCATCGCGGCGACCGTTTCGACTTTGTCGTATCGATGTCGTCGCCGGAGGCGGGGCTTACCGAGTGGCGTGACGCCCACGAGCCCAAGGACAGCGCGAAGTGGAAGGAGAGCTACAAGGCCGGTGACATGAATACGTCACTCATCAAGACGGCCAAGGGGCGCACCATCCTGCTGCAGCATGACGTGGTGAATCCGCGTCCGTACTCGCGGCTCAACAACCTGCAGGGCTCCAAAGCCATCTTCAACGACTATCCGGCGCGCCTCTACATCGATGGGGCTCCCGGTGGTGAACGATGGACCCCGCTCAGCGAGTTCAAGGGCAAGTACGAGCACCCGCTCTGGACGGCGGTGGGCGACCTGGCTCGCAAGAACGGCGGGCATGGCGGTATGGACTTCATCATGGCGTACCGGTTGGTGCAGTGCATGCGCGAAGGGCTGGCGCCGGACTTCGATGTGTACGACGCCGCCGCGTGGAGCGTGCCGTATGCGCTCTGCGAGCAGTCGATTCGCAAAGGCAGTGCGCCCGTCAAGTTCCCCGACTTTACGCGTGGGGCGTGGCGTACCAGTACGGCACCGCAAGGGCCGTCCATCGCGGCCGGCTAACGCTACGGTGCGTCACGCTCCGCTGTGGAATCGGTGATTCGTACCGCCGTCATCATGGCTCGCGGGTTGGGTACCCGGATGCGCCGCACTGATGCTGCTGCCGCCCTTGATGCATCGCAGGCAGCCGCGGCAGAGAGCGGTGTGAAGGGGATGATTCCCATCAAGCGTCCGTTTCTGGAGTATGTGATCTCCGCCCTGGCGGATGCGGGGCTGGACGACATTGTGCTTGTGATCGGACCGGAGCACGATGCCATTCGGGCGCATTTCATGCAGCGCGCGGCGCCCGAGCGAGTACGCATCCGCTATGCCGTGCAGGATGCGCCCATCGGTACCGCCAACGCGATCGCCACCGCTGCGGAGGTCGTTGGGCCCGTACCGTTCCTGGCACTCAATGCCGACAACTACTATCCGGCGGAGGCGTTTCGCGCCCTCGCCGCCGAAGACAGTGCCGGCACCGTGGCCTTCGATCGCGATGCATTGGTGCGTGAGGGGAACATCAATGCCGAGCGAGTACGTGCCTTTGCGGTTCTCACGGTAGACGCCAGTGGGTTGCTCACCGGCATCGTGGAAAAGCCGGGTGATTCCCTCGATCTCACCAGCGAGGCGGCGCGGTGGGTGGGGATGAATCTCTGGGCCATTACGCCAGAGATTGTTGCGGCCTGTCATCGTGTCCCCCTGTCGGCGCGCGGTGAATACGAACTGCCGGAGGCTGTGGGGCTGGCGGTGCGGGAAGGCGTGCCGGTTCGTGCCGTGCGCATGGCGGCACCGGTCCTGGATCTGTCGCAACGCTCGGATATCGCGTCCGTCGTGGAGCGCCTGTCGACCGTTGAGCCGCGGCTCTGACGTGACCACACGCTTCGTGCGGCAGCGGTTGACCGACGCGGCGTTTCCGCCGCTGGTGGCCGACGCCTATCGCTCGTTGCTGCGTGACGCCCATCAGGCACTGGACGAGGGGGAGGTCCCGTCGTCGGAGCGCCGGGTGTGGATCGTGCCCGGTCGCATTGAGGTTCTCGGCAAGCACGTGGACTACGCCGGCGGGCGTTCGCTGTTGTGCACCGTGGAGCGCGGCATCGTCATCGTGGCACGACGCCGGGACGACCGTCAGGTGGTGTTGCGTGACGCGCGTCGTCGCGAAGCCATGGCGCTCTCGCTGGATTCCACCGCGCGCGGTTCCATTCCGTGGGCCATCTATCCGCGCACGGTCATCAACCGGCTCGTGCGCAACTTTGGCGCCAGCATGCAGGGCGCGGATGTCGCATTGGCGAGCAACCTCCCACCCGCCGCGGGCGTGTCCAGCTCCAGCGCGCTGACCGTCGGACTCACTCTGGCGTTCACGGCACTCAACGCGCTTGACACGCATCCACTGTTTCAGGAAGCACTGCCCGATCGGGCCGCGCTGGCCGGCTATGTGGGCGCGCTCGAAAACGGGATGAACTTCGGCGTGCTGACCGGAGAAAAGGGGGTGGGCACCATGGGCGGCGCCCAGGACCAGACTGCCATCCTCTGCTCAGAGCGTACCCGGCTTGAGCAGTTTTCCTGGGCGCCTGTCCATTTCGAACGAACCGTGACATGGCCGGCAACACACACGTTTGTGGTGGGAGTGAGCGGCGTAGTCGCCGCCAAAACCGGGGCGGCCAAGGAACGGTACAATCGGGCAGCGCGTACGGCCCATCGGTTGGTGGCGGCGTGGAATGCCACCACCACCACGCCTGTGCACACCCTGCGCGATGCCTTTTTCGCTGCGACCGGTGACGAGCCGCTGGTCGAAATTCCGGACTCGCTGCGGGCCGCGGCGGAACGCGCGGCCGACGCGGAGTTCTCGGCGGGGCACCTTGTGGGGCGTCTCGGACAATTCTTTGACGAGACATTCGTCATCGTGCCGCAGGCCGCCGACGCATTGCAGCGTGAGGATTTCACGGAGTTCGGGCGTCTGGTGGATAA
Source organism: Gemmatimonas phototrophica (assembly GCF_000695095.2). Classification (NCBI taxonomy): domain Bacteria; kingdom Pseudomonadati; phylum Gemmatimonadota; class Gemmatimonadia; order Gemmatimonadales; family Gemmatimonadaceae; genus Gemmatimonas; species Gemmatimonas phototrophica. Next base: position 2,991,547 of record NZ_CP011454.1, on the reverse strand, counting down.
ATCACAGGCCGGCGCTGAACGGGCCCTCGAAAATCAGATCGCCGAAACGGTGCATTTGCAGCGCTACGCCAGGGAGTTGGGAGCGACGGCGGCCAGTGCATTCGGGGCAGGATTTGGTGGCGCTGTGTGGGCCATGGTCCCCACCGTAGACGCCGAACGCTTTGCCGCCAAATGGCGCGAACGCTATTTGCGCGTGCACCACAGTGCATCACACCGATCGCTGTTCTTCACGACATCGCCCAGTCCCCCCGCGTTCGAACTGCTGGACGACTGAGCCTACGTAGCGGTCCGGGTTACGCCGCCACCGCGAGCACTACACGCAACAGACGCTCCAACCCGCGCGCACCGTGTGTGTCGTCGTACCACTCGTTACTCGTGTGCGCTCCACCGCCGCTGCCACCGGCGCCAATGGCAATGGCCGGGATGCCGCGCGACAGCGGAATGTTGGCATCGGAAGACGCCACGGCCGATTGCGGCGTCGCCCCCACTTGCTCCGTCGCTCGGCACGCGGCCTGCACGAGTCGATGCTCGGCGGGGAGGCTGCCAGCCGGCCGATCGCCGAGTACCGTGAGTTCCGCGCGCAACGCAGACGGAGTGAGTTCGTGCACCAGACGCACGAGTTCCCGCCTTACCCGTTCTACGTGTTTCGCCGAGGTGCCGCGCAGGTCAACGTCCACCCAGGCGTGCTGCGGGATGGCGGTGAGGGATTCGCCGCCGTACATGCGCGTGATATGCACTACCGCCTCACGTGATCGTGCGTCACCAAGTCGTGTGGCGCGCGCAATGAAGTCACCCAGTACGTGAATAGGGTTGGCCGCGTTGGCGTGTGCCCAGCTGTGCCCACCGTGTCCGTGTATGGTCACTCGCAGCCGATGCGAACCGACGGCGTGATGGACAATGGTGTCGTCTCCCGGTCCGTCTATGGCGATGGCGGCACACGGGACGAGGCCCGCTAGAGCAGCCGTGTCAAACCAGGCCCGCGCACCGCGCAAGTTTCCCTCACCTTCTTCTCCCACCGTGGCGATCAGGTGGACCGGGCGACGCAATCGATCGCGGATGGGGGGCAGTTGCAGCACGCGGGCGAGGGTGATCAACCCCGCGAGGCCACGGCCGTTGTCGCTGATCCCTGGTGCCTGCGCATGCTGCGCGGTGCCGAAAACGGTGACGGGTTGGGAGAGGTCGGGGGCAATGGCATAGACGGAATCCAGATGGGCCATGCACACGACGGGGGGCTGCACATCCGCCTCGGAGGGAGGTGCGACCAGACTGCAGATATTCCCGGCCTCATCCATGATGGCTTGGCCATTGCCCTCGTGAGATAGTGCCTGTTGCACCGCACGGCCTCGGGTACTTTCGTTCCCGGTAGGGGCCGGGATCGCAGCCAGCGCCTTTTGCATCTGAAACGTCCACGACTGCTGTGCCCGTATCTCGGCACACGCGGCGGCAATCCACTCTTCATCCGCCGCCAAATGCGGTGGGAGCCCGGTCCGTGGCTGCTCCGTCATCCGACGATTCTCACGCCACATCGTGGCGCCCACGCGGGAACGTGCTGGCGCTGGCGGCCGTGAGTTTCCTGACTGACGCGTCGAGTGAAATCATCGCCCCGCTGCTCCCGCTGTTTCTGGTGGGCACGCTGGGGACCTCGGTGCGCATGGTGGGGCTGATTGAAGGGGCCGCTGAGGCAGTGGCGGCGGTGCTGAAAGTGGCCAGTGGATGGTGGTCTGACCGGGTCGCCCGGCGCAAGCCACTGATCGTGGCCGGTTATACCGTCGCATCACTGGTCCGGCCGCTGGTGGCGGTGGCCCAGTCCGGCACGCAGGTCCTGGCGATCCGGTTGGTGGATCGTGTGGGGAAAGGCATTCGCGGCGCCCCTCGCGACGCGTTGCTGGCCGCGGCCGTGCCAGCATCCCTTCGTGGCAGGGCGTTCGGCTTTCACCGGGCGGCCGACCATGCCGGCGCAGTCGTGGGGCCACTCATTGCGCTCGTATGCTTGCACGCGCTGGGGCTGACGGTGCGCCAGCTGTTCTGGGTGGCCGCCATTCCCGGTGCTCTGGCTGTGCTGGTCGCGGTGCTGTTCGTGAAAGAGCCCCCGCGGATCGTTCCCGCCCGCACGGCGCGCGACAGCGGTGCAACGGCGGCAGCCGTCGCCACCCCTCCGTTGCCGCGCAGCTATTGGCGTGGGATCGCCCCGATGGTGCTGTTCACCCTTGGGAATTCCACCGACGCCTTTCTGCTGCTGCGCGCGTCGCAGTTGGGAGTGGCCACCTCGCTCATTCCCCTGCTGTGGGTGGCCATGCACCTGGTCAAGAGTGCGTCCAGTACGCCGGGGGGCGCCTTATCCGATCGAATTGGACGTCGGCCCCTGATCGTGGCCGGCTGGGCGCTCTACGCGGCCGTCTACGCCGGTTTTGCGCTTGCCGAGGCCCCATGGCATGCCTGGGCACTGTTCGCCGTGTACGGGGCCGTGTTCGGCCTGTCGGAAGGGGCTGAGAAGGCCATGGTGGCCGATCTCGTACAGCCGGCGCAGCGCGGGACTGCCTTTGGATGGTACCACGGGGTCCTCGGGCTGGCCGCGCTCCCGGCCAGCGTCGTTTTCGGTGCGGTCTGGGATGCCTATGGGAGCGCGACCGCGTTCGGAATGGGGGCCGCGCTGGCGCTGGTGGCAGCCGCATGGCTTTCACTGACCCCCAGACCGTCCGCCGCTAACGCTTCGCCTTGACCCCGTTGGCGCCAATCGTCCGCTCAAACAGTTCGTAAATGCGACGGTACTCATCGGTCCACGAATCCGGTCGCACGAAGCCGTGATCTTCCACGGGATAGACCGCGAGCTCCCACCCCGGCTTGCCCAGCTCAATGAGCCGCTGCGACAGTCGGACAATATCCTGGAAGTGCACGTTGGTGTCCACCATGCCGTGCGCCATCAGCAGCGGGTCCTCCAGACCACTGGCAAAAAAGATCGGCGACGACCGCCGGTAGGCCAGCGTGTCGCCCTGCGGCAGGTTCAGAATGCCGCCGGTGTACCCGTGGTTGTAGTGCGACCAGTCGGTCACACTGCGCAACGCGGCGCCGGCGCCGAAAGACTTGGGGGCCGTGAACAGCGCCATGAGCGTCATGAAGCCGCCATAGCTGCCACCATACATGCCCACGCGTTCGGGGTCGATGCCGAACTGCGCGTTGAGATACCTGGAGGCGTCCACCTGATCCTGCAGATCGCGGCCCCCCATCCAGCGATAGATCGCCGTGCGCCAATCGCGGCCGTAGCCGGCGCTCGCCCTATAGTCCACATCCAGCACGACGTAGCCTTTGCTCGCGAGGTACTGATTGAACAGATACTCGCGACCGTAGCTGCTCCAGAAATCATGCACGTTGTGCATGTAGCCGGCACCATGCACGAAGATGACCGCCGCGCCATTGGGCTGGGCGCCCATATCCTGCGGTCGGTAAATGCGCGCCGGTACCTGAACGCCATCGCTGGCGGGGATCTTCACGATCGATGGCTTGAGCCACGTGCGTGAGCGGAACGCCTCCGACGTGCTCGTGGTCAGTCGCGTCATCCCCTCTCCCGATGCCGCCGCGACATACAACTCTGGAGGCAGGTTGCTGGCGGAATACAGGTCGGCAAAGCGCTTGCCGTCGGGGCTCATGACAATGCCGTGCCCTCCGTGTTCCCGCGTCACCTTGGTACGCGTACCGCCCGTGACCGCCATACGGTAGGCGTGCCGGACAAACGGCGATTCCTCGCTGGTGTGCAGCAGGAACGTCGCCCCGTCCGGCAACAGTTCCGCGCGCTCCACTTCCCACGGCCCGCTGGTCAACGTCTGCCGATCGCTGCCATCGCGGTTCACCGAATACAGATGCGCGTACCCGCTGGCTTCGCTGGCGTACCACACGCGTCCGTTGGGAAGCCATCCCATGCATCCGCCACACGGGCCTCCCACCCAAGCGCTGTCGTTCAGCGCTTCCACGACGCGCACCACGCCGCTGTCCGCGATGGTGCTGAGATACCGCCACTTGAAGTCGGGGGTATAGCCCGCCAGCAGTCCGGCCGACCCGTCGTCACTCCAGCTCAAAAAGCGCACCTGCGACGCCACACGGCTGCTATCGCCGTTGATGACCCAGAGCGGCTGCAAGACGCCGGTGGCCAGCGTGAGTCGATACGCGCGGAACTGCGCCATCGCATCGCCGACCTTGGTGCGTGACGGAATATCCTCGGTAAATCCGCTGCCGGTCACGTAGTTGGGCACGATCGTCTGGCGCGGTGTTCCCGGCGGCGTGTTCACGGTCAGCACGATGGCCGAACGAAGTGACGGCGAAACACTGAGCATGGCGAGTCGCTGCCCCGTCGGCAGATACACCGCGGGCAACGCACGCTCCAGGGCGGCCTTGCGTTGTGCTGCGCGGAGCGAGTCGGCACGACGCTGGTCCCGAACGACCTCGAACAATTCGCGCTGCTGCCGCTCAAGCGCACCGCGCATGCCGGTCGCGGGCACGGAATCCCGCGGGGCAGGGCCCGACCGGACGTCGGTCAGTTGCCGGATGGCACCCGTCGCGAGCGTGAGCGCGAACGCATTGCCATCGCGAATGAACAGCAGCTGCTGTTCGTCCGCGCTGAATCGCGGGTCGCCCTCGGCTGCCACCGTCTCGGTAAGTCGCCGCACTGCGCCGGTTGCCGTCGTCACCAAATACAGATCGCCCCGCGCCGACACTGCGCGCTGACGACGGTTTCTCGTGAGCGGTCCGTCCGCCAGCGAAGCCGCGACACTGTCCATGTGGGCATCCGTGACTTCCGTGGGCAACGCACCCGCGGCGGGCTGCACACGATAGGGGCGCAGGGGGGCATCCCAGGCAGCGCCCGCAGGGGCCCACTGGAAGTACAACCATTTTCCGTCGGCGCTCCATGCCACATTCTGCGGCTCGCGCCCGAAATGCTCAGGGCCGCGCATGATGTTGGCGATGGAAAAATCGAAGGCGGCTTGTGCAAGCAGCGGGGCAGGGGCAAACGCCACACACCCGGCGAGCACCCAGGACAGGGGCGCGCGCCGCGAGAGAGCAGGCAACATGACAGGAGAGGCTGGAATGGTCAGCAGCAGCGCGAGCCGGTGGCCTTGTAACGGGCCGTCAGCCGCTCGCGTTCGAACGTCTTCCGATCGAGTGGCGTGCACTCGGGGTAGCGCTGGCGCATGTGCGCCAGATAGTTCTCGTAATCCGGAACGCCAATCATTCGTCGCACCACGGCCGCGACGCGACGCAGGGTCGCCAGCCAGCGGCCACGCCCTGATGGCGTGGTGGGACCCGGAGTGCTCACGGAGTGGGCTGGATGCGCCATGGTGTAACGGCGAGGCGGGGAGCGTGATACGGCTGTGACGCCGTGGGCGGTGACTCGTACGGAGAGTGATGGAACGCTTTCCTTCGGAAAGATCTATCGCCGCCCGCCAGATTGCGAGCGTCCCGCCTTCTTTTGCGTGCCAATGCCCCCTGTCCGTGTCCTCGTGGTTGCCGGTCTGGCGGTTGCAGGTGCCCTGAGCGCCGCGACAGCGGCAACCGTCTACACCGCCACGCTCCCCACGCGTGACGCGCACGAGCGTGGCCAGGACGCACTCTGGGCCAGCGGTTGGAAGCTCTCGCCGCAGGCGCTCGTATCCCGTGCGGCCCAGCGTGATCTCCCGGCGTCCGAACGGCTGGCGACGTTGGAATACCTGGTCGCCGGGGCGTGCCTCGAACCACGGGAAATGCTCTTTGGCGCCAGTGCCTACCGGTGGACCCAACTGCACGCGGCGGCGGCGGTGTTACGGGATGTGCCGCAGCAGGCACACGCGCTGGCGCTGGCCCGGAGATCGCTCCAGCAGTTCTCTGCGGGTCCTGGCAAGGGTGCCGTTCGTGGAGACGACAAAAACTTCGGGGAGCACGTCGTACAGCTCGTGCTCCCCGATATCCTGCTGGAACGCGTTCAGCGTTGCCGAGCGCTCAGGCTCCCGTAAGCTGGGTTCGCACGAACGGGGTCTCGCTGCTCACCGCCGCCTTCCGGCCGCTGATGACCGCCAGCCACTCCGTGATGGAGGCGCTGAGAATGATCACGACCGACACGAGGAAGAACGCAGCCACGCCGGCGTCGAGCCGGTCGTTGAAGATCATGCGCTGCGCCGCTTCAACGGTCTTGATGTTCGCGGGCAGCGTACCGGACAGAATCTGCGATTGAATCAGTGAGGCGTGGCTCAGGAAGCCCAGCTTCGGGTCGGCCGAGAAGATCTTCGTGAGCCCGGCGGTCATGGTCACAATCACCAGCCACGCCATGGGGAGCAGCGTGACGAAGGCGTACTTCTGCTTGCCCATCTTGATGATGACCGTCGTGCCGACGCAGAGCGCCACCGTAGCCAGCAACTGATTCGAGATGCCGAAGAGCGGCCAGAGCGAATTGATACCTCCGAGTGGGTCGGTGACGCCCTGATACAGGAAGTACCCCCACATGGACACGAACACGGCGCTCGCAAAAATGCCGGCCGGATAACTCGACACCTTGCCGAGTGGCTTCCAGATATTGCCGAGCATGTCCTGGAGCATGAAGCGACCCACGCGCGTGCCGGCATCGAGCGTCGTGAGAATGAAAAGGGCCTCGAACATGATGGCGAAGTGGTACCACAGCGCCATCGTGGCCTCACCGCCCAACGCCTGTGAGAACAGGTGCGCCATGCCCACGGCGAGGCTGGGAGCACCACCCGTGCGTGACAGCAGTGAGCTCTCGCCAACCTGCTTGGCCAGCAATTCGAGCTCCATGGCCGTGATCGGTTTGAAGAGCGCCCAGTTGTTGATGGCGTCCGCTGCCGCCGTGGCCGTCGTGCCAATGACGCCAGCCGGCGAGTTGATGGCGAAATACACGCCCGGCGTGAGCACGCACGCCGCGATGAGCGCCATGATGGCGACCAGCGATTCGGTGAGCATGGATCCGTAGCCGATCAACCGCGCATCCGACTCCCGCTTGAGGATCTTGGGGGTAGTACCGGATGAGATGAGCGCGTGGAATCCGGAGATGGCGCCGCAGGCAATGGTCACGAACACGAACGGGAACAGCTTCCCGGCAAAGACCGGCCCGGTACCGTCCACGAACTTGGTGACGGCCGGCATTTCCAGCGGCGGCAGCACCCACAGAATGCCGACCGCCAAAGCAAGCACGACGCCCACCTTCACGAACGCCGACAGATAGTCGCGCGGGGCCAGCAGTAGCCACACCGGCAGCACCGAGGCGGCGAAGCCGTAGGCCATGACCAGCAACGACAGTGTGGTGCCGTCAAGCGTGAACACCGGCGCCCAGGTGGCCGACTCCGATACCCACTTGCCGGCGTAGAGCGAGACGCCCAGCAGCACCAGGCCGAACGCGGTGCTTTCCAGCACGGCGCCCGGACGGATGTAACGCATGTACAGTCCCATCAGCAGGGCGATGGGAATGGTGAGGCCGATGGTGACCGTGCCCCAGGGACTGTCGCGCAGGGCATTCACCACCACCAACGCCAGCACGGAGATGAGGATGATCATGATGCCGAGCACGGCCACGAGCGCTGTGGTCCCGGCTACCGTGCCGATCTCTTCCTTGGCCATTTGTCCCAGCGACTTGCCGTCCCGGCGCACGGACGCGCACAGAATGATGAAGTCCTGGACCGCCCCACCCAGCACCACGCCAACCAGAATCCATATGGCGCCGGGCAGGAAGCCGAACTGAGCCGCCAGCGTGGGCCCCACCAGCGGTCCCGGGCCGGCAATGGCGGCGAAGTGGTGGCCGAACACCACCCACTTGTTGGTCGGAACGAAATCTCGGCCGTCATCGAGCCGTTCGGCCGGGGTGGCCCGCTCCGGATCGAGCTTGAAGATGTCGTGGGAGATGATGCGGCTATAGAACCGATAGCCGATCAGGTAGGTGCAGATCGCGGCAGTGAGGAGCCAGGCGGCGCTAATCTGCTCGCCGCGATTGATGGCCACAAAGGCCATGGCACCCGCGCCGACGGCGGCCACGGCCAGCCAGGGGAGGAGTTTCAGCAGTCGAGACACGCGGAGGGGAAGAGGTGGGAACCGACGTGCCCATATGCGCTCCGGGACCGTGGCTTGTCAATGAACGCGCATCCGGCGAGGGGCGTTGTCTTCATTAGGACCGGTCGTTCCGATCCCCGCCGGGCGTGGAGGTGGCTATGCTTCGCCATGCCAACTCCCGTTACCCTAATTCCCGGCGACGGCATCGGTCCCTCGATTGCCGACGCCACCGTCCGCATCCTCGATGCCGCTGGTTGCGACATCTCCTGGGACCGTCAGGTCGCCGGGATGGCCGGCGTGGCCCGCTGGAACGACCCCATTCCGGACGCTACGCTCGATTCCATCAAGCAGACGCGGGTGGCGCTCAAGGGCCCACTGGAAACGCCGGTCGGCGAAGGATTCCGATCCATCAACGTCGCGCTCCGGAAGACGTTTGACTTGTACGCGAACGTGCGCCCGGCCCGCACCATCGTGCCGGGGCGCTTCGAGAACATCGATATCACGCTTATTCGGGAGAACACCGAAGGGCTGTATATCGGGGTGGAGCACTATGTCCGCATTGGGGACGACCCCCGCGCCGCGGCGGAATCGGTCGCCATCATTACCCGGCAGGGGAGCGAGCGGATTGTTCGCTACGCCTTCGAGTACGCGCTGGCACACGATCGCAAGAAGGTGACGCTCGTCCACAAGGCCAACATCCTGAAGTACTCGCAGGGGCTGTTCCTGGATGTCGGGCGGATGGTCGCACGAGAATACGAAGGGCGCATTCAGTTCGAAGAGCGCATCATTGACGCCATGGCCATGCACCTGGTCATGCGCCCTGAACAGTTTGACGTGGTGGTCACCACCAACCTGTTCGGCGATATCCTCTCCGATGAAATCTCGGGGCTGGTGGGCGGACTGGGGCTGGCCCCGGGGGCCAACATCGGCAAGAACGCGGCGATCTTCGAGGCCGTCCACGGCACTGCGCCTGATATCGCTGGCAAGAACGTGGCGAATCCCGGTGCGCTCGTGCTGGCCGCGTGCATGATGCTTGAGCACATCGGTGATGTCAGCAACGCCACACGCATTCGCGATGCGTTTGAGTCCACGATTCGCGAGGGCATGGTGCTGACACGCGACCTGGGCGGTACCGCCGGTACCGATGCCTTCACCGATGCGGTGATTGCGAAGCTGGCCTGACGCGTGACGATCGTGGACGCCGCGCACGCCCCCCGCGTGCGCATTCTGCATTGCTCCGACATTCACTGTGGGCGCCCGTTTGTGCAGGCCCACGTGGACGCCGCCCTCGCGCTGGCGCGCGAAGAGCGGTGGAATGCCATTGTCATTTCAGGGGATTTTTCCCAGCGGGCCCGAACCCACGAATTTGAAGCGGCGCGCGCGCTGGTGGATCGGTTTCAGGCGTGCGCACCGGTCATTACGGTGCCTGGCAACCACGATGCCGCCTGGTGGCATGCGCCCTTTGGATACGGCGAATTTTCGCGCGTGCACGAACGCTATCGGACGTTCATCAATCAGGACCTGTCGCCCACGGTGCAGGTGCCAGGCGTCACGATGGTAGGGCTCAATTCCGCGTGGGGCACCAATCCGGAAGCGCTCACCTGGTATCCGCGCGATTGGCGCGTGAAAGGGGGGCTCACGTCGCAGCAACTGCGAGATGCCGCCTCGCGATTGGCTCAGGCGCCGTCCGGCGATCTGCGGCTACTGGTGGTGCACCACAATGTGGTGCGCGGCCGGCTCTCCAAACGATGGGGGCTCAAGCAGCCCAACCGTGTTCTCGATACGTTGGCCACCATGCCTGTCGATGTCGTCTGCACCGGACACGATCACGAAGAGCGCGCTGAGGTCGTCGAGCGTCAGGGCAGTCGTTTCCTCGTAAGCGCCGCGAACACGCTGTCGAATCGCATGCGTGGACACCGACCCAGCGCCCTCAACATCATCGAAGCCACGCCGACCGAAATTATGGTGCAGGCGTGGACGTTCGAGGCATCAACGGGTCGGTTTGCGGCGAACGCCACGGTGACGTCAATGACGCGTTCGATGCCGCATCCGTCGCCGCTGACCGCTCCCCGCTGAACAGACGTCGCGTACTGAGTTGCTGCTCGACCGACTTGAGCAGCCCGCCAAGTTCCTCGTAGGTCTCGCGCAACGCGCCGCGGAAGAGCCACCGGTACCAGAGAACGACAGCCGCTGTACCCAGCACCGCCGCGCCGGCGGCGGCAATCAAGGGAGCGGCACTCAGCACCGGCACCTTCAACATGCTGCCGAGTTTGAGCGCCGTGCTGACGCTGGCGATGACGCTCACGCCGGCCATGATGCCGAGGTCGAGCATCACGTTGCGCCGGAGTCCTGCACGCAGGTCACCGGTCACCACGATCTCGCACGCGGGCGCCGCGGCGGTGCCACGTGGCTGCAGCGTGACGTTCAGATCGAACAATTCGATCTGTTCAAGCCGGTAGCGCAGCGCCTTCTCCTTGGACATGCCGGCGAATGGATTTGAATAGGCCTCCACGAAACGCGGCACCTTGAAGCGCATGATGCCGCCGTCGAGCGGGTGGCCGTTCACCGTGTCCTGCAGGGTGAACGCATGGGGGGCGGCCGTGAACACTGCCCCGAGTGCCTGCAACGTATCCTTGGGCGACGCTGGAATGACCCGCGACACCGAGAGCGCGCGGTCGGCGGTGCCCATGAGCAAAGTGGTCCGCCGGTCCGCACGCTCCGAGATGGGATCGGCCAGTGCCGCCGACCCGGGATTGGCACGCAACTCCGCGAGGGCAATCGCGACGTATTGACGGGAAATGCCCGCTTCCACCGCCGCTGCCTCGACGTCGCGCACTCGATACGCCTCGTCGGTCACGACAGCGGTCTGTTCGCCGCTGATGCGCGCACTCTCGAGCGCCGCCCGTCGTTCCATGCGGTGCGCCGCTTCTGCCTGCAGCTGCGCGGCGCGCTGCCACACCACGCGCGCTTCATTCTCCGAAAGCACACCACCCGGTGCCGCGTCGGCCGAGGCCTGTGCCTGCTCCTCGGCGTCACGCATCAGCGCGTCAAAGGCACTCGCCAAGTGATCGGCGCTGGCCGGGCGTTCACCGGGGGATTTATGCAGGCAGCGGTTCACCAACAGCGCAAGTTCGGTGGGGATCTGCGGCAATGTCGCAAGTGACGGCGGCTGCTTGGTGACATGCGCCACGAGGACCGACTGCGCGGTCCCGTCGAACGGCGGCGCGCCGGCCAGCATGTGGTACGCCACACAGCCCAGTGCGTACACATCACTGCGACCATCCACGTCTTCACCCGCGGCCTGCTCGGGGCTCATGTAGTGCACCGAGCCCAGCACGTTGCCCACCATCGTGAGATTCGATGCGTCGGCCGCATCGCGCGAAATGCCGAAGTCCGTCACCACGGCCCGACCGGAATCCCGGTCGAGCAGAATGTTGTCCGGCTTGATGTCGCGGTGCACGACGCCGCGCGCATGCGCGTATGCGAGCCCCCAGGACACTTCCCGCAGCACGCGCAGCGTGTCGGCCACGGCCATGGGGCCGCGATCGCGCAGCCGGTCGCCAACCGATTCGCCGTTGATGTAGCGCATCGAGAACCACACCACGCCATCGGTCTCGTCCGCGCGGTACACGTCGATAATGTGCGGATGCTCAAGCCGTGCGCTGGTGCGGGCCTCGCGCAGGAAGCGCTCGCGCTCCTCTGGCCCCGAGTGGTCCGCATGCAGAACCTTGAGGGCCACGAGCCGATCGAGAAACCGGTCGCGTACCAGCCACACCGCCCCCATTCCACCAGCCCCCAACGGCCGCACGGTGTCGAAACTGGCGGCCAGACCGGCCGGCAACGGAGCAGGTGAATGCGGCGTCATAGCCAAGAAGTAATTCGTGCCGGAAACAGTTGCCAAGGCTAAGATTTGATATAGTTTAGTAGTGAGATATGTATATGCCGCCTTTGGGCAGGAGACCGTCTATGCACCCCACCAGTTCCGCCATTCTCGGCCTGCACCACGTCACCCTCGTGGCCAGCAATGCCCAGCGCACGGTCGATTTTTATGCGCGTGTACTGGGGCTGCGCCTGGTGAAGACCACCGTCAATTTCGACGATCCGGGCAGCTACCACCTGTACTTTGCCAACGAGACCGGCAGCGCAGGGACCGTCGTCACCTTCTTCGAATGGCCCAGGGCACCGCGCGGTCGTACCGGTATTGGTGGCACTCATCACTTTGCGCTGCGCGTCGCCGATCGCGATGCGCTGCTGCGCTGGAAGCGGCGGCTTGCCGACCTTGGCCTGCGGGTGATTGGCCCGTATGACCGCAACTACTTCACCAGTCTGTACGTGCGCGATCCCGATGGCCAGATCGTGGAGATTGCCACCGACGGGCCCGGCCTGTGGTGGGATGAGCAGGTCGGGGTCACTGCCTCGCACACGCCCCCCGCTGAAAAAGTGCGTGGCGGGCGGGACGAAGCCGCCATTGAATCCATCACATGGCCGGAGCCCGTCACGACGATCGACGCGGCCATGCAACTCACGCGCGGCATGCACCACATTACGGCCATGACGGCCAACATCGAGCGCACGCACGAATTCCTTGGGCACACCCTCGGCATGGCCCGTGTAAAGATGACGGAAAACTTCGACGATCCCGGCACCAGACACTGGTACTGGGGCACGGCCGACGCGCGCCCGGGCTCCCTCATCACGTATCTTGAGCGCCCCGCCACCGACCGTCGCGCCCACATGGGCACGGGGCAGGGGCACCATTACGCGCTGGCCGTCGCCGACGAGGACACACAACTGCTGTTCCGCGAGCGACTGCTCGACGCGGGACATCATGTATCGCCAGTGATGGACCGCGTGTACTTCAAGAGCATCTATACCAAAGATCCGGACGGGCACATCGTGGAACTCGCAACCATGGGGCCCGGCTTCCTGACCGATGAACCGGTGACCACCACGGGAAGCGCGTTGCGACTTCCGCCGTGGCTGGAAGGACACCGTGAGCAGATTGCCGCGCACCTCACGGATATTGATCGCGCGCCGTGGCCGTACGACGGAACAGATGGCGACACGGGCATGCGTGGGCATCCCGGGCGCCGGCTGATGATTACCCCGCAGGTGGAGACGACGGAATGAGTATGCCAACCCCGAACGAGGCGGCTGTCGTGGTGGGGCCTCACGCGGCGGCCTCCCCGCTGGTGGCGGGTGTGCCGCTGGCCACTGCTGCGTATGCCCTGGTGATGGTGCATGGGCGCGGCGGGAGCGCCGAGGGAATGCTCCCCATTGCGCGGGCGGCCAAAGCCACGGATGCGGCGCTGGTCGCGCCCGTCGCCATTGGGAACAGCTGGTATCCCCAGCGCTTTCTCGCGCCGACAGCGCTGAACGAACCGTGGCTGTCCAGCGCCTTATCGGCGCTGGGGGCGGCCGTCGCGCAGGTGCGTTCGGCGGGCATTGCGGACCACCGCATCATTCTCGTGGGCTTTTCCCAGGGGGCCTGTCTCACACTGGAGTATGCGGCGCGCGCTGCCGTGGACGGCGCCCGTTTTGGCGGCGTGGTGGCCATGGCGGGGGCACTTATTGGTGACCCCGCCGTCGCGCGCAGTGACCGAGGATCGCTGCATGGCACGCCGGTGGTGCTGGCCTGCGGCGACGCCGACACACACATCCCTGAAGATCTGGTCCGTCGGTCGGCCGACGTGTTTGCCGAACTCGGCGCCCTGGTGGACCTGCGGATCTATCCGGGACTTGGGCACGATATCACGGGAGACCAGATTGCGGCGCTGGCGGCCATCGTCGATGCGGTCCGACTTGAGGTCGCCCCGACGTAGGATTGGGATGCGGGGGACAATTGCCGACGGAGGGAACGTCGTTTTGGCCATCGCCAGTTGCCGCTGAAGAGGGGCACCCCCAATTTGGTGAGGTGTCCCTCTTCGACGATCTGCAGCTCGGCTTCTTTTCAGTGGCGCCCACCCCGGCGCCTGCTGCACCGTCGCCTGCCCCCGAAGGCGAAGACGCGCGCTTTGCGCGAGGGCGCACCGCGTTGCGAGCACGCACCGCCGTCCTGTTCTCGCGCCTGCAGGACATGGGGCTGCGGGGCGTGGAGCAACTGGTGCTCATGCGCACGCGGACCGTCATGGTGTCGCTCATTGGTCGCACCCTGCGGGTGAACGAAGGGTACGCCGAAGCGCCGGAGTCGGTTCTGCGGGCCATTGTGGCCTTTGCGATTGCCCGCAACAAGACGGAGCGTCTGGCCGCCCGCGAAGTGATTCTGGCGCATGACGTGGAGCGGGCTCCCGTGGCCCGACGGCAGGAACCCGCCAAGCCGGGCGACCTGGCCATGATCGCTCAACTCACCGAGGCGCATCGCCAGTTGAACGCGCAATGGTTTGCCGGCACGCTCAAGAGCATTCCGCTGCGCCTGTCCGGCAAGATGGCCACGCGGCTTGGGCACTTCGATCCGGGCTCGCGACATCTGGAGCCGGAGATTGTGATGTCGCGGTCGCACATCACCAGGCATGGATGGCGTGAGGCGATGCACACTTTGTTGCACGAAATGGTGCATCAATGGCAGCACGAAACCGGACGTCCGGTGGATCACGGCCCCGAGTTTCGCAACAAGGCCCGTGAAGTGGGCATTACGCCTGCCGCGCGGCGCGATGTGACGCCGTTGGAACGGCGCCGGCAGCGGCAGGAACAGACGGGCTGAGTAGCCTGACCACCAGTGGCGCGAACGGTGACAATCCCACCGGCAACCGTACCAGAACCCGCCGTCCGCGATATTGAGCCGGTAAGTCCGCCCGTCATGAGCGGATGGTGGCTGCATACGAAAAGGGCGCCCGGAGTAAGCCGGGCGCCCTTGGAGCTGCAATCGTCGTTCAGGTCACGGTGTAATGTTGCCCTGGCGCGAGGCGGCTTTGTACGCGGTGCCTTCAGCAATCACGCCGATCGTGCCACTGATCGGACCAATACCGGTCACGGCCCACTGCACCTGCTGGCCGCTCAACAGTCCCCAGGTGTTCTGGAAGCCGGCCACTCCGCTGAAGTCTGGCGTCTCCAACTCATACTCGGATGGCTGCGACGCGTAGTAGCCACGAGTCGCTGACACCGTCCAGACGCGCGTCGTCGTGGTCCCCTGCGTGAACGAGCAACCGTACGACGCGTTGTACTCGTTGGTCCACGCCCCGCGCAGTTTGAGCCGGGTGTAGGGCGACGACGAAGCGGTGGTGAGCGTGGGGGTGGCCATCGGCGCGCCAAGGGTCAGCGTGCGGTTCGCCAGGTCACGGTTGTACTGGAACAGAATGCGGAACGATGACGCATCCACGGTCGCCGACGTGGCGATGGCAAAATGGAAGTCGCCCGCCTGCGTCCGGTTGGAGGGAATGCCATACGCGGTGAGTGACGTCGACGTACTTGCCAGCGCTCCGAAGGCGTAGTTGCCGACTGAACCGTTCGCCGTGTTGAAGCCAACCACCAAGGTAGCGTTTTCCCCGCTGGAGTTGGCCAGCGTATACGTAGCGGTCGCCGGCGCAAACGCTTCGCCTCCACTGAAGTCGAGCAGCGGAATGGCACTGCCATTGGCGTAGTTCACGTTGCGCCGCAGGATGACGGCGTTGGGGACGGTGGTCACCCCCGCGCCGATGTTAAGGGTGCTGCGGAACGCCAGAAGATCGGTCACTCCATCCGCAACACCGGTCAGCGAATACGTGGTGGAGGGGCCGCTGACGACGCCGTTTGATCCGCCCACGCCCACATTCGCCTGCTGCAACAGTGCGACATTGGCGACGGTCCCGGTGAGTGACTTGGTCGCCGGATTGTCCGCGCACTCCGCGGCCGCTTCTCCAGGCAATTCGGAGGCCGCGTAGTAGTACACACTGACGTCGGCCACACCGCCGGTTTTGGGAACCGCATAGGCAATGCCCACCGACGCGGCATTCACCGAGAAGCTATAGGTGTTCTGACTGCCCACCAGCACCCGGGTCCATGGCCCCGTCCCATCCTTCACGGCAAACCACGTGGGAATGTTGTCCTGATCGCAGAAGCGCCAATTGATGCTCCCCGAACCACCGCCGCTTGCCGTCACGGTGACCGAGGCCGTCGTGGTGACGTTGGCCAATCCTGCGGCCGTGCCAGTGATGGTGACCGTGTAGCTGCCCGGCGTTGCGGCACCCGACGCCGTGAGCGTCATGGTGGAACTGTTGCCGGTGGTTGCGTTGGGCGCAAACGCAGCCGTCACGCCATTGGGCAGGTTGCTTGCCGCGAGGGTTACTGCCCCGGTAAATCCACCGGTTCTCGTGATGCTCACTGTGCTGGTGCCGGTGTTACCCTGCTGGACACTCGCGGACGTGGCGGCCAACGCGTAGCTCTGCGCTGCCGTGACGGTGAGCGTGACAGTGGCCGTGCCGGCCGTCGCGCCCGCCGCGCTGCCGCGCACCGTGATCGTATACACGCCGGGCGTGACAGCACCTCCAACCGTGAGGGCCAGCGACGACGTGGTGCCGGATGTTGCCGACGGCGTGAACGCGGCGGTCACGCCCTGCGGCACATTCTCCGCGGTGAGCGTCACGTCACCGGTGATGTTGGTGCGCGTAATCGCAATGGCCGTCTGTCCGGAGCCACCTTGCGCCAGCGAAAGTGAAGGCGGCGTGAGCCCCAGTACGACGGTGGGAGTGGCCTGCACCACGAGCGTCACCACCGAGGTCTTGGCGGTGGTGTTGGGGCCGCTGGCCGTAATCGTAATGGGATACGTGCCGGTGCCCGCGTTGCTCAGCGCCGTGAACACCACGCTGCCGGCAGAGCCGGCGAGGGGCTGCGTAAACGCGACCGTAATTCCGGTAGGGAGCGCGGCAGCCGACAGGATCACCTCACCCGTGTAGCTGTTCACCCGCGCCAGGGTAAACGCGGTTGCCGCCGACGACTGTCCTTGAATCACCGTGGCATTGGCGGTGGATGGCGACAAGGTAAAATCGGGTGAGGGGGCCGCCGTGACCGTCACCGGCACCGACGCGGTGGCACTGCTTACGCCAGATCCTGTGGCCGTAACCGTGATGTTCCCCGTGGTCGTTGCTGCGGCAGTGCCCGCAATGACCGCCGACAGGGTGCTGGTGGTCGTCGAACCACTCAGCGTGGACGGTGTGAGGGTGACCGTAACGCCCGATGGAGCCCCCGACGCCGACAGGGTGACTGCGCCCGTGTAGTTCCCACCACGGGTGAGCGTGATCGTCGATGTCTGTGTTGTCCCTTGCTGTCCACTGATCGCCGCGCTGTTGCTGATGGCAATGGTCGGCGTGACGGTCGGCGGCGGAGTAATGGGTGGCGTGTCACCACCACCACCACCACCACACGCCCAGATTGTGGCGAATCCCGCGAGTGATAATGCCCCGAGGGAAAGGATGGACCGGCGTGGGCGGTCGGCGGCGCCGACATCGACGCGTCTGCGAGGTTGCAACATTTGATCGGAGCTATGTGTGAATTCGAAAACCTCTATCGACGGTGAATTAGCCTCGCTCGCACAAAAGTGAAAGGGGGATCATATTGCGCGCGTCATGCATGGTGAATTCACACATCTCCGTCCTCGTTTGTTGAGTGCCGCAACCGTTCTCAGCCGTTGGCGTGTGCTGCGCGGCGTGTGGCAGGGCAGTCGGCCTCACAATGCGGCGGTTGCGGCCGTGAGTACCACGCTTGGTACCTGGTTGTCGTATGCCTCAGTTCGGCACGAGCCGTTTTCGGTGGGCGTGTTTGATCGGGGCTGGCACTGGGGCGCCCCCGTCTGCGCACTACTGGCCGTGGCAGCCGCCAACCTCTACAACGATGCGCGTGATCTAGCGGCCGACCGTGTGAACGCGCCGCACCGCCCCATCCCGCAGGGGCTCCTGTCGGTACGCCAGGCGATGATTGCCGCTGCAGGTAGCGCCGTGCTGGCTGGCGTATGCGCCACGCAACTGCAGGGCAATGCCCGGTGGCTGGCGCTCGTCGCCATCGTCGCCGGACTCGCCTATTCGCCGATGCTCAAATCCACGGTGCTCATTGGGAACGCCTGGGTGGCCGGGCTATCGGCCGCCACCATTGCTCTGGGAGCGCTTGAGGTCGGTCCCATGACGCCAGAGGTCTGGATGGCCGTGGTGTCGCTCACCCTGTTCGTGCTGGCGCGGGAAATCCTCAAGAGCATGGCTGATCAGGTCGGTGATGCGCAGGCCCATCTCACATCGGTGGCGACGCGCCTGGGCGTGCATGGCGCCAGTCGGCTCATGCTGACGGTGAGCGTGCTCTGTGTGTTGTCGCTGTTGGCGCCCCTGTTCGTGCGGCGCGGCCATCCCTACGCGGTCACCTCGTTTGTTCTGGTCGCGGTCGCAGGTGGTGTGTTCCCCCTGGCGACAGCATGGTATCTCTCTGCGCGTGACCTTCCGCGTGAACAGTCTGCGCCTCGCTATCAGAAGGCGCTGCGTCTCACCAAAGCCGGCGGATTGGCGCTCCTGGGAGCCTTTGGCGTCCTAGTCGCCTAGCGTGTCGCTGGCGCGTTACCGCACCGCGATATCACGCCGTCGAGACCTCTGCCACCAGAGAGTGCTGCCGAGCAAGAGCAACGCGAGTGTGACGGCTTGCGTGATGGTCAAATCACCGGGGAGCGTGCGGTCGGTCTTGGCGCGCACAAACTCCACCACAAATCGCTCCCCCGCGCTGAGGGCGAGAAATGCGCCGGCGGTCGTCCAGGTCGGGGTGGTGCGCCGCCGATGCCAGAGCCAAAGAAAAATGGCAAAGGACAACGCCAGCTCATACAGTTGGGTGGGGTGCACCGTGAGGACCGTGGCGGCATCCAGTCCGCTGAGCGGTTCGCCAAACTGCGTTCGGAATGTGTGCACCGTGGACGGTGGTGCACCATGCGGGAAGGCCACGGCCCAGGCGCCGTCAAAAGGGCGGCCATAGTCGTCGCCAATAGCCCAACACCCCGACCGTGCCACCGGGATGGCCGCCGCCGCTCCCAGCGCCATGGCATCTGCGATGCACGCGGGCTGGACGGCGCGTCTCGCGGTCAACCACCACATGGTCGGCAGGCTGGCCAACGCACCACCCACCATGGAGAATCCACTCCGCGACCAGAGCGCCGCGTTCCCGGTGGCCATGTCGTACAGCTTGGCGCCAACGACGGCGACCAGCAGCACCACAATGATGTCTTCCAGCGCCTGCGCCGGAACTCCCAGACGGCGATACTCCCGGGCGACGACCAGATACCCCAGCAGCATCGACGCCGCCAGCGCCAGGCCGTATCCCGACAGCACCAGCGGTCCCAAGGCAATCACAGTGGGCTCATGAACAATCATGACCGAAAGTAGTCGCTTCAACACGACGCCGGACGAGCGGCGACTGGCCATCATCCTTGGGTGGATTGCCGTGGCGGCTGTCGCGCATGACTTCCTGCTCATCCCCATGCGTAGCCACGTGCTCCTGCAACCCTGGCTGCTGGAGCAGTCACCGGGCTTGGTCTATGGTTCGCTTGCCGACGCGACGACGCCAGGACGCGCCGGCGGTCCCTGGTGGGCCAGCCTTGTGCCCTCGACCTGGTGGGCATTGGGCACGCTGGCAATCTGGGTGTTTATTCCTCGTTGGTTGTACGGTGCGGGCGCCGTGCCTCGCGTGCGGATGGCCTTGCCCGCCCGGGGGCGTGACCTCGGGATCTATCTCGCCCTGCTCCTGGTGATGCTGCCCGTGCTTTGGGTGGCCAGTCGGCGCCCTGATTTTGCCAGCACATACCCGTTGCTCTCGGCCAACCGGGTCAATGCCTGGACATGGCCCACGTTGCTGGGGTGGTGGAGTGCCTATGTCGCCATCCTCTTTGGCACGGAATATTTCTTTCGCGGGGTCCTGATCAATGCGCTGGCCCCCCGACTTGGCTGGCTCTCCGTTGGCGTGAGCGTCATTCCCTATGCCCTGATCCATACCCACAAACCGCTGCCGGAGGCCTTTGGCGCGATTGTGGCCGGGTGGGTGCTCGGGCTGTTGGCCTGGGAGACGCGCAGTATGCTCGGCGGCGTGCTGCTCCACGGGGCCGTGGCGATCGCCATGGACGCCATGGCCATGACCGCCACAAGCCGCTGGCCCACGGGATGGTAGTCCTCGGCAGGAAAAGCCGGGTGGGTCCCTCCCCCAGTGAAGCCTGCTACATTCCGTGGGTCCCCCGTCCTTCCCTCTTGCCGCTGTGTCAATGGCACTCGATACCCTGACGGCGAGCGCGATTCCCGCGCTCCCTTCCGTAGAGCTCACGGCCCATCCGGGCGATCTGTTCAACATCGATGCGGCGCTCACCGAAGAGGAGCGCGCCATTCGCGATACGATTCGTCGGTTCGTGGATGACAAGATCCTGCCCATCATTGGCGACTGCTATGTGCAGGGGCGCTTTCCGGATGAACTCATTCCGGAGTTGGCGGAACTGGGCGTGCTCGGGGCCAACCTCCCCGAAGAGTACGGCTGCGCCGGACTGTCGAGTGTTGCGTACGGGCTCATCATGCAGGAACTCGAGCGTGGCGATTCCGGTATCCGCTCGTTTGCGTCGGTGCAGGGGGCCCTGGTCATGTATCCCATCTTTGCCTTTGGTAGCGAGGCGCAGAAGCGGGCGCTGCTCCCCAAGCTGGCCAAGGCGGAGTTGATTGGCTGCTTCGGACTCACGGAGCCCGACTTCGGCTCCAATCCGTCGGGGATGATCACGCGCGCGCGCGAGCAGGCCGATGGCAGCTGGATCATCAACGGCGCCAAGATGTGGATCACCAACGGCTCCAAGGCCGACGTGGCCATCATCTGGGCCAAGACGGGTGACAGCACCGAAGACAGCAGCATTCGCGGCTTCGTGGTCCCCACGGATACGCCGGGCTTTCAGGCTCGTGATCAGAAGGGGAAGTTGTCACTGCGGGCGAGCGACACATCGGAGCTCGTGCTGGTGGATGTGCACGTTCCCGCCGACGCCATCCTGCCCAACTCCAAGGGGCTCAAGAGCCCGCTCATGTGCCTGACGCAGGCGCGTTACGGCATTTCGTGGGGGGTGCTTGGCGCGGCAATGGCCTGTTTTGAAGAGGCCACCAGCTACAGCAAGAGCCGGGTGATGTTCGACCGTCCCATTGGCGGTTTCCAGATTCAGCAAGTGCGTCTGGCCGACATGCTTACGGAAATTGTGAAAGGCCAGCTGGTCTCACTGCATCTGGGGCGGCTCAAGGACGCTGGCAACTTCACCCCCACGCAGGTCTCCCTCGCAAAGCGCAACAACGTGGATATCGCCACCAACATTGCGCGCGAGACGCGGCGTCTGCTGGGGGGCAACGGCATCCTGGCGGAATACGCGGCCATGCGGCACATGGCCAATCTGGAAAGCGTATATACCTACGAAGGGACGCACGACGTGCATTCGCTCATTCTTGGCCAGGCCATTACGGGGCTTAACGCCTTCAAGTGATCGCCCCTCGGTGGGTCGAACATCTCAATAGTAAGAGGTTCGCCGCGTGGCGAGGCCCGGTTCTCATCGAGAACCGGGCCTCATGCGTTGTGGGGATAACGTCTTGTTCATGACAAGACTGTGACGTCCCTGTTGCCTGAAATGTTCGGGCAGATAGGTTCGGCACATCGTAACCGAAACGTGGTTTCCTTCCCCATCCCTCAGGAGAAGCTGCACATGCTGCACTCCGCCGTTCGCTGGGCGGCAAGCAGGGCACGCACCATTGGTGTGATGCTCGGGCTTGCGGCCGCGACGCTGGCTCCGGCCGCCACGGCCGTGGCGCAAAGTACGGGCACCATTGCCGGTACCGTCGTGAATGAAAAGAATGGGTCGCCGATCGGCGATGCCCAGATCATGGTGGAGGGCCGAAACATTGGCACGACTACCGACAACGCGGGCCGCTTCCGGCTGGCTGGCCTCACGGGGAGTGGTCAGGTTCAAGTCACGGTTCGCCGCATCGGCTTCCAGCCGCGCACGGCGGGGGCCACGATCGGCGACGCCAACGTGCGAATCGCGTTGTCCGAGCGGGCCATGGAGCTCACGTCAGTTGTCGTGACCGGTACCGCTGGTGTGGCGGAGAAGCGCGCCATCGGCAACGCGGTCACCACCGTGAACGCGGCCGAAGTGGTGGCGACGCAGCCCGTGAATTCCTTTCAGGAACTGCTGAACGGTCGCGCCTCTGGGGTGAGCATCGTCGCCAGCTCCGGCCAGGTGGGTACCGGTTCGCGCATTCGCGTGCGTGGCGCCTCCTCGCTGTCGCTCTCCAACGATCCGCTTATCTACGTGGATGGCGTGCGCGTGGACAACACGCAGGCCTCTGGGCCCTCCAATCAGGGATTCGGTTCCGCCTCGATTTCGCGGTGGAATGACTTCAACCCTGATGACATCGAGAGCCTTGAGGTGATCAAGGGGCCCGCGGCCGCAACGCTGTACGGCACCGAAGCATCCAACGGCGTCATTCAAATCATTACCAAGAAGGGCGCGGCCGGTCGGCCCGTCTGGAATGTGACGGCGCGAGGTGGTTCAAGTTGGGTGCCCGATTGGCTGACGCGCTTTGACGACAACTACGGGACGGTGCCGAGCGCCGGAAGCACGACGGCCCTGGATACCGTGAGCATTTCCACGCGACAGCTCAACGACTCGCTTCAGCGGAAATTCGGCAACGATATTTTCACGAGCGGTACGCTGCAGGACATTCAGATGTCCGTGTCTGGCGGCAGCAGCGCGGTGCGCTACTACGTGGGTGGCGGCTATGAGGAGAATCAGGGCGCCGAACGCGTGAACCGCCTGCGTCGCACCAATCTGCGCGTGAATCTGCAGGCAAATCCCTCCCCGAAGATCGACCTCCAGTCCAGCCTGGGATATACCACCGGTCGTACCTATCTGCCGTTCGAATCCGGTGGTGGTGGAGCCGTCTGGGGGACCGTCTTTTCTTCGCCCTCCTTTCTGTACGGCGGCGTCAGGGTCCCCTCGCGCAATCCCAACAATCCCCAGCTGGGATTCCGGTCGGGACCGCCCAACGCCTACTATGAGGCGTACGACGTCTTCCAGGACGCCGACCGCTTCACCGGCAGCTTCCAGTTCACCAATCGCCCAACGTCGTGGCTCAATCACCGACTCATTGTCGGCCTCGATCGCCTCGCGGAAAACAATGAAGATCGCACACCGCGAAACGATATCATCGGCGCAACCTACGCCTCGTTTGCCGGAAGTGGCCTGCCTACCGCCGGATCAATTTCGGCCTCCACGCGCGATGTGACGCTCACGTCGTACGACTACGTCGCAAACGCGGACTTTCAGCTGTCCGGCGCCGTCAAGAGTGTGACGTCGGTTGGTGGCCAGATCTACCTGCGTCAAACGCGGTTCCGCTCCATCAGCGGATCCACGTTCCCGGCCGTTGGGCTCACGTCCATTTCGTCGGCCAGCATCCGCAACGTGGGCAGCGACGAACTGGTACAGAACAACACGGTGGGCGCGTTTATTCAGCAGCAGTTCGTGTGGAACGATCGTCTGTTCCTGACGGCGGCCATCCGTACCGACGACAACTCCGCGTTCGGGACCAACTTTGACGCTGTCACGTACCCCAAGCTCAGCGCCTCCTGGGTACTGAGCGAGGAACCGTCGCTTCCCATCCCCGCCTTTGTGAACCAGCTGCGAGTGCGCTCGGCGTACGGCGCCAGCGGGTTGCAGCCGGGGGCCTTTGATGCCATCCGCACATACTCGGCGTCAGGTGGCTTCCTTACTCCGTCGTCGGCCGGTAACCCCGACCTTGGACCGGAACGCAGTACCGAACTCGAAGTCGGCTTTGATGCCGGCATGTGGAACGATCGGGTCGGTATGGAAGTGACGTACTTCAAGGGAAGCACGAAGGACGCCATTCTTTCGCGCCAGGCGCCGCCATCCAATGGATTCCCCGGCCTGCAGCTCTTCAACGCCGGTCAGGTGGATCGCGACGGCCTGGAGTGGATTGTACGTGGTACGCCGCTTCGCCGCGACAATGTTTCGCTGGACCTGACGCTGAGTGGTTCCGTAAACAACTACAACATTGCGTCGTTGGGCGGGACCACGGACTTTGTGTCCCTCAGCAGCAACGTGGCCCATAAAGTCGGCTACGCGCCGGGTGCCTGGTGGGATCGCCGTGTGGTGAGCGCGGAGTACAACCCCACGACCAAACGCGCCACGAATCTGCTCTGCGATAACGGAGCGGGCGGTACCGTGGCCTGTGCCACGGCTCCCCGGGTGTTTCTCGGCAACTCCGTGCCAACGCAGGAAGGCTCATTCTCGGCCGGCCTCACGCTCTTCAAGAACATCCGCGTGAACGCGTTTGTGGACTGGCGCGGTGGCTACAAGAAGCTCGACGGCAACTACCGCGTGCGCTGCGGCGCCTTCGTGCTTTGCCGTGAGCTCTACTATCCCGACGAAGTCGAAGACAAGGCGTTGCTCGGCGCGGTGCAGGCCGGTACCGCCTACACGCACCACCTCATTTCGGATGCAAGCTTTGCCCGCTTCCGGGAGTTGGCTGCCACCTACACGCTGCCGCAGTCGTTCGCACGCCGTCTCGGCGCCAGTCGCGCGTCAATAACGGTGGCGGGCCGCAATCTCGGCCTCTGGACCAATTTCCCGGGCATTGAGCCGGAAGCGTCCTTTAATGGCGGCACCCGTGGCGGTGCCTTCGGTCAGTGGGAGCAGAGTGTACTTCCGCAGCTTCGCCAGTTTGTCACCACCGTCAACTTCAACTTCTGACCATCATGCGAAACACGATGAAGGTCCTGACGGCGGTCGCGGCGCTCGGCCTGACCGCTGCCTGCAGCAACTTTGATCGCCTGCTTACGGTACAGACGCCCAGTCGATTGGCGGAGAGCTCGTTCCTGGTACCGGGCAATGCCGCCCTGATCTCTGCGAGTGCCGTGTCCGACTACGAGTGCGCTCTTGGTGGGTACATCGTCGCCAGCGCGCTAGGTGCCGGAGAACTCGTGGATGGCACGCAAACCGCCGCCCGCTGGAACTACGACCGGCGCAATGTGGAAGCCGTGGACGCGCTGTACAGCACCTCCGGGTGCGAAGGTATCGGCGTCTACACGCCCATCAGCACCGCGCGCTACACGAACGATCAGGCGGTCGCCAAGCTCGAAGGGTGGAGCGACACCGATGTGCCCAATCGTCAGCGGCTCATTGCGCTAAACTCCGCGATGGCTGGCTACAGCCTGCTCCTGCTGGGGGAGGGCTTTTGCGAGGGCGTCATCAATCTCGGTGTGTCCCTCACCCCCGCGCAGTTGTTTGACTCGGCAGAAGTACGGTTCAGCCGAGCCATCACCGCGGCAACGGCCGCCAACGATGCGAGCATTCTCAACCTGGCGTATGTCGGTCGCGCACGGGCCCGCATCAACAAGGGCGCAAAACCCGGAGCCGCGGAGGATGCCGCGCGGGTGCCGGTGGGCTTTGTGTACAACGCCACGGCCGATGCCACCATTGGACGCCGCAACAATCGCATCTTCCAACAGGTAAACCAGTCGAACAACACCTCCGTAGCCCCGGCATATCGCACCCTCAACGATCCGCGGGTGTCGGTCACGAATCTCAACCGGACCGCTGCCGATCAGGTGAACACGCTCTGGGGCCAGAACAAGTACGCGAGTCTCACCGCCACGTACCCGATCGCGTCGGGACTGGAGGCACAGCTCATTCTGGCCGAAGCCCGCGGCGGAGCGGAGGGCATCGGCATTCTGAACACGCTGCGGGCTCGCACGGGTGTTGGTCTGCCCCCCCTCACCACGCAGGAAACGGCCAGCTTTGATGGGGCCGTGGCCGAGGAGCGTCGTCGGGAGTTGTTCCTGCAGGGGAACCGCTGGTTCGACGTGAAGCGGTTCAACCTGCCGCAGGTGCCGGCCGCAGGAGGCGCCTATCCCAAGGGGGGCGTCTATGGCACCCAGCGGTGCTGGCCGTTGCCCGACGTGGAGACGCTCGCCAATCCCAATTTCGGGCGCTGAGCAAAGCGGGGCGGGGTGGTGCCGAGGCGATTTGCCCCGGCCCACCCCGCGTCCCACGCCATCGGTCCCACCCGTTTCAGAAAACGCGACGTTACCGTCGCGTTTTTTGTTGTCTGGAGGGGCTGTGCGCATTGCCCCCTGCGGGACCGGTCCCTAGCTTCCCCCTCGTATCCTCCCATTCCTACCTGACACTTGAACGGAGCGGCAGCGGTGAAGATCGCCGTGTGCATCAAGCGTGTCCCCGTCATGGAAACCAAGTTCGCGATCGCGGCCGATGGCACGCGCGTGGACGAGGCGGGGCTGAAGTACGACGTCAACGACTTTGATCTGTGGGCCATTGAAGCCGGCCTGCAACTCAAGGAAAAGAACGGCAACGCCGGCGAAGTGGTGGCCATTTGCCTCGGGCCCGACACGGCGCAGGAGCAGATCCGCAAGGCGCTCGCCATGGGCGCTGATCGCGGTGTGCTGCTGCAGGCGCCCACGGTGCCGGCCGACGGCCTCGCCATTGCCCGGGCCTTGGCGGCTGAGCTCAAGGACGGTGGCTATGATCTCGTGTTGTTCGGCCGCATTGCGATCGACTCCATGAATCAGATGACCGGCCCCATGGTGGCCGAGCTGCTCGATCTGCCGTGTGTCACCAACGTCTTCAAGCTGGAGATTGCCGGAGGCACGGGGCGTGCCGAGCGGGCTCTCGAAGGCGCGAGCGAAGTGATGGAGTTCCCGCTGCCGGCCGTGCTGACGATTGACGACGGTCTCAACAAGGAACGCCTCCCGTCGCTCAAGGGGATCATGGCGGCCAAGAAGAAGCCCCTCGATGTGAAACCCGCCCAACTGGGTGAGCTCAAGGTGGCGGTCACCAAGATGGTCCTGCCCCCCGAGCGGGCGGCCGGCCGCATTCTCGGCGACAATGCCGACGCGGTGCCGGAACTGGTCCGCCTCCTCCAGACTGAAGCGAAGGTGCTCTGATCATGGCCAACGTTCTTGTATTTGCTGAAGTGCGCGCGGGCGATCTGCGTAAGGTTGCCCTGGAAGCCGTGACCGCCGCCCGGCAGTTGGCCGATCTCTCCGGCGGCGGCAGTGTGCACGCCGTCCTCGCCGGTGACGCCGGTATTGCGGTCAAGGCGGCCTCGCTCGCGGAGTACGGCGCCGATAGCGTGCTCGTGCTCGAGCATGCCGGTTTTGCGCAGTACAATCCGGAAGCGCTGGCGGCAACGGTTGCGCAGCGTCTGGGCAGTGGCACTTATGGTTTCGCGGTCTTCAGCGCCACGGCGCAGGGGCGCGACTTGTCGCCTCGCGTCGCGGCCAAGTTGGGCAGTGGGTTGGCGCCCGACCTCACCGGGTTTTCCGTAGACGGCGGTACGGTGTCCGGGCAGCATTTCAACATGAATGGCAAGACGATTGCGACGTTGTCGCTGTCGGGATCGCCAGCCGTGTTGTCGGTGCGACCGGCGGCCTTCCAGCCAGCGGCCAATGCGCGCCCGCTGGTGACCGAGGCCATCACTTCGGCGGCCGATCCGTCGGCATCACGTGTGAAGGTGGTGGAGCTCAAGCAGGGGAACACCGGCAAGCTCGATCTCAACGACGCGCCGGTTATCGTGGCCGGTGGTCGCGGGCTCAAGGCGGCCGAAAATTTCAAGCTGTGTGACGATCTGGCCGATGCCTTTGGCAACGCGGCGGTTGGCGCGACACGCGCCGTGACCGACGAAGGGTGGCGCCCCCACTCCGATCAGATTGGTCAGACTGGTCGGAACGTGAGCCCCAATCTCTATATCGCCGTCGGGATCTCCGGCGCCATTCAGCACCTTGCCGGTATGCGGACGTCCAAGACCATCGTCGCGATCAACAAGGATAAGGACGCGCCCATCTTCAAGGTGGCCGACTACGGCATCGTCGGTGACGTGTTCGAGATCATGCCGGCGCTGACGGCGGCAGTGAAGGCGGCCAAGGCGCAGGGCTGATCCGCGTGTCGCATGCAGTCAGCGGGCCCCGTCGTTCCTCACGACGGGGCCCGCCGTCATATTATCGATGATTCCGCTTGTCGCTCTCCAGTCCACGGCCTAGCTTCGCGCCATGACTCTGTCGAACCTCGTTTTCCTGCTGATTTTCGCCGGCGGCCTCTCGGCCTTCGCGGTGCAGGCGCAGCGGCTCGTCCGTTGGCTCAAGCTTGCCAAGGACGAAGTCCGGACCGATCACCCTGACGTCCGAACCAAAAACTTCCTGCTTATCGGGCTCGCGCAAACGAAAATTCTGCGCGACCCGCTCGGCGGCATGATGCACGCCCTCGTGTTCTGGGGGTTCTGTGTCCTTGGCCTCGGGACGGTCGAGATCATGATTCAGGGGCTGTACACGCCGTTCACGTGGGATGTCATCCTGCCGCGGCTGTTGTACGTCCCCTACGTGTTCTCGCAAGAGATCTTCGCGGTCTTTGTCCTCATGCCGGTGGGATATCTGCTGTACCGCCGGCTGGTCATCCGCCCAGCGCGTTTTACCGTGGACGCGGTGCACAGCGGCGAAGCTGTACTCATTCTGAGCGTGATTGCCGGTCTGATGCTCACGCTGCTGTTGCTGTTCGTAGGCGACGCCAAGCAGCCCGGTGCCGACATGGGCGGCCGGGTCATCACGTCCATGCTGTTGCCACTCTTCAGTGGCATGTCTGCGGAAACCGCGCACGTCATGGCGCGCGTGTCGTGGTGGATTCATGCTCTGGGTATTCTGTGGTTCCTCAACCACCTGCCCAAGTCGAAGCACCTGCATGTGCTGTCGTCGCTCATCAACGTGTGGTTCTCCAACACGAGTGGCCCGGGTCGCGTGGGCGCCATGCGCCCCATGGATCTCGAGGCCGAAGACGCCGAGCAGTTTGGCGCCAGCGACGTGGAGCATCTGACCTGGAAGAATCTGCTGGACGGCTACTCCTGTACGGAGTGTGGTCGCTGTACGGCGGCGTGCCCGGCCAACATCACGGGCAAGGCGTTGTCGCCGCGCATGATCGTGGTGAAGACGCGCGCCCGCCTCACGGAAAAGGCCACCGTGCTTGATGCCGTAGCCGCTGGTGGCGGAACGGCGACCGAAGAACAGCAGGCGGTTCTCGACAAGAAGTTGCTCGATAACTGGATTACCGAAGAGGAGTTGTGGGCGTGCACCTCATGCCGCGCGTGTGTGCAGGAGTGCCCGGTCAGCATCGACCAGCTGGACATCATTAACGAGCTGCGTCGCGACCTCATGCTCATGGAGTCGCGCTTCCCCGAAGAGCTGCAGCCGGCGCTCACAAGCCTTGAGCGGAACGGCAGCCCCTGGGCCTTCAGCGCGTCAGATCGTGAGCAGTGGGCCGAAGGGATGAACATCCCCACCATGGCCGAGATGGCGGCGGCTGGTGAGAAGCCCGACATCCTGTTCTGGGTGGGGTGCATGGGCTCCTTCGACGATCGCGCCAAGAAGATCACCGTGGCCTTCGCCCGCATTCTGCAGGCTGCCAACGTGAAGTTCGCCATCCTCGGCCAGGAAGAAACCTGCCATGGCGATCCGGCGCGTCGTATGGGAAACGAATATCTGTATCAGATGCTCGCCAAGGGCGTCATTGAGACCCTCAATGGCTACGAGCTCAAGACCATCGTGACGTTCTGCCCGCACTGTTTCCACCAGATGGGGAAGGAGTTCCCTGATCTGGGCGGTCACTACGAAGTGATCCACCACACCGAGTACATCGAGCGTCTGCTGAACGACGGGCGCGTGCCGCTGGATACAGAGCATGGAAAGCGGCTCAAGGTCGCGTACCACGACTCGTGTTATCTGGGCCGCTACAACGAGATCTACGACGCGCCGCGCAACACGCTCAAGAAGGCACTCCCCATCGTGGAACTGGTGGAGCCGGCCCGTACCAAGAGCCGTGGCCTGTGCTGTGGCGCTGGCGGTGGTCGCATGTGGATGGAAGAGAACGTGGGCAAGCGTGTGAATGTGGAACGCAGCGAAGAGCTGCTGGCCACCGGGGCAGATCAGATTGCCGTGGCCTGTCCGTTTTGCATGACCATGATTACCGATGGCGTTACCGGCGCCGGGAGTGAAGTGCCGGTACTCGATATCTCCGAAGTGGTGGCGGCGCGGCTGTCCTGAACGGTGCGTCCTGCTCGCGATCCTTACGGGACCACGACTTCCTGTCGCAGGCGGATGTCGCGGCTCGACGCGCCAACCATGACGCGCCAGGTGCCTGGTTCTTCAATGCGCTGCAGCGTTTCATCGAGGAACTGCAGCTGCGAGCGCGTCACGTCAAAGGTGACGCGCTGTGTGGCACCGGCGCCCAGCGTGATGCGCGCGAAGCCGGCCAACTCCATGACCGGACGAGCCACGCGAGCCAGGACATCCCGCAAATACAGCTGCACCACTTCGTCGCTGGCGCGCGGGCCGCTGTTCGTCACCGTGAGCGAAACCCGCAGCGCGATGCTGTCCGTCTTTGGGCGAAGCTCAACGTGCAGGCTGTCATAGGCAAAGCTCGTATACGACAAGCCATGCCCGAACGGAAAGAGCGGGTGACCGGTGAGATCCAGATAGTCGTCGCCGCGGCCCGTTGGTTTGTGAGCATAGTGCAGCGGCACCTGGCCCTCATGCATGGGGAAGGTGAGGGGTAAGCGACCCGCCGGCGAGGCGCGCCCAAAGAGCACGTCCGCCACGGCATTCCCTCCTTCCTGTCCCGGGTACCAGGCATCGAGCACCGCCGCCACCTGGTCGATCCACGGCATGGTAATGGCGCTGCCGCCGGTCAGGACCACGACCACCGGTGTTCCGGTCGCGGCCACCGCGCGAATCAGGGCCTCCTGCTTCCCCGGCAATCCCAGCAGCGCCCGATCGCGAAACTCGCCTTCTTCGATTCCCGCCACGATGACCGCCACATCGCTCGTGCGTGCCATTTGCACCGCCAATGCAATCTGTGCGGCCTGCGTGTCCTGCACGCCGGCATCCCACAGCAGCCGCAGTCGGGCGTTCCCGGTGGCCTCGAAGTACTCGAATCGTACCCGGTGGCTGCTGCCGGCAGCCATTCGCACCGTTGCCCGCTGCGTGCCGAACGACGATTTGAACCAGCGGTCGATACGCAACGTGTCGTTGACATACAGGCGATAGCCGTCGTTCCCCTCCACGGCCAGCGTGCGGACCCCTCCGGTGGGCACGCGTACGGTTCCCTCCCACCGCGCCGAATACCAGTCAAATGGAATGCCACGCCCCGGCGAACTGAGGGTCCACTGAAAGTCCACCTGGGCGTCTCTGCGCTGCAAGGTTGGCGCACCATTCAAGGTGATGTTGTTCCAGTACTGCCCGGAAAGCCCCGCCACGCGACGCCCGCTGCTGTCTGACGAGAACGCCGTGGCTGGCACAATGGCCAAGTCACGCCACAGGCGCGGAACCCCACCATGTACCCGCACGACGGCACCAGGCGGTGCCCCGGCACTGATACCATCGGCAATGGACACCGCCCGGGCGCCCGGGGGCGAATAGCCGCCCACCCGCGCCTCCAGGGCATCGCTGCCGATGACCGCAATGCGCCGTATCTTCGGCGACAGTGGGAGCTGCCGGTTCGTGTTGCGCAGCAGCACCATGGACTTGATGGCGGCCTCACGCGCGAGCGCCAGATGGCTGGCCGACCGGGACACCAGCCCCGCGCTGTCAGCATTCACGTAAGGGTGCTCGAACAGGCCAAGCGCGAACTTTACGCGCAAGACACGGGCAACCGCACTGTCAATCAGCGCCGGAGCAAGTCCCCCGGTGCGAAACCCGTTCAGCCACCCGCGATGCTGGTCGTAACTGGACTGAAAGATGACATCCAACCCCGACTCCAGCGCGTGACGTGCCGCCGATGCCGTGTTCGCCTCCGTATGGTGCAAGACAATAGAACCACCGGTGGCGGCGGCGTCGGAAATGACGAACCCCTCAAAGGACCACGCCTTCCGCAGCACATCGGTCAGGAGCGTGCGGTTCTGCGATGCCGGCTGTCCGTCCACGGAGTTGTACGCACTCATCACACTTCGCGCGCCAGCCTGCTGAATGGCCGACTGAAACGGAGGAAAGTATCGCTCGCGCAACAGGCGCTCGCTGAACTCCACGGGGTAACTGTCCCGTCCACCGTCGCCAACATTCGCCACGAAATGTTTGGGGGTGGCGACAATGCCACGCGATTCAAACGCCCGGATATACGCGCGGCCCATGGCCGCCACCAGCTGGACATCTTCGCCATAGGTTTCTTCCACGCGTCCCCAGCGCACATCGTTCGCGATATTCACCACCGGCGACAGTGAATGGCGAATGCCGCGGGCGCGCGCCTCGGTGGCTATCGCGCCCGCCACGCGGGACATCAGCGTGGTATCCCACGTGGCCGCCAGGGCAATGGCCTGCGGAAAAGTGGTCGCGCCTTCGCGTCCCAGCCCGTGCAACGTTTCTTCGAAGGGCAGCAGCGGAATGCCCAGTCGCGTGGAGTCCACGAAATAACGCTGGAGCGCATTGATGCGCGCCGCATGCGCGCGGGCCACCACCGCGGCGGGGAGAGAGTCGCTGCGCAGCGCGTCGGCGCGCATACCAGCGGGAACATTGATCTGCAGCCCGAAGGCGCCGTGTTGATAGTCGTGCGAGCGATCGTCACGATCACCCGGAATCATGAACAGCTGCCAGAATTTCTCTTCGAACGACATACGCCCAAGGAGATCCTGCGTACGTTCGGCTGGTGAACGGCGGGCGTCCCGATACGGCGCATCGGCTGCTGGAGCCGCGGTGGGCACGGGCTGCGCACGCAGCGACGGAGTCACAAGCAAAAGGCCCGCGCACAGCGCGGGCCAGATACCAACACGGGGCAGGGGGGACGCGGTCATCCCCCAAGGCTACATCCTGAACGTCACTCGCGCACGGGTATCGAAGGGGTCGGTACGTCCTGCTGAATTTCCAGGTCGGCCTGCGCAGCTGCGAGGGATGCCCCACCAAAATGCACCACGGCAAACAGCGTGTATTTGCCGGGAGGCAACGCGGGCATATTCACGCGGTACTTCTCGGTTTTCCCGGCCGCAACGCGTCGTCCTTCCACGAACGGCACCGCCCCTACCACGTTGCCCTCAGGGTCGCGGACCTGCAGTTCGCCAAGAATCTCAGTCGCCACCCGACCGATGTTCTTGTAGACCACCTCCAGCTGCTTCCCCTTGAGCACCAAATCCACCACCTCACCATCCACTGGCGACGGGGTGGGGGGGGCGCTCACGCTGGCAGCCGGACTGGCGGGCGCCGTCTGGGCCCGCAGGGATGCCCCGGGATACAGGGCAATCAACGCCAGCACAAAGATCATCACGACGACCAGTGGGGCGCGAAATGGGGAAGGACGGAGAGGGTGCATGCCCACCCCACATGGAAGGATGATGCCAGCGCGTCTCCCTCTGAGCGCCGTCTCTGCCCCCGCGTGGTGTTGGCCGTACGCCACACGTTTTGTCGGTTCACCGCCGCAGTGGAAACGCTGAAACGCCCAAGTCGTTACTATTACAATCTGGCGATGACGCCTTCCTGCTGTCTGCCCCAAGGGCCATCCCGAGACCATGCCTGAGCGTTCCACTTCCGATGCCAACGATACGGCCTTGCTGGCCGCCATCGTCGATACGGCCGGTAGCGTTATCCTCGGACTCCGGCCGGATGGACGGATCTTTTCGTGGAATCGCGCGGCCGAGCAGTTATATCAGACTCCGCGCAGCGAAGCGTTGGGGCTGGACTATGTGGACACCTTCATTGCGCCGGAGCATCGCGCGTTCGTAAAGGCCGACATTCAGGAAGTCCTGGCCGGAAAGCGCACGCTCAACTTCGAGGATGACTCGATCCTTCCGGATGGTGGGCGTCGCACGCTGATCTGGAACGTCACCCGGGTGTTGGGTCTCGATGGGACACCGCAGGGTATCGTGGCCATCGGGCAGGACATCACCGAGCGGAAGGAAGCGGAGGAACGTTTCCGCGTGGTGTTCGAGCATGCGCAGGATGGGCTGCTGGTCTCCGACCATACCGGGGTCATTGACTGCAATCCGGCGGCGCTGTGCATGCTGGGATTGACGGACAAGGCGCAGTTGCTGGGCAAGCGGCCAGCCATGTTCTCTCCCGCCACGCAGCCGGATGGTCAGGCGTCCGACCAGAAATCGCGGGCGCTGGGCGCGGTCACGCTGACACAGGGTGCCCACACCTTCGATTGGGTGCATCAGCGTCCGGATGGCACCGAGGTACCGGTGGAAGTCAGCGTGCGCCATGCAAAAATCAACGGTCGGCGTGTGTCCGTCGTGGCTTGGCGCGATCAAACCCGCCGGCTGGAGCTGGAGCGCGAGCGTGCCGTTGTCCAGGAACGGCTCGACCTCGCGCAGAAAATGGAGGCGGTCGGGCAGTTGGCCGGCGGGGTCGCCCACGACTTCAATAATTTGCTGGCGGCCATCCGGAATGCGGTGCAACTGGCCATGGACGAACTCCCGTCCAACACCGAAGCCAGAGCCGATCTCGAAGTCGCCATGCAAACGGCGGAACGGGCGGCCGGACTGACGCGGCAGCTGCTCGCCTTCAGTCGGCAGCAGCCACGCACGGCGTCCGTGGTGGATCTTGCCGCCCTGGTGCGTGATCTGATGGGGTTGCTGCGTACGTCAATGCCGGCATCCGTCTCCATCCGGCTCAGCGCGGAATCACTCGACGCGCGTGTCCTGGCCGATCGCAGTCAGTTGGAACAGGTCATTCTCAATCTGGTCCTGAATGCCCGCGATTCGATGCCTGCCGGTGGACAGATCACCCTGACCGTCTGGGTGGATCATTTTCGCCAACTCGTCATGTTCAGCGTGACGGATACCGGCACCGGCATGGATGAAGGGACGCGCGTGCGCATCTTTGAGCCGTTCTTCACCACCAAACCCATGGGGTCTGGGACAGGGCTTGGCCTGTCTGTCGTCTACGGCGTAGTGACGCAGGCCGGTGGCACCATTCGGGTGGACAGTGAACCCGGGCGAGGAACGACCATGCGTGTTTCCTTGCCGTTGGTCCGACCTGATGTGACTTCACCGGAGCAGCCCATCCCGCCGATGGATGGCCATCACAAACGGGCGCTCCTCCTCGTGGATGACGAAGCGGCGGTACGCACCACCACCCGACGTTTGCTGGAGCGAAACGGCTGGCAGGTACTTGAGGCCAGTAACGGAGAAGAGGCGCTCGGTCTCTTCGCCCAACACCGTGATTTGCTCTCGCTGGTTCTGACCGACGTGCGCATGCCGGTGGTTGATGGAGTGGAGCTCGCCCGTCGCGTGCGCGACGAGATTCCGGATTTCCCCGTCGTGTTCTTCTCGGGCTACGACGAGCTCGAACAGCACGATGTGGCGGAAGTCTCCAACGTCCCGCTGCTGGCCAAACCGTTTTCGTCGGCGGATTTGCTCAACGTGCTGCGTCAGGCCCTCTCGCTCGAGTAGGCGGCTCGCCCACAGGCCAGGCCAAGCACGTGTACCGACAGGCTAGCGGGCGTGTTGCAGGTGCAGGAGTTGCACGCTTTGCTTCACCGCTCCCTCTTCGAAGGGGACCACGTCGGTACGGATCAGTTCAAGACCCACCTCGGGCAGGTGGTCACGGAAGGCGGGAAGGGCGAGGCGCCCAGGATCGGCCACAATGGCTACACCAGTGGGGGCGAGGGCACGCGCCAGACACGCGCCCACCAACGACGCGTACTCTTTCTCGTAGAGCACATCGGCAGCAATGACCACGTCAAACGTGCCCAGGTCCGCCGGCCAATGCCGCCAGTTCACCATGCGCACGTGGGGCTCATGGCCAAGGTTGCGCGCGGCGTTGCCACGTGCCATGTGGATCGCGTCTTCGTAGTAGTCCGTGGCGGTGACGTCGAAACCGGCGGCCATGGCCGCCGTGGTGTCGAGACCGAGACCACACCCCATCTCCAGCAACGTGCGTCCTTCACCGCGAAGCGCCAGCAGGGCGCCGGCCAGTACTCGCGCGGAGGGCCACAAGTCTGCCCAATACGGCAACCGC
Organism: Gemmatimonas phototrophica; assembly: GCF_000695095.2. Taxonomy (NCBI): domain Bacteria; kingdom Pseudomonadati; phylum Gemmatimonadota; class Gemmatimonadia; order Gemmatimonadales; family Gemmatimonadaceae; genus Gemmatimonas; species Gemmatimonas phototrophica. The sequence goes on along the minus strand of NZ_CP011454.1, from coordinate 2,955,571 downwards.
TCATCCATCACGTAGTCGGCTTCACTGATCAGGTGATCGGCGTTGGATGGCTTCAGCAGCGTGAAGGTACGCGCATGCTCCGGCGCGCCAACGGTGATGGACTCAAACGTGGTGCTCCACTTGCGTGCGAAGGCTCCGTCCAGCCCCTCACCCTGCAACGCGGCGAGGTCGCGCTCCGCGGCGGGCGCCGTCGCCTCGCTTGTTGGCTCACTCATGCCCGCGCCCCCGGCGCTGCACCAAACAGCGGAGGCGCGTCGGGGAGCAGTATGGCCGAGAAGGTTTGGCCGGCCTCCACACGATCAATCGAGGGAGGAACTTCCAGAAGGGCGTCGGCCATGGCCATGGTTCGTAACAGGTTGGATCCCTGCGCGCCGGTGAGCCGCGCTTCAAGCATGCCGTCGGCACCCACCTGCAGCGCGACGCGAAGAAAGTAGGTGAGCGGGGCGGGAGTGTCGGCATCGTCGCACATGCGGACGGGGATCCGGGCATGCTGCACCCCGCGATGTCCACCCAACTGTCGAATGAGCGGCCAGGCAAACAGGGCCCCCGTCACCATGGTGGAGACCGGATTCCCCGGTAGCCCCACCCACGGCACGCCGCGGACTTCGCCGGTTCCCAGGGGGCCACCGGGACGTATGCGTGCGCGCCAGAATCGCTGGGTCCCACCGAGCGCGGCGAGGGCGTCCCGTGTGTAATCGTGCGCGCCGACGGAGACCCCACCGGTCGTAATCAGGAGATCACAGCCGACATCCAGTGCCTGCCCCAGTGCGCCGATCAGCGCCTCGAGCGTATCAGGAACCAGCGGCGCCATGGTGACATCGGCTCCCGCGCCGCGCAGTAACGCGGGCAAGGCATAGCTGCTCGAGCTGACAATGCGATGCCCGTTGAGCACTTCATCAAAGCGATCGAGCAGCACCAATTCATCGCCACTCGACACGATGGTCACGCGTGGAGCCCGGGACACCAGGACCTCCTGCACCCCAATGGAGGCCAGTGCCCCAAGATGCGACGCGCGCAGCGTGGTGCCCCGCGTAAAGAGTACGGCACCGGCCGCAATGTCTTCCCCCCGCGGCCGCACGTTGCCACGCCCCAGGGTATCGCGGTCGTGGAGCACACGAACGAGGGTGTCGCCGCCGTCGGTGTCTTCCACACGGACGACAGCATCGGCCCCGGGGGGCATCGGCGCGCCCGTCATGATCCGCAGCGCGGTCCCCTGCTGTACCCACGGCAACATGGTCGGATCAGCGCCGGCCATGCTGGTACCAAGTACCGGCAATGCCCGCGGAGATGAGGCACTGGCCCCCAGCACATCGGCCCGTTGTACGGCGTAGCCATCCATCCCGGCGTTGTCCCATGGGGGTAACGCCAGGCGACTGGACACATCGTCGGCCAGCGCCCGTCCCAGCGCCTGGGGCAAGGGCACGCGCTCCGAAGCAGGAACCCGCGTGGCCACTTGGTGCAATACCGCCGCCAGCGCCTCCGGATATGAAAGGCCAGTGGCCGGCCCCATCCCGGTTGGCATCACGGCGGGTTGCCGCCAGGCAAGGTGCTGCCCGCCAGCAGACTCACCAGCATATCCTGCACGCGCTCCACTTCCCGCGTCGGTACGGTAAAGTTGTTGGCCAACAGGGAGAACAGCACCAATCGTCCGTTGGCTGTCGTGACGTACCCACTGAGGGCGCGCGCCTTGTCGAGCGTCCCGGTCTTGGCCCGTGCGTTGCCTTGCGCCGGGGTGCCCCGCATGCGATTGCGAATGGTGCCGTCCACCCCCGCAATGGGCAACGCATTGCGAAAGAGTTCGAAGTGCGGTGACCGACGCATGATGTCGAGTACCTTCACGATGGCACGCGGCGTGACATAGTCGTGGCGCGACAATCCGCTGCCATCGCGATACGCGGCATCGGCGGCCCCAATACCCCACGAGGCCAGGGTACGCGCGCCAATTGCCTGCGCGCTGTCGGCACTGCCGCTGCCGGTATGCACCAGCCCGACCGTGCGAAAAAACAGCTCCGCCATCTGATTCTGCGATGGCTTTTCCATGCGGGTCAGCACGTCGGCAAACGGCGGGGACTCGATGACCGCCAGCGTGTCCAGCGGCTTGCCAGCCGTGTCGCGCACGCTGAGACGGCGATGCTGCACCACGATGCGCCGGGCTTGCAGCGATTCCCGCATCGCCGCCAGAAAGGCATCGGCCGGATGACGATAGGCAATCGTGAGCGACGCGCTATCCCCTTCGGCCAGCGTGCCGCGCACCACCAGCGTATGGCCAATGCTGTCGTACGACGCCTCGAGACGTGCTGGTCTGGGCGCGCCGGGCGGAAGGTCACGCGGGCGCGTTACGGCTTCCACCACGACCGCAGGATAGGTGAGTGTGGGAGCAGTGGTGACCTGCACCCGTGCGCCGACAGTCTTTCCGGCCTTCACGCGTACGTAGAGTTCCCCCTCGTTGAACATCAGCTCATCGATGGCGGCACTGTAGGCGGCGTCGAAGTCGTCGTACGCCCAGCCGTAACCGGTCGTCCATCCGGGCATGGCATCACCGAGGGGCAAGACGTGACCCGCAATGCGGCGAATGCCCCGCGCCTCCAGTGCCGCCAGTGCACCATCAAAGGCACTCGCGGCGCGACCACCGCGCAGAAAGTCGCTGATGCTCGGATCGCCGCTCCCCTGCACGTACACATTGCCATGGAACGTGCGCCCCCGCTGCACACCGTGCAGCAGCACCGGCGTGCGCCAACGGAACTCCGGCCCCAGCAGCTGTACCGCCAAAGCACCGGTAAGCAATTTCTGATTGGATGCCGGCATGAACAGGCGATCGGCATCGTGTTGCACCAGCGTGTCCCCGGATGCGGCATCCACCAGCAGAATGCCCAGCCGCGCATTGCGCCACATGGGCGCGGCCACCACGGAGTCGACCGTGTGTTGCAGGATCTGGCGTACCGAAGGCGTTGGCACCTCCGTCACCGGCATCATGAGGGGCGCCACCGGCTCCGGGCGATGCGGGCCGATGTTGGCCTGCGTGCCCTGACGGGCACAGGCCGTTCCCGCCAGCAGGCACAATGCTGCCAGCGCGCGGCCAGTCTTTTCGAGAGTCATGCGTCCACCTCGTAGCTGCAGCTGAGCATGGCGTCTTCGGCCAGATGCACCTTGATCACCCGGGCACTGGTGTGTGAGAGGGCTGCTTGCACGCGATCGCAAATGAAGCGCGCGAGATTTTCGCCGGTGGGGATCATCTTCCCATCGGCAAATTCCGGCACATCCAAACTGATGTTGCGATGATCGAAGCGCTCTCGCACCTCCCGCTGCAGCACGTTGTCCAGAAACCCCAGATCCACCACAAAGCCGGTCTCCTCGTCCACCGGCCCCGCCACGGTCACGTCGCAGACATAGCTGTGCCCGTGATAGTGTGGGTGGGCACAGGCGCCAAAAATGTCGGCGTTCTCCTGGTCGCTCCAATCAGGACGGCGGTAGCGATGGGCTGCCGCAAACATCACGCGGCGCGTCAGTGATGTTCGCGGCATCGCCGAACTTATTTGAACAGGGGAAGGGTGACGCCCAGGGACAGCGACCAATTCCCCCGCCACGCTTCCCGGTTTCTGGTATCGGTCAGGATGGACGTGGTGTCCGACGCGAGGATGAAATACCGATCGGGGTACTGGTACTGCCAAAGAAAATTGGTCGCGTCGAGTCGCAGCTGCGGCCCGCGCTTGGCGAGGTAGCGCACGCTGAAGCCATAGTTGAACGCGAACTTGGTCCCAAAGCGATAGGCGCCGGTATCCGCCTGGGCAAAATCGCTGATCAATCCTGCGCCGCCGTTGACGGAGGGCATCAGGTTGTGCCACGTCTTGCGCCCGGTAAGCGAAATGTCGAGGCCACCATCAAAGAGATGTGTGGTGACACCGGGCGTGCCGATCTGTCGGGTTGCCCTGGTGTTCCCCGGGGCAAGCAGTTTGCGCTCACTGGGCGACACGAGGTAGCGCACAAACAACGAGGCTGGACCACCAACGCCGATGTCGTAACGCAGGCCGGCATTCCAGGCCGCCTTGGGGGCCACATCGGCCAGATCACGCTTGACCGCCAGCCATCCCCCCAACACGGTCAACGATTGCCCGATCTTGAAATCTTCGTACGGGCTCTTGTCAGGCAGGTGCCCGACCTGCGCGCCTGCGGACGCCGGAAAGGCTCCAGCCATACCGGCAGCAACGGTCAGTGCTGCAAACGAACGAACAAGAAATGCGCGCATCAGGACTGGTGAGCAGAAGAACGATCGCGCAGGTCGCGACCGGAAATTTCGGGGGGAAGCGTGAGCCCCAGCAGCGCCAGAGCCGTGGGCCCGACATCACAGAGGGCCCCGCCACTCCGTAGTGGGGCCGTTTCGTCAGGATCGAGTATGACCAGCGGTACCGGGTTCGTCGTGTGCGCGGTGTGTGGTTGGTGCGTCACCGGGTCAACCATCACGTCGGCGTTCCCGTGGTCGGCCGTAATGATCAGTCGCGCCCCACCCTGCCGGGCAGCCGCCAACACGCGTCCCAGGCAGGCATCCACCGTTTCCACGGCCTTGATGGCGGCCGGCAACGAACCGGTGTGTCCCACCATGTCCGTGTTGGCGAAGTTGCAGAGCATGAAGTCATGCGTGCGATTCGCCAACGCATCACACAAAATATCGCAAATGCCTGCGGCACTCATTTCGGGCTGCAGGTCGTAGGTGGCCACTTTGGGGCTGGCGACCATCTTGCGATCTTCCCCGGCCAACGGGTGCTCATGCCCCCCGTTGAAGAAGAACGTGACATGCGGATACTTCTCCGTTTCGGCCGTGCGCAGCTGCGTCAGGCCGGCGTCCGCAATCACCTCGCCAACCAGGTGCTTCATGGACTGCGGCGCAAAGGCCACGGGAAACGGGAACGTGTCGTCGTACTGCGTCATGGTGCTGATGTGCACCAGCGGGCGTTTCCCCGTCTCAAAGCCATTGAAGTCGGGGAGCGCCAGCGCCCGCAGCGACTGACGCATGCGATCACTGCGGAAGTTGAAGCAGATCAGCGCATCGCCATCCTTCATGGGCGCCAGCGCGGCCCCTTCGTGATCGGCCATGACCCAGGGCTTCACGAATTCATCGGTCACACCGGCATCGTACGAGCGCTGTAGCGCGGCCAGCGCGTCCGTCTCCACCGGCGCTTGTCCGTGGACGGCCGCCTGGAACCAGAGCCCCGTACGCTCCCAGCGGTTGTCCCGGTCCATGCCGTAGTAGCGACCACTCACGCTGGCCAGCTGCGCCTTGCCTTCCATGCGCGTCAACGTGGCGCGCAGAAACTCCATGCCGCTGGTGGGCGGCGTGTCACGCCCGTCGAGCATGGCGTGCACGACCACGCGTGGCACCTGGTGCTGCACGGCCAGATCAATCAGCGCGTGCAGATGTTCGTCGGTCGCATGCACTCCGCCATCGCCGAGCAGGCCAAGCAGGTGCAGCGTGCCGTCGTTGAAGCGGGCATGCTCACATGCGGCCACCAATGTCGGATTGGCAAAGAAGCTGCGGTCGTCGATGGCGGCGCCGATGCGGACCAGATCCTGCATGACGATGCGACCGGCGCCAAGATTGAGGTGTCCGACCTCACTGTTCCCCATCTGGCCTTCGGGCAAGCCAACGGGTTTCCCCGACGCCGTGAGGAGCGTGCGGGACGGATGTGACCAGATCTGGTCCCAGTTCGGGGTATTGGCCAGACAGATCGCGTTGGCTTCACACTCTTCGCGGTATCCCCAACCATCCAGAATGATCAGGGCAACGGCGCGGTCTACACGAGCAGACATCGGTCTCCGGGGTATGCTTCTTGTGCGAACGTCACGTGGGAATCGCAGCCGTTGGAATCTAAACCCCGCTTACTCATGCGTGTTCGGCGTCGTACCCTGTTGTTGACACTGGTGTTGGTGTCTTTGGTACTGGTGGATGGTTTCCTGTTGGTTCGGCAAGGACGGTACCGGGAGGAAACGGCGCGGCTCCGGGCAGGCATGACCGCCCTGGAACGCGGGCGGGCCGATGCCTTGTTGATGGCCGACGCCGACCGGGCCACGCTCATGGTGGAAATCATGCGGCGGCAGGCCCAGGGGGACGACGCCGTCCATTTAGCCGTCAATACCGATTCGGGCTATGTGGCCCTCGACCGGGGAGGCGCCCGCCTGCGCACGATGTCCGCCCGCATTGGCCGGGAACGACGGGTCGGCGCCACCTCAGACACTATGCAAGTGGTGGTCCCCCGCGGCCTGCGCACCGTTGAGCGGGTGCTTGGCGCCACCGACGTGCACCCGCTGCCGTCCTGGATCTGGGCAGACCGTGGGCTTCCTGCTCCCGCCACGGTCGCCGAGCCCGGCTGGACCGGCGATCATGCCATCCTGACCTCCGGCGGGACGCTGCTGTACACCCTCCCCGAACAGGGGCCGCTTTCCGACAGCAGTTATGTGATGCCCGGAGCGGTGCGTCTGAGCGCCAGCGACCTGCGGGCGATCCGGGAGAACCTGACACCGGGTACGCGGGTGTACTTCTACTGATGGCTACGCCCATGGCACCCCATCTCCGTTCCGGGCCCTCGCGTGTTCGCCGCTATGGCTGGCGCGGAGCCCCGTCCTGGCTGCTCGGACTCATGCTGCTGGTGGCCGCGCACACCGTCTGGGTGGGCTACCAGACACTCCAGACCCGATTTGAGCGGGATATCGCGCGGCTGGTGTTCAACGATAACTCCGAGGCCTTGGAGCAAGCCGCTTTGCAGGCTGGTCTGGGGGTCGACAGCCTGCGCGCCCAATTGGCGTCCACGCCGGCACCCCCCGCCGATTCGTCGTATCTGGTGGTCTCCATCGTTGAGCGTCGAGTGTGGTACAAGCAGGGGGACAGCATCCTGTTCACGGCACCGGTTGCGACCGGTTCGGGCAAGCAGCTCGTGGTGAAAGGGGGGGCTAAAGTCCTGCGGTTCGAGACCCCACGGGGGCGCCTGGTGGTGCAGCGGCGTGACTCGGCACCGGCGTGGATCCCCCCTGACTGGCACTATCAGGAGCAGGCCAACAAACGCGGCTTGGGACTCACTCAGCTGGTGCGGGGGCGGCCCCTCAAGCTGCGCGACGGGGGGCAGCTGACCGTGAAGGGCAATGACGTTGTCCGCGTTGCCCCCGACGGGACGATTCGCCCCCTCACGGCCACCGACGGTCGGGAAATTGTGGCGGACGGCAAGGTGATCATTCCCCCGTTCGGCACGAATCAGCGCAAGTATCCGGACGTCCTGGGGAGCTTCCGGCTGTATCTGGGCGACGGGTACGCCTTGCACGGCACCAACAATCCCAAGTCGGTGGGGCAGGCGGTCAGCCACGGATGTGTGCGATTGCGGAACGAAGACATCACGGAGCTGTACCATCGCGTGGCGGTCGGGACCCCGGTCTTCATCTACTGATCTGACAATCAGTTACAGATGAGAATTCAGCCGGGGTGTTTATCCACGACGGGTGAACCTCCAGGCCAGATCTGCTATATTTCCGGAACGGGCGCTCGATCGTCTGTTCCATAGCAGCAAGATCATCTGCCGCACGCGGTTAACCCGCACCCGGTCAACGCCCATCCAGCGTCCGGCCGAGCGCCATACCCGACATCGTGACCCAGTTAACTTCCGACGCTCCGGCGTCTCTCCATTTGCCGTCTCACAAGGCCAAACTCCGCCGCACGCGCCGACGCGCGAGCGGCGCGGCGGTCGTCCTTGCGTGCGCCAGTCTGGTCGCGTTCGCTCGGCCCGCCAAGGCTCCCGCAGGCGCATCTGGCAGCCGGCTCCCGTTAACTCGTGCCCTGGCCGCTGACGCACCGGCCCCATTCCCGGGGCTCGACTCCCTGCGTGGGTTCAGTCGCAAGTTGCGCGCCCGCTTTCTGGCGCCGCATCGCGCGGCGGCTGTCCCGGTCCTGCGGGAGTATTTCGGCGATTCCGCGGCCACCCGCGCCGGCATCTACGCCGCCGCCGACTCGGCGGGTCGCTTCCATTTCATCACCATGCGCCCCTTCGCCGACAAGGTCCAGGGACGCATTGGCAGCTATCGCATCGGGTTCTTCCCGGCCGAGCAGCGCGGTGCGCGTGCCGCCGCCTACCGCAATCCCGAGGGGTTCCTCGAGGTCACGGCAGGGAACGCCGATACGCCCATCTCCGATCACTTCCGCTTGCGCGATTTTCTCACCAAGGATCAGGGGCCGGTATGGCCCAAGTATCTGGTGCTGCGCGAACCGCTGGTGGACAAGCTTGAGTTGGTCCTCGATGAACTTCGCGGCATGGGCGTCGCCGCGTCGCGATTGCGTGTCATGTCGGGGTTCCGAACGCCGCAGTACAACCAGCAGGGCGTCGGTGCCGGCGGACGCGTGCAGGATAGCCGCCACCAGTATGGTGACGCCGCCGATGTCTACGTCGTGAACGGCGCCCGCGATTGGATGAGTGATCTGAACGGCGATGGTCGGGTAGATACGCGCGACGCGCGCGTGCTGGCCACCGCCGCCGAACGGGTCGAACAGAAACACCCCGAGTTGGTGGGCGGCATTGGCGTGTATACCGCGACCAGTGCCCACGGCCCCTTCGTGCACATCGATGTGCGCGGCAATCGTGCCCGGTGGGGGGCGTTGTGAGGACGTGCCCATGATGCGGCGTCGTACCGCACTCATTGCCAGTGGCTTCGTCGCCATTTTGGCGGCGGTCATCTATCAGCCGCCCGGTGAACTCCTGGCCGGGTCATCTGCTGACAGCTACCGGCGTGCCGTCCCCCGCGTCGCCGCCGCGATGGCCACCAAGGGGAGCAGCGGGGAAGTGCGCATGCACTTTGTCCGTGCCGGTGAGCGCGTGGCCTTCCCGCTGGATATCCGGGGCGCCCAGAGCACCCTCGGCTTCCGGTACCAGTGGGTGCACGTGGGCACGGGAGAGTCGGCCGACGTCATGCGCCCTGTCGACGGCGATACGTTGCTGGCGCCACTCACCCCCGGGTTCTACGAGTTGGCCGTTATGCGCAACGGCGTCACCCAGCGTATTGAAGAGCCCCGCCTGGCCGTGCTGGTGCCGTTCGAGCTCAAGCTTGGCAGCACGTTGAACGGGTATCAGATCGGACGCTATCCGGCCGAGTGGTCCCGCAACGAACAGGGGGAAAAGCCCACGGGCTTCGCCGAAGTCCATGAAGAGCATCTGGACCTCCCCCTTACCAAGCACCTCAAGGTCCGGGACTTCGTGACCCACGATCGCCAAACCAGCTGGCCCAAGTACGTGGCCGTTGACCCACGTGTTCTCGACAAGATCGAGCTCGTGCTGCGGGAACTCGCGCGCCGTCGTGGGGAAGAACAGGCCGACTTCACGCTCGAAGTACACAGTGGCTTCCGTACGCCACTGCACAATTCCAACGTCGAAGGCTCGGCACGCGATTCGCGACACTTGTATGGTGACGCCGCCGATGTCGCCATTGACGCCGACGGCGATGGCCAGCTCACCTTGTTTGACGCCTATCGGGTGGAACAAGCCGTAGACTGGGTGGAACGGCTGCACCCCGAACTGGCCGGCGGGCTGGGCGTCTACAGCAGCCGGCGCTATGCTACCCCGTATTGCCATATCGACGCGCGCGGCGAGCGGAAACGTTGGCGCGGCTGACCCCGTAGGGCGTGCCAGGAGGAAACGACATGAATCCGTACGTCCGCGATCGAATCAACCGCAAACTCGAGACGCTGTCCGATGAGCGTCTGTATCAGATTCTCGATTACGTCGAGTTTCTGGAGTCCAAGTACGCCGAGAAACCGGCGCCTGTTACCAACGTCTTTCAAAAGTTCACCGACGGCGTGGAGGACACGCTGCGTGCCGGTGGGTTGGCCGCTGGCACCGTGGTGGAGGCCGTGGGTTTCCTCAACAAGGCCATGGGTGTGCTGAACAACGTGGCGCAAACCACCAAGACCGTGGCCACCGATGTGGTGAGCACCGCCAAAACGGTGGCCGACCAGATTGGTGCGCCGCCGCCAACACCACCCGGTGCCCCGCCAACGGCGGCCTCCGGCACGCCACCGGGCACGCCACCATCACCACCCGCGACCCCTGCCTGAGGCCTTCGCTCCATGCGCCCAACGACCAGAAACGGACCACGTACGGGGATGAAGCGCTCCGTCATGCGCATCATCCGGCAGATTCCGTCGTATCTGCGGCTGCTGGTGGGGCTCATTGGCGATCGGCGGGTCTCCCGGATTGACCGCTTCATGGTCATTGCGGCAGTGGCCTACATCGTGTCTCCACTCGACTTCATCCCCGACCTCATCCCGTTTCTGGGTGAGGTGGATGACGTGTTTCTGCTCATGATGGCCTTGCAGCGACTCGTCGAGAATGCCGGGCTGACGGTCTTACTCGACCACTGGCGGGGCGATCCGGAGGAGCTGGACGACCTGAACGTCGCGAGCGTCATCTCCGCGGCCGGGTTCTTCCTTCCGCCGCGAATGCGCCGTCGGCTGCGGCGCATGGCGGGAGCGCGTTAGCCCCAGCCCCCGCTGGAATCCGGTACGTCATCAGTATAGTTTCCGAGATGGCACCCTCATCTCGCCCCTCGCGCATCCGCGATGACGTCGCGCTAACGTTCGACGACGTCCTGCTCGCCCCCCGGCATTCCCTCACGCACCCGCGTGAGGTGAGTCTGGCCTCCCGATTTACCCGCGGCATCACGCTCAACGTGCCGCTCGTTTCGGCCGCGATGGATACGGTCACCGAGAGCGAAATGGCGATCGCCATGGCCCGGTACGGTGCCATCGGGGTGCTGCACAAAAACATGTCCATCGATCGGCAGGCTGCCGAGGTGGACCGGGTGAAGCGCAGTGAGAGCGGCATGATCCTCAATCCGATCACGCTCTCTCCCACTGGCTCGCTGCGCGAGGCGGTGGCGCTCATGATGCGGTTCAAGATCTCCGGCGTGCCTATTGTAGATGGCAATGGCAAGCTGGTCGGCATCCTCACCAACCGCGACCTGCAATTCGAGCGCAATCTCGATCGCCCGTTGGCCGAGGCCATGACCAGCGAAGATCTGGTCACCGCGCCCGTGGGCACCACACTGGATGAAGCGGAGAAGATTCTCGCCAAGCACCGCATCGAGAAGCTGCCGGTGACTGATGAGACGGGCCTCCTGAAGGGCCTCATCACGGTGAAGGACATTCACAAGCGTCGGCAGTATCCGGACGCCAACAAGGATCAGTACGGTCGGTTGCGCGTGGCGGCCGCCATTGGGGCCGGCGGCGACTATCTCGACCGGGCCCGGGCGCTCATCCAGGCTGGCGTCGATGTCATCATCATCGATACGGCGCATGGCCATAGTGAGGGAGTGCTGCAGGCCACGGCCAAGGTGCGTGAGGCGTTCCCCGAGGTGCAGCTCATCGCCGGCAACGTGGCGACCCGCGCCGGCGCTGCCGCGCTGGTGGAGCGTGGCGTGGATGCGGTGAAGGTTGGGGTGGGCCCGGGTTCCATTTGCACGACGCGCGTCGTGACCGGTGTCGGGGTGCCGCAGGTGGCCGCCATTATGGATGCGGTGGAAGGGGCAGGGGATATTCCTGTCATCGCCGACGGCGGCATCAAGTACAGCGGGGATATTGTGAAGGCGCTGGCGGCCGGCGCCTCGAGTGTCATGATGGGCTCCATGCTGGCGGGCACAGAAGAGAGCCCCGGCGAGTCCTTCCTGCTGGAAGGACGCCGGTTCAAGATGATTCGCGGGATGGGGTCACTGTCGGCCATGCAGGACGGGTCGGCCGATCGCTACTTCCAGGACGGCGAAATGTCCCCCAAGAAGCTTGTCCCTGAGGGCATCGAGGGGCGGGTACCCTACAAGGGCCCGGTGGGCGATGTGCTGTTCCAGATGATTGGCGGACTGCGCAGCGGCATGGGATACGTAGGGTGCGGCAACATTCACGCGTTGCGGACAGAGGCCGAATTCGTGCGCATCACGACGGCGGGGCTGCGGGAGTCGCATCCTCACGATGTGACGATCACCCGGGAAGCGCCCAACTACTCGCTGTAGCAGCTCCCCCACCGCCACCCCCGAACCCACGACCCGTCACTGATCGGTCCCGGGTTCGGGTACCGGCGGCAGCTTCCCCGTTCGGCTCCGGCGGCCACCCGGCTACCGTTTTATCGCCAGCGCCCGTTGCGTCCGACGCAACCGGCGCCGAGTTTGGTGGGTCTACTGTTCGAATGCTGTGCGGGTAGCCACATTAGCCCCCGCGTGACGTTCGTCACCCCGGTAGGACTCCGTTGTACCCTGCGCGATGTCGCTCACCTGCATCGCGCTTCACCCAGACCACACCGCTGATGGGAATCTGGTCCAAGAAATCGATCACGGCGCTCCGCGCCGAGGCCGAAAGCTCTGAAGGCGGCCTCAAGCGCACGCTTGGCGCCCTCAACCTGACGATGCTCGGCATCGGTGCCATCATTGGTGCCGGTATCTTCGTCCTCACCGGAACGGCCGCGGCGAACTTTGCCGGCCCCGGTGTCTCGCTGTCGTTCGTGCTGGCCGGCCTCGCCTGCTTGTTCGCGGGGCTCTGCTACGCCGAATTCGCGTCGATGATTCCCATCGCCGGCTCTGCGTACACCTACAGCTACGCCACCATGGGTGAGGGCGTGGCGTGGTTCATCGGATGGAATCTGGTCCTCGAATACCTGTTCGCAGCGTCCACGGTGGCGGTGGGCTGGTCGGGGTATTTCAGCGCCATGTTGAATGAAGCGGGGGTGCATGTGCCGGCCGCGTTTGCCTCGGCGCCACTCACCGTGATCAACGGCCATGAAGTGGTGCGTGCGTTCACCTGTGTGGACGGCACCGGCACCACGTTGGTGGATGCGCTCACCAAGGCGGCCTATGCCACGCGTGAAGCCTGTACAGCCGCGGGCGGGTCACCGGTGGAAGGGCTGATCAATTTGCCAGCCGTCGCGCTCATTCTGGCGCTGACGTTCCTGCTGGTGCGCGGTGTTCAGGAGTCGGCCACGTTCAATAACATCGTAGTGGCCATCAAGATGATCATCGTGCTCCTCGTGATCGGGTTCGGCTTCATGTACGTGAACCCCGAGAACTGGACGCCGTTCATTCCCGAGATGGTGACCAATCCGGACGGCAGCACCAAGTACGGCATGTCGGGCGTGCTCCGCGCGGCGCCGGTGGTGTTCTTCTCGTACATCGGCTTTGACGCCGTGTCCACCGCCGCGCAGGAAGCCAAGAACCCGCAGCGTGACTTGCCCATTGGCATGATCGCGTCGCTGCTTATCTGCACGGTGTTGTACATCCTGATGTCGCTGGTCATGACCGGTCTCGCGCCCTATACGGCGCTTGGCGTACCGCACCCGGTGTCGGCCGCGCTCGAAGCCGTTCCGCAGCTCAAGTGGCTCGAGTACCTCGTGAACATCGGCGCCGTGGCGGGTCTGTCATCGGTCGTGCTCGTGATGCTCATGGGCCAGCCGCGCATCTTCTACACGATGTCGCGCGACGGTCTGCTCCCGAAGGTGTTTGCCAAGGTGCACCCGGTCTACCAGACGCCGGCGGCGTCCACGTGGATCGTGGGTATCATCGCCATCATCATTGCCGGCTTCTTTCCGCTCGGTCTGCTGGGCGAACTGGTGTCGGGTGGTACGTTGGCGGCCTTTGCCACCGTGTGTATCGGCGTGTGGGTGCTGCGTGTGCGGTCGCCGGAACTGGAGCGTCCGTTCAAGACGCCGCTGGTGCCGCTGGTGCCGCTGCTTGGTGCCGGTGCAACGTTGTACATGATGTATCAGCTGCCCGGGCTGACCTGGGCGTTGCTGGGCGTCTGGACGGCGATTGGCATGACGACGTACTTCGTGTACGGCATGCGCAACTCGACCATCGGTAAGCAGGAAGCTGGCAAGCGATGAGCAGTGCCGTGGCAGACGGGCTGCTGAGTGCATCTGAGGCGCGGCAGGTGGCGATCCATACGTGGTTCGCCGCCCTGCGCCCGGGGATGACGGTGGCCCTCTCCACGCACATCAATGCGGACGGTGATGGATGCGGCAGCGAAACGGCGCTCGCGCGATTGCTCGCGCAGCGTGGCATTCGCTGCCGCATCGTCAATCCCACCCCGTGGCCAACGATGTTTGAATTCCTGCTCGGGGATGACATCGAGGAAGCGAGCGCCAAGGGAACCGCGGCACTCGATGGGATTGATGCATTGATCGTGCTGGATATCAATGATGTGCGTCGGCTGGGACACCTTGCCGACAAAGTCCGCTCGCTGAGCGTACCCATTTCGGTCATCGATCATCATGTGGCTGGTGACGAACCGGTGGGAACCCTCGCGGTGGCCGATACCGCGGCGTGTGCCACGGGAGAGTTGGTGTACGACATTGCCGTCACGTTGGGGCTTGAGTTGACCCCGGCGGTGGCGCAGTCGCTGTACGCAGCCATTCTCACCGATACCGGCAGCTTCCGCTTCAGCAACACATCCCCGCGGGCGCATGGCATTGCGGCAGCTCTGCTGGCGGCCGGCGTGAACCCGGAAGAGATGTACCGGCGCATTTATGCGCAGGTAAGCCTGGGCCGGCTGCAGCTGCTGCGCGAGGCCTTGGCCACGCTGCACAGTGAACCCGATATCGGGTTGTCATACATTTCGGTGAACGCCGACGTGGTGAGTCGCTTTGATGTCACGAGCGAAGAACTCGACGGTATTGTGGAGCATCCGCGCAGTATTGCCGGTACTCGGATGGCGCTGTTCTTCCGTGACCTCGGGTACGGCAAGGTGAAGGTGAGTCTGCGCAGCACAGGCGATGTGGATGTGCAGCAGTTTGCGCGACGCTACGGCGGCGGCGGTCATCGCAAGGCCTCCGGGGCCATGCTTACCGGTGCGCTGGAGGAGGTACAGGCGCAGGTGGTAACCGACGCACGGTTGTACCTGCGCGGGGAACTCGAGTCGGTGTAGGGCGTCGAGGCTGGCGCAGTCCCATCTCCGTCAGCGCCTTCGCGGTGTCAGCCTCATCGACCCACACCCGGAGCCGCTGGGTCGCGCCGTCTGATGACAGCCCATACAAGCGACCGTGCATGTAGAACAGGCGATCCTCCGGCGGCGTAGGCCAGGATCCGATGTAGCGTCCGTCATTGAGATAGAGATCGATGACCCCGCCTCGGATTTTCGAGCCGGCGAACGACACGAGCGTGGTATCTCCGCTCCGCGAGCCGCCCTGGGCCGCATTGTCCCCCTTGTCGAGAAAGGTTGCCACGCCGCCATCTCGCATCGTTGTTTGCCGAAAGGTCGGCATGGCGACCTGTTCAATGAACGGATGGGTAATCAACTGCCCTTGGCGATTGATGCTGAAAACGCCGAAGCCGAACGTGGTGGCAAAGGTGCAACGATCTGTGCTCCCTCCTCGTATGGCGACCGTACTCCGGAGGAAATCGCTCGCGCCCTCCTTTACTGGCCACGGAAACTTCCAGCGTTTGCGTTCGCGTCCGGTGGGCTCGACTTGCGTTACGGCGGCGTCCCTGTCGGCTACCGCAATGAGTACGGTTCCGTCGTCAAGGAAACAGAGACTGCGGCCATTGGTCGCGTTTGGTGAAGCGATGCCGCGCGTAAATCGTCCCGTTGAATCAAAGATCGAAATTCGCCCGTTGCCAGGATCGAGCACGGCGATTTCCCGCCGTGGGGTGAGCGCGATATCCACCGGCCGCAACAGCTGTCCCGGGCCGCTCCCCTTGGTGCCGACGGACCAAAGATGCCTCGAGTTTCGTGGGTCAAACGCGTGGACTTCCAGCGTGCCGGCGTCGAGTATGTACACCCCGAGATCGTTCGCCACGTGCTCGCGTACCCATCCGAACAGCGTGTCATTCGCCGTTCCTCCAACGCGCCATATGCCCACCCATTTCTTCGGGAGCATCTTGCGTTCGTTGCCTGGTGATTGTCCGGAGACGCTCTCAAATGAAAGTGAAAGCAGTGTGGCCAGGAGCCCGAGCCACATCGGTATACGCGACAGTGTTCGCAACATTGTTTGTCCGTCTAGTGAGTTGGGTCGTTGGTAACCAAGTGGGAAATCGCACGGCCGAGTGCTACGCGGGCAACGGGATCGGGATCAACGTGGCTCGCGAGTCGTAGCCGGTGCTCGCGATCGTAGATGAGCAGGGTGGGAGTTTCATGATGGCCGATGACGTGCAGCCATCGACGTTCACCGGCCCCCAGCAAACGGATGGGGCTGTGACGAAGGCCGAAGGGGAGTAGCGGCCGAATGGCCACGGTGTCTTGCGCGACCCCGGCAATTGCCAACTCGGCCGGATGAACGGCGTGCTTGACGCGTCCGATCGCCGCCAGGTTGGCGAGCAATAGATTGCCGTTGCAATCGGCCCGTTGGGCGACGAACACAACGTGCATCGCCGAATCCACCGCAGTGAATGCGGCACTGGGCTTGAGGGGCGTGATGGCTTCTTTGGGTGCGGCAGCCAACACGCGACGCACATCAATGGACATTGAGGCGACAACGACAGCGCCGAGCCCGAGTGTCACGGTGATGACCTCACGCCATCGCCGTCGCCGGGAAGCCCGTTGGGCTTCCCGGCGCGAATTGCTCAGCACGACTCTTCGACCTCGCCGGAGAGTTCAGGCACTTGGTCGCCAGTTCCCGACGTGGATGTGGCGTCGGCCGGGTACCTGATGGTCTGGACGCAGGTCCCACCGGACGTACCCTTGTGGTAGTCTTTGTACAGTTTGATCGAGCCTGACGTGACGCACGTGCCGAACGAAAGGCTGAATCCCCACAGCCCCGCATTGGGCGTGACGGAAATGCCAAAAGTGCAGGTGGTTTGCGCGGGTTTGGTACCGCACTCCGTGACCTGCCCGTAGGTGCACGCGGTCGTTACCAGCTCTTTCGACGTGCTCGTCTGCGCCCCCACCGGCGTGAACGCCAACCCGGCGCTCAACGCCAATACGCCCGCGACGACCTTGAATAGTGTGTTGTGAGACATTGCATGCTCCTGACGGCATCTATTGGTGAATTGACCCGTGGCCACATGCCACCGGGTGCCTACGGGAGTCGCCCACCGGCGCCAGCCCCGCGACGGAGCCACCATACCACCCGCTTGTCATTCCGGCGTCACCAGAATCGCGCGCATTGGGCCATTCCAACGCGTCCCGTACGGCCCTAACTTTTCGGAAGACTTATTTCCGAACCAGTTACTTCCCTATGCAGCCTCTCATGGAACGGATCTCCGGCGCCCTCGCCGCGGTCCGCAACCCCCGCACCGGCGCCGATGTCATGGCCGCCGAACAAGTGCGTGATGTCGCCACCACCGTGGACGGCAAGGTCCGTCTCACCCTCCTCCTCGCCCCCGAGGATGACGCCACGCTCGTGCGCGACGTCCGCCAGGCGGTCGAGGCGCTCGACGGGGTCACCGACGTGCGTGTTGACGTTCGCGACCCGGCCCAGAGCGAACCCACACCGGCGCGCCGTGCGCCTGCTCCCACCATGAATCAGCCAAAAGCCCCCGCTGCCGGCGGCATGGGCCGTGCCCTCCCGGTCATGGACGCCGCGCCCCAGAAGGCACCGCCCAAAGTCCCGGAACCGGTCCAGTACCCCAACCTCGGCCGCATCATCGCCATCTCCTCCGGCAAAGGGGGCGTGGGGAAGAGCACGGTGGCGGTCAATCTCGCCATCGCCCTGGCCAAGGCCGGCAAGCGCGTCGGGATCATGGACGCCGACATTTACGGCCCCAATCTGCCCCTCATGCTGGGGGTCGATGCGGCGCCCGCAGTGCGCGATGAGAAAATCATTCCGCTCGAGGCCTACGGTATCAAGGTCATCTCCCTGGGCTTTCTGATCGAGAAGGAACAGCCCGCCATCTGGCGCGGCCCCATCGTGATGAAAATCATCACCCAGTTCCTTCGCGACGTGGCATGGGGGCAGCTCGATTACTTCCTGGTCGACATGCCGCCCGGCACCGGCGATGCACAGCTGTCGCTTGTGCAGGCCACGCAGGTGCATGGCGCCGTCATCGTCACCACGCCGCAGCAGGTGGCGGTGGGTGACGCGTTGCGCGGCGTAAAGATGTTTGAGCGTACCGCCGTTCCCGTGCTCGGCATCGTTGAGAACATGTCGTACTTCGAGAATCCCGAGACCGGCAAGCCCATCGCTCTCTTCGGCAGCGGCGGTGGTGAGCGTTTGGCCAAGGAGTGCGACCTGCCGTTGCTGGGACAGGTGCCCATCGATCCGCGCATCCAGGAAGGCGGCGATACCGGACGCCCCATCGTGGCCGCGGAGCCCGACTCCAAGGCAGCGAAGGCGATCAGCGCCATCGCGGAACGTGTCATGCAGCGCGTCGTTGAACGCTACGGCTGATCGCGCAGCACCAGATGCCCCACGCGGCGAACTCGTTGGCGAACCACTTTCGCTGACGATTCGCCGCGTGGCGCTTCCGGCCGTCATCGCGAATCTGCTGATGACGGCCTTTCACAACGTTGATACGTTCTGGATTGGGCGCTCGCTCGGCGCTGAGTCGCTCGCCGCCGTGACCGGCGCCATTTTCTGGGTGTGGTTGGTCATTTCCATTGGCGAGATGGTCAGCATCGGACTCGATGCCATTGCCGCGCGTCGGCACGGCGAGCGACGCCCCGACGATGCCGCGCGTACTGTCAGCGATGGCTTTGTGCTGGCGTTGTTGCTGGGCGCCGCCATTGCGGCGGCCACGCCGTTTCTGCTCACGTGGCTGTTTTCCATGCTGGGCACCGACGCGTCGGTCAGCACCATCGGGCGCGATTATCTGGGGACGTACTTCCTTGGCATGCCCCTCATCTTCGGTTTCTTTGCCGTCGATGCGGCGTTCCGCGCCAAGGGCGATACGCGCACTCCGCTGTGGATTCTCGCCGTGACCACCGTGTGTGGACTGCTGCTGGATCCGCTGCTCATTCGCGGCTGGGGGCCTGTGCCGGCGCTTGGTGTGAAAGGTGCCGCTCTGGCCACGCTGGTGCCGCGCGGGCTGGGGTGCATTGCGGGCGTCATCATTCTCAAGCGCCGCGGCATGATTGCCTGGACGCTGCCGCGATGGGCCGTGCTGGCTACAATCGTACGCGTGGGGGCACCGGCGGCGGCCACTGGAGTGGTCTTCAGTTTCATTTACGTCTTGCTCACACGTATCACCACACAGTTCGGTACGCCGGCGTTGGCGGCCCTCGGACTCGGCTTCCGCATGGAAGGCATCGTGTACGTGGCCAGTGTGGGGATGGGCGCTGCTGTGGCGGCGATTGTTGGCCAGAGTCTTGGAGCCGGTGATACGGCGCGCGCCGCCAGAGCCGGCTGGATTTCCACCGCGGTGGTCAGCGTGGTCGGCGTGTGCATGGCCGTCGCCAGTCTGCTCTTTGCGGAAGAATTCGCCGGCATTTTTTCCAGTGATCCGGCGGTGATCGCTGAAGCTGCAAAATACCTGCGCATCTCCGCCTTCTCGCAGCTGTTTCTCGGTGCCGAAGTTGTGCTGGAGAGTGCGATGGCCGGGGCCGGATGGACTTTCGTGCCCATGCTGCTCAGCACCGGCATCACGGCCTTGCGGTTGCCTATTGGTGCATGGGCGGCGGGAGTGTGGGGCACCAGTGGATTGTGGTGGACCATTGCGCTCACCGCCGCAGCGCGTGGCGTGCTGATGGTGGCACTGTGGGCATGGGGGCGGTGGCGCGGGGCGCGGGTTTAGCTCACGTTTGGCGTATGTCTTCTGCTGCTGCCATTACGTTGCTCACGGACTTCGGGACCGCCGACGGCTATGTGGCCGAACTCAAGGGCGTCCTCGTCTCGCTCGCGCCCGGCATTCCCATCGTGGATCTGTCGCATGATATCCCGCCGCAGGATATCGCCATGGCCCGACTCACCGTGGCGCGCTACTGGCGGCGGTTTCCGGCGGGCACCGTGCACATGATTGTCGTGGATCCAGGCGTTGGGACCTCACGGGCGGCGATTGCCATTGCCAGTGAAGGGCGCTTGCTCGTGGGCCCTGACAACGGAGTGTTGTCACCGGCACTGTTCTCGCTGGATGCGCGGGTGGTGCAGCTTCCGATCGACCCCGCGGCGTCGGCCACCTTTCACGGGCGCGACGTGTTTGCCCCGGTGGCGGCACGTCTGGCGCTGGGGGAATCGATCGAGCGGATTGGTGAGCCGTATACCGAAGCGGTTCGACTGCGTACGCCACCGCCACGGCGCGATGCCCATGGGCTGCTGCATGGCGAGGTATTGGCCCTCGATCGCTTCGGCAACATCATCACCAACCTCATGACTCGAGATACCGTGGGGATGGTGAAGATTGCCGGGCGCGCCGCTCGGCTGGTGCACACCTATGGCGATGCGGCCACAGGCGAGCTGGTCGCCCTGGTCGGGTCGAGCGGCTTTGTGGAGATTGCCGTGCGCGAGGGAAGTGCCGCCGCCGCACTTGGTATTTCCCGCGGCGACACGGTCGTGCTCTCCGCCGCGTCGTAGCCCTCGTTAGAGGTCGGCTCCCGAACCGGTGCCCTTGGGCGCATCGACCGGGCGACGCGCCGCCACCACCCCCATCACCGGGGTGGGCGTTTGCCAACTAACCGGCACCTGGACTTCGTTCACCCCAGTGCTGCTGGACGGCGCCCATTTGGCCGCCCCTGCACTGAAGCGCGAGCCACCAAAACGGCCGAACTGTACGCTCAGTCGCGACACGCCAATGCGGCTCTTGACCACCGCACCCAGCCCGACCGTTGCAACGGCCCACGTGAAGGCCACGGCAACCAGTCGGGCAATCGCGCCAACCAGTGGTGTGCCGGCGGCAACTGCGGCCCCGAACCACACCAGGCTGAGAGCGATCAGGCCAACTGTGAGACCACGGAGCGCGGCACTGCGTTCACTACTGCCCGTGCCGCGCCCGGCCACTGCGCGGCCAATAACCATGGCCACCGCCAGCACGCCAAGCGTGACGGCACCGGCCAGTGCCAGGGCCCAGGCCAACGCGGCAATGGGAATGGCCAGAATGCCAATAATGGTTATGGCGCAGGCGACCAGCAAAATGACCAGGAACGGCACGGCCAGCAGCTGCGTCAGTACGCCCGCCCAGAAGCTCCCACTCACATCACGCGCTGCGCTTTTGGCCACGGCGAGCAGCGCTTCTTCGGCGGTCATGAGCACCACGATACCAATCACCATGCCGATGCCAAAGGTACCGGCGACGGCCATCAGCGTGGTGGCAAGCATACGTCAGGGCCTCAGCGCGCCGTGCGGGACGATGTGGCCAGAGCACGAATGCCCACCACGCCCATTCCGGCGACGGCCACAAACCCACCCACGGCAAGAGCCATCACTTCCGGGGAACTGCCCCGCAGGGCATCCAGACCGGGCTGCCCGACCACGGTGGTCATGACATCGCTGCCGGCTGCGACGACTTGCTCGCGGAACGATTCCAGGCCGAGCTGCGCCAAGAGCAGACCCATATCGGCCCGGGCGACCGCCCAGGTGGCACCGGCGGTGGCCAGGCCAGCCGTGACGGCGGCACCAAAGCCCGCGGCAATCCGGGCCGGTCGCGTCGCGGGAACGAATTGCTCCACCGTGCGGGTGGCCGCTGCATGCCACGGTTCAAAAACCTGGACCTGGCTCATCACCCGGTCGGCAAAGGCCGGTGACGGGGCAAAATCAGGGAGGGTATCCAGCGCGAACATGAGCTCGCGGGCACTGTCCAGCTCCGACTGGCACTCCAAACACGAACGGACGTGAGCCCGCAGGGGGGCCACGCCAAATCCTTCTTCGCCATCGAGCAGGAGCTCGATTTCGTCTGGTCTGAGGTGTCGGTCAGTGCTCATTGCGGTGCCTCCATGTCTGGACTACGAGGCGGAAAGCTGAAGGGTTTCAGGGAAGATTGGCGAAATTCGCGCGAAGTTTTGCTGAATTTCCGTTCATGCCGTGGTTGCCGGGGAGCCGTCCTCATTGTCGGAGGGGCTCCAGAGCCTTTCGCAGCTCGTGCCGGGCCCGGTGGATGTACGTCTTGACCGTCCCCAGTGGGAGGTCAAGGGTGGCGGCAATTTCTTCGTACGACCGCCCCTCCACATGACGCAGCATGATGCAGGCGCGATACTCCGGACGCAGGCTGGCGATGGCCCGTTCAATGGCCGACCCCAGTTCCTTGGCTTCCAGTTCATCGAGCGCGCTTTCCTGATCGGTCCCGAGCTCAATGGTGGACGCCTCCACCTCGGCCGCCGTGGTGGCGTTAGGGTTGCCGTCCATGCTGATCGTTTCGATGCGCCGACGCCGCAAGTGATCGATGGCGACGTTGTTGGCGATCTTGAACAGCCAGCTCGAGAACTTGAACTCGGGGCTGTACTTGTCGATATGGTTCAGAACCTTGATGAACGCGTCCTGGGCCAGATCTTCGGCCGTTTCCCGGTCGCGGACCATGCGGAAGACGAGCGAAAATACCGGCCGCTCGTAGCGGCGCACGAGTTCGCGGAACGCGAGCTCGCGCCCCTGCTGGGCGAGGCGGACGACATCGGCATCGGGGAGGGTTCCCAGCTCGTCTTGAATGGACATGCGCAGGGGCCAAAGCTAGTCCAGCAGCCGCGAGGGGACCAGCCATGGCGCAACGATTCCGGACTGGCCGTTATGCTGGATCACGTGGAAAACCGGCGGTTCGCCGCTTGCTCGGCTTGCTCCGTCCCTTGATGTTTGATCATGCCAAGTACTGTGGACGCCCCCCGGACGAGACCCGGCACCCCGGCCGACGACCTGCACGTCGCCGCCAACGCCGCGCAGGGGGAAGGGAAGCGCGAATACGTGCAGCAGATGTTTTCCGACATCGCGCCTCGCTACGACCTGCTCAACCACATTCTGTCGTTGAACATCGACAAGCGGTGGCGACAGAAGGCGCTCCGGCTACTCGGGTGGACGGATCGTCCCACGGGGACCTATCTCGATCTCTGCGCCGGTACACTCGACGTGGGGGCCATGCTGGTCAGGCAGGAAGGCTTCAAGGGCTTTGTGGCTGGTGCCGATTTTGCCGTGCCTATGCTGCAGTACGGCACCGGAAAGGCGCCACGTACCATGCTCTCACCGGTCGGAGCCGATGCGCTCCAGCTGCCGTTTGCCGCAGAAAGCCTTGACGGTGCCATTGTGGCCTTCGGCATTCGCAACGTGGCCGATCTGGATGCCGGCCTGCGCGAAGTACGTCGGGTGCTCAAGCCCGGCGCCCGGTTTGTCATTCTTGAATTCTCCACCCCGCGCTTTGCGCTCGTGCGCGCCGCATATCTCGCCTACTTCCATCACGTGTTGCCGTTCATCGGACGCCTCGTGAGTGGCCACCAGTCGGCGTACACCTACCTTCCGCTCTCCGTGGCGCAGTTCCCCACCGAAGAAGCACTCGCCAGCCGCATGCGCGGCGCGGGCTTCTCTACGGTTACCTGGGAACCGCTCACGCTGGGCATTGCAGCAATCCATACGGGGACGGTCTGACCGTGTCCTTTCAATAGCATGGCACTCGATACTCTTTCCGAATTCATCGACGCGATCGACCGCATTGGCGAGCTGCACCGCATCACCCAACCAGTGAAGGTGCATCTCGAAATTACCGAGATTGCCGATCGTGTCTCCAAGATGCCCGGTGGCGGCAAGGCGCTGCTCTTCGAGCACGTCATTCTGCGCGACGGCTCCCGGTCGCAATATCCGGTCGCCATCAATCTGTTTGGCTCCATGCGGCGCATGTCCCTCGCGCTGGGGGTCGAGAAGCTGGATGAGATTGGCGCGCGCATTACGGCACTCATGGACCTCAAAGTGCCTGATGGTCTGATGGGCAAACTGTCACTGCTGCCACGGCTGCTCGAGGTGTCCAAGTTCCCGCCGCGCGTGAAAGGCGGCACGCCCTCATGTCAGGAGATTGTGTGGCAGGGGGATGAGATTGATCTCGACAAGATCCCCGTGCTGCACTGCTGGCCGGAGGATGGTGGCCCCTACGTCACCATGACGGCGGTGGTCAGCAAGGACCCGGTGCGTGGCATTCGCAACGTGGGCATGTACCGCGTGCAGCAGTTGGGCAAGAAGACGGTGGCCATGCATTGGCAGCGCCACAAGACCGGCGCCGAGCACATGCGTCAGATGGCCGAGCGCGGCGAAAAGATGCCGGTGTGCATCGTGGTGGGGAGTGATCCGGCGAGCATGTTCAGCGCCAGTGCTCCACTGCCGCCCAACATCGACGAATTCCTGTTTGCGGGGTTCCTGCGCAAGGATCCGGTGCGGTTGGCCAAGGCCGTGACAAATGATCTCGAGGTCCCGGCTGACGCCGAGTTCGTGATTGAGGGCTACATCGATCCCGCCGAAGAGCTCATTGTGGAGGGGCCGTTCGGCGATCACACCGGCTTCTACTCGGAAGCGGATCTGTACCCCAAGGTGCACGTCACCGCGGTGACCATGCGTCGCAATGCGGTGTACTCCACCACCATCGTGGGGCGTCCGCCCATGGAAGACTTCTACCTCGGCCACGCCACCGAGCGCATCTTTTTGCCGCTGCTCAAGCTCACCACGCCCGAAATTGTGGACTATCACATGCCGGCGGAGGGTGGTTTTCACAATCTCGTGTTCGTGAGCATCGACAAGAAGTATCCGGGGCACGCCGACAAGGTGATGCACGCCTTGTGGGGGCAGGGGCTCATGTCGCTTGCCAAGGTGCTGGTGGTGGTGGACAAGGAGATCAACGTGCGCAACCCGGTGGAAGCCTGGTGGGTGGCGCTCAACAACATGGATCCGCAGCGCGACGTGCGGTTCACCATGGGGCCGGTGGACGTGCTGGATCACGCCAGCCGCGCGTTCACCTACGGCAGCAAGATGGGCATCGATGCCACGCGCAAATGGCCGGAAGAAGGCTTCACGCGCGCATGGCCCAAGGTCATCGAAATGGACGCCGCCACAAAGCGGGCGGTCGATGCCAAGTGGGCCAGTCTGGGGTTGCCGCCGGTGTCTCCCACGTGACCAACGCCAGCGGCATTGTGCCACCCAAGGGCGCCCGCGACGGCCAGTTGCTTCGTGGGCAGTCGCTGCCCGTGCGTCTGGCCAACTTTGTGAAGCTGCCGCACACGGTGTTCGCGATGCCGTTCTCTCTGGTGGGCGTCTTGTTCGCCAGTACGGTGGCGCCGGTGACGCCGACCATGATTGGCTGGGTGCTGTTGGCCTTCACCAGCGCGCGCTTTGCGGCTATGGCCTTCAACCGTCTGGTGGATCGCGACGTGGATGCCATCAATCCGCGCACGGCCATGCGTGAACTGCCGGCCGGCACGCTGACGGTGGGGCAGGCGAAGGTCAGCATCGTGCTGACCAGTGTGCTGTTCGTGATTGCCAGCGGCATGCTCAACCCGCTCTGTCTGGCGCTCTCGCCGGTGGCACTGCTC
Organism: Gemmatimonas phototrophica; assembly: GCF_000695095.2. NCBI lineage: Bacteria > Pseudomonadati > Gemmatimonadota > Gemmatimonadia > Gemmatimonadales > Gemmatimonadaceae > Gemmatimonas > Gemmatimonas phototrophica. The sequence goes on along the minus strand of NZ_CP011454.1, from coordinate 2,930,220 downwards.
TGGGTGTTGGGATACAGCTACACCAAGCGCTTCACGCGCTGGTCGCACCTGTGGCTGGGGGTGGGATTATCCATTGCCCCCGTGGGTGGCTATCTGGCCATTGCCGGCGTCTGGAGCAATCCGTGGTGGTTGCTCATTGTACTGGCGCTGGCGGTCGTCTGCTGGAGCGGCGGCTTCGACATGATTTACGCATTGCAGGACGCTGAGTTTGACGCGAAGCATGGTTTGCACAGCGTACCCAGCAAGTTCGGCGTGCACACAGCCATTGGCATTGCACGTACCTTGCATGTACTGGCCGTGGTGTGTTTCGGGGTGGTCATGGCGGCGCAACCGCTGGGTGCTGTGTCACCACTGGTGAATGGCATTCTGTGGGCCGCTGTTGCCGGTGTGGCCATCATGCTTTTGTGGGAGCATCGTTTGGTAAAGGCCGATGATCTCACCCGCATTGATGCGGCCTTTTTCACCATGAACGGTCTCATCTCCATGGGCTTCTTTGGTGCCGTCCTGACCGCGCGACTGCTGAGCGGGAGTGGCGCATGAATGCCATGACCTCTCGGCATCCGGTGGTGCTGGCCATCACCGGTGCCTCGGGTGCCCCGTATGCGGTGCGATTGGTGCAGGCGCTGGTGGAACTGCAGGTCCCCACTTGGCTGATCGTCTCGAGCCACGGGTGGCGGTTGCTGCAGACGGAAAGTGGTTTGAGCAGCGTTGCCGAGTTGCGGGAGCATGTGGGCGCGGCGGCGTTCGATGCCTGCGTGACCCTGTTCGATGACAATGATCGCGGGGCCGCGCCGGCCAGCGGGTCGGCGCGCACGAGTGGCATGGTGGTGTGCCCGTGCAGTATGGGGACCGTGAGCGCTATTGCGCACGGCACGTCGCGGTCGTTGGTGGAGCGCGCAGCCGACGTGGCCTTGAAGGAGCGTCGCAAGCTCATTCTGGTGCCGCGTGAGACCCCGCTGTCGCTGGTGCATCTGGAGAATCTCACCGCGGTCACGCGGGCTGGTGCCACCGTCATTCCTGCCGCGCCCGGCTTCTATCACCAGCCCACCACGATTGCCGAGCTCGTGGACTTCATGGTGGCACGCGTACTCGATCATCTCGACCTTGAGCACCCGGTGGGGAAGCGTTGGGGCATCCAGGCGTGATGCGATGACGATGGATCCGGTGCTCCTGGAGCAGGCGGTGCATCGGGAACGCCAACGTGGACGGCGTAACTGGCTCGCGATCGCGGTCTACGCCTGCTCCTGCTTCGGTATCCTGTCGTTTGTCTTTGCGTCGGTGGGGCGGGTCCCGTTTCCGCAGCGATTCTATGTGGCCGCCATGGGGGGCCTCATTGGCGGCGTCTTCACGATCATCGGGGTACAGCTGGTGCAGGCGTTCACGCAGTTTGGCGTACGCGCTATGCTGGAACCCGGCGGCAGTGGTCGCGACGCGGTGGTGCATTCACACGCCGAGGCGATGGCGGTGCGCGGCAATTTCGAAGCGGCCAGCAAGGCGTTTGATCAGGCGCGCGCGGAGCATGGGGAGCGGGCCTCGCTGTTGCGGGCTGAGGCCGACATTCAGCTGCGCCAGGACGGCAACCCCGAGCGGGCCCGTGAGCTGCTCATGCGGCTGCGACGTTCGAGCGACGCGACACGCGCCGATGAATTGTACGCCACACACCGCTTGGTAGACCTGTATCTTGGACCCTTGCAGGATGATGCACGGGCCATGGCCGAGCTGAGACGCTTGGCCGAGCGCTTTCCCGGCACCCGCGACGCCGAAGGCGCTTTGGCAGAGTTGCAGCGTCGTCGAGCCCTCATGAACGACCGTCACGAGCACCCATGAATTCCCGCGCCACGATCATTGGTCTGATTTCCGATACCCACGGCCTGGTTCGCCCCGAAGTCTTTGCGGCGCTACAGGGAGTTTCCCAGATCTTTCACGCCGGCGATGTTGGTCCAGCCGATGTGCTTACGGAACTGGCCGCCATTGCTCCGATACGCGCGGTCTACGGCAACACGGATGCGCCTGGTCGGGCGGATCTGGTGGAGTGCATTGAGGACGTGATTGACGGTGTGCGCATTGTGGTGACCCACGGGCATGAGCTGGGCAGTCCCACGCCGCCCAAGCTCGTGGGCGCGTTCCCCAAGGCCGACGTGATTGTCTACGGTCATACGCACCAGCAACTGGTCACCAAGGCGGCGCGCCGCATCGTGGTGAACCCCGGTGCCGCCGGTCCGAGGCGTTTCAAGCTGCAGCCGTGTGTGGCCAAACTCTATATCTGGCAGGGGCAAGCGGATGTGGAGCTCATTCCGCTGGGTGTTGCGGTCGAGGAGTAGACGGCAAATATCGCGGGATCTACAGGGACTGCGGGAACAGCACCACGGACAAAAACGATGGGTCGCGGAGTGTACACGGATCCAGCCCGCGCCCCATCACGGACCGCGCCAAACTCAGGCTGTCTTCTGTGTTCACTCCGTGACCCGTCAGTTCTTATCCGTCGTGCTGTCTAGAGGTGTTGAAGGCCTTCGTGTTTCTGCTCGCGCAGTGACTCCGCCAACTTTTCCAGCGCACCTACCACGGTTTCAGCCATCAGCGCCTGCTCGCCATTGCGCCCGCGAAACCACGATTCCACCAGCAGCAATTCGTCCAGCTGATCAACCATGGCTCCGGTGGGCGGCTGCAGGGGTTTGGCCTCAAGGGCCTGCAACGCATTCACCGAGTCTGCGTCGCTGCAGCGGGCCTCGGCCAGTACGCGTCCGTGACGCACGAGATAGAGCCGATCGTCAGTGTTGCGCCCCGGTACGGCATAGACAAAGCTGGGCCGTGTAAGCGCCTCTCGTACGCGACCGAGTTGTGCCTCCAGCTCCTGCAGCGCCGTCAGGCGATCGCGTAACCAACCGGCCCGTTCGTACGAGAGCGCCGCACTGGCCGCCGCCATTTCGCGTACCAGATGTTGCTGCGGTGAATCATCACGCCCTTCCAGCACGGCCTTGGCGCGCGACAGCTGCGCGCGGTATTCGTATTCGCTGGGCGCACCCACGCAGGGACCCAGGCAGCGGCGCGTTTCGTAGCGGTGACAGCCAGGCGTACGCTGCATGGCCGGATGCGATTCCTCAAAGAGTTCGGCCACGTCGCGCGTGTGCATGGGCACGCGCTCGGTACAGTCGCGTAACCCCAGCGCATCATTGAGTACCCGCAGCGCATCCTGCAGTGGCCGACGCGACGCGAACGGCCCCACCATCTGCGCGACATCACGCGAGCGCGCCGCCGCACTGGCGCGCTGAATGCGGAGCCGCGGGGCAGGACCTTTGGCAATGGTGATTACCCACCACTTATCGAGTGGGCGGGCCGAGCGCACGTTGTAGCGTGGCAAATGGGCCCGGATGAGGCGCACTTCGCGCAGCAGCGCGGCAAACTCGCTCGGGTGCGCTTCCCATTCGATGCGCGTGGTTTCGCGGAGCAGGCGCGCGTGCCGGTGTTCGGGCCACGGCAACCGGAAGTACGATAGCAAACGCGTGCGCACCTGCGTGCTCTTGCCCACGTAGAGCACTTCGCCGTGCGCGCCGCGCATGAGGTACACGCCCGGTTCGTTGCGCGCACTGTCGCGCACCTGGGCCTTGAGTCGGGCCACATCGGCGTCGGGCGACGTGACGGCGAGGTCGAGCTGGGTGGCCAGCGCCACTGGCCGTTTGCCACGCCGGGCTGGTACTGACGCGGCCAGCCCCCCTACGAGCTCAGAACTGACACCCCGCGCAGAAGACCGTGCTGCGTCCGTCCACGGCATGGGTGCCGACCAGCCGCCGTCCACAGCGCCGGCAGGGTTCACCGGCGCGGCCGTAGACGGCCAGCTGTTCAACGAAGGCGCCCCGCTCACCGCGGGCGTCCCGGTAGTCGCGAAAGCTGGTGCCGCGAGCCGCGATGCTGGCCGTCAGCACCGCCTGCAGTTCGACCCGCAACCGCGACAGCTCGGTGGGGGTGAGGGTGCATGCTTCCCGGGATGGATCGATGCCAGCGCGCCATAGTGCCTCGTTCGCGTAGATGTTGCCCACGCCCGCGAGTCGCTTCTGGTCCATCAGGGCAATCTTGATGGCTTGGCGCGACTCCCGAACACATCCCGAAAATGCAGCATCGTCGAGGGTGTGGTCAAGAGGCTCGGGGCCAAGGGCCCCCGAATACTCCGCAAATCGCGCCGCATCCATGAGCGCCACTGTCCCCAGCCGGCGCACGTCGCGGTAGTGCAGGGCCCGACCATCGGTGAGCAACAGCGTGACACAGACATACGCGCGATCCGGCGCGCTCAGTGTGCCGTCGTCCACCACGAGTCCGCCGGTGAAGCGAGGTTGCACCACCACACGCCATGATGGCTCCAACGAAGCCAACGTTGGACGCGCGTCCACGTCGAGGACAATCAGTTTGGCGCGGCGCCACACTCGACGGATGGGCTGGCCGATAAGCGCCCGGGCAAACCCCTCCTGGTCAGCGTCCCGCAACACATCGGGGCGAGGGACCACAACGCCAGCAATCACCGCACCGACGACCATGCCATGCAGGTCGCGCGCAATGGTTTCTGTCTCGGGAAGTTCAGGCATCCGTGGCCCGGAGCGTGTGAGACGCTGTCGTGGCCGTCAGTTCAGGCGAGACGCCTCGCGCCACCCGATATCCCGCCGGTAAACCGCCCCTTCGAATTCGATGCGACCGGCCGCCTCACGCGAGGCCTGCTGCGCCGCCGCAAACGTGTCGGCCAGCGCCGTTACGGCGAAGACGCGGCCACCGCTCGTGAGCAAGTCGCTGCCGCTTCGCTTCGTGCCCGCATGAAACACGCGGATGTCATCGCTGAAGCTGGGTACGTGGACAGGGAAGCCGGTAACAGGCGCATCGGGATAGCCGCCGCTCGCCACCACCGTTGTCACGCTCGCGCCACTCCGCCACGTGAACGGTGACATGCTGCCAATGCGCGCTCCACGTGAAACGGCCAGCATGGGGTCGAGCAGGCTGCTCGTGAGCAGGGGGAGAATGGCCTGCGTCTCCGGATCGCCAAAGCGGCAGTTGAACTCCACCACCTTCGGGCCGTCGGGGGTGAGCATCAGTCCCGCGTACAACAAGCCGGTGAATGGCGTGCCACGCTTGCGCAGGGCGTGCAACGTGGGGAGGAACACCCGCTCCGTCACCTCGTCCACCAGTGATGGCGTGGAGAACGAGACCGGCGTATAGGCTCCCATGCCGCCGGTATTGGGCCCTTCGTCGCCATCGAGCAACCGCTTGTGATCCTGCGCGCCAATCATGGGCAACACGTCGTATCCGTCGGCAATCGCAAACAGCGACAGCTCTTCACCCGTCATGAACGACTCCACCAGACACTCGGCACCCGCTTCTCCAAACACCCGGTCGTCGAGAATGCGGTCAATAGCGTCGAACGCCTCGGCTTCGGTCTGGCAGACTATCACGCCCTTCCCTGCCGCGAGTCCACTGGCCTTGATCACCACCGGTGCGCCAAAGCGCGCGCGGACGGCGTCCTTGGCGTCGCGCGCCACGCGATGGGTTTCGGCGTGCGCGGTAGGAATGCCGGCCGCCATCATGAGCGCCTTGGTGTCGGCCTTGCTGGTCTCCACCGTAGCGGCGCCCATCGTGGGGCCAAATGCCGGCACCCCACGCTGCTGCAGGTAATCCACCACCCCCGCCGCCAGCGGCGCCTCGGGCCCCACCACGACCAGATCCACCTGCTCGTGCTCGGCCAGCGCCGCGACCTCCTGTGGGTCGTTGATGTTGATGCTCACCATGCGCGCCAACTCGGCGATCCCCGGATTGCCCGGAGCGGCCAGCAGTTCAACCGGCGTATTCTCGCGGGACAATGCGTCTGCGAGGGCATGTTCACGGCCGCCCGAGCCTAGGAGGAGGATCTTCATGCAGGCAAATCTACATGGTCTTTGGGCCTGATCGGAGGAGGTGTAGAGGTGAGGAGTTGAGGGCCTCACGAAAAGTGAAAAGAGGGCGCGGCGCATGTCTTTCGTGCGCCACGCCCTCCTCAGCTCCTTACCTCCCCAACTCTACCGATCAGGCACTACGGACCCGCCGGCGCATCCGGTGCCGGTCGGTCCGGTGCCGGTGGGTCACTCGGTGGCGGCGGAGGCGGCGGAGGCGGCGACGCCGCATCGCCCATGCTCGCGGCGGCTTTGAAGGCATCGCGGAAGGCATCGGCAGCGCGGTTGATTACGCCACCCACGGCATCGGCCGCTTCCTTTGCCCGCTCCTTGTAATAGTCCGAGGCATCACGCAGGTCGTCGCGGAACGGCCGCTCGGCCTCGCTACCGCGGCGGATGTAGTCACCGCCCAGAATGGCGCCGTACGCCCCCGACTGCTGCCAGCGATTGAGTTCGCCCGCTCGCACCGTGTGGAACGGGTGCTCGCGAAGCGCCGTGTTGAGTGCCTTGAGCACACTGTCCCAGGCGCTGCCGCCCATCTCGTAGTCTTCCGCCTGCTTGAGGTAGGCATCCAGATCGATGGCGTCGCCCTCGGCCTTGCCGCCTGCCAGCTTGAGGAAGGTCATGAGACTGGCGCGTGGGTCCTGCGTGCCGAGCATCCCGGCACGGTCGGCGCTGAGTTCCGACTTGCGGTACCACTCCAGCAGGGCCAGCTGAAACGGCAGCAGGGCAATACTGGCCAGAAGGGGCAGGGCACTCATGCCGAAGAAAAGCACGATGAGGGCAATGGTGCGGTAGGTGGTCCGCCCCGTCATGATGTGACCAAGCTGCTGCGCCAGAATGAAGCGCTGTTCCTCGCGATCAAGCAACTCGAGCGTGCCCGAGCTGATCACGATGAAGGGCTGGTCAAAGCCGACCGCCCCGGCGTTGGCAATGGGTGTTTGTGCCACATAGAGCTGCGGGGCGGGCTGCCCGGCGGCCGGCCAGTCAAGCGCCTGCAGCACGTCCTGATACAGGGCGTGCAGAGCGGGGCGCTGGGTTGGGCCGACGAGGACCGCGTCGCCGAGGAACAGGTTCCGCACGCCGCGCTCGCCGAAGGCGCCGGCAATCTTGCGGACCACCTCGTCAAAACCTGGCAACGCGCGGAGGGCCCGGAGGGCCGCCCGGTCAGCGGGGTGCTCCCACGTAACCGAGCTGATCTGGGTGAGTTGGATGGCCATGGTGGACAGTACGGGTCGGAAGAGAATTTGGTTGCAGTTCCGCAAGAACTGACCACTGAAAACGCAAACTCAGAACTCAAAACTCGTACTGACCACTGAAAACTCCCCGGCATCGCGTGATTTTCGGGGAGTTCTCAGTGGTCAGTCTGAGTTCTCAGTCGTCAGTTCGAGTTCTCAGTACTCAGTTTTCTCAAATCCCCACCAACGCCTGCTCCAGATCCTCAATGAGGTCCTCGACGTCCTCAATGCCGCAGCTCAGGCGAACCATCCCTTCCGTGAGCCCCATGGCGTCCTTCACGTCGGCTGGGACCGAGCCGTGCGTCATGGTATAGGGGTGATTGGTGAGGCTTTCCACCCCGCCCAGTGACTCGGCAAGGGAGAACACCCGGACCTTCTCCAGAAACTGCCGGGCGTTGTCCTTTGAGCCCAGTTCCAGTGTCATCATGCCGCCAAAGGCCGACATCTGGCGCTTGGCGAGCTCGTGTTGCGGGTGGGTGGTGAGGCCGGGATAAATCACACGCTCCGGACCAAGACGATTCACGAGGTACTCCGCGACCGCCCGGCCATTGAGATCGTGCTGCTTCATACGCAGCGGCAACGTTTTCGTCCCCCGCAGCGCCAGCCAGGCGTCGAAGGGGCCCGGAACGGCGCCGGCCGCGTTCAGAATGAACTGCAGGCGGTCGGCGAGGTCGTCCTCAAGAACCACTGCGAGGCCGCCGATCATATCAGAGTGACCGTTGATGTACTTCGTGGTCGAATGCCAGACGATATCCGCTCCCATTTCGAGCGGCCGCTGGTAGATCGGCGTGGCAAACGTGTTGTCGACGATCAGCAACGCCTGGTGTCGCTTGGCGACGTCGCTCATGGCTCGCAGGTCGGTGAGCCGCATGAGCGGGTTCGTGGGCGTCTCCACCAGCAGGGCACGTGTTGAGGCCGTCATGGCTTCTTCCACGCGCTGCGGATCGCCGGTATCCACATACGTGAAGGACAGTCCCATATGCTGCAGAATTCGATCGAACAGCCGGAAAGTGCCGCCGTAGACGTTTTCGGCGCACACGATGTGGTCGCCGGCACGGAACAGCTTCATGATCGAGTCGAGGCATCCCATGCCACTGCCGAACGCGAAGCCATGCGTGCCGCCCTCGAGGATGGCGACGTTACGCTCCAGCGCCTGCCGCGTGGGATTCTTGCCCCGGGCGTATTCGTACCCCTTGTTGACGCCAATACTCTCCTGCACGTAGGTGGAGGTGAGGTACAACGGCGTCATGATGGCGCCCGACACCGGGTCGGGGCGCTGGCCGGCGTGAATGGCGCGAGTGGACAGACCACCGGCGAGATCTTCGTCGTAAATGCGAGTCATGGGCTCCGGGTTATCCGAGGGGAGATGCAGCGGGAAGCTAGCGCGGCAGCGCAGCGCGGGCGAGGCGTGACCGGTCGCCACTTTGCCCGGCGCGACCGTCCGGCCCCTTTGGGGGCACAGCCTCCGTTGGTTCAGTGGCCTGTGCTTCCACGTGATCCCAAGCCGGCGGCCTGACGTGCGTCTTCAGCACGCACTGGCGGGTGACGCTCGTCGCTGCCTCATCGTTGACGACGAACCCGCCATGCGGACCGTCCTCTGCCGTCTGATGACGGCGGAGGGTTTCGACTGCCGGCAGGCGGCCTGCGGTGCTGAAGCGGTTGCGGCGCTGGAGGCGGAGACGTTCCCGTTGGTGCTGTCGGATTTTCACATGCCGGCGCTCGACGGGGCGGAGTTGCTGCGCATTGTGCAACAGCGATGGCCGCAAACAGCCGTCGTGATCATCACGGCCGTCTCGGATGTGAATCTGGCGGTGCGCTGCCTCGACGGTGGTGCATTGGACTATCTCACCAAGCCCTTCTCTACGGAGGAGGTGCGCGCGCGCGTTCTGCAGGCCCTCGAGAAGCGTCGGCTCATGCTCGACAACGCGGCCCACCGCGCCCATCTCGAAAGCCGGGTAGCGCAGCAGTCCCGCAAATATGAAGAGCTGTTCCTCGCCTCTTTGCAGTCATTGGCCGAAGCGCTGGAAATCAAGGACAGCTACACCTGGGGACATTCCACCCGCGTGTCGCGCTATGCGATGGCGGTCGCGCGGGAACTGCACGCGCCCCTGGAACTCATGGATCAGCTGGAGCTGGGCAGCCGACTGCACGACATCGGAAAAATCGGCGTGCGCGAATCGGTGCTGAACAAGGAAGGACCGCTCACCGATGCGGAGTATGCGCACGTGATGGAGCATCCGGTGATCGGGTGGCGATTACTGGCCCCCCTGTTGCGCGATATGCCGGTCGCACTGGCCGTGGTGCGCTCACATCATGAGCGGTTTGACGGTCACGGTACGCCCGACCGCCTGGCTGGTAACGACATTCCGCTGGCCGCACGCATTACTGCGGTTGCTGACTCCTTCGATGCCATGACCAGCGGGCGGCCGTATCGAGATGGCATGGCGGTGGATGATGCCATGGCTGAACTCCGGCGTTGCGCCGGGACCCAGTTTGACCCGCAATGTGTGGACGCCTTTGAGCGGGCCTTGCTCACCAAGGCCATTCCGCGCCCGGACTGGCGCGTGCAACGTCAGGTGACGCTCAAGATCGTGGCGTGAGCATGATGGTCTCGATCTGCCCCGACGAGAGCGCGTCGACGTGGCGGACGGCATCAAGCGCGGCCTCATGGCCAACGATCATCGTGAGCGGAGGATGAAAATCCATCAGGGCCGTTGAAGAGCTGACCGCTGCTGGCGAAAGATGCAGTCGCCCGCCAGCCAGCAACGGCGCCAGCACACCGCACGGTAAGGTGTCGAGGTCGCTGAGGGGGGCAAGGGTCAGTGTGCAGTCCACCGGCGTGAACTGGTGGAGCTCCATGCAGCGACGCGCGTCCGCCAGCAGTTGCCAATGCGTGATCGCCGTGCCGGATGCGGCGTATAGCAGGCACTCCTCATTTGCACCGTCCACGGAGGAGTCCCCCGCGAGATCCAGCCCAAAGTGACTGCCCAGATCGATGGTGGTGGTACGGTCGCCCGCAATCACGTGCACACGCGTTGGTGCCTCGTCCAGCAGAACGTGAGGGATCCCCACGGGAAGTCGTTCCGCCAGCGCGCTCTTCGTGAAGATGGCCCCAATCCGATAGTTGGTGATGTGCGTCACCAGATCGTCGCGAAGCACCAGCGGATCAAGCACCACCGCCCCGCGGCCTTCAGACGCGGCCAGAGCCACGATCCATTCCGGACCATCAGGCAGCAACACGCCGGCGCGTTTCCCGCTCAACGCCCGAACCAGTGGCGCACACCGCTGCAGCAGGGTGAGTCCCGCGGCCACCAGTGTTGTGGTCTCGTACGGGCCAACGCGGCCACCGCCGGCGGCCAGTGCATAGGGGAGAAGCGCCAAGGGGTCCATGCGGTGGAGGATAATGCTGGACCTGCCAACGTGCGTACCCGCGTGCGTACCCGGGCCATGACCGTAACGCCTTCGGTCCCTCGTCGTCTTACAGCAGAATGGGAGCCGTCGTACTCCGCGGGGCGAACCGTACTGAAACGGTTGGTTCCCGGGGTGTAACGTGTCTAGCTTTCCACAAGTTGCAGGCAAGTAATAGGTGAGCGGGGAATGGCCCGCCGGGTTCACTCGAGGAGCACCATGGGATTTGATGGGTTGATGGTCAGTGTGTCCGGCGTCCGCGGCCGCGTAGGCGAGGCGCTGACGCCGGAAGTCATTGCCACGTATGCGGCGGCCTTTGGCGCCTGGGCGTCACGCGACGGGAACCGCCGAGTGGTGGTGGGGCGGGACAGTCGTGTCTCCGGCCCAATGTTCACCCGCATCGTACATGGCGCACTGGAATCCGTTGGGTGCACGGTGATCGACATCGGCATGGCCCCCACGCCAACGATCCAGCTGGCGGTGGAGCACCACCACGCCGCCGGCGGTCTGGGCATAACGGCGAGCCACAATCCGATCGAGTGGAACGCGCTCAAGTTCATTGGACCGTCGGGGCTGTTCCTCTCCGCCGCCGAGGGCGCGGAGATGCGCGGCTTGCTGGAGACGGGAATTCCGCGCGCTACCTGGGATCAGCTCGGTACCATTGAAGTGGATGCCGAGGCGGTCGCGCGCCATCTGGCACAAGTGCTGGCCTTGCCCTGGCTCGATGTGGACGCCATCCGCGCCCGTCGTTTCCGCGTGGCGCTGGACTGCTGTCACGGCGCGGGCAGCGTCATCATGCCGCAGCTGCTCACCGAACTTGGCTGTGAAGTGTATGCCATCAACATGGAACCTGATGGCAAGTTTCACCGTCCGCCGGAGCCCGTCGCGGAGAATCTGGGCGAACTCGCTGCGCTGGTGCGCGCGACCAAGGCCGATATCGGGTTGGCCACCGATCCTGATGTGGATCGACTGGCGCTCGTCCTCGATGACGGTGTCGCACCGGGCGAAGACTACACGCTGGCGTTCGCGGCACGTACTGTGCTGAAGCATCGCCGTGGTCCGGTGGTCACCAATCTGTCTACCAGCAAAGTGGTGTCCGATGTGGCGGCGGAGTTCGGCGTGCCATTCCAGTTCGCCAAGGTGGGTGAAGTCAACGTGGCGCTCACCATGCGCGACGCGGGCGCAACCATCGGTGGCGAAGGCAACGGTGGGGTCATTCTTCCCGAGATGCATCTTGGTCGCGACGCGCCCGTTGGTGCCGCTCTCATGCTGCAGTTGATGGTTGAAGAAGGGCGCCCGCTCTCGGCACTGGTGGCCGCGAAGCCACGTTATGTCATCGTGAAGGACAAGTTGGATCGCCCCGACGCCCCGTTGGATGCGGTGTACGAGGCGCTCCGTGCAGCGTTCCCCGACGCCAGCGCCGATACGCAGGACGGTTTGCGCCTCGATTGGCCCGACCGGTGGGTGCATCTGCGTCCGTCTGGCACGGAGCCCATTGTGCGCGTCATTGCAGAGGCCCCCTCAGATGCTGAGGCGCGCCAACTCATCACCCAAGCGCGCGAACCACTCGCGGCCCTTGTTTGAGTCTGATCGTTTTCCCCTGACCTGAAATCCCATGTGTGGAATCGTAGGCTACGTCGGTAACCGGATCGCCACCCCGATGCTCATCGAGGGGCTCAAGCGCCTCGAGTACCGGGGCTATGACTCGGCTGGTGTGGCGATCATGAATGGCAAGGGCGTGGAAACGCGCCGGGCGGCCGGAAAGATCTCGCGTCTCGAGTCAGCCATTGCGGCCAATCCGCCGCAGGGAACAATGGGTATTGCCCACACGCGGTGGGCCACCCACGGTCCGCCAACCGAGGCCAATGCGCACCCGCACGTCAGCCAGAATGGCAAGATCGCCGTGGTCCACAACGGGATCATCGAGAACGCCACGGTGCTCAAGGCGGGGCTTGAGGCACGCGGGTACGTATTCAAGTCGGATACGGATACCGAAGTGCTCGCCCATCTCATTGAAGCCACGTATGCCGGCAACCTCGAAGCCGCCGTCATCGAAGCGCTCAGTCAGGTAGACGGCACGTACGGCATGGCGGTCATCACGAGCGACGAGAAGGACAAGATTGTTGCGGCCCGCAAAGGCAGCCCGCTGCTCGTCGGGATCGGCGAGGACGAATTTTTCATCGCCTCTGATGCCTCGGCGATTCTGGCCCATACCCGGCACGTGGTCTATCTCGACGATGGCGATATCGCCGTCGTGACCCGTGATGGCTACAAGGTGCTGGATCTCGACGCCACGATTCGCGAAAAGCCTGTCACGCGCATCGAGTGGGACCTGGCGCAGATCGAACGCGGCGGTTATCCCCACTTCATGCTCAAGGAGATCTTCGAGCAGCCCACCACGGTGGAGAACACCATGCGCGGGCGTCTCATCTTGGAAGAAGGCTTCTCCAAGCTGGGTGGCTTGAATATTTCCAAGGACGACCTGCTGGCGGTGGACAACATCATCATCACGGCGTGCGGCACCAGCTGGCACTCCGCGCTGATCGGCGAAATGATGATCGAAGAGCTGTGTCGCATTCCGGTGGAAGTGGAGTACGCCTCGGAGTTCCGCTACCGCAATCCGATCGTCACGCCGCGCACGCTGTGTATCGTGATCTCGCAGTCTGGTGAAACGGCCGACACGCTCGCGGCCATGCGCGAGGCCAAGCGTCGCGGGGCACGCACGCTGGGGCTGGTGAACGTGGTGGGGTCCACCATCGCCCGTGAGGATGATGGCGGCATCTACCTGCATGCCGGTCCGGAAATTGGCGTGGCTTCCACGAAGGCGTTCACCAGTCAGGTGGTGGCGCTCGCCCTGTTCACGCTCAAGCTGGCGCGTCTGCGTGATTTGAGTGTTGCGCGAGGTCGCGAGATTGCCCAGGCGCTGGCCGATCTGCCGGCGCAGATCCAGAGCATTCTGGATCGGGCCGACGAGATCGAGGCGCTGGCCGAGGAGTTCAAGCGCGCCTCGAACTTCCTGTATCTTGGCCGTGGATACAATTTCCCGGCCGCGCTCGAGGGCGCTCTCAAGCTGAAGGAAATTTCGTATATCCACGCCGAAGGGTACCCGGCAGCCGAGATGAAGCACGGCCCTATCGCGCTCATCGACGAGATGATGCCGGTGGTGTGCATCGCCCCGCACGACTCGGTGTTCGACAAGATCACGTCGAACATTCAGGAAGTGAAAGCGCGGAAGGGGAAGGTGATTGCCATTACCACGCGCGAAGAACCCAGCCTTGCCGGCAAGATCGATTATGAGTTCCGCATTCCCGAAACGGTCGATCTGCTGACCCCCATTCTGGCCAGCGTGCCTCTGCAGCTGCTGGCGTATTACATCGCCGTCAAGCGGGCCTGTAATGTGGACCAGCCCCGTAACCTGGCAAAATCGGTGACGGTAGAGTAGCACCCCGGGGGGCGTCGCCAGCGACGCCCCCCATTCTCTGTAGCCATGCTGCTATTTTATGGCATGTCTGAAAGCACGCCTGAACTCGTTTCCGCGACTACCCCCGTCGATCACTCCCGCCTGGAGCGGGAGATCAAGCGGCGCCGGACGTTTGCGATCATTTCGCACCCCGACGCCGGCAAGACCACGCTGACCGAAAAGCTGTTGCTGTACGGCGGCGCCATTCACCTGGCCGGTTCGGTCAAGGCCCGTCGGGCCACCCGCCACGCCACGTCAGACTGGATGAAGCTGGAGCAGGAGCGTGGTATCTCGGTCACCAGCTCGGTCCTCCAGTTCGAATTCCTCGGGTATCAGCTCAATTTGCTGGATACTCCCGGCCACGAAGACTTCTCCGAAGACACGTATCGCACCCTGGTGGCTGCTGACAGCGCCATCATGCTGCTCGACAATCGTCGTGGCGTGGAAGAACGCACGCGACAGCTGTTCGATGTCTGCAAGATGAAGCGTACGCCGATTTTCACGCTCGTCAACAAGTGTGATCGGCACGGCGAAGATCCGCTCAAGCTCATTCAGGACGTTGAGGCAGATCTCGGAATCGATTGCTACGCGGCCACGTGGCCGGTGTTCGAGAACGACGTGTTCGTCGGCGTGTACGACCGCCTCAAGCGCGAGGTACACCTCTTCGAGCGCAGCGGGGACCGTGGTGCGACGCGCGCCGACGATACGATTGTCAGCATCGACGATCCCAAGCTCATCGACGCGATGGGCGAGAGTGCGTTCGACCGTCTCATGACGGATATCGAACTCCTCGATGCCGCCGGTCACGAATACGATCATCAGCGGGTCATCGACGGGGCGTTGACCCCGGTGTTCTTCGGATCCGCCCTGACGAACTTTGGCATCGAGCCGTTCCTGCGCGAGTTCCTCGAACTCGCTCCGTCGCCCGGACCGCGTGAGTCGAGCACCGGCCCGATCGATCCCGCCCGCGAAGACTTTACCGGCTTCGTGTTCAAGATCCAGGCGAACATGGACCCCAAGCACCGCGACCGCGTGGCGTTTCTGCGTGTGGTGTCCGGGCACTTCGAAGCCAACATGCAGGTGGTGCATCAGCGCACGGGCAAGCCCATTCGTCTCGCGGCGCCGCAGCAGTTCATGGCGCGCGATCGTGTGGCCATTGAAGAGGCGTGGCCGGGCGATGTCATTGGCGTGATGGACCGCGGCAACTTGCGCATTGGTGACACGCTGGGCGGCGATGGGAAGATGGAGTTCCAGGGCATCCCGCGCTTTGCTCCGGAGCACTTTGCACGGGCCACGCCGGCCGATCCCATGAAGCGCAAGCAGTTTGATCAGGGGCTGCGCCAGCTCACGGAGGAAGGGGCCGCGCAGGTGTTCTACGCGGAAACCAGCGCCGGTTCACAGCCCATCGTGGGCGCCGTCGGGCAGCTGCAGTTCGACGTGATGGCCTTCCGCCTTGAGTACGAGTATTCAGCGCCGTGCAAGTTCGAAAAAATGTCGTATCGTTGGCCGCGCTGGATTACCGGCCCCAAGGCCGATGTGGAGCGTGTGGCGTCCGGTCTGGGGCGCCTCAAGGTCTATGACCACAAAGGGGCGATCGTGGTGCTGTTCCAGGACCAGTGGGCGCTGCGCCGCGCGCTGCAGCATGAAAGCAGTGTGCAATTCCACGAGACGGCGCCGTAACAGCAAAAACTCAACACCGTAAACCTAAACCCACGACCCAGAACTGATCAGTTCTGAGTCGTGGGTTTGGGTTTTGGGTCGTGGGTGTTTCGATGCTACACCGACATTACTTCCCGAGTACGTCGATCTGACGGCCCACGTGTCCGATGACGAATCCACCGTCTTCCGTGCTGGCGAAGTAGATGCGCAGGCACGTCACGGGGTTGCTCCCCTTCCGCAGCTGATCGGCGCACTCCACCTCGCGGTCCCCTTCCCGGAAGAGGTACGGCGTCTTGCGCGTCGGGTCGCTGGGGCCCGGCGAGTAGTCTACGCCGAGATCCGCGAACACTTCACCGAGCGGACGTCCCAGGGCACGATCCTGACGCCGCCGACCCACTTCGCCGAGGGCCTTGAGATACGACCACGCCGTATCGGGATCGGGGAACTCCGATTCCTTGGACGACGCGTACGCCGACGGCAGAATGCGCAACGCGTCGCTGTACAGTGCCTGCGCGCGCTCCACGGCCTCAAGCACAGACTGCGGGGCATCGCTGGCCGGCTTGGCGATGGGCTGACGCTCCTTGTGGGCCGCCAGCGTGGTGCGCAGGGCACGGGCCGACGCCTTCTCGGCTTCGAGATGCTGACGCGACTCTACCAAGCGCTCGCGGGTGCGGGAGAGTTCGCCCTCTGCTGCCCGCACGGCCTCTTCGAGCTGCCGTACCAGAGCAATCATCTGCCCCTTGTCCATTTCCACGCCCGACTCTGCGGCCGCGAGCGCTTCTGACGCATCCGGGCGCATGCTGTACGCGGCGGAGCGGAGATCACGCAACGTGTCGCAAATGGCGGGATCGGAGAACGGCCGCGCGACGGATACTTCGGCCAGCCGCTGTACGAGGCGGCGACGTTCCCCGGGGAGCGCCAGCGCACGCGCCAGAACGAGCGGATGCTGGAACGGATCCGATTCGAGCGAGAACCCGGGGAGGTAGGCGCGCGCGGATCCGAGGAAGACGGAGCGCGCATGGCCACCCACGGCATCAGACAGCGCAAACGTGTCGGAGTGGCGTAGCTGGAAACAGAGCCCGAGGCCGAACATTTCCGCGGCGAACTGCTCGGGGGGCATGACGAAGCCACCATCGGGCAATTCCGTAAGCAGCAGCACCGGCATGGTACGGGCCGGATCACAAAGCACAAAACGCACAAAGGCGTCGAGGGTGCCGGCTTCGAGCTGGGTCGGGGTCCGCTGCAGCGGTCCGTCGTTGGACACGAGCGTGAACGCCGCGTCCAGTTCGGAGAGCAAACGGGGAGGCCGCACTGGGGGCGGGGCGCCGTTCGGGGCACCACCCTCGGTACCCACCCGGATGTTCACCTGGCGATGCTGGCTGCCGTTGGCACTCGTCGTTACGACATACGTAACGTTGGTGGACCATTGCAGTGAGCGGTCGAGCGGGTCTGGCGCATGCACGACGATGTCGGCCAGCGCTGAACCCTCGTGCCGGAAGGGCGCCCAACGGAGAATGCGTCCACCGTCAAGCGTATGGTTCGAAGGGGAGTCCCAGCTGAGTTGCTGGCCCTGGTCCAACCCAAGCCACGCCACGCAGGCGGCGAGGAAAGCTGAGTCAGCATCCGTCGCCGCGGTACGCGGCGTCAGGTCGAAATGAAGCGCAAGACGAGGTTGCACGGTTCTAGTGATTTGCATTAGCCCCACCGATCCCGGACGCAAGCGCGACTGTGCGCTTACTTCCCGCGACAACAGAGCCAATCTTTGTTGCTATGCGAATACTACTCCAACGCGTGAAACGTGCTGAAGTCCGCATTCGAGAGGAATCGGACGAAGGACCGATTGATCGGATCTCCGGGCGAATCCATGGCGGATACCTGCTGCTTGTGGGCTTCACCCATTCGGACACGCAACGCGAGCTCGAATGGATGGCCGACAAGATTATCGGGCTACGACTGTTTCCAGATGCAGATCAGAAACTTAACCTGGACATCGTCGAACAGGGCGGAGCCGTGTTGGTCGTGTCACAGTTCACACTCTACGCCGACTCCAGGAAGGGTCGCCGACCGAGTTTCATCGACGCCGCCAAACCTGAGATCGCCATCCCACTATATAACCAATTCGTGATGTGCTTGAAACGGCGGGGCCTACAGGTTGAAACAGGCGAATTCGGTGCCAACATGGACGTCGAACTCGTGAATGAAGGCCCGGTCACGATTTGGCTGGAGCGAGACGCCGACACCGCACCGTAGGACCCATCTATAAACCCACGGTTTGAGCGGCCTCGACTATACGGTACGGTCGGGACCGGCGTTGAAGCAATTCCCCGGGCACCCATTCAACCAATTCTTAATGCCCGGCTCGGCCGGTTCCCCGGCGCTTAGCTCCCCAGCGCCTGTTCCAGGTCGGCAATAATGTCGGTGACATGCTCCAGCCCCACGCTCACCCGGATCAGGCCGTCGGAAATCGCCACAGCCTCCCGTTCGGCCGGCGTGAGCTTGCTGTGCGTCGTGCTGGCCGGGTGGGTGACAATGGTCCGGGTATCGCCAAGGTTCGCCGAGTGGGAGACCATCCGGACCCGGTCGAGAAAACGGCGCCCGGCCTCCAGCCCTCCCTTGAGCACCAGCACGACAATGCCGCCACCCTGGGACATCTGGCGCTGCGCCAGCGCGTACTGCGGGTGCGACGGCAAAAACGGGTAGCGCACCGCCTCCAGCATCGGATGGCCTTCGAAGTGCTGCGCCAGTGTCATCGCGTTGCTGCAATGCCGGTCCATACGCACGGCCAGCGTTTCCAGCGACTTCGAGAGCAACCAGGCATTGAAGGCACTCATGGCCGGACCGGTGTGCCGCGCAAAGAAGCGACAGTCGGCGAGGTACTCCTTCGTGCCGATGATCGCGCCCCCCAGTGCGCGTCCCTGACCGTCCATGTACTTCGTGGCGGAATGAATGACCACCGAGGCCCCCAGCGCGAGCGGCCGCTGCAGGTAGGGCGTGGCAAAACAGTTGTCGACCACCAGAGGAATACCGCGTGATTGCGCGAGAGCACCCAACCACTCGAGGTCGATCAGTTCGAGCCCCGGGTTCGACGGCGTCTCAATGAAAATCAGCTTCGTGTTGGGCCTGAGCAGGCGTTCCCAGCTCGAGGGGTCGCTGACGTCGGCGTAGTCGCTCGCTACCCCCCATTTGGGCAGAATGCGAGTAAAGAGCTGATGGGTACTGCCAAACAGCGCCCGCGAGGCCAATACGTGATCACCGCTGGAGACACGGGCCGCAATCGCCGTGAATACGGCCGACATCCCGGATGCCGTGGCGATGCCATCGTCGCCCCCTTCGAGCAGACAGAGCTTGCGGACCAGTTCATCGGTGTTCGGATTGGCGTACCGGCTGTAGATGTTCCCCGGCATTTCCTCGGCAAACAGCGCCCGTGCATGCTCCGCGTCGTCGAACTGGAAGCTGGACGTGAGATACAACGGAACCGAGTGTTCGCGTTCCGCAGACAGCGGCGTCTGGGTCCGGATGGCGAGCGTCTCGAAGTGTGGATCGTGCGGTGCGTTCGACATGGCAAGAAAGGCAGAGGCAGAGGTCCCGCCGGGGAGCGCAACGGTGCTGCCGTCGGGGCGGGACGTCCGATAAACTTACCCGCATGCACACGCCCGCCAGCTCACCAGTCCGGCTCATTCTCGCCTCGCAGTCCCCGCGCCGTCGGGAACTGCTCAATCAGATCGGACTCGAGCACGAAGTATGCCCGGCCGACATTGACGAAACGGTGTGGCCGGATGAGGCCCCCGTGCCGCATTGCGAACGGCTCGCGCGGGAGAAGGCGCACACCTTGGCGGTGCAGTTCCCCGACGCGGTGGTCGTGGGGTCGGATACCATCGTGGTGGTGGATGGGGCCATTCTTGGCAAACCCTCCACTGCCGCCGACGCCGTGAACATGCTCGAACAATTATCCGGTCGTGAGCACACCGTGTATACCGCCGTCGCGGTCGCGCATGGTGGACAGACCCTCTCCGGCGTGGAGGCGGTGACGGTGCGATTTCGCGTCCTGTCGCGCCCCCAGATTGAGGCCTATGTGCGGACCGGTGAGCCCATGGACAAGGCCGGCGCCTATGGCATCCAGGGCTATGGGGCCACCATGGTCGAGGCCATCACGGGCGACTACTACGCGGTCATGGGTCTTCCCCTTGGCCGTCTCGTGGAGCTCCTGCAAGCGCTTGGCTTTGTCTACCGTTTTGCGCCGCTGGCCAGCTAACCGAGGCGCGACGCCAACTCGCGCAGACGCGCGTCACGATAGTCGGTGCGCCACTGCGAAAGTTTTGCGGCGACGTCCTCCACGGTAATGCGGGGCAGTCGCCCCTCCCGGTACACCATGTCGAGGGGGTACTCCTCGCCGGGATCGCCATACGCATCGATCATGAGGTCGTGCGCAAAATCGTACGGGCCCACGCGCTTCGGATTGGTATAGCCCAGCAGGGAAATGACCGGCGTGCGCAGCGCAATGGCGAGATGCAACGGACCCGTGTCCGGCGACAATGCCACCGCGGCTCCATCAAGAATCGCGGCCAGTTTGCGCAGCCCGCTGCCCAGCGCGGAGTGCGCCATGGGCGCGTCGCGCAAAATGATGGCTTCGGCCGCCAGTTCCCGCTCGGAGCGTCCCCCCACCAGCACCGGCTGGAGGCCATAGTCGTTCCACAACAGGTGGCACACCTGGGCCCACCGCTCGGGCATCCAGTCCTTGGCGGCTTTGCTGGTGGCCACCACGATTGGCGCAATCGGTCGGTCGAACTGCGCCAGGAACGTGCGCTGCCACGACCGCTCCTCCTCGTTCCACGGCCCCAACGCCCACTGCGGCGCGCCATGCGGAACGCCAAGCGCATCGAGAAATTCGAAATACTGATCCTGCACATGCTGCCCCACATGTGGCGCGATGCGGTGCGTGGTGAACAGCCAGTTCGCGTCGCGGGCGCGGGCCCTGTCAAAGCCCAGCTTCACCGGTGATCGGGTAAACCCCGTGATCAGCCCGGCCTTGAAATACACCTGCAATCCCAGGACCACATCGAACTCCCGCGTCGCCAGCTGTGCCCGGGTCTCCAGAAAACCGCGCCATCCCTTGGACCGATCAAAGAGCACGATGTCATCAACCAGCGGATGGCCGCGAACCAGCGTTGCCGGCCCGGGTTGGAGCACCCAGGTGACGCGACAGTCGGGAGCGTGTTTCTTCAGGGCGTGAATGACCGGCATGACATGCACCGCATCGCCAACAGCACTCATCATGACGATACCAACGCGCTTCAATGCCAGCGGAGGCAGGGCCGGGGTGGTCGGCGTTTTCATACGCGAGTGGCGTCCGCAGCAACAAGCGCGGAGCGTGGGGTGCGCGCCCGTGCAGCGGAAGCAAACGCCTCGATGCGCGCATCGGCCATGTCACAGCCGAAGTGTCTATTCCACTTGTGCAGCGAACGGACCAACCGGGCCACGTTGCGTTCCATCGTGCGCTGCGGTGATATCGAGCCCGTCATCACGACATCCACATCAATCATCATGGCGCGCACCGGCGAATCCGGTGGCGTATGCAGCATGACGTTCTTGACGTTGAGATCGGGATGCACCACACCGTGCATCGCCAGCGCCTCCAGAAGCGCCAACGTCGCCTCAAGTGCGGCATCACACTCAATGGACGGGGCCAGGCCGGCGAGGATCATGCCGAGATCGGCGGTGTGGTCTACATACCGGGTCGCGACATCCACTCGGGCCAGGCCGAACGGAGCGTCGTACAGCGCAAACCCCAGCACATCCGTGGTGGGAATACCCAGTTGTCGTAACTCCCGTGAGCGCGCGTATTCAAGCGGGGCACGGGTGGGGCGACGAAACAGATCGCGGGTGAACGGGGCCAGCAGCCCACCGTGCCAGGCATGGCGAATCACCACCGATATCCCTGATTGCGGCAGCGTGGCCACATAGACAGGGGCACGGCCGCGCAGGGCGCGCGGTTGCGGCTGCGAGGCCGCCCAGTCGTACAGGGAACCATGTTCACGCACGAGCGCTGCCAGCTCCTGCACGACATCAGGGCTCCCGTGCACACTGGCCGCCGGGACCGACAGCTGCGCCGGGGCGATGGACGAGGGGAAGTGCGCGGGTGACGTCACAATGCCCGCTCCACTTGCCAGACCGGGCTGTCTTCACTGTTCCGGCGCACCACCCGCAACTCCTCGCGCGAACGACAGTGGACCGGCATGGCGCGTGACGCGGTGACCGTTTCCACGATCGCCTCACTCACCAGGATCTCGTCGGCTTGCGCAAGACTACACAGCCGGCTGGCCACATTCACGGTATCGCCAATGAGCGTAAACTCGAGGCGACGTGGCGAGCCGATATTGCCGACAAAGGCATCCCCCCGATGAATGCCGATGCCCACGTGCAGTTGTGGGCGGTCCTCGCGGCGCCATCGGGCATTCAGCTCGGCCAGTGCCACCTGCATATCGAAGGCGGCGGCGACGGCGCAATCCACATCGTCATCACGCGATTCAGGGGCACCCCAGTACGCCATGATGGCATCCCCAATGAACTTGTCCAATGCGCCGCCGTGGCGAAACACACACTCCACCATGGCTGAAAAATATTCATTCAGCTGGTTGGCCATCTGCATGGCAGGCAGCGATTCGGCAATGGCGGTAAAGCCACGGATATCACTGAACAGGACCACTACCGGCTGACGTGTCCCCCCCGGCTCCACGCGGGACGTGGTGGCGGCAATGCGCTCGGCCAACTGTGGCGTGAAGTAGCGTTCGAAGTTTTCACGGACGCGGGCGGCTTGCAGCAATTGGGCGGCGGCCGTCTCGCGTTCAACGGCAGCGGCGGCGATTCCCGCAAAGGCCACCAGGAGGGCCAGATCATCGTCGTCGAAGATCGAGGCCTCGCGCAGATGGTCCACATACACCACGCCAATCGTGGTGCGCTGTTCGCCGAGCAAGGGGGCCGCAATGGCCGACTTGACCGCCTGCTTGAGCACTGACTCGCCGGCGGTGCGTTCGTCGCTGCCGGCGTCGTTGGTCAACAGCGCCACCTGCCGCTCAGCCACACCGTTCGCAATGGCTCGCGGTACCGGCCGGGGAATGTTGCCCCGTCGATCGCGCGAAACACGGGTGTCGAGCGCGCCATCGCCTGATGCGAGCAGAATGGCCACCCGGTCGGCGTCGAACGTGTCAAACAACTCCGCGGTGATCGCGTCGAGCAGGCCATCCAGATCACCAAACGAACCAAGCCGTTGCGCAATGCGTACCAGCTGCGTGAGTCGTTGGGTCGTGCGCTCGTTGCTGGCCGAGGCATTGGCCACGTCAGCCAGCGCCTGATCGCGCGAGGGAACTACCCGCTCGCGCAACAACGTGGAGGCCGGATCGCTGGAGGAGGCCGACGGCGTCGGCCGCAGGGGCGTGGCAGGGGCTACGCGCAGGGTGAATGCCACGGTGCCAAAGGCAATGGAATCGCCGGCGTGCAGTACCCCACGGGTAACCCGCGTGTTGTTGATCCACGTCCCGTTTCGCGAGCCGAAGTCCGTGACATGCACGATCGGCTCACGCTCATCGACCCGCAGCTCCGCGTGGCGACGGGAGACGGCGGGGTCGAGCACCGGTAGATCACTCATCGGATCGCGCCCCACGACCAGCGACTCACGCCCGGCGAGCGAGAAGCGACGATCGCCTTTGGCTGATTCGAGTACGAACGGCAACCGTTAGCCCTGCGCAGCCGCGCGGGCGCGGCCGATGGCGGTGAGCATCGCGCGGGCCTTGTTGTCCGTCTCTTCCCATTCCTTTTCAGGAACGGAGTCGTGCACAATGCCGGCCCCGGCTTGTACCGAGGCCACGCCATCGGCAATGACACAGGTGCGGATGGTGATGGCCAGGTCCATGCGCCGGTCACCGGCCCCGATCACGCCAAGTGCGCCGGCATAGGCACCGCGGCGCTCAGGTTCCAGTTCGTCAATGATCTCCATGGCCCGCACCTTGGGCGCACCCGTCATGGTGCCGGCCGGGAAGACGGCCTTGAACGCGTCGAGCGCACTGGCATCGGGGGGCAGCTGTCCCTCCACCTGACTCACAATGTGAAACACGTGCGAGTACTTCTCGACGACCATCAGATCGGTGACCTGCACAGTGCCAAACGCGGCCAGCCGGCCGACATCGTTGCGCCCGAGATCCACCAGCATCACGTGCTCGGCACGCTCCTTCTCGTCGTTGATCAACTCGGTGGCCAACGCCTCGTCTTCGGCGGCCGTCTTGCCGCGTGGGCGCGTGCCGGCAATGGGGCGTACCGTGACTTTCCCATCGGCCACGCGCAGCATCATTTCGGGTGAGCTGCCCACCAGCTCCAGTCCATCGAGCTGCAGATGGAACATGTACGGGCTCGGATTGAGCGCGCGCAGCATGCGGTAAAGCGTGGTGCTGTCAAAATCGAGGGGCGTCTCCATACGCCGTGCCAACAGCGCCTGAAAAACGTCCCCCGACAGGATGTACTCCTTGATCCGCTGCACATCGCGCAGGAAATCTTCGCGGTCGTACAGAGAGCGTGCGACCGCCGGCCGAGCGTCTTCGTGCATCGACAATGGGGGCAACACGTCGGGGCTCTGCAGCCGACCAATGGTTTCGTTGAGCGTGTCGGTGGCGCGCGCGTGCAGCGCCTCAAGTGTGGCCCTGTCGGCGTTGGGGGGCACCACCACCGACACGATCACGCGGGCCTGTCCGCGCCAGTTGTCGATCACCACCAGCGCGTCGGTGAAGACAAAGCAGGCATCGGGATAGTTGAGGGCGCGGCGCGGCGGGTTGGGCAGGTGCTCGATGTGCCGTACCGTGTCGTACGAAAAGAAGCCAAAGGCCCCGCTCCACAACGTGCCAAGCTCGGGGGCGTCCACCGGGTTCATGGCACGCACCAGGTCACGCAGATCGCCAATGGGATCGGCCGGCGACCGGCCGGCATGCCAGCCCGCGCTTGGCGTCCAGTCTTCCACCAGCCCGTCTTTCAGGCGCCATGCCCCGCGGGGCTCTGTGCCCATATAGGTGTACCGCGACCATGCCTCGCCCCGCGTGACTGCTGATTCCAGCAGGAACGCAAACGGCCCGCGCCGCAATTTGGCAAAGGCGGCAACGGGGGTGCACAAATCGAGCAGGCAATCGCGCCAGACAGGCACGAGGCCACCGGTCGCGCGACAGAGCTCAGCGCGCGCGTGGAAATCGGCGAAGGTGGTCATCGCGTGAAAGTTCGCCGCCCCGCTCGCCCCGGGGCAAGCGACACTCTAGCATTCGGTCATGAGTCTCGACGATATCGTGCCAACCGGCACTCGGGTGGATGTGCGGGTGGTGGACGTGGTGGTGTTGTCACGGGCGCCGGAAGGGAGTCCGGACTGTTGGCGGGTGCTGGCCATGCGCCGGGCCGCTGGGACGCGCTGTACCGGTGCCTGGGAGATTGTGCACGGCCGTATTGAGCCCGACGAAGGGCCCAGTCAGGCGGCGCGGCGGGAGGTGCAGGAGGAAACCGGTCTGACGCCGGAACGGCTGTACAGCATTACCGTGAACCCGTTCTACCTGCACCGGTTCGACAGTGTACAGCTGGCCGTGGTGTTTGCCGCCATTGTGGACGGAGGCGTGCCCATTCTCACCGGCGTGGAGCACGATGCGTGGGAGTGGCTCACACCGGCTGAGGCGATGGACCGATTAGCCTGGCCGCGTGAACATCAGGCGCTGCAGTACACTTTGCACCTGCTGCGTCACGGCGACGCCGGGCCGGTGGAGGATGTGTTGCTGGTGCCGTGAGTCAGCGCTTGCCGGCCGCTCGTGAGCGCACCAGGGCCCGTTCACGCTCAATACGCTGCAGCACGCTGTTCCAGTCGGTCACGCTCACCGTACTCTCCAACTGTGCCGTGACCGGCTGATTGAGATCGATCTGGCCATCAAACACGAGGAGCGCCGACTGCACCTCGCGCTGCTTGAGGCGATACTCGCCAAAGCCCGGCGTGAGGGGCACCATGTCCAAGGGACGGAAATCGCGCCCGGTGTTGCTGATGATGAATTCCTGCGGAGAGAAGCGCGTTTCGCCCTGTTCAATGGCGAAGAAGCTCACGTACCAGATGGAGTACGCGGGGAGACGGTTGCGCTCCTTCACCCCAAGCAGCTGTTGTTCCTTGCTTGCCAGCAGGTCGCGCAGGGCGCGGTAAGAGTCTGGTGACAGCAGCCGGATGATACGCTCGTCGAGCGGAATGGCGCGCACTTGCAGCCCGTTGGCCGGCGACGTCTTGAGGGCAATATCATCCTGCCGCAGGGTCCCAAATCCCGCCGGAATCCAGTTGGGATCGAGCGTATCACCGCTCACGCCAGCCTGACCGGCCGGCGGTGGCACCTGTGCCGGTATGGGCGTGGCCGTGGCACAGGCCGCGAGACCCACGAAAGCTGCCAGCACAAAAAGCGGGCGCAGACCGGCATATCGGTTCACAGGGCACCTTCTTCGGCAGGAGTTCTCCAGTCGGGCATCGCCAACAGCTCCATCAGCGCTGCCGCCAACTCATCGCGGCCCGCGCCGGTGGTCGCACTGAACGGCACAATCTGATCCGGATCGAGGCGTAACTGCGCGGCCAACGCCTGAATGCGCGGCGCCACCTCTGCCTTGCGCAACTTGTCCACTTTGGTGACCGCAAAGATGGTGGGCACTCCCAGCTGCGCCAGAAAGTCGAGCATGACCATGTCGTCGGGCGACGGGTCGTGCCGCACGTCCAGCAACTGCACGACGCCCCACAACCGGGGGCTATCGGTGAGGAACCCCTCAATGAGCGGACGCCACTCGGCCTTGCGTTCCTTGCTGATGCGCGCGTACCCGTAGCCCGGCAGGTCGGCGAGTACGAACTGCTTGTTCACATCAAAGAAGTGAATCTCGCGCGTTCGGCCCGGCGTGTTGCTCACGCGCGCAAAGGCTTTGCGCTTCATGAGCTTGTTGAGCAACGATGACTTGCCCACGTTGGAGCGCCCGACGAAGGCAATCTCCGGGTACGACGGATCCGGACGCCAGCCACCACGCGTGGACATGGGGCCCAGATACTCGAGGTGGCGAATGACCAGCGGATCTTTCGCCGGTTCCTTCGCGTCCTCGGGCCGCACGCCTTCTGCCGCGTCACTCACGACAGATACTCTGAGGTGGTCGACATGACGACAGGCGCTTCGCTGAGCGTCGGCAGCGCTCCACGTAATGCCAGCGTGAGTACCTCGTCCATCGACTTCACCGTATGCCACGTGACGCCGGCGCGCACGTCATCGGGGAGCTCGGTGAGATCCTTCATGTTGCCGGCGGGGACAATCACATGCGCAATGTGGTGCCGGTGGGCAGCGACCCCCTTCTCGCGCAGTCCCCCAATGGGCAGCACCCGCCCGCGCAGGGTGACTTCTCCGGTCATGGCGACATCCCCACGCACCGGAATGCCGGTGAGGGCACTGATGAGCGCCGTGGCCAGCGCAATGCCGGCTGAGGGGCCATCCTTGGGCGTGGCGCCCGCCGGCAGGTGCACGTGAATATCACGGGTGCGGTGAAAGTCGGGCGACAAGCCAAACGCCGACGCACGGGCGCGCACAAAGCTCAGTGCTGCCGCCGCCGATTCCTTGATGACATCGCCCAACGTACCCGTGAGTTGCAACCGCCCACGGCCCGGCAACACACTCACTTCGATTTCGAGCAACTCGCCACCGATGCTGGTGTAGGCCAGCCCGTTGGCGACCCCCACCTGATCCTGCAGGCTGAGATCGTCTTCACTGAACGGTGCGGTGCCCAGCATCCCCTGCAGGTCGTCGGTGGTTACCGTATGCGTGTTGCCGTCCGTCCAGGCTCGGCGGGCCAGTTTGCGCGCCAGGCGGGCAATCCGCCGCTCCAGATCGCGCACACCAGCTTCACGGGAATAGTTGCGAATGATCGCCGGCAGCACATCGTCGGCAATCGTTACCCGGTCGGCCGGCACGCCATTGGCCACCAGCTGCTTGGGCACCAGAAAGCGACGGGCAATGGCCAGCTTCTCCTGGTCGAGATACCCCGGTAACCGGATGATCTCCATGCGGTCACGCAACGCCTCCGGAATGCTCCCCAGCGAGTTGGCCGTGGTCACGAACAGCACCTGCGAGAGATCGTAATCCACCTCGAGGTAGTGATCGTTGAAAGCGTTGTTCTGTTCCGGGTCGAGCACTTCGAGCAGTGCCGCCGCCGGGTCCCCGCGAAAGTCGGCACCCAGCTTGTCGATCTCGTCGAGCAGGATGACCGGATTGACACTCTCCGCACGGCGCATGGCTTGCAGAATACGCCCAGGCATCGCGCCAATATACGTACGACGGTGACCACGAATCTCCGCTTCGTCACGCACGCCGCCCAGCGCCATGCGGACAAACTGGCGATTGAGCGCGTGGGCAATGGAGCGCCCAAGGGACGTCTTGCCCACCCCTGGCGGTCCCACCAGGCAGAGAATGGGGCCGGGCAGCTTGCCTACGCGCGACAAGACCGCAATGTGGTCGAGAATGCGCTCCTTCACATCGACGAGACCGAAGTGATCGCCCTCGAGTGCGGCGCGCGCTGCCTCGATGTCCGTGGTGTCCGTGGTGCGCGTGCCCCACGGCAGTGCCAGCACCCAGTCCAGCCAACCGCGCGAGACCGCGGCATCAGGGCTGGTGGGGGAGCTGCGCTTGAGCCGACGCAGCTCACGATGCGCACGCACGGCCACGGCTTCCGGGAGCTGCTTTTCAGCAATCTGCCGCGCCATGTCCTCAAACTCATCACCTTCTTCCTGGCCCAGCTCGCGGTGAATGGCCCGCAACTGTTCCTGCAGGAAGAACTCGCGCTGGTTCTGAAAGAGCGAACCGCGCACCTGTTCGTCGATCTTGCGCTCCAGCTTGAGCAGGTCAAGCTCGGCGCCCAGGATATTCACCAGCTGTCCGGAGAGTTCGGACAACGAGGTGGCCCCCAACAGCGCCTGTCGCTGCTCGATGGGGATTTGCAGATGGGCCGCAATGCCGAAGGCAATGCGTTCTTCGTCATCGAGCCCTTGCAGCAGCCCCACGACTTCGGGAGGAAGCCGGCGCTGCATGCCGGTGTATTCCTCGAAGAGCGAGAGCGCATGGCGAATGCGGGCGTGCGTGGTTTCACTGCCCTGCGGACCGGATCCACCCCGTCCCCGCTTGAAGGGGAGCGACTCCACGCGCGCCTCCAGCAGCGTGCCCGCCTTGGCGCCCTTCGTGCGCGCGAGCGCGTTGGCCGAGGTGAATCGGGTCACCTTCACCCGCTCCAGCCCGTCCACCAGGATTTTCGTGGTCCCGTTGGAGACGCGCGAGGCCTGCTGCACGCGGGCGCGTACGCCAATGCGGTACAGGTCGGTGCCGGTCGGAACGTTCACGTCGGCATTGCGCTGCGTGACCAGCAGAATTTCCCGATTGCCATCAAGGGCAGCCGTGACGGCCGCCAACGATGCGTCGCGCCCGATCAGGAGCGGCATGGCAACGTGGGGGAACAACACCACGTCGCGAAGCGGAAGGACCGGCAGCTTTACGCTGCCGGTCCTCGAAGTGCGTTGCGTACTCAGGCTTCCTTCTTCTGCCGCTTGGGCGCGATTTCGAGGAGCGGGGGACCGCCGTGCTGTACCGACGCTTCCGTCACCCGGACCTCCACGACGTCGTCGCGGGTCGGCAGTTCAAACATGGTGTCGAGGAGTGTTTCCTCAAGAATGGCGCGCAGGCCGCGCGCCCCGGTACCGCGCTTGAGAGCCTTGGCGGCCACCGCGCGCAGCGCCGATTCCTCAAACGTGATCTTCACTTCCTCGAGGTCGAAGAGGCGCTGATACTGCTTGGTCAACGCGTTCTTCGGTTCCTTGAGAATGCTCACGAGCGTATCCTCGTCGAGCGCCTCGAGCGGCACGCACACCGGCAGGCGGCCCACCAACTCGGGGATGATCCCAAACCGGAGCAGGTCGTCCGGCTCCACTTCGGCAAACGGCGTCTTGGGAGTGGTCTGCTTGATCGAGACCACCTTGCTGTCGCCCTTCTTGGCATCAAAGCCGAGCTGACGCTTGCCCGTGCGGGCTTCGATGATCTTTTCGAGCCCATCGAAGGCGCCACCGCAGATGAACAGGATGTCCTTGGTGTTGATCTGGATGTATTCCTGCTGCGGGTGCTTGCGGCCGCCCTGCGGCGGGACGCTGGCGACGGTGCCCTCAAGAATCTTGAGCAGCGCCTGCTGCACCCCTTCACCCGACACGTCGCGCGTAATGCTCGGGTTCTCCGACTTCCGCGCGATTTTGTCGATTTCGTCGATGTAGACGATGCCGCGCTCGCATTCGGCGACATTGAAGTCGCCCGCCTGCAGCAGCCGCACCAGAATGTTCTCCACGTCCTCGCCCACGTACCCCGCTTCGGTCAGCGTGGTCGCATCGGCAATGGTAAACGGCACGTCGAGGATACGGGCCAGGGTCTGTGCCAACAGCGTCTTGCCGGTGCCGGTGGGCCCGATGAGCAAGATGTTGGACTTGTCCAGCTCCACATCGTCTTCGCGGGCCGTGCCGGCGGCGTTGATGCGCTTGTAGTGGTTGTATACCGCCACCGACAACGCCTTCTTGGCCTGATCCTGTCCGATGACGTACGAATCGAGGATGTTCTTGATCTCACGCGGGGTAGGAACCTGCGTGATCGATTCCGCGACCTCGCGTTCTTCGTCCTCGGCGAGAATTTCGTTGCAGAGGGCAATGCACTCGTTGCAGATATAGACCGAGGGCCCCGAAATGAACTTCCGGACGGCGTCCTTGGACTTTCCGCAAAAAGAGCAGCGCAGATGCTTGTCGTGGGACATGGCGATCCGGTACGGTGAGCGGACGGGGTCTCAGGCAGGCCCCGCACAGCATTGGGACATGCAGCGCGACACGGCTGCACGGATGGTAGAGTTAACCCCGCAGGCTACGCAGGGTCAAGCGAAACGGCTTCCTTGAGAGTGTCGGCACCCTCCCGGAAAAACACGAGCCGGGTCAAGTTGGTGTCAGGGGCTTCACGATGGCGTTACCGACCGGGCCGCCCCACTTTGTCCCCTCCCCCGTTTTACCCCGCACCCCGTCACAGGGTACCAAAGGTTCCGTATGTGGCCCTTTGAAGGCTTCTTGTTCGTCCATGTCACCACCGGCGCGGTGGGGTTGCTCCTCTTTTGGATCCCCGTGCTTGGGAAAAAGGGGAGCCCGACCCACCGGAAGTTCGGGGAATGGTATGCCCGGCTCATGTTGGTGACCGCCAGCATGGCCATTGGCATGGCAAGTACCACCCTGCTGTCCCCCATCGTCACCCACCCCAAACAGGTGGCGCTCAATTGGCCCCAGTCGCGGATTGAGGGGATTTTTGGTTGGATGATGCTGTACCTCGCCATCATGACCATCCATCTGGTCTGGCATGGGATCGCCACCATCCGGAACAAGAAGAACCACCCGGCCAACCGGCACTGGGCCAATGTGTCCCTGAACGTGTTCACGATCTTTGCCGCCCTCGTGTGCGCCTATCGGGGGTGGCTCATCAATGAGACGCTCATGATGGGCTTCTCGCTGGTGGGCATTGCGTCGGGGCTGACCAATCTGTGGTTCATCTATACCCCTGAGCCCAGTCGCATTGCGTACCAGCTGGAGCACATCAAGAGCATCGTGGGGTCCGGTATCTCCGTGTATACCGCATTCATGGCGTTCGGTTTTGTGCGGCTCAACCCCGGCAACGCGCTCAATCCCAAAATGTGGGCCATCCCACTCGGTGTGGGATTGGTGATCATCATCTACCAGCAGACACGTCTGCGCCTGGCCTTCCGCCGGCCGCGCTCTGCACCGGCTGGCGCGACCAGCAAGGCCTGAGACACCCGTGACCCCTCCCCAACCGGATTCAACGGCTCCGGGGCCTCTCTGGCGCCCGCCGGCGCCTACGCCGCGCCCACCGGTTCCTTCACTGTTGCGCCTCATGTGGCGCCGGGAAAAGGACCTGCTCAGCCTTTTGCCGGATCTCGCCTATCGCGAGATGATCACCCCTCTTGGCTACACCCGGCGGGGGATCCTGCTCGTCAACGATCCGGTCTGGGTGAACCGCATTCTCACCGACCACGACACCTTCCCCAAGAACGACCTGTTCGTGGAGGCGTTGGAAGATCTCGTGGGGAACTCCATGTTCGTCACCAGTGGCGATACCTGGCGGCGGCAGCGGAAGATGGTGGACCCCGCGTTCTCGCATATGCGCATCAATCGCGCCTTCGACTTCATGGCGGCTGCGGTAGACGACTACGAGCATCGGTTGGAAGAGCAGGCCGCCGGTGCGCAGCCGTTTTCACTTGATGCCGCCATGAGCCACCTCACGGCCGATGTCATTACGCGCACGATCTTCTCGGTGCCGCTGGGAGGCGAAGCGTCGCAGGAGGTCTTTGATGACTTCATGCGCTTCGAACGGCAGGTGGGGAGCATCGATATCAAGCGCATGCTGTGGGACAGGCCCTGGTCGCCGCACCAGCAGCCGGAGCCTGTGCGGAAGGCCTGCGCCCGCATTCGCATGCATCTGGGTACCATGCTCGATGAACGCCTCAAGCACCCGGAGTTCGACGATATCGCCGGGGCCATTCTCGAGGCGCGCGACGCCGAAACGGGTGAGCCCTTCGATCGGGAAGGGCTGATCGACCAGCTGGGGGTGTTCTTCCTGGCTGGGCACGAGACCACGGCGAGTTCCTTGACCTGGGCGTTTTTCATTCTGTCGCAACGTCCCGATCTCGCCGCCCGCATTCGCGCCGAGGTAGCGGAGGTTGTGGGTGACGGTCCCGTGCTGCTTGAGCACACGAAGCGTCTGCCATTTGTTCGCAATTTCTTCCGCGAAGTGCTGCGCCTCTACCCGCCCATTACGTTTCTGCCGCGTGTGGCCGGCAAGGACACGGAGATCGACGGCCGCAAGGTCAAGCGCGGAACCATGCTCATGATTGCGCCGTGGAGCATGCATCGACACGAAAAGCTGTGGGATATGCCGGACCGTTTTGATCCCGACCGGTTTCTTCCGGAGCGGGAATCGAAGCAGGTGCCAGGTTCGTACCTGCCGTTCGGCGCCGGGCCGCGCATTTGTGTAGGGGCCGCGTTCGCCACCATTGAAACGGCGCTGATCATCGCCCGGCTGGTGCGCCGGTTTGACTTCACCACACTGCATCCGGAGACGGTGCGGCCGTACGCCCGCCTCACCACCAGGCCGGCAACGGAAATCCAGATGCGGGTGACCGCCCGCTAACGACACAACGGCCCCGCACGAACAGTGCGGGGCCGTTGTGTTTGCCTCGTTGTCGCGAGGTCGTACGGTGTTACTTGGTGGCCGGAACCAGTTCCGCCTGATGCTGAATGACGTTGTCCACCAGACCGTACACCTTGGCATCTTCGGCGCTCATGAAGCGGTCACGATCCGTGTCGCGCTCAATCTGCTCCACCGGACGGTTGGTGTGCTTGGCCATGAGTTCGTTCATCTTCGAACGGAGATACAGGATTTCCTTGGCCTGAATCTCAATGTCCGACGCCGAGCCACCGCCACCGTTCTGCGACGGCTGGTGAATCATGATGCGGCTGTGCGGAAGCGCGCTGCGGTGACCGGCGGCGCCGGCGCAGAGCAGGAACGCGCCCATGGAAGCCGCCATACCCATGCACGTGGTGTGCACGGGGGCCTTGATGAACTGCATCGTGTCGTACATCGCGAGGCCGGCCGAGACCGAGCCACCCGGGGAGTTGATGTACAGGTGAATGGGCTTCTCGGGGTTGTCCGCCTCGAGGAAGAGCATCTGCGCAATGATGATGTTCGCGACGTCGTCGTTGATCGGCGAGCCGAGGAACACGATGCGATCCATCAACAGGCGCGAGAAGATGTCATACGTGCGCTCGCCACGGCTCGAGCGCTCGATGATGTACGGCATGTAGATCGATGCCATGCTTCGTTCTCCTTACGGGTAACTGCGGAGACGGAGGCTTACGCCGCCGTCACGGGATTCTTCTCGAGCAACCAGGCGAACACGCGCTCTTCGGTCACTTCGCGTTCAATTTCCTGGAGCTTTCCCTGCTTCTGGAGCTGCGCGTACACCTGACCGGGATCGGCGTTCCGGGCCTTGGCCAGATCTTCCACGCGTGCGTCCACTTCGGCCGCGCTGGCGGCGAGAGACTCACGTTCAGCAATGGTGTCGATGATCAGGTCACGACGCACCTGATTCTCGGCCATCGGCATGAATTCCTTGGCAAACGTCTGCTTCTGGGCGTCGGGCACGCCGTACATCTGCATGTACCCGTCCACCAGTTGCATGACCCACGCCTTGGGCACGTCAAACGGGTTGGCCTCGACGATCTGCTTGATGAGCTGGCCGCGCACGTCGGCATCCGACTCGCGCTTGCTGTGCTCACCCATGTCCACACGCACGGCGGCGCGCAGGGCGTCGATGGTGTCGAAGTCGCCGATTTCGCGAGCGAAGGCGTCGTCGAGCGCCGGCAGCGCCTTGCGCTTGACGTCCTTGACAACGACCCGCACCAGCTTGGACACGCCGCGCTGCGTCTCGTCGGGGAAATCATCGGGCCAGCGCACCGACTTCTCGTTGGTGGCGCCAGGGGCCGTTTCCATGACCAGCTCTTCGATCCCGGCAATGGCCTGACCGCCGCCGAGCACGAGGCGGTATTCCTTGCCCTCGGGAAGCGAACCGTCTGCTTCGGCGGTGGAAAGCAGCACGGTGACCATGTCACCTTCCGCGGCCTTGTCTTCCACCGGCGTCCACTCCGCCTTCTGTTCGCGCAGGCGTTCGATTTGCTCTTCGATCAGCTCGTCGGTGACGGCCGTTTCGGTGCGCGTCACGGCAAAACCGTCGAGCTTGTCGAGGGCCAGTTCCGGACGCACTTCGCAGTGCAGTTCGAACTCGAGCGCCTGGCCGGGCTCGGCCTTGACGTCGTGCACATGCGGCTGCGCGGCGAGCTTGAGCCCTTCGCGTTCGATCGCTTCGCGGAAGGCCTCGTTGATCACGAGCTCAATGGCTTCCTGGCGCACGGCCTCGGGAAACTTCTTGCGCACCATGGATGGCGGGGCCTTGCCGGGACGGAAGCCCGGCAGGCGGACCTGCGTCGCGTACTTGCGCGCCGCCTGGTCTTCGTAGGATGCCACGGTGTCGGCCGGCACCGTGATCTGCAGGCGCCGCGAGACACCAGCGGTCTCGGTCGGAGTGATTGTGATGTTCATCCCGAACAATCTAGTGGGGGAAGGGAGCGGAAGTAGACCCCCACCGGGCAGCGATTACACCGGCTGCAGGGTGGGGGCAGGGGAGGGCGCCGCCCGTTTGGCGGGGACCCCCCCAATCAGCTCGGCCACGATCTTGCCCGAGGAAATCACGCCGGGGAGGCCAGCTCCCGGGTGGGTGCCGGCGCCACAGAAATACAGGTTCGGGATGTCCTTGCTCTGGTTGTGCGGGCGCATGTAGGCCGACTGCGTGAGCACTGGCTCGGGACCGAAGGCGCTGCCCATGTAGCTGTTGAGCGTGGATTCGAAATAGCGCGGGTCGATGCGGCGTTCGGTCACGATGTGCTTCTGCAGGTCGGGCACGTAGCGATCTTCGAGGTACTGCATGATGCGATCGCGGTAACGCTGGCTCACCGCTTCCCAGTCGGTATTGCTCCCCAGATGCGGCACGGGGGAGAGCACGTACCAGCAATCGTGCCCCGGCGGCGCCAGCGACGGGTCGGTGGCAGTCGGGCGGTGCAGGTACAACGAGAAATCGTCGGACAGAATCTTCTTTTCGAAGATGTCTTCGAGCAGATGCTTGTAGCGCGGGCCCATGATGATCTCATGGTGCGCGATGTTGTCATACTTGCGGTTGGTGCCGAAGTAGATGACGAACAGCGACATGCTGTGGCGCAGGTTCTCCACCTTCCGGTTGGGCATGCTGGGACGCACGGCTGGTGGCAGCAACGTGCGGTACGCCTGTGCGAGATCTCCGTTGCACACCACCGCATCAGACTTGAGTTGCTGCCCATTCTTGAGCTTCACGCCACTGGCCCGACGCTTCTCGTCCACCAGGATTTCCTGCACTTCGCTTTCGTA
The DNA here is from genome assembly GCF_000695095.2 of Gemmatimonas phototrophica. Taxonomy (NCBI): domain Bacteria; kingdom Pseudomonadati; phylum Gemmatimonadota; class Gemmatimonadia; order Gemmatimonadales; family Gemmatimonadaceae; genus Gemmatimonas; species Gemmatimonas phototrophica. The sequence goes on along the minus strand of NZ_CP011454.1, from coordinate 2,894,447 downwards.
GCGAATCTCGCCGCCAAGATCTTCGAAGGCCTGCACCAGGGCGCGCACGAGTGCACCCGTGCCTCCCATGGCAAACATCACGCCCCACTGCTGTTCCAGCTTGTGGATGAGTGCGTACACGCTGGACGAACGAAACGGATTGCCGCCCACCAGGAGTGGGTGGAAGGAGAAGACCTGCCGCAGGCGCTCGTCCTTGATGTATTTCCCGGCCAGCCCCGCCACGGAGACATCGGCGCGCATGCGAATGAGATCGGGCACGACGCGCAACATCGAACCCATCGTCAGGAACGGCTTGTCGATGAGCGACATGCCGGTGTTGAAAATGTCCCACGCTTTTTCACGGAACCGCTGGTAGCCCTGCACGTCACGCGGCGAGAATTCGCCCACCTGACGAACGAGGTCTTCCTTGTCACCGTTGTAGTGGAACACCGACCCGTCTTCGAACCGGATGTTGTAAAACGGATTCAGCAGCACCAGCTTGATGTAGTCCTCGGTTTTCTTCCCGGTCAGTGCGAACAGTTCGTCCAGCACCCACGGCGCCGTGATGATGGTGGGACCGGCGTCGAAGCTGAAACCGTCCTGTTCGAAGACGTAGGCACGGCCGCCCGCCTTGTCGAGCTTCTCGACAATCGTGACCTGGTGCCCCTGGGCCTGCAGGCGAATGGCGGCGGCGAGGCCGCCAAATCCGCTACCGATGACAACAATGCGCATAACCGAAGTGCTCTGAGGGATCGTGACGCCTGCGGGATGCGTGCTTAACGCTTCAGCAGGACGGCAATGTGCCAGAGGTGAATGACCATTGCGCACAACATCGCAACGGCAAACCCCTCGGGTGACGGATCGGGACGACGATGAAAGATCATGGCCGCCACGAGCGAACCGCCGGCGCCAAGAAACGAAACAATGCGGGCGATGTTGGGCCGCCCCAGCACCGAGTCGGGGTTGCGCCGCTGCCAGATCACCAGCACCAGCGCCTCTACCGCAATGAGGACGAGAATGCCGATGGGCAGTGCATCGGAATCGAAGATGGGAACGAGGCGATCCATACCGCAGTCGTAAAGGCTAACGCACACCAATCGTGCTGTGTGCCCGGAAAACCCCTATGGGGTCGTGGACGAATTGCAAACGGCCGGGCTGGGGCCCGGCCGTTCTGGTACAGACTGCCCAGTCTATGGTTATCGGGAACTGAGCGCGCCGTCGCCAACCCGGCTCAACGGAGCGGTGCCAAGGCTGGTCAGCGGCGCGGGGTCGTTGCGAAGCGCCGCCCAGAGCGGCACCACCATGGCAATGGTTCCGAGCACGCCGGCCGGGACCATGTCCCAGCGGAAGCAGATCGCCAGCGGCAGCAGGCCGTTGATGGCGTACAGCGCAATCGGGAGGCGGTGCGGGGACACCTTGGCCACCCATTCCGACGGCGGGATGACCATGAGCATTACGCGGGCTACGATGATTCCGGTGAGGAGCCACCCCAGCCAGTTGGTGATTGGCATGCCGAAGAAGATCGGGTTGCCGATCGCCTGCTCGAAGGCGCTCCGGTTGGAGAGATCGCCGATCTGCCAAAACCAGTGATTGGTCTTCACCATCGCCGGGTCCATCGACACATCCCACAGCGTGAGCACTACGCCGCCGACGAAGGCCCACCACCACTTCGACGTGTTGTCATCCTTGGCCGGCAGGAAGCGCCCGCAAATGGCCAGCGAGGCGACCAGCATGTAGAACCACGACGTCGGGATGTTGAACGGCACGCGTTCAAACAACTTGTAGCCAAGCTGACTGGTGTACTCGTACGCGCCGAACGGATAGTCGGTGACCGTGCCTGCGTACTCCGACGTAAAGGCCAGCACAAAAGAGATGCCGAAGGTAATCAATGCCTTCCGCATGCCCACGGCGTACGCCAGAAACGCGAGGCCGGAGATGGCGCCCAGCGTCACCGTCGTGGCGCCCCCGTACGCGTACCCCATGGCCATCACCTTCTGGTTCTGGGGTTCCTGGAGCCAGTCCGGATAGGGCGGGAGGAGAAAGGTCGCGAAGGCGAACGCCGAAAACGCGCTGAAGAACAGATGGCCCAGCAGCGTGATCGAGGCGATCTTGAACAGCGTCGACTTCGAGGTGTCCTGCAGATCCGTATAAGGGGTCATACCTACTGCACCTCAGGCGAGACGGACGAGCGCGTCGGCGTTGGACGACGCGGTGTTGGGTTCCCACACGATGCGCGGGCCGTGGCCCAGCGCCGACAGGTCGGGCGTGGGCGCACGATAGCGCCACGCATTCCACAGGATGCCCACGCGCGCCAGGCGGCCGATTCGCGCCCGCGACGAAATGGTGTCGTAGCCCTGTGCCTCGATCGCGGACAGAATACCGGCATAGCCGTTGGCGCAGGCCGCCGCACACCGCTGGGCATCCGCTTCCAACAGGGCAATGCCCGGCATGGCCGCTGCATACAGCGCGCGGGCGCGGCTCACCTCGAAGGCCATGAGCTTGGCCCACGACGGATTCCGCGCCAGCGACGGGTCGCGGGACAGCACGTCCTGGGCGGTCAGTCCGAAGCGGGCCATGTCCTCGGCCGGCAGGTAGCAGCGCCCGCGGTGGGCATCTTCACCCACATCCCGCAGGATATTGGTGAGTTGCATGGCGGTGCCAAGGGTACGCGCATACTGGATTGCCTTGGTACGCATGGCGGGCCCGGCCGGTACGCCAAAGACGTAGGTGCACATCTCACCCACCGAACTGGCCACCCCTTCGCAGTACTGCTCAAGCTCAGGCCACGTGGCGTAGGTGTGCGCTTCGAGGTCGCGCCCCACCCCATCCAGCAATTCGAACAGGGGATCCGGCGCCACATCGTAGGCCCGGGTGACCCACGCCATTTCACGAAAAATCGGGCCAGCCGGGCGCCCATCAAGGGCCGCCTGCAACTGATCACGGTAGCCGTCGAGCTCGATCCGTAACGCGCCGAGATTGTCGTGATCCGCCTGATCGACCAAGTCGTCAGCGACGCGGCAGAATGCGTACAGGGCATAAGCCGCACGACGCTTCTCTGGGGGCAGCAGCTTGCTGGCCAGCGAAAAGGTGCGGGCATGAGCCATGGTGATACGGGCGCACTCCGCCGCATCGTTGAGCGAAGCGGGTGCGATCATGCCACCGAACTCGGGAGACGCCGAGATTTCATCGAAGCGATGTGAGGCAGGGATGAGGATGGCACACACATGGACGCGGAATCGGATGAGCCGTCCGGCACGAGCTTAACGCCGGACGCCGCCTCGGGTTCCTGCGGATTATGGCAGGGTCGCGGTAGGACACAGGGCATAATAATGAACCTGCGACCGCTTGGTCCAACTGTCAACATAGGCTGACACCTTGTCTGTCAACTTTTTGTGACAATAGTGTGGCAGTCAGGGCTCAGCGTCGGGCGACGGGGAGCCGTTAGGCAGGTACGACCTCGAGGTCGGGCATTCCCCGATGCCCTCAATTCGGTCCACCCGCCTCTGTTCTGCTTCCCGCGGGCAGTGGCCGCCGAGCGATGCCGCTTGACGGAGGCTGTCCCCGGGTTCACGTTGGCGGATCTGGCAGATCAGCTTGCCGACCGGTACACCCCATTACCATTCGGGATCCCGGGCGCAGCCCTTTGTCATTCCCGCCAAGTACCAGGCCCGACTCCCCAGTGCCTGCTCGATGACGCCGTATATCACGTTTCTGCTGTATCTCTCCGCCATCGTCGGCTTTGTCGGCCTGGCGCTGACCCTGAACGCGTTGTTGGGCCCCAAGCCCGCCGCGACGTCCACCAAGCTCGAACCCTTCGAGTGTGGCGCGACGCCCGTGGATATCCTCAACGTCAAAGCGGTCCCCATCAAGTATTACGCGGTGGCGATCGCGTTTCTGCTGTTCGATCTCGAAACGATGTTTCTGTTCATCTGGACCCTGGGCGCACGGCCGCTCTCAGGGTTCATGGTGTTCACGTTCTTCTTGTTTACGGCTTTGCTGGTGCTGTGCCTGCTCTACGTCTACAAGGCGCGCATCCTCGAAGCGGTGACGGAGTAGTCGATGTACGGGAAGCGCCTCCCCATTGTCGATGCGGCCGGACGGGCTGTCTCGACCGGTCCCGCCGTTGAGCCTCAGGCCAAGGCGGCCACGTTCGAGTACCTGACCACCCGGAAAGACGAACTGGTTGGCTGGGCCCGCAAGTTCTCGCTCTTTCCCTATCCATTCGTAACAGCCTGCTGCGCCATGGAATTCATGGCCGTCAGCTCGTCCAACTACGACACCGATCGCTTCGGTGCCGCGCTCCCGCGCTTCTCACCCAGACAGGCCGACTTGCTGATGGTGGTCGGGACCGTGACGCAGAAGCAGGCGCCCATTCTGCTCAAGGTGTACGAGCAGATGTGTGAACCCAAATGGGTCATGGCATTCGGGGTCTGTGCCAGTACGGGCGGCTTCTACCAGAACTATGCCTCGCTGCCGGGGATCGATCGCATCATTCCCGTGGACATCTACGTCCCGGGTTGTCCGCCTCGGCCCGAGATGGTCATCGATGGCATCATGCGGTTGCAGGAGAAGATCGCCAACGGGCGACATCCTATCATCAACGAACAATTCTGATCGTGACCGCCCCGATCTTTGAACTGCTGCAACAGCAGCTGGTCCCGGCGGATGCCGACGCGGCGTCCACCACGGCGGCAGCAGACGCAACGACACCGCCGGTGCGCTCACTGGGGGTGCAGCATGGCGTGCTGGTGCTGGCCATCACGCCGGCGGCGCTGCTGCCTTTGGCGCAGCGTCTCCGCGACGAGTTCACGTTTGATCTGTTTCTCGACGTGACGGCCGTGGACTGGCCGGGTGAGGCACTCCGCTTTGAGGTCGTGCATCACTTCTATTCCACCACGCACAAGGCACGGGTCCGACTCAAGATCCGCGTGCCGGAGAGCGACCCCACGGTGGAGTCCCTGACGTCGCTTTATGGATCGGCGGGCTATATGGAGCGCGAGTGCCATGACATGTATGGCATCGTGTTCCGGGGCAATCCCGATCTCCGTCCCATTCTCCTGTACGAAGGATTCGTGGGCCACCCCCTGCGCAAGGACTATCCGAAGCAGAAGGAGCAGCCGCTCGTGCCGTACCGTCCGCCACAGAGTGCCCTTGTCCGCTGAGCCCATCCTCCAGCCGCCGATCGCGAATCCGGTGCAGGCTGTCTTCACGGCTTCCCGTGATGACACCACCGTGGTCAACATCGGCCCCTCCCATCCGGCGACGCACGGCACCGTGCAGATCATCGCCGAGCTGGACGCCGAGAAAGTCGTGCGCACTGACGTGCACTGCGGCTATCTGCATCGTGGATTCGAAAAGGAGTGCGAGGATCACACCTGGCACAACCTCATCCCGTACGTTGACCGCCTGAACTACTGCTCTGCGCTGATCAACAACTTCGCCTATTGCGATGCGGTGGAGCAGCTCATGGGCATCGAGATCACGCCGCGTACCAAGTATCTGCGCACGCTGCTCGCCGAATACAATCGGGTGGCCGACCACCTCACCTGTGTGGCGGCGCAGCTCATGGAACTGGGCGCGCTCACGGCGTTCCTGTATCTCGTCACGGTGCGTGACTCGATGTACGAGCATCTCGCCGCCCTGACGGGCGCGCGAGTGACCTACTCCTATGGACGCATTGGCGGACTGGCGTTTGATGTGCCGGCTGGCTGGTTCAAACGTCTCGAAGAGATTCTGGGCGAATACGAGCAGTACATCGAACGCGTGCATGGCCTGGTAGACCGCAACCGCATCTTCATTGACCGCATGCGGAACGTGGGCGTGATCAGCACGAAGGACGCCCTGCACTGGGGCTTCACCGGGCCTATTCTGCGCTCTACGGGGGTGCCTCGCGATCTGCGCAAGGACACGCCCTATCTCGCGTACGGCGAACTCGATTTTGACGTGCCGGTTGGCATCAATGGCGACAACTACGATCGCTACTATGTCCGGATGCGCGAGATGGACGAGTCGGTGTACATGGTGCGTCAACTGCTCGAGATGATTCCCGAGGGCCCCATCATGGTGGATGACCGTCGGTGTGTGTTTCCCGACAAGGCCCTCGTGTACACCGAAATCGAATCGCTCATCAATCACTTCAAGCTGGTGATGGAAGGCCCGGTGGTACCGGCCGGTGATATCTATCTGGCGCACGAAGGCGCCAATGGAGAACTCGGGTTTTATATCGTGAGCACTGGTGACGGCCAGCCGCACAAAGTGCACGTCCGCTCTCCCAGCTTTGTGCACATGGGTGGCGTGCACACCATGCTCAACGGCTATCAACTTGCCGATATCGTCACCACGTTCGGGTCGGTGAACATGATTGGCGGCGAGTGCGATCGATGACGGGTCCGATGAACAACATTCAGCATCTCATTCCCGAATTCGAGCGGTGGAAGGAACGTTACCCCGCCGGCTTCGAGGGATCCCTGACCATTCCCTGTTTGCGCCGTATCCAGGAAGAGCGCGGGTACATCGCCGACAGCGATATCGATGAACTGGTGGCCTACCTGGGCGTGCCCCGAACGCAGGTGGACGAAGTCCTCGGCTTCTACACCATGTTCACGCGTACGCCTCTGGGGCACCACCATCTGCAGGTCTGCCACAACGTGTCGTGCTCGCTGCGGGGGGCCGACGGACTGCTCAAATATTTGTGCGGTCGGCTCGGCATTCAGCCCGGCGAAACCACGCCCGACGGCAAGTTCACCGTGAGTACCGCCGAGTGCCTCGCCTCCTGCGGCACCGCTCCCATGATGATGGTGAACGAGGCGTACCATGAGAATCTCACGCCGGCTGCCGTGGACGCCTTGCTCGAGGAACTGACCAAGTGACGTCACCCGCCACCTATCCCATGCCGGAGTTGTCGGGGCGAAAGTTCTTCATGAACTTCCCACCCACGGAGCAATCGCATTCGCTCCACGACTACCGTGCGCGTGGGGGATATCAGGCGCTTGAAAAGGCACTGAAAGAGCTGCAGCCAGCCGATGTGACCAAGGAAGTGCTGGCCGCGGGATTGCTCGGACACGGTGGGGCTGCGTTCCCCGCCGGACGCAAGTGGGGCGTCATCAAGCCCAACGATGGCGAAGATCACTTTGTCTGCATGAACGCCGATGAAGGAGAGCCCGGGACGTTCAAGGATCGCTGGATCCTTGAATACACGCCGCACCTGTGTCTGGAAGGGCTGATCCTGGCATCGTATGCGATTGGTGGCCGCCACGCGTTCATCTACATTCGCGGCGAGTTTGATCTGCCGTTCCGTCGCATTCAGGCCGCGGTGGACGAAGCGTACGAGGCCGGGCTTCTTGGCAAGAACATTCTGGGGACCGCGTATTCCCTCGATGTCGTGGTTTACCGCGGCGCCGGGTCGTATGTGTGCGGCGAGGCCTCCGCGATGCTGGCGTCGCTGGAAGGGCGCAAGGGCTGGCCGCGTAACCGCCCGCCTCGGCTCACGGTGAAAGGGCTCTACCAGAAGCCCACCGTCGTGAACAACGTGGAAACGCTGGCCAACGTGCCGGTCATCCTGAATCTGGGCGCGGTGGAGTTCAAGAAGACCGGCACTCCCAAGAGCCCCGGCACGCAAATGATCTCCATTTCCGGACACATCGCGCGGCCGGGAGTCTATGAAGTGGAGTATGGCTACTCGTGGGAGAAGTTCCTCTACGAGGACTGCGGAGGCATGCAAGGTGGTAAAGCGCTCAAGTGCATCATTCCGGGGGGCGTCTCCACCAAGATTCTCAACGCCCAGGAGATCAAGGGCGTCACGCTCGACCACAACAGTGCCGTGGCCGCGGGATCGCAATTGGGGTCCGGTGGCATGATCGCCGTAGCCGAGGGCACCTGCATGGTACGCCTCGCCCGCGTCATCCAGCGGTTTTATCACCATGAGTCCTGCGGACAGTGCACGCCATGCCGGGAAGGCATGGGGTGGATGGAACGCATTCTCGATCGCATCGTGCGCGGGGAAGGGCGGCCGGAAGACATCGATCGGCTGTATCGCATCTCGAACGCCAACGACGGCACCACCATCTGCAGTCTTGGCGACTCGGCGGGATATGCCTGCACGGCCATTCTCGATCATTATCGCGAAGAATTCGAGTACTACATCCTGAACGGTCGCTCCATGTTTGATGGCCGACTCGCCGTGGACGATCCGTTCGACGGCGCGGTGCCCGCGCCCTTGTACCATGGGGTTGCCGTATGAGCGACGCACTGCGGCGGCGGGGGAATAACGAACCCGTGAACACGGCCAAGACCCTGGAGTTCTTCATCAACGGGGAGCCGTGTACGGCGTATCAGGGGGAGTCCGTCATTCAGGCGGCTCAACGGGCTGGCGTAAGCATTCCGCACTTCTGCTGGCACCCGGAACTCTCCGTTCCCGGCAATTGCCGTATCTGCATGGTGGAAGTGGAGCAGGATGCTGGCGATCCGTGGTTTGATATCGGGTGCAACATGCCCGTAACCGCCGGCATGCGGGTGCTGACGGAAACGGATACGGTGAAGAATCTGCGTCGCGACACGATGCAGTTCATCACGCTCAATCATCCGGTCGATTGCGGCATCTGCAACAAAGCCGGTGAATGCATCCTGCAGGACTATCACTACGAGCATAACGGGCAGGCCTCGCTCTCCAGCGATCGGAAGAACCATGCGACCAAGTTCTATCCGCTGTCCGATCGGATCATGCTGGACAACGAGCGGTGCATCATGTGCACCCGCTGCGTGCGCTTTACGCACGAGGTCTCGGAGTCCCATGCGCTGGCTGCCGTCTATCGTGGCGACCATGCCCTCATTCGTCCGGCCGAAGACGCCAACTTCAATGAGGATGCCTATTCGGACAATGTGATCGACATCTGTCCGGTGGGGGCGTTGCTCTCGCGGGAGAATCTTGATCACGCCCGCGTGTGGTACACCAAGGCGACGCCGAGTGTGTGCCCGGGATGCTCGCGCGGGTGCAGCGTGAACATCTGGCACCGCAAGCCTGAGTGGGCGCTCAAGGCGCTGGATCCGCAGCTCAATGTGCGCATCGAACGGGTCACGCCGCTGGAGAACAGTGCGGTGAACGGGCCGTGGATCTGCAACAAGGGGCGGGACCTGGCCAAGCTGTTCGAGCGGCCCCGAGCCACGCAGGCCATGATGCGAGGGCAGGGAGTGGAGGTAGCTACGGCCACGGCCAATGCCGCCGCATTGCTGGCCTCCGCGCGCCGCGCGGTCGCGCTGGTTTCCAGCTGGGGGTCCAACGAAGAGTTGTCGGCCTTTGCCTCCGCGTTCGCCTCCCGGTTGGGCAAGACGCTCACGGCGTATAGCAAAGCCGATCACGCACCGCAGGTCGGCGAGGTATTGGAAGACCAGCTGCTCATCAAGGCCGACAAGAATCCGAATCTCACGGCCGCCGTATCGCATTTCCCCTTATTGCCCAACGATGTCGCCTCCGCTCTGGCCGGGGCGGATGTCGTGCTGGTGTGGGGCGAGGGCGTTGCGTCCGAGCAGCTGCCCGCAGGCGCCAAGGTCATTCGCCTTGAATCGTATGCGCACCCGTCGCACAGCACGGCCGACGTCTTTCTGCCGATCAGTATCCAGACGGAACGAAGTGGCCACTACACCAACTGTGAGGGCACGGTCACGCCGTTCTCCGCCTGCTTTGCGCCTAAGGCGCCGGTGGCGCACGCGGCCGAGCTGTTTGGGCCGCTGGCCGGAGTGCCAGCATGAACGGGCCAAGCATTCTCCCCGATCTGGCGGTGGCGCTGGTATTCATCGTGTACGCCATCGTCATGCTGTTGAGCTTTGGCGGGCTGCTGACCTGGGTGGAGCGCAAGCAGTCGGCCATCATGGCGGATCGTGTTGGCGCCAATCGGGCCTACATCCGTCTGCCGTTCACCAATATCAAGCTGGTATGGCTCGGGTTGTTTCACGGGATGGCTGATGGATTGAAGATGCTCCTCAAGGAGAACTTCAAGCCGAACACGCACGACAAGGTCGGCTATTTCCTGGCGCCGTTCATCGTGTTCACACCAGTCCTGCTGGTGTTCGCGGTGGTACCGTTTGGTGGTACGGTCATTCCCGGTCAGCTCATTCCGGCCTTGTCGCAATGGTTTGGCGATCGTGCCTATCCCATGCAGATCGCCAATCTTGATGCCGGGTTGCTGGTGGTCTTTGCGTTCAGCAGCCTGGGGATCATTGGGGCCATGCTCGCCGGGTGGGCGTCGGACAACAAGTTTTCGTTGCTGGGCGGATTGCGTGCCGGCTCGCAGATGATCAGCTATGAGCTGGTCATGGGGCTGACGGTGCTTGGCCTCATTCTCGTATACGGCAGTGTGAATCTGGGCGAGATTGTGCGCCAGCAGTCCGGCACGATCGGCGGGGTCCTGCCCGCGTGGGGCATCTTCTACCAGCCGTTCGCCGCCTTTCTGTTTCTCACGGCGGCCATCGCCGAGAACAAGCGCATCCCGTTTGACTTGCCGGAAGCGGAGTCGGAGCTGATCGCCGGGTATTTCACGGAGTACAGCGCGATGAAGCTGGGGCTGTTCATGTTCTCGGAGTTCATTCAGATCGCGGTCGTGGGCGCGCTGTTCGCCACTCTGTTCCTCGGCGGCTACAACCTGCCGTACATGACCGACGCCGGGTTCACCCTGCCGGGAGGGACCGAGATCGCGCTCAGTCAGGCGGTGCGGGTGCCGTTGCAGCTGGTCACGTTCCTTGGCAAGGTGGCGCTCCTGTGCGTCATCCAGATCCAGATTCGCTGGACGCTGCCGCGCTTTCGCTACGACCAGATGCTGGGCCTTTCCTGGAAGATGTTGCTCCCCTTGTCGCTGGCGAATCTCGTGGTGACGGTACTCTGGATGTGGCTGGTAGGAGGTGGGCAATGATCCGCGGCATCAAGAATCCCCCAACGCCAACGGCGGGTGTGACCGGGCCAGCGTTCGGCAATCAGCCTGGTGCGGTGCCGCCAGCCGGCGCGGGGAGTGCGCCGCGCAAGGTGGTTCGCTACGAGCGGAAGCAGTACTGGAACGAACCCACCATGACATTGTGGGAGCGCGCGTATCTGCCGGAGATTCTGAAGGGGCTCGCCATTACCAGCGGGATCTTCCTCCGGAACATGTTCAAATGGATCACCGGTCGGCGAGGGGCGGTGACCACGTACTATCCCGAGGAGAAGCGCGGAGATTTCGCGCCTCGCAACCGCGGGAAGCACATCCTGACGCAGCGGCCCGATGGATCGCCGCAATGCATTGCGTGCAACATGTGCGCGACGGTGTGCCCCGCCAAAGTCATCGAGATCGAGTCCGGATTCGATCCCGACGATCCGGCCCACCCCAAGTTTCCGGTACGCTTCGAGATTGACTACTCGCGCTGCGTGTTCTGCGGTATGTGCGTGGAAGCGTGCCCGGAAGACGCGATCCGGATGCAGGAAGACGTTCCGAACCTGGTCTCCGACGACCGCTACAACATGTGGATCACGATGGACGAAATGCTGACCTGGCGTCCGGAGAAGGACGTGGCCAAACCCTATCCGCCGAAACCGGTGCCATTGCAGCTCGGGGACAGCGTGAAGCGGGGGCGTGAGTCATCAACGCACTAATTCTGGCCGTCTTCGGCGCCCTGGCGCTCATCAGCGCGGTGTCGATGCTGGTCCTGCGAGAGCCCATGCGGGTGGCGCTGGCGCTCATCACCTCGATGACGTCGCTGGGCGCGGTGTACGGACTGATGGGGGTGCACTTCATCGCCGCGTTTCAGGTGCTCATTTACGTGGGCGCCGTGATGGTCTTCATGGTCTATGTCATCATGCTGCTCGAGGTGAAGGAAGCCCCGGGGAGCAAACGCTTTTCGCGGTTCGTCGTGCCAGGGGTGCTTGGCGGCGTGCTGCTGACCGGTGTGCTGGGCGTGGCGGTACTGCGCGGCACCGGAAGCACCGTCCCGGTGGCCACCGGCGATGTGTTTGGACTGGTGCCGTTCTCCTCGGCCTTTCTCACCCAGTATTGGCTCGAGTTTGAGCTGACCACCGTGTTTCTGGTGGGCGCCATCGTGGCGGCGTTGGCAGTGGTTGGTGTCAGCCGTCGGCGACAGGGATAACGGTATGGATCAATATCAAGCGATGCTCTGGCTGGCTGGAGCGCTGTTCAGTGTCGGTCTGCTGGGCGTGGTGATCCGTCGCAACGCTCTCGTGATGCTCATGTGCATGGAACTCATGCTCAACGGGGTCAATCTGAGCCTGGTGACCTTTTCGCAGCAGCGTGGCGATGCGGCCGGTGTGGTGATGGTCTTCCTGACGTTCGTGGTGGCGACGGCCGAAGTGGCCTTGGCCATTCCCATTGTGCTGCTGCTGGTCAAGCACGCGCGGTCGCTGGATGTGGACCGCTACTCTGAGCTCAAGGGTTAGACGCGCATGCCGCATATGTTGGCGCTCATCGCGCTGCTCCCCCTGATCGGGTTTCTCATCAACGGCACGTTTGCCACGGCACTGGGCGGTCATCGCTTCAGTCACCGGACGGCGGCGTTGGTGGGGTGTCTGGCGCCGCTGCTGGCCTTCGGGCTCACCGTGCAGGCGTTCTTCACGCTGCAGGGCAATGGGTATACCCCCATTGTCGAGCCGTTGTACCGCTGGGCCGCCATTGGCGACCGGACGTTCGACATCACGTTCTATTTCGATCGCCTCTCGGCGGTCATGACGCTCATTGTCACCGGGGTGGGATCGGTCATCCACATCTATTCCACCGGGTACATGCATGACGACAAGAGCTTCGGGCGCTTCTTTGCGTACCTGAATCTGTTTCTGTTCTTCATGCTGCTGCTCGTCCTCGGCCGCTCCATGCTGGTCCTGTTTGTCGGCTGGGAAGGGGTGGGACTGGCGTCGTATCTGCTGATTGGCTTCTGGTTTGACGACCTCGCCAATGCCGTGGCCGGGCGCAAGGCGTTCATCACCAATCGCATTGGTGATGCCGGATTTCTTCTGGGAATGTTCCTGCTCTACCGCGCCTTTGGCACGCTGGATATGGACGTCATCAATTCGGCCTTCACCACCGGCACCGCCACCATGGTGTCGGCCAGTCTGGTGGGGATGTTCCTCTTTGTTGGCGCCACCGGCAAGTCGGCTCAGATCCCGCTCTACGTCTGGCTCCCTGATGCCATGGCCGGCCCCACGCCGGTCTCGGCGCTGATTCACGCTGCCACCATGGTCACGGCCGGTGTGTATCTCGTGGCGCGCATGTCCGGGTTGTATCTGCAGGCCCCGGAGGCCTCACAGGTGATGGCCGTGATCGGCGTGCTGACCGCGTTTGTGGCGGCCACGATTGCGCTGGTCCAGCACGACATCAAGAAAGTGCTGGCCTATTCCACCGTGTCCCAGCTGGGGTTCATGTTCGTGGCGCTCGGTGTTGGCGCGTACGGCGTCGCCATCTTTCACGTGGTGACACACGCGTTCTTCAAGGCGTGCCTGTTCCTTGGGGCCGGGAGCGTGATTCATGCGCTCGGCGGTGAGCAGGATATCCGCAAGATGGGGGGGCTGCGCACCCGCATCCCGATCACCTTCTGGACGTTTGCGGTGGCGACGGCGGCCATTGCCGGTATCCCCGGGCTGGCCGGGTTCTTTTCGAAAGACGAGATCCTGTGGTACGCCTTTGCCAGTGAACGTGGGGGCGCACCCTGGCTGTGGGCGGTTGGTGCCCTGACGGCATTCATGACGGCGTTTTACATGACCCGGCTGCTGTGGCTCACCTTCTTTGGTGCGTCGCGCATGAGCCACGAGGTGGAGCACCATGTGCATGAATCGCCACTGTCGATGACCGCTGTGCTGGGCGTGTTGGCGGTGCTGTCAGCGGTTGGTGGGTATATCGGCATACCGCATTTTCTCGAGCCCATGATTCCATTGCCCAACGTGGTGGAGTCGCTTGAGCACTATGAGCACCCCCTGCTGTATGCCTCGGTGGCGATTGCCTTTGCCGGTGTGGGGCTCGCCGTGATGCTCTATCGTGGTCCCGCGTCGCGTCCAGAAGGACTGGCCCGCGCGGCCGGTCCGATCTACGGGCTGCTCCAGGGCAAGTACTTTGTAGATGAACTCTATGCGGCTGTGATCGTGCGGCCGCTGGCGTGGTTCTCTGACACCGTACTTTTCCAGGGCGCTGACCGTCTGGTGATTGACGGCTCCCTCAACCGTCTGGCCGGCTTGGCTCAGCGCACGGCCGGCCTGTTGGGCCGGATGCAGACGGGCAGCCTCCAGCTCTACGCTCTGCTGGTCATGGTGGGGATCGTCGGCGCTTTGCTTTGGAGCTGGCGTCATGTCTGATGCGCTCCTGTTGAATCTCGTGCTGTTCCTGCCGTTGGCGGGCGTGGCGTTGCTGGCGCTGGTGCGCGCCAATGCGGTTGCGGTGCGCATCACGACGGCGGTTGTGATGGCCGTGCAGTTTGTGATGGCGGCCCTTCTCTATGCCCACTTCGATGGTGGCGTGGCGGGGCTGCAGTTTGCCACATCCGTGCCATGGATTGCCGACTGGGGGGTCTCCTACGCCATTGGACTTGATGGCGTGAACATCCTGCTGGTGTTGCTGACGGCCTTTCTCGGGCCCCTGGTGGTGCTGGGCGCGTGGACTTCCATTGAGAAGGACATCACGTTCTTCCATGTGAACGTCCTGTTGCTGCAGTTTGCCATGATGGGCGCGTTTGTGGCACAGGATCTCTTCCTGTTCTACGTGTTCTGGGAAGCGATGCTCATTCCCATGTTCCTCATCATCGGAATATGGGGCGGGGCGCGACGCAGCTATGCCACGGTGAAGTTCGTGCTGTATACGGCGTTCGGCAGCATCCTCATGCTGGCGGCGCTCATTTACCTGGTGTGGGCCCTGCAGCAATCGGGCGGCGTGGTGAGCTTTGCCTTCAGTGACCTCATGCGCGCAGAGTTGCCGTTGAACGTCCAGACCACCTTGCTGGCGGCGTTCGCGCTGTCGTTTGCCATCAAGGTGCCGGTCGTTCCACTGCACACCTGGCTGCCGGATGCCCACGTGGAAGCGCCGACACCCGGATCCGTGATCCTGGCAGGCGTGCTGCTCAAGATGGGTACCTACGGTTTCATGAAGCTGGGCTTCCCGCTGTTTCCGGATGCCACGCAGGCATTCACACCGGTGCTCATGACGCTGGCCGTGGTGAGCATTGTGTACGGCGCCTGTCTGGCGCTGGTGCAGCAGGATATCAAAAAGATCATCGCCTATTCCTCCATCAGCCATCTGGGCTACGTGATGCTGGGGCTGCTCAGCCTCGACCTCGCGGGCATTCAAGGCGCGATCGTGCAGATGGTCAGCCACGGACTGGTGGCGGCCGGCTTGTTTCTGCTGGTGGGCATGGTGTACGAGCGCTGTCATACTCGTGAGCTGTCAGCCTATGGTGGACTGGCGCGACAGATTCCGGTCTATGGCGTGTTCTTCGTGATCTTCACGCTGGCGTCGGTAGGGTTGCCGACCACGAGCGGTTTCACCGGTGAATTCCTGGTGCTCCTGGGGGCGTTTACCGCCGCGTGGCCGCAGCATCTCGATGGCAACAACCTCCCGCTCATCCTGTCGATCACGGCGGTGACGGGTGTGGTCCTTGGCGCGCTCTACATGCTGCGCTTCGCGCTCACGTTCCTCTTCGGCCCGGCGAAGGCGCCGCATCAGCCGTTGATGGATCTTTCTGCGCGGGAAAAGTCGGTGTTGGCAATTCTCACGGTGTCCATCTTCGCGCTCGGGTTGTTCCCCGATAGCGCGCTTCGCAAGACCGAGCTGGCCGCCAAGACGTACCAGCAGCTCGTTTCCACCTCCCGCATTCCTGCCAATGCCCGGTAGTGAGGCGCTTCTCGCCATGCTGCCCGAGCATCTGCTGCTCGGGGGGATGGTTCTGCTGCTCATCGTGACCCTGATCTCAGGGGCCCGTGGACTCGCGCTCCCGATTGCGCTGCTATCGGTGGGGGCCTCGGCCGTCGCCGCCTTCTGGTTGGCTGGCACGGGGTTCACGGCACAACCGTTCCCGGGACAGTTTTCCGTCTCCCCAGGCATTCTGATCACCAAGGGCGCACTCATTGCGCTGGCGTTGCCCGTGTTGTTGATGTCTCGAACCGACTTCAGTACGGCGGAGCGCGGGGAGATCGAGTTCCCACTGCTGCTTGTGTCATCGCTGTACGGCATGAGTTTGCTGCCGTCGGCCGATAGCGCGCTGGTGCTGTTCCTCGGGTTGGAGATGATGTCCATTCCGGTGTATGCGCTCATTGTGCTGGCCTTCCGGCGGCCACAGGCGGCGGAGTCGGCGCTCAAGTACCTGGTGTTGAGCGGCGCCGCTTCGGCCACGTTCCTGATGGGCCTCTCGTTGATCTATGGCACCACGGGCTCCATGGGCATCGAGGCGTTTGCCCAGGCACTCGCGGCATCCGATCTCCTGTCGCGCACCGCAGTCGTGCTCGTCCTGCTGGCACTGTTCCTCAAGGCGGCCGTTGTCCCGTTTCATGCGTGGGCCCCCGACACGTACGAAGGGGCCAGCGTTCCCGTCACGGCTTACATGGCCACCTTGTCCAAGGCGGCGGCTCTCATGGTGGCCGTCCGCCTGTTCTCAGGGGTTACGGTGAGTGGGCCTCTGGTGGAGCTGCTGGCCGTGCTGCCACTGGTCTCCATCGTGTGGGGCAATATCGCGGCCATCCGACAGGGCAGCCTGCGTCGCATGATCGCATACTCCTCCATCGCCCATGCTGGCTATCTGTTCTATGCGTTCCTGGGCAATGCCGATGGACGTCTGGAGGCGGTCACGTTCTACCTCGTAGTGTATTCCGCCGCGAACCTGTTGGCGTTTGCGGCCCTGCCGGCGCACCCCGATGATGCGGTTCGTGATCGGATGGAGACGTTGGATGGGCTCTTCCATCGGGATCCGTTTGCGGCATCGCTGATCGCGATTGCGATGTTGTCGCTCGCCGGATTGCCTCCATTCCCTGGTTTCACCGCCAAGTTCCTGATCTTCCGGAACGTCATGGCGGCTGGTTACAACACGTATGCCGTGTTGGGTCTCGTGGGCAGCTTCCTGGGGCTCTACTTCTATCTCCGCGTGGTACAGCGGATGTTCATGAACAACAGCACGGTCACGGCACACACCTCGCCCGGCATGGCCTTGGCCCGCGTTGGCGGTGTGATATGCCTTCTGGCCACCGCCGTCCTGACGATCGCGCCCGGCTGGGTGCTGGCTCGTATCTGACCGCTCTCTCCGCCTCGCGGCGGAGCGAATGCGGCCACCCTTCTTTCACTGTCCCCGGGGCATCCCGTGACTGTTCCTCCGCTCACCAAGCGCGGCGCTGCGCTGCTCAACGATCCCGAACTCAACAAAGGCACTGCCTTTACCGAGGCCGAACGAACGGCACTGGGGCTGCGTGGCTTGCTGCCACCGCGGGTGATGACGCAGGACGAGCAGCTGGAGCGCATTCTGCCGGGCGTGCGTTCGCGTCCGACGCCGCTCGATCAGTACTCGTATCTGGTGGGACTGCACGACCGGAACGTGACGTTGTTCTATCGTCTGGTCATGGATCATCTCGAGGAGATGATGCCCATTCTCTACACGCCCACGGTTGGGCAGGCGTGCCAGGAGTTCGGGCGGATATTCCGCCGCAGCCGCGGGCTGTTCGTCACGGCGGACGATGCCGGACGCGTGCGTGACGTATTGGCCAACTGGCCGCACAACGATGTCCGCATGATCGTGGTCACGGATGGTGAACGGATTCTCGGGCTTGGCGATCTCGGTGCCAATGGCATGGGCATTCCCATCGGGAAGCTCACCCTGTATACCGCATGTGCCGGCGTTGACCCACGGCAGTGTCTGCCTATCACCATTGATGTGGGCACGGACAATACGCAGTTGCGCGAGAGTTCGTCGTACATGGGGCTGCGTCAGCCGCGGCTCCGTGGGCCCGCATACGACGCGCTGCTCGATGAGTTCGTGGAGGCCCTCCAGGAACGCTTCCCGCAGGTTTGCCTGCAATTCGAAGACTTCGGGAACCACAATGCCTTCACGCTGCTCGAGAAGTGGCGAGATCGCATCTGTACCTTCAACGACGATATTCAAGGCACTGCCTCGGTAACGCTGGCTGGCTTGTACTCGGCCGCGCGTATCTCCGGTACGGCATTCAAGGATATGCGCCTGTTGTTTCTTGGCGCCGGTGAAGCCGGGATCGGCATTGGCGATCTCGTGGTATCCGCGATGGTGGAAGAAGGCGTGCCGCTTGAGGAAGCCCGGGCCCGCTGCTGGTTTGTGGATTCCAAGGGGTTGGTGGTCAAATCCCGGACCGACCTGGCGTCGCACAAGCAGCCGTATGCGCACGATCACCCCCCGATGGCCACGTTGCTGGAGGCGGTGGAATCACTCAAGCCACACGCCATTATCGGGGTATCGGGCACACCAGGGACGTTCACGGCGCCGGTGCTGGCCGCAATGGCGCGTCACAATGCCCGCCCGATTGTCATGGCGCTGTCCAACCCCACGTCCAAGGCGGAGTGTACGGCCCGCGAGGCCTACGCGAGCACCGACGGCCGGGCCATCTTTGCCAGTGGCAGTCCCTTTGCCCCGGTCACTCACAAGGGGCGCACGCACGTGCCGGGGCAGGGAAACAATGCCTACATCTTCCCTGGGGTTGGCCTCGGTGTCATCGTGGCCGACGCATCCCGCGTGACGGATGAGATGTTTGCGGCCGCGGCGCGCACGTTGGCCAATATGGTCACCGAAGATGACCTCGCCATGGGGCGCATTTTTCCAAGCCTGTCCCGTATTCGCGACGTCTCGCGGGCAATTGCCACGGAAGTCGCGTGGATTGCCTACAATCGCGGACTGGCGAGGGCGCCCAAGCCAGAGAGCATGGACGATGCCGTGGCCGCGGCGATGTACGAGCCGGTGTATCCGTCGTTTCTGAACTGACCTTGGGGGAGATCTCCAGGCGCATCGAACGTGCATGGACCAGCCGCCTTTGTCATGCGGTTGCCATGCTTCGGGTCATGCCGTTGTCCCGGTGACTGTTGGTTTCTTGCCGAGTCGCAAGCTGTCGAGTGTTTCCGGGTCGTTGACGTTGACGAAACACTCGCGCAGCTCCGGCATGTTCACTTGTACGGCGCCAATCGCTTCAAGAAATCCGTAGGCGGAGCGCCGGCCAGTGGCCAAGTAGTCCGTGAGTTTTTCAAGACCGTCGGCTCTGACCAGCGCACACAAATACTGTTCCCGGCTTCCGTCAAACGGATACGCCGCTCCTGAAGTCCCTACCTGTTCACGCAGGCGATCAAGAACTCGGCCGTCCATGTAGGGCATGTCCCCGGGACAGACAAACACCCACGGCGTTGATACCTGCGTCAACGCCGACTGAAGGCCACCGAGTGGGCCGAGTCCGGGACGTACATCAGTCACGACCGGATAGCCGAGGGCCGCGTAGTGCTGCAGATCGTCATTCGCACTGATGACTATGCCCCCAACATGGCTGGCCAATGCGACCAGCAGCCAGGACACCAGTGGTTGACCATGCAGATCCAGTAAGGCCTTCTGCACGCCACCCAGCCGTCGCGCCTCCCCGCCGCACAGGATGAGCGCCGTGATGTCGTGGGGGAGAATCATGACGGCATGTCAGTCGTGTCCGACCGGCCGCAGGAGTTCCGCCGCCTTGAGCACGAGCGGATGCAGCGGGACTTCGGTTGGCATGAGCCCGCCCGCCACGACCAGCAAATCCTTGCGCATGGCGGGTGGCCAGAACTTCACCAGATGTTCGTGCACCCCTTCAATCGCGTCAGCCTCCGGGTACACCGAGAAAAAGACGGCGATCTGGTTGGCCATCCGAACAAGGTCATCACCCTGCATGGTCGGTGGAAGTTGAAGTGGAGGAGGGGAAGCGGACCACCGCCGGAGGCGCATTGCGCTGTGGCCATAATGCCGCCAGCGGGAGGTTCAGCGTATCGGCCCACTGCAGCGCCATGGAGGTGGGCGCTCCTATCGTCGCCAGCAGCTGGGTATTCGCGGTCATCGCCTTGTATACCAGTTCATAGCTGCAACGACTGGTGAGTACCAGGAAGCCCGGTTCGCGCAACATATCTTCCGCGGCCAACGCCCCGATGATCTTGTCCAATGCGTTGTGCCGTCCAACATCCTCGCGAACCACATGTACGGTACCATCACGGTGGCACCACGCGGCGGCGTGAACGGAATGCGTGACGGCGTTGAGCGGCTGATTGGACGACAGCGCAATCATGGCAGCACGGATTGCCTCATCCGTAACCGGTACGCAGGTGCGGTCACCACTGGCGTGTCTGTGCTGCAACTGCGCCAACGTTTCCAGGCCACACAGGCCGCAGCCACTGTTGCCAAGCATGGAACGGGCACCCACTCGCTCGGGGCGTATGGCCTCCTGCGGTACCGAGACGTTCACCGTGTACTCCTGCAGGAACCCGGAGACGTCCACCGATGTGATGCAGTCGGCATCGTCGATGATCTGTTCCGTGAGGAGCACACCCCGGGCCAGATCCTCGAGCTGGATGGGGGACGCCAGCAACACGGTAAACGGTGCGTTGTTGATGCTGATTTGCACCGGTACTTCCACTGCCACGTTCCAGTGGTCACCATTCACCCGCCCATCCGGTGACGCCGCCTGAATGGGGACCACGACTGCCCCCCGCTCCTCCGACCGCAAAGCCTCAGTCAAAGGGGCGGACCTCGACAGCCGTGACTTTGTACTCCGGGCAATTGGTTGCCCAATCGGAATATTCGGTAGTTACCACGTTTGCCGCCGCTTCCGGATGATGAAAGGTGGTGTATACCACGCCTTCGGGAAGCTTGTCGCTGACATGCGCGTGCAACGTGATGGTCCCCTTTCGGCTGGAGAGCAGGACCACGTCACCATCGGCAATCCCGCGGACCTCGGCATCATGCGCGTGAATCTCCAGAACATCCTCCGGATGCCACACCGTATTGGCGGTGCGACGCGTTTCCGTACCGACGTTGTACTGAGACAGAATGCGTCCGGTGGTCAGCAAGAGCGGAAACTTTCGCGTCGAACGCTCGTCGGTGGGGACATACTGGGTAATGAGAAACCGCCCGCGACCGCGGACAAACTCCTGCTCGTGCATGATGCGCGTTCCCGCAGGACGTTGCTCGGTGCAGGGCCACTGGACACTTCCCACACGATCCAGATGCTCGAACGAGACGCCGGCGAATGTCGGCGTGAGCGACGCGATCTCGTCCATGATCTGTGACGCACTGGAATAGTGCATGGGGTAGCCCATGGCAGTGGCCAGTCGACAGACCGCTTCCCACTCTGGTAATCCGGTACGTGGAGGCATGGCCGGGCGAACCCGATTGATGCGACGTTCGGCGTTAGTGAAGGTCCCATCCTTCTCAAGAAAGGCCGTGCCCGGAAGAAAGATGTGGGCATACTTGGCGGTCTCATTCAGAAAGAGGTCCTGCACCACGACACATTCCATGGCGCTCAACGCAGCGGTGACATGGAGGGTGTTGGGATCGGACTGCGCGAGATCCTCCCCTTGAATGAACATGCCACGAAACTGTCCGGTAATGGCCGAGGCCAGCATGTTGGGGATTCGCATCCCCGGTTCCGGGTCCAGGGGCACATTCCAGGCCTGTTCGAACTGTGCGCGGGTGGTGTCGTCGGAAATGTGCCGGTATCCAGGCAACTCGTGCGGGAACGAGCCCATGTCGCAGGATCCCTGCACGTTGTTCTGTCCGCGCAGTGGATTCACCCCAGTGCCTTCCCGACCAATCTGACCGGCCACCATGGCGAGATTGGCAATACCCAGCACCATCGTGCTCCCCTGACTGTGCTCGGTAACGCCAAGGCCATAGTAGATGGCGGCGTTTCCACCGGTTGCATACAGCCGCGCTGCGTCGCGGACCTGCTGCGCGGGGACACCGGTAAAGACCTCGGTGGCTTCCGGTGACTGTGCCGGTTCCGCAATGAATGCCTTCCACTGGGCAAAGGAGCGCGCATCGCAGCGATCACTCACGAAGGCCTCGTTCACCAGCTGCTCGGTCACGATGACATGCGCCAGCGCATTGATGACTGCCACGTTCGTGCCGGGACGAAGCTGCAGGTGATATGCGGCCGACACATGCGGCGATCGGACCAGGTCGATACGCCGGGGATCAAGCACGATGAGTTTCGCCCCCTGCCGGAGGCGTCGCTTCATGCGGGCACCAAAGACGGGATGCGCATCGGTGGGATTGGCACCGATGACCATGATGACGTCGGCGTGTTCAACCGACTTGAAGTCCTGAGTGCCAGCGGCCGTGCCAAAGGTTTGCTTGAGACCATACCCCGTTGGGGAATGACAGACGCGGGCACAGGTATCGATGTTGTTGTTCTGAAACGCCGCGCGGATCATCTTCTGCACCACATACACTTCTTCGTTCGTGCATCGCGACGATGAAACACCCCCAATGGCGTCCCGGCCATGTCGGCGCTGGATGGAGCTGAACCGACTGGCGGCGAACTCAATGGCTTCATCCCAGCTCACTTCCCGCCACGCATCGGAAATGTGCTCGCGAATCATGGGTGAGAGCACACGGTCGCTATGCGTTGCATACCCCCAGGCAAAGCGCCCTTTCACGCACGAGTGCCCCTCGTTGGCTCCGCCGGTGCTGTCCGGCACCATGCGCACCACGTCATTGCCCTTCAGCTGCGCCTCAAACGAACAGCCCACGCCGCAATAGGCACAAGTCGTTTGCACCGTGCGATCTGGCTGGCCCGCATCGATGACCGTTTTTTCAATGAGGGTTGCCGTGGGACAGGCCTGCACGCAGGCGCCGCAGGACACGCATTCCGACGCCAGAAAGCCTTCGTCCATGCCGGCACTGACCTTCGACGCAAAGCCCCGGTCGGTGATGCTCAGCGCGAAAGTCCCCTGAATTTCGTCGCAGGCACGAACACAGCGCGAGCAGACAATGCACTTGGCCGGATCGAAGGTGAAATACGGGTTGCTCTCGTCTTTGCTGGCCGTGAGATGATTGCTGCCGTCGTAGCCGTATCGCACTTCCCGCAGTCCGACGGCGCCGGCCATATCCTGCAACTCGCAGTCGCCATTTGCCGCGCAGGTGAGGCAGTCGAGGGGATGGTCGGAGATGTAGAGCTCCATGACATTGCGCCGCACCCGCGCCACCTGCGGGGTCTGGGTGCGCACCGTCATCCCAGGTTCCACCGGTGTCGTACACGAGGCCGGAAGGCCTCGGCGACCGGCAATATCCACCACGCACAAGCGACAGGAGCCAAAGGCTTTGAGCGAATCGGTGGCACAGAGCGTGGCGATCTTCACACCGACGGTTCGGGCCGCCTGCATGACTGACGTGCCCGGTGCGACAGCCACCTCGATTCCGTCGATAGTCAGGTGCACCAGACTGGCATCTGGCGCATGACGGTCTGCTGGTCGGTCGATCATCCTTCAGCCCCGGTAGACGTGCGTGATGGCGAGGAGAGCAATGCGGACGGGAAGTGCTTCATCACACTGCGTACCGGCATCGGTGTCAGTCCCCCCATGGCACAGAGTGACCCCAGCTCCATGGTTTCACAGAGTTCCTCCAGCAACTCCCACTGCGCTCGTGGCGATTCCCCGCGTCGAAGCCGTGTAATGACCTCCACCCCGCGGGTCGATCCAATACGACACGGCGTGCATTTGCCGCAGGACTCGTGTGCACAAAACTCCATGGCGAACTGCGCCTGTTCAGCCATATCGACAGTGTCATCGAAGACGACGATCCCCCCGTGACCGAGCATGGCGCCGAGTTCGGCGAGGTGCTCATAGGTGAGGGGCGTGTCCCATTGCGTGCGCGGGAGATACGCACCGAGCGGTCCGCCCACCTGTACGGCGTGCATGGGGCGGCCGCTCAGGGTCCCGCCGCCCACATCGTCGAGGAGGGTGCGAAGCGACACCCCAAAGGGGAATTCCACCAGTCCACCACGGGCAACGTTGCCGCCAAGTTGAAACGGCATGGTGCCTGTGGAGCGCCCGTGGCCGAGCGCCGCATACTCGCGTCCGGTCATGGCCACTACATCGCTGACCGCCGCCAGGGTGAGCACGTTGTTGATGACGGTGGGACAGCCAAAGAGTCCGGACAGGGCAGGGAGGGGCGGCTTGGCCCGAACCACTCCCCGCTTCCCCTCCAGACTTTCCAGGAGCGCCGTTTCCTCTCCGCAGATGTACGCACCGGCACCGGTACGCAGCGCGATGTCGAAATGATGCGCACTGTCCAGTACGGAGGGCCCCAGCAGTCCCGCCTCGTACGCCACGTCCAGCGCACGTTCGAACGTGCGAATAGCCAGCGGGTACTCCGAGCGGAGATAGACAATCCCACGGCTGGCCCCTACCGCGAGCCCGGCAATGATCATCCCTTCAATGAGTTGAAAGGGATCGGACTCAATGAGCAGTCGATCCGCAAAAGTACCGGAGTCGCCTTCGTCGGCGTTGCAGACTACGTACTTGGTGGCGCCCGGAGCCTGCCGCACGGTATTCCATTTGATGCCAGCGGGAAATGCCGCTCCGCCTCGGCCACGCAAGCCAGAGCTGGTGACATCGTGCACGATGAGCTCTCGGCTCAAGGACAGCGCGCGGGTAAGGCCCACCAGCCCACCAAGCGCGCGGTAGTCGGAGAGCGAGAGTGGATCGATGATCCCCGCGCGGCGGAACGTGAGCCGGTGCTGCTGCGCAAACCAGGGATGATCCGCCACGATGCCAATGCACCGCTCATGATCTGGCGAGGGTACCCCGCCGGCGAAGAGACCGGGAATATCCTCCGGCTGCACATTGGCAAAGCCATATCGCCCATTCGGTGCATCGACTTCAATGAGGGGCTCCAGCCATGCGGCGCCCCGTGAGCCGGTTCGTACTACGGTGACGGGGATATCCTGGAGTGCGCAGTGGGCCGCGATTGCCGAGGCCACTTCATTGGCACGAACGGAGCAGGCACTGGTGTCGCCCGGGACGAAGATCCTTGTGGGCGCGTTCACAGTGTCCGTTCCTGGCGTGCCGCTCGGAGCAGGGCATCGAAACGGGGGGGAGACACGCGGCCATGAATGTCATCCCCAATGCGCACCGACGGACCGAGCGCACAGTTGCCGAAGCAATACGCCGCTTCGAGATGTACGCGCCCGTCGGGGGTGGATTGTCCCATGCTCACCCCCAACGCGCTGGTGGCATGGGCCGCGAGCTGTCGGCATCCGACCGCCTGACACGCTTCCGCCATGCATATCTGGACCACCACATCCCCGACGGGTTCCTCCCGCAGGTCGTGGTAGAATGTGACCACGCCATACACCTCGGCACGCGAGAGATTGAATGCGTGCGCGATGAGCCGAATGGCCGGTTGGGAAACGAATCCGAACCGCGCCTGCACCTGCTGCAACAGGGGAAGCAGATGCTCGGCGTCGGTTGGCGTGCCCGCGAGCAGGGCCTTGAGAGCCTCAAGCTCCTGCTCGGCGGGTTCCGCTGGACTACGGGACATGCGTTCTCCGGGCGGGGCCGGTTGCGCGTCGTACTACCGGAAGCGCTCCATGAGTTTGTCGAGCGCCGACGATCCGGGGCACAGCTTTTCGTACGGCACATCCACCAGCGGGCTGGCCGGCGTGCGGAGATAGTCGTGCATCTCCTTGCCGTTTTCGTCGACGAACAGCAATCCGGTGGCAATTTCACCACGAGCCTGGCAGGCCCGCACATGCGAGTATGCCGATTCCCGGTTCGTTGGATCGTAGTCGCCGGCGGTTGCCCGCAACCGGACCGACGCACCATCATGCATGACCACCGTGCGGACCTCCTCGTCGGTCTCGGCCACCGTGATTTCGCGCTGTAGCGGTACGAAGTCGGCATGAACCGCTTCCACTTCGTGCTCGCGCGTGAACGCATAGCTCTTGGTGGAGCCTTCGTGGTCGTTGAAGCTCACGCAGGGGGAAATGACATCGATGATGGCAAAACCCTTGTGTGACAGGCCGGCCTTGATGATCGGCACCAGCTGTTTCTTGTCGCCCGAGAATGACCGGGCGACAAAGGTGGCGCCCAGCGTCAGCGCCAGCAGCACCGGATCAATGGGGGACTGCTCGTTGGCTTCGCCCTTCTTGGACATCGACCCGATATCGGCCGACGCCGAGAACTGTCCCTTGGTCAGTCCGTAGACGCCGTTGTTCTCCAGCATGTACAGCATATTCACGTTGCGCCGGATGGCGTGGGAGAGCTGTCCCAACCCGATGGAGAGCGAGTCTCCGTCTCCCGACACACCAATGTAGGTGAGCGCCCGATTGGCGGCGGCGGCTCCTGACGTGACCGACGGCATACGGCCGTGCACGGAGTTGAAACCGTGCGACTGCTTCATGAAATACGCAGTGGTCTTCGACGAGCAGCCAATGCCGCTCATTTTCCCCACGCGGTGCGGCTCGAGGTCGAGCTCCCACCCGGCCTGCACGATGGCGGCCGTCACCGAGTCATGGCCACACCCGGCACAGAGCGTGGACATCGCGCCTTCATAGTCACGAATGGTGAGCCCAAGCCCGTTGGTGCGTGAGCTCGGATGCCGGACGGGCGGTTTGGCAATGGAGGTCATGCGGATACCTGAGCGTGGCGGGTGACATGTGCGGATACCGCGTCTACGACCACTTTGGCCGTGAGTGGCATGCCGGCGTAATCGAGGATGGCGACCATGGCGTCGCGCGGGATCCCCAGTTCAATGGCCAGCAAGGCACGAAGTTGTGCATCCCGGTTCTGCTCGATCACGAAGTTCGTGTCATGCTGATCAAAGAACGCTTTGACGTCGGCGCCGAAAGGGAAACCGCGGACGCGCATGATGTCGACCACGATGCCCTTGGCCCGCAGCAGATCGGCGGCCTCGCGGACGGCCGCATCGCAGCCGCCAATGGTCACCAGCCCGATGTCTGCGCCCGCCTGCCGCGTGAAGACCGGCGCAGGAACGGCCGTTGCGGCATGTTCGAATTTCCGCTTCAGGCGATCCACCAGTTCCTGATACGCGTCGGAATCTTCGGTGTAGGCGGCATGCTTGTCGTGGCCGGAGCCACGCACGAAGTACGCGCCTTTGCCGCCGACGCCCGGGAGCGTACGCGCGGCAATACCGTCGCCATCCACATCCAGATACCGCGAGAATTTCTGGATCTTTTCGAGCGCCGCCGCATCGAGCACCTTGCCGCGGTCAGGACGGTAGCTGTCGTCCCAGCTGAAGCGCTTCACCATCCAGTCATTCATGCCGATATCGAGATCGGTTGCCACGAAGACCGGCGTCTGAAAGCGCTCGGCCAGGTCGAACGACTGCACGGCCATCTCGAAGGCTTCGCCGGGATTGGCCGGAAAGAGCACGATATGCTTGGTGTCTCCGTGCGACGCATACGCCAACGACATGAGGTCGGCCTGCTGGGTACGGGTTGGCATACCGGTGGCCGGTCCGCAGCGCTGCACATCGAAGAAGACCGCCGGGATGTCGGTGTAATACGCCAGCCCGATGAACTCCTGCATGAGCGAGATGCCGGGGCCTGAGGTGTTGGTGAACGACCGTGCCCCCGCCCAGCCAGCGCCGATGACGATACCGGCCGCGGCCAGCTCGTCTTCGGCCTGCAGAATGGCGTAGTTGTGCTCGCCCGTTTCCTTGTCGATGCGATACCGCTCGCAGAACGCCTTGAACTGCTCCATGAGCGCTGTCGCAGGGGTAATGGGATACCACGCGCCAACCGTGGCCCCAGCATACACCGCGCCCAACGCACACGCCGTATTGCCGTCAATCAGGATGGAGTCACCGGTGGCATCCATCTTCTCGAGATGGAAGGGCAGGGGGCAGGCAAAGTTGGCCTTGGCGTAGTCGTATCCGAGCTTGATGGCCTTGTGGTTCGAATCGAGCAGCTTGGGCTTCTTGCCATACTTCTCGGCGAGCATGGCGCCAACGACTTCCATGTCGATGCTGAGCAGTGCGGCGAGCGCTCCGGCATACACGATGTTCCGCAGGAGCGTGCGATCGCGGTCGCCCTGAAAGTTCTCAACACACAACCGGCCAAACGGGATGCCAAGGATGGTGATGCCTTCGCGCACGAGGTCGGGCTCAAGCGGCCACGAGGAGTCGTACACCAGAAAACCGCCGGGACGTACCGTGGCCACATCCTTGGCGTAGGTCGCCGGATTGAGCGCCACGACCAGGTCCACTTCGCTCGGACGGGCGGTGTAGCCATCCTTGCTGACGCGGATCTCGTACCACGTGGGCAGTCCCTGAATGTTGGACGGGAAGATATTCTTGCCCGTGACAGGAATGCCCATGCGGAAAATGGCCTGCATGAGTAATCCGTTGGCACTGGCCGAGCCAGTGCCGTTTACGGTGCCGATCTTGAAGGAAAAATCGTTGATGCTGCTCATATGCTGGCCACCCCGGCGAGCATGCCCGCCATTGGCTTCTTGAGGTCAAAGAGGCGCATGTCCCACGCCGCGGTGGGGCAGCGTTCGGCACAGAGGCCACAATGCAGGCAGACGTCTTCGTCTTTCACCATGATGCGCTTGGTCTGCGGCAGCGCGTCCGACACATAGATGTCCTGCGACAGATTCAGCGCCGGCGCGGACAGGCGTGTGCGCAGTTCGTCGATGGGCGTGCCGTTCGTGGTAATCGTGAGGCAGTTGGTGGGGCAGATATCCACGCAGGCATCACACTCGATGCAGCTTGATGCGGTGAAGTGCGTCTGGATGTCGCAGTTGAGACAACGCCCCACTTCGGTGGCTACCTGTTCTGCCGTGAACCCCAGCTCCACTTCGGTATCAAGATCCTTGAAGCGCTTGGTGAGCTCTTCATGCTGCATCTTGGCGCGTTTGGCGCTCTCGTAATCGTTGTCGTACGCCCACGAGTGCATCCCCATCTTGGCGCTGACCAGCGTCATGCCCTGGGGCGGACGGTCGGTCACCACATCGCGCTGCTGGCAGGCGAGGTCGATGGAAATGGCAGCGGCGTGGCCATGTGCGACCGCCCAGATGATGTTCTCCGGGCCCCACGCCGCATCACCCCCAAAAAAGACCTTGGGATGCGTGCTCTGATGCGTGGTCTTGTCCACGACCGGCATGCCCTTCTTATCGAACTCCACACCAATGTCACGCTCGATGTACTCAAAGGCGTTGTCCTGCCCGATGGCGAGAATGACCTGATCGCAGGGAATGATGACGGTGCTCAGCACCGTGCTGGACTGCTTGCCGTTGGCGTCTTCGGTCCACTGCAGGACCTCAAACTCCATGCCGACCAGCTTGCCGTTTTCCACCACCATGCGCTTCGGCGCGTGGTTCTCAATGATCTCGACCTGCTCTTCTTCGGCGTCTTCCAGTTCCCATGGCGACGCCTTGAAGAATTTGCGTCCGCGGCGGGCAATCACCTTGACGTCAGTGGCGCCCAGTCGCTTGGAGGTCCGACAGCAGTCCATGGCGGTGTTGCCCACGCCAATGATGATGACGCGCGGCTCCATCTTCTCGATGTGCTTGAAGTGCACATTGGCGAGGAAGTCGATGCCGATGAAGACCTGTTCCGGGGCATCCCAGCGACCGGGAATGTCGAGCTCTTTGCCCTTGGGAGCGCCGGTCCCCACGAAGACCGCGTCGTATCCCTCGTCCAGCAGTCCCTTGAGCGACGTCACCTGGGTGCCATACTGCATGTTGGCGCCGAGGTCGATCACATACGCGCATTCCTCATCGAGGACCTGCGCCGGGAGGCGGAACGACGGAATGTTGATGCGCATCAACCCACCGGGCTGTGCGTTTTTTTCGATGATGGTGACGTCGTAGCCGGCGAGCAGCAGGTCATTGGCGACCGTCAGCGAGGCCGGACCGGCACCGATGAGGGCCACCCGCTTGCCGTTCTTGGTCTCCGGCGCCTTGGGGAGCAACGCCGTAATGTCGTCGCGGTGGTCGGCCGCCACGCGCTTGAGGCGGCAGATGGCGACAGGCTTCTCCTCCACGCGGCCACGGCGGCAGGCCGGCTCACACGGGCGGTCGCAGACGCGTCCCAGGATCCCCGGGAAGACGTTGGACTCGCGATTGAGAAGGTAGCTCTCGGTGTACTTGCCCTGGGCGATCAGGCGGATGTACCCGGGGACGTTGGTATGGGCCGGACATGCCCACTGGCAATCCACGACCCGGTGGTAGTATTGCGGGTCGGAGACGTTGGTCGCTGCCATGATGCGGTGCTCCTGGGGAGGGATTTGCTGGCAATCGCTAGGTTGTATTCGGGACCGCCCAAGGGCAAGAAGGGAATGCCCGTATCTCGCAGTTTTTTTGGAGTTGGGCGCGGAATCCAGCCCCGAAGGTCCAGCCCGACGCTGCCAAGGACGATGCCGGGCGGTATCCTAGGGCAGTTCCGAGGGCCAGTGCGCTGGAATTCCCAGAGCTCCCTGAGCCGTCCGGTCACCTTTCGGTCGCGAGTGTCCCGCTGATGTCCGGCCCCCTTGATGTGATCATCGTCGGCGCAGGAGGGATGGGGAGCGCCGCCGCTTATCATCTGTCTGCACGTGGACTCCGGGTGCTGGTACTGGAGCAGTTCGAGCCCGGTCATACCTGGGGCTCTTCCCATGGACTCACCCGCATCATCCGTCTGGCCTATTTCGAACACCCGTCGTACGTGCCCTTGTTACGTCGGGCATTTGCTCTGTGGCGCGATCTTCAGCAGGGGCTCGGTGAGCCGCTGTTGCATGTGACGGGCGGGCTCGACGTTGGTTGGGCTGGCAGTGAGGTGTTTGAGGGCTCGCTCCGAAGCTGCCGGGAACATGAGCTCCCTCACGAGCTGCTTGATGCGCGCGCCCTTGCCGCACGGTTTCCAGGGTGGGTGCCGGCAGAGAATACCCTTGCGGTCTACCAGCCCGACGCGGGTTTTCTCACGCCCGAGCGATGCATTGCTGCGCATACCGCGCGAGCGGTCGAGGCGGGTGCCACCATTCGCTATCAGGAGAAGGTGCTCGCCATCGAGACCGACAGCACCGGCGTCACGGTGCATACAGACCAAGGGCGGTACAGCGCCGGCCAACTCATTCTTTCTGCTGGTCCATGGATGGCCGACCTCGCGCCCGTGCTTGCCCCGGTACTCTCCCCCGAACGTCAGGTTCTGGGATGGTTCGACATCGCGCAGCCCGCACACTTTGCCCCAGACCGCTTTCCGGTGTTTGTGCTCGATGCCGAGGAAGGACGCTATTACGGGTTCCCCGAGTATGACGTGCCCGGTTTCAAGATCGGCTGCTATCACCACCATGCCGAACGGGTGCACCCCGATACGATGGCGCGTGATGTCACGTCAGCCGATGAAGTCACGCTGCGCCGAGCGGTCGCACGGTACTTCCCGGACGCCAACGGAGCGATGCGCCGCAGTACGACGTGCCTGTTCACCAATACGCCCGACGAACACTTCATCATTGACCGGGCGCCGGGGGAGCCGCACATCCTGCTCGTTTCGCCCTGTTCGGGGCATGGGTTCAAGTTCTGCTCTGTCGTCGGTGAAATTTGTGCGGATCTGATTGCGCACCATCATACGCCGCACGATATCGGCCTGTTCCGCTTGGATCGATTTGCCGGCCGGGAGATGTCCCGCTGATGCGTGCGCTCGGAATGATCGCTCGTCTCGTCGCCCTGATGGCCATGACCCTGATGGCCGTGCCATTGCAGGCGCAGCGTACCGTTGCCTTCACCACGACCGAAGGCACTTGGATGTCGCTTGATGTGGCGCCTGATGGTCGTCAGCTGGTCTTCGAATTGCTCGGAGATCTCTATGCGCTCCCCATGGCTGGAGGTGAGGCTCGCGCCATCCTTTCGGGCAGTGCCTTTCAATCCCAGCCACGCTTCTCCCCCGATGGACGACTGCTGGCGTTCATCAGCGATGCCTCGGGCAGTGACAACGTGTGGGTTGCCTCGGCCGATGGGTCAGGGGCCCGCGCCGTCAGTTCGGTGCCGCGCGCGTTGATGCTGTCTCCAGCCTGGAGTGCGGATGGGCGTTCGATCTTTGTCACGGTGCTCGAGGGAAGATCGGCCGATGTGTGGCGCTATGATCTCGAAACCGGTGGTGGGGCCAAGGTCATTGCGAACGCCAATGGCCCACCAGCGCCGCTCGTGTCGTCGCCTGGCCCCGGCCCCTATGCGGCCCATGCGTCCCGCGACGGGCGGTTCCTCTACTACACCGCCGTCACGCCGCGCCCGTACGGCAGTCGGCTCGGCGCGTCCAGCACGATCATGCGGCGTGATCTGGCCAGTGGCATTGATGAACCACTGGTGCTGCAGGAGCCCACGGCCATGTCACCGGTGCTGTCGCACAATGGGCGGTGGCTCGCGTATGCGGCACAAAGTCGCGGCAAAACCGGTTTGCGCCTGCGCGACCTTGCGGCCGAGACGGAACGTTGGCTGGTGTGGCCACTGGACCGGAATGAACTGGAGTCGCGCGCCTCTCGCGACGTCATGCCGGGGTACGCGTTTACTCCTGACGACAGCGCCGTGGTAATGGCCTTCGGTGGGCACATTCATCGCCTTGATGTGGCCACGGGCGCCGACCGTCTTGTGTCGTTTCGGGCAGCGGTGCGGGCCGAGTTGCCCGAAACGCTGCGCGCAACGCGGCGCATATCTGAAGACTCGGTACGTGGGCGTTTTGCCCAACAGCCTGCCATCGCTGCAAATGGTCAGGTGGCGTATTCAATGTTCGGCACGCTGTATGTCGCTCCGACGGGTACTGCGGCACCGCGTGCGCTGCCCACGGGGCCATCACGAGCGTTCATGCCCGCGTGGTCCCCCGATGGGCAATGGCTGGCGTATGTAACGTGGGGGCCAGCTGGCGGAGCGCTGTACAAGGTACGCGTACGCGGAGGTGCCCCGATGCGCCTGACCACCGACAGCGCGTATTGGATTGACCCCGTCTGGAGCCCGGACGGGAGCGCGCTGTATGCGTTGCGGGCGCCGCTCAGTACGGCACGGGTACAGCCACTGCCGGTACCTACAGACGCCATGGTCATGCGTGTGAGTGCCAATGGCGGCGCGGCGCAGCCCATCATGCGCGCTGCGGGCATGCGTCACCCGCATTTCTCCTCTGATACGTCCCGCCTCTGGTTCAGTGGTCCCGCCGGTCTGGTGTCGTATACGACAGGTGGAAAGGACAGGCAGGCGCACGCGCGCGTGGGTGGACTCGCCGGGCCCGCCGGGTCGCCATTGCTCGCCGATATGCGAATCAGCCCCGATGGACAGTCGGTCGCGTTCCTCGCGGGTGACCGAGTCTGGTCTGCACCGCTTCCGCCACGGAGCAGTGCCGAGGCCGTGGTCATCAACATCGCGTCGGCGCGCGATGAATCGGGGCCAACGGCAACGGCGGTGGCGTGGAGCGGACAGGGGAATACCGTGGCGTGGGTAACCGGTGCCACGCTGCACCAGCGAAATGTACGAGCCACCACCGCTGCCACCTCGCGGTCGTTGCATGTGTCAGTGCCTCGCCGTACCGTGCGGGGCACCACGGTTTTGCGGGGAGCACGCGTTATCACCATGAAGGGGGATGAGATTCTGCCGAACGCGGATCTCGTGGTGATCAACAGTCGTATCGCGGCAATTGGCGCGCGTGGACAGGTCGCCATACCGGCCGCCGCGCGCATCTACGATGTGAGTGGCAAGACCATCATGCCTGGCATTGTGGATATTCACGCCCATTGGCAGTACCGGCGCGAACTGCTGGAGCCGGAGGCGCCGTCGATGTACGCCAATCTGGCCTATGGCGTGACCACAGTGCGTGATCCGCAAACGAGCGCCGACATTTTTGCCTATGCCGATCTCATTGAGGCGCAGGGGCTGGCCAGTCCGCGAGTTTTTTCAACGGGGCCCGGCGTCTTTGCCGAGACGGACTTCCGTTCGCTCGATGACGTACGGCTCACCTTGAAGCGCTACCGGGATGAGTACGGCACCCACCTGATCAAGAGCTACATGGTGGGCAACCGGCAGCAGCGACAGTGGGTGGTGCAGGCCAGTCGGGAGCTGGGGCTACTGCCGACCACCGAGGGCGGGGCCGACACCAAAATGGATCTTACGCACGCGCTCGATGGCTTCTTCGGGAATGAGCATGCGTTCCCCAACGCGCCGTTGCATGACGATGTGGTGCAGCTGATTGCTCGGAGCGGCATGCACTACACGCCCACGCTCATCGTGTCGTTTGGGGCCGCGCTCCCCATCTATCGCCTGCTGGCACAGGAACGGCCCTTCGACGAACCGCGGCTCGCGCGCTTCTTTCCGCGCAGTGAGTTGTATCAGCGCACGGCCACCCGCATGCTGGCCTTTGCCAGCGAAGACTACAACGACCGGGAAACGTCGGCCGGTGCGACCGCCATTCTCAAGGCGGGCGGGCAAGTGGCACTTGGGGGCCACGGAGAAATGCAGGGGCTTCAGGTCCACTGGGAAATGCGACTGTTGGCGCAGGGCGGGATGACCCCCCACGAGGTGCTGCGCGTGGCCACGCTCAACAGCGCGAAGGCCATTGGGCTTGATGCGGACATTGGGAGTCTCGAGGTGGGCAAGCTTGCGGACCTCGTGGTTCTTGATCGTGATCCATTGGCCGACATTCGCAATTCGGTGTCGGTACGCTCGGTGATGAAAGGCGGCGTGCTCTACGACGCGGAATCCCTCGATCAGGTGGCTCCGGTCAAGACCCCGTTGCCCACACCGTGGTGGCACGCCGATGTCCCCACCGCCGGCGGTGCGACGTTCAACGAAGCGGCCATTGACGCCATCGCGCGGGAGGAGACGGAGCGTCAGCGCATCCCGGGGATGGCGGTCGCCATCGTGCGCGGTGACCGCGTACTGATGGCCAAGGGGTATGGTCTCGCCAACATCGAGCAGCAGAAGCCTGTGACGAGTGAAACGATGTTTCTCTCCGGGTCGCTAGGCAAGATGTTCACAGCGGCGGGGATCATGGCGCTGGTAGAGGACGGGCGCGTGGCGCTCGACTCATCGGTGCGAACATATCTGCCTGCCGCGCCCGCCTCGTGGCAGGGCATAAAAATCCGGCATCTCCTGTCGCATACCGGCGGCATTCCGGATTACACCAGCGAGTCACTCGACTACCGGCGCGATGTCACTGAAGCGCAGCTGGCCAGCATGGCCTTTGCACTGACGCCGGAGTTTCCCCCGGGCAGCCGGTGGAACTACTCCAACACCGGCTACGTGCTGCTGGGTATTGTCATGAGCACCGTCACCGGGCGTCCCTACTGGGAATTCCTGCGTACGCGCATCTTTGACCCGGCAGGTATGTCTTCGGTGCGCATCAACACGGAAGCGGAAATCGTGGCGCATCGCGCCTCGGGATACCGCGTGGTCAACGGAAGCTTCGCCCATCAGGAATGGATTTCCCCGTCGTTGAACACCACGGCTGATGGTTCACTGCTCATAAGCTTGCGCGACCTCATCGCCTGGAACGCCGTGGTACGCAACCATCGCGTGCTCTCCGCCGCCAGTTGGGAGCAGATGCTCTCGCCGGTCCGCCTCACCAGCGGGAACCGCCAGGGGTACGGTTTTGGCTGGTTCGTGGAATCGCTCAACGGACAGCGTGTGTTGCAGCACGGGGGGTCGTGGCAGGGATTCCGCACGCAATTGTCCCGCTACGAAGGAAGCGATGTGGCCATCGTTGTGCTTACGAACTCCAACACCAACCTCCCGCCGGTCATTACCGCACGTTTGGCTGGTGCGGTGGATTCTTCCCTGATCAAGGCGCCGCTGCCAACGGTGCCGCTGCCCGATGCCTCGCCGAATGTGACGGCGTATCTCACCACGGTGCTGGCCAAAATCGCCCGTGGCGCACTGGAGCTCGGAGATTTTGAGTTCGTGCGCACCACACTGGTGCCGCGCATGCGGACGGTCTACGCACGCCTTCTGGAGCCCATGGGGGCGCTGCAGGCGCTGGAGCTGTTGGCGACCGGGCAGGAGGGAGACGATCGTACGTTCGTGTATCGGGCGCGCTACACCACGGGCTCGGTACAGGTGAACGTCAGCATCGGGCCTGGCGGGCGAATGACCAATCTGCTGCTCTCTCCCATGCCGTGACGAGAAGCTGCCGAGCGGCCGACGGTGTGCTGTCGCGCACAACATCGGCTGGTCGGCTCAGGGCGCCCGTCGTATGGGGCGCCCCGGGCGCGCTCCCGTGAGTTGCCCGTCGCGTATCACGGCCTGTCCGTTGATGAACAGATGAACCACTCCCTCCGCATAGTGATGCGGATCGGTAAACGTGGCTTTGTCCGCAAAGGTGGCGGGGGTGAACAGCACCAGGTCTGCGATCGCCCCTGGTCGAATGACACCGCGATCGGTCAGGCCGAGCGTGCGGGCCGGCACCGAGGTCATTTTGGCAATGGCGGCCTCGAGGGGCATGAGGCGACGCTGACCAACGTAGTGCGCAAGGACCCGGGGAAACGCCCCATAGCTGCGGGGGTGCGGAAATCCCTTGCCCGGCGTGACCAGATCGCCATCGGTAGAGACCATGGCCACGTCGTGACGCAAAAAGGCCTCGATGTCCTGTTCACTCATCGCCTCCACCGTGGCGGTAAACCCGCCCGCACGCTGCATGGCAATCAGGGCATCTATTGCGGCGTCGAGAGATAACGGCAAACCCTTGGCCGCCAGGTAGTCAGCCAGCGTCTTTCCCACAAACTGCGGCGCGGACGGCAACGTCCGAAAACGAACACTCGCCGCCGTGCCACCGGTCTGGGCCTCAAAAATGGAGCGCATCTCCCGGCGGATGCGCTCCATCAACCGTGGGTTGCCCAGCCGAGCGGTGACCGAGTCCTGATTGTCAGCGAGCACCCAGCCGGGGAACAGCACATCGGAATACGTGCTGTAAGCCGCGTACGGATACACGTCAAAGGAGACGCGCATCCCGCGCGCGTTAAGGGTATCAAAGCCGGCGAGTACCGCCGTACTCTTTCCCCAGTTGGCCTTGCCGGTGCTTTTGAGATGACTCACATGCACCGGCTGCCCGCTGCGCCGGCCAACATCCATGGCCTCGGCCAGTGCATACTCAAGGGCCGCCCCTTCGTCGCGCAGGTGCGTCACGTAGAGCGACCCACGCCGCCGAGCAGTCTGCGCCAGCGCCACAATCTCCTCGGGGGGCGCATAGATGGCCGGGATGTACTCCAGCCCGGTCCCCAGGCCGAACGCCCCGTCATCCATAGCGCGCGCTACGAGCCCCCGCATGCTGTCGAGCTCCGCTGCTGTTGCCGCGCGGTTCTGCGTGCCCATGACGCGCTTGCGAGCCCAGGTGTGCCCCGCGGTCCACATGGTGTTGGGGGCCACACGCAGCGTATCGAGAAAGGCCCCCAACGGGTATGGCTGGTCGAGGCTGTGCAGCGAATTGAAAATGGTCGTGATCCCCTGACGCAGAAAGTTCTCCGCGTCCGGCTGCTGCGCGATGGTACTGATGTGGGCGTGGGGGTCAATGAACCCCGGCGCGACCACCAGTCCGGTGGCATCGACCACTGGTACACCCGTCGACCTGATGCTGGGCGCCACCGCTACGATGCGCCCGTTCTGAAGGGCCACATCCAACCGCTGCGCCGGCGCACCGGTGCCATCAATGATCGTTCCGCCCTTGAGCACCACGTCGAATGACTGTGCGGCCAGCGGGACAGACGTCGACGCGATGGCGGCAGCCATAACCAACAGGGAAGCGGCGAGGCGTGGTATGGAGGCGTGGTTCACCAAGTGAGCGACTCTCCCTGCCAACGGCAGAGCCACACCACCTCAGCTCCGAACGTGTGCCGCAAGGTGTCGCGCACCGACGGAAATGAACTCCCCAAGGCGCAGTTATCCTCATCGTCACCGAGCGCGAGAACCGCCTCGAGCATGCGGTCACGCGCCCAGTCGTGATAGTCCACGAGGGTGCGGGCGTAGCCGGAATTCATGGGCGTCCTGACACGGTCAGCCAATCGGGCCGCTGGCCTTCCGCTTTCGGATGGCGCCAATCCCACGATCGAACAGCTTGCGGTTGAGTGCCTGAATATCCTGGTTCAGCAGGGTGTCCGCGCGCGCCCTGAGCTGCGCCCACTCCGGTTCCAGTTCGGTCAGCCGTTCCCGCGACGGCTTGTTCACCCGCGGGAGGTCGCTCTCTGTGGCGTTCACCATGAACAGCCAGTTCGCCGAGAACTTCTGCGCGAAGTTCTCCACGTCGTCGTAGGCGCGAGACTTTCGCGACACCATGTCGCTATCCCACGCTTTGAGCTTCTCCAGCAGCGTCGCGCCATCACGACGGACCTCGTCGTATTGCGCGCCAGCCGGGAGCCCGGCCACAATTGCCGACAGCTGCTCCTGCGCTTCATGCAGTTCGTTGACCGCGCCATGCATGCGCGATACTTCGCCTTCCACCCGCGTCATGAAGGCGTCGTACTCGGCGAGGGTCGCGGCATCGGTGGTGTGCAACGGATTGTCGCGCACTTCGGCCTCGGCGGTTACCGTGCGATCACCCAACTTCAGCGTCAGACGGTATCGCCCCGGCAGCACTTTGTGCCCTCGGTAGCTCGCTTCGATGTACACCCCTGGCACGCCCGGCATGGTCGCGTTCCGCATGTCCCACACGAATCGATTGAGACCCGTTGTGGTGGACAACGTAGGCTCTCCCGGCGGCCCGCCGTCCCACTTGGTGAAGGTCGTGTCCTTCACCGAGCTGAAGGAACGAATGAGGCGACCCGAAGCGTCGGCGATGTCGAGGGTCACCACATCGGATTTCTTGATCTCGGGCAGCTGATAGTAGAAGACCACACCATTGGCGGGGTTCACACCGGTGAACGTGTCGGTGCCGGTGACGTCCGCGTCCGACGAATTCAAGGCGCTCCCACCGTTCACCAGATAGGCGGGCGCCGGCTGATACGCGTGCAGCGCCGTCGCCTCCTTCTTGTACTGGCGTAGCACGGCGAGATCGTCGAGGATCCAGAAGGCACGCCCCGAAGTGGCCGCGATCAGATTGCCCTGATGCACCTTGAGATCGGTGATGGGCGTGACGGGGAGGTTGAGCTGGAAGGGCGCCCAGTCCAGGCCACCATTCCACGAGACGTAGAGCCCCAGTTCCGTACCGGCAAACAGCAGGTCGCGTCGCCCTTCATCTTCGCGTACCACCCGCGTAAAGGCGCCGGCAGGAATGCCGCGGTCGATCTTCGTCCACGTGGCTCCGTAGTCCGTCGTTTTGTAGAGTCCGGGGGCGTGATCGTTGAACTTGTATCGCGTGGTCGCGATGTACGCCGTGCCCTTGTTGAACGGCGACACCTCAATGGTGTTGATGAGACACTCGGCGAGCCCCTTGGGGGTGACGTTCTTCCAGGTCTTGCCGCCGTCGCGCGTGAGATGCACGAGACCGTCATCACTCCCCGTCCAGATCACGCCGCGCTCGTGTGGCGACTCGGTGATGTAGGCCAGGGTCCCGTAGTTCTCGGCACCGACCGCTTCGTTGGTGTACGGCACACCGGGCTTGCCCTGCTTCTCCTTTTCATTGCGCGTCAGGTCGGGCGAGACGGCTTCCCAGGACTGTCCGAGGTCGGACGTTTTCAGGAGCAGCTGAGCGCCGTGATAGTAGACGTTCGGTTCGTGTTTGCTCCAGATGATCGGGGCGTTCCAGTTGTATCGGTACTTCATGTCCTTCGCATCGCGACCGAGGTACTGGATGGGGGCCGCCATGATTTTGGTTGAAGCTGATGCCCGTGTATCCAACACTTCGATGGTGCCCTGATAGCTGCCGCCCAGGACATAGCGGGGGTTGGTGGGATCAAAGGCGAGGAACGCACTCTCACCACCGGCCGAAGGCCGCCAACTGTCGGTAGTGATTCCGCCACTGGCCAGCTCACGACTGGCGATTGCCACAGACGAATTGTCCTGCTGCCCGGCGTAGATACGATACGGGAACTGGTTGTCCACGCTGATGCGGTAGAACTGTCCCGTGGGTTGCCCGGTCTGCGAACTGAAGCTCTTGCCGCCGTCGAAGGTGATGACCGCGCCACCATCATCGGAGATGATGAAGTTGTCAGGCGCAGTGGGGTTGATCCACATGTCGTGATAATCGCCGTGTACGCCGGAGAGCTCGCTCCACGTCTTGCCTCCATCGTCCGAACGCAGCGCGGGAGCACTGAGCACGTAGATCCGGTTCTCGTTCTTCGGGTCCACAAAGAGCTCGATGTAGTACCACGCACGTTGGACCAGCTGTGGCTCGCTGCTCACCTTGCTCCAGCTCTTGCCGGCATTGTTGGAGACATACAGGCCACGGTCATTCCCCTCTGATTCGCTTTCGATGAGGGCGTAGACCTTTTCCGGGTTGGACGGGTTGACCGCGATGGCCATTTTTCCCATCTTGTCCGGGAGTCCGTCGCTCATTTTCACCCAGGTCTCGCCGGCATCAGTGGACTTGTAGAGTCCACTCCCGGGGCCCCCACTGATGACCTGCCAGGGGAGCCGTCCGTGCTCCCACATGGCCGCGTACATAATGCGCGGGTTGGTCGCATCCATGGACAGTTCGGCGGCGCCCGTGCGCTGGTCAACGAACAGCACCTTTTTCCAGGTCACCCCGCCGTCGGTGGACTTGAAGATGCCGCGTTCAGCGGACGGCCCGTAGAGCGTCCCCTGCGCGGCCACGAAGACCACGTCGGGATTGTTGGGGTGCACCACAATGCGCGAGATGTGTCGCGTGTCCGTGAGACCAATCTTCTTCCACGTCTTGCCGGCATCGGTGGAGCGATAGACGCCGTCACCCGAGTGACTCATCACGCCGCGAATGGCGTGTTCACCCGTGCCGACATACACCACATTCGGGTCGCTCTGGGCCACCGCAATGGCCCCGATGGTACCGGTCGT
Source organism: Gemmatimonas phototrophica (assembly GCF_000695095.2). NCBI lineage: Bacteria > Pseudomonadati > Gemmatimonadota > Gemmatimonadia > Gemmatimonadales > Gemmatimonadaceae > Gemmatimonas > Gemmatimonas phototrophica. The sequence goes on along the minus strand of NZ_CP011454.1, from coordinate 2,853,630 downwards.
GAAGAAGCCGTCAGAAATGTTCCGCCAGCTGATCCCCATGTTGTCGGTCTTCCAGACGCCGCCACCCGTTGTTCCCATGTAATAGGTGCGCGGGTTACTGACGACGCCTGTGGAGGTATTTGAGCGACCGCCACGGAATGGGCCGATGGAGCGCCACTTGAGTGGCTTGAAGATGCTATCGGTGGACGGCGCCGCGGGCTGCGCGTTCTGCGCCAGGAGCGTGGGCGTGGTGGCCGCGAGGACCACCAGGAAGCAGAGAGGACGGATCATCGGGGCGGGGGAGGGGACGAATACGTTCCCTCCAAATGTGCGCTGCGCCGCGCGTCGGGGCGAGCACTGGGTGTGGTCCATGCATTACCTGCGATACAGCATTCCCGACCATGCGAACGCCCGGACTCGAACCGGGATGGGTTGCCCCGCCAGCTCCTAAGGCTGATTCAGCAAGACCTAGCGATATTGGCGAGAGAGCCCTAGAGGCACTGAGCGGGCTCTGGAGGCAGGGAAATGCCTTTGGAGTACGACCGTTTCGACGACATGCCAGAAACTTCCTCGGCAGCCTGAATCCGACCAACTTCCGGCGTTACCGATGGGTCGCTAGCCAAGCCAGAGAGAACAATTGCGAATTGTCTCGGTAAAACCGCGCTTGATTCAAAGAAGCGTTTGGATGTTTCACGTAACTGAAAACAACGTATTTCCGTGAAATGGCGAAAATCACCTTCAGGTGGCGGCACCCAAATAATCCTATGGGGATGAAGTCTGTTAATGGGTCATTTCACTAACTCGTCTCCACGGGGCCTTGGTTGCTCATTGTGAAGCGATAGTCAGTCATCAGGTGTTCTGATCATGGGCTAAGCTGACTTTGAGTCGAGCTTCTACTTTCCCATCTCATCCTCTACTTCTACGACATCAAGATAAAACATCTGTTGTAGAGCGGCGGACGTTTCATACATGAACGCAGCATACCGTCGCAATTCTGCGCTATCAACCAACTCGATATCCCTCTTGAGCTTTCTTCTTGCTGACACCTTTCTGCGAACAAATCCTTCAGATTCTTTCCGCTTGTGATAACTGGAATGGAGGAAAGTGTTCCGTCTTGTGTTGCAGAATGTAGCGTACCCCAAAAGTGCTTTGAATGTGGGTTCTTGCTCTTGGGGTAGCTTCGCAAGAGCATGGATCAGCTCGATCTTCTTATCAAAGCTAAGTGCCGAAACTACTGTTTCCCCTGTGTCGTTTTCCTGATCCATCAGCCTCATGAGCACTTGGCTAATCGTCAGGTCGAGCTGTCCATACTCAAATACGACTATTCCGAGTGTAGCGTAAATGGGGTGGGACGGCTCCTGCTCATATTCCCATTCGGAGACGAAAGAGCTAAAGGGTGCGGGAATTTTAATGGTCATCTCAGAGCCTAACACGTCCGAAAAAGACTGAACGCTACCAAGAGCCACACGCCAACCGTGGTCCAAAAGGCATATCGCTGGCTCTGCACAATGGCGTGGTGTCCGACGATGTCCAACTGACCAGATTCTTTTGAGGCTGCCTCCATGGTAACTGGAGCTTGCGAAAGATCCGGCTTTGCGGCCTCAACTGGCGCTGTTACGAACTCCAGCGAATACCGGTCTACTCGACCGAGACGTGGTGGCTCAATCTCTGACGATGTGAAAGTGTCTTCGAAAATCAGTCTCTGATCAGGCTCCATCCAAGACGCATCGCCCTTCTGATTCAGTATTTTTACTCGGTTGGTCGAAATGCTTGGCGACCACTCAGAGTAGAAACCATCAGCTCCACTCAGTCGCAGAGACCCATTGTGCCTTCCGCCGAGTACCTGCTCCACAAGGGCGTCGAACGTGTCGTCTGCAACCGTGATATCGACGCCCAGCCAATCTGGCTGGACAGAATCTTGAAAGTCGATTTCATAGGTGTGGCCCACACCGCCCGCTATCCGGATCTGCTCCACTCTATCCGTTGAGCACGCGATTGGCTGGATGGTCAAACTGAGCTCTTTCAATGCTCGTTCAGTCCCGAGCATCGAGTACGTCATGCCCCCTGTCGGCACCAGTTTAGCAAAGATTCTTCGATTGAATGTTGCATTTCTGGTCTCCGCTGTGTCGTCGACCGCCGAATCGGCATCGTGGTCATTGAACGGGTTAGGGTAGTCTTTCTCAGTAGAGACTAGGTACCGAACATCCTGAAGGTCAAAAAAATGATTGTGAAACCATGGGATGAGTTTATCGCTGGCCGGTTCACCGTCAGCTCTGATCTCTTGAATGAACCACGTGAAGAGAGAGCGGTACTCGTTTTCGAGTGCTACGCGAAGTGTGTAATCGATTTGGTATTGCATTCGTCGACTCCTCGATCTCTGTATATATGAGTCGTGCGCGTCACTAGGTCCGCTCATGGATACACCGAGGGCTAGGACGGTTGATGACAGTGGAGGCGTTTGGTTCGAATAAATAATAGCCTCGACACGTTACATCAGAGAATCATTTCGAAGACCACGGTAATGCACATTGAGTTCGGCAATCGACATTGTGCAGCGGTCCTACAACAACTCATTCGACAGACTGCTTGCGCAGCATCAACCCCCAGCAAGCTGGGAAGTCCAACGGTGGAGTATCGCCCTCGGTATCGCTATCCGGATATTGTCCCATCCAGAACCACCTCGCATTTGTGTACGGTCAGGTAAATGCGCCAAAATCCTGTGAGTCGTTCCCATCCCGTTATTTACCGTCAGATTCTCTTAGCCGTCTGCGGTGGGGAGTAACGGTGTCCGAAACCCCTGTGCCTTTTGGTCCCTTCGGGTTCATCGCCGGTATCCACTCGTAGGAGTGACTGGTTCGTTATCAACGCCTTATTGGACCTCAGATTTCTGTGTCGCTTGAAGTAGATGAGGGTCTATCTCAAGTGCGACCTACATAGATATCAGGGAATTTCCAGGAAAATTCGGAATTCGTCTAATTCGGCCTAGAATCCGTCGTTCTTGGCGGCTTTCTAATTCGGCGTCAGAACGTTCTGGCCTAGTTGAACGGGTAGCTCATCGTGTTCTCAGTAAGCCCCCCCCTCGCCCCCCTTGTTTTTGGTTGTGTTCGGCATTACGTTTGTAGAAACGGTGGTAACAACAAAAATAATGGAGGGTGTGTAATGGCATCTGGGAAATTTGTTAGCTACTTGCGAGTGAGCACCGCCCGTCAGGGGCAGTCTGGGCTTGGTTTGGAGGCGCAGCGTTCTGCGGTCGCCAGCTACCTGAATGGTGGCGATTGGACGCTTGTGGCCGAGTTCGTTGAGGTCGAGAGCGGACGAAAAGAGTCTCGGCCCGAGCTAAAGCGGGCGATAGACGCCTGTCGGATTCACGGCGCTACGCTGGTCGTCGCGAAGCTCGATAGGCTGTCGCGTAGTGCCGTCTTCCTCATGAACCTTCAGGAGTCGGGGGTTCGCTTCGTTGCCGCTGACAATCCGCATATGACCGAAATGGTCGTAGGGATTCTGGCAGTCGTAGCCCAAGAGGAGGCAAAAATGATCTCTACGAGAACTAAGGCCGCGCTGGCGGCTGCGAAGGCGATGGGGCGCAAGCTCGGATCGCCAAAGCCGATGACCGAAGAAATTCGTAGTCTGGGGCGTACTGCAAGTGCGCAGTCTCGGACAAAGCGGTCAAAAGAGTGGCGGTCGCTCATTCTGCCGACAGTACAAAAAGCATTCGAAGAGTCAGGGTCATATGCAGGTGCGTCTAGGATCCTCAATGCTTTGAACATTCCGGCACGGCGAGGAGGTGAGTGGTCGCCTGCGCAAGTTTTCTCGTTGATTTCAACGAGAAGGTGAACTGAAGCCTTCACTCGAACTGTCGAGTGTTTGGCCAATCAATGCGGCGTAAGAGCGGGAACGCCCACACGTTCCATGGACGTGAAATCAGCCCGCACAAAACAAATCTCTTCAGCATCGGAGAGCAGAATAGGGAGAAAGGTTGTTTATGAAGAAAGGCATTGAAACAATGACGGCAGACGATTGTATGTCGTTCACCTTGTGGACACTTGAGGAGGCGGCGGATCGCCTCAAGACGAGCGAGTCATGGCTGAGGAAGAGTTCGTGTCCAACCGTGCGAATAAATAGGAAGCGTCTTTATGATCCGAAGCAGGTGGCGGCGTGGGCGCGCGCGCATCTCACCCATCGCATCGGGGGGGCGGCGTAATGGCATTCAAGCGAGGGAAGACGTATAGCGTCTATGTACGCACTTCTACTGGCCGTGTTCAGCGTTCTACCGGCTCAACTGATAGGGCTTTCGCTAAGCAAATCGAAAGAATGCTTGATGCGTTAGCTGACAAGCGTGATTTCGCGCTCTTGGATGCAGTTGCTTCTAATCGGATAACAATTGGCGAACTCTGGGATTCCTACGCGGCGAAGCAGTTGGATGTATTGCGGGACAAGCTTACGTCGGTTTCAATCAAATCTCTTTGGGAAGGTTGGACGGCTGACGCTAAAGTTAGGGCGCCAAAGTCGTGGGATCAGCAGCAGCATCACGTAAAGTGGATGCTGCAAGGGCTAGAGTCGGTCGCTGAGATCACGGCTGGGGCGATTCGCAATCGCCTTAATTCGCTTGCGAGAAGCGAAGGTACACGACGCCACTATCTCTACAGCGTCGCTAGCTTCTGCAACTACGCAGTTGCCATGGGCGCACTTCCTGCTAGTCCGGTAGCAGACAAGGCGAAGGTCCGTCGTCCCGCCAAGGCAAACAAACGGCAACAGTGGAAAACCATTGAGGATGATCAAAAAATTCTCTCGCACGTAACGGGCCAGCTTAAGCTTGCCCTTACGATCTGTGCGGCAACTGGTGCTGATAGGTCTAGCGTACTCAAACTCAGAGTTTCCGACGTTCAACTTCTACCACTCGGAGAAGTCCCCAATGCCGCTAAGGAGATTGAACATCGGATCAACATTTCTGGAACCAAAACCGAGTATCGCAATCGTCGCGGTGTGAGAATTGAGCCGTGGGCTGTGCCGCAATTACGCAGCGCAATCCAGAACAAGAAGCCCGATGATCTGTTGGTTGTGGGAGTCTCGGCAGACATGATGACCCGAGGTTGGAAGCGGGCCGTGATTGCTGCTGGATTCTCCAATTACTGGCTGCGCGATACCCGCCACAGTTACGCTGTAAGGGCGCTTTTTGAGGGGTATCCGCTCTGGCAAATCAGCGAGTGGCTGGGGCACGCATCAACAGCGATGACGGCGGACATCTATACAAAGTTTGATCCCCAGATAGCGCGAACGGTGAGGGCGCATGGTCGCGCTCTCACCGGAAACGGGGGTAATTCACCGACGACCGATTTGACGACATCCGGCGAAGTACCGGTTGCCGAAGAAGGCAAGGTCGGCAAGCCAAAGCCTTCTGAAGCCAAGTTGGATTCCCCTATGCCACTCGGTGCCACTATGCGAACGGCCGGACTCGAACCGGCATGGGTTGCCCCGCCAGCTCCTAAGGCTGGTGCGTCTACCAATTTCGCCACGTCCGCGTACTGCTCTCCCAATTTAACAGGGTCTCACCCTGTGGTCGATTCCTCGGCAAACCGGGTCAGTCGAACGATTGTTTCCCGGATCTCTTCGGCGGTCGTGGCCGGGTGAATGGGACACAACCGGAACGCCGGTCGCCCCTTGAGCATGGTGGACATCACCAGCGCATAACCGTCGGCCCGCATGGCGTCGGCCGTGCGGGCAATCACGGCATCTGCCTCGGCAGCACCGAGCCCCGCGGGCGACCAGCGGAACGTGACGATGCCCATGGCCGCCGGCGTGACGATCTCCCAGCGGGCATCTTCACGCAGCACCCGTTCGGCCTCCTCGGCCATAGCGAAGCCTACGTCTATGCCGCGACGGAATTCTGCGGCGCCAAAGGTGCGTAACGAGAGCCACAGCTTGAGCGCCTTGAAGCCGCGCGTGAGCTGTACGCCACGCTCATAAAAGTTCACGTCCTGCTGAATGTGCCGCGACACATCAGCCAGGTAATCGGCGTGGTCGTCCTCCTCCACCCGGAATGCGTGCCGCAGCGTGGCCGCATCACGTACCAGCAGGCACCCCAGTTCATACGGTTGAAAGAGCCACTTGTGCGGGTCGAGGGTAATGGAGTCTGCCCGCTCCAACCCCGCCATCAGCGCCTTGCCGCGCGGTGTGAGCACGGCGGCCGCACCGTAGGCGCCGTCCACATGCAGCCACAGTCCCTCACGCTCGCACAGGTCGGCCAGTTCGTGCAGCGGATCGATGGCGCCCGTGTTGGTCGTGCCGGCGTTGGCCACCACACAAAAGGGTTTCATGCCATTGGCGCGGTCTTGTGCGATGGCAGCGGCAAGCGCCGGCACGGACAAGCGATACTGGTCGTCGGTGGCCACGGCGCGACGTTGCTGCTTGCCGAAGCCGAGGATACGCAGCCCCTTGAACATGGACGAATGCGTCTGGTCGGAGCAGTACACCACCGCCTGCATGTCATGGCCACCCAAGCGTGCTTCACGCGCGGCCACGATGGCGGACAGATTGGCCATGGAGCCACCGCTTACCAGAATGCCACCACCAGTCGCCGGCAAGCCGCAGGCGTCACGCAACCACTCCAGCACCGTGAGCTCAATCTGCGAGGCCGCGGAAGACGCGAGCCAATGCCCCGCGAAGATGTTGTGCCCGCTCATGAGGAAATCGCCAACCACACTCACGAAGTTGGTGGGGCTGGGCACGAACGCATAGAAACGCGGGTGGTCCGCGTGGAACGCATTGGGAAAGACATCCTGCGCCAGGATGTCCATGAGCTCCGACACGGGCGTTGGCGCTTCCGGGAGCGGCGTGTGCAGCCGGGACACCGCCTCGTCGCGGGTGAGCGTGGTGGCGGTGGGGTTGTCGCGATTGGTCTCGAAATGGTGGATCACCATGCCGAGGGCGCGCGCGCCGAGAGCGTGCATCTCGTCGCGGGTAAGTTGGAGCGGTGCAGTCATAGCTCCGAAGGTAGCAGCGTGCGGGGGGCGGTGGTAACGTAGCCCATGCCTGACTTCCTCCAGCGTATCCGACGTACGTGGCTGCCAGTGGTGTGGGCCGTAGCCATTACCATGTTTGCGATGCAAGCACGGCCCATTAGGGCGCAGGCCCCCCCACCGGGCACCGTGATCACCGGCATCCCCGCTGGCGGGGACTCGGTGGAGCAGCGGCGCATGGGCGCCGAGGCCGGGGTGCGTCTGGTACGTTCCTTTGACGGCCTGGGGGCTGGCTTCGTGGGGCCGCATGGCGCCGTTGCGCTTCGCAATCCGAGTGACAACTCGCTGGCCGTTGGCCGCACCCATATTGTGCAGACGGTCAACAGTCAGTGGGCCATCTTCCGAAAGGATGGCACACCGGTATATGGCCCGCTCCCTACCAACGCGGTGTTCAAGGGGTTCGGGGGGGCTTGCGAAGAGGTGCTGAGCGGCGACGCCGTGGTGCGCTACGATCAGTTGGCAGATCGCTGGCTGTTGGTGCTCCCCATCTTCCGCCGGGTGGCCGCTCGAACCGGCGCCCCCGGCCCGCGCACGGCGCGGCTGGTTATTCCCCCAGCAGTCACCGACTCCGCCGTTCGCCCGCTGCCGCCTCGCGGCAGCCCGGATACCGTGAAAGGCGACTATGCCATGTGCTACGCCGTGAGTGCCACCAGTAACCCGCTGGGAGCGTGGCACCGGTATGAGTTCACCCGGCCGCTGTTCCCCGACTATCCGCGCCCCGCAGTATGGCCCGATGGCTACTATGTGCCCACCAGCACCGGCGACGAAGTGGTGGAGAAGCATCTCTGTGTGGCCGAACGCCGACGCATGCTGCGAGGGCTCGCTGCGCGCGAACTGTGCCGCATTATCCCCGGCGTGAACTTTCTCAATACGGCCGATCTGGATGGTCGTCGGGTGCCCGCACCGGGCTCGCCGCATCTGATTCTTGCCGCCGGTGGGACACAGCTGCGTGGCGTGGTGGAAAGTGCCGAGTTGCAGCTGTGGCGTTTTTCGGTGAATTGGCGCGATACCAGCAAGACCACCCTGCGTGGCCCGCAATCCATTCCCGTGGCCCCCTATCGATACCTGTGCGGTGGGCAACTCACCAACTGCGTTCCGCAGCCCGGCACCGAGCGGCGGTTGGACTCGCAGGGTGACAAACTCATGCCGCGGCTGGTGTATCGGCGCATGGGTACCCACGACGCGATGGTCGCCGTGCATTCCATCAATACCGCGCAGGGAACCGGCGGCGTGCGCTGGTATGAATTGCGCGTGTCGTCGGCAGGGGATGTTACGGTGCACCAGCAGGGGACGTATGCACCCGACAGTCTCTATCGCTGGTTGCCCAGCGCCGCCATGGACCGGTTTGGCAACATTGGCCTGGGGTACTCCGTGGGCGACCAGCACACCTATCCGGGGCAGCGCTTTGCCGGCCGTACCCCGCAGCAGCACCCGGGAACGCTGGGTCTTCGTGAAACCTCGTTGGTGAACGGAGCCGCGCCGCAAACGACAACGCTGCGCTGGGAAGACTATACCCAGACCGCCGTTGATCCGGTGGATGATTGCACCATCTGGTATGTCGGCGACTATCTGCGCGCCGGCGCCACGTCCTATTCCACCCGCATCGGGGCATTCCGAATGCCCGGCTGCCGCTAACGGCAGTTCAATACATCCCCCTTCACGCCAGAAATCATGCGATTCTCGCCAGTGTGGCTCGCAGTTGTTGCCATCGTGGGGCTCTCCACGCCCGCCCGCGCCCAGGCCCGCAAAGTGTACATCTCCGTCGATATGGAAGGCATCAGCGGAGTGAACAGCGACAATCAGACGTCGGCTGCCGGTGCTGAATACGGACGCGCCCGCAAGCTGATGGTAGAAGACGCCAACGCGGCCATTCGCGGCGCCTTTGAAGGAGGCGCAATGCAGGTCGTCGTGAATGACTCACACGGCAGTCAGCGCAACATCCTGCCGGAAGATCTTGATCAGCGGGCGCATCTCATCAGCCACAGCTTCAAGCGACATGGCATGATGGAGGGGCTCGACTCCACGTTCGACGCCATCATCTTCGTAGGCTATCACGCGAAGGCTGGTTCCCCTCGGGGGGTGTTTGCCCATACGGGATCGGGCGTGCTGCGCGATCTGCAGATCAATGGCCAGTCGGTTGGTGAAGGCGGGATGAACGCCTTTCTGGCACGATGGTTCGGTGTTCCGGTGATCATGATCACCGGAGACGATGTCGCCGTGGCGGAACAGAAGGAAACCACCCCGCAGGTGCGTGGCGTGACCGTGAAGCGGGCCATCAACTCGCGCGCCGTGGAATTGCGGCCGCTGGCGGACACGCGGAAAGAGATCCAGGAAGTGGCAAAGGCCACCGTGGCGGCTGCACGCAAGGCGCCACCGGAACGACTGGCTCGCTACGTGGTACGCATGGAAATGCGTGATCCCACGATTCCCGAAGTGGCGTCAGCGTTTCGCGAAATCCGTTTGGTGAACCCTACCACCGTGGAGTTCACCCGCGAATCCATGCCGGACGCCTATCGGCTTATTCGAGTGATCTATCGTTTCATCAACACCGACTGATGGTCGGCCATTCGTACCGGGAGGTTCCATGATTCATCGCTTTCGCACTCACGCCTTGGCATCGTTGATGGCGATGTGTGCCGCCGCCACCAGTGGCCACGCCCAGGCTGGCTCCACCAAGGGAGTTTTTCTCGGACTTCAATACGCCGGCGCCTCGGTGAGTGTAAAGTCGGCCGCTGAGGATCTTGAGTTTGGCAATGGATTCGGGCTGCACGCGGGTATTGGGCTGAGCGACCGGTGGTCGGTGCTCGTCAACTTCGACCGCAGTGTGCTGACGGGTGCGGACAGCGATGCCGAGGTAAAGCTCTCGCAGTATGACGCGCTGCTGCGCTGGCATCTGTTCCCCGGGCCCGCTTCGCCGCTGCGTATTTTCGCCACTGCTGGCGCCACCGGGCGCGCCGTGACGGGACGCACGGAGTTTGAAGGGATTGCACCCACCGGTGGTGCTGGTGTGCATCTCTTTCTCACGCCACAGATCGCGCTGAATGGTACAGCGCTCTGGACGTTCGGAAATCTGACCCGTGCGAGTGAGCTGTCGAACGCGACGCGCGAATCGTTCCGGTCCACCGGCACGCGCGTGCAGGCTGGAGTCTCGCTCTATTTGTTCAGCCGCTGACCGGCATCAGTACACACACCTGAGACACCGCATTGCAAAGCGGGTGGGACGATCGAGAGATCATCCCACCCGCTTTCGCAAGCCGCTCTGGCCAACTGCGCCGAGGGCGATTCCTGCTCAGCCGCCGATGCGCAGATTCACCACGCGCTGGCCCAGGCGAGGGTCCATCGACTGTACCAGCAGGCTCACGTAGTCACCGTCTTTGAGAGCGGCAATGGCGGCCTGCAGGTCTGCCACGCTGCGCACGTCGCGCTGCGGCTTGGGGTAGAGCACCGCCAACACCACGTCGCTGCCGGCGGCAATCTTGTCGCGGGCCGGACCATCTTCCGAGACCTCGGCCACGCGTACGCCACGTCCATTCGTGCGCAAACGCGTCGCGATGTCGGCCGGCAGGGCCTCCACGGTAAGTCCCAGTTTGCCGGCCGACGGGTTGGCCGCTGCCCCCGGTGTTTCCGTGTTGTTGGCGAGGCGCATGATGTTTTCGGCTTCCACCAGACGTACTTCAAAGCGCTTCTTGGTGCCAAAGCGCATGACCTCCACCGGGATGCGTTCGCCCACCTTTCGCATCCGCACGATACGCTGCAGCGAGCTCACGCGATCGACGGGCTTGCCGTCTACCGTGATGATGACGTCGCCTACTTCAATACCGGCCGCCTTGGCGGGGCCGCCATCGGGCGGGTTAAAGCCAGCCACCTTCACGCCAGCCACCCGTGCAAGGCCATTGATGCCGGCATCTTCCGGCTCAATGCGGGTAACGGACACGCCCATCACGGGAAGCCGTACGCGGCCTTCCTTGATCAGATCGTCGGTAACGTTCTTGACGAGCGTTATGGGAATGGCAAAGCCGTATCCGGAGTAGAAGCCGGTTTGGCTGGCGATGGCGCTGTTCAGCCCAATGACTTCGCCGCGCATGTTGATGAGCGGCCCACCCGAGTTGCCGGGATTGATGGCGGCGTCGGTCTGGATGAAGTCGGAAATGGTGAAGTTGCCGGCGTTGGGCAGATTGATTTCCGAACCACGCCCCTTGGCAGAGATGATGCCCGCCGTCACGGTGAAATCCAGACCGAGCGGGTTGCCAACGGCCAGCACCCACTCGCCAATGCGCGTGGTTTCGTCGTTGCCGATCGTGAGCGTGGGGAGCCCCTTGGCATCGATCTTCACGACGGCCACGTCGGTGGTGGAGTCGGTGCCCACGACCTTGGCTTTGAACTGACGCCCGTCGCTGAGCGTAATGGAGACTTGGTCGGCATCGGCCACCACGTGATTGTTGGTCACGATGTAGCCGTCAGTGCTCATGATGAAGCCTGAGCCTTCACCGCGCTGCTGACGCTGCTGACGCTGCTGAGGGCCCCCGAACTGCTCGAGGAACTCCTCCATGCCCTGCGGATCGCGGCCACGCGGGTTGCCACGCGGGCGCACGGTGCGGGTGGTGTTGACGGCCACGACGCCGGGGGTGACCCGCTCGGCGATATCGGCAAAGCTCCCGGTCCCCTCGGGGCTCATGGGACCACGGGCCGAGACCACCGGGCGGTTCCCCGAGGTGCTCTGGGCCCAACTGATTTTCGTCCAGTCCATCCCGGACGCGAAGAACACGCCGCCAGCGAAGCTGACAACGGCGGCAGTAGCGAAGCGGAATCGTGAGAATCGTGCAGCCATGGCTCGATTGGTGTTGATGGTACGGGACCTATCTGTTCAAAACGTCCTCAGTAAGACACCGAAGCCCCGCCGGTAGTTTCCGGCGGGGCTCGGCGCAACGCCAGATGCGCGTTACTTCTTGTCGTCCACGATCTCGTAATCGGCCTCGACCACGTCGTCCTGCTTGGCCTGGGCCCCCGCGTCACCCTGCGGGGCGGCTCCCTCGGCGGCGGGCGCGCCTTCCGACGACGCCTGCTGCTGATAGAACGCCTGACCGGCCTCGCTGTAGGCCTTGCTCAGTTCTTCCTGAGCGGCCCGGATCTCGTTCAAGTCGTCGCCGCGCAAAGCCTTACGGGCCCGTTCGATGGCCGCATCGATGCGCTCCTTGAGGGGAGCCGCCACCTTGTCACCCCATTCCTTGACGTTCTTTTCGACTTCGTAGGTCTGCGAGTCGAGGCGGTTGCGGGTGTCGATTTCCTCGCGGCGTTTCTTGTCTTCGGCCGAGTTCTTTTCCGCGTCCTTGACCATGCGGTCGATCTCGTTGTCCGACAAGCCGCTGGAGGCTTCGATACGGATCTTCTGTTCCTTGCCGCTCGCCTTGTCGCGCGCGGTCACGTGCAGAATGCCGTTGGCGTCGATGTCGAAGGTGACTTCCACCTGCGGCATGCCGCGCGGAGCGGGCGGGATACCCGTGAGCTGGAACTTGCCAATCGTGCGGTTATACACCGCCAGATCGCGCTCGCCCTGCAGTACGTGGATCTCGACCGTCGTCTGGTTGTCGTCGGCGGTGGAGAAGGTTTCCGCCTTCTTGGTGGGGATGGTCGTGTTGCGCGGGATGAGCACCGTCATCACGCCGCCCAGCGTTTCAATGCCGAGCGAGAGCGGGGTGACGTCGAGCAGCAGCACGTCCTTCTGTTCACCGGTGAGGACCGCGCCCTGAATGGCGGCGCCCACGGCGACCACTTCGTCCGGATTGACGCCCTTGTTGGGCTCCTTGCCGAAGAAGTTCTTGACGACTTCTTGGATCTTGGGAATGCGCGTGGAGCCACCGACCAGAATGATCTCGTCGATTTCGCTGGGCTTCATGCCGGCATCGTCGAGCGCCTTCTTCATGGGCTCGAGCGTGCGCTGAATGAGGTCGTCCACGAGCTGCTCAAACTTGGCGCGCGAGAGCGTGTAGTTGAGGTGCTTGGGGCCCGACGCGTCGGCGGTGATGAAGGGCAGGTTGATGTCCGTCGTGCTCGCGCTCGACAGCTCCATCTTGGCCTTTTCACCGGCTTCCTTGAGGCGCTGCAGTGCCATCGGGTCCTTGGACAGGTCGATGCCCTGGTCGCGCTTGAACTCGGCCACGAGCCAGTCCATGACGCGCTGGTCGAAGTCGTCACCGCCGAGGTGGGTATCACCGTTGGTGGACTTCACTTCGAACTGGCGCGTGCCGTCCACGTCGTACAGTTCGAGGACGGAGATGTCGTAGGTCCCGCCGCCCAAGTCGAAGACGGCGACCTTTTCGTCGGTCTTCTTGTTCTTGTCGAGGCCGTAGGCGAGGGCCGCCGCCGTGGGTTCGTTGACGATGCGCAGCACTTCGAGACCGGCGATCTTGCCGGCGTCCTTGGTGGCCTGGCGCTGGGCGTCGTTGAAGTAGGCCGGGACGGTGATAACGGCCTTGGTGACGCTGTGTCCGAGGTAGTCTTCGGCCGTCTGCTTCATCTTCTGCAGGATCATGGCCGAGATTTCGGGAGGCGTGTAGCGCTTGCCACCCACTTCCACGGCCGCCACATCGTTCGGGCCGGCGACGATCTTGTAGGGGACGCGCGACTGCTCGCTCTGGGCTTCCGCGACGCGGCGGCCCATGAAGCGCTTGATGGAGAAGATGGTGTTCTGCGGGTTCGTGACGGCCTGCCGCTTGGCGATCTGGCCAACCAGGCGCTCGCCGTCCTTCGTAAAGCCGACCACGGACGGCGTGGTGCGCCCGCCTTCGGCGTTGGGAATCACGACCGGATCGCCACCTTCCAGCACCGACACCACAGAGTTGGTGGTGCCGAGGTCGATGCCGATAACTTTTTCAGCCATGGGGATCTCGTTGGAGTACCAGATGTTGGCGTAGGGCAGGCGGAGGCGCCGGCACCCACTGATGCTTCTGCTCCGTTAGAGGCAAGCGCCGGGCCGTCATTCCCCTGCCGGATGGGCGTATTTCGTGGGCAAATCCAGTGAATGAGGGCTGTCTCTCCGGCAGTCTGCCATTTTGACCTGAGGGTGCTGCCGTGTTTCCCATTTCGGACGACAATCCCACGCTTCGGACTCCCGTGATGACCATCGTGGTGTTGGTAGCCACGTGGGCAGTGTGGTTCTGGGTGCAGGGCGGGGGGACGCCGCTGCCGCTGGCCATCAGCGTGTGTGATCTGGGGTTTGTCCCCGGTGAAGTCAGTGGGCGGGCTCCCCTGGGGTTGGGGGTGCCGTTGGGGGTCGTGGATGGGCAGCCCCTGGCCTGTGTGGTGGACGATCACCGGATCAATTGGCTGACCCCGATCCTGTCGATGTTCCTGCACGGCAGCTGGGGGCACATCATTGGCAATTCCCTGTACCTCTGGGTGTTCGGCAACAACGTGGAGGACAGTATGGGGCGGGTGCGCTTCGTGGCGTTCTACCTGCTTACCGGGGTGGCGGCGGCGCTGGCGCATCTGGCCGTGGACCCTGGATCACCGGTGCCGACCGTAGGGGCATCGGGGGCCATTTCGGGGATCATGGGGGCGTATCTGGTGCTGTACCCGAAGGTGCGGGTGCGCACCTTCATTCCCCCATTTTTCTTTCTGCAGTTCCCGGCGTGGCTGGTGCTGATCCTTTGGTTTGGGAGCCAAGTCGTTTCCGGTCTGCCAGATCTTTCCCCCCTCCGCCGTGAGATTTCGGGCGGGGTGGCCGTTTGGGCTCACGTGGGCGGGTTTGTGGCAGGCGCGCTGCTGGCCCGGCTGTTTGAGAACCCGGAACTGGTCCGCCGCCGTCGGGTCGTTTCTGACGCGAAAGTGGTTTGGTCCTGAACTATCGCCCGGTCGGCAAATACGTCTTGGCATTGTCTCGCGCGTGTAACATCCCCCAAACGTTTCCTTGTGCGGATGGCGAAGACCCCGTGGTGACGTTTTCGTTACAGGGCTCGTGGTCCCCCCGGATGAGGCTGACGGCGCGGATCCCCGCGCGTGGTATCATTCCCGCGAGCACCTGATTTGGCATTCCTCAAGCCCACTCGCTGCCGTGAAGCTTTTTTCCAAAGACGAAACGTTCTTCGATCACTTCCGCGGACTCGCGGTGCACATCAGCGAAGCCGCCACGTTGCTGCGTACGCTGTTCGAAAATCCGGCCAATGCGGCCCAGATTTCGGTGCAGATCAAGAAGGTGGAAACGGATGGTGATGCCATCGTCCACCTGATCAATCAGCGGATTGATACCAGCTTCGTTACACCGCTCGATCGCGAAGACATTCACATGTTGGCCAAGCGATTGGACAACGTGATCGACCTGATCAATGGGGCGTCGCGCCGCGTGGTCATGTTCCGTGTCACGGCGCCGCGAGATGGTGGTGTGCAGATGGCGGACGTGCTGGTGCGTGCCGGCAAGGAGATTCTGCAGGCCGTGGGCAACATCTCCAAGCGTCAGCGCATGATGGAGCACGGCCGCGCGGTCAAGATGCTGGAAGAAGAAGGCGATGTGCTGTATGCCCAGGCGGTCGGGGCCCTGTTCGAGAAGGACGAGCCGGCGATTGAAGTGTTGAAGTGGAAGGAGATCTTTGACGCGCTGGAAGAAGCGATCGATGAGTGCGAAGACGTGTCGAACACGCTCGAAAGCATCGCGCTCAAGAACAGCTGATCAGCCGACTGCCCTGTGGTCTCTTTCGTCATCTTCATCGTCGTCGTCGCACTGGCGTTCGACTTCATCAACGGTTTTCACGACTCCGCCAACTCAATCGCGACGATTGTTGGTACGCGGGTCCTCAGTCCGCTGGCGGCCGTCATCTGGGCCGCTGTCTTCAATTTTTCCGCACTCTTCTTTGTCGGGACGGCCGTTGCCAAGTCGGTGGCCTCTGGGTTCATAGATCTGAACGTCGTGGACGCCAATGTCATCTTGGGCGGACTGCTGGGCGCGATCATCTGGAACCTGATCACCTGGTGGTTCGGCATCCCGTCCAGCTCGTCGCACGCGCTGATTGGGGGGTATGCGGGTGCCGCGGTGGCCAAAGCCGGCTTCGTCGCCCTGCTCTGGGGCAAGAAGTGGATCGAAACGCTGTCAGCCATCGTCCTGTCCCCCGCGTTGGGCGCGCTCATGGGCTTTCTGCTCATGATCATCGTGTTCAACCTGTTTCGGAATGTGGCCAACGCGAAGGCTGAAAAAGCATTCCGGGTCCTACAGCTCACCAGCTCCGCCTTGTTGTCCTTGGCCCATGGCGGCAATGATGCACAGAAGACCATGGGCATCATTGTGGGTCTGCTGGTGGCAACCCAGGCGGCGTTTGCCAGCCAGACGGGGATCCTGTCGCATTTCTACGTGACCTCGCTCGACAAGATTCCAGTGTGGGTGGAATTGAGTGCGTACACCTGCATTTCCATGGGGACGCTGTTTGGTGGATGGCGCATCGTGCACACCATGGGGACGCGTATCACCAAACTTCGTCCGGTGGGCGGTTTCTGCGCCGAAACCGGCGGAGCGTTCGTCATCCTCGTGGCCTCGCGGTTTGGCATTCCCGTTTCGACGACGCACACCATCACTGGCGCCATTGTCGGGGTGGGGGCCACGAACCGCCTGTCAGCCGTGCGATGGGGGCTGGCAAGTCGGATCGTATGGGCGTGGGTGATCACCATTCCCGCCAGTGCGGCCATGGCGGCGTTGTCGTACTGGTTGCTCGCGGCCTTCAATCCCCTCTGATCAGGAGACGTTCAGCCGGCGTGTGCGCCGGCTGAACGGCCAGAGCATGTCTTCAGTGACCTCGTTGTCGCTGCCCTATCTGAATCGCGAACTCTCGTGGCTCGATTTCAATGCCCGTGTACTCGAGGAAGCGCTCGACGAACGCGTGCCGCTGCTGGAACGGCTGAAGTTCATGTCGATTTTCAGCACGAATCTCGATGAGTTTTACATGGTGCGGGTGGCCGGGCTGCGCCGGAAGGTGCACGCCGGTTCCGCCCAGTACGCGCCCGATCCGCTGGCGCCCATTGAACAGCTGGAGGCCATTCGCACGCGCGTGCGGGAGCTCATTCAGCGTCGGCGGGAGTGTCTCAAGCAGGACCTGTTTCCGTCGCTCGCGCGCCATGAGATCCGACTGGTGACCATGGCGTCGTTGACCGACTCCGAGCGGGTCCTCATTCACGAGTTCTTCGAGTCGCAGGTGTTCCCGGTGCTGACGCCGCTCGCCGTCGATCCGGGCCATCCGTTCCCGTACATCTCCAATCTCTCGCTGTCGCTGGCCGTCGATATCAAGGATCCGGTGACGGGGAAGGATCACTTCGCGCGCGTCAAGGTACCGCGGTCGCTCCCGCGCTGGGTTCCCATCGGGCGTGGACACTGCTATGTGCCGCTGGAAGACGTGATTGGGGCCCATCTTGGGGCGCTGTTTCCCGGCATGGACGTGCGCCGCTGGTACACCTTCCGGATCACGCGGTATTCCGATCTTGATCTTGGACAGATGGACCAGCCGGAAGATCTGCTGGAGACCATTGAACAGCAGGTATTTCAACGTCGATTCGGTGAAGTGGTACGCCTCGAGGTGCAGAAGGACATGCCCGAAGGCATTCGTCGCCTGCTGCTTGAAGAGTTGAGCGAAAGCGAAACACAACTCGTGGCGCCGTTGGGGCCGCAGGACGTGCACGATATCGATGATCTGCTCGAAATGGGCGATCTGATGCAGATCGCCATGCTTGATCTGCCGGAGCTGCGCGACCCGGCGCACACCCCCCATGTGCCGTCGGCCTTCAAGGATGTCCGCAACATCTTTGACGCGATACGGGAACGGGATGTGCTGGTGCATCACCCGTATGAATCGTTCGCCGGGTCCGTGGAAGCCTTTCTCGAAGCGGCGGCGAACGACCCGCAGGTGCTGGCGATCAAGCTGACGTTGTATCGCACGTCAGGCGATACGGCCATTGTGCGGGCACTCACCGACGCCGCGGAGGCCGGCAAGCAGGTCGCGGTACTGATTGAGTTGCAGGCGCGATTCGACGAGGCGAACAACATTACCTTCGCCCGCACCATGGAAAGCTTCGGCATTCACGTGGCATACGGGTTGCCAGGACTCAAGACCCACGCCAAGACGGTGCTGGTGGTGCGACGGGACGCCGATGGCATTCGACGGTATGTGCACATTGGCACGGGCAACTACAACAGCAAGACCGCACGGCTCTACACCGACGTGGGATTGTTCAGCTGTCAGAAGGAGTTGGGGGCCGATCTGTCGGATCTGTTCAACTCCCTGACCGGCGTTTCCCGCCAGAAGTTCTATCGACGCATCGCAGTGGCCCCGGTCGGTCTGCGGGCGCGTCTCATGGAGCTCATCGATCGGGAGACGGCCCATGCGCAGGGCGGCCGTGGTGGTCGCATCATTGCCAAGATGAATGCCCTGGTGGACCCCGAAATCATCACCGCGCTCTACCGGGCTTCACAGGCGGGAGTCGCGGTGGATCTCATTGTGCGCGGCATCTGCTGTCTGGTGCCGGGACTCAAGGGGATCAGCGACAATATCCGTGTCGTCAGCATCATTGGTCGCTTCCTTGAGCACTCCCGACTCTCCTACTTCGCCAATGCCGGGAATCCCGAGTACTACATTGGCTCCGCCGACTGGATGCCCCGCAACTTTGATCGACGCGTCGAAGTCATGACCCCGATCGAAGATCCCGCACTCCACAGGGGATTGGATGCGGTGCTGGCAACCTGTCTCGAAGACAACCGTCAGGCGTGGGAGCTTGGTCCGGACGGTCAGTACCGTCGGCAGAAGCCAGCCACTGGCGTCCCGATTCGCGCCACGCACCAGATCCTCATGCGGGAACCGTGGGGCACCGAGGCCGGTCGCCCTCCCAAGCGAAAGAAGAAGGGCGCCAACCCATGACAACGAAGGCGGCGGCGAGCTACTCGCTGTCGCCTTCTTCGTCGGCGCTGATTTCCGTGCCGTCCTGCAACATGACCACCACCGGCCGGTCGAGCACCTGTTCCAGCAGGCTCCGTTTGCGACTGGCGCCCCAGCATTCGAGGCGCACGTTGGTGGCTCCCTCGGACTCATGCACCGTGACCCGCAGGGCGTCTCCCGCCCATTTCACCGCCATGGTGCCCACGGCACTTACATGTCCGCGGTCCATGCCGTCGGCAAAGCGCAGAATGGCCGACAGCTTCACAATGCGTTCGCGCGTCGGTTTGTCCAGGTGACCGAAGCCTTCGTGCTTCAGCTTTGGCGCCGCGCCGCGATGATAGCGGGCAATGTGCGCGATCATGATCTGCTCCGATGGGGACATGCCCAGCAGATCCGCGTGGGAGATCAGGTGAAACGAGTGTTTGTGGTGCTTCTCGTAGTTGATGTGATATCCCACATCGTGCAGCAGCGCGGCATCCGCCAGGATCCGTCGATCGGCGGCCGTCAGGTCGAGGCGTGATGCCACGGCATCGAAGAGTTGCAGCGACAATGCCATGACCTGTCGTGCATGGGGCTCTTCGTAATGACAACGTTCGGCAAACTCCCGTACGGAGCGTTCGCGTGCCACGCCCGGGTCGGCCACCGTGGGCGTGACCTTGGCTGCTTCCAGCAGCAGCCCTTCGCGAATTCCGTAGGCCGAGGTGAGCAGATCCCGGGGGTCGAAGCGCGAAAGGACTTCAGCCGCCACGGCAAGCCCGGCCACAATGATATCGGCCCGGGCGGGGTTGAGACCGGGCACCTGCTGCCGTTCGTACGACTCCATGCGCTGCAACCACTCCAGCACATGTTCCAGCTCCGCCCGGGTGACGCGCGTGCCATGGGGAGAACGCACCGAGACACGCTGCCGGGAGAGCACGATGCCGGCGAGGTTGGTAAAAGTGCCACCAGAGCCAATCACCTGCGCGCCACGCCAATCCTTGACCGGAACCGCCTTCTTGAGTCCTTCGCGTACATGCTCACGAAGGGCGCGCACTCGACGCGGGCGAACGGCAGGGGTCAGAAATTTTTCGGTGAGCCGCACCGCACCAAACGGCAGCGAGGCGACGCGCTCAATGAGACCGTCCTTGGCCAGCACCAACTCGAGTGACCCGCCGCCGATGTCCATGACCACGGTACGACCAGCGCCGAGCTCAAAATGTGCAAGGGCGCTGCGATAGCAGAGCAGGGCTTCTTCTTCTCCACTGAGCACCCGTACCGGGTGCCCGGTGGCCGCCAGGACCTGTGCCGTAAAGACCGCCGCATTACTGGCGTCACGCACTGCGCTGGTCGCCACAATCTCGATGCGGGCAGCAGCCAACTGTCGCGCCAGCATGACCATACGCTGCACCGCGGCGACGGCGGAATCGACCGCGATCTGCGACAGCGCCCCCGTGCTTTCGAGGCCGTCGCCCAACCGCGGCATGGCCTTCATCTCATCCACCACCCGGATGGCACCCGCCGACGACACGTC
The DNA here is from genome assembly GCF_000695095.2 of Gemmatimonas phototrophica. Taxonomy (NCBI): domain Bacteria; kingdom Pseudomonadati; phylum Gemmatimonadota; class Gemmatimonadia; order Gemmatimonadales; family Gemmatimonadaceae; genus Gemmatimonas; species Gemmatimonas phototrophica. Next base: position 2,833,222 of record NZ_CP011454.1, on the reverse strand, counting down.
GGCAATGATTTGCCGAACACTGTTGGAGCCGATGTCGATGGCCGCGATGCGGAGATCGGCCTGATGCGAGGTGGGCAGTGTCATGAACGGACCAGCAACCGGGGATCCGGCGCCCAAGAGGCGTCCGGGCGCCGCACGGGGCATTCCCGAGGCGTCAGCGAACCGTACCGGAAAGACGCCGCTGTGCGCAAGGTGCGCACCCTAACGCTTTGTCGGTGCGGTCGAGCACACGACCGGCCACGGTGGAGGGGAGAGGGACATACCCCATCGTTGAGGTCAGATTGGTTGCATCCTCCAACGCCCAGTGCAGAAACCGGGAGAGCTCCAATCGAGATGTCTCGGACATCGTACTCGGTCGGAGCAGCCACCAGGTAAAGGAGGCCAAGGGATAGCTTTGTGGACCGGGGGCATCCAAAAGGGAAACCCGAAACCCGTTGGCTTCTTCGTCATCCAGCGGTTCGAGCGACTCCAGCGTACTCACCGCCGCCGAGGCGATTTCAAAGGGCATCGCTGCGACAAACTCCCCCGAGCGGTTCTGCACATGGGCGGCCGGGAGGCGATTCTGTCGCGCATACACCACCTCAAGGTAGCCGATGGCACCTTCGGTGACCTTGACCTCCGACGCCACGGCTTCACTGCCGTCCCGTAGGCGCTGCCCGGCCGGTTCCCGGTCCGTCATTGGCGTATTGCGCCACACCGAGCTCGCCGTTTCGAGGTAGCGACGGAAGATGTACGACGTCCCCGTGCCATCCGAACGGCGAATGACCGTGATGGGGAGCGCTGGTAGTGTTTCCGCAGGGTTGAGTGCAACCAGTTGCGGATCATCCCATTGGGAAATGCGGCCAAGGAAAATGCCGGCAATGGCGTTTGCCGTAAGGCGCAGCGGTCGGTTCAACCCGGGCACATTGTACGTCACGGCAACTGCCACGACGGCCATGGGCACGTGGACAATGGCTTGCTGGGAACGCGGCAACAAACTGTCGGGGACCGGCACATCAGTCGCCCCGAAGTCCGCTTGGCTGGTCAGCAGGGCTTCGAGCCCTTTGGCCGATCCTTCGGAGCGGTAATTGATACGTACCGGTGCCATCTCCCCGTAGGCGTTGAACCACTGGGCATAAAGCGGGAACGGCAGCGTGGCCCCGGTTCCGCTGAGTTGTACACGCTGCGAGTCGGGCAGGGCGGCCATGGCGCTATCCGGCTTCGCAAATCGCACGTCGTTCGTGCGGTCACATGCACTGCCAATGACAATGCACGCGATTGCTGCTGCGACGTGTTTGAATCGCCACCCTCCCTTACGTGGCTGCGTCATAGAGGGTTCGCGTAGCCAAGAAATTTGAACCGCCCGTCCCGTTCAACGATGGTGCCAAACCACCGGGTCTCAATGGCCGACCCCTTCCCAATGCGAAGCGTAAGTGCGCACTTCTCATGCAGGCGGTTTGGGCCTTCGGTGGCGATCGAATCGGCACACGTGACCCGCGACAGGTCCAGAGATTGACCGGCAGCCCGGGCGAGCACACGGGGTAATCCGTCGTTGGTGGACATCAGAATCTGCCCCCAGAGCAACTGTGGTGGCGCCTCGTACGGCGGCTGACTGATGGCTGCATGAGGGTAATACAGATAAGCGAACTCTGAGCGGTCGAGGACCAGTTGATTCAGCGTCAGCGTATCGCTGGCGCTCACGGCTCGCAGAAACTGCCGTATCAGCGCATCACGCGACGTCGCCGCGTTCCGCAAGGTGTCTACCGAAGGGAGACCGTCGCGGAAACGCCGTAGCTGCTCCGCAATGGGGAAGATGCTATCGACCGTTCCGCCAGCGGCTGCCACTTCGGCAACATGTGCGGCCTGAGAATCGGCAGCCGTTCGTGGCGCCGTATCTGAGCAGGCGCCGACAAGCAGGAGAGGTACCGCGGCAAGAAAGTGTCGCATGAAAACACAGGGGAGAAGTGAAACGGCCAGGGTCGCAGTCGCGACCCTGGCCGTCTAATTCACCAGCTACTGGCGCGGAACGGAAAAGCTACTCCGCGTTGGCGGCGATGGTCAGTTCCGCGCGTAGTTGGTCCAGCCTTCCCACCACTTCGTGCCGCCAGGGGCGGCGGCGCCGCGGTAGGCGGTCGGCGTGATGAACGTACCGACGCGGGCCGCGATGCGCGGATCCGCGGTGAACGCATTCAACCCACCCGTGGCGATTGGCGAGCCAGCGGCAGGCGACCAGTCGAGGCTGGCGGCGTTGGTCGGCGTCGTGGGGAGCGCCGTGAACAGGCTGGTTGCCGTCACGCCGGTGCCAACGACGATGTTCGAATTCTTGGCCGTGAATGCTGCCGCCTGACCGAAGTTGGACGTACCATCAAAGCCGCCATCCGTCCCGCCGTTCTCGGCGAAGTACAGATTGCGCACGATGAGGGAGTCGGCCTGGAAACGGTTGTTGGAGGTCGAGTCGCGCAGCGAGATGGCGCCACGCTGCCAACGCGCCACAACACCGTTCAAGTAGTAGCCACCCGTTCCGCGACGCAGGACCGCGCCAACACCACCACTGGAGGGCACCGTGGCGCCGCCCGTGGGAACACCAACCAGCGTGAAGTTCGCAAAGACGTTCATGTTGTACAGGCCTTCGTCGCGACCAGCGCTCTGCGCGTTGGCACCACTCGGGGCAACACATCCGCCGCCGCTGCACCCGTCGATCTCGAGTCCCTGCGGATCCGTGGACACGGCTCCGGTGCCGGGACGCGGCGTGAGGTACGTGCTCTGCATGGCGATCAAGAACTGGTTGAGGCCACGGTAGCCCTCCGAACCGTCAAAGTGGTCGTCGCCCGCTTCGTACGATACGAGATACTTGCCGTTCACCGTACCACCGAACCACTCAAAGCTGTCGTCGAGGCCAGCCAGAGACTGCAGGTACTCGAACGTCGTGCCACTGCCCACCGCGCCGAACGTGAACGAGTTAAGCTCCGCGTCGGTCAACGTGGCGTAGCCGGCAAACTCCACGCGTACATAGCGCAGCGTCCCGCTGTTGTCATTGTCGACCGTGCCGCCGGTGTAGATGACACCGGCCGGGTTGGCCCCCAACACGGAACCGTTGGAGCCTTCCACGATCACGTTGCCGGTCCGGTTGGCGCGAGCGTTGCCCACAATGACCAGACCGCCCCAGTCGCCGGGCGCGCGGTTGCCGGCCGAACGCTGCGACGTGAACACAATCGGGGCGGCGGCGGTACCGTTGGCCACAATGCGCGCGCCACGAAGGACGAACAGCGCCGAGCCGAGTGCGGTGGTATCACCGACAATGCGCGTGCCGGCGTTGATGGTGAGCGTGGCGCCCTGGTTCACATACACAAACCCACGCAGGACATAGTTCGTATCGGGCGTGAGCGTACGATTGGCGGGGATCGACCCGGAGAGCACAACGGTCGGGTTTGCCGTCACCGCATAGGCAACCGTCACCGTGGCCGTCTGGCTGGAGGCGACGGTGGCGGGCGAACCCGTGATGGTCGCGTTGTAGCGGACGTTGTTGCTGGTGACCTGAGCGGCGGCCACGGTGTAGCTGCCGGGAACCACGCTGAGGGTCGTGGTACCGGTGGCCGTCTGCGAAAAGCTGTTGGGGCCGGTAACGGTCACCGCGGCGTTGGTGCCGGTGGGAAGGCCGGACACGGTGATGGCCAAGGAGCCATTGGTCACCGTCGGCGGTGTAATGGGGTCGTCATCACCACCGCAAGCCGAAAGGGCCATCGTGGCGAACGACGCCAGCGCGAGTGCGCGAATGCGCGCGAACTTCGTCATCGGGAGCCTGGAGTCTAGGGGGAGGCGGGCACTGCGTCGTGCAGCACCTGTCCATAAGAAAAAGGCGTTTCTATGTGGTGAATGTGTTATGGCCCGGTCACGGTTGTGTCACCGAGGCCAGGCCATGTCACCAACGTCACGAAAATATGTTGCGGTGTAACGTCCTTACTGTCTCCAGCTCAGCCCCATCGAGAGCGTGCGGCCGGCGTTCCAGCCCTCACGCTCGAGGTTCCCTTGCATAAAGCGGTAGCGGGCATCGAGCAGATTGCGGGCGTCGAGGCGGGCCGACAGGTTGCCGCGTACGGGGAAGCGCAGCGACAGGTCCACCAACTGGCGAGGCTTCTCAACGATGTTCGGCAGCGGTACCACGCCGGCGGCGGTGATGCGCTCGCCTACCACGTTGTACAAAAGGGTCGCGTTGGTACTGCCGCTGAGGTTGGAGTACGTGAGCCCGGCGTTAACCACATACGGGGCTTGCCCCACCAGGCGGCGCGTTTGGTCGGTCACGGTCAGCCCACCAAGCGTGTCGAGATCCACCGACGACTGCATGAGGGTGAGGTTGGAGAAGCCGGTAAAGGCCTCCGCCCACCGACCGAGGAAGCCCAGCTGCTTCCGCGCCTCGAGTTCCACACCCAGGTTGGTGGCGCTGATGGCATTCTGGAAGCGGGCCTGATAGGCGCCGGAGGTTGCCTGTTCGAGGCGCTCGATGGGCCGATCGAAGCGTTTGGCAAACACGCCCACGCTCAACACTTCTCCCGGGTTGGGGAACATTTCCCACCGCAGGTCCACGTTGTCGATCAGCGACCGCACGAGATCGGAATTACCGGTGACGCTCACACCGCCCAGCACATCGCGGAAGGTGACGGGCGCCAGCTCACGGTATTCCGGACGCGCCAGCGTGCGGGTGATACCAAAGCGCAGGTTCTGTGATTCAGTGAGCTTCGAATTCACCAGCAGTGACGGCAACACGTCGGTGTTGTCCAGTTCAGACGTCGTGGTAAAGCCACCCTGCGTAGAGGCCGCCACCGTGATGCGAGCCTGCTCGACACGCGCGCCGGCAATGATGCGAATGCGGTCGGTGAGGCCAATGTCGGTCATCAGGTAGCCAGCGCCCGTGCGATCGCTCGCGCTGTACGAGCCGGCCTGCCCGATGGGCTGCACGTTGATCGAGGTGCAGGTCTCACAGGCCTGCGCTTCACCAAAGATCACGTCAGGCGACTGCTGCACCACACTTTGGTTGGCCCGCGTGATGAACGCGAAGATCGGAGCGTCGGACGTGCGTTCCGTGGAGCGATAGTAGGCACCCACCTTGAGCGTATTCTGGCTGGATACGCTGCCAAGGTTGAACGTGTGGTCGACCTGACCAGTGAGGTTGTCTTCCTGGAGGTCGAAGTACAGACGACGCGCACCGTCGAGCGACGCGAGGATCTGGTACGGACCTTCCGGCGTGCGGGCATACACGACGTCGGAGCGGTCGGGTTCACGGCGCACCGTGTTGCCGTAGGAAACGGACCAGGCCGTCTTGTTGCGGTCGCTGAGCTGGTGCTCGCCGAGGCCCGTAACAGTCGCAACGCCACGCTCCACATAGCGCAGCGTGGTGCGCTGAATGCTGTCGTTCAGGTTTTCGTCAAAGCCACGATCGGTGCGCGCTTCGTTGTCCGCACTGCGAGTCATGGTGCTGTTGATGGCGAGGCGCGAATTCTTGCCCACCATGGTGGACAAGTTGGCAATACCGCCCCACTGGGCGCTGCTACGGCCCGTCTGGCCACGGAGTTCGGTGAGTGGTACGACGGTGTTGTTGGCGCCCTGGTTGCCAACGGCATAGCGCTCATCGGCACGCACTTCTTCCGAGTAGCCGTAGTTGCCGCTCAACACGTAGCCGACACGCTTGCCAAGGATGGTGTTCCCTCCGGTGGACATACCGAAGGAACCATTGGCGCCGCCGTTGCGAACGGACGGCGACCAGACGTTGCGCTGCTGGCGCGCCATCTGGTTGTACTGCTGCTGGGTGACCGACCCGAGAAAATTGGCGCCCGAAATGGCCTGAGGGATCTGGCGGTTACTGGCCGCATTGCCGAAAAGCTCGCCGCCCGCCCGCGGGGCGAAGGGCAGCGCGTTGCCGAGTACGCGATCACCAAAACCAAAGCTGGTGGAGTAGTTCACCTGTCGGCGCGCCGGGAACTCACGGGTGCGGATGTTTACGTTGGCGCCGGCAAAGTCACCGGGCATGTCCGGGGTGAACGTCTTGGCGGTCGTGACGTCCTGAATGAGACTGGCCGGGAACAGGTCGAGCGGTACGACCTTGCGCTCCGGCTCAGGGCTCGGAATACGGGCGCCGTTGAGCGACGCCGTGGTGTAGCGCTCCGACAAGCCGCGCACCTGCAGGTATTTCCCATCCTGGACCGTCACACCACTGACACGCTGCGCCGCCTGCGCCGCATCGCCGTCCGGACTACGGGCGATCTGTTCGGCCGTGATCGCATTCACCACGTTGGTGGCGTTGCGCTGGGCGTTGAGGGCATCGTTGACCGATCCCTTCTCCTTGTTTGCCGTCACGCTGATCGCGGCCAGCTGCAACTCGGCGCTCTTGAGCGAGATGTCCTGCTCCACGGCGCCGCTGGCTTCGAGCACGATGCCGGTAATGGACTTGGGGCCGTACCCAATACGCCGTACGGTCAGGGTGACCGTCCCGGCCGGGACGCGCAGAATGGTGTAGCGGCCATCGACGCCGGACTGCGCGCCGAGCGTGGTGCCGACGACCTGAATCTGGGCGGCCGCGATGGGCTGTCCGGAGGCGCCGTCAAGGATGCGCCCGGTGATCTTGCCGGTAGCCAGCGGAGCCGCTTGCGCCGACACCGTCTGGGAAAAGAGAGCGGGGACGACGGCCACCGTGGTCGCCAGCATCACACGACGCGCGGCACGGAAAAGCTCGTTGACAGAAATCCGCATGAGAGTTCGGAGATAAGAGGACACAGCTCACGGATGGCAGAGGGTGCCTTCCGGATGCAGTGGAAGCTCCGTGACCCAGGTTTCGAAACCCCTACGGTTTTGCAACGAACATGTCACGACCTTCGCCCCGTCCCCGTCACATCGATTTTGACCTCATTGGCTGGCGGACCCTGCCGCCTATCTGGTGCGATTCGTGACGATGTTGTATTGTCGCGCCAGTATGGTGCCATCAGATCCTACCCTGCAGCGGCGACGCGTCGCGTCCCCGCCCCCCACCGACCCGCAAACCCGCGCCGAAGCGCTGACCGTGGCCGCCAAGGCGCTCCGGTCGGCGGAACATGTGTGCGTGCTTACGGGGGCCGGTGTCTCCGCCGAGAGCGGCATTCCGACCTTCCGTGAGGCGCAGACGGGCATGTGGGCCCAGTTCTCGCCTCAGGAACTGGCCACCCCCGAGGCCTTTGCCACCCACCCCCAGCGCGTCTGGCAATGGTATGCGGCTCGTCGGGCCATGGTACGCGCGGCGCAACCCAATCCGGCCCATCATGCCTTGGTCACCCTGGCCAGCCGGGTGGCGCACTGCACGCTGGTCACCCAGAACGTGGACGACCTGCACGAGCGGGCAGGGAGCCGGGATGTCGTGCGGTTGCATGGGTCACTGGTGCACGCCCGCTGCAGCGCCGGGTGCGCGGGAAGTGTCCTGCCGTCCGACGAACTGCACGGGGAGGTCCCACCCTGTCCCAGTTGCGGGGCATTGCTGCGCCCCGATGTGGTCTGGTTCGGGGAACCCTTGCCCATGACGCCGTTCGAGGCGGCACGAAATGCGGCTGTGGCCTGCGACGTCTTTCTGTCTGTCGGCACCTCCAATATCGTGGAGCCGGCGGCCTCCTTGCCCTGGATTTCGGCCACGCATGGGGCCACGGTCATTGTGGTGAACCCGACCATGGAAGGGCAGCGGCAGGGGCCGAGCATCCTCCCCATTGAGGGACCGGCCGGAGTCATGCTGCCACGGCTCATAGCCGAGGCCTTTGCCGGGCGCCGTCCGCGTCGGCAGTCGGAGTCCAGCTAGAGAGTACGGAACCGGCGAATCCCGTCGACCGGCTCCGGCAGCGGCGTGGCGAGGCTAGGCCGGAACGCGGTGGCTCATGCCGATGCCCCGGCAGCCTTTTGTACGGGTAGCCACACCGCGATGGTCGTCCCCACCCCTACGGTGCTTTCCGCCTTCACCTTCCCGCCATGGGCTTCGGCGAGGTGGCGGACGATGGACAGCCCCAGCCCGGTGCCCCCAGCTTCCCGAGAGCGCCCCGGGTCGGCCCGGTAAAAGCGCTCGAAAATTCGGGGAAGGTGTTCAGGCGGAATGCCCGATCCGGTGTCGCGCACGCCCATCCACACGCCGTTGCCGTCCCGTTCCGTATAAATGGCGACGGCACCGGTCGTGGTGTGGCGCAGCGCATTCTCCGCCAGATTCGACAGGATCTGCCCTGCCGCGGTGGGATCGCACAGGATCTGGGTGGCATCCGGTGCCAATTCGATACGTAAAGCGACCCCCTTCTGACTGGCCCGCAACTCCAGGGGGGCAAAGACCTCTAACGCCACATCCGGCAAATCCAACAGCGTAGGGGCGGGGCGCCAGCCGCCGGATTCAATCCGCGACAGGTCCAGCAGATCATCCACGATGCGCTGCATACGCTGCACATTCGCTTCCGTCATGCCGAGGAATTGCCGCCGCAACTCGGGCGGTACGTCATCGTCCTGCAGGGTTTCCACGAACCCACCGATGATCGTGAGCGGAGTGCGCAACTCGTGGGACACGTTGGCCACAAAGTCACTGCGCACCGTTTCGAGCCGGCGGACCTGCGTCAGATCGTACATGGCCAGCACGGCGCCGCCGCCACTCAAGGCGCGCACCGTCAGCGCCACGGTATGCCCATCGAGGTGAATTTCGCGGAAGATGGGGGGCGCCCCGGAGAGCACCAGTTGCAGGGCTTCCTGCAGCTGCACCTCCTGCGGCAAATCACTGGCGGCAAACGGGAGGGACTGCCGAAGGTTGAGCAGCTGGCGTCCGGTTTCGTTGATCCGCACGACGCGCTTGCGTGCGTCAACGGCCACGATGCCTTCGTTCAACGACTCTGTCAGCGCCACCAGCAGGGCTTCTTCGGACTGCATCTCCCAGAGTCGCGTTTCCATCTGCTCCCCAACCTGCCGCAGGCTCTCGGCCAGCTGGCCCACCTCGCCACCGCTGATGGAGCGCGGCGGACGGGCGGTGAGATCACCACCGGCGAGATCGCGCGCCATGTCGCGTAACTCTTCCATGGGGCGGGTGACCTGTTTGGCCAGCGAGCGAGCCAGCAACAAGGCCACGACCAGCGCGAACCCGCTGGCGAGCGCCACATCATGCCGAATGGCCGCCAGCAGGGCGGCATTCGCAGCATCTTCTGCTAATGGGGCACTGCTGGTGGCCTGCGTGGCGCTGGCGAGGTCGAGCCGGTGGCGTACGCGCCATTCCACGGCGCCAAGAATGATGACCACCAGCAAGGTGGCAATGACGGCACTCTGCAGCAGCAGGCGCTGCGTGAGCCGCACGGCTCAGTAACCGCGCGGTGCCGTGGAGCGCAGCCGATACCCGAAGCCGCGAACGGTCTCGATGAGGTCGCCCGCCGTCCCCAGCTTTGTCCGCAACCGCTGCACGTGCATGTCCACGGTGCGCGTCTGAATGTCCGGGGCCGCTTCCCAGACAGTTTCCAGCAGATGCCCGCGCCCCTGCACGCGTCCCCGGCGTTCGGCGAGTGTGAGCAGCAGTTTGAATTCCGTTGGCGTGAGGTCGACCGCCTGTCCCCCCACATTCACGGACATGGCCGCCCGGTCGATGTGCAGTGGACCAATGACCAGCGCATCGGCGCCCGCTGGCACCGGAGAACCCGTGCGGCGGAGAATGGCCGCCACGCGGAGCACCAGTTCGGCCGGCGAAAAGGGCTTGGTGAGGTAGTCATCGGCGCCCAGCGACAATCCGCGAATGCGGTCGGGCTCTTCGCGGCGCGCGGTGAGCATGATGACGGCGATGTCGCGGGTGGATTCGTCGAGACGGAGCTGCTCCAGTACGTCAAAGCCAGACATCCCCGGCAGCATCAGGTCGAGGACCACGAGCGCCGGTCGCTCGCGACGGGCCAGTTCGAGTGCGTCCTGCCCCGAGGAGGCCGTGGATACCCGATATCCAGACTTCGCCAGGTGATAGGCCACCAGCGCAACGATCTCGGGCTCGTCGTCAACAACGAGAATGCGATCGGTGGTGGTCGGGGCAGGGGAAATCATACCGTGGTCACAGGGTTCCGGCGTCGGCCGGTACGGCGTCGGGCTGCTGCGCACGCAACGACGCGCGCGCCTGCAGACGACGCTGAATTTTGGCCACGATCATTTCGATCGCGACCGTGTTACTGCCTCCCCGTGGCACAATGACGTCGGCGTAGCGCTTGCTCGGTTCGACGAACTGCAGATGCATGGGCTGCACGGTGGTCAGGTACTGATCGAGTACCGACTCCAGTGTACGGCCACGGACTGCGGTGTCACGACGGATGCGGCGAATGAGACGAATATCCGGGTCAGCGTCCACGAACACCTTCACATCGCATTGGGCCCGCACGTTCGGATCAGAGAGCAGCAGAATGCCGTCAATGACCACAACGTCGGCCGGAGCAATGCGTCGTGTGCGGGTGCTGCGGGAATGCGTGGCGAACTCGTACACCGGCATGTCCACCGCTTCCCCGCGGTTGAGCCCCTCCAGATGCGCGCTCAGCAACTCCACATCGAAGGCATCAGGATGATCCCAATTGACGTGATGCAACTGTTGTAGCGTGAGGTGCCGGAAATCCCGGTAATACGCGTCCATCTCGAGGAATGCCACAGAGGCGTCGGGAAGCGCTTCGGCTACCTTGCGAGCGACGGTAGACTTTCCCGAGCCGGTTCCGCCCGCGATGCCGATGATGAGCGGTTTCATGAGCGGTTGTTCCGGTTCGACCACGAGATGATGTGATGAAGCTGATCCGCCGTCGTTTCCGATCTGTTACGGCGGTGTAACGAATGGGTATCGGCGATCGGGCCGTTTGGACGGTACCGCCGGAACTTCGCGGATGTATGGTGGGACAGGCAAGGAGAGCATGAGGACTGACGCTGGCACTCCACACCCTTCCCGGCAGCGACTAGCATTCCCGGATGGGACGTCATTCGTATCTGTCTTCGAAGCTGCGGTCGTGCCGGTTCGGCGCGGCGCTGCTCCCCCTTGGCGTGCTGACCAGCGTCGCCGCCCCCCTCGTTCGCCCGGCCTCCGCCCAGCCGCGCCGGGTCGAGCTCACGATCGCGGCTACGACAGACGTACATGGGCGCCTCCGGGGCTGGGACTATTTCACCGGTACCGCCGATCCCGCCCATTCGCTGGCTGCCGCCGCCACCATTGTGGACTCGGCGCGCCGTGCCAACCCGGATGGGGTGGTGTTGGTAGAGGGCGGGGACATTCTCCAGGGCAATCCGCTCCTCTACGTCGCGGCCCGGGTACGGCCCACTCCGGTGCATCCGGTCATCGCGGCCATGAATGTGATGCGGTACGACGCCGCTGTTCTGGGGAACCACGAGTTCAATTATGGCGTGCCGTTACTCCAGAAGGCCATCTTCCAGGCCGGATTCCCGTTCGTGGCCGCGAACGTTGTCGATGCGAAGGGGCGGCCCTTTGTCGCACCACTGACGATGGTGACCCGTCGTGGCCTCCGGGTGGCGATTGTGGGAGGGACCACACCGGGGGCCATGGTGTGGGACCGCGAAAATCTCAAGGCGGCCGGACTCACGGTCACCGATATTGTTCCCGCCGTTCGCCAGCGAGTGCAGGAGGCTCGTCGTCGCAACGCCGACGTCGTGATCGTCCTGCTGCACTCCGGGCTGTCCGAGCCGGCGAGCTACGACACCGTCGGCACCGGTCTGCCGTCGGAGAACGTGGCGGGGCGTATTCCGCGCGAAATTGACGGGATTGATGCTGTGGTCTACGGCCATTCCCATCGCGAACTGGTGGACAGCACCATCAACGGTGCGCTCGTCATGCAGCCCCGGAACTGGGCGGGGTCGGTGGCACTGGGCACCCTCACGCTGGAACGCCGGAAACGTCGCTGGGTGGTGGTGGAGCACAAGGGGCGGTCGGTGCGCGTGGCCGGACACCGGGAGCACCCCGAAGTCTTGGCGGCCTCCCGTGGCACGCACGAGGCCACGGTTGCCTGGGTGAATGCACCGGTTGGGCGCACGACAGTGGCGTGGCCCGGGGACAGTGCCCGCGTGGCGGACATGCCCATTACCGATCTGGTGAACGAAGTGATGCGCCGAACAAGCGGGGCCGATCTGTCAGCGACCGCCGCCTTTTCGCTGGACGCTGGTCTGGACATCGGCGCGGTCACCCAGGCCGAGCTGTCACGGCTGTATCCGTACGACAACACCCTGCGGGCGGTACGCATTTCCGGCACGCAGCTTCGGGCGTTCCTTGAGCACTCGGCGCGCTACTATCGCACCGTGGGCAACGATGGCGTGGCACCCAACGGGATTATTGATCCCTCGGTACCGGGCTTCAACTTCGATGTGGTGAGTGGCGCCGAGTACACCATTGACCTGCGGCAAGCCGCGGGCGCACGCATCACTCGCCTGTCGGTCAAGGGGCGCGACGTTCAGCCGACGGACAGTTTCACGATGGCGGTCAACAACTATCGTCAGGGTGGAGGCGGAGGCTTTGCTATGCTCGCCGGCGCGCCGGTGGTGTACAACCGCGATCTCGACATCCGTCAGTTGATCATTGACGAGGTGCGGAAGGCGGGAGCGCTCAACCCGGCGCAGTACGCGCAACGCAATTGGACGCTGGAGCCCGCGACGGCGCGTGCGCAAGCGTTCGCCGAGCAGACCCGCGGGCGTTCGGCCGAGCCTGGAGGCGGGAGGCCGGCCGGCACTACGGCGACAATGGGCGCCGCGCCGGCTCCGAAGGCTGGTCAGCGCACGGTTCGTGTTATTGCCATGAGCGACTTTCACGCCGCTCTGCGTCCCCAGTTTGATCAGGGAAACCAACCAGTCGGCGGCGCGGTGGCGTTGTCGGCCGCCATTCGACGCGCGCAGGCGGACTGTGTCTCCCCGGCCTGCGAACATGTGGTGATTGACGCCGGCGATCTGTTCACCGGCACGCCGGCCTCCGATTGGAACGATGGCCGCCCAACCGTGGATGTCGTCAACCGACTTGACGTAACCGCCGGTGCCCTGGGCAACCATGAGTTTGACTTTGGACAGGACACGCTGCGCGCGCGCCTGCGCGGTTTACGGCACGCGGTACTGGGCGCCAATGTACGTGGCCCTGACGGTCGTCGTCCGGAGTGGTTGCGCAGCGACACTATCGTTGATCGTCATGGCGTGCGCATCGGTATTGTTGGTGCCGCAGGAACCCACACCACGGAAACGGCGAGTCGCCGCAAGGTAGGGGCCCTCACATTTCTTGACCCGGTGCCGGTGTTCGCGGAGCGGGTGAAGGCATTGCGGGCCAGCGGGGCGCAGGTCGTCATTGCGGTTATTCATGACGGGGGACGCTGCGATCGCGATCGGCCAACGGTGTGCACCGGATCAGGGATTGATGTGGGGAAGCGTGTGGCGGCGCTCGGCGCCGACCGGCCGGATGTGTACGTCATGGGACATGCGCACGTGAACATGACGCTGGAGTTTGACGGCATGCCGGTGGTGGAGCCGACCTCCAGTGGGCGCGGCATCATCGTGGTGGACGTTCCGCTGGGCGGCGGAACGGCCGTCGCCACCATCGTACCGGTATCCGGCACTGTCGTGGCCGGTGCCCACGTGCAAATGGATTCCATTGTGCAGGCTGCGGTAGCGAGTGTCGCATCGCGCCTGTCGCAACCGGTGGCGACCCTGGCGGCCCCCATGCGACGAAGCGGTGCGCAAAACGCGGTGGGCAATTTGCTTGCTGACGCCATGCGCTCGGCGGCAGGAGCGGATATTGGCATGTGGAACAACGGCGGCATTCGCGCCGAGCTGGCGGCCGGGCCACTGACGTACGGCGGTGTGCATTACGTCGCGCCATTTGCAAACATGGTCACGCGTGTGCGTGTGCGCGGCACCACGCTCTTGCAGATTCTCGAATCGGTGTTGGAGCGCGGGCGACCTGACGCCCATGTGAGTGGGATGGTGGTAGTGTATGATGCCGCGCGTCCGCAGGGGGCGCGGATTGTCAGCGCGTCGGATGCTGCCGGCCGGGCTATTGACCCTGCGCGCATGTACACCGTGGCCATGAACGATTTCATGGTGGAAAACGACTTCCGCGAACAGCTTGCGGGTGCCGTGGCCACCGAGTTTCTGACGGTCAAGGATATCGATGCCGTCGCGGCGTTTCTCCGGCGACAGCCGCAACCGGTGCGTGGCGACGACACCGTTCGCATTCGCAGCATTCCTCCAGGGAGTTTGTGATGAGCCACGCCGATATACGCGTGTTCGTGAATGAGCGCGGGGTCAGTGTCCCCGCCGGATCCACCGCTCTGGCGGCGGTGCGTGCGCTGTTTCCCGAGGATGCCGATGGCATTGAAGCGGGTCGATTACGCCTCACCGACAGCCGCGGTTTGCCGACGGCCGCCGATACGCCCGTGAGCGGCGGCGCCATTTTTCGTGTGGTTACCGCGCGTGAGCGATTGGAGGATGCCTCCGCATGAGCCTGTCCACCGAGGGGGAGGGGCGGGTGTTGAATCCGGCGTTCATCAGTGTCTTGCAAGCGTTGCCCAAGGCCGAGTTGCATTGCCATCTCGACGGCTCGCTGCGGCCTGGCACTTTGCTGGCTCTGTCGGAAGCCCGGGGCATTACGCTCCCGCATCACGATGCCGCCGCGCTGGCCCGATGGATGCGGGTGGACGATGCGCATAACCTCGAGGAGTATCTGGCGCGCTTTGAGATCACGCTGGCCGTGATGCAAACGGCCGAAGAACTGGAGCGTATTGCGCACGAACTCGTGTTGGACGCTGCACTTGATGGCGTGCGATATCTCGAGGTACGCTTTTGCCCGTCGCTCAACATGCGCGAGGGGCTTTCCGGCGACGACGTGATGAACGCCGTGCTGCACGGCCTCATGCGCGGGGAGAAGGAAACCGGAACGGTGGCCCGCTGCATTGTGTGTGCGCTGCGCAGTCTTCCGTGGCCGCACAGCATGGAAATGGCCGAATTGGCCGTGGCCTACCAGCAGCGTGGCGTGGTGGCGTTTGACCTCGCAGGTGGTGAGTTGGGTAATCCCGCGCATGAACATGCTGCCGCCTTTGAGTACGCGCGGAACAACAACCTCGCGGTGACGGTGCATGCCGGGGAGGGCGATGGGGCGGGCTCCATTCATGAGGCCCTCCACCGTTGCGGTGCCAACCGCCTTGGACACGGGACCCGCTTGCAGGAAGATGCGGCGCTGGAAGCCTATGTCGTGGACCGTCGTATTCCGCTGGAAGTGTGTCCCACCAGCAATGTCCAGACGCATGCTGTGCCGTCCTTTGCGGAGCACCCGATGCAGCGCTATCTGGCATTGGGTGCTGTGGTGACCATCAACACGGATAACACCATGATGAGTGGCGTCACATTGACGGAAGAGTACAGCGCCTGTGCGCAGTATCTGGGGTGGGATTTCTCCACGTTGGCCCGGGTGTCGCTGAACGCCTTCGATGCGGCATTTCTCCCCTATACCGCACGGGTGGCACTTCGGGAACGGGCCGCCCGGGAGATTGCTCAACTGGCCACCGCCGTTCCGCCCATGTATCTCGGCGCCGAGGCTGCGGTATGAGTGGCTCTGCGGTCGGTGGGTCGGCGGCGGCCGCCGCCGCCGCGTACATCCGACAGCGCGTGGGTACCGCGTGGCAGACGCCCGTTGCTGGGATCGTGCTGGGTTCCGGGCTGGGCGGCCTTGCCGATCGGCTTGAGCAGCCGGTGCGCATCCCGTTCTCCCATGTCCCCGGTTTCCCCACGGCAACGGTTGCCGGGCACGCCGGACAACTCATGGTGGGAACTCTCGCCAGTCGCCCGGTCGTGCTGCTGGCTGGTCGGTTTCACATGTACGAAGGACACGCCGCAGGGCTCGCGGCCTTCCCGGTCCGGGTGCTGCACGCCCTCGGCGCCCCGGTGTACATCGCGTCCAATGCGGCGGGCGGGGTGCGCCGGACCTTCACTGCCGGTGATCTCATGCTGATCGCGGACCACATGAATCTCATGTTCCGCAATCCGCTCGTCGGCCCCACGGAGAGCGGCGACGAGCGGTTTCCCGACATGAGTGACCCGTACGATCCCGCGCTGCGCGCGCTCATGCGAGACGCGGCAACGGCAGTCAATGTCCCCCTGCACGAAGGGGTGTACTGCGGCTTGCTTGGGCCAACCTACGAAACGCCCGCCGAGGTGCGCATGCTGGAACGTCTGGGCGCAGATGCCGTGGGCATGTCCACCGTACCGGAGGTCATCATGGCGCGGGCGATTGGAATGCGGGCGGTGGCCGTGTCGTGCATTACCAACAAAGCTGCCGGCCTTTCACACGACAAGCTGAGTCATCAGGAAGTCATGGACGCCGGCAAGGCGGTGGCTTCCCGTTTTGAAGGACTCATTACGGAGTTTGTGCGACGGGTGTGAGTCGCGTACCGGTGCTTACCGCGCCCGTTGCTGGCTGCGCGGTAAGCTCGCCAGGCGCGTCTTGAACGTCTGGAAGCTGCGGGAATCACGCGTCAGAGAGCGCAGGACCACCGGGTCGATCTTGGCGATCTCCTGCTCGGTAATGCGAATGCGGCTTTCCTCAACCGGATGCGAGGCGAACCACGCCTCCACGGACCCCGGATTGCGCTCCCGCTCCCGCAGGAGAATGCGAAACATGCTCGGCATGCCGCGCGGGTCGATTCCGGCCCGCGACACATAGAGCACGCCGAACTTGTCGGACTCCGATTCGTCGTCGCGGCTGAATTTGGCGAACCCGAGCTGGGCTACCGCTGAGACACCCGTACCGGCCAATCCCTGGCAGAACGATGGAGCCAGAATGCAGCCAATGCTCAGACCGGCGTTGGCGCGCTGCGCGGCAGCCATCTGCTTCATGCTGTGGCGCTGCGTGACATGGGCAATCTCGTGTCCCAGCACCCCCGCCAGTTCGGACATGTTGGTGGTGCGCTCAATGAGGCCGCGGTTCACATAAATGTGTCCTCCCGGCACCGCGAACGCGTTGATCTCATCCTGATCCACCACATTGAAGCGCCACGTGAGGCTGCGGTCGTCTACCACGCGGGCAATGGAATCGCCCAGCACGTTGATGTAGCGCACCACCTCCGGGTCGCGCACCATGGGCAACTGCTGCTCGATCTGCTGCGCATACTGGTTGCCCATCTGCACTTCCTCGGCCGTGCCGGGAACGCAGGCGGCCACAAGACCGGCGACACTGAGCCGTGCCAGTCGCTTCACCATGCTGTGTTGCCCACTGATTCGCGCCATATTCCCTCCGCTATCGTTCATGCGAGCGTCGCCCCGGTGCTGGCGCGGCCGCGCGGTTTCCTGTCCCGACCATCTTGTACCCGCGATTCCCGCGAGTGACTCCACTGCCGTGAAGCTACTGACACTTGCCCGCGACCTGCAGCGCCGGAAGGCGCGGGAACGCCAATACCGGTTCGTGGCGGAAGGACTGCGCACGGTGGAGATGCTGCTGGCTTCGCCGCTTGAGGTGGCCGGTCTGCTGGTCACGGCCAGTTTGCGGGAGGATGACCGGGGGCGGGCCCTGCTGGCGATGGCTGAGGCCAGGGAGGTGCCCTTGGTCGAGGTCTCCGAGGCCGAGTTGGCCAGCGCCGCCGACACCGAGACGCCGCAGGGGGTGCTTGCCGTGGCAGCCATTCCCGAGCGGCGGCTTGCACCGCCGAGCGGGCCCGCCCGCTATCTCGTGCTGGATGCCCTGCAGGACCCCGGCAACGTGGGGACGGTGATCCGGACCGCGGCGGCTATGGGGGTCACTGCGACCGTGGCGCTGCCCGGCACCGTGGATGTCTGGAATGCCAAAGTGGTGCGCGGCAGCATGGGGGCCCTCTTCCATCACCCGGTGGTGATGATGTCGTGGGAGGACTTCGGGCGCTTTGTCGAAACCGCCGGGGTGGAGCTCTGGGCGGCCGACCTGGCTGGAGTCCCGCTGCCGTCGGTCAGCAGCGCCGACTGCCCAGAACGGTTGGGGATGGTGGTGAGCAACGAGGGGGCGGGGCTCTCGCCTCACGTGGCCGCTGCCGTTACCCGCACGGTGCATATCCCGATGGCCCCCGAGGTGGAATCGCTCAACGTAGCGGTGGCTACCGGCATTCTGCTCTACGCCCTGCGCGTGGCGTCATCATCGTCTCAGTCGTCCTGACGGCATGCAAGCACCGCTGCCATTCGACACGACCGCCCTCGACTCTGTCGAGTATACCGGGGCCATGACCTCGGGACTGATCGGCCATCTGGCATGGTCGGATCTCCTGCTGGTGCTGCTCCCGGTGTTTGTCGTGGGTGCCTCCATAGGCTCCTTCCTGAACGTCTGCATCTCCCGGTGGCCGCTTGAATTGAGCGTGGTGAAGCCCCGGTCGCGGTGCCCGCGCTGCGAGCGGCCCATCAAGTCGTACGAAAACATTCCCATTCTCAGTTGGCTGCTGTTGCGCGGAAAGTGTGCGGGGTGCGCCCTGCCCATTTCCATGCAATACCCGGCGGTCGAGCTGCTGGTTGGGCTCATGTGGGTTGCGGCCTTCTACTTCCTGGGGTTCAGCTTCGAGGCCGTTCGGGTATCGGCCTTTGCCACCTTGCTGTTCGGGATCGCCGTTACCGACTACAAGCACTATCTGATTCCGGACGGTTTCACCGTTTCGGGGCTCATCATGATGCTGCTCTTTGCCATCATGAACTTCTTCATTGACGAAAAGTCGCACTTCGTCTCGCCGTGGCCGGCCATTCTGGGGGCCTGTGTGGGCGCCGGCGCCATTACGATCATTGGCTGGCTGGCCGAAGTCATCATCAAGCGTGAGGCCATGGGGTTTGGCGATACCACCCTGATGGCTGTGGTGGGGGCGGCGATCGGGGCCGAGCGCTCCCTGCTCACGATTGTGGTTGGCGCCTTTGTCGGGGCCGTCACCTTCCTGCTGATCGTGGGCCCCATTGTGAAGATCCGTACCAGCAAGCGCGGGGAGCCGTTTGCCTTCCCGGATGTCCCCTTTGGCGTGTTCCTTGCGCCCGCTGCGTTGCTCACCTTGCTTTGGGGTGATGCGCTGATCACCTGGTACGTCGAGCGCGCGTTCTCCGCCTGAGTCGTCTGCCCATGCCGATATCGTTTCGTTCGCCGCGGCCCAATGCTGCGGCGGCACTGCTGATCTTGAGTGGCGTGTTGTTCAGCGCCTGCGGCGACAAACCCGCCAACGCTGGCGATGGTCCCTATGCCGATCTGGTGGCGGAGTATGTGCCCAAGATCGAAGCCGAGATGGGGCTGCCGTTCAAGTCGCCGCCCAAGGTGGAGAAGCGTAGCCGCGACGAGGTCGCCGTTTTTGTCCGCAAGCAGTTGGAGAGCGAGCGCGGCAAGCTGCAGATTGCCGGTCAGGAAGCCGTCTATAAGCTGCTTGGCATGGTGCCCGACACCATGCAGCTGGCCGTCTTGCTGCAAAAGCTGCTTGAGGAGCAGATCGTTGGGTATTACGACCCGACGACGAAGGTGCTCTACGTCGTGGATGGCGCCCCGGATATGCTGCTCAAGCAGACGGTCTCCCACGAACTGGTGCATGCGTTGCAGGACCAGTATGTGAAGATCGATTCGATTCAGGGGCTCGTGGACGATGGGGACCGTCAGGTCGCGGCCCAGTCGGTACTGGAAGGGCAGGCCGTGTTCATGCAGATGCGGATCGACCCCAACGCGGGGCCCATGCTCAAGATGCCCGGCGGCTGGGATCGCATTCGCGACATGATTCGCGACGGGTCGGTGGGAATGCCCGTGTTTGCTTCGGCTCCGCGAGCTGTGCGCGAGGGATTGCTGTTCCCGTACCTTGGCGGCGCCGATTTTGTGCGGCGGTTCATCAACGTGCGACCGGAGAAGGAGTTGCTGAGTGACCTGCCGGTCTCCACCAAGCAGCTCCTCAACGATTCGGCGTACTTCTCGGGTACGGCAGCGAACCGTGATCTCCCGGTTGCCGTGACTTTCCCGGCCCCACGTACCGGTACCGTCCTGTACTCCAATACCTTCGGGGAATTTGAGACGCGGTTGGCGCTGGTGCAGCACATCAAGAACGAGGAACTGGCCAGACGGGCCGCCACCGGTGTGGACGGCGACCGGCTCGCCGTGATGAACACGCCACAGGGCAACGCGCTGGTATGGGCGTCGGTGTGGGATTCGGCCGTGGACGCGGCGGATTTTCTGGACATCATGGCCGACGCCGCGCGGCGGCGATATGAACTGGGTAAGCCCAACGTGGCGCCGGGGAGCACCACCCGTCGCATTGAAGCCCCGGCCACGCCAAAGCGTGCCGCTCGATTGGTGACCTTGAGTCTGGAACAGCTGGACGGAAAGCCCGTAGTGATCTACATGGATCTTCCGGCAGGTCAGGCTGCTCCCATCGATGTGGCGCGCATCACGCTGAACGTTCCCGCAACGGGGCGTTGAGGCGCTGAGGCGTTGTCGCTCATGACGCGTTCATGACGAATCATTCTCCCGTACCCATGCCGTCGGCTGACGAATCGTTGCCGGCGGCGTTGCGCATCACCCCCGACGATGAAATGCGTCGGGTACGGCTGGTGCAGATGAAGCGCATTGCCACGCTCATGCTGGTCGTGGTGGCCATCGTGTTTCTGGTCGCGCGCATCTATGAGTCTCGTTACCCGGGCCTTGGCTATCTGCGGGCCTTCGCCGAGGCCGCCATGGTGGGCGGAATTGCCGACTGGTTTGCGGTGACCGCCCTGTTCCGCCATCCACTGGGCATTCCCATTCCGCATACGGCCATTGTGCCGTCGCGGAAGGATCGCATTGGCACCGCGCTGGGCAATTTTGTACAGCGCAATTTCCTGACCCGCGATGTCGTGGCAAGCAAGCTCACCAACATGAAGCTGGGCGAGCGGGCGGCCCAATGGCTCGCGCAGCCGGAGAACAGTCGGCGTGTGGCCCGGGCAGCGGCCCATGGCCTGTCTGGTGCCGTTGGCGTCATGCGCGACGAAGATGTGCAGGAACTGGTGGATCGCGGCATTGTGTCGCGGCTGCGTCAAATGCAGGCCGCACCGTTGGCGGCCAAGACCTTTGAACTGCTCACGGCCGACGGGCGTCATCAGGCGCTGCTGGACGATGCCCTGCGCCTTGCCGCGCGATTTCTCGATGAGAACGAAGAAATGATCCGGGAGCGGATCAAGAAGGAGAGTCCGTGGTGGGTGCCAGGTGCGGTGGAGAACCGTCTGGGTGACAAGATTGTAAGCGGGGTGGAAGCCACACTGGTCGCCGTGGCCGCCGATCCTGAACATCCGCTGCGCAAGCGCTACGACGATGCGGTGGACAAGTTCGTCGCCAACCTGCGGGAGAATCCGGAAACCATAGCGCGCGCCGAGCAGATCAAGCTGGACGTCCTGAATCACCCGGGCGTGGCGGAGTTCTCGCGCGAAGTGTGGGGCGACGTGAAGTCCCGTCTGGCCGGATACGCCGAGAAGCTGGCTACCGAAACGGAAGCGGAACCCGATCAGCTGGAGCGGTGGCTTGCGGGGTTGGGCCAGAAGGTACTGGCTGACCCGTCATTGGCGGACAAGGCCAACGGCTGGGTGGTGGAACTGGTGACCTACTCGGTGGAACAAGCGCGCGAAGAAGTGGCCAAGCTGATTGCCACAACGGTTGGCGCCTGGGATGCGAACGCCACCTCCCGGAAAATCGAACTGCAGATCGGTCGCGATCTGCAGTTCATCCGCATTAACGGGACGCTGGTGGGCGGATTGGTCGGGCTGCTGCTCTACAGCGCGGGGTTATTGCTGTAGGCCGCCCCCCGGCCGAACGGGGGGCTGTTCAGCGCAAGTCGGCGGAGACGGCGCGGCTTTTCCTACCCGATGGTGTGGTGCGTACCTCGGCTTTGTCCGCCGGGTGTTTCTCCGGCAGCGGCAGCAGGGCGAGGTGCAGCACTTCGTCCATGGTGCTGGCGAAAGTGAAGGCCATCTTGTCGCGAACCTCCTGCGGCACGTCGCGGACGTCCTTCTCATTGCCCTTGGGCAGAATGACTTCGCGCAGCCCCGCCCGATAGGCAGCGAGCACCTTTTCCTTCACCCCGCCAATCTCCAGGACCTTGCCGCGCAACGTGACTTCGCCGGTCAGGGCGAGATCGCGGCGTACGGGGCGGCGTGACAACGCACTCGCCAGGGCGAGGGTCACGGCAATGCCGGCCGATGGACCATCCTTGGGAATGGCGCCGGCGGGGAAGTGCAAATGCATGTCGCATTCGCGGAATTCGCTGTCGGCAATGCTCAGCGAGGCGGCGCGCGATCGAACGAAGGAATAGGCCGCCTCCGTGGACTCGCGCATGACGTCACCCAACTGCCCCGTGACCGTCAGCTTGCCGACGCCCGGCATACGCAGGGCTTCGATGGTCATGAGTTCACCGCCGGTGCTGGTCCAGGCCAGCCCGGTTACCGCGCCGATCTCAGGTTCTTTTTCCGCCTCCTCCTGAGAGAAGCGCGGCGGACCCAGCAGATCCTCGGCACGTGTCACGCCGATTTCCCACGTGCTTTCGTCGCCGTCGGCTTTCGCGCGGGCGCGTTTGCGCATGAGGGTGGCAATGGAGCGCTCGAAGGTGCGAAGCCCGGCTTCGCGCGAGTACCGGCTGGTAATGAACCCCAGCACCTGCTCCGAAATATGCAGGTCTTGATCGGTGAGGCCGTGGTCGTCGAGCAGGCGCGGAATGAGGTAGCGCTGCGCGATCTCCACCTTTTCTTCGATGGTATAGCCGGCGATGCGAATGACCTCCATGCGGTCACGCAACGGGCCCGGGATATCAAACAGGTTGTTCGCCGTGCAAATGAACAAACAGCTCGACAGATCGAACGGCAGGTTGAGGTAGTGATCGACGAAGGTCGTGTTCTGCGACGGATCGAGCACTTCCAGCATGGCCGCAGTGGGATCTCCTGAGGGGCCGCCGCTCGACATCTTGTCGATCTCATCGATCATGATGACCGGGTCGCGCACTTCCACCCGACGCAGCGCCTGAATGAGCATCCCCGGCATGGCACCGACGTACGTGCGGCGGTGTCCGCGGATTTCCGCTTCGTCACGCACCCCGCCCACGGAGATGCGATAGAACTCTCGCCCAATGCTCTTGGCGATCGCCTCGCCGAGCGAGGTCTTGCCGGTGCCCGGCGGACCGACGAGGCAGAGAATGGGGCCGGTGGGGTCACCGCCGCGCAGCTTGCGCACGGCGAGGTACTCCACGATACGCTCCTTGGCTTCGTCGAGACCGTAGTGCCGTTCTTCGAGCGCGGCTTCGACTTTCGCGAGGACGATTTCGGCGTCGTCGCCGCTGCGCTTGTGCCAGGGCAGGGCCAGCACCCAGTCGAGGTAGGTGCGGAGCACCTGATACTCGCTGGAGGCCGGCGAGAGCATGCGGAGACGCTCGGTTTCGCGGCGCGCTTCGCTGGCGACTTTTTCCGGCAGGCGCGCTTCCTCAATGCGCCGCAGCAGATCGACCGACTCCTTTTCGTTGGGGTCGGCCTCGCCCAATTCCGATTGAATGGCCCGCAGCTGCTGTCTGAGGTAGAACTCGCGCTGGTGTTGTTCAATCTTGATTTCGGTCTGCTTCTTGACGTCGTCCATGACGCGCGCGCGCGCCACTTCACGCTCAAGGCGCGAGAGGATGAAGCGGATGCGCTGGCCGATGTCGAGGCGTTGAAGCACCTCTTCCTTGTCGGCGATGCGCAGGTTCATATTGGTGGCCGCGAGGTCGGCAAAACGTCCCGGGTCGGAGACGTTCATTTTGAGGATCTGCGGCACCTCATTGGGAATGCGGTCTACCAGCTCCGCCAGCGTTTCCGCGGCGGTGACGGTGCGGGCCACCAGTTCATCCAGTTCGGCTGCATCCGGCGGGGTTTCGCGGGCGCCCTGGATCTGGGCAATGGCAAACGGCTCCACCTGATCGACGGCGTCGATGGTGATGCGTCGCAGCCCCTGCAGGGTGATCTGGACCGTCTCGCCGGGCAGATTGATGCGTTCGTGCACGCGGGCGGCCACGCCGACCCGCCCAATGAACCGATGGGGGTCGATGGCGTCGTCCCCGTCGCCGGAGGCGACGACCAGCGCCACCACGAGCCCTGATTCCTCGTGGGCCCGGAGCAGCGCGAGGTTTTCAGGCGCCCCCATTTGCACCGCGATGGTCCCCAGGGGGTACACGATCGTGGAACGCAGCGCCATGAGGGGCAGCGTTGGGGGGAGCTCCGCGCGGAGGATTTCTTCCTTCCGCTGGCCGCGGGGCATCGGGATGGCGGGAAAACGCGGATTCTGAGGCGACACGTGGCTGGCAATGAGTGTGACAGCGTGATCCTGTACCCGGCAATCTACGGGGACCGGAAACCGGAGCAACGCGTGATTCCGACGCAAGTTGCGTCATGGGTGGCCCTCAGCGTCACCCCCCGGGAAAAAAACCGGTGTTCAGGGTCACGAAAAGTGCCCGCCGACCCGTGGCGGCCCCGCCAATCGATTACCTTTCCTCCCTATGTTCGACGAGCTCACAGACAAACTCGGTAACGTCTTCGCGAAGCTGCGCGGTCGCGGCGTTCTGACCGAGAACGACATCAAGGAGGGGATGCGCGAGGTTCGGCGCGTCCTGCTCGAAGCCGACGTCAACTTTGCCCTCACCCGTGAGTTCCTGGAACGGGTGGAGAAGCAGGCGGTGGGCGTCCTGCAGCTCAAGTCCATCCAGCCGGCACAGCAGCTCGTCAAGATTGTCCATGACGAGCTGACGGCGATGCTTGGCGAGCGGCGTGAAGGGCTCAAGATGAGCTCGGTCCCGCCGACGATCATCATGATGGTGGGCTTGCAAGGTTCCGGTAAGACGACGACTGCGGGCAAGTTGGCGCGGCGGCTCAAGCTCGAGGCCAAGAGTACCCGGTTGGTCGCGGCCGACGTGTATCGTCCAGCCGCCATTGATCAGCTGGAAACGCTGGGCAAGGCCCTCGATGTGCCGGTCTACGCTGATCGCACCACGCAGGACGTGGTGAAGATCGCCAAGGCCGGTATCGAGCAAGGCGTGCGCAATCGCGACCGCGTTGTAATTGTGGACACGGCCGGTCGTTTGCAGATCGACGCCGACATGATGGACGAGCTGACGCGTCTCAAGGCGGCCATCAAGCCCGACGAAATTCTGTTCGTGGCCGACGGCATGACGGGTCAGGAAGCCGTCAAGATTGCGCAGGGCTTCAACGAGGCGCTCGACATTACCGGCGTCATTCTCACGAAGCTCGATGGTGACGCGCGTGGTGGTGCGGCGCTCTCGATTTACGGGGTGCTCAAGAAGCCCATCAAGTACATCGGCGTTGGCGAAAAGCCCGATGCGCTGGAGGAGTTCCATCCGGAGCGCATGGCGGGGCGTATTCTCCAGATGGGTGACATTGTGTCCCTCGTGGAGAAGGCGCAGGAAGCCTTTGACGAGACGGAAGCCAAGAAGCTCGAAAAGAAGGTCCGCAAGGATGGCATGGACCTCGAAGACTTCCTGTCGGCCATGCGTCAGATGCAGAAGCTCGGCCCCTTCGAAAACCTCCTCAAGCTGCTGCCGGGTGTGAACCCGAAGATGCTGAAGGATGTGAAGATGGATCCGAAACGCATGAAGCACATTGAGGCCATTGTGCTCTCCATGACGCCGCAGGAGCGCAAGAAGCCCGACATCATCAATGGATCGCGTCGGGCACGTATTGCGAAGGGATGTGGCCGACCGGTGAACGAAGTGAACCGCCTGCTTGATCAGTTCCGCGAAATGCAGAAGATGATGAAGAAGATGGGCGGTGGGGCCGGCGGGAAGGGTGGGGGGATGCCTCGCATTCCCTTTGGCGGCGGCGGCATGTTCGGCATGCGATAATCACAACGCGCGGATCGGCAGAGCCGACCCGCGCGTTGTTGCATTCAGTCTTTATTGGTCAGCCTTCGGCCGGCACGATGGTGTCGAGGCCAGGCCACGCGGGAAGATTGTATACCACCAGGGTGCGCAGGTAATGACGACCCTGGTCACCATGCGACGTCAGAACGGCCGCGGCTCCCTGTTGTACCGCCTCGGCGCTGGCGTACGGCACCTCGAGATCTTCCGGCAGCACCCCGTTCTCGTGCCCGATACCCATGGCATCGAGGAACGTGATCTGATACTGGGGCTCCAGATCGACGTAGAGCAGTTGCAGCAGTTCCAGTTCATCCTGCGGCGTAAGGGCCCCTAGTCGGAGCGCTTCCTTTCCGACCTTATCCGCCGGCCAGGTGACGAGAGTCGCAGCGCGGAAGCCGCCGCCCTTGGCAGCAATACGCTGGGCGTACAGCGCTTTCGCGCCCTTATGCTTCGCCAGTGCCTCGAGCACGAGCCACTGACGGCGCTCCAACGGGAGCGACTTGAAAGGAGAAAGAATCTTGGCCATTGGTGTAAGCTACTTCTTGGAGGCGTCCTTCGCGCCTGCGGCCATGCGATCCATGACGCGCTTGGCTATCTGATCGGCGAGTTCGTCGCCCACAAGGACAGGCCCTCCAATGCGTCCCATAATGGGAGGCGGCCCTGCCGGTACCCCGGATTGCCGTCGCTGCGCGAGACCATCAGCCGCCTCCTGAGAATCCACGCCCGTGGCAATCTCGCGCAGCAGCCCTTCGTGAATGTCGTACACCAAACCATGCAACAGCGGCCGGCGCCCTTTGGCCCAGGCGTTCTGGATGATGGGCGTTTCCGAAAGATGGTACAGTTGCTCCAGTACGTTGAGCTCAACCACGCGGTCAAATCGCGACTGTTCGTCCTGAATCTGGTCCAGTTCGGGCTTGTTCCAGCGCACCACGTTGCGGATGGGTTGTAGCCACAGGTCCACCAATCCATAGCTGGCGGTCCCCATCGCCGCCTTGACGCCGCCGCAGTTGTAGTGGCCGGTGACAATCACGTGCTTCACATCGAGCACTTCGACGGCGTACTGCAGCACGCACATGACGTTCAGATCACTGGGCAGCACGACATTCGCGATGTTGCGGTGCACGAACAGTTCGCCCGGTTCTGTTCCGGTTACGGCGTCTGCAGGTACCCGACTGTCGGAGCAGCCAATGTACAGGAATTGGGGCTCCTGTTTGCCGGCTCGCTTCTCGAAGAAGTCCGGGTCAGCGGCCTTCATGGCGGCGGCCCACTCATGATTGTGCTGAATGATCTTGCGGAAGTTTTCCATGGCGGCTCCGGTTAGTGCGCAGGCGTGAGGTCGGTCTCGGGAATCCCCACGAGCCGGTAGTCGATGTTCTTGGTGCGCGCTGTCTCACGGAACCCGATCAGCGCCTCCAGCGCATCGTAGTCGAAGCGTGATGTCTTGCGTCCATCAATCTCCACACGCGTCCCTTCGGGCAACGCGTCGAGTACGTTCATCAGGCTCGCTTTGCTGAGGAACGTGAGCTGGTCCGGCAACAAATATCGCGTCAGCACGGCACCGGGCGGGCTGACCTTGGTCAGCACGGGGCGGCGCATGTGTTCAGCGAGGATGTAGCCAAGGCCAACAACCAGACCGACCGCGATGCCTTTGAGCAGGTCGGTAAACAGAATTGCCACAATGGTAACGGCGAAGGGCACGAAGTGAGCCGTTCCCAGACGCCACGCGCTCTTCCAGAGGGCGGGTGCGGTGAGCTTGAAGCCGGTGACCAGCAACACGGCGGCCAATGCGGCCAGCGGAATACGGTTGAGTACCGGAGCAATCACCACAACGGCGAGGACCAGCAGCACGCCGTGCGCGAGCGCCGAAAGTCGTGTCCTGGCACCCGCATCCACATTGGCGGAACTGCGGACAATGACACCGGTGACTGGCAGTCCGCCAAAGAAACCCGAGATCATGTTGCCAAGCCCCTGCGCCAGCAGTTCCCGGTTGGCGGGCGCATCGCGCTTTTCGGGGTCGAGCTTGTTGGTGGCCTCAAGACTGAGCAGCGACTCAAGGCTGGCCACGATACCCAAGGTGGCGGCCAACATCCACACTTGCTGGTCGGCCAGCGCACTCCAATCGGGACGGGTGAGCTGTGAGGCAATGCCGCTGAAGCCCGTCGTGGGGAGCGAGACGAGATGGGTGCCGCGAATCGCGAAGGATGGTTCGAGCGCCAACAGCAACTCATTCAGCCCTACCCCGACCGCAACGGCCGCGAGCGGGGCTGGAAACAGCTTGATACGAGCGAACGGCGTCTTCGGCCAGAGGACCATGAGGGCCACACCCAAGAGGGCGACGGCAATTGCGCCGGGCTGCACCTGACCGAGGGCGTGGCCGATGGCATCAAAGGTGTTCTCACCAGACGGACTGATGAAGGCGAAGTCGCCTTCATAGTCGTCGTCGTAGCCTACGGCGTGCGGGATCTGCTTGAGGATGAGCGTCAGGCCGATTGCCGCCAGCATGCCTTTGATAACCGCCGACGGAAAGTAGTAGCCGATCACGCCAGCCTTGGCCACACTCAGCGCGACTTGAATGGCGCCGCCGAGAATGACTGCCGGAAGAAACCGCTGGAAGCCCCCCACTTGCGTGATGCCAGCCAGCACGATGGCGGTCAGACCGGCGGCCGGACCACTCACCATGAGGGCGGAACCAGACACGGCGCCCACCACCAGACCGCCGACCACGCCGGCAATGACCCCCGACAACAGCGGGGCGCCCGACGCGAGCGCTATGCCAAGACACAGCGGCAGCGCCACCAGAAACACAACCAATGAGGCGGGGAGGTCGTCCCGCCAATGGGTAAACAACTGAGGGGGCGCGGTACGCGCGGGAGTCGCCGGGAGAGGAGTGGTCATGCGCGGGGCGTGGGGAGGCGCTGCGAAAGGAAGCTGCGCAACACGAGGGAGGTACGAGAGAGCCTAACGCACGGGACGCATACGTGCCAAGTTTGGGAAGTGCTGGGTTCTGCGGTCCATGCCTCACTCCCAACTGCCGCGACATGATCGGCCGTCCTTTTCCTCGGCTTTTTCGGCGTTCGTTCAGGCCTCGGCTTGCGCGTTCTGTCCTTCACTCCGTGGCTTGTTCTCTAGCCTTGGCCGTGGGCTGCAGTTCGCCCCCGGCGTACGATGTGGTGATCCGCGGCGGTACGGTGTACGACGGGTCGGGCAACTCCCCGGTCGCGGCCGACGTGGCGCTACGGGGCGATTCCATTGTTGCGGTAGGAGAGGTGACCGGGAAGGGAACGCTGGAGGTGGATGCCACGGGAATGGCGGTGTCCCCCGGATTCATCAACATGCTCAGCTGGGCCACCGAGACCCTCATTGAGGACGGGCGCAGCCAGGGGGATATCCGGCAAGGCGTGACCCTCGAGGTCATGGGGGAGGGCACCTCCATGGGGCCGCTGTCGGACACGCTGCGGGCAGACATGCTGGCCGAACAGGGGGATATCAAATTCCCGATCACCTGGCGGACGCTGCGCGGTTACCAGGATTCGCTCGTGAAGAAGGGGATCAGTACGAACATTGCGTCGTTCGTCGGGGCCACCACGGTGCGGATCAATCATGTGGGCTGGGATGATCGTGCCCCCACCCCCGTTGAGCTCGAGGCGATGCAGCAGGAAGTCCGCCAGGCCATGGAGGAGGGGGCGTTGGGCGTGGGGTCGTCGCTCATCTATGCGCCTGCCTTTTATGCCAAGACGGATGAGTTGGTGGCGCTCATGAAGGCCGCAGCGCCCTACGGCGGCATGTACATCTCACACATGCGTAGCGAGGGGGCGCGGCTCGAGGAGGCCGTCGAAGAGCTCATCACCATTGCCCGTGAAAGTGGGGCTCGCGCCGAGATCTATCATCTCAAGGCTGCCGGCGAGGCCAACTGGCCCAAGATGGCGCGGGTGCTCAACCGCATTGACAGCGTCCGCGCGCAGGGGCTGCAGATCACTGCCGATATCTATCCCTACACCGCCGGCGCCACCGGTCTCGATGCCGCGATGCCGCCTTGGGTGCAGGAAGGCGGGTATGCCGCGTGGGCGCGGCGACTCCAGGACCCCGCCATTCGGCGGAAGGTCGCCGAGGAAATGCGGACCCCGACCGACAAGTGGGAGAGTCTCCTGCTGGCGTCAGGTTCACCGGATCGGGTGGTGCTGTCGGGGTTCAAGGCCGATTCACTGAAACAGTACACCGGAAAGACGCTGGCCGCGGTCGCGAAGCTGCGCGGCACCAGTCCGGAAGAAACGGCCATGGATCTGGTGATCAAAGATGGGACGCGGGTGGGGACGATCTATTTCATCATTACCGAAGACAACATTGCCGCGCAGTTGAAGAAGCCCTGGGTCAGCGTGGGATCGGATGCCGGATCCATGGCGCCCGAAGGGAATTTTCTCAAGAGCAATACGCACCCGCGCGCCTACGGCACCTTCGCCCGCGTCCTCGGCAAGTATGTGCGGGAGGACAAGGTGATCACCCTGCAGGAAGCTGTGCGACGCATGACCAGCTTGCCGGCCACCAATTTGCGCCTGACGCGCCGCGGAACACTGACGCCCGGCGCGTATGGTGATGTCGTGATCTTTGATCCCGCGACCGTTCGCGATAACGCCACGTTCGAGCAGCCACACCAATACGCCACCGGAGTCCGCGACGTGTTTGTGAATGGTGTGCCGGTGCTGCGCAATGGTGAGCACACCGGTGCGACCCCGGGACGGGTGGTGCTCGGCCCCGGTGCCAAGCGATAGGGGAGCGAGTCATGAGCAGCCCACACAGTCGTCGCGAGTTTGTGAAGCAGGGTACGACCGTCCTCGGCGCCATTCCGGTGCTTGGAGCCATGGGGCCGTTTGTGCATGCGCCAGGTCGTCAGGCCCATGATCTGGTGGTGCGCGGCGGCACCGTGTTTGATGGGTTGGGTGGCGCTGGCCGGGAAATGGACGTGGCAATTCGCGGCGGCCGCATCAGCGAATTGGGTGCTCGGCTTGCCGCCCGCGGGACCGTAGAGATCGACGCGCGTGGGCTGGCGGTGACGCCCGGGTTCGTGGACATCCATTCGCACGGTGATGGATCGTTGCGTGAGGATCCGCGCGCGGAATCGGTGATCCGTCAGGGCATCACGACCATTGTCGCGGGTGCGGATGGAAGCTCCTCCTTCAGCGGGGCGATCGGCGATTCCTTTGCCGACTGGGAGCGTCAGCTGAACGGTGTGAAACCCGCGATCAATGTGGCGGCGATGATCGGGCTGGGTAGTGTGCGGGCAAAGGTCATTGGTGAAGCGGACCGCAAGGCGACCGCTGCGGAGTTGACGCGGATGACGGCGCTGGTCGAGCGGGCGCTGTCCGAAGGCGCTTGCGGCGCGTCAACGGGGTTGGAATACACACCCGGGGCGTTTGCGCCGCTGGAGGAGCTCATTGCCTTGTGCCGTCCGCTGTCGTCACGTGGGCTGCCGTACGCCACGCACATGCGCAACGAAGACGATCAGCTGCTGGAAGCGATCGATGAATCCATTGCGGTGTCCCGCGGCGCACGCTGCCCGTTGCAGGTCTCACACCTCAAGCAGCAGGGCACGCGCAACTGGCCCAAGATCGACGCGTCTCTGGCCCGGTTGCGGGACGCACGGGCCGCGGGCATCGACGCCTGGTTCGATGTGTATCCGTGGATTGCCTACTCCACTGGCCTGACCAATTTATTTCCGGTCTGGGCCCGCGACGGCGGTGCCGAGGCGTTTCTCGCGCGGCTCGACAATCCGGCCACGGCTGCGCGCATTCGCACCGAGTCGTTAGCGAAGGTTGACGTGATTGGCGGTTGGGACAACGTGCAAATCGCACGGGTCGAGAACCCTGTGGACCGCGACGCTGAAGGCAAGCGCTTGGGAGCGTGGGCGGGGGCGCGCGGAGAGGATCCCTATGTCGCAGCCGTAGGGCTGTTGCGACGCAATCGGCTGGAAGTGGGTATGCTCGGGTTCGCCATGAGCGAGGACAATCTGGATCGGTTGCTGGCGCACGATTTCGCGATGGTCTGTTCTGACGGTGGCGCCTTTGCTGTTGATGGTCCGACCCGGCGTGGCAGTCCGCATCCGCGCGGCGCGGGGTCGATGCCGCGCGTGTTGGCGAGATATGTGCGCGAACGCAAGGCGCTCAGTTTTGCCGATGCGATCCACAAGATGACCGCACGTCCGGCTGATCGGGTACACCTGCGCGACCGGGGGCGACTCGCGGTGGGCATGGCTGGCGACGTGGTGGTGTTGAATCCGGCGACCGTGGCGGACACGGCGACCTTTGCGAACCCCTTTCAGTATCCGGAAGGGATTAGTGCCGTGATCGTGAACGGCGAGGTGGCCGTGCGCGATGGTCAGCATCTCGCCAGTCCGGGGCGGGTCCTGCGCGCCCAGTAGCTCGGCCGACAGCTCTGAACGATTCTCCAAACCACATCACATGACATCACGTCGCGAACTTATCCGCCACCTGACGCTCGCCGGTTTGTCGTTGCCGGTGATGCCGTCGTTGCTGCAGAGTGCCGCCGCACCGTTCACCACGACGCGCCGCAAGGTGAGTCAGCTGCGTATCACGATACTCTCCACCATGCTTGCCGACGCCGGCATTGGCGAATGGGGATTTGCCGCGCTGGTGGAGGTGGACGGTCGTCGCATGCTGTTTGACACGGGCGCCCACGACGACGTGGTGGCGCGCAACGCGCGTGAGCTGAACGTGGCCCTCGATACCGTGCCCGATGTCGTGTTGAGTCACAATCACGGCGATCACACGATTGGTCTGCTCCCCCTCCGCAAGGAGCTCGTGTCCAAGCGCGCCGATGCCCTGGGGACAGCACATGTGGGGGAGGGAATTTTCGCCCCGCGACTACGCAGTGGCAACAGCAACGATCTCAATCCCATGAATCGTTTTCGCCCGCGCTACGAGGAAACGGGCGGGCATTTCACGGTGCACGCCAAGCCCACCGAATTGTATCCAGGGGTATGGCTTACCGGTCCGGTCCCGCGGCGGCACAACGAACGCAACTGGGGCTCGTCCAATCCGCAGGCGCGCCCCGCATTGGTGAAGGTTGGAACGGACATGCTGGAAGACAATGTCCCCGAGGACATGTCGATGATCTTCGATACGGAACAGGGGCTGGTGGTGCTGACGGGGTGTGGTCACGCCGGCGTGGTGAACATCATCGATCACGCGCGGGAGAGTGTGCGTCCCGCGAACGTGCATGCGCTCATCGGTGGTATCCATTTGTTCAACGCCTCCGAGCAGACCCTCGCCTGGACAGAGCAACGACTCAAAGCGGCCGGCGTGCGGCAGCTCATTGGCGCGCACTGTACCGGCGTGGAGGTGGTGTACCGCTTTCGCAGGACGCTCGGGCTCGACCGGTCCACCTGTGTGGTGGGCGCGGTGGGGCAGGTTTTCGACCTGGCCAAGGGCATCGAGGCGGGGGCCATCGCCCGCTAGCCGCCGGTGTGACCATCTGGCCGCAGCGCCTTTCTATCGTCGGAAAGCTCAACACGAAGGCCGCACGTACGTATGCTTACAAGAAGCCTCGCACCTCGGCTGCACCTTTAACCCTCCCTGACGCATGCGCCGTACCGTTTCGGCATCTCTCGTTCTGATTGGCCTTGCTCCCGCAATTGCGGTGGCGCAGGCCCCCCGAACCGCCGCTCGCGCTGCCCGCCCTGCGGCGGCCCCCAAGGCGCCCTTCATGGCGTCGGTTGATCCTGCCCAGTTCCAGGGGCTGTCGTATCGCTTGGTTGGTCACTCCAGGGGCGGTCGAGTCACGACGGTGACCGGCGTCCCGTCACAGCCCAAGACGTTCTACATGGGCGTGGCGAGCGGTGGCCTGTGGCGCACCACCAACGGCGGGGAAAGCTGGGAACCCATCACGGACCATAAGGTCCCGGTTGGATCCATGGGCTCCGTGGCCGTGGCCGACAGCGATCCCAATGTGATCTGGCTGGGCACCGGGTCGGACGGTGTCCGCTCCAATGTCTCCACCGGTCGTGGCATCTACCGCTCCGGCGATGCGGGCAAGAGCTGGGAATTCCGCGGGCTCTACAACGCCGGCCAGATCGGCGCGGTGCGTATTCACCCCACCAATCCGGACATCGTGTGGGTGGCCGCCTATGGCGACATCTTCAAGCCCAACAACGACCGCGGCGTTTTCAAGACCACCGACGGTGGCAAGACCTGGAAGAAGACGCTGTACGTGAGCGACAGCACGGGCGCCATGGACGTGGAGCTCCAGCCGGGCAACCCCAATGTGGTCTTTGCCTGGATGAACCGCATTGAGCGCAAGCCGTGGTCGATCATTTCCGGATCGCGCGAAGGGGGCTTCTACAAGAGCACCGACGGCGGCGAGACCTGGCAGAACCTGCGCGGTAATGGCCTGCCGAATGAACTCATCGGCAAGGGCAACATCGGCGTGACCGCTGCCAACCCCAACCGCTTGTATGCGCTGGTGGAAGCGCTGCCGGGGGGCGGCTTGTATCGCAGCGACGACGCCGGCGCCAGCTGGCAGATGGTGAACAGCACGCCGGGGCTCATTACCCGTCCGTTCTACTACACCTCGCTGGGCACCGACCCGAACAACGCCGACGTGGTGTTCGCGGGTGCGGAAACGTTCTACAAGAGCACCGATGGTGGCAAGACGGTCACGCCGTTCCGTACGCCGCACGGTGACAATCACGATATCTGGATCAATCCGAACAATTCGAACACGATGGTGCAGTCGAACGACGGCGGCGCCAACGTGTCGTTTGACGGCGGCAAGACGTGGAGCTCGCAGGACATTCAGCCCACGGCCGAGTTCTACGGGGTGTGGCTCGACAATGCGTTCCCGTACAACCTGTACATGGCGCAGCAGGACAACAGCACGTACATCGTGCCGAGTCTGAACAACGTGTTCAACATGGCATCGGTGCGGGTGGGACCGGGGTGTGAAACGGGCCCGATCATTCCGCATCCGAGCGACGAGAACATCGTGCATGGCAACTGCAAGGGGCAGTATGCCGTTATGAACATGAAGGCGGGCGTGACCAAGAATTACTGGATTGGCGCGCAGTCGCTGTATGGCAACGATGGCGGCGATCTCATTTTCCGCATGCAGCGCACCACGCCCATGGCGACGTCGCCGCATGACCCCAAGGTGCTGTACTACGGGTCGCAGTACCTGCACCGCACGCGCAACAACGGCGCGTCGTGGGAAAAGATTTCGCCCGACCTGACCGCCTTCCCCAAGTGCTGCCAGGGCGGCAGCGGCCAGCCCATCACGCGCGACGTGACGGGTGAAGAGTTCTACAGCACGCTGTACGCCATTACCGAGTCGTCGCTCGAAAAGGGCGTGATCTGGACGGGCTCGAATGACGGCCCCTTCTCGGTGACGCGCGACGATGGGAAGACGTGGACGCGCATCACGCCCAAGGGGCTGGGTGATGGTGGCCGCGTGGCGTGGATTGATGCCTCGCCGCATCGCAAGGGTTCGGCGTACTACGCCACCTACCGCTACCTGCTGGGTGACTACAAGCCGTACATCTATCTCACCAACGATTACGGCAAGACGTGGAAGCTGCTGACCGACGGGACGAATGGCATTGCCGCCGATGTACCGGTGCGTGTCGTTCGCGAAGATCCGGTGCGGGAAGGGCTGTTGTATGCCGGCACGGAATTCGGCTTGTACGTGTCGTTCGATAATGGTGGGCACTGGCAGCCGTTCAACCTGAACATGCCCATCATTCCCATCAACGACATCCGGGTACACAAGGGCGATCTGGTCATTGCCACGCAGGGACGTGCCGCCTGGATTCTGGACAACATTGCGCCGCTGCAGCAGATCGGCCCCACCACGGCGAGCGCTGCGCTCACCGTATTCCGTCCGCGAGACGGGTACCGGACCAATGTTGGGCAGTCGTACCTCGGCCCCACCGTGGATTACTATCTGTCCAGTGCCCCGGCGGACACGGTGCGCATTGAGATTCTCGATGCGGCCGGGAAGACGGTCAACAGTTTCAAGAGTGGCGTGGTCCCGGTACAGCCGCCGCGCCGTCGCGGAGCTGATGACGATCCGGATGAGTCTATGATGGCGGGCCGTGGCGGTGTCGCGGCCATGGCGTCGGGCCCAACGCTCAACCTGGTCACGAAGAACGTCGGGATGAACCGGTTCGTGTGGAACGTGCAGCACCAGAACGGACTGGGCGCGCCTCCGGGACAATACACGGCCCGCATTACCGTGGCGGGGCAGACCCAGAGTGTACCGCTGCGGGTGCGTATTGACCCGCGTCTCGCCGCCGATGGCACCACGGAAGCCGATCTGCAGGCGCAGTTCGCACACAACGTGAAGATGCGCGACATGGTGGCCGACGTGAACGCGTTGCTGGCCCGCGTGCGCACGGCGGAGCAGAAGTACAAGGGCGCCACTGGTGCGGCAGCGGATACGGCCCGTCAGGTGAAGGAAGTGAGTGAGGTGGTGAACACGCAGCCCATCCGGTACGGCAAGCCGGGGCTGCAGGCACACATTACCTATCTAGCAGGCATGACCGCCCGGGCTGACCAGAAGGTTGGTCAGGATGCTCTGGAGCGGTACACTGTGTTGCGACAGGAACTGGAAGCGGTGAAGGCCAAGCTGGATCGGGCCATCGGGCCGCAGCGCCGCATGTAACACCACATACCCTTACACATGTTCGATACGTTACGGCGGTTGGTCAGCGACAGCGTCCCCGGGACTCCGGGGGCGCATTCGCGGGTACATCCTCATGATGTGCGTATTGCCGCCTGTGCCCTCCTGGTGGAGCTGGCCTGTGCCGACGGCAACTTCTCGGATGCGGAACAGCGCCGCATCGTGGACATTCTGCAACGGCATTTCGGCGTGGATGCGGCCGGTGCGCAGGTACTGCTCGCCGAAGCCGCTGCCGCCAACCGCGATGCGGTGGACCACTTTGTCTTCACCCGCCAGGTGGTCAAGGAGTACGACGTCGCGCAGCGGATCGTCCTCGCCGAACTGATGTGGCAGGTCGTGTTGGCGGATGGGGATTTTGATGATCAGGAGGCGTATCTGATCCGCAAGCTGGCCAACCTGCTGGAGCTGGAACCGGCATTTTTGTCGCAGGCGCGCCGGAAGGTGGAGTAGGCGGCGAGCCCGGTGACTGCAGGGGCGCCGGGAACTTCCGGCTTGCCAGTGGTGCTAGAATTCGGGCGGCGTCCAACAGACGCCGCCCGTCCTGTTTCCTTCCAGACCCAAGACCTCAGATATGACGATCTCCCGCTCGCTGGTTCGCGGCGCCGCTGCGCTTGCTGCTGTTTCGGTGTTCTCCGTATCGGCCGCTGCACAGGGCGCCATGGGTAATATGCAAATGGGCGGTGGCCAGAAGGCGCCGGCCTCGCCGCGTGACTCGGTCAAGGCCACGATTGCCGGCGCTGAGATCAACGTGAACTACGGCCGCCCGTCCAAGCGCGGCCGCGTGCTGTTCAACGGCCTTGGCGACATGAAGTGGGGCATGGTGTGGCGCACGGGTGCCAACGAGGCCACGCATTTCACCACAAGCAAGACACTCGACTTTGGTGGCAAGGTCGTTCCGGCCGGCACCTACACGCTGTTCACGAAGCTCGAAGAGAACGGCAAGTGGGAACTGATCGTGAACAAGCAGACCAAGCAGTGGGGCACTGCCTATGACGCCAAGCAGGACCTGCTGCGCATTCCCATGACGGTTACGAGCAACAACGCGGTCGTGGAAAAGATGGAAATTCAGGTCAAGCCGGCCGGGAAGGGCGGCGAGATCGTGGTGATGTGGGACACGTACAAGGCCACCGCGGCGTTTACCGCCAAGTAAGTGGCGCACTCGCACTGCGAGTGTGATGCATGACAAAGGGCACGGGAAAGATCCCCGTGCCCTTTGTGCTTTTCCGGTACGGACGTTCAGTGCCCAATGGCCCCGGCATCACGATCGCGGGGGTCGGCAGCGCCCAGTTTCTTGCCAGTGCGCGCATCGATCACGATGGAATGGGCCGTGCCCTGCTGGGAGCCTATTCGCACCACATGGCCCTTGGCGCGCAGGGCGTCGAGGGTGGCGGCGTCAAATCCCTCGCGCTCCACCGTAATGGCATTGGGGAGCCACTGATGGTGCAGGCGCGGTGCGTTCACGGCCAGTTGGGCCGGCATGTCGAACGCGATCAGATTGAGCACCACCTGCAACACGGTATTGATGATGGTGCGCCCACCGGGGCTCCCCACGACCGCCACGAGCTTGCCGTCTTTGGCCACAATGGTCGGCGACATGCTGGAGAGCATCCGCTTACCGGGAGACGCCACATTGGGGGCGGTGCCAATGAGACCCGTGCTGTCCGTCAGTCCGGGTTTGCCGTTGAAGTCTCCCATCTCGTTGTTCAACAGGAAACCGGCCCCTTCCACCACCGCACCAAGTCCGTAACCGGCTTCGAGGGTGTAGGTCACCGAGACGGCCAGCCCATCTTTGTCCACCACGGAGTAGTGCGTGGTTTCGTCGCTTTCGTAGCCCTGGGTCACATCGGCAGGGGACGACGGCGACGCCTTGTTGGCGTCGATGGTGCTGCGGAGCCGTGTGCCGTAGGCCTTGCTGGTGAGCCGGTCAACGGGCGGCTTCGTGAAATCCGGATCGCCCAGGTGAATGGCTCGGTCGCGGAAGGCGCGGCGCATGCTCTCGGCCAGCCAGTGCACGTATTGCGGAGAATTGTGGCCGGCTCCCTTCAGGTCGAGTCCTTCCAGGATGTTGAGCATCTCAATCATGGCCACGCCGCCGCTGCTTGGCGGAGGCATGGTGATGACGTCGTAGCCCTTGAAAATACCCCGAACCGGCGCGCGTTCCTTTGCTTCGTACGCGAGGAGATCCTGCTCCGTTATGAGCCCCCCGTTTTTCCGCATTTCGGCCGTGATGAGATGCGCCGTGGTGCCTTTGTAAAACCCGTCCCGGCGCAGGTCGCGAATGCGGCTCAGGGTGTTGCCAAGGTCTGACAGCACCATGCGCTCACCGGCGGCGTACGGTTTGCCGGCCCGATAGTACGCCGCCATGGTGGCGGGATACGCCGCGAGGCGTTCCTGTAACCGTGGGCTGCCCAGCGAGGCGGCGAGTCCAACAGGGACCATGAATCCGGTATCGGCCATGCGGGCTGCGGGATCCACCAGTTTGGCCCAGGTCACCTTGCCGTACTTCTGGTGTGCGAGGTCGAAACCGGCAACGGTGCCCGGCACCCCCACCGCCTTGTGCGACCCGTGGTGAAGGCGAGCCGAGTAATTGCCGGTGCTGTCGGTGAACATGGAAGGAGTGGCCGCTACGGGCGCCCGCTCCCGGAAATCAATGGTGGTCGCCCGGCCGTCGGGAAAGCGGATCACCATGAACCCGCCGCCGCCAATATTGCCCGCCGTTGGGTATGTCACGGCCAGGGCGAATCCGGTGGCAATGGCGGCGTCCACGGCATTGCCACCATTGGCCAGCACGTCCCGGCCTACCTGGCTGGCAATGGTGCTGGCGGAGACCACCATGCCATTGGCGCTTTCAACGGCGCTGGCGGGCTTGGGCGCGGGCTGGGCCCCCAGCGCGGGCACAAGCAGGGTCGCCGTGGCCAGCGCGGCAGCAAAGAGGCGGTTCGAGCGGTAGGCGACGGGCATGGGGCTGGGCAGAGGTCCACGTACGGATGGTCTGCTTATTGTACGCCTGGTGGTGGGGAGGCGCTGCGATACAGGGCGGCTTGAATCCCAACCCCTGCTGTGGTTATCTTCCAAGGCTGCCCCAATCGGGGCGCCTGGGTGCAGGCCGGAAACGCCGGTTATGCGATGAGCCCGGAAGGCGCGGTAGCCGGAACGCCACGCCAGCGCTGAACCACCTGCTCAAGAGACTCCAATGGCCGTAAAGATCCGCCTGCGCCGTGAAGGCCGTAAAAAGACCCCCATGTACCGTATCGTGGTTGCCGATTCGCAGGCGCCGCGTGACGGCCGTTTTATCGAGATCCTCGGGCAGTACCAGCCGCGTGGTGGCGAGAACGCCATCAACCTGCAGGTTGAGCGCGTGAACTATTGGCTCAATGTCGGCGCCCAGCCCACGGACACGGTCCGTTCGCTGCTCCGTCGCGCGGGTGTGCTCAAGGCCCGTCATGAGGCGCGTCTTGCCAGCAAGCTGCAGGCAGCCGCCGTGGCCATGCCCACCGGCGAGGCCTAAGCTGGCCGAGTTCATCGTCGTCGGCCGGGTACGTCGCGCGCATGGTGTGCGCGGCGCCTGGGCCGTCGAGTCGCTGACCGATGCGCCGGACGCGGTTTTCGCGTCCGGCGCACTGCTTTATCCCGGCGACCGCGAAGGGAACCTTGTTGCCGGTGGCGAGGCCCAACCGCTGCACGTCGAAGACGGTCGCCCCATGAACAAGGAGTGGCTGGTCCGCGTCCGCGAACTCACCGACCGCGATATCGCCGACGGCTGGCGCGGCCGGTACCTCCTCGCGGACCCCAGTGTGTTGCCGGAAGCGGATGACGACGAGATCTACATTGGCGATCTCATCGGCATGCGTGTGGAAGTGGAGGGGCAGGGGCTCGTGGGGCACGTGCGCGACGTGTACGACGCGCCACAGGGGTACATTCTGGAGGTGGAGACCCCGACGGGGCGGCCACTGGTCCCCTGGACGGACGAACTCGTGCTCTCTGTAGACGATACGACCCGCACGATCGTCTTTGCGCCGCTCGACGGCCTGTTTGACTGATCGTCGCCCTTTCGATCTTACCCGGACGCGCATGCTGCGCATCAACATCGTCACCATCTTCCCCGAGTTTTTTGCGGGGCCCCTGTCGCTGAGTATTCCGGCCAAGGCCGCCGCGGCCGGGGGGGTGACGTACAATCTCGTGGACCTGCGGGCATTCACGTACGATCGCCATCGCACCGTCGATGACTATCCGTTCGGTGGTGGACCAGGGATGGTGATGAAGCCCGGCCCGTTTTTCGAGGCCGTGGAGTCGGTGGGTGCCACATCGCCCATCGTGCTGCTCTCCCCGCGCGGGCGGCGCTTTGCGCACGCCGATGCCATGCGCTTTGCCGCAGGCACCGAACTCACGCTGCTCTGTGGCCACTACAAGGATATCGACGAGCGCGTCGCCACCCATTTGGCCACCGAGGAGTTGTCGCTCGGCGATTTTGTGCTGAGTGGGGGTGAGCCGGCCGCGCTGGCCATCGTGGACGCCACGGTTCGGCTGTTGCCGGGGGCCATGAGCGATCTGGAGAGTGCGCGCACCGATTCGTTCTTTGATCGCGGGATCAGCGCGCCCAGCTATACGCGGCCGGCAGAGTATCGCGGGCATACGGTGCCCGACGTGCTCATGAGCGGTGACCATGCCAAGGTTTCGGCCTGGCGCGAGTCCGAGAGTCTGCAGCGCACCCGGGACGCGGAAGCCCGCGATCGCGCGGAGTGGGCGGTACGCGAAGCGCAGGTTGCTGAACGCGAGGCGGTGATTGCTGCCGCGGAACGGATCGCCACGCAGAAGGCAGAAAAGAAGGCCCGTGAAAAGGCCGCCAAGGCGCGGGCCAAGGCGCGGGCCGAGGCCGCCGCGCGTCGCGAGAGCGGCACGACCGGGGAGGCCTCATGAGCGTACGGGTTTTCGTGACAGGTGGCACGTTCGACAAGGAGTACGACGAACTCACCGGCACGCTGCACTTCGACGCCACACATCTCCCGGAAATGCTGCGTCGAGGGCGCTGCATGATTGATGTGTCCGTGGACGTTCTGATGATGATCGACAGCCTCGAAATGAAAGAGGCGCACCGGTTGCAGATCGTGCAGGCGTGCCAAGCGGCGACCGAGTCTCAGATCGTGATCACGCACGG
Organism: Gemmatimonas phototrophica; assembly: GCF_000695095.2. Classification (NCBI taxonomy): domain Bacteria; kingdom Pseudomonadati; phylum Gemmatimonadota; class Gemmatimonadia; order Gemmatimonadales; family Gemmatimonadaceae; genus Gemmatimonas; species Gemmatimonas phototrophica. The sequence continues at coordinate 2,791,567 of NZ_CP011454.1, read as the reverse complement.
GACCGATACCATGGTGGACACGGCCCGGGTGCTGGCCGCGGAGCTGCCAGACAAGACGATTGTGCTGACCGGCGCCATGGTGCCGTATGCCTTTGGCAGTTCTGACGGGCTGTTCAACCTGGGCAGCGCTCTCAGTTTCGTGCAGACGTTGCCGCCGGGCGTATACATCGCCATGAACGGCCGGTACTTCACTGCGGATAACGTGGCGAAGAATCGCAACGTCGGGGTGTTTGAAGAAACGGTCGACAGCAGCCGCGACGCCCTCTGATTCGACGGCCGCTACAACAGAAAGTCGGGGCGCAGGCGGCTGCGTATGGCCCAGAGCATCGCGCTACCAATCGTCCCCATTTGCAAGCGCACCCTGGCGGGGCCATTCGTGCCTGCGCGCCAGGCGCCTGAGGCCGGAAGGTGTACAAGCGCTTCCGTTGCCCCCGGATGTTCGGGCGTGCCAACAAGGCTCACCCGCGACACCGTTGAGGTGATGGGCCTCGCGGCATCCGCGTCCAGATACAGGCGGATGCGTTGACCAGGTTGCAGTGCAGCGGCACCTGCACCACGAAAGTGCACCCGGACTTCCAGTGAATCGCTGCGGCCGAGGTGAAGCAGGGGGGTGCCGGCAGTCACCGGCTTGCCTATCAGCAACGCTGGCTGTTCCGTGAGTACCGTGCCCGTGGTTGTGGCGCGAACGATCAATTGCCGTTGAACCGCCCGGCTGTTGGCGGCACGTACGCTGGCGGCTTGTGACCGCGCTTGCAGCGTGGCGATGTCGCCGGCGCGTGCGGCCACTGAGGCTTGCTCCTGTAACTGCAGCGAATCCCGATCGAACGTCGCTTGTGTGAGCGAGCGTTCCGTCTGGCGGTTGAGTAGCTGCAGCATGGGGGCGCCGGCCACCACCATATCACCGCCGCGTACGCGTACGTCGGTAATCACACCGTCTGTCTGGGCAGTCACGACGCGATAGCCCAGCGGTCGCGCGTTCCATTCGCCGTCAACATTGCGCGGCCATGGCAACAGCATGAGCAGCGCCGTGCCCAACGCCCCGCCCCGCCATCCCCGAAGCGGGGCGGGAATGAGCGCGAAGCGGCTGCGCAGCGTCTGGCGTGCGAAGTCGTGCCAGGCGGCGCGCACAGCCGTCCATGCGGCCAACAACCGATGGCGCTGCCATGTCATGAGAACCACCACCAGCGCGGTTGCCACGGTGATACCAAACGTCCGGTAGGACCAGCGAACGACGAAGCGCAGCGCAATGGTGTAGACCATGGCGATATACAGCGACGCCAGCGCGCCGTACCAGAGAAAGATCCGGCGCTCTCGTTCGGTGACGGCGGGCTCCTCGGCTTCGCGACGGAGGATCGTGGTGGCGAAGAACCAGTTGAAGTAGCCCAGCGCGCGCTGGCGAAGATTGGGAATTTCCAGCCAATCGCTCAGCGCGAAGTAGCCATCGTACGGCAGCAGGGGATTGGCGTTGCTGAGTAGCGCCAGTCCACCGGCAAGCAACGTCACCATGAGGGATAGTTGGGAGATGACCGTGCCGGGCGCCGAAACGGCCCACACCGCGGCAGCGGCAGCGCCCAGCAACAGTTCCACCCACGCGCCCGCGGCGGTGACCCACAACCGGTCACTGAGCTTCGTAAACGTCCAGGCATCGTTCACGTTACAATAGAAGGCGGGCTGGAAGTACATGATCATGAACCCCATTTCGTTCACTTCCCCGCGGAATCCTTTGCACGCGTAGGCGTGTCCCAATTCATGCACAATGCCCACACCAATGAATGCACCCCAGAACATCAGTGCCGTGGCCACACTCCAATTGGCCGGGTTGGTCAGGGCGCTGAACGACGTGGTGAGCTCTTGCCAGCGGGCTGTGAGCAGTAACGCATAAAAGGCGAATACCGCCACGGACCCCCACACGAAGGCCGGGGTGAAGCACCAGCGTACCAGTGGCATGGTGCGCGTGAGCAGACGATCCGGATCACCCATGGGAAAACGCATCCGCAGAAATTCGCCGCGGAAAAGCGGCTTTCTTCGGCGTTCCTTGCGCTCCTCACGCAACCGTTCGAGTTGGGCCGACGTTTTCTCCACGAGCGTGCGATCCACAATGCCCAGTGTGGCCAGTCTCGTGGCAAACGCGTCAATGGTGGAAGCCCCGATACTGGTGCCTTCCGCCGTCATTTGCGCCGCCACCTGATGCACGGTCCGTTCGCCGTTGAAGAGCTCCATGACACGTGCTTCCACCGGCTTGAAGCGCAGGTACTTGCCGGTGGACGGACTCTTCACCACGAACCCGGGTTCTCCTTGAAAGCGCTGCTCGACCACGCGCACGCCGTTGACCAGCGAGGGGCGTCGAACGGTACTCATGGGAGGCGCACGCGCTCCCCGGCTACGAGGCCGGCGCGGACCTCTACCCGATCATCAAACCGGTTTCCGGCAACAATCGGTCGCATCACGGCGCGTCCGTCCTGCTGTACGACGACATACCCATCCGCACTGATGGCCGCGGCGGGAACGGTGAGCACTGGGCGAGAGGCCCGCGGCAACTCCACGACCACCGCGCGCCCGGACATGAGCGCGGTGCCGCGCGCGTCCACTTCGACAATCACTTCGCGCGTGCCACTGGCCGCGTCGATGTCGGGGGCGATGCGTACCACACGTCCGCGACCCCGAGTCTGCTCACCCACCTGGACCCCCAGCACACGCCCCAACTTCAGGCCATCGGCATCGTGCTCCGGGATTCGCACGCGCGCGAGATAGGGGCCGCGTGCAGTAATACGGAGTACGGTATCATTGGCGGCCAACAGACGCCCGGGCTGTACGTAGCGCGCACTCACCACGCCATCGAAAGGCGCTTTGATGGCCGTGCGCTCCAGTGCCAGGTCGGCTTCACGCTTGGCAACGTCGGCTTCGCGCAGGGCGAACTCTGCGTCCTCAGCTTCCGATTCGGGGATATTCTGGCTCGTGCGCATCTCGCGGGCGCGCCAGGCGAGTTTGGTGGCCCGGTCCAGCGCCACGGTCGCCCGCGCCTGCGCCAATCGCTGCGCCTCGTCATCTACGCTGCCCATTATCTGTCCGGCGCGAACACTGGCGCCCAGATTCACCGTGAGCGCACGCAGTACGCCATCGGTACGTGTGGACAACACGGCGTCTCGCTCCACATACAGCTGTGACGGCAGGCGTAGTGGTTCGCTGACTGTGGTGGACTCTACCGCAGCAAAGCGGCCGGTCGTGCTCGTTCCCGATGCGCGTTGTTGGGCGGCCTTGGCGTCTGGCGTGCCCGAACAGGCGGTGCCGGTGAGCAGTGCGATGAGCAGTGCTGTTGCCGGTGGAAGATTGACGCGGGTCATGCCGTGAGCTTCCAGAAGAGGAGACGCGCGGCCCGCCACGGGCGGCGCAGCAAGCGTTCCGCGAGTGACGCGCGATCGGTGAGGACGCGAACGTACGGCGTCATGCCAGGGCGCAGCAGGGCATCATCATTGGCCACCAGGGCACGCACCGGAAACGTGGCCGACGCCGCCGTGACGGTATCGGCCAGCAAGGTGGGCAACGGCGCGATGCTAATGACTCGCCCTTCAAACGTTCGCTGCGGGACCGCCTCGGTGCGGAGGCGGATGCGCTGCTCTGCGGCCAATCGAGTCACTTCGCGCTGCGGCACCGTAAAGGTGACCTCGAGCGAATCCACGCGACCGAGCGTCAGCAACGGCGCCCCGGCGAGCGCGCGGGTCTCGAGCAGTTCATCGAGTCGCTCCGTGAGCACAACACCGGCGGTCGGGGCTCGAATGACCGTGGCACGTACCTCGGCGGTAAGTTGCTCAGCCCGTTGACGCGCCGACTGCGCGCGGAGCCTGGCCAGTCGCTCGTTGACGGCATCGCCGAGGCTCGCAGCCAGTGCGGCCTCACGCTCTGCTGCCTCAACATCGGCCAGCACGGCGTCACGGGCACCGGCGCGATCGAGACTCCGTAATCGGAAGAGCGGCTCGCCTTGCGCGACCTGCTGCCCGCTGCGAACGAGGACCTGTTCAATCTGCCCGTCAAGCATGGCGCGCACGATGGTGCGTTCTGCCGGCAGCAGCACGGCGTCGTGGCCGTCAACACGCAGCGGCCACTGCACAAGCGTCAACATCAGGAGCCCGAGCACCGCCGCCGCAGCGGCCAGACGCTTGGTGCGCTTCGGGATGGCCTTGAATGCTTTCCGGCGCTCGCCAATAGCCCCCAGCATATCGACCAGCGGGACCTGCGAGTACAGGCGCGCATTACGGATGGCCACCGTGGCCTGATTGGCGAGAATTTCGGCCACGTCGCGTTGATGATCGGTGGCGAATTCCGCCCGCTGCGCTTCCAGGACCAGCACGCCCACAATTCCTTCTTCATCACGCAACGGGAGATAGAGCCCGCTGCGGGTATCGTCCGCTTCGAGATCCGCCGAGAAGAATTGGAGGAAGACGCGTTCGGCGTCTGACCCCGGATCGTCGCGGTCGGAAACGTAGAGCCCTTCACCCCGGCCAGCGGCCCACGCGGCGCGTTCAGCGAGGTCGCGCAGCTTGGGATCCTCCGGGTCCACCTTGTCGGCGCCGGAGACCGCACGAATGTCGCACGTACCATCTTCGTACAGTGCGAGCGCACCCCGGTCGAAGGTGACAGCCCGCGCCGCGAGATTGACTACAACACGCAACACCCGATCGAGGTCGAGTGTGGCCGTTACTTCACGGCTGAGTTCGGCAACCAAGGTGAAATCGCGGGCCTTGGCCTGAAGGTCCTGTTCGCGGAGCAGCTGACCGGCCACATTCGCGGCCACGGTCAACATCGCTTTGAGCGTATCGAGCGCGGCCTCGTCGGGGGCTCCATCCTCGCGCGGGCGACACACCCGCAAGACGCCAATCAACCGCTTGTCAGGCCCGCGGATCTCGCGCGCCACGATATAGGAATCGGTTGACTGCTCGGAGAGTCTGGGGAGATCATCTCCCTCCAGCTGCTCAACTTCCCGGGCCAATTCGTCCACGCCGCCCACCATGATGCGGCGGAGCCCACCGGCATGGGGCGTCCAGAATGACCCGCCGTAGCCGTCCAGTGCCGCGATCGCGTGTCCGAGGAGTGCCTGCCACAGGGCAACCGGTTCACGTGCGCCGAGGAATGCCAGGGTGGCGTCGTGGACGTCGTCGTAGGCGGTTGGGCGGGCGCTGCTCGTCATGGATGAGGCGGGGGACAAATGAAGCAGAGCATACGCGCCAATATGTTCACGCGCCGCCCCGACGATAGCCCGGGCGGCGCGTGAACAACATGAAGAAAGCGTTACGGGCGCAGGCGGATACGCGGGGCGATTCGCTCTTCAAGCTCGGTGCTCGACAGCTCAATGGCTTCTGGCGCCTTGCCCGTGCTGCTCATGACCTGCTCCTCCTGCTCCGGGGTCAGTTCGATGGGGACCGACTTTTCCTTCTCGCTGGGCGTGCTCATGGTCATTCTCCGCTCTGGGTGGATGTCGATTGCCTGCACGAGGGAAGGCCGCACGCGTCCCTCTTTCGGCTCATGCCGGCGACAGGAAAGACCATTGGGGCTATTCCTTCCAACAGGAGATCGGATTGTCACCATAAAAGACGACAGGCCGGCGATAGCTCGCCGGCCTGTTACCTAGCCCAATGTCTTGCTGCTTTCAGGGCTGGAAGCGCCGCGGTGCGATCCGCTCTTCCAGCTCGGCCGGCGACATTTCAATGCTGTCGGCCGACTTGCCAATTTCCTTGAAGACCTGTTCCTGCTGCGTGGGGGTCAACTCGATGCTGACGACGCGCTTGTCCTTGCTGGATTCGGTGCTCATTGGAGTTGCCTCTGAAAGGAGGGTGAGAACGCGGGTGACAGAGAATCAGGCGTCGATCATGCGGCGCGGCGCCACGCGCTCTTCCAGCTCGGACGTGGTCAATTCAATGGCGTCGGCCGCCTTGCCGGTCTCGTTCATGACCTGTTCCTGCTGGGCCGGCGTGAGTTCGATGCGGAGGAAGTTCTTGTCCTTCTTCGATTCGGTGCTCATGGTCGTTCTCCAGAACAGGGTGGGGAGGGACGGCGTTCGCCGCGGACCTGGGGAGAGCTTACGGGAGGGGTGTGAAAGCATCGTGAAAGCCCCCGGGGCTTCCGTGAAAGGGTCCTCACTGGCCCTTCGGCCGTACGGGAAGGACATTAGGGCGTTCACCGGATGGGCTCGACTCTCCTGCGCAAATGGCGTAATGCATGCCGCTGGCTGATGCCCGCACGGGGCTTTCCCTGCAATTGTGTGGCGGACTTTCGCTGCGGGATGGCGAACGTCAGCGGGTGCCGTTACCGCGGAAAGCCGCCGCCCTGCTGGCCTACCTGGCCGTTGAACCCGGTCCACATTCGCGGGCGCACCTTGCCACGCTGCTCTGGGCCGACAGCGATGAGGCGCACGCGGCAATGTCTTTGCGGCAGGCGCTCAGCAAGCTGCGAGACGTGTGTGGGGAGGCGCTGCGGTCCGATCGCACGATGGTGTCGTTGCAGCGTGAGCCGTTCGCCTCTGCCTGCCGCTGCGACGTGCTGCAGTTCCTTGCCCTCCACGAGAGGCAACCGCGAGAGGCGTGTGAAACGGATGTGCACCGATTCCTGGAGGACGTGACCGCCGAGGATGCCCCGGAGTTTCTGCACTGGGGGGACCGTACCAGGGCGCGTCTGGTGCGGTTGGCACAGGCGTCGTTGGCGCGCGCCGTGCAAGAGGCCACGGCCCGTCGCGACTATGCGTCCGCGCTGGCGGCTGCCGAGCGCTGGCTGGACATCGTGCCGGAGTCGGTGGACGCGGCCTGCCAGGCCATTGACGCCGCGGTACTGCTGCATGACGACGCGCGTGTCCACACGCTTGGCGACCAGGCCCTTCGACGTTTGGCGGAGGAGGGAAGGGCAACCGACACAGAAGGTGATCGTATTCGGAACGCCATGCAGCGTCTGCGCGCGGTGCGTTGGGTCACTCCCGTCCACGGCGCCGTTGCCGTGCCAGCCGCCGGGACGGCCAAGGTACAGGTTGACCCTCCCCGTTCGCTGTTGGCCAGTCTCTGTGAACGGGATGTGCCGTGGACGACCCTCGGTGCGGCGTTTGATGACGTGACACAGAGTGGCCGTGCAAGTGGCGTGACACTCGAAGGGCGACTCGGGGCAGGGCGCACGCGCTTACTTCAGGATGTCGCGGCCATGTGCGCGATGCGTGGCGCGACCGTGATAGCGGCGGCATCGCCACCCCATGCCCCGGTGATGCCGTATGGTGCCGCCGCAGCGCTGATTCAACAGATGGTGGACCTCGCCGCTCTGGGCGGCGTGCACGAAACACACCTGCAGACGTTGCGGACGCTCGTGCCGGCGTTGGAGGAGCGATTCCCGGCTTTGCGGCGAAGCGCCATGGCACTACCACCCTCAGATGCCACGTTCTCCATTCGACTGCAGGAGGCACTCGCGCAGGCACTCTTCGCGATCTGTGAAGACACCGTGGCGGTGGTGGCGCTCGATGACGCCATGTGGTATGACCGCGAAAGCGCCAACGTATTGCAGGCAGTGGCGATGCGGACCACTGAGGCGCCAATCCTTTGGCTACTCACCGGGGCGGATGACCTTGGGCAAGAGCGCAACAACCCTGCGTGGGCCGATTTTGCGCGATCGAGTCGACGAGTGGAACTGGCGCCGTTGTCGATCGAAGGCGTTGAGCGCATGCTGGTGGAACTCTCTCGTGTGCCCTCGGGGTGGCGCGCGGTTGCCGAGTGTATCCATCACGGGTCGCACGGCGTGCCGGGGTATGTGCAGGCGTCGTTGCAACTGATGCAGCAACGCTGGGGGGCGATATCGACCGAGTGGCAGACGCATTCATTGGCCGCGCCATGTATTGCGCCGTTGGCGGCGCGGGCACAGCAGCATGTAGAGTCGCTGGACGATGTGGCGCGCACCGTGCTGTTATCATTGGCGCTCGATATGGAGCAGGGGCACCCCGTGCCGTTGGCTGAATGGCGTGCGCGCCCGGCGGTTTCGCTTGACCGGCTGTCGCACCTCCACGGAATCTCAAGGTTGCGGGCTGGCGTATTGGGGCAACGTCTGGTGGAACTTGGGCTGGCCATGGAGCAGGATGGCGGCTTTCGCTGTGCCTCTCCGGTGCTGGTCGAGTACCTGCGGCAGAGTGGCAGTCCGTTGGTGCGCGATGAACTTCGACGGGTGTTGGCGATGACGCACCCGGAGGCTGTGGGTACGTAGCCGGTCGTGGGCCGCGGCGGGCTTGGCCCCTGAGCCTCACGTAGGCCACCAGTGTGACTTGACGACATGGTGACGCGTTCACATTGTAGCACAGCAACCGTGCGGGTAATCCCCCGCTGATGCGTTGTGTCCCGCCTCTACCGGAGTCACCTGTGACCGTGCGCCCCACCGCTCAACGTCTCTCCCGCCTGACCGCTGCCGCTTCGCTGGCCTTTGCCGCCGCCTGCTCTCCCGAGCAAAGTTTGACCGCCCCAGAAAGTGAAGCCGCCTTCATGAGTGCCGCCGATGCCATGGCGGCCGTTCAGGCGGGGCCACCGGAGTTCGTGGCCGGTGAGTTGCTGGTGCAGTTCAAGGAAGGCATCACGGCCACGGGCCGTGGTCGGGCGCTGGGCCGGGTGGGCGGGCAGGTGTCGGAAGAAATTCTCACCGGGGCCATGCGCTCACGCGGACGTCGGGTGGGTGTCACCCGCATCAAAGTGAACGGCGACCTTTCTCGTGCGATTGCGGCGCTGCAAGCCGATCCCGATGTGGAGTTTGCGGAGCCCAACTGGATTTATCAGCATCAGGCGACGTCGAACGACACGTACTTCACGAATGGGTCGTTGTGGGGGATGTACGGCGCGTCAACCAGTCCGGCCAATCTGTATGGTACCGGAGCGGCCACAGCATGGGCGGCGGGGAAGACCGGTAGCAATAGCGTGTACATCGGCATCATCGATGAAGGCTACATGTACACGCACGAAGACTTGGCACCCAACGCCGGTGTGAATCCGGGTGAAGTGGAAGGCGACGGTATAGACAACGACGGCAATGGCTTGGTCGATGATGTCTATGGCTGGGACTTCGCCGGCAACAACAACACCGTCTTCGATGGCGTGGCCGACGACCACGGTACGCACGTGGCTGGCACCATTGGCGCCGTTGGTGGCAATGGAAAAGGTGTGGCTGGTGTGGTGTGGAACGTGAAGATGCTGAGTGCCAAGTTTCTCGGCAGTCGGGGCGGTACGACGGCCAATGCCATCAAGGCGGTGGATTATTTCACCAATTTGAAGGGCAAGGGCCTGAACATTGTCGCGACCAATAACTCCTGGGGCGGCGGCGGGTTCTCGCAGGCGCTGAAGGACGCCATCGATCGCGCGAACACGGCCGGCATCCTGTTTATTGCTGCCGCCGGTAACAGCGGCACCAACAACGATGCCACGGCCTCGTATCCGTCGGGGTACACCAGCTCCAACATTATTGCGGTGGCGTCCATCACCAGCACCGGTGCGCTGAGCTCGTTTTCGCAATATGGAGCCACTACGGTGGACATCGGTGCGCCGGGAAGCGCCATTTGGAGCACGGTTCCGCGGCAGACGAGAAAGAATGGGCCGGTCACCAGTGGCTACGCGAGCTACAATGGCACGTCCATGGCCACGCCGCATGTGAGTGGTGCCGCGGCGCTCTACGCGAGCCTCAACCCCGGCGCTTCGGCGGCGCAGATCAAGACCGCCATTATGAGCAGCGCTGCGTCGACCCCGTCCCTTGCCGGAAAGGTGGTCACCGGCGGCCGTCTCAACGTCGCCGGGTTCTGACGCCGGAAACACCCGTGCCCTAACGGGTTACCTGCTGATGCGCAGCGCGCCGTTCCGGTTTGCCGGAGCGGCGCGCTGTGTTTGGTACCCATCGCCCCCGCCCGGCAGTCCACGGGCGCACTGGTCCCCGTGCAGTTCGGGACCCATCTTGCACGGATTCAGTTCCCCGCCGCCCCGACTGGGGCGGCCGGCAGTCCACCACCCCGAATCACCCGGCACTCCCCACGATGGCCAAGATCAAAGCTGTGAACCCCGTCGTCGAGATGGACGGCGACGAGATGACCCGCATCATCTGGCAGTTCATCAAGGACAAGCTGATCCTGCCGTACGTCGACGTGCAGCTCGACTACTACGACCTCGGCATTGAGCATCGCGACGCCACGAACGACCAGGTCACCATTGATTCCGCCGAAGCCACCAAGAAGTACGGCGTGGCGGTGAAGTGCGCGACGATCACGCCCGATGAGGCGCGTGTGAAGGAGTTCAACCTCAAGAAGATGTGGAAGAGCCCCAACGGGACCATCCGCAACATTCTGGGCGGCGTGATCTTCCGCGAACCGATCATCATTTCGAACATTCCGCGGCTGGTGCCGGGGTGGACCAAGCCCATTGTGGTGGGGCGTCACGCGCACGGCGATCAGTACAAGGCCACCGACTTCAAGGTGCCGGGCCCGGGCACGGTCACCATGACGTACACGCCGGCCGATGGCAGTGAGCCGATGCAGTTCGAGGTCGCCAAGTTCGGCCAGGACGGCGGCGTGGCCATGGGCATGTACAACTTCAATGACTCCATTCGCGACTTTGCGCGGTCGAGTCTGACGTACGGCCTGCAGCGCAACTACCCGGTGTACCTCAGCACCAAGAACACGATCCTCAAGGCGTACGACGGCCAGTTCAAGGATCTGTTCGAGGAGGTCTACAACAACGAGTTCAAGGCCGACTTCGAGGCGAAGGGACTCACGTATGAGCACCGTCTCATTGACGACATGGTGGCGTCGGCGCTCAAGTGGGAAGGTGGCTACGTGTGGGCCTGCAAGAACTACGACGGCGACGTGCAGTCGGACATCGTGGCGCAGGGCTTCGGCTCACTTGGGCTCATGACGTCGGTACTGATGACGCCCGACGGCAAGACGATGGAAGCGGAGGCGGCGCACGGGACGGTGACGCGTCACTACCGTGAGCACCAGAAGGGGAACAAGACGTCCACCAATCCGATTGCGAGCATCTTTGCCTGGACGCGCGGGCTGGCCCACCGTGGCAAGCTGGACGGGACCCCCGAACTCGTGGCGTTCGCCGACACGCTGGAACAGGTGTGCATCGAAGCCGTGGAAGCGGGTGAGATGACCAAGGACCTGGCCATCCTCATTGATCGCACGACTCCGTATCTGCACACGGAAGATTTCCTCGACGCGATTGATCGACGGTTGCAGGCGAAGATGGCCTGACCGGCCACGGCCGGTCCGGACATACGCGCATGTGTGACCAATGAGGAAAGAACGTGGAGCGTCGCTGATTGTCCTGGCGGCGCTCCAATGGGCCCTGTTGGGGCCGGTGGCGCGCATTGCGTTCGCCGAAGGTGTGCCGCCACTCACCGTGGCGTTCTGGCGGGCGACCATCGCGGCCTTGTTGTTCTACACGCACGCGAGCGTTACCCGTGCACACGCCTTGCGCGCGCCCGACCGGCCGTGGGCCATGGGACTTGGCGTCGTGGCCGTCGCCGGGCTGTACGTGTCCTACTTCGAAAGTGTGCAGCGGGGTGGGGCGGCGCTGGCCGCCATCCTCTTGTATTCGGCCCCCGTCTGGGTGGCGTTGGGGGCGCACTTTGTCCTGCGCGAACGCGTATCGGCCCGAGAGGCAGGGGCCCTGCTCCTGACACTTGCCGGTGTCATTCTGGTGGCACTCTTTCCCGCGACGGGTGGGGCACACATCACGGCCACGCCGGCGGCGGTGCTGTGGGGACTCGGGTCGGGCGTGGCGTACGCGCTCTACTTTCTCTTGGGGCGTAATCTGTTTGCGCACAATGCGCCCGCACGTGTCATGGTGTGGGCCCTGGCCACGGGCGCCGTGGTGCTGCTCCCGTTTGTCTCCTGGCACATGCTCACCTGGCGAGCCTGGGGGGCCATTGCCTTTCTGGCCACAGTGGCCACGTATGGCGCCTATCTGTGCAACGCCAACGGCATCAAGCTCATTGGTCCGTCGCGCGCCTCGACGATCGCGACGCTGGAGCCGGTACTGGCGGTTGTCGCGGCGTTCTTGCTTTGGAACGAACACTTGTCGCCGTTGGGCATGCTTGGCGCGGCCGCCGTCATTGGCGGTGTGGTGCTGGCGGCGCGTCTTCGATAGGCCGCCAAGAGCGGCCTACTTCGTGTTGGCGCAGAGGTAGGTGAGCGCGACCTCTGCCACCGAGCCTTTCCCCACTGGCCCGAACCCCGGAATCTTGACCTGCCGGTGCATGCCTTCGGATGTGCCGGCATCGTTCAGGTAATACCAGCTCTCCTTGGTCGCGACCGTCTTGGTGGCACAGTTGTACATGCCAACGGTCCGCGATGATTTCAGTTCGCCCTTGGGGTGCTTGAGTGGCGGCACCAGCGCGACCCGAATAGCCGCGGTGATTACGGTGCCTTCGCGCGAAACGGTTCGTGGTTCCAGGAAAACCGGTGTCGGCGTGCCCACCGACGTACGCCCAATCTCCTTGCGCGCCATCGCCTTTTGCGCCGGAAGAGGCGTCGCGACGAGGATGGCGGTAACAACGGTCATCGCGATGGCCGCAGTTCGTAGGGGATGGAATGACATGGTTGACTTAGTTTCGACGACGGGCGGTGGAGTCAGGGACGAACTCAAAGGGTAACTGCATGACCTGCTGCACCATCTTTCCCTGCTTCATGGCAGGGGTGAACCGCTGCTCGCGCACGGCGCGGCGCACTGGTTCCACAAACAGCCGATTGGTGGTGGTGACAGCGCTGAACGTGTCCATGATGGCCTCGCCGCTTGGTGACACCACGAACTCGGCGAGTACACGTCCCGGGGCCTGGGCTTCGAACAGGGAGTCGGGGTAAATGGGGCGAATGAGGTTGAACGAATCGGGGCGCGCGACCGCATCCACGTCGGTCACCACAAAGGCCTTTCCAGTCTCCAGCATCTCGGCAATGCGAGTCGCTGGCGTAGGTTCATCCTTTTTGCGCTTGCGTTCGCGGAGCTCGCCGCGCTTCGACCACAGAACGATGGTGCCACAGGCGCTGCTCATGCGCTGATTGCCCTGAAACTCCACCGGGACACTCGCGGCACCACTGTAAATCTCAATGCCGTCAAAGCTCTTGGGGTCGAATGCATCAAGGTCAATCTCGCCGGCGTACAACGGTTGCCCGTCCAGCCACACCAACGGCGCACAGCGACTGCCACGCATGCGTACGGAGTTCTGGAATCCCCGCGTTTCAATGCGCAGTCCGGGAATCATGCGAAAGACATCGGTCATGTGCACCGCGTTGCGGCGTTCGAGATCGGACGCCGTGAAAAAGCGTCCGTTGCCGTAGCCCATCCGCTGGTAAAACCCGGCCAGATGCCCCACGACATCGCGGCGCCCGAGCACACGCACGGTGGAGAGCTCCACCGCAATGCGCTCCAGCTGCACGGAAGCTTCGATTGCCTGGTCGGCGATCACGGTGACCTGCACCGAATCCGGACGGTAACCAATGCGACGGGCCACGAGCCACACGGAGCCTACCGGGACCTTGGTGGCGGTGAACGTGCCGTTGTCGTCGGACTCAACCACCGGCGTGTTGCCGCCCATCGGAATGACCAGGCGCATCTGTGCGCCACCAATGGGGAGCCCGAGCGAGCTCTTGACCACCCCCTTCACCGTGCCGGTGGCTTGCACCGGCGTCTGCGCGGACAGCGCGGTGGCCAACAGCAGCGCGGCAGCGAGTGTCGCACGGAACACCGCGACTGGTCGTGACATGAAAGGGCTGAATCGCAAAGGGGCGCCAATAATGCTGGCGTGGACGGACTTGTGCGGAACACGGCGACCGCTACGATGAATCATGCGTCCCGCAGACATATGGAGCAAGCTCAGGATGTCGCTGGTACCGGTGCTGGTGCTCCTGACCACTGCCTGTACCCCACTCCGCCGTACGGTTCCCCCTACGGAGCTGCCCCGGCGCGTGGTGCTGGCGCTGGACGGTCTGGACTACCGGGACCTGATGGCTGCCCGCGCGCGCGGACGGTTTGCCGCCTTCAAGGAGCCGGCCCGACTGGTCTCCACCTTCCCGTCCATCAGCGACATTGCGTGGCACGCCGTTTTCGGGGTGTATCCTCCCGCCGGATACCAACGCGTGTTTTTCAGTACGCGACATAACGCCGTGCTGGGCGACGCGCTCTCCGCAATTCGTCCCATCGAATACGAAGAGCGCATGGATTATGCCTTCGACACCAAGTTTCATCACTTGGGAGCGTACCTCATCTCCTGGCCCGTAGCACGCCGCGAGGTGGACGACGACGTCAAGTACATTCTCTCCACGAGAGGACGACAGACCGCGTACCTGTACAACGTTGGTCCTGATGCCTTGCAGCACACCCGCGGCAACGTGGCGCAGTATCTCGATCATCTCGACGGTCGGCTCACCGCGTTGCAGCAGGAGTATCAACGCCGTACCGGGAAGACGCTGGAGATCGTGCTCCTGTCGGATCACGGGCACAATCGGGCGTGGGAGGCAGCCTTCATTCCCATCGTGGAGGAACTTGCGGCCCAGGGCTTCATCGCTTCGCCCGCCATTGCCTCGCCAAATCACGTCGCGTTCAGCGTCGACGGTGTCACGACCGGCTTCGGAGTCTTCAGCCATCCGGACTCCGTGGAACGGGTGGCGCAGCTGCTGGCGTCGGTGAAAGGCGTCGACATCGTTACCTCGCGACGCGCCGATTCCTTGTATGTGGTACAACGCGCCGGAGTGGATAGTCTTGGTGCAGACCGCACCGCCCTCGCACATGTGCTTTGGCATCGGCGCGGAAATGTTGAGCGGTATCGGTATGCGCCACTGCGCGGTGATCCTTTGGCGCTCGCCAGTCGGGTGGCTCGCATGCAACGCGATGGGGCCATGGACGCGCAGGGCTTTGCCTCTGCCGAGGCGTGGACCCGATATACCGCCGATGCCGAGTATCCCATCGCCGTGGTGCGCATCGTGCACGGGCATCGGGACGCGACCAGAAATCCGGCGCCCATTCTGGTCTCACTCAGTGATGGCTTTCGCGTTGGACTCGGTATGGTTTCCGTTGCCAATCGCATGCGCCCGCTGGGGGGCACTCATGGGGCTCTGAGCGCCACCAATGCTGTGGGGGTGGCCATGAGTAATGTCACCGCGCTCCACGACGATCTGGCCATGCGTGTGCGGGCGCAGCTCGGTGGTTTTGACGATCTTCGTGCGCCGCGTATCGAGGAACCGTCATTGCACGTCGTAAGCGCCGACATGCTGCGCGATGACCGGCTGCACCGTCGCGAGTGGACCGAAACTCGCGTCGCGCAAGACACGGGAGCGATCGTCGTGCTGTCCTTGCCAACTGCATCCGTTGCGTGGGCTGGCGCCAACGCGCAGGTGCGATTCGAGGTCCGCCTGAAGGATCAGGCGCAAGGTGGTGGCACCATGGTGGCGAACACTGTGGTCCCACTGGATGCCGACGGTCGAAATATTGCCGGCAACCAGTGGGGATGGCCCGCACGACAGGTGGGGCTGAATGGCCTCGTTCCCGGGGCACAATATGGTGTTCGCGTCCGGCTCGAGCGGATTCGCCGGGACGCGCAGGGAATGGTGATCGACCGTGCGCAGACGGTGTTGAATGCAACAATGGCCGCTGCCCGCGACGGGATTCTCTGGTCGTACTAGGCGTGTAACGGGTTTACGCAGGCCAGGGACCGAGGGAAAGCGGCGTCCGGACTCTGTTGGGTGACGCGATCACATCGTAACGTAGGCTCGGGCCAGCTTTTGCCGTGATTCGGCATGGCCTCGATCGTTCACGCCCTCGCCGAGTCGTTTATGAAGGCCTCTCCCCTGCCGTCGCACCAAGTCCGGTGCCTCTACACCGCCGGGCTTGTCCTGGCGTTGGTCACGCCCGTTCTCGGGGCGCAGTCTCCTACCCGCCTGTTGCGCACACCCAGTGTGAGCGCCCAGCACATCGCCTTTGCCTACGCCAACAACGTGTGGGTGGTGGAACGTGCCGGCGGAAACGCGCGACGCCTCACCAGCTTCCAGGGGCAAACGCAGAACCCCAAGTTGTCTCCCGATGGCAAGCTGGTCGCGTTCAGCGCCGAGTATGCCGGGAATACCGATGTGTATGTGGTGCCCGTTGAAGGGGGGCAGCCGAAACGACTGACGTGGCACCCATCCAGCGACGTGGTGCAGGGGTGGGCCCCTGATGGCAAATCGGTGGTCTTTGCTTCTCCGCGTGCCACGTGGGCCCCCAGTGGCGCACCCCGTTTCTGGACAGTACCGGTGGAGGGCGGGGTGGAGAATCCCATGCCCATGCCACGCGCGTATCAGGGGAAGCTCTCGGCTGACGGCAATAAGGTGGCGTACCGGATGCCGAGTTCATGGGATGAAGAACGCCGAAACTATCGCGGTGGGCAGAACAAGCCCATTTGGATTCTGGATCTGAAGACGTTTGCGCTTGATACCACGCCATTTGCGGGGAGCAAGGAGACGGATCCGGTGTGGGTGGGGAATGCGGTGTACTTCATTTCCGATCGTGACGGTGTGGCCAATGTCTGGTCGTATGATCTCGCGGCCAAGCGGTTGGCCCAGGTGACACGCTTCAAAGACTTTGATGTGAAGGCGCTCGACGCGGCCGGCAACACCGTCGTCTTTGAGCAGGCCGGCTATGTGCATGAACTCGATGCGCGTGCGGGTACATCAAAAATCGTCCCCATCTCGGCGGTGGGGGATTTCCCGTGGATGATGCCAGCGTGGAAGGACGTGGCGAATCGTGGCGCGAGCATGTCGCTGTCGGCCACCGGCAAGCGTGCGGTGATGGACGCGCGCGGTGAAGTCTTCACGATCCCGGCTGAGAAGGGAGATGTGCGGAATCTCACCCGCAGCAGCGGCGCCGCTGAGATTGCGCCCGTGTGGTCTCCCGATGGACGCAGCGTGGCCTACTTCAGTGATGAATCGGGTGAGTATCAGCTGATCATTGCTCCACAGGAGGGTCTGGGCGCCAAGCGCACCATTGCGCTGCCGGAGCCCAGCCGACCGTACTTCCCCAGCTGGTCGCCGAACGGACGCACCATTGCGTTTCAGGATTCCCATTTCCGCGTCTGGCTGGTGGATGTCCTGAGCGGGCGCGCGAAGGTGGCAGACTCCGATCCGTATTTCATGATGGATCGATCGATCGTCCCCGTCTGGAGCCCGGACTCGCGCTATCTCGCCTACCCCAAGCGGCTCAAGTCGCTCTTCCGCGCCATCTTTGTGTACGACGTGGATGCCGGCGTGGTGAAGCAGGTCACGGACGGCCTGGCCGACGCAACCAGTCCGGCGTGGGATGGGAGTGGCAAGTATCTGTGGTTCTTTGCCAGCACGAACTTCGCGCTCAATTCCTCGTTGCTGGATATGACCAAGTACGACCGCCCGGAGACGCGCGCGTTGTACATGGCCATTCTGTCAAAGAGCGAGCCGTCGCCGTTGCTCCCGGAGAGTGATGAAGAAGCCGCCCGTTCAGCTGCGGCACGGGATAGTGCCGCACCGGCCGCGGCGGCAGCGCCGCGTGTTCGTCCGGACAGTGGCCGCGGTGGAGATGCCATGCCCTCGGCACCGCGGCCGGTGCGCATTGACTTTGACGGCATTCAGCAGCGGATCGTGGCGGTGCAGGGGCTCGTGGAGCGTGACTATGGCGAGCTGCGCGCCGGTCCTGCCGGCACGGTGTTCTTTCTTGAGCCCACACCGGCGATGGGCACCACCGGCGGTCAGGGCGGTGGCGGCGGGAGCAATACGCTGCACCGGTTCCAGCTAAGCACCCGACGGGCGCAGCCGTTCGTGATGGGAGCGGCACAGTATACCGTGAGTGCCGACGGCAAGAAGTTGCTCTACCGTGCTGGTGGGGCTGCTGGTGGCCTGTTCCTGGTGGATGCGGACAAGGCCATTCCGGCCGCCGGGAGCGGACGGCTCAACGTGACGCTGCGCGCGTACATCGACCCCCGCGAGGAGTTCAAGCAGATCTTCAACGAAGGGTGGCGCAATCAGCGCAACAACTTCTATGTGAAGAATCTGCACGGTACCGATTGGGCGGCGGTGAAGAAGATGTACGAGCCGTTGCTGGCGCACGTGAATCACCGGGCGGATCTCAACTACCTCCTGGACAACATGGGAGCGGAGACGGCCATTGGGCATTCGTATGTGCGGGGCGGCGACTACCCCGAGGTGCCCAATGGCAGCGGTGGATTGCTGGGTGCCGACTTTACCATTGAAGGCGGTCGCTATCGGCTGGCCCGCATTTACGATGCGGAGAGCTGGAACCCCGAGTTGCGGGCGCCGCTGGTCACACCGGGGGTCAATGTGGCGCGCGGGGACTATATCCTGGCGATCAACGGCGTGGAGCTGCGTGCACCGGACAACATTTACCGCCTGCTTGATGGCACGGCCAATCGGCAAACGGTGCTCACGGTGAACAGCCGCCCGGATATGCAGGGCGCCCGGACCATTACGGTGCTGCCGGTGGCCAACGAGCAGGGATTGCGTACGCGGGCGTGGGTGGAAGCGAACCGTCGGTATGTGGACAGCGTGTCCAACGGCAAGCTGGCGTATGTCTACCTGCCGAACACGGGGCAGCCAGGCTACACGAGCTTCAATCGCTACTACTTCGCACAGCAGGACCGTCAGGGTGTGGTGGTAGATGAGCGGTTCAATGGCGGTGGGTCGGCGGCCGACTACATCGTGGACCTGTTGGGGCGCGACTACGACGGCTACTTCAACAACCCGGTGGGCGCTCGCTATCCGTTCACCAGCCCGGCCAATGGCATTTGGGGGCCCAAGGTCATGATCATCAACGAAATGGCCGGATCGGGTGGAGACCTCATGCCGTACATGTTCAAGCGTCGCAAGTTGGGGCCGCTGGTGGGGGCACGCACGTGGGGCGGGTTGGTGGCCACCACCGATACCCCGCCGTTTGTGGATGGCGGGTCCATGATTGCGCCGCGCTTCGGCTTCTTCTCACGCGACAACAAGTTCGCGGTAGAGAATGAAGGCGTGGCGCCGGACATCGACGTGGAGAACTTCCCGAAAGAGGTGATTGGTGGCCGAGATCCCCAGCTGGAACGGGCGACGCAGGAAGCGCTACGGCTGCTCAGCACCTGGAAGAACGACCGGTTGAACACGGAACCGACCGCGCCGGTGTGGGGGCGTCGCGGGAAGTGACCGGGTTTCCGCCCGTGCTGCGATTCTGCTGAACTGATCGCACGAAGGCATCCAAGACATCCGAGGCATCCAAGGCATCCATGTGTAACCTCGGATGCCTTTGGTGCCTCGGATGCCTTCGTGCCATCGGTTCAACCCATCTCGCCCTCTGGTGTATTTTGTCACTATGCCGAACCCGCGTATCTGGAACCGCAAACTGCATCGGTGGGGCGCCATTGCCACGGCGCTCCCATTTCTGGTTGTGCTGGGCAGCGGACTGCTTTTGCAGCTCAAGAAGCAGCTCACCTGGGTGCAGCCGGCGGAAATGCGAACCGAGCACACGGTGCCTACCGTGAGCATGCAGCAGGTCTTCGACGCCGCGCGTTCGGTGCCGGAAACCGGGATCAGGACGTGGGACGATATCGACCGTCTTGATGTGCGGCCGGGGAAGGGCATCGTGAAGGTGGCTGCCGTGAATCACTGGGAAGTGCAGGTGGACTTGGCCACCGGCGCCGTGGTGCACTCGGCGTATCGCCGCTCCGATCTGATCGAGCAGATCCACGACGGTTCGTGGTTCCACGATGCTGCCAAACTGTGGATTTTCCTCCCCTCCGCGGTCATCGTGCTCGGACTGTGGATCACCGGCATCTACTTGTTCCTCTTGCCGTTCCGCGCTCGCGCCCAGAAGAAGCAGCGGGATGCCTCGGCCTGAGCACGGGATTGAGACTCGCGGCCAGGATGTGCTGCGATGGATGTGGGCACGGGCCCGTCAGCGGTTGCCGCGGCCACCGCAGGCGCCGCTGCATGGTGTTGTGCCTGACCTTGAGTTCGTGCACGCGAACCGAGAACACCCGGCCTTTACGTGGATAGGGCACTCGTCGGCGCTGTTGCAGGTGGGGGGCGCCAATGTGCTCTTTGATCCGGTGTTCAGTCGAACGGCATCTCCGTTCCGCTATATCGGCCCGCGGCGACATCAGCCGCCGGGGTTGGGGATTGAGGAGTTACCGACCATCGACGCGGTGCTCCTCACGCACAACCACTACGATCATCTGGACCGCCCGTCCATGCGTGCGGTGGCGCGGCAGGCGGGCGGCGCGCCGCGGTACATCGTGCCGCGTGGAACCGAACTCTGGTTCGCGCGCAACTTGCCGCGGGTGCGTGGTGTGCTGCCGCACATTGAGGCGCTCGACTGGCACGGGCACACGGTGCTGTCCGACTTCGGTGTTGCGGTGCACTTCGAGCCGGTCCAGCATTGGTCCAATCGCACCGGCTTCGATCGTAATCGGTCCCTTTGGGGCAGTTACGCCATTGTGCACCCCCGGTTCCGCTTCTGGTTCTCCGGCGATCTGGGGTACTCCTCGGCGCCGCGCACTATTGGGGAGCGGCACGGGCCCTTTGATGCGGCGGCCATTGCGATTGGCGCTTATGAACCCCGGTGGTTCATGGCGCCGCAGCATGTGAACCCCGACGAAGCCGTTCAGGTGATGCTGGATGTTGGCGCGGCGCAGGCGATTGGTGTGCACTGGGGCACGTTTGCGCTCACGGACGAACCGCTGGATCAGCCGCCGAAAGATCTGGCGGCGGCACTCGACCAGCGGCGGATTGCGCCGGAACGGTTTCGCGTGCTTCGGCACGGGGAGACGGTGCGGTTCTGAGCGACGAACGGCCTGTGGCTACAACAGCTTTCCGGGACAACCGCATGACCTACTGCATGACCAGCGCATGAGAACTACGGGTGCGTTGAGGCCTGAGTACGGTCGGCGCTCAGGTAGATGAGCAGGGGAGGGCAGCCAAGCAGCAGCGTGGCGGGCCACCAGAGAAAGGAGCGACCGGTCTGGCGGAGATCACGCCACAGCCAGATGAGCACGAGGGCGGTGAAGATGCCCATGTCGTTCCAGGCCATGAAGACCATGGGGTCCAGGCGGAGCGTCATCCAGGCGTGCGAGAGCCCGGCCGACACGGTCCCGTGCTGCTGCAGCCACATATAGAACGACCACTGTTCGTAGGCCAGGAACAGGATGGCGAAGGCGATAAGGAGAGGGCGTCGCATCAGCCGGGGGGGCGCTCGTATTGCTCGGTGGGAAGCGCGAAGGCTTTCTTGAGCACTGGGTCTCCCTCAATGCCAGCCACGCGCTGGGCGATATAGTCGCCAATAACGGGGCCGAACTTGAAGCCTTCGGCCTGACCAAGGCCGGCGATCCACGCGTTGGAGGCGCCGGGAATATGATCGACGATGAAATTCTGGTTGACGCTCGACTCGTAGTGGCAGGCGCGCGTTTCCAGGAGTGGGGCGTTGGCGAGAATGGGGAAGCGGGCGGCGAGAAAGCGGCGGGCTCCGTCCACGCGGTCCTGATTGGTCCAGCGGGAGCTGAGATCAGGATCCTGCAGGGTGGGGTCGGGGGCAACGGGCGACGATGAGGGGGCTGGTGCCCTGGTACCAGTTGCGGGCGGTGCGGCGGCAATGGCCCCGCGCACGCGGAACCCGCGGCTGTCCACCGGCAGCATGGGCCACCCGGTGACCCCGGGAAAGTTGAAGCTGGGGAGATTGGGAAACTGGAAGCGGGAGTCCCCCTGCGGCACTCCGAAATAGAGCGCGTGACCAATGGGGATACGTGCCCGGTTCTCCATGTAAGGAAAGAGCTTGCGCAGCCACGGACCACAGGCAAAGACGTAGGCATCGCCGCGAATCACGGTGCCGTTGTCGAGCACCACCCCGTCCATGGTCCCGTTTACGATGGGGCCGGGACGGACACGGCCAATGACCAGTTCCGCTCCCATTTTCTGGGCAATGGCGGCCACTGCCTGAGTGGCGGCGCGGCAGCGCACCACGCCGGCGTCGGGCTCGGTGATGGCGACGGTGATGTCGTCGGCCTTGATGACTGGCCAGCGCTTGCGGGCTTCCTCACCGGAGAGGACCTCGTGGCGGACGTTGTTTGCCGTCCAGAGCTCCACGGTTTTGGTAATGAATGGCTCCCGGGTGACGCGCATGATCACATCACCCGTTTCGTGGAAGAACGAGGTGCGGAAGGGGCGTGCCCATTCCTCCTCGAACAGCTTCCAGCGGTCAATAGCGGTGCGCGCCCATGGGGTCCAGAGAACGCCTGAGGCCCGGTCTCCGTACGACGAGCGAATGCCACGCGTCTCGTCGCCACTGGTGGAGCGGGAGTTGCCAGGGCCGTATTGGTCAATGAGTGTGACCTTGATGCCACGACTGCGCAGATGGTACGCTGTCCACCCACCCCAGGCTCCGGCGCCGATCACCACGACATGGGTGCTGCTCGCGGCGGTCCCGCGCCCTTTTTCCACGCCACGCGCCGGGGCTGCGGAAAAGGCGACCGGCGGTGCACAGCCGGTCGCAAGCAAGGCGCCGGCGGTGGCCCCTGCGATGCGCAGGAAATCACGGCGGAGAACAGGGCTTTCTATATCAGAACTGTCGCCGGGTGAGGCGGGGCGTTCGGGAACATCTGGGGTATGAGAAGCGTCCATCAGCCGAAAATGCTGGTCATCCACGTCCCTCGCAATGCACATCCGCTGCGCATTTTGCGGTGGGGGGGAGGCTTGCCAGCGAAATGCTTTCCTCGCACGTTCATCTGCCATGCGACGTCCATCTCCCATTCCTGCGGTCTTTCTGCTCGGCGTCATCGCCACGAGCGTCTTTTCTGCCGGCCGTATGACGGCCCAGCAGCCACTCGCTCCCGGCGCTGCCGTCAGAGACGGACAGGATACGGTGCCGGTTTACAGCGACTCCCAGGCAACGGCCGGGGCGACGGTGTGGACCAATACCTGTTCTGAGTGTCACGAAACCAAGGACGTCACCGGCGCGGATTTCCGCACGAAGTGGGCGGGCCAGCCGGTGTTTGCGCTGTTTGAGCAGATTCGCACCACCATGCCGGACGGCAATCCTGGATCACTGCCCCGGGAGGATTACGCTGCCGCGATGGCCTACATCTTCAAACTGAACGGCCTGACGCCGGGTGCCGCGCCGTTCACGGCCGATTCGGTGGCACTCGCCACTGTGAAGCTGATTCTTCCGCCCGCACCGCCGACGCCCTGAAGGTTCCGGCGATTTTGGCGGAGATAAGAATGCGGCCCCGGGCATACGCGCGGGGCCGATTTTTTGTTGGGCATTTTCCAAAGGGCAGTTTTCTTCAGGAAAACCCCGGCATTTTGCGGGGGGATCCCTGAAAAAGTATTGACAGTATCGAACGCTGGTCGTAGCGTCTGCGCGTTCCTCCATTATCACGCAGGTACGGCGGTGCTGTTCCGGCGCCATACACGTGTGGGGCCATCCCGTCGTTTCCGAAACGCCGCTGGTGGATGTTGGAACGCGTTCACTAGCAGTCCCCAGACAGTTCCCGCCATCTCGCGCGCGATCATCCGCTGCGCGAACCCGAAACAGCGCTTATCGGTTGTCGTCTTGGCATCCGTGTACACATGTGGCAAGACCAAGGTTCCGCAGCGCTTCGGTGCGGGAGCCTGTTGTGGTCATTGTCATAGCCGGTCACAACATCGAGTGACCGGCAGGTGATCCTGATATGGGGAGTCACAAGATGCATTTGTTCGTACCCGCTGCGTCCGCCCGCGGCGAGCGAGGCTGCTCGCCACCACACGCCACCTCGTTTCGCGCGCCACTGATGCGCCGTCTGGCATCATCTCTTCTTGCGGTCGTGGCGGCCGTGGGACTTGCGAGCCCCTCCGTGCTTTCCGCGCAAGGCGCCGGTGGCACAGTCACTGGCCGTGTCACGGATGCGGCCACGGGGCAGCCCATCCAGCAGGCCCGCGTGCTCGTGCAGGGCACGCAGAATGGTTCGCTGACGGCAGAAAATGGTCGGTATACCCTGCGGGTACCCACCTCTGGTGCCATCGTTCTTGAAATCAGCCGCATTGGTTACGAAGCCAAGCGTGTCAACGTGACCGTTGGCGGGGCTGCCCCCGTCACGCAGGACGTTGCTCTGACGCAGGCGGCCTTTTCTCTGTCGGCCGTCGTCACCACGGTAACCGGCCAGCAGCGGAAGGTCGAACTGGCGAATGCCACCGCCACGGTAAACGTGGCCGAAAAGATCGCGGAACTCCCCGTCTCCAATTTGAGCCAGGTCCTCCAGGGACGTGCCGCCGGCGTAAACGTGGTCTCCACCGGTGAGCCCGGTGTCGGTTCACGTATTCGTATCCGTGGTCAGTCCTCGATTTCTCTCTCAAACGAACCTGTCGTGATCATCGACGGCGTTCGTGTGGCGGCCAACAGTGGAAGCGCGGCGCTTGGTGTGGGCGGGCAGTCGCCGTCCCGGCTGGACGACATCAATCCGGAAGAGATCGAGAGCATCGAAGTGGTGAAGGGACCGTCGGCGGCCACGTTGTATGGCACGGAGGCGGCGGCGGGCGTGATCAACATCACGACCAAGCGCGGCAAGTCCGGACGTACCGCGTGGAACGTCTACTCGGAAAACGGTCTGACGCAGGATCCCCGGCGTGGTGACTATCCCCTGCTGTATTATGCGTGGGGCCGTCGCCTGTCCAACAACACCAACATGCGCTGTGATCTGACGCTGGTCGCCAACGGCACCTGCGTCCAGGACAGCGTGATCAGCGGCAACATTCTGAATGATCCGGATCTCAGCCCGATCAAGACCGGTAACCGCGGCCAGTACGGCATGCAGGTGTCGGGCGGTTCCGATCGTGTGCAGTACTTTGTGTCGGGCGAAATCGAACGTGAAAACGGCATCTATGAAATGCCGACGGGCGAACAGGATCGCCTGAAGACCGAGCGCGGGGTATCCTCTCTGCCAACGTCTCAGGTGCGCCCGCAGGGGTTGGACCGCAACAATTTGCGTATGAATCTCAACGCACAGATTGCGCCGCGAGCCACCATTCAGCTGTCCAGTGGCTATGTGAACAGCAACGTGCGTCGCGTACAGAACAACGACAACGCGAACGGCCTCATGGTGCAGGCCATGGGTGGCGCATGGGATCCGACCAAGAAGGACTCGAGAGGCGTGCCGCTCCCCGGCATGTTCAGCTTCCCGTTTGGTGACGTTTTCTCGCGGACCACTACGCAGGAACTCAATCGCTTCATCAACTCGGCGACGGCGCGGTGGGACGCTGCCGAATGGTTGAATCTGCGCGCGACGGTCGGCTACGACTACTCGCTGCGAGACGATATCGGGATCAATCGGTTCGACCAGGGTATTTTCCAGTTCCCAGGACGCAATGGTCAAGTGTCATCGTTCCGCACAAGCATCGCGCAGGGAACGGTTGACCTTGGCGGTACGGCGACCAAGCAGATCTTCGATTGGCTGGGGACGAAGACCTCGGTTGGCATGCAGTTCATTCGCAACGATTTTGAACAGACGGGCGGTACCGGCGAAAATCTCCCGCCGGGCGCTACGACTACCACCGCGGCCGCCATTCGGAACTCGTCGCAGTCGTTCGACTTCTCGCGCACGCTTGGCTATTACATCGAAGAACAACTGTCCGTCCGGGACCGCTTCTTCCTTACGTTGGCGATGCGTCGCGACGCGGCCAGCGCTTTCGGCTCCGAGTCGCGAGGCGTGTACTACCCCAAGGTTGGCGCGTCGTGGCTGGTATCGGACGAAAGCTTCTTCCCGAAGTTCAATTGGCTGCAGTCGCTGCGCTTGCGTTCGACGTATGGCGCCTCGGGGCAGCTGCCGGGCCCCACGGACGCCTTGCGCTTCTTCACCCCGTTCCCGGCCACACTGACGGGAGGTGTTGATGCTCCCTCTGTGACGCTTTCCGCCTTGGGCAACAGCAATCTCAAGCCGGAATTCGGGGCTGAAGTTGAATCCGGATTCGACGCCACGATGTTCAGTGGGCGGACGAATGTGGTGGTGACGTACTACAGCAAGCAAACCCGCGATGCCCTTGTGCAACGCAACATTGCTCCCTCTGTGGCCGGCATTCAGGCTCGCTTCGAGAACATCGGTGACGTGAAGAACTCCGGTTTCGAACTCGAGTTCACGCAGAAGCTCATCGATCGCAAGAACGTGTATGCCGAACTGTTCATCAACGGATCGACGAACCGGAACGAGCTCCTGACGCTCGGCGAAGGGGTCGCACCGATTCTGACCGGTGCCGGATCGCGCATCACGATGCGTCAGCAGCCGGGATATCCGTTGTACGGCATGTGGGGGAGGACGTACACCTACAACGACGCCAACGGCGATGGCATCCTCGGGACGAACGAAATCACGTTCAGCGACAGTGCCACGTTCCAGGGGCCGTCCTTCCCGACGCGTGAGTTTGTGATTTCGCCCACGTTGGAACTGTTCGAGCGGAAGCTGCGCGTGTCGGCGCAGATCGACCGCAAGTGGGGGATGCTCAAGTTCAACAACACGCTGCGTCACCAGTGCCAGGGGGGTAACTCCTGCCGTGGTCGTATGGATCCGACGGCACCACTGGAACTTCAGGCCGCGAATATCGCCGCAACGCCGAACGGTATCTTTACCGGGATGTTCGAAGATGGCTCGTTCACTCGCCTGCGTGAAATCGCGGTGTCGTACCAGTTGCCGCAGGGATGGGCGAAGAGCATGCGCGCTCAGCGCATGAACCTGATCATGACCGGTCGAAATCTGGCTGTGTGGACGCCCTTCACCGGGCTCGATCCGGAGACGACGCAGAGCAACTCGGACACGCGCGGTAACGAAGAGTTCTTCTCGACGCCGCCAATGCGCCAGTGGACCGTTCGTCTGAACCTCAACTACTGATCCCCGACGATGACAGTTTCCAACCAGAAAATCCGTCGCCGGGCGCTGTTGCCGATGACTGTGGCGGCCATCGGCGTGATGGGCTGCAATATGAGCTCGGCGCTCGACATCACCGACCCGGACGTTCTCAATATTGGCGATTATGCCAGTCCGGCTGGTGCCAACCCTGTTCGCCTCGGCGTATTGCAGGACTTCGCCGTGGTTTTCTCCGGAACACAGGACGGTTTGGTCGTGCTCAGTGGCAACATGGCCGATGAGATCTACTCGACCGATACGTTCGACGATCGTTTGTTCCCGAATCAGCGCACGACCAACGAGCAGCTGGCGTCGGTTGAAAACACATTTCGCAATCTGCACCGGGTGAGAGCGGGAGCGACGCGTGTCATTCCGATTCTTCAGGAATTCGCGCCAACCACGCCGGTGAACATCGCCGAGATGTATGCGATCCGTGGCTACTCGGAGAATTACTTCGCGGAGCTCTTTTGCTCCGGTGTTCCCTTCTCCAGCGAGACCAGTTTCGGAACGCCGCTGACCACGTCGCAGATGCTCACAATCGCCGTGGCCAGTTTCGACTCGGCGCTGGCGCTGGCTGGCACTGATGCGCGGGTTCGGCCTCTTGCCCAGATTGGCAAGGCACGTGCGCTGCTGAATCTCAACCAGTTTGCCGCTGCGGCGACGGCGGTACAGGGCGTGCCGACGTCGTACAGGTACCAGACGTTCCATTCGCAGGCTACTGGACGACAGGAAAACGGTATCTGGAACGCGCTGTCGGTTACGGCACCGCGGTACTCGATGTACATCGAAGCCGAAGCGCAGGTGCAGTTCCTTCGCACGCCGATGGATCCGCGTGTCCCTTGGCGTACTACGACGCGCTCGGGCTTCAACTCGGCGCACCGCAACTTGCCTGACCAGTTGAAGTATGGTCGTGCCGGTGCGGTGAATCTGGCCGATGGTATCGAAGCACGGCTGATCGAGTTGGAGGCTCGTCTTCGTGGAGGGTCGGCCGCTGACCGTCAGGCATTGCTCACGGGTCTGAACGAACTTCGTGCCACCGGTATCACCCCCGCCATGGCACCAATCGCGACGGTGCCGGCAACGCAGGAAGCTGCAGTGAATCTGCTCTTCGAAGAGCGTGGCATGTGGATGTGGCTCACTGGCCATCGCCTTGGAGACTTGCGTCGTCTCGTTCGTCAGTATGGCCGCACTGCCAATTCAGTGTTCCCGTCGGGTACCATGCGCGCCCCGTTGTCTGGGAGCTATGGCTCGGACGTGAACTACGCCATTCCGGCGGCTGAGCGGAATAACCCGGAATTCGGCGGCTGCATCGACCGCAACCCGTAACCGTTTCGATTGGGTGCACAAAGGGCCGCCGGACATCTGTCCGGCGGCCCTTTGTGTTTGCGCGTTGTTCATGCGTGGCATGCGAGAAGGATCGGCCGTCGACTCCCGCGTCAACCAGCCGTGCCAGGCCCGGCCGGAACACCCGGCGCACCGCGCGTCTGAGGGGATAACGCCGGCGAGCCCTGCGAGCCTAGGCGCACGGCCACCCCGAAGTGGCGCGACGCGCCGGGGGTTGCGGTTGGGCCGAGTCGCCGAGCCTTAGCGCCCGCTCGCCGCGCGACCGAGGTCTACGGCCTTGAAGCCCTGCTCACCCCAGCCAATCACGAACACGCTGAACCCTTCCTTCATGCGCTTCTCAATGTCCGGTGCACCCGCCGGATAGCCACAGGGCACCTTGAATTCCTTGCAGGCCGCCAACACCGACTGAATGGCCGCTTCCCAAGCCGCTTCGTCAAACTTGCGCTGACCACTCGCGTCTGTCGTGGAAAACACACCGCGAAGCGTACCTGCACCGGGGAAGAGCACACCAACGCCCGGCACCGCGGCAATTTCCCGGATGTGCGACAACCCTTCCTTGCTCTCCACAATGGTGAAGGTGAGCAGTTCGCCCTTGGGGTTCAGCGGCCACAGGTCGGCGCGCTCCTTGTACTCCTTTTCGCTCATCCCCCATCGTGCCGGCGCGCTGCCCACGTCGTCGGAGCGGGTACCGCCCTTGGACTTGAAGCGCAATGCCGCGATGCCTTGCTTGAGCTCCGCGGCGTTGAGCACGTCCACAAACACAATCCCGCTCACGCCTTCGTTGAGCTGCTTGCCAATGCGGGCAGTGGCCAGGTCAGGGTCGGGGGCGATTTCCCCGGTCTTCACGAACAACGGATGGGTAAAGCGACCGCCTTTGCCCTTCGTCAGCGCGCCGCCGGCGTCCATCGCCTTGGCGAACTCCGCGAACGGCGGGAACGACTGGTCGAAGTTGTACTCCATCGTGCCTTCGAAGACGTAATCGAGCTTCTTGTAGGCGAGCGCCTCGCCAGCCAGCTGCGCCATGCTCTTGAGAGAGTCCGCCGGGATGGCCGGTTGGCCGGGCCGCGCGCGCCGGTTGGCGGGGGCGTACAGACCAAAAACCGGCTTCCCGGCGGCGACCAGATCAATGACAGGGTTGAGCCGTTGCTGCGCGTATGCCGGCGCCGAGGGGAACACGCCAAGGGCCAGGGCAGCCGTGGCATACTTCATCCAGCTGGATCTCACAGAATCCTCCGAGGTGGGGTGGGGAGGCGGGAAAGGAGGTGCACCGCATGGTCGGAGCGGGGATGCCCGGGGCGGGGTCGATCGTCTGTACAGTGGGCAACGGCCAGCCGGACGGAAGCGCTGAACCGGCCTCCGTGGTAGCACGGTGACCGGTTAGGTGTTCCGTAAACCGAACGCTTCAACGATCTTACACGTAATTCTACATCACGCTGTTCCGGGGACGCGACCCTTCCTGCGTACCCCACCCGACCACACCCGACTGCGCCTGGAGGCCCGGGGATGAAGTCGTTGGTAGCTGCTGGTACTGGTTGTCTCGCCTTGCTTGCGATCGCGTCGGCCGAACGTTCACCCGTGAACGTGTCGCCAACCGCTGAGCGCGCGCTCACGGCAACGACGCCGGCTTCGTATGACAAGACATACGATCTCTCTTTCGTGGATGACGCCACTGATCCATTGCGCGCCTCCACCACTCGTGCCAGCCGCCGTGCCGGGCACCCGGTCATCAAGCCGGCCACGACCACCATGACGTCGGCCGCATTGGGTGACGTGGTGAAGAAAACGTGTGCCGGCTGCCACAGCGACCAACGCAAGCAGGGCAACCTGTCGCTGCAGCAGTTCAATCTCGCCACCATTGGGCAGGTCGCACCCGAAGTGGCAGAGAAGATGATCAACAAGCTCCGTACCGGCATGATGCCGCCGCCGGGGCGTGCCAAGCCAGGCGGAGACACGCTGCAGGTGTTGCTCGAAACGCTGGAGCGCACCATGGATGCGCGGTATGCCGCTGACCCGAACCCCGGCGTCCGCACGTTCCAGCGTCTCAATCGGGCCGAGTACGAACGCGCCATCAGGGACGTGCTCTCGCTCGACATCAAGTCGGAATCGTGGCTGCCGCTCGACACCAAGAGCGCCAACTTCGACAACATTGCCGACGTGCAGATGCCCTCGGCCACGCTGCTCGATTCGTACCTCGACGCGGCCAGCGAAATCAGCCGGCTTGCGGTGGGTGATCCCAAGGCCAGCGTGTCCACCAGCACGTACAAGATTGCCCGTCTTGCCTCGCAGCTGGATCAGGTGGAAGGCGCCCCCATGGGGACGCGCGGTGGGTCGTCGGTGACGCACACGTTCCCCGCCGATGGCGAGTACGTGTTCACGGTCACGCTGCACGCCATTCCCACGGGACAGCTGTTTGCGAGCACCGCGCCCTTCGACGAAAAAATCGAAGTGTCGGTGAACGGTGAGCGGGCGGCGATTCTCGAAGTGGATCGCGGCATGTCGCAGTCCGATCCGCAGGGCATGGAAATCAAGACCAAGCCCATTCCCATTCGTGCCGGTCCGCAGCGCATCACGGCCACCTTCCTGCGCACGTTTGAAGGCCCGGTCAACGACAACATCACGCCGCTTGGCCACAGCATTGCCGACACGCAGATCGGTGCGCAGGCAGGAATCACGGTGCAGGCGCACATTCAGAACTTCGCCGTGACGGGG
The DNA here is from genome assembly GCF_000695095.2 of Gemmatimonas phototrophica. Lineage (NCBI taxonomy): Bacteria > Pseudomonadati > Gemmatimonadota > Gemmatimonadia > Gemmatimonadales > Gemmatimonadaceae > Gemmatimonas > Gemmatimonas phototrophica. The sequence continues at coordinate 2,760,622 of NZ_CP011454.1, read as the reverse complement.
CCGTACAACCCCACCGGTGTTTCCGATACGCCCAGCCGCCGTCGCATCTTCAGCTGCCGTCCCATGTCGGCGGCCGAGGCCCGTCCATGCGCCGAGCGCATTCTCAATCGCATTGGAGCGCAGGCCTATCGGCGTCCCATGCAGGCCAACGATCTCAAGGGATTGCTGGCGTTCTACGATGAAGGGGCCAAGGAAGGCGGGTTTGAGCTGGGTATTCGTACGGCGCTAGAGGCGCTGCTGTCCAGCCCGCACTTCATCTTCCGCATTGAAGAAATCCCCACGGCGGCCAAGGGGCGCGTGGCGGTGAGCGGCGTCGATCTCGCGTCGCGCCTGTCGTTCTTCCTGTGGGGGGCACCGCCCGATTCGCAGCTGGTGGCGCTTGGGCGCAACGGCCGGTTGAACGATACCACGGTGCTCGTGCAGCAGACCAAGCGCATGCTGGCCGACCCGCGCAGCGAGGCACTGGCCACCCGCTTCGCGTCGCAGTGGTTGCGCTTGCAGGATATCGAATTGGTGCATCCCGATGCCAACCAGTTCCCCGATTTCCGCGAGCAGCTGGCCATTGATATGCGCCGGGAAACGGAACTGTTCTTCTATAACCTGGTGCGGGAAAATCGCAGCATGCTCGATCTGTTCACGGCGAACTACACCTACGTGAACGAGGCGTTGGCCAACCACTACGACATTCCCGGTGTGGTGGGCACGCAGTTCCGTCGGGTGAATTATCCGGCCGGTTCGCCGCGCAGTGGCATCTTCGGACACGGCAGCATGCTCACGCTCACCTCCGTCGCGAATCGCACGTCGCCGGTGTTGCGTGGCAAGTGGGTGATGGAAGTGCTCATGGGCTCACCGCCACCGCCGCCGCCGCCCAATGTCCCGGATCTCGAAAAGACCGAGGGCGCCAAGGAAGGCCGGCTGCTGACCACGCGCGAGCGCATGGAGATTCACCGCGCCAACGCCACCTGCAAGTCGTGCCATCAGTTCATCGATCCCATTGGCCTCGCGCTCGACAACTTCGACGTCATGGGGCGTTGGCGCATTCGCGAGAATGGCGCGCCGCTCGACACGCGCGGCGACTATTACGATGGCACCAAGATCACCAGCCCGGCCGAACTGCAGCAGGCCATGCTGAAGCGGCCCGTGCCGCTCATGCGCTCCTTCACGCAGAACCTCATGGCCTATGCACTCGGCCGTCGTGTGGAGTGGTATGATGCGCCCACGGTGCGCCGCATTGAAGCGGCCGCGCGCCCCGGCAACTACAAGCTCAACGACTTCATTGTCGGCGTGGTCAAGAGCGATGCGTTCCGTATGCGCAAAGTGATCGCTCAGGCTGCTCCGTCCACTGCTTCGCCTTCCACTTCTGTTCCGGCCGCCGGCCGGAGCCGCTGATTCCCTGATACTTCACGACCCGGAGACCGACCGATGTATTTCTTGACCGGAAAGGCCATGCCGCGCCGTCACTTCCTTCAGGGAATGAGCGCAACGATTGCCCTGCCGTACCTCGACGCCATGATTCCCACGGGACGTGGCGCCTTTGGGGCGGCCAAGCTGGCCCCGCGCCTGGTGGCCATTGAAATGGTGCACGGCGCCGCTGGCTGTAACGAGTGGGGCGCCAAGATGAACATGTGGTCGCCCGCGGCCACGGGAAATCAGTTTGATCTCTCGCCCACGGCGCTCACCTCGCTGGAACAGTATCGCAACTACCTCACGATCATCAGCAACACCGATGTGCGTGAGGCCGAGCCCACGTCGCCCAACGAAATTGGCGGTGACCATTTCCGGTCGAGCGCCACGTTCCTGACGCACATGCATCCCAAGCAGACGGAAGGCTCGGATGTGAAGGTGGGAACGTCACTCGATCAGATGTACGCGCGGCGGTTCGGGCAGGAGACGCCCATTCCGTCCATGCAGCTGTGCATTGAGAACGTGGACCAGGCCGGCGGCTGCGCGTACGGCTATGCCTGCGTGTACACCGACTCCATCAGCTGGGCGTCGCCGTCGGAGCCGTTGCCGGTTATCCGTGACCCGCGCGTGGCCTTCGAGAAGCTGTTCGGCGTGGGCGGCACCAGCGCCGAGCGCGCCGAACGTCGTCGGACGCGGCGCAGCATTCTGGACTTCGTGTCGGGCGAAATGTCCACCATGAAGTCGATGCTTGGCCCCGAGGACAAGGTACGCCTCGATCGCTACCTCACGGACATCCGTGAAGTGGAGCGTCGTATTCAGCGGGTGGAAGCGCGTAACATGAGCGGTGAAGTGCGCGAGATGCCCGAGGCGCCGGCCGGTGTGCCCGATTCGTTTGCCGAGCATGTGAAGCTCATGTTCGACATTCAGGCGCTGGCGTTCGCCGCCGACATCACGCGCGTCTTCTCGTTCAAGATGGGTCGCGACGGATCGAGCCGGACGTACCCGGAGAGCGGCACGGACAAGCCGTTCCATCCGGCGTCGCACCACGGCGGCACCGAACGCGGCGTGCGCGACTTCCACATGATCAACAAGTATCACGTCTCCATGCTGCCGTACTTCCTGGACAAGCTGAAGAGCATTCAGGAAGGGGACAGCAACATGCTGGACAAGACGATGATCATCTATGGTTCGCCCATGGGTGACTCCAACCTGCACAACCACCGCCGCTGCCCGCTCATTGTGCTGGGCAAGGCCGAGAACCGTTTGGCGGGCAACGTGCACATCAAGGCGCCGGATGGCACGCCCATGGCGAACGCGATGCTCAGCATGATGCACACGCTGGGATTGGATGACATGACCACCTTCGGCGACAGCAACGGGACCCTCAACCTGAGCGCTCATGCGTAACGTTCGAACGGGGGGGCGCTGGCGCCTGCTGGCGGGCGTGGCGATGTGCTCGGCCGCGTTGCTGCTCACTGCTGCGCGCTCCAATCCCACGGAGGCGCCGTTGGCCGACGCGGTGATGCGCGGGGATACGGCCAAGGTGCGCGTGTTGATCAAACAAGGCGCCGATGTGAACGCGTCGCAACCCGATGGTATGTCGGCGTTGCACTGGGCATCACAGCGGGGCGATCTCACGTCGGCAAAGGTGCTGGTATATGCCGGCGCCCGCGTGGATGCCGTGACGCGCAATGGCAATTACACACCGCTGCATCTCGCGGCGCGTGAAGGGCGAGCCGCGCTGGTCAAGCTCTTGCTCGAGCACGGTGCGAGCGGGCTGGCCGTCACCAGCACGGGCGGCGCAACGGCACTGCATTTTGCCGCGGGGAACGGCAATGCCGAAACGGTACAGGTGCTGTTGGGCAAGGGCGTCCCGGTGGACGTCCGTGAAACGGCCTGGGGGCAAACGCCACTGATGTGGGCGGCGGCGTATAACCGCGTGGCAGCACTCGATGCTTTGATCAAGGCGGGGGCTGGTCTCGAAGCGGCCTCAAAGATCGACGATATTCCGAAGCAGGAACGCGAGATCCGCACCGTACTCGTCGCGCGTAGCCGTCGGGTGGCGGCGCTCAAGAGCGCCGAGTCGCCATTGGCGCCCAGCACGGTGACGCCAAACCTGCCCATTACCGCGTCTTCGCCCGGAGCGGGGGCACCTGCTCCGGTGGTACCAGTTCGTCCAGCGGCGGCTCCTGTGGCTGCCGTACCGGCCGCTGTTTCGGCGGCGGCCCCCGCCCGCCCCGCCGCACCCACGGGCGCTGCCGCCGGCGCTCCCCGCGCCACGGGTGATTCAGCGCGTCCGCAAACCGGATTCCAGCAGCGTGGCCCGTCGTACGGTGAGCTCATTGGCAACAAGGGTGGCCTCACGCCGCTGCTGTTTGCCGTGCGTGAAGGGCACGTGGATGCCGTGGAACGCCTGCTGGCTGCTGGTGCCAACATCAATCACGTGAGCGAAGGCGATCACACGTCGCCGCTGCTCATGGCGGCGGTGAATGGTCGCTTTGACTTGGCCAAGCTGCTGGTGGACAAGGGTGCTGACGTGAAGCTGGCCAGCGATGCTGGCGCCACACCGCTCTACGCGGTGATCAACACGCAGTGGGCGCCCAAGTCGCTGTACCCGCAGCCGACGGCGCAGATGCAGCAGCGTATCTCGCACATCGAATTGATGGAGATGATGCTCAAGGCCGGCGCCGATCCCAACGTGCGGCTCAAGAAGCATCTCTGGTTCATGTCGTACAATTTCGACCTGCTGGGCGTGAACACCGTGGGCGCCACACCTTTCTGGCGTGCGGCGTACGGGCTGGATGTGCCGGCCATGAAGTTGCTGGTGCAGTACAAGGCCGACCCTACCGTGCCCACCATCAAGCCGTTGGGCCGGTTGCCGGGCGATGACGCGCCGGAAGAAGGAGCGGCCGGTGGTGCCGATCCGTCAGGGCTGCCGCCCATTCCCGACGGAGGCCCCGGGGTATACCCCATTCACGCCGCCTCTGGAGTGGGATACGGCGAGGGCTTTGCCGCCAACTCGCACCGCCATGCGCCTGACGCCTGGCTCCCTGCGGTGAAGTACCTCATTGAAGAGCTCAAGGCCGACCCGAACGCCCGCGACCACAACGGGTACAACCCGTTGCATCACGCCGCGGCGCGCGGAGACAACGAGCTCATTCAGTATCTCGTGGGGAAGGGCACCGACATCAAGGCCGTCAGTCGTCGTGGGCAGACCACCGCCGATATGGCGAACGGCCCGGTGCAGCGCATTACGCCATTCCTCGAGACTGTGGAGCTGCTGGTGAAGTTGGGGTCGAAGAACTCCAACAAGTGCCGCAGCTGCTGACCGGATTCAGTCGTCGTGGTTCAGTTCGTACTGGCGCTGGGCGTGCATACGCTCGGCGCCTTGCGCTTTATCCCGGCGTTTGGCCGCCTGCAGCGCCTTGGCCTGGGTGCCGGAGGTCTTGATGGCGGGCAGCGCCATCTGCTTTTCCAGCGCGGTGCTACCGCAGGCCGGGCAGGCGGGTACGGAGCTACCACGCACCAGCGATTCAAAAGCGTGCTGGCACCCTGTGCAGACGAAGTCGAACATCGGCATATTGGCCGTCTCTCCCTGAATGTCCCCAACCACTTCGCACGTCCCGGAGGCAATCCGATGCGGTCTTTGCGCCTTTCCACCCTGACGACCACCAAGATGGCGGTCGTTGCAATGGCTTGTTCAATCCTCGCAGCGGCGCCGCTCTCCGCGCAAGCGGCTGGCGGGCGTCAGCCCGTTGTTGGTGAGGGGCAGCGCATCAGTGCGACCCTGACCCCCGGTATCCGGGTGGGCAACATGCTGTGGGCCTCCGGCCAGTTGGGCACCAGCCCCACAGACACCACGATCGCCGGCCAGACCACGCGTTCGCTTGAGAACACCGAAAAGGTGTTCAAGGCGGCTGGAACCACGCTCGCCGCGGCGGCCACCAAGTGCACCGTGTTTCTGACCGACGTGAAGGACTTCCAGGGAATGAATTCGGCCTATACCAAGTTCTTCCCCAGCAATCCGCCGGCGCGTTCCACGGTTGTCGTGGCCGCTCTCGTCGTGCCGAACGCCAAGGTGGAAATCGAATGTCAGGGCGTCATTCCCTGAGCTCACGGAGCAGCCGCTCATTCGCCGCAAAAAAGCGGGCGGACGCGATGTTTCGCGCCCGCCCGCTTCTGTTTCAGACCGGGTGATTACTTGCCGGTGGGCCACACCACGCCCTGGTTGCCTCGCGGCACCGTGCCAATGCCTTTGTAGCGGAACTTCTGCACGCGCTTGCCCTCGTACGTCTCCGTGGTGTACACGTTGCCCTTGGAGTCGCTGGCAATGCTGTGCACGGCAAAGAACTGGCCGGGTTGCCGACCGCCGTCGCCAAACCACGTGAGAATTTCCAGCGACTGGCGATCCATGACGTACACGCGCTCGTTCTTGCCGTCAGCCAGGTACAGGTACTTCTGCTGCGGGTCGCGCGAGAAGGCAATGTCCCACACCGAGCCGTCGCCGCGCGTTTCCTTGGCCACGCGCACTTCCTTCACGAACTTGCCGTCCTTCTGAAAGACCTGGATGCGGTCGTTCGGACGGTCACACACATACACCAGGCCGTCGCTGGTGGGTTCGGCGCAGTGCACCGGATTCCGGAACTGCTGGGCCAGTGGCGCCGACGCATCGTACGGAGGCATCCGGGCGTCATCCGGCTTGTTGCCGTAGGCCCCCCAGTAGCGCTTGATGCTCCCGGTGCTGGCATCAATGACGGCCACGCGCTTGTTGCCGTAGCCGTCAGCTACGTAGGCCTCGCCGGCCTTGGCATCAAAGGTGATCTTGGCCACCCGGCCAAAGTGGGACGTGTCGTTGCTGTTGGCGGCCTGCTTGGGAGCGCCGTACTGCGCGATGAACTTGCCGTCGTGCGAGAACTTGAGAATCTGTGAGTCCATGGCGCCGTTGCCGCCAATCCACACGTTGTCGTTGTCGTCGATGGCTACGCCGTGATTGGACGAGGGCCAGTCGTACCCGGCGCCGGGGCCACCCCATGCTTTCACCAAGTTGCCGTCCGGATCAAACTCCAGGATGGGCGGGGCTGACCGGCAGCATTCGGCAATGGGTGGCGTGGCGTTCGCGCCGGCTTCCGTCCGCTGGTTGAGCGTGGAGTCGCCGCGATGAATGATGAACACATGGTCGCGACTGTCGATGCCCACGCCAATGACCGAGCCAAGAATCCAGTGGTTCGGCAGAGGCTTGGGCCACAGTGGATCGACCTCGAACTTCGGGGCCTGTACTGTTTGACGGGCGTCGGCCTGTAACGTGGCCTGGGCCGCCCCAAGGGCGGCCAGAGCAAGGACCAGCAGCGACCACCGGGTCGCCGGACGGAACTTCGGCATCGCGTGCTCCGAAGGGGGCAGGGAGGTAGCGCGGGACCCGTGTGCATCCTGCGCCGTGGTAGTAATTTCGAGCAGTGGCGCGCCGTTGGAGGGAGACGGTCGCGCCGACGTGGCCTCACGTCGAGACCACGTGCCTGAAGGTACCCGCCTCGTCTCCCCTGTCCAGAGAATTCTTGCGTCTCGGTCGCTTTCTGTTGGCGATCGCGGCGCTGGTGGCACTCCTGCTACCGGCGCGCGATGCGCTGGCCCACGAAATCCCACGGCATGTTGGCGTACGGGCCTATGTGGCGCCCACCGCCGACCGGATCCGTTTGCTCGTGCAGATCCCCATGGACGCCGTGCGTGATGTGGATTTTCCCGTACGGGCCAACGACGCACTGGAGCTTTCGCGTGCGTTGCCGTACTTGCGCGATGCGGCGCAGCTGTGGGTGGCGGATGCCATCTCGCTGCGCGATGGACGCACGGTCCTCACTGCGCCGCAGGTCGTGGCCGTTCGCGCGGCGTTGCCGTCAGACCGGTCGTTTGACGGCTATCAGTCGGCGCTGGCTGCCCTTGTTGGCGCGCCCCTGTCGGACGTGTCCGACATTGCCCACGGCCAGCTCAAGCTGGAAGTGCTGCTTGAAGTGCTCACGACCCAGCCCGTGCGTGACCTGGTGATGGTGCCTGCCTGGGCGAATCTGGGGGTACGTACCACCACCGTGCTGACGCTGGTAAATGCCGATGGCTCGGAGCGACAGTACAGCTTCGACGGCAATCCCGGTGAGGTGCGGGTTGATCCGCGGTGGTGGCATGCCGCCGGCCAGTTTGTGAAGGAAGGGGTGTGGCACATGCTGAGCGGCTTGGATCATGTGCTGTTCCTGCTCTGTCTGGTGCTGCCGTTCCGGCAACTCCGGCCGCTGGTGGGTATTGTCACATCGTTTACGGTGGCGCACTCCATCACGCTGGTCGCGTCCGCGCTGGGGGCGACGCCTGACGGGGCGTGGTTCCCGGCGCTGGTCGAAGTCATTATTGCCGCGTCCATTGTCCTGATGGCCGTGAGCAATCTGCTGGGCCCCCGCCTCGAGAAACGATGGCTCGTGGCGTTCATCTTTGGACTGGTGCACGGTTTTGGATTCTCCGCCGCATTGCGCGATACGTTGCAGTTTGCCGGCGGACATTTGCTCACCTCGTTACTCGCGTTCAATGTCGGTGTGGAATTGGCGCAAGTTACTTTGCTCCTCGTCATGATCCCTTTGTTCAACGCCCTCTTCACGCGGGTCCCTGAACGCGCCGCCATTGTGGTCGCCTCGGCCTTTGTTGCGCACGAAGCGTGGCATTGGACCGGTAATCGCTATGCCGTGCTGCGCGAACTGCCATTCGCCATGCCGGCCATGGATGCCACATTTGCCATTGCGGTTCTTCGCGGGCTTATGGGGGTGCTTGTGCTCGTTGGTGTTGCGTGGGGACTGAACGGCCTTGTGGCGCGTCTGACTCGTCGGCCCATGCCGGTTGGACTGCTCGCGTGCATGATGCTGAGCGGTGCGCTGTACACGGTTGCGCCGCTGAAGGCGCAGGCCCAGATACGGACCACCATGGCCGGCGTGTATACGGCCGAGCAGGCTACCAAAGGGCGCGAAGTCTTCAACAGCAACTGCCTGGGCTGTCATACCACGGCGTCGCACCAGGGCGTCGCCTTTCAGCTCAAATGGTACGGGCGGCCGTTGTACGATTTGTACGACTATCTCAGTCAGGCCATGCCCAAGGTCGCACCGGGCACGCTCACCGAAGACGAGTATGTGTGGGTGACGGCATACATCCTCAAACTCAACGGCATGCCCGCCGGGCAGACCGAGTTGAACGCCGAGCCGTCGTGGCTCAAGGCGGTGAAGGTGGATTCCACGAAGGGGCGCGCCGTGGGCGTGCCATCGCAGGGCCTTGTTCGCAGCAGGCAGTTCGGTAGGGTGCACGACTCACGCCTTGATGCACGTACGGAGAACCCATGATCGGACGTAGTTTCCATTCTCGCACCGCCTTCTCATCCTTTGCGTTGGGCGCCGCCATGGCGCTGGCGGGCACCACGAACGTATTGCCCGCTCAGATGGCCACGAAGGCCGCCTCGCCGCTGGTGCGCGGCAACGCTTTTGGTGAATGGCGCCACTGGGGTGCCGACCAGTGGAGCACCCGCTATTCGCCACTCGACCAGATCAACGCGTCCAACTTCGACTCGCTCAAGGTGGCGTGGGAGTGGAAGGGCGGCGCCTTTGGTAAAGACGAGTATTTCCGCGCCACGCCGCTGTACGCCAACGGACGACTGTTCACCGTAGCCACCACGCGCCGTGTCGTCACGGCGCTCGATCCGGAGACGGGCGAGACGTTGTGGATGTATCGCCTTGAAGAAGGCATTCGCTGGCAGAAGGCGCCGCGGCAGTTTGCTGGACGCGGCTTGGCGTACTGGAATTCGGGCGGCAAGGAACGCGTGCTGGTGACCACGCCCGGTTACCACCTGGTATCGCTCGATGCCAAGACTGGTCGCCCCGATCCGCTGTTCGGCAAGGGGGGCGTCGTCGACCTCATGGAAGGACTCGGCTACCCCATGGTGAAGTTGGCCGTGGATGATTCGGGTCCGCTCATCATCTCCGACGCCGCGCCGTACCGTCAGGCTAAGCCCGGCGAAACGTGGGACGACGTCAAGAAGATTGGTGCCGATGGCACAGTGGGCATTCTGGGGCAGATTGCGGCGAGTTCGCCCCCCATGGTGGTGGGGAATGTGCTCATCGTGGGCAACTCGTCTATTCATGGCTACTACCCCATTCGTGCCTCCAATCCCATTGGCATCATTCGCGCCTTTGATATTCCTACGGGCCGTCTGCTATGGAAGTTCAACCTGGTACCGCAGCCGGGAGAGTTTGGTGCGGACACCTGGAAGAACGGATCGAAGCAGGGCACCAAGGGGGTAGGCAAGACCGATGCATGGGCGCCGTACGCCGCCGACGAAGCCGCGGGACTCGTGTACATCCCGGTGGGCATGCCGCTCATGGACGAATACGGTGGCCATCGCCCGGGTGACAATCTGTTCGGCAACAGCCTGGTTGCGCTCGATGTAAAGACCGGTCTCCGCAAGTGGCACTTCCAGATGGTGCACCACGATATCTGGGATTACGACACGCCCATGGCGCCAAACCTCATGGACGTCACCATTGACGGGAAGCCGCGCAAGATTGTTGCGCAGCCCACCAAGCAGGGGTGGCTCTACGTGTTTGATCGCATCACGGGGCAGCCCATCTGGCCGATGCCGGAAACGCCGGTGCTCAAGAGCGGCATTCCGGGTGAAGTCTCGGCGCCCACGCAACCCATTCCCACCAAGCCCGCGCCGTATTCGCAGCAGGGATTGGTGGAAGCCGATCTCATTGACTACACGCCGGCCATTCGTGATTCGGCGCTCGCGCTGGCCAAGAAGTGCCGCATGGGGCCATACTACATTCCGCCGGCTGCGCGTGACGGGAAGGATGCGACCGGGTTCACGTGCGCATGGTATGCACCGGGCGCGAGTGGTGGTGTGAACATTGATGGTGGTGCCACCATCGATCCGGAGACGGGCATGATCTATGTCGCGTCCATCACGGGGCTCAGCACCACAGCGTTGCAGAACGATCCGTGCTCGGAGTTTGCCTACAGCTCACCGGCCAACAACTGCGGGTTGATTGGTGCACTGCCGGCACCGCCGGGCTACAAGCCGCCCGAGAATGTCGGCTTTGCCGGACGCGCCAGCGGCTCCAACATTGGCGGCATCTCCATTGCGAAGCCCAAAGAGTTCGGTGGCATTACCGCCTACAATCTCATGACCGGCGACAAGGCCTGGTGGATGCCCAACGCGGGCTTCATCAAGCAGACGAGCCGCGATCCGCTCTTTGCAGGCGTTACGCTACCGCCGCTGGGCGGTCGCGGACAGGCACAAGCCATGACCACGAAAACGCTGGTGATTTATGGCACCGGCCGCAGCGGCGGATTGCCCGGTGAGCCGCCCAAGCTGTTCGCGCTCGACAAGAAGACCGGAAAGCAGATTGGCGCGCTGCAGATTCCCGCCAAGACCACGGCGATGCCCATGACGTTCCTGCACAAGGGGCAGCAGTACATCGTGTTCGCCACCGGCGCGGAAGAAAACACGAGCCTCGTGGCGCTGAAGTTGCCGCGGAAGTAGCTGCAAGGAACGCGCGGGCAATAAGCACCAGTAAACTGATCAGTTCCGGGTTCTGAGTTGGAGTTTGGAGTAATGGGTCTCTCACCCAATTCCCACAACGCTAACTCAAAACCCGGAACTGATCGTTTCAATTCGGAGCTATTGCTTTTTCTCGTACCGCTTCAGTGCCTTCTGCCCAACTTCGGCCCCGTAAATGTTCCCAGCCGCATCCACCGCCACGCCCTCAGCGCTGCTTGTGCTGGGCGGCTTGATGTCGGGGTCGGGAATGAAGGCCGTCACCTCACCAGTGCGCGCACTGCCAATGCGAATGCCGCGCGTCCAGGCACCATGTGGCGGGTTTACTGAGCCCGATTCACTGTCGGCAACGTAGAGCACATCGTTCTTGTCAATCCACATGCCACTGGGACGGCTGAACTGATACCAGGTGTCGAGGATCTTGAAATCCTTATCAACAATCAGGATGCGGTCGTTGCCACGGTCCCCAATGAAGAGCCGCCCTTTGGAGTCGATGGCCAGCGTGTGCGGTTGATCGAGCTGTCCCTCGCCTTTGCCAAAGCTGCCCCAGCTCTTGCGAAGTTTGCCGTTCTTATCGAACGCCAGCACCCGCGCGTTGGCGCCGGCTCGCGACGAGTGACCTTCCGCCACGTAGATGTCACCATTGCTGGCGGTGATCACCGCGTTGGGTTGCCAGAAGAACGACGTGTCTCGTCCGCCACCGGGAGCACCGAGTGACATCAGCAGCGCACCCGTGGGGCTGAACTTGTGGATCTGGTGCCCCTTGCCGGCCGGCACCTGCGCGGCGCCCAGCGTGCATGCACAATCGACAACCCACACGTTGCCGTCCTTGTCCACGTGAATGCCGTGCGGCGACAGAATCATGCCGCTGCCAAAGGACGCGGTCAGTTTGCCATTCTGGTCGAACTTGAGAACCGAAGGGAGCGTGGAGTTGGCGCAGTTGTTCACCCCGCACCGTTCGGCTACCCAGATGCTTTTGCCATCCTTGTCAATCGCCACCGCACTGGTGGAGCCCCAGGTGCGCCCCTCCGGCAGCTTGGCCCACCCCTCAACGGTGCGGTAGGGGTTGGGTCGGTCGTTGACCGCAGGCATGGTGGGCGATGACTGCGCCACCAGAAGTGAAGGGGCTGTCGTGAACGCGGCGAAAAGAAGCAGTCGGCGCATGGCGGGCATTGGGCGGGAGTGAACGGGAGGGAACAGCTCCCTGAACATGTGAGCCCGCCGCGCTGCTGGCAATCAGGCCGTGCCGCCCGTCATGATGGCCACGGCTTCGGCCATGGAAATGTCCTTCGTGTCAACCAGTGCCGCGCGCCGCCCCAGTCGCTGAATGTGGATCCGGTCGGCCAGCTGAAACACATGCGGCATGTTGTGACTGATGAGCACCACCGACAGCCCACGGTCACGCACCCGCTGAATGAGATCCAGTACCATGCCACTCTCGCGCACACCCAGGGCTGCCGTAGGCTCGTCGAGAATGACCACATGTCGCGCAAAGGCCGCACTCCGGGCCACGGCAATACCCTGACGTTGCCCGCCGGAGAGCGTCTCCACCGTCTGGGTGATGGAACGCACATTGACCCCCAACGCCTGCAGCGCGTCGGCCGCCTCACGTTGCATGCGGGGGCGGTCCAGCCAACGAAAGACTGACCCCAACGCCCCGCCGCGTCGCAGCTCACGGCCGAGGAACAGGTTTTCGGCAATGCTCATGGCTGGCGCCAGGGCGAGATCCTGATATACCGTTTCAATACCGGCGCGCCGCGCGTCGGACGGCGACGCAAACACGACCGGCGTACCATCCAGTCGTATCTCGCCCGCGTCGGGGCGCATGGCGCCGGAGAGCGCCTTGATGAGCGAGGATTTGCCCGCCCCGTTGTCACCAATGACAGCGAGAATTTCTCCCGCTCGCACATCAAAGTCGGCCTGATCCAGCGCCACCACCTGTCCATACTGCTTGGTCAGGCCGCGGGCTTGCAATACGGTGGCTGCATCGCGGGGGACGCTCATGAAGCCCTTCGCGACCATTGGTCGGTGGCCACCGCCAGGATAACCAGCACGCCAGTGACCAGAATCTGGTACACCGACGGCACGCCCATGAGCGTGAGACCGTTACGAAACACGCCAACAATCAGCGCGCCAATAAGTGAGCCAAGGATCACGCCGCGTCCGCCGAACAGACTGGTACCACCCAGCACCACTGCGGTAACGGTATCGAGGTTTTCCGTTTGACCCGCCTGCGGGTCTCCCACGCCGGTGCGTGCCACCGCGAGCAGCGACGCGACGCCATACAGCAAACCCGCCATGGCATACACCGAGAGCAGGACGCGTTCGGTATTGATGCCCGACAGCCGCGCCGCCTCGCGATTGTTGCCAACAGCGTAGATGTGTCGCCCTCCGGCGGTTTCACGCAGCAGCCACCACGCGGCGCCATACAGCAGCACCATGGCAAGCGAACCAAACGCAATGCGCGTACCGCCCACCTGCACGGTGTTGCCCAGTGCCGTCAGTAGCGGTGGGACCTCGGTAACACTTTGCGATCGCGACAGGATTTGGGTAAGCGCGAAGGCAATGTTCATGGTGCCGAGCGTCACGATGAACGGCGGAAGCTTGATGCGCGTGACGAGGAGGCCGTTGACGATGCCCGCCAATGTGGTGGCACCCAAACCCAGGACAATGGCTGACACGGGGGACACGCCGTGGCGAGTGGCCATGGTTGTCATGAGCACGCTGCCCAGTGCCATGAGCATGCCGCACGACAGATCGATGCCCGCCGTGAGAATGATGAGGGTTTGGCCAATGGCCAACACACCCACCACCATGACTTGCTGCGCAATGAGCGAGAAATTGTCAGGAGTGAGGAAGCGTGCGGACTGCGAGGCGAAAAACGCACACGCCACGAGCAGAGCAATGAGCGGTCCGAATGTGGCGAGATGCCGAGCCTTCACTTCGTGCCCCAACAGCGCGAGGCCGCCTCGCCGGCGCTCAGACTCTTCACACCAGCCACCGGCTCTCCGGCCACCAGTGCGACGCCGGTGTCTACAAAGCCGGAGGGCTTCCTGCCGCTCTTGAAGAACTCCATCGCGGCCTGAACGCCCAGTTCTGCCATCCGCAACGGATACTGCTGGGCCGTAGCGGCAAAGTGCCCCTCGGCCACATCGGCCACCCCGCGGCAGCCACCGTCCACGGTGACCAGCAAGACATCCTTGTCACGCCCGGCTTTGCGCAACGCGTTGTAGGCCCCGGCAGCGCTCGGCTCGTTGATGGCGTAGACCACATTCACCGTGGGGTCACTCTGCAGGCAGTTCTCCATGACCGTTTGGGCCTTGGCCTGGTCGCCTATGCTGTTGCCCATGCACACCACTTCGGATGGCGACGCGTTTTCATTGCTGGTGCGCTCGTTGGTGGCGAGACCCATACCCTTGAGGAACCCGTTATGGCGTTGCGCGCCAGTGGGATGGCCAGGAATGAGATCGATGGTGACCACCTTGGGCACTTTCTCGCCGAGGCGGGCCTTGGCGTAGGCACCAATCAGTTCACCGGCGCGATAATTGTCCGTGCCGAAGAACCCGTCGGTGGCCTCCATGGGGTCGGTGGGGCTATCGAGCGCAATCACCAGCACCCCGCCTTCCCGTACACGGGTAATGGTGGGCACGATCGCTTTGGCATCGCTGGGCGAAATGAGAATCACCTTCGCACCGGCGGCAATCTGGTTTTCAATGGCCGCCACCTGACCAGCATTGTCCCCGTCTGAACGGCCACCGCCGGTGAGCAGCGTGACGCCGTTGGCCGCAGCGGCCTGTTCTGCCCCTTCTTGCATTTTCACAAAGAACGGGTTGGTCTCCGTTTTCGTGACAATACCAATGATGGGTGCCTCGTCGGCGCGCTTGGAGCAGGCCGCCAGAGGAACGGTAAAGAGGAGGGCGAGAGCCAGAGTGGTCTTGAGCGTTGGCACAGGCTGGGTGGTGATCATAGCCCAGTAATCAGCAGGGCGACGAGGCGGGTGGCAACCCGCCTCTGGGACCCGCCGGAGATCGCCTGGTCACCTGCGCGCAAGCGGACGTTGCGTTCGGCGTGGCGCCGCCACAGGCTTGGGGATGCGCGACCTGACCACGGGCTCCATACCCCGACACCTGATCCGACTGGCTCTCCCGATGGCTTTCGGGATGATTTTCCAGACGATGTATTACCTGGTGGATCTCTGGTTTGTGACCAGACTCGGCGACGCGGCCGTCGCCGGGGTGAGCTCGGCCGGCAACGTGCAATTCATCGTCATGGCGCTGACACAGGTGCTTGGCGTGGGTACCATGCCGCTCATTGCCAACGCCGTGGGGCGACAGGATCGCGACGACGCCAATCTGGTGTTCAACCAGAGCGTGGTCTGGGCGTTCGTCTGCGCGTTCATCACGCTGCTGGGCGGGTTTGCGCTGGCCGGTCCATATATGCGCGCCGTCGGCGCTGATCCCGCGACGCAGGCGGCCGGGCTCTCTTATCTGAAGTGGTACCTGCCGGGGCTTGGGTTGCAGTTTGCCCTCGTGTCCATGGGATCGGCGTTGCGTGGTACCGGCATCGTGAAGCCCACCATGCTGGTGCAGATCGTCACCGTGGTCCTCAACATTGTGCTGGCTCCGGTGCTCATTGCGGGCTGGGGCACCGGACGACCGCTCGGGGCGGCAGGCGCCGGGCTGGCGAGCTCCATTGCCATCGGGATTGCGGTGGTGCTGATGTTCATCTACTTCCTCCGACTTGAGCACTACGTAGGCTTCAAGCGCGAACTGCTTACGGCGCGGTGGGATGTGCTGGCGCGCATGCTGCGCATTGGCGTGCCGCCCGGCGCCGAGTTTGCGCTCATGTTTCTGTTCACCGCCGTCATCTACTTCGTCATTCGTGATTTCGGGGCGGCGGCACAGGCGGGGTACGGGATTGGATCGCGCGTCATGCAGAGCATCTTCCTGCCCGCCATGGCCATTGCGTTCAGTGCCGCCCCGTTGGCCGGGCAGAATATGGGGGCGGGGCAACTCCAGCGGGTGCGTGACACATTTCGGTGGGCAGCCATCATGGGCAGCGCACTCATGGCGCTGCTGACGCTCATGTGTCAGTGGCGTCCGGAGCTGTTTGTGCAAGGCTTTACCGACGAAGCGTCGGTGTTGCTGGTGTCTACCGACTTTCTGCGCACCATCTCGTGGAACTTCGTGGCGTCGGGGTTGATCTTCACGTGTAGTGGCATGTTCCAGGCGCTGGGGAACACGGTGCCGTCGCTCATCAGCAGCGCCTCGCGGCTCGTCACTTTTGCCGCGCCTGCGCTCATGCTCGCTCAACGTCCAGGTTTCCGACTGCGTCATGTGTGGGTGTTATCGGTCGTCACAATGACCCTGCAGGCAGGATTCACCCTGTGGCTCCTTCGTGGTGAACTTCGGCGACGCACCACGGTTGCTGCCGGGTGACTTCGGCCGCAGCTTCAGGACACTCCCCCCTGACGTTTACTTCCCATCAGGTCATGTATCGCAGCTTTTTCGCCGTCTTTACCGGCTTCATCCTCATTGCGCTCATGAGCATTGGGACCGATGTGGCGCTTCAGAAGGCGCTACCCTCGCTGTTCAACGCGGACGGCAGCACCTCCAGCGTCACCATCCTGGTGCTCACCGTCGCGTACGTGGGACTGTATGCTACGCTGGGATCGTATCTGGCGGCGCGGATGGCGCCGGCCCACCCCATGCGCCACGCGATGGCTTTGGGCGGGTTGGGGCTCGCCTTCAACATTGCCGGCACGGTCGCGACCTGGACGACGTACCCGGCGTGGTATCATGTGGTGTCGCTGCTGCTGGTCATGGTCTGGGCCTGGCTGGGCGGCCGTGCGCGAGAGGCGGAGACCGCCACGCCATCCTCCTCCCGACCACTCACGGTATGATGCGTCGTCCGCGTAGTGTCCGCGTTGCCGTCACAGCAATAGCGGCGAGCACCGCCTTGCTACTGGCAGCCTGTGCCAAAGCGGAGGATTCCACGCCCGCCGATGTGGCCATGCAGTTCTACGTCACGCTTGAAATCAGCGGGGTCCGCGACCTGCCGGAACCGCGCGCCCTCATGGCGATTGAGCCGTATCTGGTGCCGGCGCTGGCGACCCAACTGAGCGCCGCCTACGCTCGGCGCGACTCGGCCACAAAGACGGCGCCCACTGAGAAGCCGCCGTTGGCCGACGGCAACCCGTTCAGCAGTCTGTTTGAAGGGCACTCTACGTATAGTGCGAAATCCACGACCATGCGTGGTGACACGGCACTGGTCCTCGTGGCCTTCACCAACACCGATCAGAAACCCGCGGTGATGTGGAGCGATACGCTCGTGCTGGTGAAGCCGCAAACCACGTGGCGCATTGCCGATATCCGCTACGGCAGCACGTGGGAGTTTGGGTATCAGGGCGCGCTGAGTCAGCTGCTCAAAACGCCCTGACCGGGAGCGCTAGAGCTGTTGCAGCTTCCAGTGCCCACGCCGAAAGAGCAGGGCACTCACGGCGGCGAGGGCGGAGTACGACACCATCACGGACACGAAGATGGCGCTCGGGCCAAGCGACGAATGCTTGGCCAACACCCAGGCGAGTGGAAGTTCGAACAACCAGAAGACTCCGATGTTGATCCGCGTAGGCGTGCGGGTGTCGCCGGCCCCGTTGAACGCTTGTGTTAAGACCATGCCGAATGCGTACAACGGAAAGCCCCAGGCCATGAGCCGCAAGCCATTTACCGCCACATCGCGCACGGCGGGTTCCGTAGTGAAGGCCCCAATGATCCACGGCGTGGCGGTCAGGAATACCACCCCCACCAATCCCAGAAACGCCACGTTGTAGCGGGCGGCCTGCCATACCGCCTGTTCGGCGCGCGCCGGGTCGCGGGCACCGAGGGCCTGCCCCACCATGGTGGCGGCGGCGTTGCCAAGCCCCCAGGCGGGTAACAGCGCAAACATGACCATGCGGACGGCAATGGTATACCCGGCCATGGCCGCGCTGCCAAAGCCGGCCATGAGACGAATGAGCACCATCCACGACAGGCTGCCTACCAGTACTTGAAAGGTCGCGTTCACGCTGAGTTGCAGCAGACGCCCAATGGTGTCGAGTTCAACCGTCAGGTGATGTGCCCGCACACGCAGCCGTCCACTGCCGTTGGTGAGCTTCCAGAGCGCCAGCGTACAGCCGGTGGTGCGTCCAATGGTGGTGGCCACGGCGGCGCCGGTTACACCCATCTCGGGAAACGGTCCAACGCCGAAGATGAGAAGTGGGCCGAGCACGATATTGATGGCGTTGGCCAGCCAGAGTACGCGCATGGACACGGCGGCGTCACCGGCGCCGCGAAAGGTGGCGTTGATGACGAACAGCAGGAAGGCACTGCCGCTGCCACCAAGCATGACGCGCGTGAAGGTGGTGCCGGTGGCCAGGACATCGGGGGCCGCCCCCATGAGCTGCAGCAGCTCGGGGGCAAACCAGGCCCCGAGCACGCCGAGAACAACGGAAGCGGTGGCCCCCAGCCAGAGTGCCTGCACGGCGGCTCGGGCGGCGCCGTCGGTATCCTTCTCGCCCACACGGCGCGCCACGAGAGCAGTGCCGGCAATGGCAAGCCCCATGGCCAGCGTGTACACCACGATCATCATGGACTCGGTGAGCCCCACCGTGGCGACCGCGGCCGCGCCAAGTCTCGCCACAAAGAAGACGTCCGAGAGTGCGAACAGACTCTCCATGAACATCTCCAGCACCATGGGAATGGCGAGCAGAAAGATTGCCCGTCCAATGGAACCGGTGGTGTAGTCGTGCTGCGTGCCCTTTAGGGCATCACGGACATCCTGCCACCAGTGTGGGGTGGCATTTGCATTGGCCATGCAGTGGAATTAGTGGCGGACGAGCGAGACGGCAACTGCGAGCCGGGACAACAGCATGACCTACCGCATGACAAAAGCATGAGAACTGCGGAGTAACCCCGCGCCGTCATGCGGTTGTCTTGCGGTAGCTCATGCTGTTGTCATTCCCGGCAGTTTCCCCTGCCCGGAGGCCGCACCATGCTCAGTTGGCCCCACGCCGAATCCGCACGGCGCCAGACCCGGTTTCCACGCGGATCTGTGCGTTGCCGTTCCCAATGGTCCCGCGCAGGCGGTTGCGTTCTACCCGATCGGTACGAATGGGGAAGTCCGTGCTGATGCCGCCGCTCCCGGTGTCGATGTCCAGCGTCGCCCCGATGGATGACGGCAGCGAGAGTGTCACGGGGCCGGAGCCGGCGTCTACCTCTACCGAGCTCGGCGCCGTACGCAGGTCGAGGGACACGCCACCACTGCCGGCATCAACCTTAACCGTGCGCGCTGACGCTTCGGTGAGTCGAACACCCCCCGATCCTACATCCACCGTCATGCTCTGGCAGGAAACATTCGTGCCGTCCACCGCTCCCGAGCCAAGGTCGAAGGTACAGCGATCGCCGCGTACGTCCCGCATGTTCACGCCACCGCTGCCGTTGTCCACGGTGAGGCGCGTACTCCGCACATCGCGCAACGTGACGCCACCAGACCCGGCATCCACCGAGAGACTGCCATCGGTGCGGTCTACCATTACGGCGGCCGCGCTCACGTCGAGCACCAAGTTGGCATCAACATTGATGGCGGTCATATCGCCCACGAGCAGATGCGCCTCCAGCGCGTGGCCGGTCGGGACCATGACACGAATGTCGGCCCACGCCTCAAGACCATCGCCGGACGATTTCACCTTGACGCGCCGACCGCCGGACCAACGCCCACCCCAGGTGCCATCGTCCCGTATTTCTGTCTGCGACCAGCGTCCGCGCGACGCGCCACCGCGGTACACAATGTCTTCGCCGGGGTAGATGATGCGCAGTGTGGGGATTCCGCGCACGGTACCGGTCTCAATGCGGAGGCGGTCGGCATCGCGGCCACGGCGTGTGATGTCAACGGTGACATCGCGACCGCTGCCACGTTCAATGCGCACGCTACCGGCCACGTTGAACAGTGCCACCGAGTCGCCGGCGAGGGTGCGACGGTCGGATTGTGCCGTCAGACAGGACGGGAGCAATGCCCCAACGAGGGCGGCCATCGACACGGCGCGAGCGTTGGGATACCGGGAGAAGCGGGACATGGGCATTTCCTCACGTAGAAGCGGTCCCCTGACAGGACGTCGGTTTTTGACGCAGGTTTCGGAGAGATCAACGCTTCGACGGTTTGATACGTCAGCTTGGTTTGAATACCCGATGGACCGCGTTCCGCGTCATTGCCCTCCAGCCCCGTGCTTCATGCGTCGAACGACCCCTGCCGGCCTTGCACCGGCCATCCTGCTGGCTCTCATCACGTCGGCCGCGCAGTCGGCGCAGGCACAGTCGAATGTGCTCCCCACGCCGCGGTTGGCCGTGGACTCCACCGACCCGGTGGCAGTGATGGTGTCGCAGCTCGACCTCGAGCGTTACAAGGCCACCATCAAGGGGCTCACGGCCTTTGGG
This sequence comes from Gemmatimonas phototrophica, assembly GCF_000695095.2. Lineage (NCBI taxonomy): Bacteria > Pseudomonadati > Gemmatimonadota > Gemmatimonadia > Gemmatimonadales > Gemmatimonadaceae > Gemmatimonas > Gemmatimonas phototrophica. Next base: position 2,740,180 of record NZ_CP011454.1, on the reverse strand, counting down.
GACCGGCGCCAGGGTACCAAGCGCAACCGTGACGCGGTGGACTGGATTGAGGCGCAGCTCAGGAGCTACGGCTGCACCAATACCGAGCGCATCACTTATGAGTTCAACCCGCCACCACCGGCGCCGCGTCCGGCGGGCGGGCCGGGCGGGGCGGGACAGCAAGGTGCTCGGCCGCAGGGGCCGCCGGTGGCCTCTGGCGGTGGACGGCCCCGGGGCGTGCGTACTCGCACGGGGGTGAACAACGATTCCCTCCGTCAGCCCGACGCCCGACTGCGCGCGCTGAATGCAGAGCCCAGTACCCCTGGTCTGCGTCAGGAAGTGTACTGCACCAAGGTGGGGACCACGCGTCCCGACGAGATGTACATCATTGGTGGCCACATGGACGGCATTGGCTGGGGCGAGGCCGCCAACGACGACGCATCAGGATCGGCTATCGTGATGGAACTCGCGCGCATTTTCAGCGATCCGTCGGTGCAGACCGAGCGCTCCATTCGCTTCGTGCTGTGGAACAACGAAGAAACCGGCCTCAATGGTGCGCGGGCCTATGTTGATCAGCGCGCCAAGCTGCAGGGCATCGAGGAGCCCAAGGGGTCGGGGAAATATCCGGAGCCCAAGTGGCTGGGGATGATCCAGCACGACATGATGATGTTCGATCATGGCATGCCCAACCCCGATGGCACCATTCCCAAAAATCAGCGCCCCGAAGCCGATGTGAATATTGAGTTTCAGTCGAACTCGAAGATGGCGAAGCAGTCGGCGGAGTTGGCGTGGTTCCTTCATGGCTCCAACGCCAAGTATGCCACCGACTATCCGGCGCAGGTGGGTCCGCATATGACCAACACCGATTCCGGTCCGTTTCAGGATTTGATCGCTGCCGTTTCGTTGCGCGAGAATGAGCGGGGCACGCAAGTGGGGAGCGGGTGGGACCCGCATTGGCATCAGCCCACCGATCTCTTCTCCACGTTTACCGACGCGGATTTCCGGCTTGGGCTGAACGCCGCGCAGACCACGTTGAGTGGCGTGGCCCGCCTGGTGAATGCCAAGCGGGTGAGCGGCGCGAAGTAACGGCGAGGACGGGACTAGGCGAGACCGGGAGGCACACGCTGTGCCCACGGTCTCGCCCGTTCCAATTGTCCGGCTATCCGAAACAGCGTGGCTTCATCTCCAAAGCGGCCCACGAACTGTGTGCCAATGGGCAGACCGGCGCTGTTCCAATGCAACGGCACCGACATGGCCGGCTGACCGGTCACGTTGAACAACGGTGTGAACGGAATAAAGCCGAAGACTTTCCTGGCCGTTTCGTCCAGCAGTCCGGCCAGCTTGAGCACACCGCCTAGCTTCATGCGCCCAAACATCGCTAACGCGGCGTGTTCGGCACCGGTGGGTTGCAGCTCCCCAATCCGGATTGGTGGGGTGCCGAGCGTGGGAGTCACAAGCAGATCGTAGCGTGTGAAGAAGGCGCCACAGGTCCGGCCAGCCATCTGCAACAGTCGCGCACTCGTGGCGTACTCACTGGCACTGTACGACGCTCCCACCAGTCCCAACGCCCACGTGGCCACTTCCACGTCGTCAGCGCGCGGGGCGCGCCGCAACTGTTCGCCCATCCACTCAATATCCGCGCGACACTCGGCCGCCACGACGGTGAGGAACGCCTTGGCGAGACGTGCGCCGTCCACCACGGGCTCTGCGCGTTCCACGTGATGGCCCAACGACTCGAGTAAGCGCGCGGTGTCTTCGAGCGCGTCCACACAATCCTGGTGCACACTGCTGCCAAAGAACGGGGCCGTGCTGATGCCAATGCGCAACGCGCCCGGCTCGCGGGTGACCTCGTCGAGATAGGGGCGCTCCTGAGCCGGGCAGGCCACCGGGGTGCCGGCGTCTTCACCGGCGGTTACATCAAGCATGGCAGCCGAATCACGGACGCTGCGTGTGATCACGTGCTCCTGCACAAACCCCCGCCATGAATCACCGAAGTCGGGGCCGGTGGGCACACGGCCGCGAGTGGGCTTGAGGCCAAAGACGCCGCAGCACGAGGCCGGAATACGAATGGAGCCACCGCCGTCGCCGCCGTGTCCAATGGGCACCATGCGGGCGGCTACCGCAGCACCACTGCCCCCGCTGGAGCCACCCGGGGTGTACGCCACGTTCCACGGATTTCGCGCCGGCCCCAGCGCCTCACTTTCGGTGAAGGGGGTAATCCCCAACTCCGGGGTGTTGGACTTGCCCACAAATACCGCGCCCCCCCGACGATACCGGGCCACCAGTTCGCTGTCGTGCGCCGGGGTGACCTGCTGCAGCGGGCGCGTGCCGTTGCTGGTTGGTACCCCGGCAATCGTGGCCATCAGGTCCTTGATCAGCATGGGCACGCCGGCGAATGGCGCGCCGTCGGGAATGCGGGTGGCCATCTGTCGCGCCAGGCTGTCGAGTGGCCTTACCACGGCATTGAGCGCCGGATTCCGGGTCGCCACCCGGGCCAGCGCCGCTTCCGTGATTTCGGTGGCGGTCAACTCCCGCCGGTGGACGAGATCGGCCAGCGCCAGGCCATCGAGCGCGTCATACTCTGGGAGGGGAAGGCTCATGAGGCAATGTTCGCTCGCCACGGCGGGAATGTCACGGGGGACACCGTACGATTCCGTGGCTATCCTTAGCGCATGAGTCTTTTCTCTCGAATTGCGTTTCGCCCGACGGCTTCCTGGCCGGGGCGCCGTCTCGCGGCTCTCACCCTTGGGGTGCTGTTGAGCGCCGCACCGGCCAATGCGCAGCTGAGCCCAGCGACGAACGAACCGCCCACCATTCCACGCGAATTTCGCGGCGCCTGGGTGGCCAGTGTGGCCAACATCGACTGGCCCTCCAAGCCCGGACTGACGTCGTGGCAACAGCAGGCGGAGTTGCTGGCGCTGCTGGACCGCGCGCGGGAGCTCCGGCTGAACGCGGTGCTGCTGCAGGTGCGACCAGCCGGCGACGCGTTATATGCCTCCAAGCTGGAGCCGTGGTCGTCGTACCTCACCGGCGTGGAGGGACGCGCGCCGGAGCCGTATTACGATCCGCTGGCCTTTGCCGTCCGGGAAGCGCATGCGCGTGGTCTGGAATTGCACGCGTGGTTCAATCCGTATCGGGCCCGCCACCCCAGCATGACGGGAAGCAACGCGCGTACGCACATGGTCAAGACCCACCCGCAGTGGGTGAAGTCGTATGGCAAGTATCTGTGGATGGATCCGGGGGAGCCCGGGGTGCTGGCGCATTCCGTGAAGGTGGCGCTCGACGTGGTGGCCCGGTACGACGTGGATGGCATTCACGTGGATGACTACTTCTACCCCTATCCGGAGACGGACAGCAACAAGGTCGAGGTGCCATTCCCCGATAGCGGGTCGTATGCCCGCTACCGGGCGCGTGGGGGCATGTTGGGCCTCTCCGACTGGCGTCGCGACAATGTGGATCGCTACGTGGAGCAGGTGTACCGCCGCACCAAGGCGCTCAAGCCGTGGGTGAAGGTGGGCATCAGTCCGTTCGGTATCTGGCGCCCGGGCTACCCGGCCAGTGTGCAGGGCTTTGACTCGTACGAAAAGCTGGCCGGTGACTCACGAAAGTGGTTGCGCGAAGGGTGGGTGGATTACTTCACGCCGCAGCTGTATTGGCCCATCGCGCGCCCCGCGCAAAGCTATCCGGTGCTGCTCGACTGGTGGATAGGAGAGAATGTGAAGGGGCGCCATATGTGGCCGGGGCATAACTCCAGCCGCGCCGGCGGCGGTGGGGCTGAGTGGCCGCTCGATGAACTGAACAATCAGATCCGCGCCACACGAGCCACCACGGCCCGCGGGCAGGGGGCCACCGGCGACATCTTTTTCAGCATGCGCTCACTCATGCCCGCTCAGGGCGCGCGGTCACCGGTGAGCGTGGGCGTGTTGACACAGCCACCAGCACCGCAGCAGGCAGCCCTGCTGGCCGACAAGCTGGTGGCGGAGTTGTATACCGAACCGGCGCTGGTGCCGGCGTCGCCGTGGCTTGGCAAAACCGCACCTGCGGCACCGGTTGCAACGCGACACCGGAATGCGGCGTCGAACGAAGAGATCGTGCATATCACGCCGGGGGCGCGCGCACGCTGGACCACGGTGCGGGTACTTCGCGACGGCGTGTGGCGCAGCTGGGTGTTGCCGGCGTCGTACAGCACGCTCGTCATTGGAGACGCGACCGCGTCAGCCGCAGAGCGTGTGCTCGTGACGGCGGTCGATCGCAACGGTCGCGAAAGTACGGTGACCACCGTGCGTCCTGCGCGTTCGCGTGCACGGAGTGGTGCCCGCTGATGGCACTGGTCTCGCTGCAGGACATCACGGTGGCGTTTGGCGGGCCACCGGTACTCAACGGCGCGAACTTTGCCATTGAGCGCGGAGAGCGCGTTTGCATTCTGGGACGCAACGGCGCTGGCAAGAGCACGCTCATGCAAGTGCTCGATGGCACGCTCACACCAGACAGCGGCATCGTGGTACGGCAGGGGGGCGTGTCGGTGGCACGCCTCGAACAAGACGTGCCGCGCACCCTGCAGGGTACCATGTTCGATATCGTGGCGGCCGGGCTTGGGGCCAACGGCGAACTGTTGGCGCGCTATCATGCCGCATCGGTGTTGGTGGCCACCGATCATTCCGAGAAAGCGCTGCAGGAGCTCGACCGGTTGCATCGGCAGATTGATGCCGCCAATGCGTGGCAATTGCATCTGCGGGTGGAAACGGTACTGCAGCATCTGGCGCTCGATCCCGAAGCGCGCATTAAGCAGGCATCGGGAGGGCGCACGCGTCAGGCGCTGTTGGCCCGCGCATTGGTAAATGCCCCCGATGTCCTGCTGCTTGACGAGCCCACCAATCACCTCGACATCGACGCGATTGAGTGGATGGAAGAGTATCTCATCACGCAGGGGATCTCGCTCATCTTCGTCACGCACGATCGCGCCTTCTTGCGTCGGGTGGCCACGCGTATTGTGGAACTCGATCGAGGCCGCTTGGCCGACTTCGGGACGGACTACGACACGTACCTCGAGCGGAAGGACGCCATGCTGCACGCCGAGGCGAAGGAGTGGGAAGACTTTGATCGTCGGCTGGCGCAGGAAGAGGTGTGGATTCGGACCGGCATTCAGGCGCGTCGTACCCGCAACGAAGGGCGGGTGCGGTCGCTCGAAGCCATGCGCGTGGAGCGGGCAGGGCGGCGTGACCGCCTCGGGACCACCCGTGCGCAGGTTCAGGAAGCCGAACGCTCCGGCCGTCTCGTGCTGGAAGCCCAAGGGCTCACGTTTGCCCATGGCGATCGCCCCATCGTGCAGGACTTCAGCGCCACCATCATGCGTGGCGACCGGGTCGGATTGGTGGGCCCCAACGGGTCCGGCAAAACCACCCTGCTCAAGCTGCTCCTTGGCGAACTGGTGCCGCAGGCCGGCACGGTGCGGCACGGCACCAACCTGGAAGTCGCGTACTTCGATCAGTTGCGGGAACAGCTGAACCCCGACCAGAGCGTCTTTGAGTCCATTGGTGATGGCACCGAGTGGGTGCAGGTGGGTGGTCAGCGTCGGCATGTGAACGGCTATCTGCAGGACTTTCTGTTCACTCAGGATCGGGCGCGCACACCGGTGCGGGCGCTCAGTGGTGGCGAGCGGAACCGCCTCCTGCTGGCGCGACTGTTCACGCGGTCGTTCAATGTGCTGGTGCTCGACGAGCCCACCAACGATCTCGATATGGAGACGCTGGACGTGCTGGAGCAGCTGTTACTCGACTTTCATGGCACGCTGCTGTTGGTCTCCCACGACCGCGCGTTCATTGATGCCGTGGTGACCAGTACGTTGGTGTTTGAAGGGCGGGGCGTGGTGCGCGAGTACGCCGGTGGGTACACCGATTGGGTGCGGCAGCGTCCGGTCGTGCTGCCGGAGGTTGCGCCGGTCAAGTCCAGTCGACCGACGCCGTCGTCGGAGGCTGCGCCCACAAAGGCCAAAAAACGAAAGCTGTCGTACAAGGAGACGAGCGAGCTGGCCGCCCTCCCCGACCGGATTGCCGCACTGGAAGAGGCGCGCAACGGGGTCTTCTCGCAGTTGAGCGATCCCGCCGTCCTGCGCGATGGGGCGCGGGTGGTGGCGCTGCAGGGCGAGCTGGCGACCATGGACAACGACCTCACGGTGCTCATGGAGCGCTGGGAAGTCCTGGAAACGCTTGCCGCGGAATCCGGCGCGGGGTGATGCCAAAAGTCGCGCGGCGAGCCAACTTGGGGCGATGACATCACGACGGGAGTCGTGATCAGACAGTAAACAGCCCCTTGTCCCGTGGAGCGTGTCGTGCACCCTCGTCGTTTCGCTTCGGCGTTTCTCGTCAGCGGCCTGTTGGCGCCGTGCGTTGCACTGGCCCAGGGTCCCGGTGTACCGCCGACAACGAAGCAGATCTTTCCGGCCGATCCCAAGGCCAGCGTTCCGGCGTTGTCGCAGTTCATGGGCACCACCACCAGTGAGCTGGCTGAGGTGATCACGCGCTTTGCGGCCGATCAGTCAGCGCTGCAGCGTCGGTATGACGCCCCCGATTCCAAGTCGCAGCGCACGCGCATGCGTGCCTTCTTCTCGGCGTGGCGGGAACGGCTCACGGGGCTCGACTTCGGGAAATTGTCGCAGGAAGGCAAAGCCGACTACGTACTGCTCGACAACCACCTGCGCTATCAGCTCGAGCTCATGGAGCGCGAGGACAAGCAGATGCAGGAGATGGCGCCCCTCATGCCCTTCGGTGACCGGCTGCTGGCGTTGCACGAGGCACGTCGTGAGCTCAACAGCATCAATGGGCAGCAGGCGGCGCGCACGCTCTCCGAGGTCACCAAACAGATTGACAGTCTGCGCGCCCTGCTGGAGCCGGCGCCGGGTGGTGCGGCGAGAGCGGGGGGCGACAGCAGTCGTGCGCGCGCATCGGCGCCCAAGGTGTCGCGTACCGTGGGTAACCGAACGGCTGATCAGCTCGATCAGATTCGCAATGTGGTGTCGCAGTGGTATCGCTTTTACAGCGGCTACGACCCCGTGTTCACTTGGTGGGCGGCCACCCCGTACCAGACGCTGGACGAGGCCATGCGACGCTACACGCAGACCATTCGTCAGCGCATTGTGGGTATTCAGGTCGCAGCCGCCGCGCCTTCGGTGGCTGCCACTGGCGGTCCCGGTGGCGGTAGAGGCCCGGGCGGTGCCGCGGCGCAGGCCCCACGCAACGCCGCGTCGGCCAACGAGCCGATTATTGGCGATCCTATTGGCGCCGAAGGGCTGGCCATGGATTTGCGCCACGCCATGATTCCGTATACGGCCGATGAGTTGGTGGCGATTGCCGAGCGTGAGTACGCCTTCAGCGAAGCGGAGGCCAAAAAGGCGGCGCGCCAGTTGGGCTTTGGAGACGACTGGAAGGCGGCCATGGAGAAGGTGAAGAACATGTATGTGGAGCCGGGCAAGCAGCCGGATCTCATTCGTGATCTCGCCAATGAAGCCGAGGCGTTCTTCGGAAAGCAGGACTGGGTCACCATTCCGGCGTTGGCGCGCGAAGACTGGCGCATGGAGATGCTGTCGCCGGAGCGTCAGCGGGTGAGTCCGTTCTTTCTTGGTGGTGAGAATATTCTGGTGTCGTATCCCACCAACGAGATGACCGACGAAGAAAAGATGATGAGCATGCGGGGGAACAACCCGCACTTCTCCCGCGCCACGGTGTTCCACGAGCTCAACCCCGGACATCATCTGCAGGGGTTCATGACGGCGCGCTACAACACGCACCGTCGTCTGTTCAACACGCCGTTTTGGAATGAAGGGATGGCGTTGTACTGGGAGATGTTTCTGTGGGACCACGACTTTCATGTGCGTCCCGAAGACCGCCTTGGTGCATTGGCGTGGCGCATGCATCGCAGTGCGCGCATTGTCTTTTCGCTCAGCTTTCATCTGGGCAAGATGACGCCGGAGCAGTGCATTGAATATCTGGTGGACAAGGTGCCGTTCGAGCGCGCCAACTCCGAGGCTGAGGTGCGGCGTTCGTTCAACGGATCATATTCGCCCATCTATCAGGCGGCCTATATGCTGGGCGGCTTGCAGCTGCGGTCGCTGTACAAGGAGTTGGTGGCCAGCGGCAAGATGAAGGACCGCGAGTTCCATGATGCGCTCTATCAGGGTGGCCCAATGCCCATTGCCATGGTCCGGGCGCGTCTGGCGAAGGTACCGCTTGAACGCGGCGGCGCTGCGCCGTGGAAGTTCGCGGAGCAGCTGCCGGCGCCGAGGCCGTTCCCGGTGAAATGAGTTCGCGGGCGTTGTGGCGGTAACGTGATCCGGGGGTGACTGGCCTAATTTTGGCCGTTCACCCCCGGAGGCATTTGTGCGGTATCCGCATCAGGAACTCACCGAACAGATCATCGCGGCGTTCTATCTCGTACGCGATACCTTGCCCGCCAACTTGCTGGAGCGGGTGTATCACCGCGCCCTCGTGGTTGAGCTACGCCACGCCGGCCTGCAGGTGGCGCAGGAAGTCCCCTTCGTGGTGAAGCACCGAGGGGTTGACGTCGGCCACTACCGAGCTGACGTGATTGTGAATGACGTCGTGGTCATAGAGGCCAAGCAGGTGTCGCGGCTCTTGCAGATTCATCGCGACCAACTGCTGCACTATTTGGTGGTGGCGCGCTGTCCGGTGGGGTTGCTGCTCAACTTTGGGCCGGGTGGTGAGGTTCGGCGCGTTGAGAACTATTCGGCGGAGAGGCAAAAACTTCCCTCCAGGACAACAGCATGAGCTATAGCTTGACAACAGCATGACGGGCCTCGTGTTCCTCCGCCGTCGTCATGCATTTGTCATGCAGTAAGTCTTGCTGTTGTCATTCCCGGCAGTTCAATCAGCCCCTGCGCACCGCACTACCCCCCAAACACCGGCACGACCCCGAGGTTGGCAAAGACGAAGCTGTACACGTCGGCCATCTCTTCGATCTGTTTGGTGAGTGATGAACTGCCGTGCCCGGACTTGGTCTCAATACGAATGAGCACTGGCGTATCACCCGCGTGTGCTTCCTGCAGCCGCGCCGCAAACTTGAAGGAGTGCGCGGGGACCACGCGATCATCATGGTCGGCCGTGGTGATGAGCGTAGCCGGGTATGCCACACCATCGCGCAGGTTATGCAGCGGGGAATACGCATAGAGGTACTGGAACGCCTCTGCGTCGTCACTGGAGCCGTAGTCGGCTATCCAGTTCCAGCCAATCGTGAAGGTGTGAAAGCGCAGCATGTCCATGACGCCCACGGCCGGCAGTGCCACCCGCGCCAATTCCGGGCGCTGCGTCATGAGCGCGCCCACCAGCAGGCCGCCGTTGGAGCCGCCCTGAATGGCCAGCTTGTCGCTGCGCGTGTACCCATGCGCAAACAGCCACTCGGCCACCGCAATGGCATCGTCAAAGACGTTCTGCTTCTTCTCCTTCATCCCTGCCTGGTGCCAGGCTTCCCCATACTCGCCACCGCCCCGCAGGTTGGCCTGTACGTACACGCCCCCCTGCTCAAGGAACGCCACGCGTAGCGCACTGAATGACGGCGGCAGCGAGACATTGAACCCGCCGTACCCGTAGAGCAGGGTGGGGTTGTTGCCGTCGAGCACCAGTCCCTTCTTCGCCACAATGAATGCCGGGATCTGCGTACCATCCTTGCTCGTGGCAAATACCTGACGCGTCTCGAACTGCGACGGATCGAACGGCAGTGCCACCTCGCGATACACGGTGCTGTCGCCCGACGACAGCTGATACCGGTAGACCGTCGCCGGGGCCGTGAACGACGTGAAGGTATAGAAGACGTCGCGTGTATCGTGATCCCCTGCAAAGCCCACACTGGTCCCCAGGCCCGGGAGCGCGACCTCCCGTTCCAGGGTGCCATCGTAGCGGTGCACAAAAACTCGCGAGGTGACGTCCTTGAGATACTGCGCAAAGAGTCGGCCACCGGCAGTGCTCACCCCCTCCAGTGGTTCTTCCCGTTCCGCGATGATGGTGGTCCAGTGTTCCTCGCCGAAGTGAGATGGGTCAATGCGCACCACTCTCTGGTTCGGCGCCAGGCGGTTGGTCAGCACCAGCAGCGCATCCCCATCGTTCTCCAGCACGGTGAACTGGTCATCAAACTCCGTCCACACCGGCACAAACTCACTGTCCGTGCGGGTGAGATCCTTCACCAGCAGCGCGTTACCGTCCTTCCCTTTGCCACGATCACTGATGGACAGCACGGCAAACCGCTCGTCTTCCGTCGTGCCCACAATGTGGAAGCGCTGGAGATTCTCCGGGTCGTGGTACACCAGACGGTCTGCCGACTGCGGCGTGCCGAGGGCGTGGAAAAACACCTGATGGTCGTCGTTGCGGGCGGAATAGGCGCCCTCGTCGGCGCCAGGCTCCGGGTAGCGGCTGTAGTAGAAGCCGTTCCCATGCCAGGCGATGGCGGACACCTTCACCCAATCCACCACGTCGGGGAGGGTCTCGCGGGTGGCCAGATCCAGCACCCGGATCTGCTGCCAATCGGAGCCCGCATGGCTCACCATATAGGCGATGTAGCGCCCCAGCCGGTCGAAGGTCAGCCCGGCCACCCGGGTGGTCCCGTCTTCGGACAGGGCATTGGGGTCGAGGAGCACCACCGGCTCACCCTGTTCCCCGTGCTGCAGGAAGTACACCGCCTGGTTTTGCAGCCCATCATTACGGGCAAAGAGCAGCCAGGGGCCCTTCTGTTCGGGGGGCGATTGCCGGGGGTAGTTCACGAGGGCGGTCATTCGGGCCTGCAGAGCCTCCCGGTAGGGGAGCTGGTGCAGGTAGTCGAACGTGACCCGATTCTGGGCCTCAACCCAGGCCGCCGTCTCGTCGGAGCGGTCGTCTTCCAGCCAACGGTAGGGGTCGGCGACGGTGACCCCATGGTAGCTGTCGGCCTGAGGGGCTTTCCGGGAAATGGGATATTGCGGCATGTTCATGTCAGGAGTCTATCACGCACATGGGCTGAGCGAACCGGCGACGGTGGCCATTCCTGAACCATGACCGGCCCCTACCATCCCCGGGCCGGTCTGGCTATGTTCCAAAGCTCTCCCCGATTCGGGGACAGCTGATACACCCTGTTCCACCCAGCAACAGTCCCAGCACCTCCGCGCGGGCCGGCAACGGTCTCGCGGCGTCGGTCTGGCGGCGATGCCACGTCGATTCCGGCCGAAAGACTTCGCTTTCGTGTCCGCGTCATGGCCTCTCGCACCGGCAATTTCCCGGTTCGCGCCCGCAGTACTGGCGCGGTGGGGCGCCGGATCCGCAGCACCTTGAACCGGGCCAGTTTTGCGGCCCCGGAGTTCCGAACGATGCATCCGTTTATCGAAACCCAGAAAGAGTGGATGAAGGAAGTCGCTCCGTTCCGCGCCGGTGACACCGTGCGTGTGAATGTGCGCGTGAAGGAAGGCGACAAGGAGCGCGTGCAGGCGTTCGAAGGCATTTGCATCGCCCGTCGTGGCGCTGGTGTGAGCGAAACGTTCACGGTGCGCAAGATTTCCAACGGCGTTGGTGTGGAGCGCATCTTCCCGGTGCACAGCCCGATGCTGGCCGAAATCGTTGTGGTCCGTCGTGGCGTGGTACGCCGTGCCAAGCTGTACTACCTGCGCAACGTGACGGGCAAGGCCGCCCGCATCAAGGAACGCAAGGTCATCCGCCCCGCGAAGTAAGCGCGGGCGCGCTGGTCAGAGTCGCCTGCTGTGGCTCGCTGGAGCCCCATCGAGCGCACGCTGCGAGAGCAGCATGGTCCTCTGCTGGCCGGTGTTGATGAAGTGGGACGGGGCCCCTTAGCGGGCCCCGTTGTCGCATGTGCGGTGATCATGCCGCACGATCGTCGGGCCATTGCCGGCGTCAATGATTCCAAGCAGCTCGACCACGCCACGCGCGTGGTGCTCGCCGCCCGCATTCGGGAACAGGCGCTCGTCATTGCCCTCGGCGCGGCCAGCGCCCGCGAGGTGGATCGCATCAACATCTACCACGCCACCGTGCTGGCGATGCGACGGGCGCTGCAGCGTATTCCGACACGCCTCGGCGCTGCACCAGACCACGTGCTCGTGGACGGCAAGCCGTTGCGCACCCTCGGGGTGGACCACACGGCCGTGGTGAAGGGCGACGCCAAGTGCTACGCCATCGCCTGCGCCAGCATCATTGCCAAAGTCACGCGCGACCGCCTGATGACATCGCTGGCCCTGCGCTATCCGCATTTCGCGTGGGAGCGGAACAGCGGCTACGGCACAGCCTTTCATCGGCAGGCGCTCGCGGAATACGGCCTCACGCCGCATCATCGTCAGAGCTTTTGTCTCGATACGCAGGTTTCATTGGCACTCGACGCCATTTCACCGGACTCCTCTCATGACTGACAGCACCACCACGCCGGCGCACGCGCAGGTCTTTCGCCCCGGGTTGCTTGATGGACAGGTCGCCCTGGTGACTGGTGGCGGGACAGGCATTGGGCTTGGAATCTCGGAGTTGCTGGCCGAGCTTGGCGCGCATGTGGTGATTGCCAGTCGAAAGCCCGAGCATCTCGAGGCGGCGCTGGCGAGCATCACGGCGCGCGGATACAAGGCCAGTGTCGTGCAACTCGATGTGCGCGATCCCGAGCGGGTGAAGCAGGTGATCACCGACGTCGCGGAGACACACGGCCGCATTGATCTGCTGGTGAACAACGCCGCCGGAAACTTCTACGCCCCGAGTGCGACGCTCTCGCCCAATGCCTGGAAGGCCGTCGTGGAGATCGATCTCTACGGCACGTTCTATTGCTCGCAGGCGGTGTATCCCATCATGGCCAAACAGGGCGGTGGACGAATCGTTAGCACGAGCATGACGCTGCACTACCGCGGATGGCCACTCATGGCGCATGCCACCGCCGCCAAGGCGGGGGTGGATGCCCTCACCAAAACGCTCGCCGTGGAGTGGGCCCCGCAGCGTATTCGTGTGAATGCCATTGCGCCGGGCCCCATTCCTACCGAGGGGGTGCGCAAGGCCTTCACGCCTCCTGCAGACAGCGGTGTGCCCGATCTGTTTGCAGCGGCCGAAGAAAGAATGGCCGAGTACGCCCGCAAAGGTATTCCGTTGGGACGGTGGGGATCGCCACGCGATGTGGCGAACATGGTGGCGTTTCTCGCGTCACCGGCGGGTGACTGGATTACCGGTGGCATCTTCGTGGTGGACGGCGGTGAATGGCTGGCCAAGGCTCAGCCGTGAAGAACGGGTAACCTCGATCGTGTGTTGCCGGTCACGAGGTGATTCTCACTCGTGATATCAGTCACGGCGCGGCGGGGGTGGTTCTGGTGATGTTTCTTGTGTGGTTCGCACCTCTCGGTGTGCCGAACCCGTCACAGGATGATTTCGACATCACCATGAACGTGAGGAAGACACCCATGCGAAAGTTTCAGTATGTCGCGCTTGCGGCGCTGACAGCCACCACGCTGAGCGCGTGTGCCACCAAAGGATTCGTTCGGAAGGGATTGGACGAGCAGCGGGTGGCGCTCGAGTCGGAGCGGACGGCGCGTGAAGGCGGCGATGCCGCGCTGCGCACGGACGTGAATGGCCTGCGCACCGACTTGAACGCGCTCCGCAACGACCTTGGCACACTCCGCAACGAATTCGGTGCCCGGATCACGGCCATGGAAGATCAGGTGAAGTTCGCGATGCCGGTCCATTTCGGCTTCGATGATGCCGCTGTTCGTCAGCAGGATCAGGCGGCGCTCGAGAAGTTTGCCCAGGTGGCCAACGCTCATTACAAGGGCGCGACGATCACTATCGAAGGCTTCGCCGACCCGGCCGGCAGCCAGGCGTACAACCTGCGGCTGTCCCGCGAACGGGCAAATGCGGTGCGGGATTATCTGGTGTCCAAGGGAATCGATGGTGCGCAGCTGCGCACGGTGGGCTACGGCAAGACGCGGCTGGTCCGACCCAACGCCCAGGCTGGCGCGGAAGGGGCAGAGCTCAATCGTCGCGTGACGTTCGTGGTGGAAACACCGGCTGGTGCCGGTTCGGCCACGGTCGCCGCCATGACGGCCAGCCACTAAGCCACATGCTGCAATAAATGGCCGATCTGCAGTTGACCGTGCCCTGCAAACCGATGATTCTTCCTGTGTTGTTCTGGCGGCACCGCCGCTGGATGACCGGGTAGCTCAGTCGGTAGAGCAGCGGACTTTTAATCCGTAGGTCGTGGGTTCGATCCCCACCCCGGTCACTGCATCGGTATACACAACGCGGGCCTCCTCAATATCGAGGAGGCCCGCGTTTGTTTCTTGCGAGCTGACCAACACGCTCGGGGGCGCGTCAGGGCTTCAGCATGGCGTCCCGCGCCGCCCGGAATTCATTCCCCACCCGCCACTCGGGAAAGCGTGACGCGTTCCCCACGCGATAGCCCAACGACAGGAAGAGCTGCAGATCCTGCACGGCGCCGGTGAGATCCCAGTCCGGCTTGATCTCATCCTGCGGGGCGTGATAGTCGTTGGCGGTGTATTCATCCCGCTTGCTGCGCCCATAGCCGGCCGGTTTGCCAATCACGTCAATACCCGGTTCCGCATAGAACGCCGGGACTCCCTGCTTGGCGAAGTTGAAATGATCGGACCGATAATAGAACCCCTTTTCCGGCTCGGCATCGGGGCGCAGTGTGCGCTTCTGCTGCGCGGCAATCGCCTGCGCGTAATCATCAAGTTCAGAATTGCCGAGTCCGATGACCGTGAGGTCGCTCGTTGGGCCCCAGAGGCTCAGCATATCCATGTTGATGTTCGCGACGGTCTTCTTGAGTGGGTACAGTGGTACCATGGCGTAGTAGGCCGCGCCCAACAGCCCCTGTTCTTCGGCCGTCACGGCCAGAAAGAGCACCGAGCGTTTGGGGCGCGTCGGCATGGCCATGTAGGCCTTGGCCAGCGTCAGCAGCCCGGCCGTGCCGGTGGCATTGTCGGCAGCGCCGTTGTAGATGGAGTCGCCTTTGACCTTCTCCCCAATGCCAAAGTGATCCCAATGCGCGGTGTACACGACGTACTCATCGCGCAGCGCGGGATCACTCCCGTCGATCTTCGCGACCAAGTTGCGCGAGTCCACTTCACGCAACGCGTTTTTGAGGGTGACACTGGCGGTGACACCGAGTTGTACCGGTTCGAACTCCGGCGTCATGGCCTTGGCCTTGAGGGCGTCGAAATTCTGTCCCGCCATGGTGAACAGCGCCTTGGCCTGCTCCGTGGTAATCCACCCTTCCACGGCGGCGCGCGACAAGTTCTTGTCCGGTGCCACCAGATCGAACTGCTCCGCGGTCTTGCCCTGCACCACAGTAAACGGATAGCCCGCCGGACCGGTCTCGTGGATCAGCAGCACACCGGCCGCCTTGTGCTTCATGCCCTGTTCGTACTTGTATGTCCAGCGGCCATAATAGGTCATGCGCGCGCCGCCGAAGCGCGAGGTATCGGCCAACGGCGGATCGTTGACCAGCATGACCAGCGTTTTGCCGCTCAGGTCCATGCCTTTGAAGTCATCCCACTGGAATTCGGGCGCTTCGGTGCCGTAGCCCACGAACACCAGTTCTGATGTATCCAGTGACGCGGAGGGGGCGACATGCTTGGTCCAGGCCACATAGTCGTTGCGCCAGGCGAGCGAACGGGTGACGCCGTCCTTGGCAAAGGTAAGTGTGGGGGCGTTGGTCACAGTGATCCCCACGAGCGGCACTTTCTGTACATAGCTGCCGTCGGGGTTGCCCGGCGCCAGCCCCAACGCCTTGAATTGCCCTTCGAGATACGCCGCGGTCCGTTCCTCGCCCACGGTGCCAGGCTGCCGTCCGAGGAGGCTGTCGGCGGCCAGCACGCGCACGTGCTGCATGAGCGTGGCGGTATCGATGGCCGCCAGCGCTTCGGCCGGGACCGGGTCGGTATTCAGGCCGGTGGTATCGCCATCTGCCGTACGGTCGGCGGATTGGCACGCCGCCGCAAACAACACGAGCGGGACGGCGAGAGCAGTGCGGAAACGAGGCATGGACGCCCGGGAGAAAGGGTGAGAGCCGGAATATGCATGAGAATCCATCGCGTGGCCGGTTGCCGATTATCTTCCAACATGTTTCGCCTGCGTACTTTGTGCCTGAGGCAGGGGGCGGCGGCGCTGGCCGTGCTCCTCCTGTATGCCCCCCGTGTTCATGCCCAGTTTGGCCTGGGCGGAAAGTCGGCGCCGGATACCGCGCCCACCGCGGTCTCGTCGGCATCGCCGCGGGCGGCCGTGCAGGACTTTCTCAAGTTGGCCGACGCCGGTGATTGGGCTGGCGCCGCCGACTACCTCAACGTGCCCGCCGCTGAACGGGAGCGTGCGCCCGTATTGGCGCGTCGGCTCAAGTCGGTCATCGATCAGCGGCTCGCCCTCGATGTGCGCGACCTGTCCCCCCTGACCAGTGGCGATACGCTGGATGGCGATGCCGCCGGCGATCGCATGGCCGTTGTCATGAGTGGCGATGGCCACGAAGAGCCGGTGCGGCTGGTGCGGGTGAACGGTCCGCCCGTGCGCTGGGTCTTTTCGCAGGCCACGGTCGGGCGTGTGGATGCGTGGTTCGAGGCGTTGGGGTCGCCATGGCTTCGTGAACGGCTGCCCAATACGCTGATGCGGGAAGGGCCCTTCAACGTGTACTGGTGGCAATGGATTGGACTGGGCATTGCGGTGCCGGTCTTGGTGTTGCTCGCGTGGTTGCTGGGAGCGTTGTTGCGCTCCCTGTTGGGCCGGATCGCCCGACGCACCGTGAACGAATGGGACGACGTCCTGCTGGAGAATCTGCGGGGACCCTTCCGGCTCTGGTCGGCGGCGCTGGCGGCGACGCCGTTGCTGGCGCTGCTGGAGCTCAACCCCCGGGTTGACGGGTTTCTCAGTTCGGCCACCCGCGGGTTATGGCTGATTGCGCTGTTCTGGGGCATCCTGCGCATCATCCGCATTGTGCAGACGAATCTGCAGAACGCCGCGTGGGAAACCGGGCAGGCGGCACAGGCGCGCACGCTGGTGCCGCTCATGGGCAACTTTCTGCGCGTTACGCTGGCCATCATTGCCATGCTGGTGGCGCTCGCGCAGTTCGGCTATCCCGTTGGCACTCTGCTGGCCGGTCTGGGCATTGGCGGCATTGCGGTGGCGCTCGCCGCGCAGAAAACGGTGGAGCATCTCTTTGGCAGCGTGAGTCTGGCGGCGGACAAAGCGTTTCGGGTGGGCGACTGGGTGCGCGCTGGTACCACGGAAGGGGAGGTGCAGCGCATCGGGCTGCGCAGTACGAGCTTCCGGACCATTGATCGCACCGTGGTGCGTGTCCCCAACGGCCGGCTGGCCGACGAGCGCATCGAAACGTTTGGAGAGCGCGATCGCATTTTGCTGCGCACCGACATCGACATTACCTACGCCACCACCCCTGAACAGCTGGAAGAAATTCGTGATGCCCTGGAGGCGGCGCTGCGTGCGCATCCGCTGGTGTGGCCCGATGCCGTGCGAGTGCACGTCGTGGCCTTTACCGATTCGGCCATTCGCCTGAACGTGGTGAGCTGGTTCAAGACAACGGACTGGAATGAGTTCCTGCGCATCCGTCACGAGATGCTGCTGCAGTTTGTCCGCATTGTCCGCGACAAGGGCTCCAGCTTCGCCTTCCCGTCGCGCACGATCTATCACGTTTCGCAGCCGGGCATGACGGCGCCACCGGTGGACGGGTGAGCTCCGTCGTGTCGGCGTTACTGGCGCTGCTGCAGGTGGACGTGCCGGTACAGGCACCGCCCGTAGTGGCCACGGAACTCGCGGCCACGCTGCTGCAGGGCGCCATTACCACCGGCGTCGCCGTGCTGTGCGCCAACCTGTACGCCCGCTATCGCCGTCCATGGTTTGGCTGGTTTGCCGTGGCGTGGGGCGTGTATGTGGCGCGGCTGTTGTGCATCCTGAGCTTTCTGCTCAGCGGGCAGCGGGTGTGGCTCTACTGGCATCAGGTCACCACCGGCTGGACGGCGCTCGCCCTGCTGTGGGCCGCGCTGGTTTTTTTGCGTCAACCGCGTGCACGACCGGCCTATCTCGGGCTTGCGCTTTTTCCGTTGCTGTGGTCGTACATCGCCATCTACCAGCTCGACCATTTTCTGTGGGCGGCACTGCCGGCGGTGTTATTCCTGAGTGGTGCGACGGCATGGACCGGCTGGGTGTTCTGGCGACACCACCGCATTACCGGATCGCCGGGCGCGCGCCTGCTGGCCATTTCCTTCGCGCTCTGGGGACTGCACCACCTCGATTATCCGTGGCTTCGTGCGCAAGGCGCCTGGAACCCGTGGGGCTACTACCTCGACATCTGCTTTGAGCTCCTGGTGGCAGCCGGGCTGGTCCTGCTCATCCTCGACGATCTGGGGCGTGGCGTGCGTGCGCTGTCGGCGCTGTCTGGTGATCTGCAGCGCCGCACCAGCGAAACGCAGCCGTTCGATGTGCTCCTCTCGCGCCCCCTCGCCTTGCCCGGGGTTCGCGGCACCGCCATGTACCTCTTTGAGCCCGTGCGTGATGGACACGAGTGGCCCGACGATGAGTCGCCGGTGGATGCACTGGACCGTGTGCTGGAAGCGGCGCGGCACAGCGTCAGTGGCGGCGCCGGCGCTGTGCCCACGGAATTGCGCGGGCGTATTCTGCGCGGCGCCGGCGTGTGCGAACCATGGGTCGGCGAACCCTTGCAGCCGGCCGTACGCGACGCGCTCACGCGGATGCGGGTGACCCGGCGTCCTCAGGTCGTATCCGCCTCCGGCGAGCAGCCATTTGTCGCCGCACTCCCGGTGGGCGCCGGCGCCCAGCTCGTGGGCGCGCTCATCATGGCGGGAGACATCCGGAACCCGTTTACCGCCTTGGACGACGACTTTCTGCTGGCCCTCGGGCAACAGGTTGGCGCCGCGCTGGATCAGTGGTCGCTCGATCGGCAGCTGGCCAATCGTACGCGGGCTCTCGAACAGCTCTCGGCCCGAATGCTGCGCCAGCACGAGGAAGAGCGGCGACGGTTATCCCGTGAGTTGCATGACGAAACGGCCCAGGTCTTCTCGGCGGTCAAGATGCAGCTGGAAGCGCTGCGAGGATCGCTGGCCGAGGGGACCGCGCCGCGACTCGATCGCCTGCTTGGGCTGGTGGACACCGGAATTGCCAGCATTCGGCAGGTCACCAGTGACCTGCGCCCCACACTGCTTGATGATCTCGGGCTTCGCCCCGCGCTGCACTCCCTGGTGACCGATTTCACCGAGCGCAGCGGCGTGCGCGCCACGTTTACCGCGCCGCCTTCGCTCCCCGTGCTCTCGGGCGATGCGGATCTCGCCATCTTTCGCGGATTACAGGAAAGCCTGTCCAATGTGGTCCGGCATTCCTCGGCCACGCAGGTGGATGTCACGGTAATCGTGGCCCCCTCGCAGGTGACGCTGACCGTCTCCGACAACGGGCGCGGTTTTCCCACCCAGCGGGGCGGGCGCCTCAAGGATACTGATCATCGAATGGGTATCACAGGCATGCGTGAGCGGTTGCTGGCGGCCGGAGGCAGATTGCAGATCGCCAACCGCGATCCCGGTGCTGAAGTCCAGATTTCCGTTCCGCTCTCCGAAGGCGCGCCGATGGTGGCCGGCCTTACTCCCTCAGGAACCGCATGACCGCTCCCGATTCCAGCCGCATTCGTGTGCTGATTGCCGACGACCACGCCTTGGTGCGCGAGGGGCTGCGCTACGTGCTGGACGCCGACCCGTTGATTGAGGTGGTGGCGGAAGCGTCCAACGGGCGGATTGCCGTGGAGCTGGCACTGCAGCATGTCCCCGACGTTGTCGTGCTCGACATCACCATGCCCGAAGAGACCGGGCTCAAGGCCGCGGCGCGGTTGCGGGAATTGCTCCCGGCAACCCGCGTGTTGCTCCTCAGCATGCACGATCAGGGCGAGTATGTGCGGGAAGGAATGCGCATCGGCACGCACGGGTATTTGCTCAAGGACTCGGCCGGGGAAGAGCTGCGGGCAGCCATCCGCGCTGTCTACGCCGGCGGGACGTTTTTCAGCCCGGCGGTGGTGCGTCGCCTGTCCACCGCCGACGCGGTGGGGGAGAGTACTCCGGTCGCGCAACTCGAACAGCTCACCCCCCGTGAGCGCGATGTGCTGGGCGGCGTGGCGCGCGGGCTCACGAACAAGGCTATCGCGGCGGAACTGGGCATCAGCCGTCGCACGGTGGAGGCGCACCGGGAAAGCCTGATGCGCAAACTGCAGATCCATTCGGTGGCCGGGCTGACGCGCTTTGCATTGGAAACCGGGGTAGTGGCCCCGGGCTAAGCCCGAATGTTGCACTGGTGTGACAAAGGGCACATGCCTGGGTGACAGAATGCCCCCAAATTCGTCGCTCGTTTGAACGCGGTGCGACTTACCTCGGCCCTCCACATGCTGCTTCCGGATTTCTCCGGTTCCTCCACCAATAACGACGCGCCAGAGCCTCTGGCCGAACGCTCGCGGTTGCGCCTTGTGCGTTGCCAGATTGAGCGGCGGTCAGCGGCGCGCTCTCGTGTGTCCGTGGAGTTTGAAGGGCCGTGGTTTACCACGCCGCTGGTGTGTGAGCAGGAGGGCACGACCTGCCCGGGTGGGGATCTGCGGTTGGCCGCTCGCGCCACGCTGGATGCGCTGACCACCGCAACACAGGATGCCTTGCGGTTTGATCTGATCGGTGTGAAACCGTCGCGCGCGTTCGATACCAGCGTGATGCTGGTGGCGGTCATGGTGCACTGCGGCGACGAGTCCTCCAAGGTGCTTGGGGTTGCCGTTGACGAAGAAAACGATGTCCTGGCCACCGTCCGGGCCACCCTGCACGCGGTGAACCGGTTCGTAGCGCCAATCCTTGGCCCGCTGCCGATCTCCGGCTGACGGCCGATCTCCGGCAATTGTGATGGGTCGGGCCGGGAACGTCAGCCGCCGCCCGGTGTCACATCGACTTCCTTCCGCATAGGTTGTTCGCGTGAATCCTGCCGACGCTTTTTTGCGCGCAGGACCGTTGCCGCGACTGGTTCGTCCCCACCGCTGGGCGCACCGTTCCCTCCTGGCAATGCTGGTGTTGCTGCCAGCGTGTCGTGGCCTCCGTCCCGCGCCTTCCCGAGTCTCACCGCCCCAGCCAGCGCCTGTGCACGCGCCGGTGGTGGCACCGGTTATTCCTCCCGTCGCGGACGCGGACCCCGCGACGCGCGAGGAGGTGGTGAGCACCGCCCTGGCCGTCTTTGGGGACTCCACGGCTATCGCCGTCGCGGATTCGCTCAATGAGACGCCTGTGTGGGACATCGACGTGCGCGCCTACGAAACACACGACCGGGTGGAGCATTACGTCGATCTGTTCAGCGCGAAGGCCAAGGAGCGCTTTGCCTCGCGGTTGTCCCGCGGGACGCGCTACGAACCCATGATTCGCGCCAAGCTGCGGGCCAGCGGCATGCCGGAAGATCTGACGTATCTGGCCCTGATCGAAAGCGGCTATGATCCGCACGCCTATTCACGGGCGGCGGCCGTGGGGATGTGGCAGTTCATGAGCAGCACGGCCCGGGATGTGGGCATGCGAGTGGACTGGTGGATGGATGAGCGGCGTGATCCGGCGCGCTCCACCGATGGGGCCATCCGGTTTCTGGGGTTCTTGCAGCGGCAATTTGGTTCGCTGTACCTGGCCGCTGCGGCGTACAACGGCGGCCCGGGGCGGGTCTCGCGAGGGCTCACCCGGTTTGCTGACGAGTTGGAGGGGGCAGAGGGCGAAGACCGGTTCTTTGCGCTCGCGGAGCAGGACTACCTGCGGGCAGAGACCAAGAATTACGTGCCGCAGCTGATTGCCGCCGCGCTCGTGGCCAAGATGCCGGCCCGCTACGGACTGCGGATCGATTCGCTGCCCGCGTACACGTATGACTCGGTGCAGGTGGTACCGGGAACCAGTCTCTTTGCCGTGGCCGCGGCAGGGAGCATTACCAGCACGGAACTGCGCGACCTGAATCCTGCGCTGCTGCGGGGCATGGCGCCGCCGGATGCGTCCATCTGGGTTCGCGTGCCGGTGGGAAGCGGCGAGCGTACCCGTTCGGCACTGGATACCCTGGGAGCGAAGCAGGTGCGGGGATACCGCACGGCCAAGGTGTCGGAAAGTGTCACCCCGACCACGTTTGCCAAAACGCACGGGGTGTCGCTCAAGCAGCTGCGGTGGTTCAACCCGTCGTGGAAGACCACGCGCAAGGGCCGACTGGTGGCGGGGCAGTCACTGCGCATCCCGCAGGAGCTGGCCCTAGCCTACGCCCGGGACATTCCTGACCCGTCGTTGGAGAAGTTTGGTGGGACCGCCGGGAGCAGCAGCCTGAGTGCTCGTGGCGTGCACGTGGTCCGACGGGGCGAAACGCTGGGGGGAATTGCGCGCCGCTATGGCATGACCGAGAAGAGTCTCAAGGCGCTCAACGGCATGCGCGGCAGCCGCATCCTCGCCGGGCAAACGCTGCAGGTAAAGAAATCCACAACGGCGTCTGTAAAGCCTAAAAGCGTGACGAAGGGGAAGGCGACCTCACGAAAATCTTCTGTGAAAAAGTCTGTGAAAAAGCCCCCGGTGACAAAGAAGAAGGCGACCTCGAAATCAAAGCAGGTCGCCTCTCCCAAGTCAAAGCAAAGAAAATAGTTACCTAGTCCAACGTGCCTCGGCCGCGATACCCCTTGGTCACAATGCTTTCGTAGCCATTTGCCGGGCTTTGTCCCATGGCCAGTGCACGGCCAACCGCAGTAGGGCCGCGGTTGTAGACCAGCAGGGCGAGCTTGAGATCGCCCTTGTACTCACGGATCAGGCCTCGCAGGTAGCGGAACCCGATGCGCAGGTTCACGTCTGGCGTGAGCAGCTCTTCGCGGGTCACGTTGGGCTCGAACTGGCGCGCCGTGCCGAGCATGAGCTGCGTGAGGCCGAGGGCGCCAACCGGGCTGACCGCCTGTGGATCGAAGACGCTTTCGACGCGGACCAACCGGAAAGCCAGCTCCGGTTCGAGCCCCGCGACGGTGGCGGCATCGTAGATACGGCGAGACAGCTCCGGTTTGATCCGGTACTTGCTGCTGTATGTATAGATGCGGTGCCAGCGGTTCAGCGACTCGTGTCGCTCCTGGGTGCGCGTGTCAGACGAGAACCCGAGGATGGGCGATGAACTGGTCTTGCCGCGCTTGAGCACCTCGCCCGCAGGACGCCATATCGGCTGCGCCGACAAGGCGGCGGGCTGCTTGAGCGTGAACTTGCCAGCAGACTGGCTGGCCGACACGCCCCCGACGGCCGTGCTGTTGACCGGCGTGGTCACGCGGGATGGGATCCCCGGGCGAAACAGCACGGCCAGCAGGAACACTGACAGCGATACAATGAATGCCTTTGCCAAGCGGCGCTTGGTGTGCCGACGATGCATCCGCCGGCGACGAGCCACTGCGTCGTGCCTGGTACTGCTATGTACAGAGTCGTGCATGACACCTCTCGCTCAGCAGGTCACTTACGGACTACTGATGAAGTCTCCTTTCGTGCCGCCGCGCTTTTCGCGCAGCACGATCTGAGAGATCACCATGGTCCGGTCAACCGCCTTGGCCATGTCGTAAATCGTGAGCAGAGCCACGGACACGGCGGTCAACGCTTCCATTTCCACCCCAGTCTGGGCAGTGGTCCTGACGAATCCCTCAACCCGGCAACCCGGAAGGGACTCCTCAAGGCTAACCCGGACTTCTACCCCGGACAACTGAAGGGAGTGGCACAGCGGAACGAGCTCAGCGGTGCGCTTGGCTGCCTGAATTCCGGCCAGTCGTGCCACCGGAATAACATCGCCTTTTTTTAAACCGTTGTCACGTATGAGGTTAAACGTATCCAGCTGCATGGAAATCTCACCGGAGGCAACCGCCGTTCGAACCGAAATCGGCTTGTCACCCACATCCACCATCTGAAAATTCCCCGCCCGGTCGAGGTGCGAGAACTCGCGTCCCACCGGGGACACCGTTCCATCGGCCTCGGGAGATGCGGACGACTGAGGTGTGGTCATGGCTTACGGATGCAGCGTGTGATGCATGGACTGCAGCAACGCTGCAGTGAGGAGATTGGGACTCACATTGTTCTGCGCTTTGCTTTTGGCCACCTCAACCTGCGGAAGCACACTCGCCATGCGTCGTGCGTCGCTTTCACGACCGGCTTGCACCAGTTGCACGGTGCGCGCGTGCAAGAGATGCGTCAGCGCATCAAGCGTATCACTAAATGCGCCTCGTGCACCGGACACGCCTTGCTTGGCCGCCGCCTTCACGCGCGTGGTGGTGCCATCGGGGGTGCCAGGCGCCAGTGCCGCTTCGAGCAAGACGCGTGCGTTGGCGAAGGCTGCACTCAGGCTGTCGCCGGCAAACAGATCACCCGGGGCACCATTGGCCCGGGCGAGCACCTCCTCGCGCGGCAGGCGCGAAAGTTTGCGCTCCACTACCGGATCCGCGAGAAACGCCTCCATGTCGGCCCGGGTCAGCGCCGGCACACGAACCGAGACCACCCGGGACTTGATAGTGGGCAACAGCGCGCCGGGTTCGCTGGACGTGAGAATGAGCGTCGTCCCCGGTGGCGGTTCCTCGAGCAACTTGAGAAAGGCGTTCGCGGCCTGATCCGAGCCTTCCTGCGACACCATGCGCTCGGCGTCCCCGACCACAAAGACGGCCCGCGTGGCCATGGCCGGACGAATGGCTGCCATGTTCACGAGCGCGCGCACGACACTGGTGTACAGACCGTCCGTTCCCACTGACGGGCCCCAAAGACCTTCGGCCTCCATGCGCTCGGCAATTGCTTCGCCCAGGTCGGCCTTTACGTCGTCGGTGGATGGGTCGCTGTCCTTGAGGCGTGGGCGCGGGAAGAACCAATGCAGGTCGGGGTGCATGCCTCGTTCGGCATAGCGGCACTGCTGGCATTCTCCACAGGGCGCCGGTAACCGGTCACGGGTGGCGCGCTCGCACATGAGATATTGCCCCAGCCACAGGCCAAGCCGCTGCTTGCCTACGCCGCGTCGTCCTTGCAGCAGGAGACTGGCCGGCAGGCGACCGTCGCTCGCCGCCGCAGCCAGTCGCTGGCGGATGGGGAGATGTCCGAAGAGGGGGCGCAGAGCCATGACGTAATATAAGATGAGGAGTCTGCGCGTTCGCTGCCGTTCACCTCACCACTCCGCCCAATCATGCGTACACCCGCCGTGCTCGCGGTTGCGTTGATGCTGCCCTCACTGCTGGGGGCACAGGTTCGGGCCCGGGCCCTTGGATTGGCGCCGGGGGTGTTTACCCCGGGAACGCACAACGCCATTACCGATGTGGCCGGTGTTCGGGTGGGACACGCGACCGTGAGCGAAGGGGATTCGCTGCGGACCGGGGTGACCGCCATCCTGCCGCACGGGGGGGATCTGTACCGCGATCGAGTTCCCGCGGCCCTGCACGTGGGGAACGGCTTCGGCAAACTGCTCGGGGTCACGCAACTGCGAGAGTTGGGGGAGCTCGAAACGCCTATTCTGCTCACCTGCACGTTGTGCATTTGGCCGGCCGGCGATGCGCTGGCGCAGTGGATGCTGGCCAAGCCGGAGAACGGCAATGTGCGCTCCATCAACCCGGTCGTGGGAGAAACCAACGACGGAGGGCTGAACACCACGCGGTCGCGCGTGGGAATTGGGAGCGCCGTACGGGATGCACTCGCCCGTGCGGACAGCGGCGCCGTGGCCGAAGGGAGCGTGGGGGCAGGGCACGGCACCATCATGTTTGGTTGGAAGGGCGGCATGGGGACGTCGTCCCGAGTCCTTCCGGCGTCACTAGGTGGCTACACCGTGGGCGTTCTGGTGCAAGGCAATTACGGCGGGGTGCTGCAAATGGCCGGGGTGCCCATCGGGCAGCTGCTGGGGCGCTACGCCTTTCAGCGCGACGTGGCGCCGGTCACCAGCCCGCGTCGTGCGCCGGGTGATGCCGGTGCCGAACGTGGCGACGGCTCCTGCATGATTGTGATTGCTACCGACGCGCCGCTGCTGGCCCGCAACCTTGAGCGCCTTGGCGCCCGCGCCATTATGGGACTGGCGCGCACTGGGTCCAGCGCATCCAACGGGTCGGGCGACTACGTGCTGGCGTTCTCCACCAACCCGCGGGTGCGCCGCAATCCCGACGCTACCGTGTCCACCAACGACGAACTGGGCAACGAGGCCATGTCGGCGCTTTTTCAGGCCGTCACGGAGGCCACCGAAGAAGCGCTGTACAACGCCCTGCTCATGGCCACCCCGGTATCGAACCGCACAGCGACCGTAAAGCCGTTACCGGTCGACTCCGTTCGGTTGTTTCTGAGAGCAAGAGGCATCCAACCGCAGAAACTGCGGTAACGGCGTCATGATGACCGCGTTATGAGTTACCGGGTTACCGAATAACCGCGGGTTACTGCGGGTACCCGCGGTTACGGGATAACCCGGTAACCCATAACGCGGTCATCATAACGCGGTTACTGCAGTTCACTGTAGTTCACTGCAGTATGTCCGCGAGCACTGCTCCCGCCGTAGCCAGTCCTCCAGCTCCTGGTCCCTGAAACACCAATGAGCCGGCCGACTCGCTGTCAATCACCACGCGGTTGAAGGGGCCCGAAACATGCGCCCAGGCGTCGTCACCGGTGACCCGTGTGGGAAGAATGCGCGCGACGAGTTCGTCGCCTTCGCGCCCGACGCTCGCAATGAGCTTCACCCGATCGCCCTCGGCGGCCACTTGGGCTGCCCAGGCCGCCGTTTGTGCATCAATGCCTCGTCGAATCACCTTGAGTGAGGCCGGTTCCACCCCAAAGGCCAGCCAGGCCAGAATGCGAAGTTTGTCTTCGGCATCTTGCCCGTTGAGATCGCGCGTGGGATCGGCTTCGGCGTAGCCGAGTCGCTGTGCCGAGGCGATGGCGTCGGCCAGGGAGTGTCCCTCCGCTACTTTCTCCAGCACGAAATTGCTTGTGCCGTTGAGGATGCCGCTCACTTTGGAGATACCAACGCCGGCCGCCCCGGTGCGTACGCAGCGCACAATGGGAATGGCACCGCACACGGCGCCCTCGAAATCGAGACGCACACCGGTGGTGCGCGCCAGCGCTTGCAGCGCGGCCCCGCGCTCGCCCAGCAGCGCCTTGTTGGCGGTCACCACCCGAATGCCACGGCGCAATGCGGTTTCCACGAGTGTGCGAGCCGTGGTGGTACCGCCAATCGCTTCCACCAGCACGTCGATGTCATCATCGAGCAATTCGGTGGGGTCGGTGATCACCGCGTCGTTCCGGGCAATACCGCGGGCAATGGCCTGCGCCAGTGCAGGGCGAGGGCGCGACGCATCACGCACGAGCACGCGTTCCACGCGAATGGGAGGAGCATTGGGGGAATTGGCGGCGCGCTCACCAAACAGATCGAGCAGACTCCCGCCTACGTGACCACAGCCGGCCAGCGCGATCCGGAGCGGCTTCACCGCAGAGCGTACCGCGGCCACGCGGGCGCGATGCACCTGCGGGAGGGCTTCACGCACAGGAATTGTTGCCGGTGCGGTGCCCGCGCGCGCCTTCCGTACCGCCGGTGCCTCACGTTGTGATGCTTCAGTAATGGCGCCGGCGATGATGCGCGCTACGCGATCCACCTCCAGCAGGAAGCCATCGTGACCATGGATGGACGGCAACTCCACAAACGTGGCGTTGGCCGCCTGGGTCCACTCGCGCACGGCGCTGTCGGGGTACAGGAGATCACCCGGAATGCCCACGCCTATGAGTCGGTCGGCCACAGAGGCAAGGGCCGCCGATACGCCGCCACGCCCGCGTCCCACATCGTGAACATCCATGGCGTCGATGAGCGCGCCGTAGCTCGTCGCATCAAAGCGCTGCACCAGCTTTTCGCCGTGCGCATCGAGCCACTCATTTACCTGGAAGCCACCGGTACTGCTCTGCGATCGGCCGAAGCGTCGTTCCAGTCCATCGGGCGTGCGATAGCTCAACATGCCCACCATGCGGGCGAGCGCCAGCCCGTCGCGCTCGCCGCCCAGGGCGATGGCGCGACGCATGATGACGTTCCAGGCCAAACCTTGCGCCGTCTGAACGGCGGGAGCGGCCAGACAGACCGCACCCCGAAGACGCTCGGGAAAACTGGCCGCGAACTCCAGCGTGACCATGCCCCCCAGCGATCCGCCACACACGAGCAGCGGCGATACAACCCCCAACCCATCAAGCAACCGCGCCAGGATCGCGGCCTGATCACGCGTGCTTATGGGGGGTAAGGCGTCCGGGTCGCTGTGGCTGGGGCCTGTCGTCCCGTCGCAGCCGCCGAGAAGATTGGCACAGAGGATGGCGTGCCGTGACGGATCGAGGGGGGCCCCTTCGCCAATCACTCCCTTCCACCACGCACTGGCGTGCACCGTACCGGTGAGGGCGTGCACCACCAGCACCACATTGTCGCGCGCCGCGTTGATCGCGCCTTCCAGGCGATAGTGTACGTCCACCTTCTCAACCTGCTCGCCTGATTCCAGAACCACGTCACGAAACGTGATCGTTTCGTCGCGAACGGGCCACGATGGGGTGGAGGGCTGTGGTGCGCGGGACTGGGCCGCCACCGGCGTCCGTTGCACGACCCGCGACGCGGCCCCTCGCGGGGTCAGCAACGTGGGAGGAAGCGTGCTCATGCGGCCGACTCGTTGCGCTGTGGGCCGGCGCCCGTCGTGCGCGTCACGTCGGCCGCCACAGCGGCAGCGAGCGCACGATCGAGATCGGCAATGAGGTCGTCTGCCGCTTCGAGCCCAATGGACAGGCGGATCAGGTCCGGCGTAACGCCCGCCGCCTCCCGCTCGGATTCACTGAGCTGTTCATGCGTGGTGGTCCACGGATGAATGACGAGACTCTTCGCATCGCCCACGTTGGCGAGCAGCGAGAACAGCTTGGTTTCCTTAATGAAACGCCGCGCCGCCGCCTCGCCGCCGCGCACGCCGAAGGTAAGCACTCCGCCAAATCCACCTGACAGAAGTTTGGCCGCGTTGGCGTGCGTGACATGCGACGCCAGCCCCGGATACTTCACCCACGCCACCGACGGATGGGCCTCAAGATACTGCGCGACCTGCAGCGCGTTGGCGCTATGCTGGCGAATGCGCAGCGGCAGCGTTTCCAATCCTTGCAGGAACAGGAAGGAGTTGAAGGGCGAGAGCGCGGCCCCGATGTCGCGCAGCAACAGCACGCGCAGGCGTATGGCATACGCAATGTTGGCACCACCGATGTTGCCAAACGCTTCGGCGAAGCGCAGGCCGTGATAGGCCGGCTCCGGGTCACTATAGAACTTGCGGAAACGTGCAGTGCCGCCCCAGTCGAAACGTCCACTGTCGACAATGACGCCGCCAATGCTCGTACCATGACCACCAATCCACTTCGTGGCACTGTGCAGAACGATATCTGCCCCGTGCTCGATGGGCTTCACCAGCACCGGCGCAAACGTATTGTCCACAACGAGCGGCAGATTGAACTGGTGTGCCAGCGTGGAAAGTGCCTTGAGATCGGGCACATCAAGTGCCGGGTTGCCTACCGTCTCCACATAGAGCGCCCGCGTGTTCTCATCAATGGCGGCTGCGACAGCCTTGTGGTCGTGAATGTTCACGAACCGCGTCCGAATGCCGAGACGGGGCAGGGTGTGGGAGAACAGAGACACCGTGCCACCGTACAGTGATTGTGAGGCCACGATGTTGTCGCCGGCCTCGGCGAGATTGAGAATCGCCAGCGTCTGCGCCGCCTGGCCACTGGCCACACCCACCGCCGCCACTCCGCCTTCGAGCGCGGCAATGCGCTTCTCGAAGACGTCGGTGGTGGGGTTCATGATGCGGGTATAGATGTTGCCAAATGCCTTGAGGCCGAAGAGATCGGCGGCGTGTTCGGGACTCTCGAACACGAACGAACTGGTGGCGTATATCGGCACCGCGCGGGCGCCCGTCGCGCTGTCCGGGCTCTCTTGCCCGGCGTGCAGGGCAATGGTGTCGGCAGACAGCGGACGGACGACAGAATCACGGGACATCGAGGCACTCTCCAGACTGGGTGAGTGCCGCCAGACAACACGAAGCGCCCGGACGGAGGGCCGCCGGGCGCACTCGCTGTTTAGCTCCTTGTTTTGCGTGGCGGCAATCGGCGGCAAATCACCACGGCACCGGGATGGTGCGGATCTTCAGTTGTCTGCGCGCGGCGGTTTCACACACCAAGGGCCGCAAAAAGCTGACGGCCCTCGCCGATTATATCGTCGAGGGCCGTCAGGACCGCGACTTAGACGGATAGTCAGCGCCACTGGCGCTGAGTACGCGGCCCGTCAAATCGGGGAAACCGCCGCGCACACTCCAGTATCGGCAGGGCGGAAGCGGAAATCAAGGCCCGCGTCGTCCCCACTTCATGCTACACGTCTGAAACGGCTCAGCTGGGCAGCGGTGCGCCGCTCACCACCCGAAACGTGTCGCGGGCAATCAGCAGCTCCTCATCGGTCGGTACGACCCAGGCTTCCATGCTTGAGCCCTCCGCGGAGAACCGCCCTTCACGTCCACCAACGAGCGACTCGTTGGCCGCCGCGTCAACGCGCAGTCCGGCCCACTCAAGTCCATCGCAAATGCGGGCGCGAATCTGTGCGCTGTTCTCTCCCACGCCACCGGCAAACACCACGGCATCAGCGCCTCCCAACGCGGCGAGGTATGCCCCCACGTACTTCCGCGCCCGATAGCAGAAGATCTCAATGGCCAACCGCGCGCGCCGATCCTGCAGTTCGTTCGCTTCAGCCAGCAGATCGCGCATGTCGTTCGTCAGTCCCGAGATCCCGAGCAATCCCGACTGACTGTTGAGCATGGCCTCCACCTGCGAGAGCGAGAGCCCTTCCTTGGCGGCGATGTAGTCGAGCAGTGCCGCATCGATGTCACCGGAGCGTGTACCCATGACCAGCCCTTCCAGCGGCGTGAAGCCCATGCTGGTGTCAATCGACACGCCGCCACGAATGGCGCAAGCGGAGCAGCCGTTGCCAAGGTGCAACGTGACAATGCGCACGTCGCTCCGCTCGCGATCGGTAATCTTGCGAAAGCGGTACGCAATGGACCGGTGTGACGTGCCGTGAAATCCGTAGCGGCGGATCTTGTGGCGACGATACAGCGGATACGGAATGGCGTAGAGATACGCGTGTTCCGGCAGCGTGTGGTGAAAGGCCGTATCGAACACCGCCACCTGCGGCACGCCACTCCCCAACGCTTTCCGGGTGGCCTCGATGCCGCGCAAGTTGTGCGGGTTGTGCAGCGGCGCGAGTTCCACGTTGTCTTCAATGCCCTGCAGGACGGACTCGTCCACCAGCACGCTGGCGCGAAACTGCTCACCGCCGTGCACCACCCGATGTCCTACCGCGTGAATGTCGCCGCGGGCCGTCAAGCCGGTGCCACTCTCCGGATCGGTGATGTATCCCACCAGCCAATCCACCGCGCTGCGCATGTCTCGCAGGGGCGCCGTACGCTTACGGGTGCTCCCATCGTTGCCGCGCAGGGTGATCACTGACTCGCCGCCAATGCGCTCAATCTGGCCGCGCAACAGCTTCACGTCCTGATCGTGCATGATGCGATCATTGTCCGTGACCACCACCTGAAATTTGAGCGTCGCCGAACCGACGTTGAGCACCAGAACGTTCACGACGGAGTCACCGGGTCAGAAGGGCTTGTACAGCGCCATGTACACGGCCACACCGGCCAGCAGTGGCAACAGAAAGATGAATGGCTTGGCCAGCGCCGGCTTGCGGTAGGGGAGCAGGACGATGGCACTCAACACCAGCCACACCACAATCTTCACCCACAGCCACCCCGGGAAGTTGGTACCGTGCGCAAAGCCGATGCGCGCCAGCATGCCGAAACCTCCAACCAGAATGAGCAGTGCGCCGAGGCCATGCACCGTACCCATCAGTCCACGGGTTTGACTCGTGGCCTTGTTGCCCCCGTTGGCAGCATGAGTGGCGACGCCGCCAATCGCGAGGAAGAGCATCGCGATGCCAATGATGTGCAGAATTTCGTAGAAGTCGCGCGGAAACATGGAAAGCGTGTAAGGGACAGTGGAGACCGCTGGCGGTCAGGAGGTGATGTGGGCCAGCACAGGTTCGTGCACGTCGAAGCTGGAGATCGTTCCCGGGGATAAGCGCCGGTAGCTTTCGAGCACCCGCCCAAGGGCATCCTGGGCACTGTCGCCAACGGCCGAGAGATGCCCCATCTTGCGACCGGCCCGGGCGCCGGCCTTGCCGTACAAGTGCAACCGGGAGCCGGTCACGTTGAGCGCGTGCGTGACATCAGGCGCGCTGTCCTGCAGCCACACGTCGCCGAGCAGATTGGCGATCGCCGACGGCGCAAAGACGTCGGTGGCACCCAACGGCAAATCGCAGATGGCCCGCACGAGCTGTTCAAACTGGCTCGTGGCCACTCCGCGTTCACTGTGGTGATAGGTGTTGTGCGGCCGGGGCGCGAGTTCGTTCACCAGTAACTCGCCATCGGTGGTCACGAAACACTCCACCGCCAGCAGTCCCACAATGCCAATACGCTCCGCCACGGTACGGGCGAGCGTTTGCGCGCGCTGCGCCATCTCGTCGCTGATCACGGCCGGCACCACCGCCCACGTCAGCACGCCGCTGGTATGATGGTTGCGCGATGGCGGATACACGGCCGTGGCCCCGCTGGGAGAGCGGGCCACCAGCACGGACAGCTCGTAATGAATGCTGACCTTCTGCTCCACGAGACATTCCCGCGATCCGAGTGCCGTCCACGCATCCATGGCCTGCTCGGGGTCGGAGAGACGCACCTGTCCGCGCCCGTCGTAGCCACCGTGTGTGCTCTTGGCGATACTGGCGCCACACTCGCGCACCATGTCGGCAATGTCGCTGGCTTGCTGGGCGGCCACAAACCGCCCGAGGGGGAAGCCGTGCGACTTGAGCCACTGTTTCTGGCGAATGCGATCCTGGATGATGTACACCGGATCGCGCCCCGGACGCAGCGCGGTGCGGGCCGCCACGGCATCGAGCACACTCGGATGGATCTGCTCAATTTCCAGCGTCACCACATCGCACTGTGACGCCAGTTCGATGGCCGCGTTGACATCGTTGAATGGCGCCGTGATGGTGCGCGAGGCGATGGGGCGCGTGGCGCAGGCCGCCTCGGGATCGAGCACATGGATGTCATAGCCCATGGAACGCGCCGCGAACGCGGTCATGCGGCCCAGCTGGCCCCCTCCCAAAAATCCAATCGTCGCGCCGGGAAGAATGGGCGACGGTGTTGTTGTCGTCGTCACGTCGAGACCGGGGGAATGGCGTTGGGGGCGTTGAGCGGCCTGGCCAGTGCTTCTGCCGCCTTGGCCGTGCGCCGGGCGAGCAGTGCCTGATGGAGGGCCGGATCGTGGGCCGCCAGCAACTGGGCGGCGTACAGCGCCGCGTTGGCTGCACCGGGTTTGCCCACGGCAAAGGTGGCCACCGGCACTCCGGCCGGCATCTGCACAATGCTCAGCAGGGCATCCATGCCATTGAGCGGGGTGGCAACCACGGGCACGCCGAGCACGGGCACCAGGGTCTTGGCGGCGAGCATGCCCGGCAAGTGCGCGGCGCCTCCGGCTCCGGCGATAATGGCCCGCAGTCCGCGCGGGTGGGCCTGCTCGGCATACTCAAAGAGCCAATCCGGCGTACGGTGCGCGGAAACGACGCGCGCTTCGTACGGAATACCAAGTTCGGCGAGAATGTCGCAGGCCGGTGCAAGCGTCTCAAAGTCGCTCGCACTGCCCATGACCACGCCAACCAAAGGCGTGGGAGCAGCAGGGGTCACAGGGACTCCGGGATGAGGGGACGCGGGAAAGGTACCCTCACCCGGAAGGGCTTTTACACTGGCGGCGTCAGGAGCCGAGCAAGGCCTGCAGAAAGGCCACATCCTCGAAACGGCGCCCACCAATCAGGGGGCCCATCCGGACCACCACCAATTCCAGCGACGGGATGACATAGAGCCGCTGCTTGCCGGCCCCGGCAGCCATCACGAGATCGGCGGGCATCCAACTGGGGAGAGCGGCCGTCCCGCCGCGGGCGGTGGCATCCGGGCGGCCGCCCGAGCGGGCCCGGCCCCCTCTGGAGCGACGGCCGCCCAGAATACCGCCACGCTGACGACCGGCCCCGGTGCCCGCTTCCAGCCCGGCGGCCGGTTGGGCCAACAGGGTCGCACCCACCAGCCACCACGACAGGCCGTACGCAGCGTTGCTCCCCGAGGGACGGAACAGCTCCCGCACCAGCGATTCCTGGAGAATGCGCCGTCCCTTGTGCACGCCACCCAACCGGATCATGTCCCCAAAGGTGGCCCAGTCGCGAGCTGTCATGGCGGCACCGCCTGCCAATTGGGGGTTGCCGTCGCCACACTTGGCGCGCCACTGCACCGTTACGCCAAGGGGAGCGAGCACCCGCTGGGTGAGGTATTGCTCGAAGGAGTTCCTTTGCACTCGCTCCAGCACCGCGCCCATGGTAATGAACGGGAAGGGGCCGTAGCGAAACGTGGTACCTGGATCGGCAAACGTTCCGGCGTTCACGGCGTCATTCCAGGTGGCTCCGCGCCCCCCGCAGCCCGTGCCGGGGTTGCCAGTCTCCACGCCGCTTTCCAGCGACAGCAGCTGACGCACCGTCACCCGGGATTTCCGCGCATCGCTGCTCCACGCGGGGAGGTAGTGCGCCACCGGGGCGTCCAGACGGACGAGACCGTCCTCGACCGCTGCGATGGTGGCTACACCCACAAAACTCTTGCTGCCGCTGGCCAGCATCTGACGGCGATCCACGCCACCTCCCGCGCGGTACTGCTCGTGAATCACGCGGCCTTGATGCATCACCAGCATGGCCTGACCATCGGTTTGCGCCACATAGGCATCGGCGCGTTGCAGGGCGGTCTGGCTTGGCTGCACCAGCGTCAGGGAAAGCAAAAGGGTCAGCATATCCGTTGGACGCGATAGGCTGACCCTCTGTTAATGCCGCACGGCGGCCCGTGCGTTGGTCCTACTTGCCCGGCGGTCCCACGATGGGACGCGTACTGCCACTCCATTCCTGAAACGAGCCGTCGTACATGCGCGCGTCGCGACCAATCAACGTGGCCACAAACCACAGCAGCGTGGCCTGCTGACCAATGTGACAGTACGTGATGACCGGCTTGCTCTTGTCCACCCGCTGGGCATCAAACAAGGCCTCCAGCTCGGTGTAGGGGCGCAGGAATCCGTTCACGCTCACGTTGGACAACGGAATGTTCACCGCGCCGGGAATGTGCCCCGGGCGCGGATAGCCACCGCCATCGCCGTTGTAGAAGCGCGTCAGACGCGCATCGACAATGAACCGGGATTGGTCCTGCGTGGCAGTTTCCACCTGACCAACCTGCGCAATGAGCTCCGGGCGGACACGTGGCGTAAATGTGCTGGCGGCCGCAGCCGCCGGCACGGCGGTGCTTACCGCGCGCGATTCATTCTTCCATGCCTGGTAGCCCCCATCCATGAGCGACACGCGATCACCGGCACCGAGATACGACAACGTAAAGAACACCCGCGTGGCGCTCTGCAGATTGAAATCGTGCGGCACCACAATCACGCGCGTCTGATCACCAATGCCGTTACGCACGGCCCACGCGGTGAGTTGCTCGGTGCTGGCCATCTGCAACGACAGGGCGCCGGGCTGCATGGGGATCGCAATGTCTTCCAGCGATACATGACGGCTGCCGGCCACATGGCCACTGTCGTACTGGGCCTTGGTCCCCACGTGCAGGATAACGAGATCACGATCGCTGGCGTGCTCCGTCACCCATTTCGTGGTGACCAGCATGGGTGCGGAGTTGGCACCGCGGGCGTTGGGCGTGGCCGCCGGCGTCGGCGCCACAGCGGCAGTGCGACAGGCACTCACCAGCAAACCGGTGGAGAGTGCAACGGCGAACCACCGGCGCGAAGTTGATGGCATGAGAACGGACATCGGGGTTACGGAACGATGATGGGACGGCCGCGCATGTCACGGACATCCACGGGCGCGATCTTGGTGGCCTTGAGTGCCGGTTCAATACTGGAGCGGTCACCGGCAATCACGATGGTGAGTTTGGCCGGATCGACGTATCTGGTTGCGACACGCTGCACATCGGCGGCCGTCACCTTGCTGATTCCGGCGTTGAAGGCGCCCAGCGTGGTGAGTGGGAGATTGTACGGCACGAGGTTGGAGATCTGCGCCGCAATATCACCGGTGCTCTCAAACCCATCGGCGTATCCCAACTGCAGGTACCGTTTCACTTTCGCCAACTCCGCCGCAGGCAGCGGCTGGCGAATGTTCTTGAGTTCCTTCATGAACTCAATGAGCGCCGAGTCGGTCTTGGCAGAAACCACTTCGGCCCGGGCGGTGAAGGGACCGGCGTCGCGCCGCATGGAAAATGCAGACCCTGCGCCATACGTGTAGCCCTTCACTTCGCGCAGCGTGTTGTTCAAACGGGAAGTGAAGGACCCCCCGAGCGCCGTGTTCATCACCATGATGGCGTAGTAGTCCGGGCTGCTGCGGGCCACGCCAATACCACCAATGCGAAAGCTCGATTGTGCGGCTTTGGGTTTGTCGATGATGTGAATCGCGGTAGTCGATTTGGCCATCGCACGCAGCAATGGTGTTGTCGGAACCGGCGCGCGTTCCCACGATCCAAAGGTGCGAGTGGCCAGCGTTACGGCCTCGGCTACGGTGAGGTCACCCACCAGCACCAGCGTGGCGTTGTTGGGGCGGTACCAGGTGCGCCAGAACGTTTCAATATCTGCGCGCGTGATGGATTCCACTGACTCGCGCACACCGGATGGGCTGCGCCCGTACGGGTGTGCTTCACCATACAGAATCGCGGCAAAGGCGCGGTCGGCCATGGCCGGCCCGCGGTCCTGCTCCTGCAACAGGGCCGTCACACGTTCATTGCGAATCCGTACGAATTCCTTTTCGGGAAAGGTCGGCCGCCGCACGACATCGGCCATCAGGGCGAAGGCGCTGTCGAGTGTGTTGCGCGTCGTGTGCAACACCACGGAGCTCTGTTCGAGCGAGGCGCCGGTGTTCAAGCGAATGGCCAGGAAGCCAATCTGCTCCGCCAATGCCAGCGCATCCCGATCGCCGGCGCCTTCATCGAGCATGTTCATCGTGGCGGTCGCCAATCCTTCCTTACCACCCGGATCGGCAATGCTGCCGACATTGAATACGAGCTGCGCATCCACCACCGGCAATTCACGCTGCTCGACAATGACCAGACGCAACCCGTTGGGGAGCCGCCGCTCCACCATGGTGGGGAGTTTGAGCGGCGTGGGCGCCACCAGTTTGGGGGGCGTGCTGCTCGCGGCCTTCGGCGTCGCGGGTTGTGCCAGAAGCACGGCCGGGGTGATCACCGCCGCCAGCAGCGAGTGAGTGTATACGCGCATTACTTGATCCCTCCGAGAGTCGATGGTGTGAGTGCCAGCGACGATTTGCCTTCCGGGACGATGGTGAGCACCACCCGTGGGGTCCCCGCGAGGTGCGTACGGGCCGCGCGTTGCACGGCCGCCGGCGTGAGTGCTTCGTACCGCGCCAGATCCTGCGCCAGATAATCGGGCTTTCCGGTGAAGTAGTTGTAGTAGCTGAGGCGAAACGCCTTGCTGGCCACGCTCGAGAGCCCATCCAGCATACTCGCGCGCATGCCGTTCTTCACGCGGGTGAGTTCACGTTCGGTAACACCATTCGCAATGATGTCTGACAAAGTGCGACTGATCTCGGCGTCAATGTCGCTGGGCAGCACGCCGGGCTTGGCCGTGACGACCAATTGGATCATGCCATCGAGCTTCTGCGATTGATTGTTCATGCGCACATCCTGCGCCAGCTGCTTCTCGTAGACCAGCGTACGGTACAAGCGCGAACTCTTGCCGCCGGCCACGATGTCCGTGAGTGCATCAAGGGCCGCGTCATCGGGCGAGAATGACTGTACGCCATGCCACGTGTAATACACCCGCGGCAATTGCACGCGGTCCTCTACCACCAGCACGGAGTCCTTGCGCAGGGTGATGGCGGGGGGCACGGGCCGGGTAATGGGAGCCGCGCTGCGTGGAATGTGGCCGAAATACTTCTGCACCCACGCCTTGGCCGAATCGGGATTGAAGTCCCCGGCTATGGTGATCGTGGCGTTATTGGGGGCGTAGTACTGCCGAAAGAACCCCTTCACGTCGTCAACCGCCGCCGCACTCAGGTCGTCCATGGAGCCGATGACGTCCCAGGAGTACGGATGCCCCTTGGGAAAGAGCACGGGCAAAATGGTTTCGTCCGCTTTCCCGTACGGGGCGTTGTCCACGCCCTGACGCCGTTCGTTTTTCACGACATCGCGTTGCAGGTCAAGCTTGGCCTGATCCATGGTGGGGAGCAGCCAACCCATGCGGTCGGCATCAAGCCACAGCATGAGGGGCAGGGCATTGGAGGGCCCGGTCTCGTAGTAATTGGTGCGATCGAAGTTGGTGGATCCGTTGTTGCTTGCTCCGGCTGCTTCCAGCCATTCATCGAACTTGCCTACCGGCACGTTCTCCGATCCCATGAACATCACGTGTTCAAAGAGATGGGCAAAACCGGTACGCCCCACCTTTTCGTCGCCCGAGCCGACCTTGTAAAAGTTTTCCACCGCCACAATGGGGACCGAACGATCCACGTGCAGAATGATTTCGAGCCCATTGGAGAGGGTGTACTTCTCATGCGGAATGGACGGGCTTTTCTGGGCGCCGAGAGACACCAGAGGCCCCGTCAGGGCGGCCATCAGGCATGCACGGCGCAGGGACGAAGTGATCATGGTTGCGAAATGAAGGGAATCAACGGGTAGCGCTAGAAATGTATACGGGGCAGTTTGGCCCCATGCTTCAGGTGAAATACGCCGCCAGGCTTGGCACCTTCTCCGGCACCATGCTGGTGGTGGGGGGAATCATCGGATCAGGCATCTTCCTGTCTCCGGCAGTCGTCGCTCAGCGCGTGGGTACGGCCCCCCTCACCCTAGCGGCGTGGGGGCTGGGGGCGGTGGTGGCCATTCTGGGTGGCTTTGTGTATGCCGAACTGGGGGCGCGCCGGCCAAAGGCGGGTGGCACCTACATCTACTTGCGTGATGCGTTCGGGACTTTTCCGGCGTTCCTGTACGGGTGGGCCCTGTTCCTGATCATGGCGACCGGTGCCATGGCCGCCGTTGCCATGACCGGTGCCAACTATCTGGCCGAGCTGCTCCACCTGAGCCCTGCAGCGGGGCGCCCCATCGCGATTGGCTTCATTGTGGTGCTCACCGTGCTCAACATTCTCGGGGTGCGTATTGGTGCCACCACGGGCAATGTGCTCACGCTGCTCAAGCTGGCGGCCATTGCCTTGTTGGTCTTTGCGGCACTGGCGCTCACGCCTCGGAATGCGGTTCCCCTCGCCGAGCAGGCCTCTCCTCTGGTCGCTCCGTCATCGCTTACGCAGATGGTAGTGGCCATGGGTGGCGCCCTGGTGCCCGTGCTCTTTTCGTTCGGCGGGTGGCAGCAAACCAACGCGGTGGCCGAGGAGCTGGTGGACCCGCAGCGCACGCTCCCTCGTGCCCTCATTTACGGGGTGCTGATAGTCGCGGCCACGTACCTGCTGGTGAACGTGGCGTATTTGCGTGCGTTGGGGCTGGAAGGGCTGGCCGCCAGTCGGGCACCCGCCGCCGACACCATGTTTGTCTATCTCGGCGCCACCGGGCGCACGTTCATCACACTGGGCATTGTCACGTCCACCGTGGGCTTTCTGGGGATGGTGATTCTCATGTCGGCCCGCGTGTATCAGGCCATGGCCGCAGATGGGTTGTTCTTTACGCGCATGGCGCGACTGCATCCGCGCTGGCAAACACCGGTGGACGCGCTGGTGGCGCAGGGAGTCGTGGCGCTGCTGCTCCTGTTGTCGGGCACGTACGGACAGCTGCTCGATTACGTAGTGTTCGCCGACTGGATCTTCTTTGGCTCCACCGCCGCGGCGCTATTTGTTCTGCGCGCCCGTGACCGTGAAGGAACGGTACGCGCACGCCTGCATCCGGTGGGGATTCTCGTCTTCATGGCCGCGGCGGTGTATGTGTTGGTGGGGTCGGTGCAGTCCAACCCGGGCAATGCCGCCCGCGGCGCCGGGCTGCTGGTGTTGGGCGCCCCGGTCTATCTCTACTGGCACCGTCAGCGCTCACGCTCAGGAGACCGAACCACATGATCAGCGAGAGAAGGCACGCCGTCGCCCGGGTGGCGGCGCTTACGGTCTATCCGCTCAAGTCTGCAGCTGGCATCTCGGTGCAGGAGTTGCTGTTGGATGATCGCGGCGCGGCTGGCGACCGGCGTTGGCTTCTGGTCGATGGCGAAGGACGCGCCATCACCGCGCGGGAGTGCCACGCACTGCTGCACATCACCCCCCGATTCGCCACCGCCAACCGGGACGGCGCCCTGCATCTGGATGCACCGCGCCACGCGACCCTTACCGCGGTGGTACCTGGTGCCGATGCACTGGCCCGTGTGGTGCACGTGTGGGACGATGCCGTCACCGCGCTCGATGCCGGTGACGATGCCGCAGACTGGTGCAGTGATGTCATTGGCCGGTCCTGCCGCCTGGTGCACCTTGATGATGCCGCCGCACGCCCTCTGCAGCCAAAGTTTGCCGGCCCGCTTCCGTACGAAGCACGGCGCGTGGCCTTCAGCGATGGCGCCCCCCTGTTGGTCTTGGGGCTTCCCAGCGTGGATGCACTCAATGCGCACCTGATGGAGCAGGGACATCTCACACCGCTCGATGCCAGGCGCTTTCGCGCGAACGTCTGGCTGCAGGGGCTCGCCGCGCACGCTGAGGATACGTGGCGGGAGGTGCAGGTGGGCGAGGTGATCCTGGGGATGGGATCGCTGTGCACACGGTGCGTCCTGACGACGGTGGATCCGGACACGCTCGAACGAGGGACACAACCGCTGCGTGCCTTCGGTGAGTACCGCCGTACGGCCGACGGCGTGGTGTTTGGGGTGAATGCCACACACGCACACCCCGGCATCCTGCGCGTGGGCGATCCCGTGACCGTGCGTACGGCTCGCGACTGACGCTACATCAGTTCGTCAGGAACTGCACCGTGGCGGCAATGACCTCGGGCGATCGCATGATTCGCCGGTGTCCCACACCCTCCACCTCCAGCAGCGTGGCCTGGTGCCAGGCCCGCGCGATACGCTCACCATCGGCAAACGGCACTTCACGATCATCCCGCGCGTGAATCACGAGCGCAGGTGTCGGGAGAGTGGCAACGAGCTCCAACACATCCACCGTGGAATGCCCACGCTGCACGACCTGCGACCGCAAGGTCTCGACAAAGTGGTGGGTGGCCGACGCCGGCATGTGCATGGCATTGGCGAAACGATGCAGCGCGTCGTGCAGCGAGGCCGGGCTCGCAATCAGCACGGCCCGCTGGGTCGATAGACCGGCCGACAGGGCAATGCCGATACTGCCGCCACCCATGGAGTGTCCCACGAGGCCGTAGAGCGGGCCGTGTCGCTCAGCGACTTCGTGCAGCGTTTCGGCGAACAGGTACGGGTCGGACTGAGACCCACGCGAGTGACCGTGGCCGGGACCATCCACGCCGATGACCCGGAATCCAGCGCTCAGCAGGGCCGGTGCGAAGTGCGCAAACTGGGTTGCCCGCCCCTCCCATCCGTGAATGAGGGCGACCGTTCGTGCCCCCGCACCCGCCATCAGGATGGAGGCGCCGTTGGGCAGTCGTTCGCGCGTGCCCAACGCCTCGAAATCCAGTTCCCAGTCTTTGGGAGCGAAACGCCGTGGCGTGGAGAACAGGCGTTGATTGAGGCGCGCAACCACGCGCGGGGCAATGCCGCCCAACGTACGGTTGGCCCCTTGGATGATGCGAAGCGACGTGGGCATGGAGTCTGGCACACCGAAGTATGCCCTCCATGCCCACGCTATGGCACTGCTGGTAAGGAACGCGGACTCAGTACAGCTGCGCCCAGCTCCGTTCCTTGGTGCGGGTCAGAATGGCTGAGCCGCGCAAAGCAGACTCCACCGCGCACTTGGACCACTGGAATTTCGAGGTGCCCACGATGCTGTTGTCGTCTTGTACGTTTGCGTTGCGGCTCATGGCGCTGCCCCAGAGGTCGAACGTACCGGCGCCCTTCACGATATCGTCGCGGGCAATAATCAGACCGTACCACTGGAAATTGCCCACGGTTCGTATGTCGCCGTTGACCAGCAGAATACCCTGCCCCCGTCCCTTGGAGAGTGTGGCCGTGCCACTGAAGTAGATGATGGGGAAGTAGTCTTCGCAGCCTTTCACGTGCCCGGTGCCCCCGCGGAGTGGCTCTCCCCAATTGAGCGTGCCCGACAAGTCGCACGTGGTACTGGTTCCCACCGGTCCAGGGCCATACGACCCACCTGGCAGGGAAATATCCGCCGCGGCCACCAGCGAATTCCACGATTCCGTGCCGTAGCGGACGTACGTGTTGGAATCACCAGCCGCCGGGTCAGCATGAGTTCCGCCGATGATGGCCGACGAGCCACCGGTCTGTACGGTCTTGCCGGGCGCATAGGTGATGGCAAACGTATCGCGTCCAACAATTGATGAGCACTGTGTCCAGTT
The DNA here is from genome assembly GCF_000695095.2 of Gemmatimonas phototrophica. NCBI lineage: Bacteria > Pseudomonadati > Gemmatimonadota > Gemmatimonadia > Gemmatimonadales > Gemmatimonadaceae > Gemmatimonas > Gemmatimonas phototrophica. The sequence goes on along the minus strand of NZ_CP011454.1, from coordinate 2,697,586 downwards.
TGTCGGGTCGGTATTGGTCCCGGTCACTGTGGCATTTCCCGATACGCGCACATCGCCGGCCGTCACAATGGCACCGCCCGGATTGATCGTCGGGTACGCGATGCGCACCACCATGTTGGTCATGCGCTGCGATTCGAGCTGGGCGTTGCCAATGCTGGCGCGCCCAACGGACCGTACCCAGAACGTATTGTCGGTCAGCCGCTGAATGAACACCTTGGCCGTATCGCCCTGTGCGACGAAAACGTTGGCCGAGTCGATGGCGCCAATGGCCATGCCACGCGGGGGTGGCAAATTACGGCCACGATCCCAGTTGGAAATTTCCGAGTTGAGTCCAAACTCGGCGACCGCAAAGGCCCGCTGTTCCACCAGGGCATTGCGCCCTCCACGGAATTCCTGCATGGAGCTGATGACGGCGCCGGTGGAGAGAATGGCGAGCACCACCACTACCACGAGCGTCAGAATGAGCGCGACGCCGCGACGAGCCCGAACCAACCGGCCACGTGGTGGCGCGTCGTCATCGACAGCGACGGACGTTGTGGTATCGCTCGAGTCTTGCTGGGGATGGATGATCATTGCCGGTTCCTCAAGGCGATACGGAAGGCGAGTGAGTCGGTATTCTGCACGGAGGCCCCACCAACGGATCCGGAGCTGTTCTGGCCTTTGGCACGCAACAACAAGTCGATGCGGGAGACGCGACGGCTGTTGGCCACCGAGGTCACCGCCGCCCCGAGGCTGTCATAGTAAGCGAAGCGCATTCCGCCGGCGCTGCCAGCCGGGGCGGCGTACGGTCCGCTGACGGCCACCGCATCGGTCCAGTTGCCGTCCAGATATTCCGACCGATGCAAGTACCACGAGCCACTGGTCTCGTCATCCAGGAAATAGCGTGTGCTGCGAGTGAAGCGAATGGCCGATCCCGCTTTCACCGAGTCTCCCATGGACGCGTTCACCGTAATGCGGAAGCGCGGCTTGCCTGCATCCAACGCGGCATCGAGATACGGTGATAGCGGACAGAGCGTAGTTGACTGCGCCACCGACGTAATGCGCAACCCCTTCCATTCGTCATCTTCGGCACCGCGCGACAGCGAGTCGTTGAAGACCCACAGCGTATCACCAGCCACCGGCTGCGTGTACCAGCTGGTGAGGGTATTGCGCGCCATGTTGATAGGCGGAATATCCATTTGCGTGCTGCTCGCCTTGTTGCAGATCATCGAGGCGCCAATGACGGCCCGGAACTGGATGGAGCTGTTGTCGAAGTCCGTGAGGTCCCCGCCCGAGGACGAAATGGAACGCAAATCGGCGGGGATGAGGCTCATGGCGGAACGGAGCTCCCGGCGCATTTCCATCTGCTCGTTGGTGCGCTGGTAAAAGCGCTGCTGACCAATCATGAGGCGGGACACGATGACCCCGATCACTCCGAGGATGCCCAGCGTAATGAGCAGTTCGGCGATGGAAAAGCCGCGGCGCGTGCGGGTCAGTCTCGGCATGGAATCACCATCTGGTAGCGGAGCTGATTGACACGACGCGGCACCGCAATCCGCACGTCAATGGTTTTGATGTTGCGCCCGTCCGTGACGGTCCAGGATTCCTGCACGCCGCGCTGATTGGTGCTCCCATACGCCGCACCGGCGGCCAGCTGGGCACAGGAAAGACTGGTGAGGCTATCGAGCCGGGCCTGCGCGAGACTGGCGGCGACCATCTGGGTGCTGCCTCCACCCATCTGGCGAGCCACCGACGCGGAGCTGCCCAGGAGGCCGCCGACCGCCACCGCCAGCATGATGACGGCGAACAGAATTTCGACGAGCGTAATGCCGTCACGCGACCGGGGCAGGGCCGGTCGCGCAGGAGAACGGCGTGAAGATGTCCGCATAATGATCCTCACAGGGTGCAGCTTTTCGAGAGGATGAGACCGGCCGTGCTGATGCACAGCGTGTCGAGTTTTGTGCCGTAGCGCAGTCGGTACCGAAATACTTCTTCGTCCTCGACCATCACGTTGGTCATCATGCCGCGGCCGTTGTAATTGACGACGGTGGGGGCATCCTCCAACGGCTCGAGCGCGATTCCCAGTGACTGGTACAGCCGGATGGGACCGAACACCGTGACCGAGGTCCCGGCGAGGCCGCTCAACACGGTCACCGTGGCCACGTTCCCACTGAGGGTGAGCGTCGAGGTCTTGCCCTTCTGCAGCGCCGCCGCCCGCGCGGCCGCAAAGGCCGAGGCCAGCTGTTGGTGACCGGCGCGCAGCGTGGAGCTTTCGCGAATGGTGGTCATGCGAGGCGCGGCCAGGGCGAAGACGATGGCCAGCGTCCCCACCACCAGCAGGAGCTCGATCATCGTGTAGCCAACGCGCAGGCGCCGGAGTGGGGTCGTCATGACAACGGGGTAGTAAGGGGGCTGAACTGCCGCGAACCGAGCGGAGCGGGTGGTTCCCGACCTCCATGCGTGAGTCGCACGACTACACGAAAGGAGTGAGAACCATCACGGGGCAGTCCGGTGCTGGTATCCACTGTCACGACGCATGGTGTTGCGTCAACTCAACATGAAATTCACTTCATTTGGGGCATTCGTAGCACATGTTGCCACGGGTGTAACGCTGTGGGGCCGCCGCCTCGTGGTCTCCATGCACAACGCGCCCGGACAGTGACGTCCGGGCGCGTGGCGTAACGCCAACATCAATTGTTCTGAAGCGAAAACGTCCAGCTCCCGGGGAGGGACTCGAACCCCCGACAGGGTGATTAACAGTCACCTGCTCTACCACCTGAGCTACCCGGGAATGCAACACCAGCAACCTCCAGCAAACGGCCCATTGGACCGCGCCAGAGCCTCATATAATCACCGGGAAGGGGGCGGGAGTCAAGCGGGCCCTAGATGTTCGGTAACACCGTCTTGAGCCACCGCCCGGTGTGGGAGGCCGCGTTCTCCATAAGGGTTTCCGGGCGCCCCATCGCGACCACGGTGCCGCCGCCGTCGCCGCCATCCGGGCCCATGTCCACAATCCAGTCGGCCAGCTTGATCACGTCGAGGTTGTGCTCAATGAGCAGCAGCGTGTGGCCTTGGTCGAGCAACCGGTCAAACACCTGGGCCAACTTGCGGATGTCCTCCAGGTGGAGCCCGGTGGTGGGTTCATCAAGCACATACAGCTTTCGGGCGCCACCACGGGCGGTGAGGGCCAATTCGCGGGCGATCTTCAGCCGCTGTGCCTCGCCGCCCGAGAGCGTAGTGGCCGGCTGTCCCAGGCGGAGATACCCCAACCCCACCTGCTGCACGTGCCATAGTGCCTGCGCCAGTTTGTCTTCGCGCGGAAAGAACTTGATGGCCTGATCGACTGTGAGTTCCAGCACGTCGGCGATGTTCCGCCCTTTCAGCCGGACCTCGAGGACGTCGGGTTTGAACCGCTTGCCGCCGCAGGCATCGCAGGGCACGAAGACGTCAGCCATGAACACCATCTCCACCTCCAGTGCGCCCGCGCCTTCGCAGTGCTCGCACCGCCCGCCCGCCACATTGAACGAAAAGTGGCCGGGGCCATAGCCACGTGTTCGAGACAGCGGCAGTTCGCTGAACAGACGGCGGATCTCATCGTACGCTTTCACGTACGTCACCGGATTGGAGCGCGGGGATTTGCCAATGGGGCTCTGGTCCACCAGCACGACATCATCAAGGTGCTCGTCGCCGCTGAGTGTGGAAAAGGTGCCCACGGTTTCGCCGAGGTGTTCCTTGGCGGAGTGCTCGCCGTGCAGGCGTGACTCGATCGCATGAAAGAGCACATCGTGCACCAGCGTACTCTTGCCGGAGCCGGAGACACCGGTCACGACCGTCATGGCGCCCAACGGCACGCGCAGGTCCACGTTGTGCACATTGTGCGCGGTCGCCCCCCGCAACTCCAGCCAGCGTGGCCCCAATGTGCGCCGTGTGACCGGGACGTCGATGCGCCGTGCACCGGTGAGATACTGACCGGTCAGCGGGCTCTGCGCGACATTGGCCATAGGACCGGCAAAGACCACCTGGCCCCCCTGTTCGCCCGCGGCCGGCCCCATCTCCACCATGAAGTCGGCAATGCGCATGGCTTCGAGATCGTGCTCCACCATGATCACGGTATTGCCGAGGTCCCGCAGGCGCGTGAGCAGCGACAGCAACCGGTCCAGGTCCCGTGGGTGCAGTCCGATGCTGGGTTCGTCCAACACGTAGGTGGCATCCACCAGCGCCGCCCCCAGTGCATTGGAGAGCGTAATCCGCTGGGCCTCACCGCCACTGAGGGTGCGCGTGGCGCGATCGAGGGTGAGGTACGTGAGCCCCACATCGGCCAGAAAGCGCACCCGCGCCCGCGCTTCCCGCAACACGGTCTCCGCGATCTGTGCCTCGCCGCCCGCAAGTGCCAACTCGTCCAGCCACGTTCGCAGATCGCGCACCGGCATCTGCGACACCTCGGCGATGGTGCGCCCGACAATGCGCACCTGCAGGGCGTCGGGCTGCAGTTTGCTGCCGCCACAGGACGCGCAGGGCTGGGCGCTCTGATATTTGCGCAGAAAGATGCGGATGTACTGCTTGTATCGCTTCTCTTCGAGGGCCTGCAGGAACGGATAGATCCCGGTGTATTGGCGGGTCTTGCCGTGCAGCAATTCCTTGCGCGCCTTGGCCGGCAACGATTTCCACGGAACGTCGGGAGACACCCCCAGCGCGCGGGCCTGATCCACCACCAGGCGACGCTGCTTTTCGTAGCGCGGCGCCGTCCACGGATCGATCGCGCCGTCCCGCACCGAACGGTCGGGGTTGGGAACGATCAGTGATTCGTCATAATCCAGCGTGGCCCCAAAGCCGTTGCACGTCACGCAGGCGCCGCGGGGATTGTTGAACGAAAACAGCTGCGGCGTGGGCATCGGGGCCCGCGTTCCGTCGTTCGGACATTCAAACCGTTCCGTAAATGACAGGCGCGGCACGGCCTCACCCTCCGCGGCTGCCCCCTGTCCCGCTGGCGGCACCACCGGTTCGGGAAAGAGCAGCGTGACATCACCGTCCCCTTCGGTAAATGCCGTCTGCACGGCGTCGGCAATACGGCCGCGACTGGCCGCGTCTACCCGCAGCCGATCCACCACCACGGACACGGCATCGGCCGACGACAGATTCAGAGCGTCTTCCGTGACATCATCGAGATGGTACACCGTGTTCCCCACGGCAACGCGCACGAACCCCCGGGCGCGCAGATTCTCGGCGATGACCGCGTGCGTCACCGCACTGGACCGAATGAGTGGGCAGGCCACCATGAACCGCGTCCCCTCGGGCAGGGACATCACTACATCGGTGACCGACTGCACGGTGTCCGGTCGCAGTTCCCGGTTGCAGATCCGGCAATACGTCCGACCGACCCGCGCCCAGAGCAGCCGCAGATAGTCATAAATCTCCGTCGCCGTTCCCACCGTGGAGCGCGAGGTCCGGGTGGGATTCTTCTGCTCGATGGCCACCGCCGGAGACATCCCTTCGATGGAGTCGACGGCCGGCTTCTCCATACGCTCCAAAAACTGCCGGGCATAGGCCGACAGCGACTCCACGTACCGCCGTTGTCCCTCGGCGTACAGCGTATCGAAGGCCAGTGACGATTTGCCCGAGCCGGACACCCCCGTGATGACGGTGATGGCTCGGCGAGGCAAGTCGAGATCAAAGCCCTTCAGGTTGTGCTGGCGGGCGCCCAGGATGCGAATCGTGTCCTTCATTCACAGAAAACTATCGGGAGCCCCAAACAGATTCCGGCACGCGTGTAGATTGCCCAGTCCATGGCTGCTGCTGTCCGTTCCGCTCCTCCCGATGACGACGCGCTGAGCAAGGCGTATGACGCCCGACTGGTCCGTCGGCTGCTGTCGTACGTGCGTCCATATGCGTGGGTGGTGGTGGCCGCGCTCGTCTGCATTGCGCTGGCCGCCGGTATGCAGCTGGCCGGCCCCCTGCTTACCCGCTGGGTCATTGACGTGGCGCTGCCAGCCAGGAACCCCGCGCTGGTGGGGCAGGTGGCGCTGGCGTTTGCCGGGATGCTCGTGGCGCAATTCGGTGCCGCCTACGGCGAAACGCTCCTCACCGCGCTGCTCGGGCAGCGAGTCATGCGGGACTTGCGCGCCGAGTTGTTTGCGCGTCTGCAGCAGTTGCCCGTTGCCTATTTCGATCGCACGCCCGTTGGGCGGCTGGTCACCCGCGTCACCAGCGATGTCGAGGCGCTGAACGAGCTCTTCACCTCTGGGGTGGTGTCCGGTCTTGGTGACCTGTTCACTCTCGTGGCCATTGGGGTGGTCATGCTGGTGGTGGATTGGCGCCTCGCACTGGCAGCGTTCGCTGTCATCCCCTTCGTGCTGTTGGCCTCGCGGCTTTTTCAGCGGTACGTGCGCAGTTCGTACCGTGACATCCGGACTCGCGTGGCGCAGCTCAATGCCTATCTGGGGGAGCGTCTGGCCGGCATTCGGCTCATCCAGCTATTCGGCCGGGAGCTCTCGGAAGTCCGTCGCTTTGGCGGACTCAACACCGCGCACCTCGACGCGCAGCTCAAGTCGATCACGGTGTATGCACTCTATTTCCCCGTGATCGAATTCCTCACCACGCTCGCGCTGGCCAGCCTGCTGGTCACGGCCGGGTATGAGGTGGCCGGGGGAGCCCTCACGGTGGGGACGGTGGCGGCGTTTCTGCAGCTGGTCCGTCGGTTCTTTCAGCCCCTGCAGGACCTGTCGGAGAAGTACAACATCCTGCAGGCGGCCATGGCCGCGTCGGAACGCATCTTTGGGCTCCTGGATCTCGCGCCAGCTCCTGGGCTTGAGTCGAGCCCCGATCGGGAGCATCAGGTGGAGCGGCTTCGGCGGGCCGGGGTCACGGTCACTTTTGAGTCGGTCTGGTTTGCCTACGGCGCTGACGGAGGGGTGACGGAGGACGGTGGTCGGGATGCTTTGGTGAAATCTTCATCACAATCCGACGCTCAGCCGCTGCCACATCCGCCAGCGGAGCCACGGTGGGTGCTGAAGGGGGTGAGCTTCAGCGTGTCCCCGGGGCAATTTCTGGCGCTTGTGGGTCATACCGGAGCCGGGAAGAGCACGATCGTGAACCTGCTGCTGCGTTTCTACGAGCCGCAGCGGGGGCGCATTCTGGTCAATGGCGAAGACATCCGGACGATTCCGGTCGATGTGCTGCGATCGGTGGTGGGGTATGTGCAGCAGGACATTTTCCTCTTTGCCGGGGATGTGGGGGCCAATATCCGGCTCTCCACGACGCTGAGCGATGAGGCGTTGCGTTTGGCGGCCGCACGGGTGGGCGCCGAACGGGTGATCGATCGCTTGCCGGGCGGCTGGCATCATGAGCTCGGGGAGCGCGGCGGCGGCGTAAGCGTCGGGGAGCGTCAATTGCTCGCTTTCGCCCGTGCTATTGCGGCTGATCCCTCGCTGCTCATTCTCGATGAGGCCACCAGTGCGGTGGATTCCCACATTGAAGCAGAGATTCAGCAGGGGGTGGCGGCCCTCATGGGCGGGCGGACGACCATCGCCATTGCCCACCGCCTGAGCACCATCGTGCACGCCGACGAAATCCTGGTGCTCCACCACGGAGAGGTCGTCGAGCGGGGCACCCACCAGCAGTTACTGGGCGCCGGAGGCACGTACGAACGGCTTTTTCGGTTACAGGCGGGGGGAGACGGCGAGCGCGAGTTTCATTCAGCCGTGGATACACGCTTGCCAACCGATGCAGCTGTCGGGTAGCTTCGCTCCTACTCCGTAGTACACTCCCGCGTTCCCTGCGTTTTCCCCGGACGAACACCCCACCCACGTGCAGCTATCTGTCGCCGCCGGTACCGATGTCGGTCGAATTCGGGCAGGCAATGAAGACAGTCTCTATGCGGACGCCGATCAAGAGCGAGGGCTCTTTATCGTAGCCGACGGCATGGGGGGACACGCCGCTGGCGAAGTTGCCAGTGAAATGGCGGTCCAGATTGTCGCCCGGGACCTCACCGATGTGCGTGACCTCACCGGCAGTGATGCTGGCACGCGCATGGCGGATGCTCTCAAGGCCGCGAACCGCGCCATCTACGAACGCACCATCCAGGAAGCCGATAAGCAGGGCATGGGCACCACGGCGTCCTGCATCATGATGGGGCAGGGACGGTACATCATCGGTCACATCGGTGATTCCCGCGTGTACCTGCTGCGCGATGGGGCGTTTCGCCAGATCACCAAAGACCACTCGTATGTGCAGGAGCAGGTGGACGCCGGCTTCCTGACCCCCGAGCAGGCCCGTTATCACCCCTACAGCAACGTCATCACCCGCTGTGTCGGGGCCAACGCGGCCGTCGAAGCGGACGTGCTGACGGGCGAGCTGCAGGTTGGCGACCTGTATCTGGTGGCCTCCGATGGGCTCACGGGCATGGTGGAGGATCCTCAGCTCAAGAAGATCCTTGAGTCCAAGCAGACGCCCGGGCGTATGGTGGACGCCATGATCACAGAGGCCAACCGTCGCGGGGGTCTCGACAACATCACGGCGATCGTGGTGCAGGTCATCAAGGTCACTGGCGTTGCCACCGGCGAAATGCCGGCTGTCCTTGGCTGACGAGTCGGTTGGCGGGCTTGCCGAGCTGTACCTCGGCAACCTGCTGTATGCCCTCGAGCGCTGTGCGCTGTCCCTCGAGGACGAGAACAAGCCCCTCGACGCCGCCTTTTACCGCGGGATCGGTCGCAAACTCGCCGATGCCCGCGGCCGGACACAGGCGGCTTCCGCCAGCGTAACTCCATCCCCCCCAGGAGCTCCGTCATGACCTTGCGCCTCGGTGTTCTCTCCACGCTGGCATTGTTGGGTCTCGGCGCCCTTCCAGAGGCTGCCTACGCCGCGCCGCGCACTCTGGGGTGGTCATCGTACGGGTTTACGACAGTCCTGCCCTGCGAGATCGGTGCGGCCGTAGCGGGGCGCGCCAAGAGCCGGCCCGCCGCGGACAGCGGTCTGAGCGCCCTGCATGCCAGTGGCCAGCGATTCCCCGACTTTGTGGCCGCCGCCAAGGCGCGTCGCGAAGGGTGGGTGAAGCTCGCAGATAGTGCACAGGTGGCCGATGCGGTGGTCACCCGAGCCAAAACCGCCGTACAAGGCGGCGCCTGGCGAATTCTCGTGGTGGCCATTGATGCCTGCGGCGACTCCATGAACACCGTGCCGTATGTGGCGCGGGTGGCGGCGCTGGCCGGTATTGATTTGCGCATTGTGCTGCCAACGGCCGGACGCGCCGTGCAGGACAGCCACCGGTCGCTGGATGGGCGGATCGCCACGCCCACGTTCGTTCTGCTTGATGAGGCCGGGAATGAGCGGGGATGCATCGTTGAGCAGCCTCGCCCACTGCGCGAATGGGCCGCGCCGGAACGCAGCAAGGTGTCGCTCGACTCCGTGCACGCCGGAATCCGGGCGTTTTACGCCAGGGACAAGGGCGAGTCGATTGCCCTCGAGACCGTCGAGATGCTGGAAGCGGCGAAAGCCGGCAAGACCCACTGCGACCGGGGCACCGCGCGCTAAGACGCGTGGAGGCGCCGGCCCGATGGCGGACCGGCGCTTCTGGTGTCAGCCGAGCAGCCGCTCGCCTTGATCAAGGCGCGCCCGCACTTCGCTGGCCTCCATACGCAGGACACTGAGCACTTGCTCGGCGGGCACCGGTGCCCGGTTGGCTGTAAGCACACGCAGCCGGCGCGCGCTGCGATACAGCTCGTCGCTGAGGCGGGGGAGGTTGAGGGCGCCCTCCCACCCTTCGGCCGTCAAATGCACGGCCCGGCCGTCACGACGTTGCATGGCGATGTCCACCCCGAGCATCTGCGTTTTGGCCGGGTAGTCCAGCAGCACTGCGCCCGACGCCAGCCCCAGTTCCTTGGCGAAGGCATCTTCCACCCGGCGCGTAAGCACGTAGTCGCTGGCGATCCATTCACCCACGTCGTCGCCGAGGGTCGCCGCGGGACATTCGTAGGCGCGCTTGTGGAGGCGCCGCACGCGAATGGCATCCAGCAGGGTGCGGGCTTCCGGAACCAGCGACGGCGTGTCGAGATGCACGAGCAACCCTTCGTCGGTAAAGCGGGCGACGGTGTCACCTGCCACCGCCCCCGTATCAATGGCCACGGCCACGAGTCGCTTGTACATGGCTGTGGCACTGCGTACCGCATGGTGCCAGTAAACATTGCGGTACATCTGGTACTTCGCAAAGAGCAGCGACTCCAACGCCGAGAGCCCCTTCTCGTGCACCCCAATGGCCGGTCGTTCCCCAGGAAGGGTGACCAGCACCAGTGAGTTGAGCAGCCGGTCCACATCGATCTCGCCGTAAGGCACACCACACATGGTGGCGTCGCGCTTCAGGTACTCGATCTTGTCGAGATCAATGGACCCGGAGATCAGCCCTTGCAGGGCGTGGGTGCTGCGCCCGGTGATGAGGGCAAAGACCTCCTCGGGGGCGCTTTCGCCGAGGTGTGTTCGCAGGCAGGCACCAATGACCCCCGCCGTGATCAGGGGGCGGGCGACCTCTTCGTGGTCGGTGACGCCAATCTCCTCCAGCGCATGAGAAAAGGGGTAATGCCCCACGTCGTGCAGCAAAGCGGCGGCGCGCACAATCTGCTGATCGCGCACCGGAATGTCCTGTAACGCGCCCCGCTCATCGAGCAGGCGCAGCGCCATGCCGGCAAGATGCCAGGCCCCCAGCGCATGCTCGAACCGCGAGTGGGTGGCGCCAGGATACACCAGAAACGCCAGCCCCAATTGGCGGACATAGCGCAGCCGCTGCATGACGGGGGTTTCGAGCAGCGCCAGCGCCAGCGGATCGAGGCGGATGTTGTTCCAGAGCGGATCGCGCAGAATTTCCATGGTGGCAAAGATATGCAGAAGTCGTGTCAGCGGGTTGTCAGCGGGATACCGGCGGTTTTCGCTCGGCCTGTCCGCGCGGTCTTTGGTCCTCGGGAACACGCCCTCGGTCCCATGTCGGAACTGAGAATTGTTGCCCACACAACGAAAATGCGGAGCGCCGCATTAATGCCACATGTGGTCTGATGCCCTTGTACCGGGCGTCCGAATCGCACACCTGGCGGGTTTCTTAACGAACGCCAGAAATCACTCGTCTAATCGTCGTGACCATTACATCGCCCATTCTCCGACGGCTTTCGTGCGCGCTGACGTTCTGCCTGGCCCTGGCAGCCAGCGCCACGTCCGCCATGGCGCAGCAAGTCGATATCATCCGCGGTCGTGTGCTCGGCACCGACACGCTACCCATTCCAAACGTGCTGGTCACGGCTACCACGCTCAGCGGGAACGTGAGCCGTACCGCCCGGACCGCGGCCAATGGCCGGTACACCATTTCCTTTCCAGGTGGCGAGGGCGACTACTGGGTCACCTTCTCCGGCATCGGCCTCGCGCCACGCCGCTATCAGGTGAAGCGCACCGCCGATCAGGAAATCCTGATTGCCGACGCCCGGATGGCACCGGCGACGATCACGCTGGACGCCATGCAGATCACGGAGCGTGCGGCGGTGTCGCGAAGCGACACGGTCTCCGATGTGAGCGGCACAGAAAAGAGCGTGAACGATGAGACGGCGGGGTTTCTCAACGCCGAGCAGATGGGCGACCTCGCCGCCATGGCGTCGGCGATTCCCGGGGTGCAGCTGCTGCTCGGCGCCGATGGTGCCGCCGATGCCTTCTCGGTGTTCGGCTTGGGTGGCGACCAGAACAATACGCAGCTCAACGGCCTCAACTTCGGTGATGCGCAGTTGCCGCGTGATGCCAATGTGATGTCGTCACTGAGTACGTCGCCGTACGATGTCTCGCGCGGTGGTTTCTCCGGTGGGCAGTTGCAAGTACGCACCCGCTCGGGATCGAACTTCGTGTCGCGCCGCCTCAGTGGCAACTTCGTCTCACCGCAGCTGCAGTGGCTTGATCGCATCGGCACCGCGACGGGACAGCAGTACACGAACATGTCCCTTGGCGGATCAGCGGCTGGCCCGATCAAGCCTGACCAGCTGTTCTACAACACGTCGTTCCAGTTCGACCGTCGTTTGCAGGATCTGCAGACGCTGCTCAGCAGCGACCCGAACGGCTTCGCCGCGGCCGGTGTCTCGCCCGATTCGGTCGCGCGCCTGCTGGACATTCTCGGAGCGGACGAGGTGCCCATTACGGTGGGCGGATACGACCCGCGCCGGATCCGTACGAGTCTCAATACGCTCAACAGCTTCGACTGGGTTCCGCAGAACTCGTCGCGCGGCAGCACGTACGCGATCACCTTGTCGGCGAATTACAACCAGACGTCGCCTGTTGGTGGCGGTGGTGGGTTTGGTGGCTTCGGCGGTTTTGGTGGCGGTGGCACGAGTCTGATCACTCCTTCGCGCGACGGTACCCGCACCAACTGGGGCGGTTCAGCGCAGGCGCGTCACAGCGGCCTGCTCGGCTGGAAGGGGATCTTCAGTGAAACTACGGTCGGCTACAGCACCAACCGCAGCGACGGTGAGCCGTTCTATTTCCTGCCGTCGGGCAACGTGCGGGTGAACTCGCAGTTCGGCGACGGCTCGGCCTCGGTGAGCAACCTGCAGTTCGGTGGCAGTACGGCGCTCAACAACGCCAATGCGAACAGCACGCTGGCGGGCAACAACACCATGTCGTGGTTCTCGGCCGATAATCGCCACCGTGTGAAGCTCACCACCGAAGTGCGCCGCGACGAATTCAGCTCGCTGTTCAACTTCAACGAGTTCGGTTCGTTCAGCTACAACACGCTGGCAGATCTCGAAGCCAACCGGCCGGCCTCGTACACGCGCCTGCTGTCGCCCCGTACGCGTGTTGGCAGTCAGTACGTTGCGGCCATGTCGCTGGGGGATGCGTGGCGCCCCACGAACGACTTGCAGGTGCAATACGGCGTGCGTGTAGACGGCAACCATTTCAACATGGGGCCGCAGACCAATCCTGATGTGCTCGCCCGCTTTGGCTATGACAACGCCGAGGTCCCCAACCGCATCTACGTGAGTCCGCGACTCGGCTTCTCCTGGACGGTTGGCCAGGCCGATCAGATGACGTTGCTCCCCGGCATGGTGCGTGCCCCGCGTGCAGTCATTCGCGGCGGCATTGGGCTCTTCCAGAACACTCCGGGCACGCAGCTCATCTCCAACGCCATTGACAACACCGGTCTGGCGAGTGGGCTGCAGCAGCTCACCTGCGTCGGCTCCGCCACGCCGGTGCCGGACTGGACCTCGTTTGCCGCCGATCTGAACAGCATCCCGCGCACCTGCGCTGACGGCACCACGGGCTCGGTGTTCTCCAACAGCTCGCCCAACGTGACGCTCTTTCTCCCCGACTATTACGCGCAGCGTTCGCTGCGCAGTAACCTCGGATGGCAAGGGCCGGTGCTCAAGAACCGCTTCAACTTTTCCGTGGACGCGACCTACTCGCGCAATCAGCGTCAGCAGGGCGGCATCGACATCAACTTCCCCAATGTGGAGCGCTTTGCGCTGAGCAATGAAGCGGGACGTCCGGTGTACGTGGCACCGTCGGCAATTGTGGGTGCCACCGGCCAGGTGGCGTGGCGCGACGCGCGCCTGTTCCCCCAGTATGGCCGCGTCACCGCACAAACCTCGGAGCTTGAGTCGGAAAGCAAGCAGGCCACGGTGTCGCTGCGTCCATTCACGTTCAACACCAAGTGGAGCTGGAGTCTTTCGTACGTGCTCGCGGACGTGCGCGAACAGTTCCTCGGCTTCAACAGCACCGTTGGTTCGCCAGACGGCATTGAGTGGTCGCGTGGCTCAAACTTCTCACGCCACCAGATTCAGTACTCGCTCAGCTACAATGCGTGGGATGCGGTGCGCATTTCCTGGTTCGGCAATTTCCGCTCGGGCATCTATTACACGCCCACGGTCAACCAGGACATCAACGGCGACAGCTACGGCAACGATCGCGCATTCATCTTCAATCCCGCTTCGGTCAATGATCCGGCGCTCAAGGCGGGGCTCGAAAACTTCCTTGCCAATGGTACGCGTGAAGCCACGGCGTGTCTGCGCAGCCAGCTCGGGCAATTCGCCGGGCGGAATTCCTGTCAGGGGCCGTGGGGCATGTCGGGCAACCTGAACCTGTCGTTCAACTCGCTCAAGCTCGGATTGCCGCAGCGCGTCAATCTGTCGTTCCAAGTGCAGAACCCACTCAACGGCATCGACCGCATCCTCAACGGGGAGTCGGGGCTCAAGGGGTGGGGGTCGTTCGTGAATCCGCAGAGTAACGGCGCGCTGTTGTTCGTGCGCGGCTTCGACCCCACGACGAGCAGCTACAAGTACGAGGTGAATGAGCGCTTCGGCAGCACGCGTCCAAGCCAGACGACGCAGCGGTCGGCGCCGGTCACGTTCACGCTGCAGATGAACTACGATCTGTCGCCGACGCGTGAACAGCAGCAGCTCATGCAGCAGCTCGATCGTGGCCGCAGCCGCCCCGGCAACAAGCCCAGCCTGCAGCAGCTCCGCCAGACGGCCAATGTGGGGATCATCAACCCCATGCAGCAGATCCTGCAGCAGGCCGATACGCTCAAGCTCACGCGCAAGCAGGCAGACAGCCTCGCCACGCTCAACCGCTTATACGTGCTCAAGAGCGACAGCATCTGGACGCCGGTGGCGCGTTTCCTGGCCGACCTGCCCGACAAGTACAATCACGACGATGCCTACAAGCGCTATCTGAATGCGCGTGAAGCCAGTGTGGATGTGCTGATCAAGGTGGCGCCGGGTATCAAGAATCTGCTCACGCCGGAACAGTTCCGCATTCTTCCTGAGACGCTCGTGCCGTTCATGGACAAGCGCAATTTGCAGGGTATCCGCTCGGGTACCGCCGGTGGCAACCGCTTCATGGGTGGCGGTATGGGCGGTGGTCGAGGCCGGTGAACACCATGAAGATCTTTTCGAAGTACACCTCAATGGGTATTCCCATGTCAAACGTTTCTCGCACGGCGCTCTGGAGCGCGGCGGGTGTTTTCCTCACGGCGGCAACGGCGGTGGCGCAGAATGCGCCGCCGGTGGCGTCTGCGGCGCAGGTCCCAGTACGCGATGTCACGCCGGTCATTGCTCGCGCAACGCAGCCGCTCACCAGCGCCAACATGGTCCGCACCTTGAGTGACGGGTCCGTATTTGTGAACGATGTGCAGCGTCGTCAACTGCTCAAGTTCGACGCGTCGCTCAAGAACGTGATGGTGGTCGCCGACACGGCGCCTGGAGCGCTCATGCCGTATGGGCAGCGCCCGATCGGGTTGCTCCCCTATATCGGCGATTCCACGATTGTGGTGGACGCGTCCACGCTGTCCCTGGTGGTGATTGACCGCAACGGAAAAAGCGTGCGGGTCATGGCCTCGCCACGTCCCAACGACATCAATACGCTGACCGGCGCGAACCTCGGGTCGCACGCGTTTGACGCCAAGGGACGGCTCTACTATCGCCAGGGGGGGGGCGCGGGTGGACCTGGGGGCGGTGGTGCCATGGGCATGATGTTTGGTGGTGGCAACGATCGCGGCGGCCGTGGTGATCGTGGCGGGCAGGGCGGCAACAACAATCGCCAGCCAAATACACAGAATCAGGCCAATCGTGGCGGTGACGTTGGGGGGGCCGCGGCTGGTGCACCCGGTGGCCAGCCGTTTGGCGGCCCCGGTGGCCGCGGCTTCAATCCGGCCAGCCAGCCGGACTCCGTGCCCATCGTGCGGGTGGACTTCGACACGCGCAAGGCGGATACCGTGGCCTTTGTGAAGGTGCCCAAGAACGAGTCGTCCATGACGCGGGGCGAAGATGGCTCCACGCGGCTGACGGTGAAGATCAACCCGCTCCCGCAGGCCGACGATTGGGCACTGCTCAGCGATGGCACGGTCGCCATCATGCGCGTCCTAGACTATCACGTGGACTACTATCGTCCCGATGGGTCGCACGTGGCGTCCGACAAGCTGCCGTTTGACTGGAAGCGCATCTCCGACGAAGAAAAGACCAAGCTGGTCGATTCGCTGGCGACCATGGCCAAGATCGCCTCGGAGCGCATGGGGCAGAACGCAGGCGGTGGCGGCGGATTCCGCATGTCCTTCGAGCCCATCGGCGCAGAAAAGCTGCCCGACTATTATCCGCCGGTTCGCCAGGGCTCGAGCATTGCCGATCAGAAGGGCAATCTCTGGGTGGTCCCCACGACATCCAATCTGTCGGCGCAGTTGGCGCAGTCGTTTATGGGCGGTCGTGGTGGCATGGGAGGGCCGCCCCCTGGCGTTGGTGCACCAGGCGGAACCCCGAGGACCGCGCCGGGGGCGCCGCGCGATAGCACGCGTCAGGCCCCACCGGCAGCCGCCATGGCCATGATGGCGGCGATGTCCAATCAGCCGCCGCTGGTGTACGACGTCATCTCGCCTGACGGCAAGTTGCTGGAGCGCGTGAAGCTTCCCGCTGGCCGGCAGGTGGTGGGCTTTGGACCAGACGGGCTGATCTTCCTGTCCGCTCGTGAAGGGCGCCAGATGTTCCTGGAGACGGTCAAGCTCAAGTAAGCTGCCGACTCCGGTGGATAACAGAAGGGCCCCGGTGCATGTGCACCGGGGCCCTTCTGTTTGTCGTCCAGTCGGTTGATCAGCCTTTCGGGCCAGCCGCAAGAATGGCGGGCGACACCGCACTGCCGAACTTCTTGATGTTCTCCTGGAACATGCCGGCCAGTTTGCGCGCCTGCGCATCGTATTCGCTGGCATCGGCCCAGGTACCACGGGGGTCGAGTACCTCACCCGGAACATCCGGTACCCACTTGGGCAGATGTAAGCCGAACACGGGATCGGTGGTGAACTCGGTGCCTTCGAGGGCGCCATCGAGCGCGGCACGCACCATGGCCCGCGTGTACGAGAGCTTCATGCGGCGACCCACGCCGTACGCTCCACCGCTCCAGCCGGTGTTTACCAACCACACCTGCGACCCATGTTCCTTGAGCAGTTCACCCAGCATTTCGGCGTACTTGGTGGGGTGCCACACGAGAAACACCGCGCCGAAACAGGCCGAGAAGGTGGCCTGCGGTTCCGTTACGCCACGTTCGGTACCGGCCACCTTGGCCGTGTAGCCAGACAGGAAATAGTACATCGCCTGCTCAGGCGTGAGCCGAGCAATGGGGGGCAACACACCAAAAGCATCGGCCGTCAGGAACACCACATTCTTGGGGTGTCCACCACGCCCGCTCGGCACGTGGTTCTTGATGTAATGCAACGGGTACGACGCGCGCGTGTTCTCGGTGATGCTCTGGTTGGCAAAGTCCACCGTGCGCGACGGCTCGTTGAGCACCACGTTCTCGAGGATGGTGCCGAACATCTGCGTGGTCGCGTAGATGTCGGGTTCTCCTTCCGCCGACAAATTGATCGCCTTGGCGTAGCAGCCACCCTCAAAGTTGAAGGTGCCTTCGGGCGACCAGCCGTGCTCATCATCGCCAATGAGATTGCGCTCGGGGTCGGCGGACAGCGTGGTCTTGCCGGTGCCGGAGAGGCCGAAGAACAGCGCCGTATCGCCCGCAGGGCCGATGTTGGCCGAGCAGTGCATCGAGAGCACACCCTGCTTGGGAAGCAGGTAGTTCATGACGGTGAACATCGCCTTCTTGAGTTCACCGGCGTAGCGCGTACCGCCAATGAGGATGGCGCGTTCTTCGAGGTTTAGCACAATGAACGTGCCCGTCCGTGTGCCGTGGCGTGCCGGATCGGCCTGCATTTCCGGCGCGTGATACACCGTGAAGTTGGGCGCGAAGGCGGCGAGTTCGGCAATGTCCGGGCGAATGAACATGTTGCGGACAAACGACGCGTGCCACGCATTGGGCAGCACGTAGCGCACGCTCAACCTTGTCGCCGGGTCGGCGCCGCAATACAGGTCCTGCACGAACAGTTCATCGAGACCGTTGAGGTACTGCTGCACATCGGCCTTGAGGGTGGCCCAGTGCTCTGCCGAAATAGGCTGGTTCACCTTGCCCCAATCCACGTCGGCTTCGCTGGCGGGCTCCTTCACCACGAACTTGTCGTTGGGAGAACGTCCGGTGTGCGGTGACGTGACGGCTACGAACGGGCCCATATCGGCAAGTCGGCCTTCGTTGCGACGGATTGCCGATTCCATCAGCTCCGGCGCGACGTAATTCCAATGAACCTTGCCCTTGGGCACGATACCCTGCGGGGCGAGACCGTCAGCACTCTCCCGGGCGGGAGCTGACGGGGTGACCTGTGTCGCCATGGTGCGACCCTCTCGGTAAGCGTTCGGCAACAAAATGAAAACGCGACGCAGGCGTCACGTATATGTTTCAGAAACGAAGACAGCGCTTTTCAGAGGGAAATGCGCTGAGGGAACAAGATGGCGAGCCAAGGCCGTCTGCTCAAGCACCACGTCAGAGGAGCACGTTGGCGGCTTGTGCGAGCAGGTAGCGCAACGTCTGCGCATCCCGGCCACTGACTGTGGACGTGCGGGGCAGCGCAAACATCACATCGGTGTCACTTTGACTATGGCCGCCGATGCCAATGGCGTGTCCGAGTTCGTGCATGACCACCGCGCTGAGCGGGCTGGTGGCCGTGGTGCGCGAAAGGTCGAGGCGGATTACCACCGTGGCCGAACCGCCGCCCCCAACGAAGGGGAGGGGGACCGCCCGGCCCGAGCGGGCGCAGAAGTAGGTGTACCCCAAGGCGCTGAAGGTGCTGAAGGGGCAGTCATCGGGGGTCACGACCGGCAGAGGCGATGTATTGTCGTACACCACCACGTTCGCCTGCGCTGCCACGGTGGTGCGCTGCAACCTGACGGTTTCCCCTCTCGGTACGGCGTTCCATCGTGGCATGGCCACATCCACGGCCTCGATGATCTGCGCGGAGCCGGAGCTCCCCGGCACCACATAGACGTTCACCTGCCGACCCGTGTCCCATCGGTACAGCTGCCCGCCCGTCAGCCCCGTGGGGTCATAGGCAAAGGTACTCGGGGCGGTTGTGGGCGTATCACACGAGAGCACGCCCGCCAGTCCAAGAACGAGTAGTGTTCGGAGAGACCAACGCGCGCGCGGCTCGAGCCAACGGGATCCGGGTTGCATTGCGTAAGTGCAGCGTAGGGGGCGTGGCCGTTGCCGGGTGGGGTACAAGATGCACCTCCGGGGAATATGCGGTCCTTGCCTTTGCTCGCGCGACGGGCGCCGCCCGTCCTGCTCACCATGAGTCGATGCCATGAAACTCCGACTGTCTTTGGCGCTGTCGCTGGGCGCCGTGCTCACTGCATCTGCTCCTGGGGAGGCAGCCACGCGTGCGGGGGCGAATCGTTCCCTGGAGCCATCGCTCGCCCTCTTCCCGGCCGTTGATGTTGTGGTGGGAGGCGTGGTCACGGATACCACGGGTGCTCCGTTAGCCAACGTGCAGGTGGTGGCGAGCGGGGTGAACCGCGCGGCCCTTACCGACGAGCGCGGACGCTTTGAGTTCGTGGGACTGCCGGCTGGCACCTATCACCTGGACTTTGTCCGGATCGGCCACTCCAGCGCACATCAGGTGGTGACCGTGCCCGCCACCGGGGCTGATGTGCGCCTGACGGTGGTGATGCGGGTAGCCACGGTGCGGCTCTCCAGCGTGAACGTCACGGCCACGCCCACGGGGACCGACCCCCTCAATGTCACGCAAGCCACCGTCCAGCTGTCGGGGAAGGAACTGCAACGGGCGCTGAGCACCAGCATTGGACAGACGCTTTCGCGGGAGCCCGGCATGTCGTCGCGGTTCAATGGCCCCATGGCGGCCACACCGGTCATTCGAGGGCTCACCGGCGAGCGCGTGCTGGTGTTGCAGGACGGCGATCGCGCTGGTGACCTCTCCTCGTCTGCTGCCGATCACCTGAACGCTGTCGATCCCAGCACGGCGGAGCGCATCGAGGTCATTCGAGGACCGGCCTCCCTGTTGTACGGCAACAACGCCTTGGGGGGCGTGGTGAATGTCATCTCCCAGGATATCCCTACCACGATCCCTTCGCGCCTCACCGGCTACGCCATGGGACAAGGGGAGAGTGTCACGCCAGGCGGGGTGCTCAATGTGGGGGTGACCATTCCGCTCGCCGCGCGCCTGGCCGTCACCGCTCGTGGCGGGGTACGCGACTTTGCGAACATGCGGGTTGGCGGCGGCGCGGTGCAGCCCAATACCAGCGGCAACACGCAGCAGGCGGTGCTGGGCACCGGTTACGTTGGTCCGCGTGCCTCGGTGGGCGTAGTGTATCGCCAGATGGATTTCGCCTATGGTTTGCCCCACGCACCGGGTGAAGAAGCGGTACGCCTGGACGGCGTGCGGCGCTCGGTGGCACTGCAGTCCACGGTGACGACGGGGCTCGTTGCTGTTCCCTCAGTGCGTATTGATCAGACGCTGCAGCGCTACGCCCACTCAGAAATCGAAGAAGATGGCGCTGTGGGCACACGGTTCCGATTGAACACGCAAACCACCAACATCACGGCGCGCACGCAGTGGGGACGCGCCACTGGTGCTGTGGGCGTGCAGGGGCTGTTCCGGCAATATGCGCCTGTGGGCGAGGAAGCCTTCACTCCCGCCGCCGACAACGAGAACGTGGCGGTATTCGCCTATCAGGAAGTCCTGTTGGGGCCCGGCGATACCGAAGAGCATTCTCCTCGCGTTCAACTTGGCGCACGCTACGATCGCTTCAGCATTCATACCAAGCCGGGCGACCAGGCGGATCGGTTTGGCGAAACGCGCAACCGCACGTTCAACAACATGGCGGCATCGCTGGGGTTGAGTGTGCCGGTGGCTGACGGGGTGTCGCTCACGGCCAACGCGTCCCGAGGGTTTCGCGCGCCCGCTGTTGAGGAGTTGTACGCTGATGGGTTTCATGCGGCCGCCGGCACCTACGACATCGGCAACCCGTCGCTGGGAGTGGAGAAGAGCACCGGGATGGAAGTCGGGGTCCGTGCACAAACATCGCGCACATTCGCCCAGCTTGGTGCGTACCGGAATCTGATTGACGGTTACATCGCGCCGCAGGCACTGGCCATTCCAACGCTGGTCGATGGAGCGTTCATACCGACGGTCACTTTCATGGGACGTGATGCCATCATGACGGGTGTCGAAGGGCAGGTGGAAACCAAACTCGTTCACCGATTTGTAGGCGGGCTGATGGGCGATTATGTCCGGGCCGGCGTGCGCGGCACCAACGAGGTACTCCCGTTCATTCCCGCTGGTCGCGTGGGCGCGTCGCTCCGCTACGACAACGGGCGGATTTCGGGTGGCGGCGACGTGCGGCGGGTCTTTGCCCAGGAGCGTGTCACTGGCGACGAACTCGATGTCGCCACCGCTTCCTACACATTGCTCGACCTCAACGCCACGTGGTTGTTTACCGTACGTGGCAGGCAGGTGCACTCCGTCACGTTCCGGGTGGATAACGCCACCGATGCCCAGTACCGTGAAGCCACCAGTCGCATCAAACGCTTTGCGTTCAACCCGGGGCGCAACGTGTCGCTGGTCTACAAGCTGTTGTACTGACGGCGGGACCTTCCGGGGAACGGCCGGGGAACGGCAACAGCTGGGGATGACAACTGCATGACCTCCTGCATGACAACTGCATGACACCTGCGTGGGAGCGGGTAACTGCGGGCAACTACGCGTACCCCCCCCGCCGTTCCGCGGTTGTCATGCTATTGTCATGCTGTAGGTCATGCGGTTGTCCCGGCTTGCGGTTGTCCCGGCTTGCGGTTGTCCCGGCCGGCAGTTGCCCCAGCTGGCAGTGGTCCCCACCGGCCGTTGTCGTCGTGCCACGCCGCCAGAATGCTGCCATTCACTACGTCAGCCCGCCGCGTACTCCCGCAGTGTGCGCAACATGCGGCCATCGGCCTCCGCTGGGGTATCACCCTTTGGCGTTTCAATAATGCGCGGCACGTGAGCCAGTCGTCCATCCGTCATGATGCGACGGAACGCTTCGCCACCAATGGTGCCTTCGCCAATGAGTTCGTGGCGGTCGAGATGTGAGCCGAGCTTGGCCTTGGAATCATTGAGGTGCAGGCAGCCGAGGGTCTCAAAGCCCAACACATCGCCAAAGCGCTGCCACACGCCGTCGTAGTCGCTCACCACGTCGTACCCGGCCGCCCAGATGTGGGCCGTGTCGAGGCACACGCCAACCCGCGCGCGCAACGGCGCCGGTATGCGCGACAGGAGATCGGCCATTTCCTCAAATGTCGATCCCAGCACCGTGCCCTGTCCTGCAGTAAGCTCCATGAGCAACCGCGTGGGACCCGTCTCCGCCTCGAGGGCCTGCACAATGCCATCGGCGTTGCGGGCAATGCCACTGGCCCGGTCGTCCATGAAATTGCCGGGGTGCGACACCAACGCATTCAGTCCCAGCGCATGACAGCGCCGCAGCTCGGCGCGAAAACTCTCAATGCTGCGCGCCCGCAGGTCCGCATCCGGGGACGCCAGATTGATGAGGTAGGAATCGTGGGCGCACGTCCAGCGCACCGTGGTTTCCGCCATGGCTGCCGAGAAGCGGGCCGCCTCGTCGGCATCCACCTCTCGTTCCTGCCACCGGTTCGCCTGTTTGGTAAAGATTTGTGCGCCTGTGGCACTGATCTCCCGCGCGCGGGCGGCCGCTTCCCACGTGCCGCCGGCAATGGATACGTGTGCCCCAACCGGGGCCACATCGCGGGTCCAGTCGCCCGCATCCACGGTTATGGGGGCGTTCAACGCAGGGGCTTTGGGTGACGCCGGCTTGCGGGTGCTGGGCTTTGCGGCGGCTGATGCGGGGGCAGTTTTCTTGGCAGGCATGCGGTATACGCTAATGCCTGCACGCGCTCAGCGGGACGTCCGATTCCGCGGGACGCCCAATTCAGCAACGTCCGTGCGTGGTGTCCGCAGGTCAGCGCTTGGCCCGCAGATACTCCAGCGGATCAATCGCTCTTCCCTTGGGGCGGATCTCGAAGTGCAGGTGGGGCGGCAACTCCGGATCGGTATCGCCCACCGTGCCAATGACCTGTGCCTTGCTCACTTGTTGCCCGCGGCGCACATCAATGCGCTGCAGCGATCCGTACACGGAGTAGTCACCGCCACCGTGTTGCACAATGACGGTGGGACCATAGGTGCCCACGTTGTCGGCCAGGACCACTTCGCCGGCGGAAATGCTCTTCACCACCGTCCCAACCGCGGCGCCAATGCCAATGCCGTTCCATCGCGTGGTGGTGTTGTTGGGATTCACCACGCGCCCAAACCGATACAGAATGGCGCCGTCCACCGGCCAGTCCAGTTTGCCGAGATCTGACGTCCGAATGGTGGAGGCTGCGGCCGGTCGCGCGTTGGGAGCCAGTTCGGCGCGTCGCCGCGCGGTCTCCAAGGTGGCGATGGCGTTGGAGATGCGCGATTCGTCTCGCGCCAGTTGCTGCATGCGCTCGCGAGTCCGCTGCGCCGAAAGCTGTACGGCGGTGAGGTTCCGCTGGCGGCGGGATTCCAGTTCGGCGAGGCGGCGCGCTTCGCGGTCTTTTTCCTGGCGATTCCGGCTTACTTCATCCTGGAGCCGCACCAGCAACATGCGTTGCGTAATGATCTGGTCGCGCAACCCTTCCACGCGCTGCACCAGCTTGCGATCGTTGAGCGCAAGCTCGTGCAGATACTTGTAGCGTGCCACCAGCCCGGCAAACGACTGCGCCGACAGCATGGCTTCCACATCGTAGAGACTGCCGCGCTTGTAGATCTCCACCATGCGGCGCTGCAGCGCCCCGCGCTTGTTCACCAACTCCCCTTCGGCGCGCACAAGCCCCGACCCGGCCTTTACGACTTCTTCGTTGATTGTCTCGAGCTGCTGATCGAGCGCCACCACCAACCGGCGGGTGGTGAGGCGCTGCGCTTCCAGATTGTTCACTTCGTCAGTCAGGGACCGCGCACTTCGCTGGAGTTCGTTCATGCGCGCTTCTAGATCGGAGCGCTCGCGCCGCAACTTGTCCAGTTCGTCCTGCTGCTGACGCAACCGTTGCTCGGCGCTCTGCGGTGGCTGCTGCGCCGCGAGCCTGGCGGTGGGGAGGACCATTGCGGTCCACGCGCCCACCAGCAGACAGGCGCCCACGCGCGCCGCACCGAACCACACTCGCATGTCGAGACCCCGTGTCAGTCGCGCCAGACCTGGCGCAAATGACGGCCCACCGAAAACCAGCTTCCCAGCAGGCCCAGCAGGCCACCCGCCAGAATGCCCAGCAGAATCTGATCCTGGCTGAAGAACTCGGTTTGCATGAGCGAGCGCGCCAGAATGTTGGTCGTGCCCCACGACATGGCGACGGCCAGCACACCTCCGAGCAATCCTTTGAGCAGACCGTCCAGCAGATAGGGGAAACGCACAAACCAGTTGGTGGCCCCGACCAGTCGCATGATTTCGATCTCGCGCGTTCGCGCGAGAATGGCCATGCGAATGGTACTGCCGATGATGATCACCGCGACCATTGCAAACACCCCGCCCAGTACGGTGCCGGCTAGCGCGGCAATGTTTCTGATCTTGTACAGCTTCTCCACCCACTCGCGCCCATAACGGACTTCTTCCACCACCGGATACGTCTGCAGCCGTCGAGATAGTTCGGCCACCGTGGCTGGATCGCGCAATCCTTCCTTGAGCCGCAGTTCAACCGACCCGGGGAGGAACGCGCCGTCCATGACATCGCGGAACTCCTCCAATTCGGCCCTGGCGCGCATGAGGGCCGAATCGGGTGAGACGAACCCCACCTCGGCCACTGCCGGGTTCTTCTGCATGCGCTGCATCAATTCATCGATCTGCGCATCTTTGGCCCCCTCCACCAGAAACGCACGGATTTCCACGCGATCCTCCACCTCACGCAACGCCGTCCGGATGTTGAGCGCCACCAA
Source organism: Gemmatimonas phototrophica (assembly GCF_000695095.2). Taxonomy (NCBI): domain Bacteria; kingdom Pseudomonadati; phylum Gemmatimonadota; class Gemmatimonadia; order Gemmatimonadales; family Gemmatimonadaceae; genus Gemmatimonas; species Gemmatimonas phototrophica. Next base: position 2,672,784 of record NZ_CP011454.1, on the reverse strand, counting down.
CCCGAACAGCCCAAAGGCAAAGAGTGAAAAGCCGATCGTCACGACACCAAGTACGGCCAGTAACGGAGCACGGCGAAACGCCAGCGCCACTTCACGCAAAGCAAGCCTCATGCGAGCCTCACGGACGCCGCCCGCGCATGCTGGCCACCAGCGCGGTCATATCGTTGCCATCAAAGACCAGCTGTCCGTGATCGAGCTCAATGCATCGCTGCTGCGCGCGTTGCAAAATCGCAACGTCGTGGGTGGCCATGAGGACCGACGTGCCCCGGGCGTTGATCTCACGCAGCAACAGGTAAATGGCGTGCGTGGCTCGATCATCCAGATTGCCCGTCGGTTCGTCGGCGAGCAGCAGAAACGGATCGTTGGCGAGCGCGCGGGCGATGGCCACCCGCTGCTGTTCGCCACCGGAGAGTTCGTGCGGATAGGCCGTGGCCCGGGAGGCGAGTCCCACCTGCGTCAGCAGCCGGGCCACCTTGGGGCCGATCTGCGCGTTGGGGGTGCCCGTGACTTCCAATGCAAAGGCCACGTTCTGTTCGGCCGTGCGATCGGGGAGTAGGCGAAAGTCCTGAAAGACAATTCCCAATCGACGACGAAGGTGCGGTACTTCCCGTGGCTTGATGGAAAAGCTCGAGTAGCCGGACACGCGTACTTCGCCGGTGGTCGGGCGTTCGGCCATGGTGAGCAATTTGAGCAAGGTGCTCTTGCCCGCACCGGAGTGTCCTACCAAAAAGACGAATTCGCCCTTCTGCATTTCGAAGGACACATCACGCAGTGCCATACCCGAACGTGGGTATTCCTTCGACACGTTCGCTACGCGAAGAATCCCGGACATCGGCTAACTGGAGAACGGAGAGGGCGCGGAGATCGCCGACACGAGGGCCGCAATAATGGTATCCACCGACTCGAGCCCCACGTGTACACGGAGCCACCCCGCGTCACCCCCCGGGGCGATGTGCGTGATCACGTTGCGGGCACCGGGCGCGCCGGCGAGCAACGCCGAGGCGTGCGCGGCAATCTGAGGAACATCCGGCGCAATGTCGGCGTGGAGCTGCTCGCGCAGGCGCAGATGCACCGTGGCACCCGCGCCCTTGAACCATTCTTCGAACGCCGACCGGTCAGGGTGTGAGGCGAGACCGGCATACAATACCGCGCTGACGTCGGGGTACCCCTCGGCCCACTCGGCAAGCTGCTGCGCCGTGCTGTTCTGCCGCTGGACACGCACTTCGAGCGTGGCGAGACCGTTGTCGAGCTGGACGCGCGCCAGCGGGTGGGGCAGGGCCCCCCACGTTTCCATCTTGAGGCGCACCTCTTCCACTAGTCCCTCGGTACCGGCCACGACGCCGGCTTCACCCTGCCCGTGTCCATCGAGGAACAGCGTGGCATCGTGCAGCACGATGTCCACGCCATGGGCGATCGGGGTGAAGTTCACAGGCGACGCGGCGGTGGCGTCAACAATGAGCGCGAGCCCCAGTTCCTGGGTGAGCGTACGCGGCGGGCGCAGGTCAAGCAGTCGTCCCGACTCCAGCACCGGCGATTCGACAAAAAGAGCCCGTGTCGTGCGCGACAATCCCCGTCGCCAGCCACGGGTTTCCCGCGGATCGACGTAGGAGACCTCCACACCAAGAGCCGGCAGTTCTTGCGCGAAGAAATGTCGCGTTTCCGGCCGCAGCCACATGCTGGAGAGCAGGTGGTCCCCCGGACGCAACAACGCCAGCGCCGTGCACGCGACGGCGGCACGACCACTGGCCAGAACGAGCGCCGACTCGGCGCCTTCAAGGTCGGCCAGCCGGCGATGCAGCAGATGGGGCACGCGAAAGAGGTGAGGGTGAGGGATCAGGGACGAGGGCGCGAGATATTGTCCACCCGGAGCACGCGCACCAGCTCAGAGGGCGACGCCCCGACCACGTCACGGAGGACCACGCCACCCCGTGGGAGGGATTCGTCCATTTCGAGCACGGCCAACTCCGAGCGACGCTCCGATACCACACGCACCAGTTCGCCCGCGGTCACGAGGCGGACCAGGGCATCGTCCGGACGCATGCGGATGAGGGGCCCCCGGTCCGGGTCGCCCTTCCGGGTGGCGATGAACCCCACCACCTGTACGGGCGGGGCAAAGCCGCTGAACAGTCCCAGCTTGCGGGTGCCGCCCGCGGGACCTCCCAGAGTGTCGTCGTCCTTGCTCACTGTACCCCCGATCCGTTGGTCGGTAGCGATCCGGGCCCGCCCTGAACCACTCCCGGTACGGTATACCCCTCATCTCGGCGCATTACCAGACGCCGCCGGGTCAGCCGCTCAAGCTGGGCCATGGCGAACTCCTCTGTCACGTTGAGCGTGCGCGCGACCGTTTCGACCTGCACCGGTCCGCGATCACGCACCACCAGCCAGTGGTCACGCTCGTCGTCCTCGACGCAGCCAAAGAGCTCGGCTTCGCCTTCGTGCCAGGAGACCAGCGCCAGCGCGTGTCGCTCAAGGACGGTTTCGATCGGGTCGATGTGCCCCTCGTGAATGCCCCGGAAAGTGAGAAACCCCGGTGGACCGTCGTCGCTGGTGAACCGCAACAGCAGTTTGGCCACGATTTCGTCGGCGCAGGAAAAATCGAGCAGGTTGACCTGCGAAAAGTCGATCGTGGTAACGGCCGGGGCGCCAATCTCTCCGAACTGCTGTTCGATGGCCGTACGTACCGCCGCCCCGGTGGGGCGGGTGACGAGATTGGAATACAGATCGCACACGGTGCCGCGCAGCACGAGTCCCACATCAATGTGCATCACAGGCGGCTCCGGCCCCGGGAGGCGGCCCCACCGCCTGCCGAGCGTGCGGGCGCTTCCCCGACCCGCTCAGGGATGATGATCTGCATCTGCGCGCCGGGGAAAAACGGGAGCCCCTCCGTCATGGGTACATCCTCGTCCCATTCGGGAATGATGCCAAGGCGCGCCGTGCCGCTGCGTACCGTGAGCTTGCCGTGCCAACGCCCCACAAATCGACGAATGCCGGCCAACCCCTGGCCGCGTCCTGCATCGCCATGGCGAAAGCGCGAGGCGGCACGCAGGACGGCATCTTCCAGCGCCATGGCATCGTCCCAGCGGTCACTGCGCCGATGTCCCGGCGAGCTTTCCAGTGATTTGCGAAAGCCCACGCCGGCGTCACACACCGAAATGACCACGACACGGCGGCCCAATCGCCGGGTGTACTTGTACGTCTGCACCGCCACCCATCCGCCAAGTCCCGCGTGCTCCACGATGTTCTGACAGGCTTCGCTGAGCGTCATGCCGAACGCGCCGGTCACCGCGGTGTCGAGATTGAGCTGCCCGTGCAGAATGTCGGCGGCCTTCTGCTGAATGCGCCCCACCACGCCGTGCACATCATCGCTCTTGGTAATGGGGGTGATTTCCAGGAGCACGTCGCTTTCGTGAGCCTCACGTGCACGCGGCACGGCGCCGTGCAGTTCGTACAGGTCGGCGGCATGCCGAAAGAACCCGGTGCGCGACCAGTACGAAACCGTATCCGGATTTTCGGGCACGGCAAAGGCAATGCGCTCCGTACGCGCCTGCGGCACACAGAGCAGCGCGGTGAGACCGTAGGGCGAGGCCCAGCGGGCATGCCGAGCATCGAGCAGGATCTTGGATCCTTCCGGCGTGGCCGCCAGTTGCTCAATCACCTGCTCGAACGTGTGTTCGTCGAGCGATGGCGGCACGCTGATGACAGTCGTCACGTGGTGCTGAGCTCTCCGCGGAGATGATTCGAGAGGCCAGCGGCCCCACGATGTTCGACGTTTCGCGATGCAGCACGATTGGCTGCCGCGATGGCATCAGTCAACTTATCACCAGCAAGGAGCCGGGAGAAATGGGTGGCGCCCCACACATCGCCACAACCGGTGGGATCTCCCGGTCCGTCAACGCGCGGCGGCACGCCAGGAACGAGCGCGGTGCGCAGCGCACCGAGCGCGCCGGCGCCGCCACGAGGTGATGTGGATAGAGCAACGTTGTGACCTCTGCGAGGAGGCAAGTCGTGCAACGATTCGATCCCGGGCGCGGCAAAGTACGCGGCGCCCCGCTTGCCCAACGTGACGCCCAACACCGACACCCCGGCCGCCATGGCCGTTGCGGCCAGCGCCATGGAGTCGGGCGCCATCAGGCGCATCTCATCTTCGTTCACCTGCATGACGTCGAAGCAGGCACACCACTCTGCCACGTTGGGCAGGGGCCGCGGTGTGCGCAGCCCGTCGGCCTGGACCGCCATGACCAGCATATGCAGATCGCAGTAAATGGGACCCTGAAAGTGGGCGCGAATGAGCTGCGCCGTTTCGAGGTCGAGCTCCCACCCACTCAGCAGGTTGATGTACAGCGCGTCGAGACGTGCGGCGTCCAGCACCGGCTTGAGTCCCAGCCACGTCCACGCAGGCACACCGCCCGTGAGATGCTCGGTACGTCGCTCATCATCGAGGTAGCGCAGCTCCACGCGGTTGTTGGGATACGGTACGCCAATGAGTGCGGCATCCGGCGCCATGCGGCGCAGTCCGCGGCAATACCACTGCGCACGTTCCACAAGATCCTGACCAACCATGGCCAACGGTACAATCTCCCAGTCGTCGGGGAGCGCCGCATCGAGCGCCGAGAGCGAATAGGTAATGCCGCCCCACTCTTCAATCGGGACGCTGCGTCCATCACGGCCGTGCAGCACATCCCACACAAAGGAGCCAATCACGCCGACGCGTTTGGTGGTCGGCGTGTGCGAAGCCGTCGTGGTCACGCGGGGGGATGCCCAGTGGTTTGTGAAATGAATGATGCCACGGCGCCGACCACGCCCGCCGTGCCGGGCAACGTGCCGGGCACAATGCGGCAGGCGTCCGACACGCTCTTGAAGGCGCGGCGTCGCACTTCGGTGCGCAGTGGACCAAAGAGCGCTTCGCCGGCTTGCGTCACCCCGCCGGCAACCACCACGACGTCGGGGTTGAACACATTCAACAGGTTGGCCAGCCCCGCCCCGAGATAGCGCGCCGTTTCACGCACGATTTCGAGGGCCAGTGCATCGCCCTGACCCGCCGCGCTGTACACCACGGCCGCGGTGATCTTGGAGTGATCGCCGTTCACCAGCGACGGCAGCACCGATGACTCATCGTTGAGCAGCGCTTCGCGCGCCCGCTCGGCGATGGCACTGCCGGAAGCATAGGCCTCGAGGCAGCCATAGTTTCCACATCCGCAGCGACGCCCGTTGAGATCAATCGTGATATGCCCGATCTCACCCGCGGCATCGCTGGAGCCATGATAGACCTGGCGATCGATGATGATGCCGCCACCCACGCCCGTGCCGATCGTGACGCCAATGACGTTGCGACCACCCCGCGCCGCACCCAGCCACCACTCGCCGTACGTCGCGCAGTTGGCATCGTTATCGATCTTGACCGGCAAACCCGTCAGCTCGGCCATCCGCTCCACCAGCGGAAAGTCGTACCACTTGAGGTTGGGCGCGGCCAGCACGCGACCAGTCTCTCGGTCTACCGTGCCCGGGGCTCCAATCCCCACGCCCAGAAACGCGCTCTTGGGGACGCCGGCCTCCTTCATGGTGATGCCAACCGTGGTGTTCACCATGCGGGCCATGCGGGCAATCACCGCATCGGCCCCCTCAATGGCCAGCGTTGGCTCCGACTGCGAGCCAAACAGGCGTGAGCCGTCGAGCGACATGGCGGAGACGACGATGTTGGTGCCGCCAAGGTCGACACCAATGATGAACTGCGAATCGGGGGAGGGCGTGGTGGAAGCCATGGCCACAAGATAACGCGCAACGCCCTAACGCCACCCCCGGTTTGGTCGTCCATGGGGATATGACTGGATACCCCCGCCTCCTGCGCATGGCCCTGCTGCTGCCCCTGGTGGCCTGCGGCGACGCGGGCTCCGCGCCCACGCCGCCGTCTCAGGCCCCCGACCCGCGCACGCTCGCGGTGCACTACCCGCCGGCAACCGGCGCGTGGGAAACCATCGCCCCCGCCTCCGTTGGCTGGGATTCCACCGCCTTGCGGAGTGCGCTCGACTGGGCGGGGACGCAAAAAAGCACCGCCGTGATCATCCTGTGGCGGGGCCGAATTGTGGCCGAGCGATACTGGGGCGGGTGGACCATCAGCACCGATTCCATCATTGCGTCGGCCGGTAAGAGTGTACTGTCCACCGTGATCGGTCAGCTGAGCGCCAGCGGGCGCCTCTCACTCGACGATCCGGCGTCGCAGTGGATCGGGGCTGGATGGTCGCGCAGTCCGGCCACCGAGGCGCGTATCCGGGTGCGGGATCTGCTGTCCATGGCGTCGGGGCTCAATGATTCCCTGCAGCAGGTGGTGGCGCCGGGAACTCGCTTTTACTACAACAACCCGGCCTACTACCAGCTGTTTCAGGTGGCCCAGCGGGCATCTGGACAGGACATCAATGCTGTTTCCCGGGCGCTGCTATTCAATGCCATTGGCATGACCAGCACCTGGCGGCTGTCGTTTGATACCGGCGAACCTGGATTCATTCTCAGTGCGACGGCGCGCGATATGGCCCGCTTCGGGCTGCTGGCCATGTCCCGCGGCCGCTGGAGCGGCACCCCGGTGGTAACCGACACCAGTTGGTTCACGCGGTCGTGGCAGTCGTCCACTCCTGACAATGCGGGCTACGGCTATCTGTGGTGGCTCAACAGCGGCGCGACATATCGAATGCCGGGGCCTTACCTGTTGCCGACCGTCAGTGCGCCCCTTATCCCCAGCGCCCCGCGCGATCTGGTCGCGGCACTCGGCAAGGGCGACAAGAAGATCTACGTCATTCCCAGTCTCGACGTGGTCGTCGTGCGACACGGGCAGGAGGCCGATGTCTCCGGCGGCAATCCGCTGGCCATCAGCAAATTCGATGAACAGTGGTGGCAGCGGCTGCGGGTGGCGATGCGTTACTAGCCTCCCGAATGCGCCAACTCGAGCACGGCGTGGGCCACATCCTGGGGAGCGAGGTCACGCATACACTTCCAGTGCCCCAGCGGACACTGTTGGGGCCCATGGGCATGACAGGGGCGGCAGGAGAGCTCCTTGCGGCCAAGAACCACCTGCTGCTCGGCCAGTGGCCCGAAGCCCATACCGGGGACGGTCGGGCCAAAGAGCGCCACGGTAGGGGTATTCATGGCACTGGCCAAGTGCAGCGGGGCCGAGTCATTCGTGATGAGCACCCGACAGCGGGATAACAGGGCTGCCGACCCGAGCAGCGACAGCTTGCCGGTGGCGTCGATCACCGGTGGTCCGCCAACCTCGTAAACCGCACGGGCAATCTCGGCCGCCAATGGGGCGTCGCCGGCAGCTCCCAGCACCACCACCCGTTCGGCCGTGCCGTGACTGGCGCCGTCAATGCGCTGCACCAGCGCGGTGGCCAGCGCCGCAAAGCTGGGCCAACGTTTGGTGGCCCATACGCTCCCGGGGGCGAGTGCCAGCAAGGAGGTGCCAGGGGCCACCTGATATGCACGCAGGAGGGCCTCAACCGCCGCCGTATCGGACGCGCCGGGATACAAAGAAGGCCGGAGTGGCTCCGGGAGCGTGCCATCGTGCCCCAGGGGATTGGCCAGTTGCCACAGACGGGCGGCATGGTGCTGCGTGCGGTTGTAAGGCACCCGGCGTGTGGTAAACAGCTTGCCACCACTGGTCTCGAAGCCAATGCGCTCCGGGATGCGCGCCAGCCAGGCCAGCGCCGCCGTACGATTTGAGCCCTGCGCGAGATAGGCGCGCTGCGCTCCTACGCTTCGTAGCCGCTCGGCAACGCGCCGCAACCCCCTCCACCCGCGATCGGCGCCTCGCTTGTCGAACACAATGACACTCGCCACCGCCGGGTGATTGGCGAGCACGGCCGCATTGGCCGGCGTGGCCACTACATGCACAAGGCCCTCACCAGCCAACCGCTCAAGGAGCGGGGTGGTGAGGACCATGTCACCCAGGAAAGATGTTTGTAGTACCGCAGAGACAGGCACTGATCAATCGACCTGCAGTACCGCCAAGAACGCTTCCTGCGGAATCTCCACGCTGCCCACCTGCTTCATGCGCTTCTTTCCTTCCTTCTGCTTCTCGAGCAGCTTGCGCTTCCGCGAAATGTCGCCGCCGTAGCACTTGGCCAGCACGTCCTTTCGGAGCGGCTTCACGGTTTCACGCGCAATGACCTTCTGCCCGATGGTGGCCTGAATGGCCACTTCGAACAGCTGCCGCGGAATGAGCTCCTTGAGCTTCTCCGCCACCTTGCGACCCCACTCGTAGGCCTTGTCCTTGTGCACGATCACGGAGAACGCGTCGATCGCGTCGCCGTTGATGAGCATGTCGAGGCGCACGAGATCGCTGGGGCGGTACTCCAGCATTTCGTAGTCGAGCGAGGCATACCCGCGGCTCACCGTCTTCATCTTGTCGAAGAAGTCGAGAATGATTTCGCCGAGGGGGAATTCCCAGTCGAGCTCCACGCGTACCGTGTCGAGGTAGCGCAAGTTCTTGTAAATGCCACGCCGCTCCATGCCGAGCGTCATGATGGGCCCGATGTAGTCGGTGGGGCACATGATGCGCGCGCGAACGTACGGCTCTTCAACCTTCTGAATGAGTACCGATGGCGGCATGAGCGCCGGGTTCTCCACCAGCATCTCGGTGCCGTCGGTCTTCTCCACGTGATACTCCACGCTCGGCACCGTGGTGACGAGGTCGAGATCGTACTCACGCTCCAGACGCTCCTGCACGATTTCCATGTGCAGCAGTCCCAAAAAGCCGCAGCGGAAGCCGAAGCCGAGCGCCGTGGACGTTTCCGGTTCGTACTGCAGCGAGGCGTCGTTGAGCTTCATCTTCTCTAGCGCGTCGCGCAGCGTTTCGTACTGCGTGGTGTCGGTGGGATAGATGCCCGCGAACACGAACGACTTGACTTCCTGGTAGCCGGGCAGCGCTTCGGGCGCGCGGTTGTCCTGGTCAAAAATCGTGTCGCCGGCGCGCGTTTCGCGCACCGAGCGTACGGCGGCCAGCACGTAACCCACTTCACCGGCGCGCAGGGCGTCCGTGGGCACCTGACGAAGTTGCAAATACCCAACTTCGGCCACTTCGTAGATGTTGTCCGACACGCCGAAGGTGATCTTCATCCCCTTGCGAAGCTCGCCGTCCACCACGCGGATGCTGGGAATGGCACCACGGTACTTGTCGTAGTACGAATCGAAAATGAGCGCGCGCAAGGGGCCCTTGAGGTCGCCCTTGGGGTGCGGCACACGCTTCACGATTTCTTCCAGCAGCTCCGGTACGCCGGTGCCTTCCTTGCCGCTCACGCAAAGCACGTCTTCCGGCATGCAGCCAATGAGGTCCACCACTTCCTGGCGGCGGCGTTCCGGCTCCGCGCCCGGCAGGTCGATCTTGTTGAGCACCGGGATGATTTCGAGCCCGGCGTCCATGGCCAGAAACAGATTGGAGAGCGTCTGGGCCTGAATGCCCTGTGACGCGTCCACCACCAGAATGGCACCCTCACAGGCGGCCAGCGACCGCGACACCTCGTACGTGAAGTCCACGTGACCCGGGGTGTCGATGAGGTTGAGCTCGTAGCTCTGCCCGTCGCCCGCCGTGTAGCTCATGCGCACGGCGTTCAGCTTGATCGTGATGCCGCGTTCCCGCTCAAGATCGAGCGTGTCGAGCACCTGCGACTTCATTTCACGCTTCTGCAGGGTGCCGGTTTTTTCGATCAAGCGGTCCGCGAGCGTGGACTTGCCGTGATCGATGTGCGCGACGATGCAGAAGTTGCGGATGTGACTGAGATCCAACGGATTGCCTTGCTGAAGGAACCGGTCCGGGCAGGAAATCCCGGATAACCTATAAAGATAGCAGGGGGCGGGGGGCGGGGGCACTGGCTGTGGCCAGCTTACACTGAAGACTGAAAACTCCAACTGACCACTGAAAACTCCAACTGAAAACTCAAAACTTCCCGGCCCGGATACCCGCTCAGCGTGAGCCCGGTGTCCCGAACACGGCCAAGAGTCCTGAGTTTCCAGTTCGAGTCGTCAGTTTTCAGTTGAAGTTTGCAGTGGTCAGTTTGGTTTCCGGCGTGGGACCCTCCACTTCCAATGCTCCCCCTAAGCGAAAACCCCGCTCCCCGCGTACTCTTCCCACATGAGCCAACCCCGCGCCGACCAACTCGACCCCGCCGTCCTGGCTGCCCTTGGGCAGCTTGAGCTCGTGGCCCGGTGGGTCGTAGACGGGTTCATCACGGGGCTCCACCGCTCCCCCCGCAAGGGCTTCAGCGTGGAGTTCGCCGAGCACCGGCCGTACATGCCCGGGGACGACCTGCGCTACCTGGACTGGCGCATTGCCGGTCGTGCCGACCGCTGGGTAGTCAAGCAGTTCGAAGAAGAGACCAACGCCCGCGCCATGCTGGTGCTCGACGTGAGCGCCTCCATGCAGTGGACCGGCGACCCGACCCGTCTCACGAAGCTGGCCTACGCCGAACGGCTGGCCAGCGCCATGGCGCTCTTGCTCCTCCGTCAGCGCGATGCCGTAGGCCTCGTGCGCTTCGATGCCTCGCTGCGCGATGTGGTGCCGCCACGTTCGCAGCGCACCCAGTGGCGGCGGCTCATGGCCGCCTTCAGCGAGCCGGGCGGCGGGAGCGAGTCCAATGTGGCCGACGCCCTCATGGCCGCCGGTAAGCTCGTGCGCCGCCCGGGCTTTGTGGTGCTGCTCAGCGACCTGCTCACCGACCCTACCCCCACCGCCGACGCCGCTCGCACCCTGCGCGCCCGCGGACACGAGGTGCTGGTGCTGCACATCATGGACCCCGCCGAACGCGATTTCCCGGAGGGCGGGGAAGCGCTGTATCGCGACCCCGAATCGGGCGCGCAGGTGCCGGCCAGCCCGGGCGATGTGCGGGCCACCTATCGCACGACTGTTACCGAAGCGCTCGACGACTGGCGGGCCGCATTGGGACGCGCCGGCGCCCGCTACGCACTGGCCTATACCGATGAACCATTCGGCCGTCCGTTGCGCCATCTGGTAGGCGTGAATGGGCGCGGCGCGATGGTGTGAGTTGATCCCTTCTGAGTTGACATGGCGTTTCTAGCCCCCGCCTTCCTCGCCCTCGCCGTCCTGGCCGGCGTGCCGCTCCTCGTGCACCTACTGCGCCGACGGGTGGGCCGCGTGGTGGACTTTCCCGCGGTGCGCTATCTCGAGCGCATGGAGCAGGAGCACAGCAAGGATCTCAAGCTGCGCAACCGGCTGTTGCTGCTGCTGCGCCTGCTCGCCGTCATTGCCATTGCGCTCGCCGCCGCGCGCCCCATTGCCCGGCTGGTGGGCGTAGGGCACGCGCCCATTGCCGTGGCCATCGTGCTCGACAACTCGCTCAGTGCCGGCGTGGTGCAGGACGGGCGCGTGCTGTTCGACAGTCTGCGCGCCGATGCCCGCAAGTTGGTGAGCGACCTTACCAGCGACGATCGCGCCTGGATTGTCACCGCTGATGGTCGCGTCATTGGAGGCGCCCCCTCGGCGTTGCTGGCCGGACTGGACGCCCTCACGCCATTGGGAGGTCGTGGCGACTTGGCCGCCGCGACCCGCCGCGCCGTGGGCTTGGCCCGTAGCGGCACCCCGCGTACCCCCGTGGTGGCCATGGTCAGCGACGGACAGCGCAGCACCTTTCGCGGCGACTCGGTGGTAAACGCCGCCGATGTGCCGGTGCTGCTGCTCCGTCACAGCGTGGCCCTCGCTCGCAATCGTGCCGTGGTACAGGCCACCCCCGACCCCGTGCGCTGGACGCCGGGCGGTGCCGTGACATTGGCCATTACCTCGTCCGACTCGGCGGCTTGGCGCCTGTCGCTGGATGGTCGCACGGTCGCGCGAGGGGTGGTGCCGCCGGCCACGCTGGAAGCGCCGTCTCGGGTGACTTCGCGACTGGCGAGTGCCAGCACCGGATGGGTGCGTGGCAGTGTAGAGCTCGACGCCGATGCGTTGCGCGCCGACGATACCCGCTGGTTTGCCGTGCGGGTGGCGCCTCCACCAACAGTCAGTGTGCGCGGGGAGGGCGGGGCCTTTCTTGGTGCTGCGCTAGGCACCCTCGTTGACGAAGGTCGTCTGGCCCGCGGTCGTGAAGGGGATCCTCGCGTGGTGACAGTAAGCAGCGCTGAGGCGGCCGGGTTGCGCCTGCCGGTGCTGCTGTCGGCCCCGCGCGATCCCATTGCGTTGGGAGAAGCCAACCGTCAGCTCGAACGGCTGGGTATCCCGTGGCGCTTTGGGGCCATAGCCCGGTCGCAGGTGCTGGCGCGCGTGCCGGCCCGCGGCGGCGCTCCCGACACCACCACGCCGTCGGCCCGTGCCTTTGACGGCACCCCTGTGCGGTTGCGTTATCCGCTGGTGTACTCACCGGGGGAGCAGGAGCGTGGGCAGCCATCAACGCCCGATACCATTGCCACCGCCGGCGGTGCGCCCTGGGTGGTGGCCGGCGACGGGTATGTGCTCATGGGGTCGCCCATTGAGCCGGAGGCCACCGACTTGCCGCTCGATGCCTCGTTCGTTCCGTGGGTGCTGGAGGCGCTGGCCCGGCGGTTGGGTGATGACGGGCGTCTGCTGGAGGTCACGCCGGGGCAGGTGGTGACCGGCATGCGCGATGTCACTGCCCTCGAGCGACCCGATGGTTCATTGCTCTCCGTCTCCGGCGACCGGCTCACCGTGCCGGGACAGGCCGGTGTCTACTTCTTGCGGCGGCAGGCCGCCCGCATTGGGGCGCTGGTGGTGAACGGCGAGCCGTCGGAGTCTGACGCCGCGGGGCTGGGGGCCGATACCGCCAACGCGCCGGCCCTGCTGGCGGGGCTGGTGTCCGGTCGCGACGTGTCGGCCACCGCGTCATCAGCCGGGTGGAAGGAGGCGGTGTTCTCCCGTGCCGCCGGACAGGCGTTGCTGATACCCTTCCTTGCACTGGCATTACTCGCACTGCTGGCCGAGGCGTACATCAGCGGGCGGTAGTGGCGCAGGTTGCAGGGAGCAGGGTGCAGGGAGCAGAAATGGTGGCTCAGCCGTTCAGCTTTTTTTCAGGTATCAGGTTGTAGATGGGACTTCCACGTCTGCTGGACGCGATCGCCGGGCTGTCCGCCTTCGATCGTGTGCTCAAGACCCTCCCCGGTCCGGGTGGGTCTCTTCGTGTTGGTGGCCTTGCCGGTTCGTCTGATGCGGTACTGGTGGCCGCCCTTGCGCGCGCCCTGCCGCAGCGACTGGTGGTGGTCATTACCGACCAGGTGGGCGACGCCGAGCGCTGGCTGGCCGACTTGCAGTCGCTGGTGGACGATGTGCCCGTCGCGCTGTACCCGCCGCGGGAAGGGTTTGGCGAAGTGGAGCCCCACGCCGAGGTGGCCGGAGAACGGGTGGAAACGCTGGAAAAGCTGGGCCGCAGCGGCGTGCGCATTCTGCTCACCACCGCCCGTGCCGTGCTGGAACGCACCGCACTTCCCGCGGCCCTCAGCGGGGCTCGGCTGGAGCTCCGCAAGGGTGATGTGCGTCGACCGGAAGACCTGGCCACGCACCTCGAAAGCATCGGCTTTGAGCGCGTGCCCATGGTGGAAGACGTGGCGCAGTTCAGTGTGCGCGGCGGCATCTTCGACATCTACTCGTTCGGTATGGCCGAACCCGTGCGCCTCGAGTTCTGGGGCGATGACATTGTCGAGTTGCGCCACTTTGATCTGAACACGCAGCGTAGCACGCGCGACGCTGAGCTAGCGCTGGTGCTCCCGGTGGATGGCCGGGTGCAGGCCGCCGAAGACACCGACGAACGCGTCACGCTCCCCGAGCTGTGGCCGTCGGACTCGCTGGTGGTGATGCCCGCTGGCAGCAGTGTGCTGCCGGAGTTGGTGCGCACGTGGGACGAGGCCAAGCACCACATTGAGCTGGCGCTGCGCCGCGGCGAAGAGTACACGCATCGCGACCGGCTGTTTGTGGAGCCGCCGGTTATGGCCAGCACGCTGGCCCGCTTTGGCACGCTGCGTTTCAATCCGCCGCCGCAGAAAGCCGCGAGCAGCAACGCGGCCGATCTCGCGCCAACGGGCCCCGAGCCCGATGTCGCGTTCCCGGTGCGCAATCCGGAAACCATCTCGCGTGACCTGAGGGTGCTGCGTCGCTTGCAGCGCGACGGATTGCACACGGTCATTCTGTGTGACAACGCGGGGCAGGCCGAACGTCTGGAAGAGCTGCTGGGTGAAGACGGCCCCTTGGCCGCGTCGCTGGCCATTGGCGTGCTGGGCGGTGGGTTCATTGTACCCAACGTGGTGCGTGTCCTTACCGATCACGAAATCTTCCGTCGTGACCGCCGCCTGCGTCGTACGCGCCGCTACAGCACCGGGGCGTCGCTGGAGTCACTGGGCGCGCTCAAGCCCGGCGACTATGTGGTGCACCTTGAGCACGGCATTGGTATTTATCGCGGCATTGAAAAGATCTTTGTTCGCGAAAGCACCATTGAAAGCGCGGTCATTGAGTACGAGGGTGGTGACCGCCTGAACGTGCCGCTGTACCGCATTGACCAGATTGAACGCTACCGCAGTGCCAACGACGTGTCGGAAGACGCGCCGGCGCCGCGGTTGCACAAGCTGGGGGGCAACAAGTGGAAGGCGCAGCGCGAAAAGACGCGCATGGCCATTCTGGAAATGACGCAGGAGCTGCTGCAGCTGTACGCGCGTCGCAAGGTGACCACGCGTCCCTCACACGGCGCCGACGGCGCCTGGCAGCGGCAGCTTGAAAGCAGCTTCCTGTTTGAAGACACCCCCGACCAGCGCAAAGCTACCGAGGATGTAAAGCGCGACCTCGAGGGCGAACGCCCCATGGATCGTTTGCTCGTGGGCGACGTAGGCTACGGCAAAACGGAAATTGCCATCCGCGCCGCCTTCAAGGCGGTGCAGGGCGGGCGACAGGTGGCCGTGCTGGTGCCTACCACCATCTTGGCCGAACAGCACGCGCGCAGCTTTGGTGACCGGCTGGCCGACTTCCCGGTGGTGGTGGAAGTGATGAGTCGCTTTCAGACCGCCAAGGAACAAGCGGTCATTGTCGAGAAGCTCAAGAAGAAACAGGTCGACATCATCATTGGCACGCATCGGTTGCTCAGCCCTGATGTGGAGTTCGCCGAGCTGGGACTGATTGTCGTGGACGAAGAGCACCGCTTTGGCGTGAAGCACAAGGAGCGGCTCAAGCAGCTCAAGCTCTCCACCGACGTGCTCACGCTCACGGCCACGCCCATTCCGCGTACGCTACACCAGTCGCTGGCCGGGCTGCGCGACTTGACGCTCATGCAAACGGCACCGCGCGACCGCTCGCCGGTGCTCACCTTTGTGGAGCCGTTTGACGACGCGCTCATTGAAGAGGCGATCTCCCGCGAGCTCGATCGTGGTGGGCAGGTGTTCTTCGTGCACAACCGCATTGAGACCATTGAGGCCATTGCCGATCATCTGCGGCGGGTGGTGCCCCGGGCCCGGGTGGCCGTGGGCCACGGGCAGATGAAGGAGCGGGAGCTCGAGAAGATCATGCGGCAGTTCGTGGAGGGGGAGGTGGACATCCTCGTCTCTACCCTGATTGTGGAAAGCGGGCTGGATGTGCCCAACGCGAACACCATGTTCGTGAACCGGGCCGACCACCTGGGATTGGCGCAGCTGTATCAGTTGCGGGGCCGGGTGGGTCGCTCACACCGACGGGCCTACTGCTATCTGCTGGTCCCCGACCGGGTGGACGAAGACGCCGAGCGCCGCCTGGCGGTGCTGGAGCACCATACGGAACTGGGGGCCGGCTACCGGGTGGCCCTGAAGGACCTCGAACTGCGCGGCGCCGGCAATCTGCTGGGCCCCGAGCAGTCCGGCTTTGTGCATTCGGTGGGGTTCGACCTCTATCTGCGGCTGCTCGACGAAACCGTGCGGCAGCTCTCCGACGACGGTGGGCAGAAGTCGTGGATTCCGGCCGATGTCACGCTGGACTTCCCGTCGTACCTCCCAGACGACTATATCGCCTCCCAGGAGGCCAAGCTGGATGTGTACCGCCGTCTCACGGCGTTGCGCGACCCGGCGGCCATAGAGTCACTCAAGGGAGAGGTGCGTGACCGCTTCGGTGCCCTCCCGGCACCGGCCGACGCCCTCTTTGGCAGTGCCCTCCTGCGGGTCATTGGCGCCTCCCTCGGGGTGGAGGGGGTGCTTGTGCGCGCCTCGGAGGCCCGTGTTACTTTCAGGGCTGATGCAGTTCCGCGACTCAAGGGGCTCTCGGCGGCATTCCACGGGGTACAATTCCAGGTGGATGTTCGCCGTGCGCAGCCCCTCGCCCTCAAACTCACCCGTTTGGGCGGCGCGGAGATGCTCGAGGGACTGATCCGCGCTCTCAAGGCTCTCGTTCCCTGACAGTTTCCCTCGATGGCAACGGATCCGGCCTCTGCCGGGTCTCAGTCCAGACAACTCACCCTCAACTCCGCTTTCGGAGTCTGACCTGATGAAATCGTATCGTTTGTCCGTGCTTTCCGCCGTTGCGTTTGCCGTAGCCTGTGGCGCGGCGTCCAACCCCGACGTGGCGGCGACGGCCGGCAATCAGCAGCTCTCCACCACGCGTCTCGCGGAAATCCTGGGCACCTCCCAGGCCCCGCTCGAGAAGGACGTGGCGCGCTCGATCGCCGAGTTGTGGGTGAACTACCAGCTCGTGGGCATGGCCGCCGCCAAGGGCGACTCGCTCACCGATCCCAAGGTCATGCAGGACGCGCTGTGGTCGAACCTCGACAACATCCGCGTCAAGAAGTTCTACGACAACGTGTCCAAGGGGTGGGATGCGCAGTCGCCCGGCAGCGACGAAGAGCGCTACAAGACCGGCGAGGCCTACGCGGCGCGCCACATCCTCATCAAGACCGACCAGGGCGCCACGCCCGAGCAGATCGCCGCGGCCAAGGCCAAGGCCGAAGGCATTCTGAAGCAGGCCACCACGGCCAACTTCGTATCGCTCACGGCCCGTTCCGATGAGCCGGGCGCCAAGGAGCGCGGCGGTGACCTCGGCCTGTTCGGCAAGGGCATGATGGTGCCGGAGTTCGAAAAGTGCGTCGCGGCCATCACCATTGGTGAAATCGGCCAGACGGTGTGTCAGACGTCATTCGGCTTCCATATCATCTACCGCACGCCGTTTGCCGAAGTGGCGGAGAAGTTCGCCCCGATCGCCAAGCAGCGGAACGTGGCGATTGCCGAAAGCACGTACCTCGCCAAGCTCGAGACGGACAACGCCGTCAAGATTGAAAGCAACGCGACGGTGAAGGCCAAGGCCATTGCGAAGAACCCGCTTGGCTACATGAAGGACAACGACGCCATCGCGACCTACAAGGGTGGCAAGCTCTCCGCGTCGCGCTTCGCGGAGTGGCTGGCGGCCTATCCGCCGTCGTCGCAGATTCGCCCGCAGCTGGTGCAGGCGCCGGACACGCTGGTGGACAAGTTCGTCAAGCAGATCGTGCGCAACGAACTCGTGCTCCGTCAGGCGGACAGCGCCAAGGCCACGGTGGACACGGCTGAGATGTCCAACCTGTTCCTGAACTTCAAGAACGCCGTCACGCAGACCTGGACGTCGCTGGGCATTGAGCCGGGCAAGCTCGCCGACAGCGCGAAGGCGGCGGGTGGGGACAAGGAGAAGATCGCCGGCGCCAAGGTGGAAGAGTTCTTCGCCAAGCTCGTGAAGAACGAAGTGCCGTTCGTGGACGTGCCGTACCCGGTGGCCCGCGCGGTGCAGAAGAAGTACACGTTCGGCATCAACGAAGCCGGTCTCGACAAGGTGATCGAGAAGGCCAAGACGGTGCGCGCCACGTCGGATTCGCTGAAGGCCAAGCAGGGCGGCAACCCGGCAGCGCCGGGCGCGCCCGCACCGGCTCCGGCCCCTGACACGACCCAGAAGTAAGCTACTGTACGGTGTGTGACCCACGCCCCGGCCGACCATCGGCCGGGGCGTGTCATTCCGGGACGGCGTGCCCCGCCGTGCAACCCTGTTCTCCTCCTCGGGTACTTACCCGGATGATGCCTCGATCCGTCTCTCGCTTTCTCATGACCGGCGCCGCGTTCCTCGCGGCGCCTTCGTTCGTTCACGCGCAGGCCGCTACCACGCCCGCGCCTGCTACCACGGCTGCGGTCCAGGACACGATCAAGGGGCTCCCACTCGACGGCATTGCCGCGGTGGTGGGCGACCAGGTCATTCTGGTGTCCGAAGTCATGACCGCGGTGAACCAGGCGCGGGCCAGCGGGGCCAAGGTGGAGTCGGCCAAGGATCTGGCGCGGCTGGAGCAAGAGATTCTCGAACAGATGATCGACGCCGAACTGCTGGTGCAGAAGGCGAAGGACGAGAAGGTCGAAGTGCAGGACGCCGAGATTGCCGATGCGGTGGACAGCCAGGAAAAGAAGATCCGCCAGCAGTTCAAGAGCGATGCCGAATTCAAGGCGGCGCTCAAGGAAGCGGGCATGGGATCGCTGGAAGAGTGGCGCAAGCTGCAGGGCGACCAGGTAAAGCGCACCAAGCTCCAGCAGGGCGTCATGCAGAAGCTGCAGCGCGATGGCAAGGTGACGTCGGTCAATGTGGGCGAGGCCGAAATTGCCGAAGCGTTTGATGTGTTCAAGGCGCGTGTTGGTCCCAAGGAAGCCCGGGTAGGGCTGCGTCAGATCGTGGTGGCCACCAAGCCCAGCGAAGATTCCAAGAAGCGCGCGCGAAACAAGATCGACTCGTTGTACGCGGAGCTCCTCAAGCGTCCCGAAGACTTCGAGCTCATCGCCAAGCGCGAGTCCATGGACGGCACGCGCGAGTTGGGCGGCGATTTGGGGTGGAACCGGCGTGGTAGAATGGTGCCGGAGTTCGACCGTATGATGTTCTCGCTCAACCCCGGGATCATCAGCCCCATCGTGGAGACGGCGTTCGGCTTCCACATCATTCGGGTGGACCGGGTGCAACCGGCCGAGGTCAAGGCGCGCCACATCCTCATCCGCCCTATGGTCGATACGGCCGATGAACGTCGGGCCAGGATTCTGGCCGACAGCGTGGCGGCTGCGTGGCGCGCGGGTGGGAGCTTCGACTCGCTCAGCGTGAAGTTCCACGACGACGCGAGCGGGGAAGACAAGACCATTCCGGAGTATCCGCGCAGCGAGCTGCCCGAGCCGTATCGGAATGCGCTGGAAGGCGCCACGCTCAATCAGGTGGTGGATCCGTTCCCGCTCCCCGATCCGTCGGCGGGCGTGTCCAAGTTTGTGATTGCCCAGGTCACCTTTCTCGACGAGGCCGGCGAGTGGACGCTCGGCGAGGCGCGCGAGCGCATTCGCGAGCAGCTGTCGGAAGAGCGCAAGATGCGCCGCCTGATCGACAACCTGAAGAAGAAGACCTACGTGAGTGTGCGTTACGACCCCGCAAAGCAGTCGGGCAGCGATCGGTGATCCGGCTGGCGCTCACGCTGGGTGACCCGCGGGGCATTGGGCCGGAGATTGTCGGCAAGGCGCTCAGTGACCCGCGTATCGGGGCACTGGGCGCTTTGTGGCTGGTAGTGGGTCCGCGAGGTACCGGCATTGCCGTGCAGGAGGATCTTGGGGCGTGGCAGCCAACCGGTGACCCTGTGCGCGATGAACAGGCAGCGGGACGGTTTGCCGGGCAGGCCGTGGAATGTGCGGCGCAAATGGCGCTGCGGGGGGCGGTGCAGGGCATGGTGACCGCCCCGCTCGATAAGCACGCGCTGCAGGCGGGGGGATATGATTTCCCCGGCCATACCGAAATGCTGGCGCACCTGGCGGGTGTGCCCACCGCCATGATGCTGGCCAGCGACCGGTTACGGGTCGTACTGGCCACCACCCACATTGCCCTGCGTGACGTGCCGGCTGCGGTCACGGCGCAGGTGCTACGACAGGCGTACGACACCACCTACGCCGGCCTGCGCGACGATCTGGGGGTGCCCAGTCCGCGGATCGCGCTCTGTGCGCTCAACCCCCACGCCGGCGACGGCGGCCGGTTTGGCCATGAGGATGACGAGCTGCTGGGGCCGGTGGCCCGGGCGTGTGGTATGGCCGGGCCGTTCCCGGCCGACACCGTCTTCGTGCGCGCCATGCGCGGCGAGTTTGACGCCGTCATTGCCCCTTATCACGACGTGGGCATGACCGCCATCAAGGTGGCCAGCTTTGGCAGCGCTGTGAACATCACGCTGGGGCTGCCGTTCGTGCGCACGTCCCCCGACCACGGGACGGCGCTGGATATTGCCGGCCAGGGGGTCGCGAGCGCCGAAAGCCTGGTGGTTGCCATGCAGACCGCGGTGGCCATGGTGCAGCGGCGGTTGCGATAGAAAAGGGCCGACGCGATGCGTCGGCCCTCCGGATCGCCTCAACTGCTGTCTTTCTGCTCCCCTCGCGTCTTTTCGTACTCCGGGCGGTCGCTGTAGCCATACCCGCCGAACACCTCACCGCCCCGCATGTAATCGTGGCCGTACCCTCGTCCCAGGGGGTACCCGCCGGCGCCCTGAGCGGCATTTCCGCCCTCCGCGTCCCGGCCGGTTCCGGACGAGCCCTGCTTCTGGTTGTGCATCGGTGGATCCCTCCAGAAGGGTGTAATAAGACAGTACGCCCCGGATTATGACGGTGCAAGCAGAGCAGAGGGCACCGAATCGCGGCCCACCCCGTTGAATACGGAACCCTCACTCTGCTAGCTTCTAAGGCTATGGAAATTCGTAACGTCGCCATCATCGCGCACGTCGACCACGGGAAGACCACCCTCGTCGACAAAATGCTCCGCCAGGCTGGAGCCTTCCGCGAAAATCAGGTCGTAGAAGAACGCGTGATGGATTCCAATCCGCTCGAAAAAGAGCGTGGAATCACCATTCTGGCCAAGAACACTTCCATCCGGTGGAAGGACACGAAGATCAACATCGTGGACACCCCGGGCCACGCCGACTTCGGCGGGGAAGTGGAGCGCATTCTGCGCATGGTGGACGGCGTGTTGCTGGTCGTGGACGCGTTTGACGGCCCCATGCCGCAGACGCGCTTCGTGCTGCGCAAGGCGCTCGAACTCGGCCGCACTCCCATCATCGTCATCAACAAGATCGACCGCCCTGGCGCCGATCCGCTGCGCGTGCACGACGAAGTGCTGTCGCTGTTCATCGAACTGGAAGCCACCGAAGAACAGCTCGACTCGCCGGTCGTGTATTGCTCGGCCAAGAACGGCATCTCCACGCTTGACCTCGACGTCGAAGCGGTGGACTTCGTGCCGCTGTACGAGACCATCGTGAAGACCGTGCCGCCCCCGCCAACGGATGCGAACGGCCCCTTCCAAATGCTCGTTTCCACGATCGACTATTCGGCCTACCTCGGTCGTATGGCCATCGGGCGCATCGAGCGTGGCACGGTGCACATGGGCGACAGCATCTCGCTCGTCACCCCCGACGCGAGCGTGGCGCCGGTCCGTGGCCGCGTGACCAAGCTCTACGGCTACGAAGGGCTGGAGCGCATTGAAATCCAGGAAGCCTCGGCGGGTGAAATTGTCCTGCTGGCCGGCTTCGAGAACGTGGACATCGGCACCACGCTCACCGATCCCGGCACGCCGGACGCGCTGGAAGGGATCAGCGTGGAAGAACCCACGATCAGCGTGGACTTCGTGGTGAACAACTCGCCCTTCGCCGGCAAGGAAGGGAAGTTCGTGACGTCGCGTCAGCTGCGTGAGCGCCTGTACAAGGAGCTCGAGCGCAATGTGGCGCTGCGCGTGGAAGACAGCGACACCACCGACGCTTGGAGCGTCAGTGGGCGTGGTGAACTGCACCTTTCCATTCTCATGGAAACGATGCGCCGAGAAGGCTTCGAGTTCCAGGTGTCACGGCCGCGCGTCATCATGCGTACCGATGAGAACGGCCAGCGGCTCGAGCCGTTTGAAGAGCTCTCCATCGACGTGCCCGAAGATTATCTCGGCGTCGTCATCGAAAAGCTCGGCCCCCGCAAGGCCGAGATGATCGAAATGAAGAACCCGGGGCAGGGGCTCGTCCGCCTGCTGTACCGGGTGCCGGCCCGTGGCTTGTTCGGCTACCGTTCGGAATTCCTCACGGATACCCGCGGCACCGGCATCATGCACCATCGGTTCCTGGAGTACGGGCCGTGGGCGGGTCCGCTCACCGGACGGTCGCGTGGCGTGCTGGTCTCCATGGAAAACGGCACGATCATCGCGTTTGCCCTCTTTTCGCTGCAGGAACGCTCCACGCTCTTCTCGACCCCTGGTGATGCCGTGTACGAGGGCATGATCATCGGTGAGAACTCACGGCCCGGCGACATGGATGTAAATCCCTGCAAGGAAAAGAAGCTCTCCAACATGCGCTCCAAGGGCGCGGACGAGGCCATTACGCTGGAACCGCCCCGGCAGATCACGCTCGAAATTGCGCTCGAGTATATCGAAGACGACGAGCTCATCGAGATCACCCCGCAGAGCATCCGGCTCCGGAAGCGGATGCTGTCGGTCAGCGACCGCAAAAAGGTGAGCCGCGAAGTCAAGCGCGAACGGCTGGGCGTGTAACGCGTAAATTTGATCGGACGTGCAAGCTCCCGGCTTGCGTACTGGCGGTGTCCTGCCGATACTGACGCACAACGGGCAACGCAGTCCATTTTCTTCACACTCGCAGGAGAATCGTCTCATGTTGGAGCTGTTCGGGTCGTCGTCGCTGGACGCGCTCGAAGAGAAGGTGCAGTCCTCGGTATTCATGTTGGCCGACGACGAAGATTTCGATGACGAAGGCTTCGACGAGGATGATCTCGACGAGGACGAGGAGGACGACGACGACGACTTCGACGATGATGATGATCTCGATGACGACGACGATGATGACCTCGACGACCTCGACGATGACGAGGATGACCTCGACGACGACGATGACGACGAAGATGATGATGACGACGAGGACTTCGACTACGACGAAGGGCTCGGCTACGGAGACGAGGACGATCCCGACGCGTGAGCAACGGGCGCTGTGAACCTCAGACGGGCGACCCGGTGGGTCGCCCGTTGTGGTTTCCGGCAGATCGCACGAAATGGCCGGGATCCCTTTACGTAGGCCGCATTACGGGATACATTATGCGGCTCTGGTGGATCGGTTGCACAGTTCGTGTAGCCTGGCACCGGGCCTGTAGCTCAGGTGGTTAGAGCGCACGCCTGATAAGCGTGAGGTCCGAGGTTCAACTCCTCGCAGGCCCACTTCACATGCCCCCGTCACGGTTTCCGTGGCGGGGGCATGGTTGTTTCCAGGACCCGCGGTTGCAATGGGCGGCGACCGCTGGCGCCCGCCCGCCTAACGGGTCAGCGTGTAGGATGCTTGCGTCTTTCGCCTTCCTCCGCCCGGCCGCCACCGTCGGCCTGCTGTCCCTCTTGGCGCCACCTCGCCTTCAGGCCGCCGTGGCGCCAACAGCCTCCGACACCGTCGCAGTCCAATCGTGCACCCAGGCCGATGCGGCCACGGTACTGCACCGGGAACTCCTCGCCGCGCCACTGGACGCCCGCGGGATCTGGCTCGACGCCCGCACTGTCCGCTGGCCGGGTGCCCCCACTCCGACCGCCGGAGAACGGTACGTCGTGTATGGCAACCCCACCGGATCGCTGCGCCTCACCACGGGCGGGCCGGTGGGCGGGGCAACCGACACGGTGCACCTTGAGCCATACGTCGGCCCCCTGGCCACGGCGACAGCCGCACAGGTGCGGCATGTGGGGGCCGGGGTCACCCTGCGCATTCCGTCATCTCGACGACGCCCTTTCCGCGCCACCGGACAGCTGGTGCTGGCGCGCGAAGACGCCATGGGCCGGCTTGTGGAGGTGACCGGCACGCAGCGGGCACTGGCGCTGGATGCGCTGCACGGGCCGCTGGCACAGCCCCGCACTTTGGGCGCAGCGACCACGGCCACCGCCACCACCTTTGCTCTGTGGGCTCCCACCGCCCAGCAGGTGAGTGTGTGCCTCTACACCGCCAACAAGGCACGGGTACTGCCCCTCACTGCCAACGCCGGCAGCGGCGTCTGGCAGGCGCCCGTCGCCGGGGTACGTCACGGCGTTGAGTACACGTATCTGGTAGACGTGTACGTCCCCGGGGTGGGCATGGTCCGCAACCGGGTTACCGACCCCTATTCGCTGGCGCTGACCGCCAACTCCGCCCGGTCGGTGGTCGTGAATCTCCAGCATCCAACGCTTGTGCCGGACGGATGGGGGCAGCGGCGCGCGCCGCCGCTCACGAACGCCACGGATCAGGTGATCTACGAGCTGCACGTGCGCGACTTCTCCGTCCAGGACAGCACGGTCCCGGCCGCGCATCGGGGGCGGTATCTGGCCTTCACCGACACGGCCTCCGTTGGCATGCAGCATCTGCGGTCGCTGGCCAACGCCGGGCTGACCGACGTGCATCTGCTCCCGGTGTTTGATATCGCCACCATTCCGGAACTCGGCTGTCGCACGCCGGAGATTCGTGGCTCTCCCGACGGTGAGACCCAGCAGACGACGGCGATGGACGCCGCGGCCGGTGACTGCTTCAACTGGGGCTACGATCCGCTGCACTACACGGTGCCCGAAGGGAGCTACGCGACCAACGCGAGTGACTTTGCCGCGCGTATTCGGGAGTTCCGGCGCATGGTGCAAGCACTCAATGGCAGTGGACTGCGCGTGGGAATGGACGTGGTATACAACCACACCAGCGCATCGGGGCAACATGCCTCGTCGGTGCTCGATCGCATCGTGCCCGGCTACTACCATCGCCTCGATGCCACTGGCCGAGTGGAGACCTCCACCTGTTGCGCCAATACGGCCACTGAGCACCGCATGATGGCGAAGCTCATGATCGAGTCGGCGGTCACGTGGGTCAGGCATTACGGCATCAGTTCGTTCCGTTTCGATCTCATGGGACATCAGCCGCGCGCCGCAATGGAAGCGCTGCAGCGTGCGGTCAATGCTGCTGCCGGTCGGGTCGTGCCACTCATTGGCGAAGGGTGGAATTTCGGGGAAGTGGCCGATGGGCGCCGCTTCGTGCAGGCCTCGCAACTCTCGCTCAATGGGAGCGGCATTGCCACCTTCAGCGACCGCGCCCGCGATGCCATTCGTGGTGGCAGCCCTATGGACGATGGTGCCGACCAGGTGCGTCACCAGGGCTTTGTGAACGGGTTGGGGTATGCCCCCAACGAGGCGCGCGCCATTGCGAGTACGCCGGGGGCTGACCGAGCGGCGCTGGCTACCGCGGCCGACCTGGTTCGTGTGGGGTTGGCCGGTTCCCTGCGGTCGTTTGCATTCCTCCGCGCTGATGGCTCCACCGGACCTCTGTCGGAGATTCGCTACGGGGGCTCACAGCCCGCCGGCTATGTCACCTCGCCCGGCGAGGTGGTGAACTACGTGGAGAACCACGACAACCTGACGCTCTTCGACATCAACATCCTCAAGCTGCCCGCGAACACGAGTGGCGAAGATCGTGCGCGCGTGCAGCACTTGGCCTCGGCGTTGGCGCTGTTCAGTCAGGGCATCGCCTATGTGCACGCCGGTCAGGAGTTGCTGCGCAGCAAGAGTCTCGACCGCAACAGCTTCGACTCCGGGGACTGGTTCAATGTCTACGATCCCTCCGGCCTGACGCACGGCTTTTCGCGTGGGCTGCCACCGCGTCGTGACAACGCCGCCAGTTGGCCCGTGATGCAGCCGCGCCTGGCCAACACTGGTCTGGTGCCAACGCCGTCTCAGGTGCAGTGGACGCGTGAGGCCTTCAAGGATCTGCTGCGCATTCGGGCCAGTACGCCGCTGTTTCGCCTGCCGAGCGCCGATGCCGTGATGCGTCGGCTCCGCTTTGCCAATGTCGGCGCATCACAGGAGCCCACGGTGGTGGTGGGACACCTTGATGGCCGAGGGTTGGCGAACGCGGGCTTCGCCGACGTGCTGTACGCGGTCAACGTGGACGTCATTGATCACGAGATTCCGGTGCCGTTCCTGCAGGGACAACCGCTGCAATTGCATCCTGTTCATCGCGCGTCCGGGGCCACCGATACGCGGGCACGGGCGTCGGTGTGGACGCCGAGCACCGGCCTGCTGCGGGTTCCGGCCCGCACCGCGGTCGTGTGGGTGCGGGAGTAGCGGGCGTCCGCACCGAGAGGGCGCTCGTTGGGGCGGGGAGCCATTCACTCCACCGCACCCCGACTGAGTACCTTGCAGCGAGCGCAACGCACAGTTCGAACGAGCCAGGGGAGCACTGAACGTGGGCAGTACCGCATACGAAACGTGGCAGATTGGTCCGGCACACATGGACAACATGAGCGTGCTCGTGGCGTCCAAGCCCGGCGTCATGGCGCACGGCACGGTGGATGCGCCCGCGCTGATGCTTGCCTCCTGGGTGGCGGGGATGCCGGCACCGGTGCCCGGTGCCACGTCGTTGCACCTGGCCAGTGGAAACGGACTCGTCCCCGCTGTGGCCATGGCCAAGGGATTCGAACCCTTTGCATTTGATCGGTACGCCGCCAATGCGCAGGCAACGCAGCGCTCGCTGGAGGCTGGCGCCAAAGGGCCCACGCCGCGGACGTTTCATGCGGCGCATGCCGTGTTGGCCAACGATGTGGTTCCCGCCGGGTCGTGCGCGCTCGCCACGATTCGTATTGCCACCGACAAGCACGGTGTGCAGCAACAGGTGGCCGAGGCGTTTCGCGCGCTGGCGGTGGGCGGAGTGTGTCTGCTGGCCGGCGCCAACGATGAAGGGGCCAAACCGGCGGCGAAGCTGATGCAGCAAGTGTTCGGACATGCCCGGCTTGAGGCGCAGCACAGTAGCTGTCGCATGGTCATGGCCACCAAGCTGGCCGAGGCACCGGTAGATGCGCCCAGTATCTCGTCGCCATGGCTGGACACCGAGCGGTTCCATGAAGTCCCCGTGGCGTTGGCCGAAACCACGTTCACCATGTATACCCGTCCCGGCGTGTTCTCGTGGGAACACGTGGATGAAGCCTCGGATATTCTGGGTGGCATCATGCGTATTGCCCCCGGTGAGTCGGTCCTCGATCTGGGCTGCGGCTCCGGTGTCCTTGGGGTGGTCGCCGCACTCCAGTCACACACCGGCCGGGTGTTGCTGCTCGATGCGGACGCCGACGCCGTTCGGTGTGCGCGGCGCACAGCCCTGCAGGCGGGGTGCCGTAACGTGGAGGTACAGGCCAGCGATGTCACCAGCGCCGCGGGCGATGCCCGGTTTGATGTCGTAATCAGCAACCCTCCGTTTCATCTCGGGAAAGGCACTGATCTGGCCATCCCGCGGGCGTTCATCGAACAGGCCTACGCGCGCCTCGTGCCCGGAGGGCGGTTGTATCTGGTGGCCAACCGCACGTTGCCGTACGAGACGCTGATTGCGGAGTGCTTTGGCGAAGTCCGCACCGCCCACGACGGGCGTCGTTTCAAGGTGATCGGGGCGGTGCGCCATGGCTGATGGCGGGTCACCTCGGGAGGAGCGGCCGCGAGCCTCCTGGTGGCCATCGTGGTGGCCGTCGTGGGCTACGCTACCCAACCTGCTGACGGCGGTCGTGCTGGTGTGGGCGGCCCCTCGCTGCTGGCCTCACGTGGAAGCGCTCATTGGGGTGCGGGAGCGCGCCGCCCGGCGTCCGGTCTACGCCGTGCAGACCCGTACCGGTCACACTCTTACCGCCGATAGTCTCCGCGGACGCGTGGTGCTGGTGAACGTCTGGGCGACATGGTGCCCGCCATGTCGTGCCGAAATGCCGGCGCTGCAGCAGCTTGCGACGGCCTACGAGGCCGAGGGGATGGTGCTGCTCGGGTTGTCGGTCGATCGCGGCCCAGCGGCGAAGGTAGACGCCTTTCTGGCGGAGCGTGGCATCACGTACCCGGTGGCCATCGTGGGTGACGACGTGATTGCGGCCTTTGGCGGGGTGCGTGGCTATCCCACCAGCTATCTGCTCGATCGGGACGGCGTGGTGCGGCACACGGTCATGGGGCCGGTGGCTCCCCTGTCGCTGCGTCCGGCGATCCGGCGGTTGCTCGCCGAGTCGGATACGGGCGCCGCACGTCGCTCGCTACGTCTCGGCGGTGAGGCCCGGCCCTGATTTCGCGGCGCGGGCGGCGCCAACCAGCGCCTCCCGTTCCACGCCGTCCAACACCCGCCAGCTCCCCTCGGCGAGCGCGCCCAGGAGGAGTGACCCCAACGACGTGCGTCGCAACGCGACCACGTGGTTGCCGGTGGCGGCAAACATGCGCCGCACCTGGTGGTAGCGTCCCTCGCGAATGGTGAGCGCGGCCTCCCGCTCACCAAGGACCTCCAGTTGGGCGGGGAGCAGTGGCGTCTCCTCGCCCTGCAGCCGCATGGTGCCGCTGGCAAAGCGGGCGGCCTCGTCGCCGCGCAACCGCTCCGCCAACGTGGCCACATACGTTTTGGGCACGTGTGACCGTGGCGAGGTGAGTCGGTGATTGAGCGCGCCGTCGTCCGTCAGTAGCAGCAGGCCGGACGTATCGGCATCGAGGCGCCCCACCGTGGCCATCACCGGCGTGCGCTGCAGAAAGCGTGAGGGAAGCAGGTCGTACACCAGGGGCGGTCGGTCGCTGGTGGAGCACACATACCCCACCGGCTTGTTGAGCAGCACCACGCTGTTCGGGGGGGGATCCAGCGGCGTCCCGTCCAGGCGCACCTCCTCGTGCACAAAACGGTCGCCGTCGCGCAAGACCGTGCCGTCGGCACTGGTGAGACGGCGCGCCTGTAGCAGACGCTCCGCTTCTTTGCGGGTACCGTATCCCAGTTTGGCGAGATGGCGGGCGAGGGACACGGGGGCAGTGCAGGGAAGAGAAAATGATGGGAGCGAGTCCCCGGCCTGCGGCGTTGAGTGCAGGACGACACCAAAGAGTATAATGCTGCCCACGTGCCGTTTCCTGCCCTTTGCCCCCGCTGCCATGTCTGCCCAGCCTCCCCGTTCGCGCGCGCCAATTACCACGAGCGACTTTTACGACTGGTTTGCCACCGTTCCGGATGACATCAACACCGAGCGGCTGAAATTGCGGCAGTTCATGAGCGAGGAGTGGGAGCCGCAGGCGAATGGTTTCTGGGAGAGGGCCGACTTTCCACGCGAGTATTTGGTAGAGCGCATGAAGGCGCTGGATCTGCTCCGTGGGAAATACACGCCCGAGCGGGCAGCCACGGCCACGATATCCGATGGACTGCTCAGCATGGAGTTTGCGCGCGTTGATCCCTCGCTGGCCACGTTCTTTGGGGTGCACGCCGGCCTCTGCATGGGGGCCATTGCGCTCTGCGGATCGGAGGAACAGCAGGCGGAGTGGCTCCCGCCGTTGCGCCGCTGGGACATGGTGGGGGCCTTTGGACTGACCGAGCCCGATGTGGGATCGGGCGTGGCGAAGGGGCTTACGACCACCTGCCGGCGGGATGGTGATCATTGGGTGCTCAACGGACAGAAGAAGTGGATTGGCAATTCCACCTGGTGCGACATTGTCGTGGTGTGGGCGCGCGATGAAGCCGACCAGTCGGTGAAGGGGTTCATCGTGCGGACTTCGCTGGACGGCTACTCCGCGGAGCTGATGACCGGGAAGATTGCCCAGCGCACAGTGCACAACGGGCTCATTACGCTAAACAATGTGCGCGTCGCCGAGCGAGACCGACTGCAGCAGGCGCGCAGCTTTGCGGATACCCAGCGGGTGCTGGTGATGGCCCGGTGCGGTACCGCATGGCAGGGCGTAGGGTGTGCCATGGGGGCGTACGAATACGCGCTCCGCTACGCCAGTGAACGTACGCAGTTCGGGCGCCCCATTGGCAGTTATCAGCTGGTGCAGAACATGCTGGTCAAAATGCTGGGCAACATCACGGCCATGATCGGGCTCGCGCTCCGCGCGTCGGAGCTGCAGGACCGACTGGGGCCTCGCGATGAATTGTCGGCGTTGGCCAAGCAGTTCTGTGCCGCCCGGTGTCGCGAGACCGTGGCGTTGGCGCGCGAGTCGATGGGCGGCAACGGGATTCTGCTGGAATACCATGTGGCCCGACTCTTCGCCGATGCCGAAGCGATCTATAGCTACGAAGGGTCCAACGAGATCAACACCATGATTGTGGGGCGGGCGATTACCGGCCACTCCGCGTTTGTCTGAGCGCTGGGCACTCAGTCGTTCAGGCCGTACACCACGGTGGTCACCACGCGCACCCGCTTGATGACCTGGCTTTCTTCGCTGATGCCGGCGGCCTGATCGCGCGGGAGTATCTCGAAGACCCCCTGGCTGGCGGTGCGAATCCCCGACAACGCACTGCGCGCGTCCTTGGCAAACTGCTCTGCCCCTTCACGCGCCCGTGCCGTGGCCTCGGCAATCATGGCGGGTTTGAGGTCGTTGAGTTTGGTGAAGACGAAAGTGGGGCCACCACCGCCGTACTCCTGCCCGGATGACAACACCACGCCATTGCGCACCAGTTCGGGCACGCGCTGGCTGGCAACCTGCACCTGATTCACATTGGCCGACCGCACCACCAGCGTTTGGCGAATGATATAGCGGGCCGTGTTGCTGTAACCGCCCATCGTACGCGCATCCTCAACACGAAACTCCTGCACCGTGATTTCCGCGGCCGTCGAGTCCAGTCCGTTGTCGCGCAGGAAAGCCCGTACCTGCTGCACGTTTCGCTCGAGCGCCGCATTTGCCCGGCCCAGATCGTCGTCGGTCGCCACGAGCCGCAACGGCCAGATGGCGAGGTCCGCCTTGGCCTCCCGCTCGGACACCCCTTTCACCGACACCGTTCGATCGGCGGTACGCATCCGGGCAAAGCCAGCGCCGGCCAGCCACCCGCCACCGGCCACGCCCAGCGCGAGAATGAGGGCGGCAGCCAGGGAGCGCGGAGCAATGGATTCAGACATGGGAGTCGGTGATGGGAGACTGCGGCGAACGCCTCGAACGGATACGGTTGCCCATACACCGCACCGGCGGTATCGGTGTCACTCAATAGGCAACTTGATATCCACCCGGCAGCCGCCCGTGGGAAGATTACTCATGCGGAAGGCGTAGCGATCGCCGTACAGCATGGCGAGCCGTGAGCGTGTATTGGTCAGCCCGATGCCCAGCCCATCCACGCTGGGGGCCGCCGCGAGAAACCGCCCGCTTGTCGTCAGGAGACCGTGCAACCCCTTGCCGTTGTCTTCCACCACAATCTCGAGACTGCTCCCCACGCGCTGCAGCTTGACCAGAATGGACTGGTCGGCGTGCCCAGGCGCGAGGCCATGCTTGAGCGCGTTCTCCACAATGGGCTGCAGCAGGAAACTGGGCACCATCAGATCCACCGCATTGGGATCCACCTCAATATCCGCATCAAGCCCCGCGCCATAACGCACGCGGGCAATCTGCAGGTACAGCTCCACCAGTTCGATTTCCTGCCACACCGGAATGAGCGATTGCCCCGCACTGCGCAGCGACAGGCGCAACAGGTCACTCACGCGAATCAGCGTGCGTTGCGCTTCCTGCACATCCATCTCCATGAGCTCAGCCACGGAATTGAGCGCGTTGAACAGGAAGTGCGGGTTGAGCTGCATGCGTAGCGCCTCCAACTGCGTCCGAGCCAACTTTTGCTCGAGTTCAGTGGCCGCCCGGTCGCGCTCCCGATAGCGGCGCACGAACTCCACCATATACGCGGCGCCCAGCACGGCCCAATACAGCACGACCTGAATGTCGAGGTGATTGACCAACACCACCCGCAGCGCAAAGGCATAACTGGTGACCTGTCCCACGGCGCCGAACACGTGGTCGAGCCAGGCAATCGCCAGCACGTTGGCCGCGCTCAGGACCACCGTGAGGCCGGCGTGCAGTGACAGCCACGGGAGAATCCTCGCTGTATCCAGTTTGACCCGATCCACCAGCGTCAGAATCAATTGGGACCAGAGCCCCCACAGCATCCAGGCCGATCCCTGCCACACCAGCGCCGTCCCGAGCCCGTAGTGGGTGCCAGAGGCATCTCCCACAAGGCTCATCTGCAGCGCCGCCAGGACGGCGGGGACAATCCAGACCAGGGCGAAAAGCCAGCGGGTCAGCTGGCGTAGCCCCAGTCCTTCGTCGGCAATGGTCAGTGGGTGTGACGAGACGGCCATAGGTGAGACAAGACGCGTAAGGGCGCAGCCAGGGGCCCGTCTCGGGCGGAACCTTGCTGTGCGAATGATGTATCAACCACGGAAAACAGCGAGGTGCAGCCGTTTGGCTGCACTTCCCTCAACTGGTACTTGGTGCAACCGTTGAAGGGTTCCGGTGCAACTATACGTCATGTTTCGGCGTATGTGCCGTGTTCCCTGTCTGCCATGATGCACGGAAACACACGGGTTGCACAGGCTCATCTCTCTTCCAGTTCGTGACAGGGCTGGTCGAGGGAGGCCATGGTCGTCGAAGCCGCATCGTCACATCGTACCTCCCGATGTGAATGGTCGATGGGTTTCGAATCGTCAACGGGAGGGGAGATGGTGAGCGTGCGAGTCCTGATCGTGGATGACGAGGCATTGGCCCGTCAGCGTGTCCGGCGGTTGTTGCAGAATGAGGCGGATGTTGAAGTGGTGGGCGAAGCCGAGTCTGGCCATGAAGCGGTTGCGATGATTCGCGAACTGCAGCCGGACCTGGTGTGCCTCGATGTGCAGATGCCCGGTCTGGATGGCTTCGGGGTCTTGCGCGAGATCGACAGCGGCCCGGTGCCGATGGTGCTGTTCATCACGGCGTACGACGAGCATGCACAGCGCGCGTTCGATGTGCATGCGGTGGATTATGTGCTCAAGCCCGTTGACGGAGATCGCTTCCGGTCGGCCTTTGACAAAGCACGGAAGCAGCGCGCCAATGCGGTAGCCGCCGAGCGTCTGGGGGAGCTACTGGAAACGGTTCGGCGGTTGGCCGATGGGAGCGGCGCTGCGGCGGCGGGCGACGCGGCGGCCATGTTGGGCGTTGTTGGAGGGGCCGCGAACGGGACGGCGAATAGTGCGGGAGGTGCCAACGCCGCGAATGGCCGTTACGCAAGCCGTATTCTGGTCAAGCAGGATGGCCGCATGTTCTTCGTGAAAACCACGGAGATCGACTGGATTGAGGCCGATCGCAATTATGTGCGGCTGCACGTGGGCAAAACGGCGCACACGATCCGGGAACGTATCTCGCATCTCGAAGAGACGCTTGATCCGCGGTTGTTTGCCCGCATCCATCGCTCGACCATCGTGAATCTCAATCGCGTGCGTGAGATGCAGCAATGGTTTTCCGGCGATTACGTGGTCATCCTCGAGGATGGTACGCGTCTCCGGCTGAGCCGTCACTATCGCGATCGGGTGGAGAAGCAGGTCGGCGTCTGATCAAGGGGGTACCGCCACGGGGAGTTGGTCGCGTACCTCACCAGCCCCCTGTGGCAGCCCGTGCGAATACTGCAGCGACGCAGCCATTTCGTTGGCGAAGGCGGCAAACGTGCGGGCCGGGTGTCCGGTCCAGTGGGACACCGCATCCGTCACGGTATGCCAGTCTCCCAGGGCAGCGGCAGACTCATACCGCACCAGATCATCAACCTGCCACTGGCAGATGCCGCTCCCCAGCAACAGCTGGGTCAGGTCCCCTGGCGTACAGGGGACGTAGCGAATCGGGAACCCCAAGGCGGTGCCAAGCAGTGTCGCCGCGCGCCGCCGGCTGAACGCCTCGGGGCCGGTGACCAGCACGGGGGACTGCGGTGGCGCGTCGGTGGCGGCCAGTCCGGCGAGGACGGCTCCCACGTCGCGGGCGTCCACGTCGGCGGCGAGACCGTCCCCCTGGCAGCCGACCAGCATATGGTGCGCGAGGAGCAGCGGTTCCTGCAGCAGCAGATCCTGCATGATGCGTCCAATACGCGCGATACAGGGTTCACCGGCCTCCTGCAGCAGGTACTGCTCGGCGCGCCAATGCCACTGGGCGGCGTCCGCCGCGGCGTGTTCGCTCGCTCCCGCCACGGACAGCTTCACAATGCGCGCAATTCCCCGGGCGGTGCAGGCGTCAACGATGCGCCGTTGCGCGTCCACCTCGGTTGCCGAAGGCCGCGCAATGAGAATGACCGCGTGGACGCCGTCGAGGGCCTGTTCGAGTACGAGGGGATGCTCCGCCTCACCCTCCACGAGTTCGGTGTGGAAGTCGGCAAGCCAGGGGACCCGCTGGCGCGACGGCACCAAAGCGCGTGAGGGAAGTCCACGCGCGTGCAGCGCCGCAATGGCAGCGGTCCCGATGCGACCCATGGCGCCGGTGACGAGTATCATGTGTATCTCCGGAGAGTGGGTGACGAGTCGGCAGGGGTGCGTGTCGGCTCGGTCAAGGGTTTTCTCCTGCACACCTCGTGCTCCCGTTTTCACCAGTGTTAGTCTGGCCCATGGAATCCGCTATCCCGCTTTCCCCTACACCCGCTATTGGCGCCGCCACCTGGCAGGCCCATCTGGTGCACCTGCTGGTGGCGGCGCGTATGCGCCCGCATGCGACCCAGCCCATCGATCCGCTGTGGGTGCGCGCGAACATGGGTCGGCCACGTGGGCCGCGGCGTCTCATGGCGCAGTCCACCGGCGCCACATTCGGTCGGCAGGAGGCAGGGCAGGGCTGGCCCGGCGGGGAGTATGTGTGCTGGCCAACACGGGCGAGTGACGCCCCCACGTTGCTGTACCTGCATGGCGGGGGCTTCATCGCCTGTTCGCCCGAAACCCACCGTTCGTTGGTCGGCTCGCTGGTGCGACGCACCAAGGGACAGGCGTGGGTGCCAACGTATCGGCTGGCCCCGGAGCACCCGTTCCCCGCCGCGCTCGACGACGTCAAGGCGGCGTATCGACACCTGCTCGATGTGCAGGGTATTGATCCCACGCGACTGGTGCTGGCGGGGGATTCGGCAGGCGGCGGACTCGCGCTCGCTCTGGCCCTGGCCATCCGGGATGAAGGATGGCCACCGCCGGCGGCGCTCGTGACGTTCTGTCCGTGGACGGACATGACGGGCACCGGCGCGTCGCTCGAGGAGAACAGTGCTCGCTGCTCCATGTTCACCGGTGACACGATCCGTCGGGCGGCGAAGCTCTACGTGGGGACGGCCGATCCGTCGTTGCCGTACGTGTCTCCGGTGTACGGAGATTTTCGTGGGCTTCCCCCACTGCTGGTGCATGCGAGCACCGACGAGGTGCTGCGTGATGATGGCGTGCGGGTCGCCCAGCGGGCGGCGGCGGCGGGGGTTCCGGTGTCGCTGCGGATGTGGGCCCGCGTGCCACACGTCTGGCAGTTTTTCGCCGCCGTTCTGCCGGAGGCCAGAGAGTCGCTCACATTGGCAGTGGATTTCATGCGACAACACACCCGAGCCTCGCGCTGACCGCCACATGGGCCGGCGGGGCGGAGTCTGATATCAAAGTGGTCCACGGCTGTGACGGTTCGTGACGCTGGCCGTGTGGCTGGCGTCCAGCGGGAAATCACGATGCCCATGTCAGACGATATTTTCCCGCCGTACCGTCCCCCGGACTGGTACCCTCTCCAACGAGCGCTGGCCTCCGTGTTCGGCATTGCGGCGGTCGAAGCGACGGCGGCCTTCTGGTTCATTGGGTTTGTGGCCGGACCGGCTGGTGTGGGCGAACTGCGCGTCTATGAGCACAGTGCCACCCGCCGGTCACTGGCACTCGATGCCGCGGGCAGTGCGTATCGCTGGTTTGACGAAATGGGCAGCTACGTCCGGGTGGACGACGAGGAAGCGCTGGTCGAGGCCCTGGTATAGTGCGGCGAGGGGCCACGGCGTCGCTGTTTATCCGCCGGCCCTCAGCAGTCGATACCTCATCGCATGCCCCCTGACGTGACTGGGCTTGGTGGTGCCGCTGGCGGTGCCCCGTTACCACCGGCCGCTCCGTTGCGGCCGGTGGCGCCGTCGCGTGCGCTGGTGCCGGTGGAGAAATCCGGCGCCCGCCCGTTGCCCCCAGGTGGTTCACCGCTCAGTCGCAGCGGCGTTGCCCTGGCCGATCTGCTCTTTGCTGCCGACCTCGTGGAAACCCGGGATATGGTCGCACCTGTGGCCATGGAAATGGGACTTGAGTCGGCCCGCGGCCAGCTGCTGAGACAATTGCCCGGCGAGGCACTGGTGGCCCTGGATGCGGTCTGGTCAGGGGCTCGACATAGTGAAGAGGGGTGGTATCTGCGCTCGGGCGCGCTCACGATCATGGGGCACCCGGCTGAGGGTGACCGCGTGGCCACCGAAGGGCTGCAAGCGCAGCCCGCATCTCTCGCCCTGCGGTTGATGCAATCCGTGGCCCGGGCGATGGTCGGCGATCTCTCGGGCGCGCGCTCCGCGCTAACCCCGGCGCTGGCGAACGCTCCCAATGACCCGGTCCTCATGGCGCAGCAGGCTGTCCTGATGGCACGACAGGGCCACACTAACGATGCGGCGGACATTCTTTCGCGTCTCGCTCAGCAAGCGCCGGCCCATCCGGCGCTCTCGTGGGCGCGTCACGAGATCCGGGCCGCACGGGCCGATCGTACCCGGGGCGCGGCGCGACTGCCCGTGGACGATCTGGCGCCCCGCGTCACCCCCCCCGGCCAGCCACCTGAGGACCTCCTGGGGGACGCGGCACTCCTCGAGGACGCCTCGTTTCCCGGCGAAGCCGACCCCGTACAGGGCAGCGCTACCGGCGAGCCGCACGATATGCTCACCGGCGCCCTCGCCCGGCTGGGCAGTCGCCTCGCGACGCTGCGTGAGGATCAGCTGGTGGTCGCCGCACGCACGATGTTGCGGGGCTGTTCGTCGGGAGGCGCGTTGGCCAGCGCCTGTATGCCGGAAGAAGCGCATGCTGCCCGGCAAATTCTCTCGGCGTTGCTCATCGTGGTGCGCCAGGATCACGCCGCTCCTTCGTCGCTCACCACGCTGATGGAAAAGCTGGTGCCACTCCTGCGCGGTCACGCGCCGGTGCAGGGGGCCGTTCAGTCCGCGGGGCAAGGCCGTTGGCCCGCGGACCGTACTGGTGCGCCCATGGTGGACGAGGCTGAACGGTTGCTCCGGCGCTCGGGCGCCAGCGTCACCCCCTCTGTGCGCCGCCTGCTGAATGTATTGGTCCGTGGTGCCGCGCACGACTCGCGGGCGCCGGCGCCCGAGACGGAACGTGCGACGGTGGTTTCGGGTGACTACCCAATGGTTATGAGCGATGAGCGCGAGGCCGGGCCATTGCTGCCGGTGCGCCTCGGCCTGTCACTGCTGACCGAGAACGCGGCCAGTCGTGCCTTCGAACGGTCGCAGCGTGTGGACGATGCGTCCCGCGCGTCGGAAGGGCACAGCCGTTCGCGGTCAACATCAACCCCCGTGCCTGGCCTGTACGTTGGCGGGGAAACCAATGGCCTCGGTTGGGGCGGCGCGCGCGCGGCCGACGCCTGGCGGGGAGAACGCCCCGACCGCGCGGCGTCCAGCAGAGGGGGAGCGGCGCTACCTGCCATCCTGCTCGTGGCGGGTGCGCTGGTGGCGGTCGTGAATGGTGCCGCCGGCATTGCCGCCCTGCTTGGCGGGGCCGCGGTCTTTACCGCATTGAGACGCACACCGAATCGGGACGATTAGATTTCCGGTGCATGCGGGCGAGATCCCATTCGGGTGCCCGGCGTGTCCTGACCGTCTGACACCGACCTCTCCATGGCTCAGTCTACTTCGGCGCCCGTAACGGCGTTTCTTCGTCACAACTATCGTCACTTCAACGCCGCGGCGCTTATTGATGCGGCCGACGCGTATGTCAGCCACCTCGACAAGGGTGGCAAAATGATGGTGACCCTCGCCGGCGCCATGAGCACCGCGGAGCTGGGTATCTCGCTGGCCGAGATGATCCGTCAGGACAAGGTGCACGCCATTACGTGCACGGGGGCGAATCTCGAGGAAGACATTTACAACCTCGTCGCGCACGACCACTACGCGCGGGTGCCGAATTATCGTGACCTGACGCCGGAAGACGAGCAGAAGCTGCTTGATCAGCATTTCAATCGCGTCACCGATACGTGCATTCCGGAGGCTGAAGCCATCCGGCGCATTGAAAAAGCAGTGCTGGAAGAGTGGCAGGCGGCCGATCAGGCAGGTGAGCGGTATTTCCCGCACGAGTTCATGTACCGCATTCTGCGTAGCGGGAAGCTCAAGGAGTTCTACCAGATCGATCCGAAGGACTCCTGGATGGTGGCCGCGGCAGAAAAGAACATCCCGATCATCGTGCCGGGGTGGGAAGACAGCACGAACGGCAACATCTTTGCCGGTCACTGCATGGAAGGGGACATCAAAAATGTCCATACGGTCAGGAGCGGCATTGAGTACATGATGTATCTCGCCGAGCTCTACACCGAGATGACCAAGACCTCCACGATCGGCTTCTTCCAGATCGGCGGTGGTATCGCGGGCGACTTCCCCATTTGCGTGGTGCCCATGCTGCACCAGGATCTTGGGCGTACGGAAGTGCCACTTTGGGGTTACTTCTGTCAGATCAGCGACTCCACCACGTCGTACGGGTCGTACTCCGGCGCCGTGCCGAACGAAAAGATCACGTGGGGCAAACTGGCCATCGATACGCCCAAGTTCATCATCGAGTCGGACGCCAGCATCGTAGCGCCGCTCGTGTTTGCCATCGTGTTGGGGCAGTAACACCACCGACTGGCGTACCGGGCGGCGGCCGAGCCGCGCCGCGGATTGTTCGGAGGGTATGGATTGGACGGATTCAACAGCAGCAATTGGTGCTGTGAATCCGTGCATTTCCGCCTGATCCGTGCAATCCGTGGCGCGACCCCGCCGCTTCCCACTTGGACGCGTCGGGAACGGCCTTACGGTGGCGGTACTTGCCCCGTATCCGCGATCACCACTTTGGGCACGCGCAATCGCTGTCCCACCTGAATGTCGTCACTGCCCAGGCGGTTGAGCTGACGCAGCACATCCGTGGTGGTGCGAAACCGGCGGGCGAGGCCGGTGAGCGTTTCGCCGCGACGTACAACATGCGGCACGAACTCCTCCGCACGGCGCGGTGCCGTCTGAATGGTGCGCTCAAGTTCCTGCTGTTGCCGGGTGGCGACCCCGCGGGCGGCCGCGCTGGCCTGCGCTACCCGTTGGGCGCTCGCCCACGCCGCATCGTCCAGAATGAAGTTCACCTGGGCGGCTGGCGTTCGCAGCACCAGCCCGCGCCCCAGCCCCCGAAAAATGGTGCGGGGTTCCAGAGTAAATGCGGCGTCGTAGGGATAGCTCTCCACGAGCAGTTCGAGCGGGCCATCGTCACGCGGGCGCAGGAGCGGCGTGGGCGGCGCCCCCACATACAGCAGCCGACGATCGGTGGCCACCACCACCCCAAAGGACTCGCGCCACATATCGGTCCATCGGCGCTGTGAGGCAAAGGCCTCGGCGACAACCTGTTCGCCGTCTCCCATGGCGGACTGCACCTCGCGAAGCGCGGCCTCCCGCGCCGTCCGTCGGGCACCAACCGGCGGCACAATGGCCGCTGCGGCCACCAGCGCGGCGGTCGCGACCAGTGCCGTGGTGGAGGTGAGGGCGACCAGCACCCGCACCCACAGCGACCGCTGACGTCGCGCCGGGGGGGCAGCAGCGGTGAGCCATTCCTTGGTGGTCTTGGTGGCCAGCATACATGGAAGGTAGGGGAACGGGCGCCGATCAGGATACCCTTGCCAATGCGTATTGGCACCCCGATATTCCTCGCGTGTGCCCCCTCCCTCCTGGGCGCCGCGTCACTATCCACGACGTCGCCGCCCGCGCTGGTGTCTCCCAGCCCACCGCCTCGTTGGTCCTGTCCAACCATCCCCGTGCCCGGGTGGCGGTTGGTACTCGTCAGCGCGTGCTCGACGCGGCGACCGATCTGGGCTACCGCCCCAATGTGGTGGCGCGCTCCCTCTCGCAACGTCGCTCCTACGCCCTCGGCATCATCGTCCCCGACATTCGCAATCCCTTCGTGGCTGATGTCGTGACTGGCGCTGAACGCGTGGCGGCCGACGCCGGCTATGCGGTGTTGCTTTGCGATCACAGCGTACGGGATGCGCAGAAGCATCTCGAGGTGCTGCTCGCGCGGCAGATTGATGGGGTGCTGCTGGACGCCGTGGGAGCGGCGGCGCTTTCGCAGCAGGCGCTCGCCGGGGTGAACGTCGTGTTGATCGATGAGCCCAGTGATCAGTGGCCCGGGATCGCCACCGACGCTCTGGCGGCGGGGGAGCTTGCCGCCCGCCATCTGCTCGAACTCGGTCACCGGGACATTGCCTTCATAGGGCCGGCGACCGACGTGCACGCCTTCCGTATGCGCGAGCGCGGTTTCGTCCGCACGCTCCGGGAAGCCGGGGTGTCGCTGGAGAGTGATCGCTGGCGCCGGGCACCCGCCACCGTCAGCGGGGGGCGCGATGCCATGCGCGCGCTGCTGGCAAGCACCGCACGTCCGACGGCGACGTTTTGTGCAAACGACCTGATGGCCATTGGAGCGGTGAAGCAGTGCTTCACCGCGGGCCTTGAACTGCCCCGCGATCTGTCGGTCGTGGGGTGCGACGACATTGAACTGGCTCGCTACGTGACACCTGAACTGACCACGATCTCCATCCCGGCACGCGAGCTTGGGGCTCGGGCGGCCCGGTTGCTGCTGCAACTCATTGAGCGTTCCACCCATCGGGTGCCCACCGCACGTCCGCTCCCGGTGCGATTGGTGGCGCGGGCGTCGTCGGGGCGCGTGCCGTCGAGGAGCGCATGAACGGACCCTCCGTCATGCCCGTGCGCGGGGCCGTAATTACGGGCACCGGCAGTGCCGTCCCCTCCCGCATCGTTACCAACGCCGAGCTGTCCACGATGCTCGGGGAGGACATCGACCCGTTTGTCCGCGGCACCCTCGGTATCGAGGAGCGCCATTGGTGCATGGGGGACGAAAGCACCGCCGACCTCGCGGAGGATGCGGCCCGATTGGCCATGGAAGCCGCCGGAGTGGCGCCCGATGCCATTGACCTGCTGATCGTCGCCACCGACACCCCGGAGTTCATCTCGCCCGCCACGGCATCGGTGCTGCACGGCCGTCTCGAGCTCACCCGGGCCGGCACGTTCGATCTCAACGCCGGGTGCGCCGGATTTGTCACCGCCCTCGATGTCGCGTGGAAATACATTCGCAGCGATTCCCGTTATCAGCGCATCCTGGTGGTGGGGGCGTATGCCATGTCGAAGTATCTCGACCAGCACGACAAGAAGACGGTCACGATCTTCGCGGATGGTGCCGGCGCCGTCGTCGTGGAGGCTCGCGACACCGACGGAATTCTCGCGTCCGAGCTCTTTGCCGATGGCCGGTACTGCCATGGCATGGGTGTCTTCGCAGGAGGGACACGCACCCCCATCTCCCAATCGGTGCTTGACGCCGGATTGCAGAACAAGTTGCGCTTCGTACAGAAGTATCCCGCCTCGATCAACGAGGAGGGGTGGCCTCGCATCGTGCAGTCCGTGCTCGGCCGCATCGGCTACACGCCGGACGATGTGGATCGCTGGTTCTGGACGCAGGTGAACCGCTCCACAATCGAAACGGTCATGCAAGGACTCTCGCAGCCCATGGAGCGGGCGCACACGATCATGCACAAGTGGGGGTACACCGGCTCGGCCTGTCTCCCCATGGCGCTGGATGATGCGGTGCGAACCGGTCGCGTGCGTGATGGGGAACTCCTGATGTTCACCGGCTCCGGCGCCGGATTGGCCATGGGGTCGTTGGCCATGCGCTGGCATG
The DNA here is from genome assembly GCF_000695095.2 of Gemmatimonas phototrophica. NCBI lineage: Bacteria > Pseudomonadati > Gemmatimonadota > Gemmatimonadia > Gemmatimonadales > Gemmatimonadaceae > Gemmatimonas > Gemmatimonas phototrophica. Next base: position 2,631,165 of record NZ_CP011454.1, on the reverse strand, counting down.
CGCGGTGAGGAGGTGACCTCGTGAGTCTGGTGGTGGATTCTCCACTCATTCATCGGTTCTTTGTCCGGGCGGAAGCTATGCCGGACGCACTCATGTTTGCGGTGTATCCGCGCGGCCATCACACGCCGGCGGAGCGCATCACGTGGGGCGGGATGAGTGCGCGGGTGCGCGCCATAGGGGCGCGGCTTGTGCACGCGGGGGTGCAGGTGGGAGACCGCATTGCCGTCTTTGCCGGCAACCGGCCCATCTGGCCCACCCTGGACCTTGCCATCCAATCCATCGGGGCGGTGGGTGTTGGCATCTACCCGTCCAGTACCCCTGGGCAGGTGGATCACGTCCTGCGCGACAGCGGCGCCCGGTGGCTGTTTACCGATCAGCGACACGAAGCCGTGCGTCTGGCGTCTGCCACGGCATCGGTGTCCACGCCGCTACCGGGTGTGGTGCTCGACACGCACGATACCGCGGATGTCGGCCTGCCATTGGCGGTCACGCCTTTGCACGTTTTTGCCGATGAGGGCGTTGCCCTGCTGATGCAGGACCGTGCGCTGGGGCGCGCGCTCGATGCCCGACGCGAAGCCATCGTCGCCGACACGCTCGCGGCGCTGATCTACACCTCCGGCTCCACCGGTGAACCCAAGGGTGCATGCATTTCACATCGCTATCTCGCGGCGTCAGCGGCGTCCATTGCGGCAGTGCTCCAACTCGGTGACAGCGACCGTACCCTGAGCTTTTTGCCGTATTCCCATGCGGCTGAACGGGTTTTCGGCATGTGTACGCGCCTGCTGGTGGGGATGTCGTCAGCGCTCATCGAAGATCCAACGGATCTCTTCCCGGTCGCCGCGCACTTCGAGCCCACGCTTCTCGGTGCCCTTCCTCGCATTTTTGAACGCCTGTACGAAGCCGCAGACGTTGCCCGCCGTGAAGGGCGCGATCCGCGCGCGGCCATCACGGCGCGGGTGGGGCACCGTGTACGGTTGGCGACGTCCGGTGGCGCCGCGCTGCCCGTGGCGATCGCCGAAACGTTGCAGCAACTGGGCTTGCCCATTTTGGGCGCGTACGGCCAAACGGAGCATCTGTGCATCGCCATGAACCGGCCCGACTCGCCGCGTTTTGATACGGTCGGGCCACCCATGCCCGGCACCACGGTGCGCATCGATGATCGCGGTGAACTGCTGGTCCGTCGCAGCGCGCTGAGCTTTGATGGCTATTGGAACCGTCCTGCGGAGACGCGCGCGGCGTTCAGTGAGGACGGACACTGGCTGCACACCGGGGATCTGGCGGAGCTGCTTCCCGATGGCTCGCTGCGCATCACCGGACGTGCCAAGGAACTCATTGCGCTCTCCACCGGCCGAAAGGTACCCCCGGTACCCATCGAAGCGGCGCTGACCGCATCCCCCTTTATTGCCCACGCCGTCTGCCACGGGGAAGGCCGCAAGTATCTCACGGCGTTGGTGGCACCGCGTCGCGACGCGCTGGAAGCGTGGGCTGCGGCGCAGGGCATTGACCTGCCGTGGGTGGAGTTGCTGCGGGACGACCGTGTCCTGGAGCTGTTGGGCGGAGCGGTCGCCGATGTGAACAGCTCGTTGGCGCGTCCGGATCGGGTACAACGGTTTGCCGTGGTCGCCGACGAGTTCTCATCGGACAACGGCTTGCTGACGCCCACCTTCAAGGTGATCCGCGCCGCCGCCGACCTCCGCTATGCGGCGCACTTCGAGGCGCTGTACGGCCCTGCAACCGATGTCACGGCTCAGGAGGTGCGCCACTGACGCCGCTGCGGCGTCTCACGCCTGCTCTCGTCTGCCGCTCTGTGGTTGATGTCGTTTCTGATCATAGCTCGTGTCCGCCTTTTTCTTTGACGTTCCACCCGCGCGGAGTCGGATATCGTCTCCGTGCTCCTCTACACGCAGTTCCCTCCTGGAGGAGAATTCATGCAGTGCTTCATTCGCCGGCTCGCGTCCGGGCGCGCCGTTATCATGGCCCTGGCTCTCGCGGTGATCCCGTCCGCGGCTGCGGCGCAGTCAGGGAGTTTGTCTGGGTTGGTCACCGATAGTACCAAGGCGCCCTTGCCGGGCACGCAGGTGACCGTTGTGGGCACTCGCTTCGGGGCAACCACCGGACTGGACGGCAAGTACCGTGTGCTTGGCGTCCCCGTGGGTTCGTATACCATACGGGTCCAACGTATCGGAGCCGTCGCTCGCACGTTCGAAAACGTTGCCATCGCCGGTGAGGCGGACACCCGCCTCGATATCACCTTGCAGGCGTCGGCGCTGCAACTCGGTGGGTACGTGGTGTCCGCCTCGCGTCGAGTTGAAAAAATCACCGAAGCGCCTGCCACCGTGACCCGCATCAACGCGGACCAATTGACCTATACCGTGGGCAATTCGTTCACGGCCGCGCTGAAGGAAGTGAAGGGCGTGGATTTCTTCCAGACAGGCATTGCCGCGGCGGGTATCAACGCGCGCGGTTTCAACAGCGCGTTCAACAACCGCATGCTGCAGATGGAAGACAACCGTATCGCCGTGTTGCCGGAAAACGGGTTGCCGGTGGGCGTCTTTACCACGATTCCGAAGGTGGACATTGCCGGCGTTGAAGTGCTGGTGGGACCGGGTGCCGCGTTGTACGGCCCCGATGCCTCCAACGGCGTCGTGACGCTGCTCAGCAAGGATCCCAAGCAGTTCAAGGGGCTGACGCTGGAAACGGCGGCCGGAAGCAACACCATGAACGTGGGGGACTTCAATAACCGCAAGCCCGGACAGGTCAGCTTCTCCAGCTTTCAGTTCCGCTACGCCAACGTGTGGAACAAGATTGGATTCAAGGTCACGGGCGAGCGGATCTTTGCCCAGGATTGGCAGAATCAGAACACGTATGCCGCGGCGGTCGCCGGTGGTCCGCTCTCCCGCGAGCAGGGCGCCGACTGGAGCACCGGCTATACGCGCGGCGGTGCGGCGCTGGTGTACTATTTCGACAACGGGGCCCGCCTGGAGTATCAGGGTGGCGCCAGCAACAGTAACGGTATTGGTGTGACCAGCGCCGGCCGGAATCAGCTCCGCAACTGGGGCTACTGGAATCAGCAGGTGCGTTTCACCAGTGATCACTGGTTCGCCCAGGCGTATGCCACCCGTTCGTTGTCCGGGCAGACGTTTGCGCTGAACGGCTACTCGCAAAACCGTCAGGCGCCCCGCTTTGCGTCACTGAGCGACGATTCGGTCAAGTCGCTCTCCGGCTTCCCGGCCGATGGTCGCATGAGTGCCGCCGAAGTGCAGTACAACCGCACGTTCCCCGCGCTCTTCAATACTCGGGTGGTCTCCGGCGTCCAGTACCGTCGCGATGAGGTGAGTTCGAAGCGGGTCTGGCTGTCTGATGCCGTTACCGGTGAAGACATTCTGATGACGCAGCTGGGGGCCTACGCCCAGACCGAGACGCCGATCAACGAACAGACCAAACTGGTGTTCGGGGCACGCTACGACGATCCGGAGTTTTATGATCCGCAGTTCAGCCCCAAGGCCGCGCTGTTGGTGTCGCCCACGGAGAACAGCACGTTCCGCCTGACGTTCAATCGGGCGTTCAAGTCGCCCACCACACTGCAAACCAGCTTCTTCTTCCGGGACTTCGCACCTGGTCTTGGGGTATTCGGCAATCGTGATGGCATCACCGTCAAGAATGCGGCTGGTACCACACTGCGGACGCTGGCCCCCGTCGTCCCCGAGGTGAACAATACGTTTGAACTCGGGTATAAGGCGGTCCTCAAGGATCGACTGTACATCGACGTCGCCGGCTATGTCGCGCGCTACAAGTCGTTCCTCAGCCCGCTGGTGGTGGTCGCCAATCCGTTCGCCGGCGCGAACGCCACGTTCGCTTTCAACACGGCCACGAATACCAAGTACACGAACGCGGCCGGAGGGGAGCAAATTGCGCTCACGTATTACAACCTCGGCGAAGCCACCCTGTCGGGTATCGACGCCGGCTGGCGGTACGTGGTGAACAACAAGGTAAACTGGACCGGCACGGCGAGCGTGTTGAAGCTCGATTCCATCATTCAGCGTCCCGGTGATCCGCTGGAAGCCACCGCGCTGAACAGCCCGCAGGCCAAGTTCACGACCGGCATGGATGCGCGCGACCTCAAGTGGGATGCCTTCGGTGGGTTTGTGCTCCGCTTCGTGAAGGACTATCAGTTCCTGTCCGGCGTGCACAACGGTCGCATTCCGGGCTTCGTGGCCTTCGATTTCAACGTGGGCCGCAAGCTCAATAGCCACACGACGATGAATCTGTCGGTGCAGAATGCATTCGCCTGCACCAGCGGCACCACCACGCCGCCGTTGTTCCTTAACGCGGCGCTGCCGGCGACATACCAGCGTGGCTGGGGCTGCGGACTTGGTCGCCGGCACATTGAGTTGCTCAACATGCCGTCCATCGGCAGCATGGCGTTCTTCGGCATCCGGTACGACCGCTAACCGTGCGGCGGGCACTCATGATTGGGGTGACATTCGGTGCGGGGGCCGTTGCGGCTCCCGCACCGCGTGTTTCGTTCGACACGTCCACCGTGGCGCACTTTCAGAAGGCGGGTCAAACACACATGACCGAAATGGCAGCTGTTGCTCCGACACCTGAGGCGCCTGCACAGGTGATCACCGGCCGCCACACCGGTCCTCACGGGAGCCGAGCGTGGCGTCTGGTCTTACCCACTGCGCCGGCCAGTACACCACGGCCACTGGTGGTGATGTTGCACGGCTGTCTCCAGGACGCGGCAGATATTGCGCGCGGGAGCGGGTTCGATGCGGTGGCCGAACAGGGGGGGGCGCTGGTGCTCTATCCGGAGCAGCCGGAGAGCGCCAACCCGCGCAAGTGCTGGAACTGGTTTGACGCGGCCCACCAGCAGCGCGGTCGTGGCGAGCCCGCACTTCTGTCGGCGCTCATTGAGGAGGTACGCAGGAGCTACGGGGGCCAGAGCGGTCAGGTGCATCTGGTCGGGATTTCCGCCGGCGGGGCGATGGCCAATCTGTTGTTCGGCGCCTATCCGGAGCAGTTTGCCTCTGTCATGACAGTGGCGGGGGTGGCGTGGCAAGCGGCGCCGAACGTCGGGCGCGCGCTGGCGGTTATGCAGCAAGGGGCAGGTGACGCGCTCCCTGGTGGCGCCGCGTGGTTGACGGCCATGGGATCCCACGCGCAGGCGGTGCCCGTGGTGGTGGTGCATGGCGTGGCGGATCCGGTCGTGAGCGTACGAAACGCCGATGAAACGGCGCGGCAGTACGTACAATTGCACGATGCATTGGCGGCGAGGCAGGGGGCGCCGGCACTCGTGGTGACCGAACTCCCTGCGGTCACGATGAATGGCGTGGAGGTACGGGAAACGCAGTGGCGTAATGCCAGCGGACAGACCATGGTTGCCCTGCTGAGAGTAGAGGGCCTGGCGCATGCGTTTCCACGAGGTGATGCCTCGGGATCATTCACCGATCCGCGTGGACCCGATCTCGTTGCTCGGCTGCGAGCGTTTCTCACGGCGTCGCGCCGCTGAGATCCCACCGCGACCCCTTTCCCTGCTACGATTCGCGTGATGCCTTTTCCCCAGTTGCCTGAGCTGTTCGACCCGGTGGCCTGGTGGGCCCGGGTTGATGGCACCCGAACGGCTGTCGTTGATTCCGCGACGGCCGCGTCGATCTCCTACGCGCAACTCGATGCCGATGCCGATACGTGGCATGTGGTGCTGGAGCGGCTGGGGGTGCAGCCCGGGGACCGGGTGGGGATACTGGCGCAGAATCGCTACGAGTTCCTCCCGGTGTTTTTCGCCTGCATCCGTCGTGGCGCCATCCTGGTCCCATTGAACTGGCGGTTGTCTCCCGCCGAGTTGACACGGGTGCTGGCGAACGCCATGCCGACTGTGGTTCTGGGCGAAGCCGCGTATGAATCGCTGGCGGGAGAGGCCCGATGTGCGGCGCCCTGGGTGGACCTCGATCGAGAGGCGGCGGTGTTGTTGATGGCGGCGCGTCAGAGCACCGCTCCCCCAAGTCCCGTGCGGACGCATGAGGATACCACGATGCTGCTCTATACCTCGGGGAGCACTGGCGCGCCGAAAGGAGTCATGCTCCCGCATCGGCAATTGCTCTGGAATGCGTTGGGTACCTCCACGGGATGGGCTCTGGGGTCGGAAGATGTGGCGCCCGCAGCAACGCCGTTCTTTCACACCGGCGGCTGGCATGTGTTCACCACGCCGCTGCTGTTTCGTGGCGGTACGGTCGTCCTCATGGGCGCGTTCGATGCCGAAGAGCATCTCGAGGTCATGGCGCGGCATCGACTGACCATGTCCTTTGGCGTCCCCACCCAACTGGACATGTTGCGACAGGCGGCCAATTGGGGGCGTCCGCTTCCGGCGTTACGCACGTTCATCTCCGGCGGTGCCCCCTGTCCGCAGCGTACCAAAGACGCAGTGCGCGCCGCCGGCTATCGGTTCCGGGAAGGGTACGGACTCACAGAGTGCGGGCCCAATTGCTTCGCGACCAGCGACGCCACCGCCATGGCGAAAGACGGCACGGTTGGCTGGCCCATGCCGTTTCTGTCCATGCGTCTGCACACCGATGCCGGGGAGCCCACTGGCGCTGGCGAGGTAGGGGAATTGCAGCTGCGCGGTCCGCAAATGTTCTCCGGGTATTTCAACGCCCCGGACCGAACCGCTGAGGTCCTGACCAGCGACGGATGGCTGCGCACCGGTGACCTGGCCAGTGTGGACGCTGACGGGGTGTACCGCATCTGCGGACGTCGCAAGGAAATGTTCATCTCCGGCGGAGAGAATGTCTTTCCCGGTGAGGTGGAAACCGCTCTGCTGGATTGTCCAGGCGTATTGGAAGCCACCGTCGTGGGTGTGCCGGATGCCAAGTGGGGCGAGGTGGGCTGTGCCGTGGTCGTACGGCGCGACCCCGCACTCGGCGAGAGCGTCCTGCTTCGTGAGGCAAGACGCCGATTGGCGGGATACAAGGTGCCGCGCCATCTGGTCTTCACCGAGGCGCTTCCTCGGCTGGGGTCCGGGAAGATCGACCGGCAACTGGTGTTGACGATGGCCCTCGCGGCCGTTCGGGAGCGGAGTTGATGCCAATCACCGGGCCACGCGCCAAAGGCTCCACGGTACAGAGCACGCTCGCCTTCATTGCGGACACGTTCGGCGAACCCGTGTCCACCGAGGTCCTGCACGCACTCGAGCCGCATGACCGCACTGTCGTTGCAGCGCTCGGGTCGACCGACGAGCTCCCCTATGCACTGGTGGTACGCGTCTGGGAGACCGCCAACCACGTGGTTCTGCTCCATGCCCCAGAGGCGTTGCACTGGGCAGAACAGGCGGGTGCCGCGTCTATCGGGTCATATGGCGTGCAACTGTATGGGGGCATTCTACGGAAGCCCAGTCCGCTGGAGTTCCTGACGCAGAGTATCTCGTTGTTCCGGCTCTATTATCAACCCGGGGACATGCAGGTGGTGGAGAATGCTCCTGGACGAGTGGTGCTCCGGCTGGTGGGCTTCGATCCCGTGACCACCCTGTTCTGTCGCCGGCAGGTCGGGGGATTGCGGCAGGCTATCACCCTCGCCGGCGGCGGCCACGCGCATGTGCGCCACGTGCGGTGTGCCATTGAAGGCGACGCCTTTTGTGAGTGGGAACTGCACTGGCAGGTGGAGTCGATAGGTGTGTCCGGCGGAGCCACCGCGACGGGTTCCGAGCCGTTGCCAGGGGCCCGAGGCGCTGGCGCCGGACGCGCACCCTAGCGAGGATTGGGGGATGCGTCCGTCACCGCGTTTGCTCCCCCTCCCATGACTGCACCACGTCGCGCTGCCAAAGGCTCACGGAAGCAGTTGGCCTCCGATGACCTGTCGGTGATTGCGCCGACCCAGCTGGATCTGTTTCCGGTCAAGCCGGTGGTGGATGTGCTGGATGCCAAGGCCGTAGTTGGACCACGCACTGGTGTTGAACATCTGGTGCGCGTTCGGCTGCGTCCCAACGATGCCCCGCATCTGGTCTTTCATGATCGTCACGGCTGGTACTGCGAATCGCATGGCCCGACCTGTCATGCCGTCCTGCTGGCGCGTGAGGATGTAAAGCATGGCGAGTGACGGGGCGATGGGGTCTCCCATTTGGGAGCCAACCGATGCGGACATCGCCGTGGCCCGGATGACGGCGTTTCGCACCACATTACTGGCACAAGGGACGGTACCTGCCACGGTCACGGATGCACACGCCCTGCAGCGTTGGTCGGTGGAGCATCCCGGCGCCTTCTGGGAAGCAGTGTGGCGCGCCGCTGGTATCCAGGCCGATGGACCGGGTGCGCCCGACTCGCCGTGGGAATCCGTGCTGCACGACGGCCACTCCATGCGTCCGCCCCACCGCACATCGTCTGGCTGGGAGGGCCCGCGGTGGTTCACCGGAACGCGCCTCAATTTTGCCGAGCATCTGCTACGTCGCCGTGACGACGCGCTCGCCCTGGTCGCGTGGAACGAGCATGGTGCTCAGCAGCGACTGACGTACCGCGATCTGGCGGCCCGAGTCGCGCAATGTGCGGCCGCTCTGGCCTCGCAGGGGGTCGGAGTGGGGGATCGGGTCGCTGGGTGGCTGCCCAACCTCCCTGAGGCCGTCATCGTCATGCTCGCGACGGCCTCGTTGGGCGCGACCTGGTCCAGCTGTTCCCCCGACTTTGGCACCAAGGGTGTCCTCGATCGATTCGGGCAGATCGCGCCGACGGTTCTGGTCGCCGCCGATGCGTACTGGTACGCGGGCAAGCGCATGGACTGCATGCCCCGCCTGCGCGAGATCGTTGCCGCCTTGCCAAGCCTGCGGGCCGTTTGGGTGGTGCCCTATGTGAGTCCGGACATCGAGCTCGCCGATCTTCCGCTCGCCCAGCGGTTCGATCTCGTGTTGGCGTCGCACGTTCATCGGACTGAACCGGAGTTCGTGCGTCTCCCCTTTGATCATCCGTTGTACATCCTGTATTCCAGCGGCACCACGGGGCTCCCCAAGTGCATGGTGCACGGCGCCGGTGGCACCCTGTTGCAGCACTGGAAGGAATTGGCGCTGCACACCGATGTGCAGGCCAACGACGTGCTGTTCTACTTCACCACCTGCGGCTGGATGATGTGGAACTGGCTGGTTTCAGGGCTCGCCCTCGGCGCCACGGTCGTGTTGTACGACGGGGCGCCCCTGGCCCCCGATCCAACCATCCTGTGGCGCATGGCCGAGGGCGAGCACGTCACGGTGTTCGGAACCAGCGCCAAGTATCTGGCGATGTGCGAAAAAGAAGGCGTCGTGCCGCGCGACGTGGCCAACCTGTCGGCGCTCCGTGCGATCCTCTCCACGGGCAGTCCGCTCGCGGCCCACAGCTATGATTTTGTGGCGCACGCCATTGGCCCGCGGGTGCGGCTCTCCAGCATAAGCGGCGGGACCGATATCGTGAGTTGTTTTGCGCTGGGCGATCCCACCGGGCCCGTGTACCGCGGGGAGTTGCAGATGCGAGGGTTGGGCATGGCGGTGGAGGTGCACGACGAGCGGGGGCAGCCGGTGCAGGGGGTTCCTGGAGAGTTGGTCTGCACCCGCCCGTTTCCCAGCATGCCGGTGGCATTCTGGAACGACCCCGACGGCGCCCTCTATCGGGCGGCCTACTTTGAGCACACGCCGGGCGTATGGCGTCATGGCGACTGGGCCGAACTGACGGCCCACGATGGCCTCGTTATCCACGGACGGAGTGACACCACGTTGAATCCAGGTGGGGTCCGCATCGGGACGGCGGAGATCTATCGCCAGGTGGAGCAGATTCCCGAAGTGGTGGAGTCGCTGGCCGTGGAGCAGACCATTGGCATAGCGGCCGGTACCGATTCGCGGGTGGTGCTGTTCGTGCGACTGCGAGAGCACGTCATGCTGACGGAAGCCCTTGAAAAGCGCATCCGTACGCGCATCCGGGAGCACACCAGTCCGCATCACGTGCCGAAGGTGATCGTGGCGGTGGCGGATATTCCCCGCACCATCAGCGGCAAGATCACAGAAATTGCTGTTCGGGAGGTTATCCACGGTCGACCGGTGCGGAACGTGGAGGCGCTGGCGAATCCCGCCGCGCTGGAGCTCTATCGCGATATTCCGGCGTTGCGCCACTAGCGGGTCCGGCGCCCCGTGGGGACGGGTGTGCCCCGAGCCAGCGGCCGGTCGGCGCGCCGACGGTCGACCTGCTAGGTTTAGGGCATGTTCCTCACCCCGCCTTCGGAGGACCAACGGCAGCGCGCGTGGATCGGCGCGCTCCCGCGTTCGCATATCTGAGCTGAAAGGGTTTCCGCGCCGCAGGACCATCCTGCGACGTGCGTCTTCGGCTGTCCATGACAGCCGTCCTTTTCATGTCATCACACAGGTATGCCCATGGCTACGTTGACCGTTCCAGAAGCGGGCGTCGAACAGGACGCTTTTCCCATCAATGGCACCGACTACGTGGAGTTCTACGTCGGGAATGCCAAGCAGGCGAGCCACTACTATCGCGCCGCGTTCGGCTATGCGTTGGTGGCGTATCGTGGCCCCGAAACCGGTGTGCGCGACCGCGCCAGCTATCTCCTGCAGCAGGGGAAGATTCGCCTGGTGCTCACCACCGCGCTCTCGTCCGACTCGCCCATTGCCGCGCACGTGCACCGGCATGGCGACGGCGTCAAGGATTATGCGTTGTGGGTGGATGACGCCCGGTTGGCCTACGACACCGCCATCGCACGCGGGGCCATTGGCATTCAGGAACCGCAGGTGGTGCAGGATGCCGATGGCGAGGTGGTCCTTGCCGCCATTGGCACCTACGGTGACACCATACATTCGCTGGTTGAGCGCCGTAACTATCGCGGACTCTTTCTGCCAGGCTTCAAGCCCGTGACCTCGCACTATCAGCCCGCCGACGTGGGGCTCAAATACGTGGATCATTGCGTGGGGAACGTAGAGCTGGGCCGCATGAACCATTGGGTGGCCTACTACGCCAACGTGCTCGGCTTCCGCAATCTCATCACCTTCGACGATTCGGATATCAGCACCGAGTACTCGTCGCTCATGTCGAAGGTCATGGCCAATGGGAACGACAAGATCAAGTTCCCCATCAACGAGCCCGCCTCGGGGAAGAAGAAGTCGCAGATTGAAGAGTACCTCGACTTCTACGGTGGTCCCGGCGCGCAGCACCTGGCGCTCGCCACTGACGACATTCTGACCACGGTAACCGCCCTGAAGAACCGCGGCGTGGAATTCCTGTCCGTGCCCACGTCGTACTACGACGAGCTGCAGGCGCGCGTAGGGCAGATTGACGAGCCGGTCGAAGAGTTGGCCAAGCTGGGCATCCTCGTGGATCGTGATCCTGACGGCTACCTGCTGCAGATCTTCACGAAGCCGGTGGAAGATCGCCCCACACTCTTCTACGAAATCATTCAGCGCAAGGGGGCCACGAGCTTCGGCAAGGGCAACTTCAAGGCGCTTTTCGAAAGTATCGAGCGCGAGCAGGAACTGCGCGGCAACCTCTGAGCCGACCATGCCCATCTATCATCAACTCGGCAGCATTCCGCGCAAGCGGCACATCGTGTTCCGTCGTCCCGATGGCGGGTTGTACGCCGAAGAGCTCATGGGGCACGAAGGCTTTGTGGGCACCTCCTCGCTGCTCTACCACACGCATCCGCCCACCACGTACCTCTCGGCCCGCAAGATCCGCGATCTGGCCTGGGTGGAAGACAAGGAGATGTCGCTTCGTCATCGGCACTTCCTCACGTCGCGCGTGAAGAAAGGAGGGTCGGCGACGCTCGATCGACTGCCGCTGCTGTTCAACAGCGACATCGGCATGTTGTACGTGGAACCCGACGTGGCCGATACGCACTTCTACCGCAACTCGCAGGCGGACGAAGTGGTGTACGTGGTGGAAGGGCACGGGGTACTGGAATCGGTGTTCGGCGATCTGCCGTACAAGCCCGGTGACTACGTGGTCATTCACCGCAACATCACGCACCGGTGGCGGCTCGATCCGGCACAGGGACCAACCAAGCTGTTGGTGATGGAGAGCCGCGGGCACGTGCGCACCCCCAAGCGCTATCGCAACGAGTTCGGACAGCTGCTGGAAGGTGCGCCATTCTCCGAGCGAGACATCCGCCGTCCGCAGCATACGGCGCCGCGAGACGAGAAGGGGGAGTTCCCCATCTACGTCAAGCAGTACGATGCGCTCAACGAGCTCGTGCTCGATCACCATCCGTTCGATGTGATTGGATGGGACGGCTACTTCTATCCGTGGATCTTCAACATCCACGATTTCGAGCCGATCGTGGGACGCATTCACCAGCCGCCGCCGGTGCACCAGACGTTTCAGGGAGACGGGTTCGTGATCTGCAGTTTCTGTCCGCGACCGTACGATTTCGATCCCGAGGCCATTCCGGCCCCGTACAATCACAGCAACGTGGATTCCGATGAGGTGCTCTTCTACGCCTCCAGTGAATTCATGAGCCGGAAGGGCATCGAGTACGGCTCCATCACGCACCATCCCGATGGGCTCGCGCACGGTCCGCACCCCGGACGTACTGAAGCGTCAATCGGCGCCAAGTACACCAACGAACTGGCCGTCATGATGGACAGCTTCCGCCCTCTCAAAGTGGCGAAGGCCGCCGTCGATATCGAAGATCCCAAGTATCATCAGAGCTGGATCGAAGCGCAGCACGCGCAGTTCAATCCGCCCACGTCCTGAGCATGCCCAAGTTCTCTTCGCGCTTCTCGGCCTTTCCCATCTATCCGCTGGCGCATATTCCGGCGCGCAAGAAGGCACTGCTTGCCGCCGGCGTAGACGTGATCGATCTCGGCGCCGGTGATGCCGATCTGCCACCGCCCCCCAAGGCGGTGGCCGCATTGCAGGCGGCCGCCGAAGTCCCGGCCATGCAACGCTACGGCTTCGGGCTGGGACACGTGCCGTATCGTGAAGCCATCAGCGCGTGGATGCACACACGGTTTGGACAGCGCGTCGATCCGCTTACCGAGATCGTACCGCTGCTGGGGAGCAAGGAAGGGCTGGCCCACGTGGCATTCGCCTATCTCGGCGCCGGCGACGTGGCGATCATTCCCGATCCGGCCTATCAGGCGTATCTGGGGGGGACGCTCATGAGCGATGCCACTCCGTACGTGTATGCACTGCGTCCGCGTACCAACTTTCTCGTGGAACTCGACGAGATTCCGGCCGCTGTGATGGCACGGACGCGCGTGCTGTATCTCAATTATCCCAACAACCCGACCGCCGCCATTGCGCCGCGCGAGTATCTCGAACGCGTCGTGCAGACCTGTCGGGAACGTGACATTCTGCTGGTGTACGATAACGCGTACTCGGAGATGGGCTTCGATGGCTATGTGCCGCCGAGCATCTTCGAGATTGAGGGAGCGCGTGACGTGGCCATCGAATTTCATTCGCTGTCGAAGACGTACAACATGACGGGATGGCGGTGCGGCTGGGCGGTGGCCAAGCCGGAGATCGCCGGCGCGCTCACGAAGGTGAAATCGTTCACCGACACCGGGCAGTACATGGGCATTCAAGCGGCGGGTGTTGCCGCTATTGAAAGCTGGGCCGAGTTCGTGCCGCAGAACCTCGCGGTGTTTGCCGCACGTCGTGATGCGGCGGTGGCGGCATTCCGCGCCAACGGCTTCGCCTGCGAAGCGCCCAAGGCCACCATGTACCTCTGGATTCCGCTTCCCGACGGCATGTCGAGCGCGGCCTTCTGCGACCGTCTGCGTGAAGAGCAGGGGGTGATTGCCATGCCGGGGTCGGGGTTTGGCGCCGGTGGTGAGGGTTTCTTCCGCATCTCGTTCATTCAGGAGGGTCCTCGTATCGCCGAGGCGGCGCGGCGCGCGGGTGTGGTGCTGGCCGCCATGCAACAGGCGTCGGAGACGATCGGCGCGTGATGCGACGTGTGTATGGAGCCGGCGCCGTGGCGGTGATACTGGCCACCATGTCCTGTGGCCGTGGGCTCTCGCCGGCCGTGCCCATACCCGCGCCAGTGGCGCCGGCAGTAGGCGTGGCCAGCGATTCGGCGGCCGGTCGTCTGGATACGGCCGCGCGTCGTCGCACGCCGGCTGCGCGCGGCGCCGACAAGGCCCCCGTGCGGCGCGCCGAAGTGCCCCAAGCCGTCGTCAGCGTCGATGCGCCGCCGGTGCTGCGTGAGTTTCGCGGTGTCTGGGTGGCCACGGTGGGCAACATGGACTGGCCCTCCAAGCGTACACTGAGCACGGAGGACCAGCAGGCCGAGTTGCGCGCCCTCTTCGACCGGGCAGAAGCACTCAAGTTGAACGCGGTGATTTTTCAGGTGCGACCGGCCGGTGATGCGCTGTATCAGTCCAGTCTTGAGCCATGGTCGGAGTTCCTCACCGGAACGCAAGGGAAACGGCCGCAGCCGTTCTGGGATCCCCTGGCCTTTGCCATTGCCGAAGCGCATGCCCGCGGTATGGAATTGCACGCCTGGTTCAACCCGTATCGGGCCGGCTTTGTGCGCGGCAAATCCCCCGCCGCCGTTTCACACATTCGCCGTACCAACCCGGCGTTGGTGAAAAAATACGGTAGCTACCTCTGGATGGATCCGGGTGAGGCTGCGGTGCGCGCGCGCACCGTAAAGGTCATCGTGGATGTCGTGAAGCGGTATGACGTGGATGGCATTCACCTCGATGACTACTTCTACCCGTATCCCGAGAACGATCGGCGAGGGCGGGCGTTGCCCTTTCCCGATGCCACCAGCTACGCCAAGTACCGCAAGTCCGGCGGAAAACTCGATCGGGCCGAGTGGCGCCGCGAGAATGTGAACAGGCTGGTGCGTCAGTTGCACGACACCGTGCACGCCACCAAGCCGTGGGTCCGCTTTGGTATCAGCCCCTTCGGGATCTGGCGGCCAGGGTACCCTGAACAGATCCGCGGTTTCGATGCCTACGAAAAGTTGTACGCCGATGCCCGCAAATGGCTGCGTGAGGGGTGGGTGGACTACTTCACGCCGCAGCTCTACTGGCCTACCACCAAGGTGGCGCAGGCGTATCCCGTGCTGCTCGACTGGTGGGCGAGTGAAAACGTAATGCAACGCCACTTGTGGCCGGGAAATTTCACGTCGCTGGCGGGGGGACGCGGCTCCACGGCGTTTCCGGTCAGTGACCTGCTGGAGCAGATTCGCCTCACGCGACTGCAACCAGGGGCCTCCGGCAACGTGCATTTCAGCATGACCTCGTTCCTGAAGAACCAGGCTGGGATGAACGACACGTTGCAGAGCGGTCCGTATGCGGCGGTGGCCTTGCCGCCGGCCTCACCGTGGCTCGTGGCCCCACCGCCCCCCGCGCCGGCCCCGCGTGTGCAGCGCGCCAACGGGGCCCTCCAGCTGCGACTCATGCCCCAGGGACGAACCGCCCCGTGGCAATGGCTCGTACGGCTGCGCACCGACACGGCATGGGTTACCATGGTACTACCGGGGGCGACCGATCGCTTTACGATTCCCCGTGACCTCGCCGCCACCAAAGTGACCGTGTCGGCGCTCAACCGCGTTGGTACAGAGAGTTCGCCCGTGTCGCTTTCGATCGTGTCGGGTTCCACCTCATCGTCCACTGGACGGTTCTGATGAGCGATCGCCTTTCGTTCTATTACCGCATGACGTCGGGGATCCGCATCACCGTGCGCCCGTCGTATCTGCGCGAACGGTCCAATCCGCTGCTGGGGCAGTTCGTCTTTGCCTACCACATCCGCATCGAGAATGTGGGTGACCAGGCGGCGCAGTTGCGGACACGCCGCTGGCTCATTCACGATGAAGCGGTGGGCGACACCGTCGTGGAAGGCGAAGGCGTGGTGGGAGAACAGCCGCACCTGCTCCCCGGACAGATTCACGAATACCGCTCATTCTGCGTACTGAAGGCGCCCAACGGCTGGATGGAGGGCACCTATCGCTTCGTGCGCGATGATGGTTCGAGTTTTCTGGCCGTTATCCCCCGGTTCACGCTCGCGGCCGAGCCGCGGACAGATACGGTACTCTAGCGCACCGCAACGGCGGCCAGTGCCCGCCGTCAGCTGGTCAGGTCGGCCAACGGGATCACCTCGTGAAAGGCCGTGTACAGCGCTTCCAGCTCGGTAGACGCCAGGAGGTCGCGTACCAGGAGAGCCAGCAAAGCGGCCAGGGCCGGCTCTGCCACCTCATCGAGCCCATCCAGCGCGTTCGCTTCGGTTGGCTCCGGTGCATTGGGGCGACGAACCAGTTGCAGCAGCGGACCGCTCAGCGCATCGCGTAATGGTTCGCGCCCACTGCGTTCGATGGCGGTGGCCAGGGCGCCTTCGGCCTTGAGGTAGCTCCTGGTGGTCGCTGCGGCCGAATAACGGGTCACCACGGCCTGTCGGTCGCCCGCACCAAGCCCGGCGAATCGCACGAGGAAGCGACGGATGGCGGGCGTATTGGGGCCATAAGGTTGGGACGTGTCGCTCATGCGCGCTCCTCGAGACCGGGGAGGACATGGCCGAGTGCCTGGAGTCCGGCAAAAATGTCAGGCATGGAGGGAGCCCAGCCTGTGGCCAGCAACGCGGCGCTTGAGATCCGTTGATTGCTGCGTCCCGCCCGCACAGCACCCGTTGTGGTGGCCGCCCCCGCTGCCGCCGTGTCACCCGTTGCGGCCCGACCCGTAAGGGCCTGTGTAATGAGGCCAGCCTGTACTGGCGTATTGTCGGTGCAATTGAACACCATCCCTTTTCCGGTGGACGGCAGGGCCAACGTATGCACCATGGCCGACACCACGTCGTCGCGCCACGAAAAATTGCACCAGGTATCAGGGGCGGTGAGGCCATTGGCGAATCGTGGACCGGGATCGCGGCCGGGGCCGTAGAGTCCGGCCGCGCGCAACACGGTGACGGCGCGCGACGCCGTGGCCGATGCCAGTACAGCCAGCTCGGCGTCCATCAGCGCCTGCACGCGTTCGTTGGCCGGCGCAATGATCGTGCGCTCGTCCACCTCGCTCCCATCCTGGCGGTCATAGATCCCGGTGCTCGATATGTACACCAGACTGGCGACACCAAGTGCATCGGCCAAGGCGGCCGCGCCTCGCGCCGCAGCGGGATAGATGGCGTAGCTGTCGCCCCGTGCGGACGACGGTGCGACACACACCACCAATCGTGCAACGCGTTCCGGAAGCGCGTTCAGCAAGGCGTCATCGTTGGCGCCGCGCACGATATCCCCGGCAACGGCATGGCACCCCGCAGGTGCCGGGCGCGCCGTGCGCGACAGGCAAAAGACCCGTCCGTGGTGCACCCTGGCCTCGGCCGCGAGGCTGAGCGCCGCGGCCGCCCCAAGCCATCCGGGGCCCACCAGCAGGGTGTCAGTGACCATCGACAGGCCTCGGCTGGCCTCTGGTGCGGAATTTCATATCTTTTTTCTCCGTCAAGACCGGCACGACTCCCGGGCCGGCCCAACCAAGGAGAGGACCGACGCCGACATGGGGAAGCAGGACGCGATTGAACTCGAAGGCACCGTGACCGAGTTGTTGCCGAATGCCATGTTCCGCGTGGCGGTGCCGAGCGGACACGAAATACTCGCGACGCTGGCGGGAAATATGCGTCGGAACCGGATCCGCGTGTTGGCCGGCGACCGGGTCAACGTGGAAGTGTCGCCGTATGATCTGACCCGCGGGCGCATCACCTTCCGCCACAAGAACTGACGGCAACACGCGGCATGGCGCATACCATGCCTGTCGCGCGAGGAGTGCCGTTACTTGAGCAGGAAGAACGCGGCGGCGCCACCAGCCACTGCGACTACCCCGCCAATGATCACGAACAGCTTGCCCTTCCCTGAAGAGGGTTGGGCGTCGTTCGCGGCACGCGACTCCGTGGTGCGGCGGGGCGCCGCGCCCGTGCTGCTGGCGCGTGGCGTAGGGACCGGCTCGGGCGACGGTGCCGCCATGGAAGGGGCCGGCGGTGCCGTGGCCACAATATCCGACAACGGGGCGATACCAGCCGTTGACCCCGACGACACGATCTGCGTCGGCCCTGGCTTTACCGCGGGAGCGGCCGGTACAGCGGGCTGGTCCGGCAGGCCACCAAGTACTGGAGACGAAATGGGGGGACCCACCAGCATGGGCTCCTCGTCCGCGTTGACCACACCGTGCTCCACGGCAAAGTCGAGCAGCAAGCCGGCGTTGGTGGCTGGCGTGGGGTAGTTCACGTTCGAAGTGGCCGCCGGCGCCTCTACCGCAGTTGCCGTCGTGTCGGCGGGGACGACCTCATCGTCGAACGCCAGGTCGAGATCGAAATCGGTATCCCCGCCTGCCGTCTGTGCCACCGGAGCGGAATCGGCGAGGTCGAGTGACAATCCGGATAACGCATCGGCCGCTGGCGTCGTATCCAGCAGATCAACGTCAAGCTCCGCCGCCGGAACCGCATCAAAGGGTTCGAGCGGCGTGAGGGTCCGATCAAGACCGGCGACCGCCAGCGATGACAGTGGGGTGTTCATCACGTCAACCGACAGCAGTTCGTCGATACTGGGGTCGCGCAACGTTGGCGCCGGCAGCACATCGGTGAGATCCATCGTGTCCAGCATCTCATCCACAAGGTCGTCGGCCTGATCCAGCGACGGCGGTTCCACCACGGGAGCGGCCGGGATGATGGGGACCCCGCTGGGGGTGGTTCTCAGCAACACATCGGTGACCGCGACGGCGTCGCGGAGCGGCTGGTCTTCCCATTCCTCATGCGCTTCGATTGAAGCGTGGGCGTACACCCGCATCGACGTGTCATCGTCGAAGGCGCTCACCTGGGCAGGCGTTTCGCTGCGGGGCGTAACGACCTGTGCGTCCTCTGCCGCGGCGGCTGTGACTTGCACAACCGCCGCGTCCGCGGACATGTCGTCCGTGACCAGAGGCTGCTCTACTTCGTGCCGTGAGGCTGCGGCCTCCTGACGCGCGCGAACGTCCGCGACGCGCGCCAGCAGCACCTCGGCCCGTTCCGTGGACAACTCATGCGCATCCAACAGAGCGTGCAGTCGCAGCAGTAGCGGTTCGGCGTTGGCCGGATTTCCCGCCGCCAGCGCAATACGCGCCGCGTTCTCCAGGACGATGGCCAAGCGCGCGTCCTCCTCACCCACGTGATGCTCAATGGCCGTGATCGCGCGCTGCACCAGCAGTCTGGCTTCGTCCAGACGCCCGCTCGAGGCCAGCATCACGGCGAGGTCCATACGGGCCCGCGCCACCGGCATGGCGTCTTCCCCGGCCAGGGCGACTCGCAGCGCACAGACCCGCTGTGCATGCTGCAAGGCTTCTTCAACACGGCCCAGCCGGAAATTCGCCTGCGCCAGATTGCTCAGGACGAGGGCCAGCGGCTCATGGCTTCCCGATGCCGACGGCAGCGCACGCGCAAGACTGTCGGCGGCGGCCGCAAAGGCTTCAGTCGCCTCGGCCCAATCGCCATCTGCCGCCAGGGCGAGCCCGCGGTCGTTGTCGTGCTGCCACGTGTCGCGCCCGAAGCGCGCCGTCGTGTGATCTGTTGAGAAGTCTACCATGCGTTGGTTGACGCGCCGTGATGGCTGACGTCACCCTCGTGTTGCGATTTGTGCCGGGAGTGTAACGGGAATGCACGGGGCATCACAGCTGGGTCTGCCAGCGTTGAACGCCGTTCGCACCATGCCGCGTGTGAAATGGCCGAGCAGGAACCGTTCCGTACCGCGCAATATGCATCACTTCTGCGTTGACGGTACGAAGTCTGACCGTAGCTTCACGGATATGAAATCGTGCAATGTGGCCCACCCCATCCCGTGTCCTCGTGTCTGGCAGCCGATGCACCGCTGCCGCCACGCCCTGGCGCGAGCCCTGGTGCTCCCTGCATTGTTTGCCTGTGGAAGTATCGGCGACGGCGGGGTGACGGTAAAAGGCGACATTGAGGGGTTGGATACGTTGGCCTTCCGTGGTGACTCGTTGCTCGCCCAGGCCGACCGGGCGCCCATGGTCCTCGACTCATTGCGACTCGCGGCGCAGGCGGAGTTTGAACAGGCGCTCAAGGATTCCCTGGGCGGCGGCAGCCGGGTCGCTACGGGTGCCGGAGATGGTACGTTGGCGTCTCCGGGAGCCAATGTCCGCGATGCCACCGGCGCGCTGACGGCGGGGACGATCATGTCGAAACGTGCCCAGGCGCGTGGCGACTCCATGGCGCGGGCCTTCGCCGCCAAAATGACCGGTGCTGGTGCCGGCACCGATCGCGCGCATGGCGATACCGTACGCGGACAGCTGATCTGGCAGGGGACGGAGCCAGCTCGCGCCGTGGTGTTGCGTACGGCGCAGTCCACCATTGCCCTGAGCGGCATGGCCACCACCGGGATGTCGAAGCTCGTGGGCAGTGAGGTGGTCGTGCGTGGCGTACGGATCACGCCGCGGGATGTGGTCGTCTCGGACTTCTATGTGCGCGCCGCCGACGGCGTGCCCGCGTTTGACGGCACCATCCTCCCCGATGGGGGCCTCAAACTCACCGATGGCAGCGGTACCAGACGTGTGCCGCTGCCGTCAGCGCTGCAGGGTCTCACTGGCGCCCGCGTCTGGGTCGCCGTGAAAGACGGCAGACCGTTCGCCTACGGCCTGATCGCCAACCGCTGACGCGCGAAAACCGTCAGCGGCCGCGTTGGACGGGTTATCCCGGTTCCCGAATCGCCATCATGGGCGTTTCGCGATAGACATCGCGCGAGGTGAGCAAACCGATCGTCATGGTCAGCAGCAGCATGCCGGCCGCGATCAGCAGCGTTGGGCCCACGGCCGGGTCGAACGGGTCGTCGAATACGAAGCGTGTGATGGCCCACGCGCCGCCAAAGGAGAGTACCATGCCCGTGAGGGCGCCGAGCGCTCCGAGGGCCCCGTATTCGGCCAGCAGCACACGCGCCACCTGGGCCCGCGACGCGCCCAATGTACGCAACAGCACACCTTCGCGCAGACGCGCACGCCGGGTGGCGGCCACTGCACTGAACAGCACTGGCACACCCATGGCAAGCGAGAAGAGCCCAAGGAAGCGGATGGCCAGCGTCACCCGATCGATGATGGCGCCGATCGTCTGTTTCACCAGCGTGAGATCCAGGCTGGACACATTCGGGTACCGTCGCACCACATCCCGTTGCATGGCGGCGAGTGGCTGTCCCGCCGGCACGTTGGCCACGATTACGTATTGCTGCGGGGCTCGGCGCAACGCCGCTGGCTCGAACACCGCAAAGAAGTTGGCTTCGAAGCGGCCCCAGTTCACTTCGCGCGTGTTGGCCAGCACCGTTGTGACCGGGACGCCCTGGACGTTCCACACGATGGTGTCGCCAATCGTCACGCCCATGTCGCCGGCCAGTCCCGTCTCGAGTGAGAGCAGGTAGGGGAGATCCGGATTGGCCGCCCGCGCTTCACGACGCTGCGACGAATCCGGAAACCACGAGCCAGTGATCAACTTCTCCGACGCCTGCATCTCCTGACGGTACGTGGACCGGTACTCGCGCCGCAGGACCCACCCGGCGCGCCGCACCGACGTATCGGCCTGCATTTTGGTGACTGACACGCCGTTGATCGCCTCAATGCGCATCGTCACAATGGGCGTCTGTTGCACAATGGGATGCTGGCGCACGCGCAACATGGAATCGAGCGGCGCGGCCTGATCGTCCTGCACATCGAAGAGCAGCAGGTTGCCGGCCGCGGCATCAGCGGTGGTCTGCACGCGCCCCAGCAGATTGGCCTGCACGAGATACACGGTGCTGAGCAGGAACGCACCGAAGCCCAGCGCCAAGGTGACGGCCCGCGTTTGATTGGCCGGGCGGTGCAGGTTGGAAATGCCCTGGCGCAGCGGGAACGGCCAGGACGGACGGGTCGTCCGACGGGCCACGGCGATGAGCGCCGTGGCGGCGAGCCACAGGATGGCCACCACGCCCACAATGCCTCCCGTCATGGCGAGACCATCGCGCACCGACTCAATGCGCGACATCACAATCGCAACGATGCTGCCGATCAACAGTGCATCCACCACCAGGCGCGCCGGGTCCTTCCACTCACTGGGCAGCGCCGCGGGATCGGCGTTTCGGCGAATGGCCTGCAACGGAGAGACCCGTCGCAGCGCGAGCAGCGGCCGCAGCGCAAACACGAGTGATACCCACACGCCAGTGGCGAGCCCCAGCAGCAACGGTCGTGGCTCAAGCATGATGGCCACGTCCACGGGCAGGAACTCTCCCATGACCTGAGGCAGAAGGAACTGGATCGCGACGCCCAGAGCTGCACCCGCCGTCGCTCCTACCAGCCCCATGGCCCCGGCTTGCACCACGTACAGGGCAAGGACCTGGCGGCTGGTGGCCCCGAGGCAGCGGAGCACCGCAACGGTATCAATCTTCGCCGACACAAACGCGTTGACGCCACTGGCCACGCCGATGCCACCCAGCAGGAGGGCAATGAGGCCAATGATGCTGAGAAAGTCGGCCAGGCGCGCGACGGCTTCAGTGAAGTCGCGCTCGGTGTCGGCGACCGTCCGGACCCGAACCCGGGTGCGTGGAGGGGCTATGGATTGCGGCGCGACGGCGGTGGTGGCGGCCTTCGCCCCCGAGGCGGAGTCGGGGCTGGTGCTGTCGGTCGTCGCCGCCGGCAGCACGCGTACGGTATCGCGTTCGGGGTCGTCGCCTTCGCCGCCCGGGCCGGAGCGCTCGGCCTCGCCGGAGGCTTCTTGCGCTTCCAGTCGCGCCGCCTCCACCGGATCAATGCGACGGCGCAGCGCCTTGGCTACCTGAGCCGCGCCCTGAGGCGTGGCCTGATTTGGCGGCAGCCGCAACACCATCTCGTATTCAGCGCGGCTGCCGAACTTGAGCAGCCCCATCTTCTCCAACCAGCGGTCGGAGACATACACGCGTGGCCCAATCACCGACGTGATGCCGGCGTCGCCCGGTACATTGCCCAGGGTGCCACCAATGCGGAACGTCTGCTGGCCAAGCTTGAGGACGTCGCCAACGTTGGCCTCGAGGGCAATGAGCAGCGACGGATCCACGAACACGACGCTGTCGTCGTGCACCCGTGACCAGCCATTGGCCGGTTCGGTTTCGATGGCGCCGTAGAACGGGTAGCCAGGTGATACGGCGCGGACCTGCACGAGACGCGTGCCGCCGGACGGTTCCGCCAGCGCCATGGACGCGAAGGTGGTCACGCGCGCGGCCGGAATCTGCTGGGCGCGCAGCGAGTCCACGAGCGTGTCCACCACGGCCGGAAAGGTGGCCCGGGCGGTGAGCGCCATGTCGCCACCCAGCAGGGTGCGCGACTGTTCGCGGATGGAGCGCGTCACGTTGCCGGCAAAGGAATCGATGGCCACCAGCGCGGCCACTCCGAACGCAATGCTCGACATGTACAGCGCGAGCCGACGACGTGCCGTGCGACTCTCGCGCCAAGCGAGGCGGAGCAGAGCCTGAGTGGTCATGCGGAGGGGGCCGCCGACGGAATGGCGTCGCTGGCAGCCGACGGCTCGTGGTAGATGTCTTCCACGATGACGCCGTCGCGCAGGCGGATGGTGCGCTGCGTACGTGCCGCGAGGCTGGCATCGTGCGTGACCAGCACGATGGTGCAGCCGCGTTCCCGGTTGAGTTGCTGCAGCAGTTCCACGATGCGTTCGCCGGTGGTGCCATCCAGATTGCCCGTGGGTTCGTCGGCAAAGAGGATTTTGGGGTCGTTCACGAAGGCGCGGGCGAGGGCGACGCGCTGCTGTTCACCGCCCGAGAGCTGCTGGGGAAAGTGGTGCGTGCGGTCGCCGAGTCCGACGCGGGCGAGCAGGTCACGGGCGCGCGAGGCCGCTTCCCGTACGCCCACGACACCCGCCAATTCGAGGGGCACCTGCACATTTTCCTGTGCGGTCAGCGTGGGGATCAATTGAAAGCTCTGGAAGACGAACCCAACTTTCTCTCCTCGCAGGCGCGCCCGTGCATCTTCATCGAGGCGGCTGAAGTCGATTCCATCCAGGGATACTGAACCGCGCGACGGGGTATCCAACCCGGCGAGCAGCCCGAGCAGGGTGGTCTTGCCGCTGCCGGAGGGGCCGACGATGGAGACGAAGGCGCCGGCCGGTACATCGAACGACACGTCACGCAGCACTGTCAGGGGCTGGGTGCCGCTCTGATATTCCTTGGTCAACCCACGGGCAACGAGCATGCGATTGCAGAAGAGAAGGGGAAAAGTCCGGTCAGGGCGCGCCGTGTTGACCGCGACGGCCGTTGGGCTGGCGAGCCTGCAGTTCTTGGGGGCGTGTGGTGGCTCCGAGGAGACCAACGGACGCTCCGGAACCAACGTGCCCGCCACCACTGGGGATTCATCGACGCGTCAGGCACTGGCCAACGCGTCCACGGCGGAGAATACACCACCGGCGGGGAATCGCGCGGCACCGGGGTTGCCGCGTGTGGTCCTGCTGGGCACGAGTCTGACGGCGGGGCTGGGGCTCAGCCCGGAGCAGGCCTATCCGGCGTTGCTCCAGGCGAAGGCTGATTCGGTTGGGCTGGCCGTGCGGGTCGTGAATGCGGGGCTGAGCGGCGAAACGTCGGCCGGGGCACTTCGGCGGGCGGCATGGGTGCTGGATCAGCCCGCCGCGCTGGTGGTGCTGGAGGTGGGTGCCAACGACGGCTTGCGGGGGGTGGATCCCGATTCGACGTATGCCAATCTGGTGAAGCTGGTGGAAACGGTACGCCGTACCCAGCCTGACGCCCGTCTCGCGCTGGTGCAGATGGAGGCCCCCACGAACCTGGGGGGCGACTACACCACCCGCTTTCACGCGGCGTATGTGCGGGCCGCCGAAGAGACGGGGGTGCCACTCTGGCCCTTCCTGCTGGACCGGGTGGCTGGCGTGGCCCGTCTCAACCAGGGAGACGGGATCCATCCCAACGAGGAGGGGTCGAAGGTCGTAGCCAAAACGATGTGGGGGGCGCTGGAGCCGGCGCTCCGGGCCTTGCCTCGGCCGTAAGCCGAGCTCCTGCGGTCACTTCCAGCGAGCGATCAGGTCGGTTAGGTTCCGAGGCTGTACCAGATTATTGGTACGACTTGACCCGCATCACTGGGGTCGAGGCTGACTTTTTTCGCGCAGTTGGCGTCGCGCATTCCCGCGCATTTTTCCCTGCTTGCAGGTGTCGTCGATATGGCTTTCTCCGCTACGCAGATCCGCCGGGGTATGGTCCTCGTCTTCGAAGGCGATCCGTGCCGTGTTGTTGAGTTCCGTCACCATACGCCGGGCAACCTGCGCGCCATGGTGCAGGCGAAGCTCAAAAACCTGCGCACCGGGTCGAACTTCGAGCATCGTTTCCGCGCCGCTGACACGATCGTAAAGGCGGACATGGAAACGCACGAACTCGAGTTCATGTACCAGGGCGGCGATTCGTACCACTTCATGAACGCGGAGAACTACGACCAGATCGAGCTCGACGAGGAATCGCTCGGCGACTCGGCTCCCTGGATGCAGTCGGGGCTGAAGATTCTGGCCGAGTATTACAACGGTCGTCCCATCGGCATTCAGCTGCCGAACTCGATGGTCTTCGAGATTGTGGATACCGCTCCGGTGGTGCGCGGCGCCACCAAGACGGCGTCGTCGAAGCCGGCGAAGCTGGAGAACGGGGTGGTGGTGAACGTGCCGGAGTTTGTGGAACAGGGTACGCGGGTGCGTGTGAATCCGAACACCGGTGAGTACCTCGATCGCGCCAAGGATTGAGAAAAAAGACCGGGTTCAGCCCTTGAATTCGGTCTGCTAACCGGTTACCCTTGGCGTCTCCCGAGTAACTCCACGCAGTTTGGTGGCAAGCGGTCGGGAGTCACGAACGCGGTTTCTTACGTAGCGCCCATTCGTTCATGGTGGCCGTAGCTCAATTGGTCAGAGCACCGGATTGTGGTTCCGGGGGTTGCGGGTTCGATCCCCGTCGGTCACCCTGAGTCACACTGGCGAGCAGCGATTCCGTCGCCGCTCTCCGGAGGTCCGTAGCTCAATTGGTAGAGCACCGGTCTCCAAAACCGGCGGTTGGGGGTTCGATTCCCTCCGGGCCTGTCTCAACTGCAGTTTTGAGTGGTGGGTGTCGAGTCTTCAGTCACTGGATCTCGGACACGCCAACTCGGGGTGCGGTAAGAAGGGCGTGATTGCGCGCAGCAATCGTGACCAGATGTAGCGTTCCGCCGTCGGCATTTCGCTGAAGGCGAAATGCCGACGGCGGTATCGTCTAGGGGACTAGGACACAGCCCTCTCAAGGCTGGAACACGGGTTCGAATCCCGTTACCGCTATGCGGGTGCTGGTGCAGGGCAGTGGCTTCAACGGCTCCATCGTCTATCGGTTAGGACACGACCCTTTCAAGGTTGAGAGACGGGTTCGATTCCCGTTGGAGCTATGCAGGTGCAGGTGCAGGTGGTGTTGGGGGCGTAGCTCAGTTTGGTTAGAGCACTCGACTGTCACTCGAGAGGTCGCGGGTTCGAGCCCCGTCGCTCCCGTTGTTCGGCGGAACAACATGTGAAGCAGTTGTTGGTGGAGTTTCCGCTACTGTTGGTTGATGTTGGAGGCCCTCGTGGTGGAATTGGTAGACACGCTACTTTGAGGTGGTAGTGCTTAACGGCGTCACGGTTCGAGTCCGTGCGAGGGCACTGTTTACCGTTGGATAGCAGGACACGGCACCTCACCGTGAGATCAACCGCCACAGTAGCTCAGTGGTAGAGCACCCGATTCGTAATCGGGCGGTCATCGGTTCAATCCCGATCTGTGGCTCTGTTTTTCAGAGCAGATGGCTTTGACACAGCAAAACGGCTCCCCTTGTGGGAGCCGTTTTGCGTTCAGTGGTCCTTAGGTTCCGCGACGGCCACCGTTCTTGGCCTTTGTCGGGGCACTCTGCTTCTGTCTTGGATCCGGCATGCGCGTCTTGTCGCCAGACGCTACCGGCTGGCCGCCTGCGGCGGGCTTTCGGCGCGAAAAGTCGGGGACGGCGGTTGCATTGCGCTTCTTCATGGTCGCTCCACGTGTGTGATGTGCGGAAGATAGCGACATGCCACTCCTGGAGGCGCTGCTAGTACTCTTCAGGGAACGGCACGGCTTCCAGTCCGGGGCCTGCTGCCATCCGCGTGATTCCGTCCGTCGTACTCCCAGTCGCGCTCCCATCCGGACTCGCCGCCATTCGGGCCGCGGACCCGGACGGCCAGCTCACCGTACTGATGCTGCAGTCTGAGAGTGGCAGCATTGGCACCGGGGCATCCGTGCGAATGGTGGTGAGCTGCAACATGAGCCGGACATGGTCATGTTGCCCGGCCAGCTTGGCGGTATCGTCGCGATGACTCACGAACTCACTGGCTTCCAGCGCTTTCTCAAGGCTCTGCCAGCGTCGCAGGAGCTTCACTGCCGTGCCCTTCCCGATGTTCTTCACCCCCGGAATGTCGTCACCCTCTTCACCGCACAAGGCCTTGAAGGCCGGCAGCTGTGGCGGGAGGACCCCGAAGCGGGTGTGCACGTCGGCGGCGGTCCAGCGTTTGATTCGTTCGCCATTCTGCCCTTTGCCCACCCCGACATAGGTGGCCACCGCCACCCCCTCCGACACGAACTGCAGCAGATCGGAATCGTTGGAGAGCAGGGTAATGCGCGCCTCCGGCTGGAAACGCGCCATCAATGACGCGACGCTGTCGTCGCCTTCGAACTGTTCCACACTCACGCTCACGACCCCGGTCGCTTCCACCCCCTCACGAATGGGGGTAATGCGGGCCCGCATGGAGCCGGTACGACGATGTTTGTACGAGGGGAATAGTGCGTGGCGGAACGTTGGCCCTTCGTGGTCCCAGGCGGCGACCAGGTGCGTTGCGCCCACATCAAGCGCTGCCCCGCGGGCCATCTGGCACCACAGGCGTACGCCGTTGGCGATATCCCCCGCCGCCACATGGGCGGCCCGGCCCGCCAGCGACTGTGCGTCTACCACGAGAAGATGCGGCTGCGTCATGGCGACAATCTACTGGTCTCCCCTGCGCGCTGAACAATCTCAGGTATCTTGTCCCGCATACGATTGGCGACACCCGCCAGTCATCCCGTAGCTCTCGCGCTTCTGCCTGATATGAATCTCACTGACGCCATCTCCGCCCGTCGCTCGGTTCGGAAGTTCACCGATCGCCCCCCCACACGTGAAGAACTCGAGCAGATGCTGTCTGCCGCGACGCTGGTACCCAATCACCGTCTGACGAACCCGTGGCGCTTTTACGTTCTGGGCCCTGAGGCGCGTGCCGGCTACGGGCTCGCCCTTGGCAATCGCAAAGCCAAGAAGGCCACCGATGAAGCGCACGCCGAGTCCATTCGGAAAGCCACCAGCGACGAGCACCGCGCGCAGCCGTGCATGCTGATCGTGGCCATGGTCCTCAACGAGAACTTGGAAATTCGCGAGGAAGACTACGCGTCCACGATGATGGCCACGCAGAACATCTGCCTTACGGCGGTATCGCTCGGGCTTGGGACGTACATTCGCAGCGGCGCCATCATGGATGATCCTGCGGCGCGGGCAGCGGTTGGCGTACCCGAGGGGGAACGCATCATCGCGGTGCTCAGCGTGGGCACGCCGCTCGAAGTCCCTGACGCCAAGCCTCGTCGTGCCGTCGCCGAAGTGACTCACTGGGTGGACTGATGAAAGAGAAGAGCGGGTATCGGTATGTCGTGCTCGCGATGCTCATTCTCGCGTACACGTTCAACTTCCTCGATCGGCAGATTCTCGGCATCCTCAAGGAGCCCATCAAGCGCGATCTTGGACTGACCGATACCCAGCTCGGCCTCATG
The DNA here is from genome assembly GCF_000695095.2 of Gemmatimonas phototrophica. Classification (NCBI taxonomy): domain Bacteria; kingdom Pseudomonadati; phylum Gemmatimonadota; class Gemmatimonadia; order Gemmatimonadales; family Gemmatimonadaceae; genus Gemmatimonas; species Gemmatimonas phototrophica. The sequence continues at coordinate 2,602,437 of NZ_CP011454.1, read as the reverse complement.
GGCGGACTGGCGTTCGCCATGCTCTATTCCACGCTCGCCGTGCCCATTGCGTGGGCGGCTGACCGCATGAGCCGCACCTGGATCATGACGGGCGCACTGACCCTCTGGAGCGGCTTCACGATGGCCTGTGGGGCAGCCACGGGCTTCTGGTCGCTCTTTCTGGCGCGGGTGGGCGTGGGTTTTGGTGAGGCGGGCGGGGTTGCCCCGGCCTACTCGCTGGTGAGCGACTATTTCCCCAAGGAACAGCGCGCACGGGCACTCGCCGCGTATTCGTTTGGCATCCCCGTTGGGTCGGCGCTGGGCACGCTCTTCGGTGGGCTCATGGCCGCCTACGTTGACTGGCGGTTTGCCTTTTTTGCGGTGGGCGGCGCCGGTGTGTTGCTGGCGCCGTTCTTCAAGTGGGTCGTGAATGATCCAGTTCGTGGTGCTTTTGATGGCGCCACCGCCGCGACGCCCGCGGTGGCCCCGGGATTCATGGACGTCGTACGCACCGTGCTGCCAAAGCGCACGTTCTGGTTGCTGGCGGTAGGCGCCGCCTGCTCCAGCGTATGCGGCTACGGCGTGGCCTTCTGGCTGCCGTCGTTTTTCATGCGCAGCCTCAATCTCACGTTGGCGCAAACGTCCGTGTATTACGGCCTCATCCAGCTCTTTGGTGGGGTCGCCGGTATCTGGCTGGGTGGAGCGCTCTCCGATCGTCTGGGCGCCAAGAGCAAGAGTGCATACGCACTGGTCCCTGCCGTGTGCTTCCTGGTGGGGCTGCCGCTCTTTCTGCTGGCCATGAATACGCAGAGTCTGGCGGCGGCCTTTCTGCTGTTCCTCATCCCGACCGGCCTCAACCTGGCGTGGCTCGGGCCCGTGGTGACCGCCGTGCAACACCTCGCGCCCGCCAACATGCGCAGCACCACCAGCTCGCTGTTTCTGCTGGTCAACAACCTGTTCGGTATTGCCGTGGGGCTCTGGATCTTTGGCTATCTCAGCGATCTGCTGGCGCCCACGTACGGCGCCGAGAGCATGCGCTACGCCATCTACTACGGGTCAAGCTTCTACGTGGTGGCGGCGACGCTGCTGTACCTGGCATCGAGGCGGCTCAACAAAGACTGGACGTAACGGCGGAACTGCTTGTTAAAGCGTCATGAGTTATGGGTCATCAGGTTACCGAGTAACTGCGGCACGAGACTCCTGCCGTTACCCGGTCACCCGTTAACCCATAATCCATAACGCTGTTACCGGCAGTTCACCGCGTTTGTGCCCACTCAACGAGACGGCTGAAGCTGGCCATGGTGCGGCTAGGCGGAATGGCGCAGTGTCCGAAGTTGTCGAACACTTCCTGCTTGAGATTCGCCGCTGAACCGGCGGCCTGTATGCGCGCCGCCAGCGTGTCGTTGTGGAAATTGGGGACCGCTGGATCCCAGCGGTTATGCAAGGTGAGCAGCGGAATATCCAAACGACCACTCGGCGTGAAGTGCCGCGCCAGATACTGCTCGGCCTGCGGCGCCAGCGTGTAGCGCTTCACTGTCGCGTTGGCCAATCCGAGGTAGGCCGAGACGGCACCGGCAAGCTGTGGGTTGACGAGCGTACCCGGAGAATACGTGGTGCCGCTGTTGTCGAAGATGTTCGGGCTGTTCACAATATCCGTAATGTCATTGATACCGCGCGCATGAAAGGAGAGCGCACCAAAGAGCGACCCGGCAAGCGTGCGGAATTCAAGGGACTGAGGATTCGTGAAGTCTCCGCCGGTATTGATCCAGGGCAGCGGTGTTTCCTTCGTGCTGGCAATAACAAACAGGCCAACGGGGTTGCTCTGAATGACCGGACCAATCTGCGCCGGGTCGTTGAAAGAAAAGTCCGACGGTACGCCTTCCACGTTGCCCGGCAGCTTCCCCGGGAAGAACACATCAGCCAGAGCACGCACGTGGCCGAGGTACTGCGTTTGGACCCGCGAGCCGCCGTTCATGCCACACACGCTGAGCGCGCCGGCGTATTGCGCGGGGTACTGTTCGGCGAGGGATACTACAATGCCGCCGCCCAGCGAGTAGCCCAGCAGATACGTGCGGGCTGGTGCTCCGGCAAGGTGCGACGCCAGCAACCCACGCAGCTGATGCGTGCGCTGGGCACCGTCCTTCACCGCGAAGCCGTTAATGGAGTAGCTCGAATACGCGACGGCAAATCCTTGCGCCCCCAGCAAATCGCGCATGGCGTACATGTTGCTCTCGTCGGTAATGGCAACCGGAAGCGTGGGGGCTTTGTAGCCATGCGCAATAACAACCGCATCGCCGTTCCAGTTGGTCGGGACATACAACTCATACAATGAACCTGGACCGGTTTCGCCACGTACAATACGGGACCACAGGCCAGTCCCCGGTTCTTCGGTGGTGCTGTTCGTACGAGCCAGAGCTCTGCCCGCGTTGCGTGGTTCGGTCGGCGAGTCGGTGGCGCAGGCACCCAACAGCGTGGCGAGTGTCAGAGCCAGGGCGCCGAAGCGCAGACGGCGGGCCAAGGGGGTGAACATAGAGCGTTTTTCCTCGGGGCAAACCCATGTTGGCGGGAGCCGACCGTGCATTCGCACGGTCCGCGAGTTCGGGTCACCCACGCGCAACGCGTTGGTGTCCGAACCCGCGGACATGGTGCCACCAGCCAGGAACACGCCCTATGCGACACTTGACGTAGTTTGCCGTGACACAATGACGTAGCGCTGGTCGAAATGACGTAGAAGCAAGCGGTCCGGTGCATTGGTGGAGGGCTATCCATGGTTACGGCACGGCGGTTGGTAACGATGTGTCGGCCGGAAAAGCCCCGTCCCTGGGTCCGGATATGATCACGGGTGGCCGTCCCTGTTGTCAGGGCCGGTGCCCCCAGCTAGCTTCCCTTCACATCGCGGGCGTAATTCAGTTGGTAGAATGCCAGCTTCCCAAGCTGGACGTCGCCGGTTCGAGTCCGGTCGCCCGCTCTGACATAAAGAAACGCCCCGCAACCTCTCCGTTGTGGGGCGTTTCTCGTGCCCTCCGCGACTTGCGGCATTCTGCGGTCGGATGCCACTTGAGACATGATCGCTCATCTATACTCTCGCGTCGCCTCGGCGCCCGCCGCGCTGCTTGGGTTACTCGCCGTACTCTCGGCACCAGCACACGCGCAGAGTGCACCGGCCTGCTGCCGCTCTGATACCGTCCGCGCGATCGCGGCGCCTACCCACCCGCTGCCCCCAGAGGCACAAAGCGCCGGGCAGACACGCTTTTCCTTTATTGCGTATGGCGACACACGGGGCCGACGCGATGGGGTGGCCGAGCAGCAAGAGCACAGCATTGTCGTGGATGCCATGCTCCGCGCCATTCGCGAGCGCGAAGGCACCCCTGATGCCATTCGCTTCGTGTTGCAGAGCGGAGACGCGGTAGTCGATGGCCGCGAGGCGTCGCAGTGGAACGTGAGCTTCATTGGGCTGATCAACCGCGTCACCACCATTGGGGGCGTTCCGTACTTTCTGGCGCCGGGAAACCATGACGTCACCACGGCCGCGGCCCTGTCATCACCTGGACGCCAGGAAGGGCTGCAAAACTATCTGCGCGCCATGGGGCAGCTCATTCCGCCCGACAATGCCACCCGACGATTGAGCGGCTACCCCACCTACGCGTTTGGCTACGGCAACACCTTCGTGCTCGCCTTCGATTCCAACATTGCCAGCGACAGTACACAGTACGCGTGGGTGAAGTCGCAGCTGGCCCAGCTCGATCGTACGCGGTATCCGCATGTGGTGGTGTTCTTTCACCATCCGCCACTCTCCTCGGGTCCCCACGGCGGTCCCATCGTGGAGCGTCCCACGGAACAGGTGCGCCAGTTCTATCTGCCCCTCTTCCGCCAATATCGCGTCGGGCTTTTGCTCACCGGTCACGAACATCTGTTTGAGCATTGGATTGAGCGCTACCGCGACGCGTCGGGTCAATGGCAGCGCATGGATCAGATTGTCAGTGGCGGCGGTGGCGCGCCCATTTACACGTACGCCGGACAGCCTGATCTGGGGCGGTACCGGTCCACGTCAGGTGGACGTGGAGTGAAGATCAAGCAGCTCGTCCGTCCCGGTACCCGGCAACGTGACAATCCGTATCACTTCCTGGTGATCACCGTAGACGGGGCGGAGATGTCCGTGGAGTACGTGGGCGTAGACTGGGGGACCAAACACCAGCCTTACAAGCGCCCACGTATCTCCCTCATTGACCCTGTGCCTGCGCGCTGACTCGCACGACGAGCCGCCCAAGGGCGGAGGGGCCGGCCGGCGGACGCCTTACGGTGCACCGTCGGCCTGGTCGCGGAAGTCCCGGCTGTCGGCCGTATTGGGACGGGCGCCGTCTGGCGTGGTACGCTGGGTGAACGGGGTCCCGGTCGCATCGGGCATGGGCGTGTAATGCGAATGACGAGACGGCTGCTGCATACGATCGAAAGGCATGAACATGAGAAAGGCTCCTGGTACGAAGAAGGCCCCTCCGTGGGAGGGGCCTTGGCTTTTTTACCAGGTCACCGCCTCCCGTGTGATCTCGGGAGGGGCGGCGGTGTGCGTCACATGCTGACGACGGTGCGGCCCAGCTCCCGAGTGCTAAGTACTACAAGAATCGCCGTTACGGGAATCGTAACGCCGACGGGGAGAAGGCCAAGAAGTCGCGCCGACGAGAAATGTGCCGCGGTCATGATACGCAGGATCGGCGTTGGCGCGAAAAAAGTCAAGCGTTTCGGCCCGCAAATACCGGGGTTTGTCCCAGGGAGACGGTTTTGTGCCGGAAGCGGAACGATTGGGCCCGTTAAGGAACGGTGGAATGCGGTCGATACTTCTTTACATGGCCATCAACATCAAAAGTGCCGACGCCGAGCGACTGGTACGTGAGTTAGCCGACCTGACCGGCGAGAGCATCACCGACGCAATCCATCACGCCGTCCGCGAACGGCTTACCCGCGAAAAGCTGCGTAAGCTGGGATCGGTGGAACGGTCCTGGGCCCGCATTGAGCGCATCCAGGAGCGCATCCGCAGCTTTCCCGAAGCGTCGGCCGCCAACGGAGGGACGCCATGATCCTCACCCTCTCCGCCCTGCAGGCGCTGTGGCAGAACAGCCCGGATGCCTCACGCTTGCACACCGCCATTATGCGCAGCCCGGTGCGGGCGGTCTCTTCGGCCACGGTCGTTGAAGCCGCCATGGCCCTGTTGGCCGAGCGCATGGGGGGCTCCGATCTCGAACTCGACGCCCTGCTGCGTGAGCTCGATGCCGTAGTGGTTCCCGTGAGCGAGACCCAGTCTCACCGGGCACGCGAAGCCGCCCGAACCTATGGGCCCGGGCGGCATGTGGCATCGCTGACGCTCGGCGATTGTCTGGCCTACGCGCTGGCGGTGGAGCTGGGCGAGCCGCTCTTGGCCGTTGGCACCGACGGTCTCGCCCGCACCGACATCGAGCGCGTCTCGTTCTGACGTCGAGCGCGCTTACTTCTTGGTGGTAATGCGGATCACGCCCTTGGCTCCTTCGGGGCCATAGAGTTTCTCGGCCGCGGCCCCCTTGATCACTTCGATGCTTTGAATTCGATCGGGGGACATCTTCATGGCCGCCTCGGTCGCCTTCACGCCGTCAACAAAGATCAGGACGTCAGAGGGCTGAACGGAACCGCTCAAGCTGACGGCACGGCCCAAGCGAAGCGCGCTCGTCGTGTCGCCTTTCGTTCCGTCCGCGCGAAGAAGCACGGCTGAGTCGGCTCGGAATTCGACGCCGTCAACGGTGCCAGACACCTTGGTGCCAATCAGCACTTCTTCGCGACCCGTTCCTGTTGCCCGGAACACGAGACCCTCCACGGGAACCTCAACGGTGCCCGTCGCCTTGGAGGCATTAACTTCGGTCGCTGCAAACTTGCCGGAGGCATCGCGTGTCGTTATGGAAACGACGTTGGCATCGCGCGACTTCTTGCGGATGTTGATGGTCGCAATGCGTTCGGCGAGAATGGCCTTCGCGTCAACCGCCGTTGCCGCCTTGCCATCAATCACATACTCCGTGACCGCTGCCGGAGCAGACAATTTCTCCGCGCGCTGCTGGGCGGCCGTCACGTCCATCCCTTCCAGTTCCGCACTCGTGGGCAACTCGGCGCCACAGGCCGCGAGCAGCGCGCCCGACGTGAGGGCGACCGCCATGAAACGACGGGTGGTGCGCAGGGTGCCAGGGCGATCGGTCATGTTGCGGATTCTCCGTTCAAGATGAGTGGCGCGGTGTGAGAAGGCGGGAGCGCCGGTGAACATCTGGAGCGGCGCCGAGGCCGCGGAAAGATCAATGAGCAATTCGCCGTAGCGACGAGTGGACGCACCGGCGGCGAGCACACGGGCATCGCAGTCCAACTCGATGGCCAGCCGCAACCGCGAGAGCAGGTACCACACCACCGGGTTCCAGGGCACAAAGGCCACCGCAACGCACCCCGACAGCAGCAGCAGCGGATCGTGCGCGGCGATATGCGCCTGCTCATGCTGGACCACCAATCGCTGTTCGTCGGCCGGGCGGGACAGCAGCCACGCCGGGACCACCACACTGGGGCGCCGCGTCCCAAAGACGGCCGGGCCAACGTTGGGGGTCACATGGACCGCGTATCCTTCCAGGGAAGTGACCGTGGCCCCCTGTACCGTGTGGCGCTGCCGACGATAGCTCCACGCGCCAATCAGCAGCACACTCACGCTGGTGAGCGGCCAAAGCAGGAGCAGTCCCCATTGCCGCGGCACGGGCCATGTTCGCACGACGGTGGCGGTTGTCGTGGCGAGCGTTGTGACCTGTTGTTGCGCGATGCGAAGTGCGCCGGTGGCCAGCTCGCTCACCGTGGGCCACTCGTTGCGGGGCTCCACCGTGAGCGATGGCACCACGACGTCGCGGGCGGTCACCACCGGCACTGTTATGGGATCGGCGCGTCGCAGTGGCTGTGTGGCCACCAGTACCACGGTGGTGCCCAGCGCAACGCTCCACACCAGACGCGTGGGAAACGCCCCACGAGCGAGGCGGTGCATTACGATTGCGGCGACGGCCAGCACTGCGGAGAGCAGCACCGAGACGGTCATCCAGGCGGCTACCTGCGGCGCGAATGTGGCGGCGTTCATGCGTCGTCCTCCAGCCGTTCGCGGAGCATGGCACGCATGCGCTCAAGCTCGGCGCGACTCACTTTCTTGTCGGACACGAGCTGCGCAAACATGCGATCGGCCGACCCCTGAAAGATGGAATCCTTGATCCGACTGATGGCGCTGCGTCCGGCGTTTTCCGCCGCGACGGTGGGGAAGTAGCGGTACGCCCGCCCTTCGGCCTCCGGGCGCACATATCCCTTTTTCTCGAGCGTCTGCAGCGCCGAAAGGACCGAGGTGTACGCCAACTCTTCGTCGAGATGGTCGCGCACTTCGGCCACGGTGGCCGAGCCGAGTTTCCAGAGGACAGACATGACCCCGAGTTCGCGGGGCGGGAAGTGCAGATCGCTCATCGTCGTGCCTACTGAGAGTTAAGTACGGGTTCTTCAGTAGTATGAGATAGGGCGAGGATTTTGTCAACTGTCTTTTCAGTAGCTCCCGGAGATCAGGGCGTGCTGATCAGTTCCAGTGCGCCGTCGGAGGTACTGGTGAGGCGACGGCCGTCGGCGGCGGCCACGCCGCGTGACCGCCAGCCCTGGGGCATGGGCACCGGAACCGCAACCGGCGTCACGCCCTCCAGCAGCAAGAGGGCAAAGTCGAGGGCCGCGCCGCTGGGGGCCGTGACGCGGCACCGCCAGCCCCCGTTCCAGCCGCGATGGAAATCGAAACCCATGTCCATGCTCCCGCGGCGTTCTTCCACGGATTTTTGGATGAGCTGACGGAATACGGTTTGGTATCCCGCTAGCTCCGTGACTTCGTGCACGTCTACCGACATGGGCCGGTCACCGGGCACGCTCCATCACACGGTGCAAAGGGCGACCGCGTCAGTCAGCGACGCCACACCGTCGCGCGTGGGGATGAACTCATGCGCGAAGACACCAGTGTAGCTCGTGCCCGCGATGTACTGGGCAATGCCGCGGTAGTTGAGCTCCTGTGCGCCATCAATTTCGTTGCGCCCAGGCACGCCCGCCGTGTGGAAGTGCGCAATCCATGGCAGGTTGGCCTTGATGGTCGCCATGACATCACCTTCCATGACCTGCATGTGGTAGATGTCGTACAGCAATCGGAAGCTGGGGCTGTTCACGCCCTTGGCCACTTCCACGGCCCACGCGGTGTGGTCGGCGTGATAGTCCTTGTGGTCCACTTTGCTGTTCAGCATTTCCATGCACAACACCACCCCGTGCTGCTGTGCGGTGGGCATGAGTCGCTTGAGTCCGGCAATGCAGTTGGCAATGCCTTCGCCATCACTCATGCCGTCACGATTCCCGCTGAAGACGACCACCTTGGTCACACCGGCTGCTGCCGCCTTCGGAATGTAGGCTTCGCCATCGGCCACGAGTTTGTCGTGATTGGCCGGTCTATTGAAGCCCACCGGAATGGTGCCAAAGCTGTTCCCCATGGTGCACTCCAGCCCGAACTGCTTGGGAACATTCCACTCCTCCGGCCCCAGCAGATCGATGCCCACCAGTCCCACCTGCTTGGCCGTCGTGCACAGCTCCGCAATGGGCGTGCGAGAAAAGCACCACCGCGCAACCGATTGCCGGAGGCGGCCGGCCGTCGGGGCAGGGGAGGCGATTATTGGCGCGGACATGGCCGATGTCGATGAAGGGATGACCCCGTGCAGCGCGCCGGCCATGGCCGTAGCCCCCAAGGTTGTCAGCGCATCACGGCGCGAGACATTCGAATCGGTTTCACGACGGAGCATGCGTCGCTTCCAGGGAAAGGGGGAGGCCTGCGACGCGTCGGCGCCGAGTCTACTGGATCTGGATGTACAGCGGCTGCGGCCACAAGCGCAAGATTTCCTCTCGCGGGGTGGTCGGCTTGTCATTCTTGGCCTTGGTAAACTGCTTCCAGCCGGCAAACTGCACGGGCTCCTTCTTGATGTAGCTGTAGAAGGAGTCACGCTTGAGCCACGGGGCGCCAAAGCCATCCATATGCATGACAATCTGCACCTTGGGATCGAGGCGGATCTTGTCGGCATTGGTCACGCCTTTGCGCGTAAACCGGTGAATGACGAGCATCTTGGGCGGCAACTTGTACTTGTCCACCAACTCCGCGAGAAAGCGCGACGCGTAGTTCACATCGGCGGCATCGTAGGTGCCGATCTTCTTGCCGGGGCGCGATCCGTCCTTCATGGAGAACTCCGGATCGATGCCCAAATGCACATCCGGCCGCTTGAGGAATCGCTCCAGCAACGGCAGTTCCTGCTGCAGCGTGCTCAACCCCACTTGCACATCGATGAACATGATGGCGTTGCGGCTTTTCGCCCAGCCATACACCTGCTCTATGAGGGTGCTGTCCATGCGGTTGCGATATTTGCCGTCAAACCCCTTGTCACCCGCCGCCACCACGGCAATCAGATGCAAGGCCGGCTGCACCGGGTGCTGCGGGTCCAGTCGATTCCACTCCGCCACTTCGCGGTCGAGCTTTCGCAGCATCTCGTCGGGGGCGAACTCTCCGAGGATGCCCATGCGCGTGGACCGGGGATTCCCGTAAAACGCAATCACGCGCTTGGCGGGAAGGATGGAGCCGGGAAGCGGTGCCGGAATTTTGGGCGGCCAGAGCGAATCGAGATCGCTGCCCGCTCCCTTGTAGGCGAGGTGCCGATCACCGGACTGCGGGCCGAGGGCGCCGACCGGCCGCTTCACAACCGTGCCGGTGTCTTGGGACGCTGCGCCGTTGGCTTTCGCCGACGACGTTTTCTTGGCGGAGGTGGCTTTCTTCGCCTTACCTGTGCCGGCCGACGTCGCGTTCGGCGACGCTTGCGCCAGCACTGGCCACGGCGCAATGGCACTGCCTGTGAACAGTGCGGCGGTGCCCAGCACGATGAATCCGGCCAGCGCGGCGCGGAGCGCGGTCACAATTCGGGGAGAAACGAATGAATGCATGGCGCGGAGATTAACGGAGCGCAGGGGAGCATCAAAGGGGACGAGTCGTGCTATACCGCATGGACCCGTGGCGGATTGGTCAACGGCGTTCATTGACGCTATCGGTGCGTGCGCGAACGGTGGCCCCGCGGCTGCGCTTGATTGGGCGATCGACATCAAGCGCCAGCGTACCTGCCGCCACGGCGCGAATCACGAGCCACCGCGGATGGACCAGCACATCAACCAATCGGCCCGTTTGCACGGCGCCGGACAGTCGTACCCCGTCGGTGAGGTCACGGTTCAGGGCTTCTTCAACTTTGAGCCGGGTGCGTTCAAGAATGTTATCCAGTGGAAAGCGTGCCCCTTGCCGCAGCCACTGCACCAGATCGTCGCGTTTGAACCACGTCACACCGCGAACCAGGGCATCGCTGGTCGCCACGTCAAAGTCGAGGTCGGGCACCACCAGGGCGCGCGCCACCGTGTCGAGCTGCGGCGTGCCTACCAAATAGAGATTCCCCCGTAACGATCCACCCAACGTCGCCGTCAGCACCACCCGCCCGTCACCCAGAGGGGTAAAGTTGATGTGCTCTACCGTTGCGGTGCGGCCCATGCGCCGCACACGGCGCCCCGCCAGCTTCTTGGTTAGGATGGCTCCCGCGTCCTGATAATCCAGCAGCCCTTCGATGTTGAGGTGCACGCTGTCGCCAACGTCGGACGCGGCACGGTTGAGCGATGGCAGCGGGCGGAGCAGTTCCGCCGGCTTCTCGCCACTCACCAGTCGAGGCGTCGCACGGAGTCGAATATTGGCCACCAGCTGGCTGTCATCGAGCGTGATATCGCCCAGCGCCACACTGCCGGGCATCAGCTGCAGCCACAAGCTGTCGGTGATGCGGAAGTTCTTCTGCAATTGGGCATACCAGCGTGCCACCCGTCGCCTGACATCCACCCGGGCCATCCGGCGATCCACACGCGGCAGCTGCCGCTCCACCAGTGGCCGCACCGACCGAACGACCTGATCGGTGACATCGAGCTGCAGAAACGTCACCTTGCAGGCGTCACGTTCGGTGGTCGTGGCAGGCGTCAGGGAAGCCACACGCGTGCGTGTCACCAGTTGCCAGGACGAATCGATCCGCAGGTCACTCCTCAGTACGAGTCGAACGCGAGGAGGGGTGGCATCATCGGTGCCGCAGCCCGCCGAGACCGTAGGGCCAATCAGGGGGCGGAAGTAGCCACGCGCTTTGTACGACAGCGTGGTGGCCAGGGTGAGGCGACCGTCTTCAAAACCCACGGCAAAAGGTGTGCGCGTCGCGGTGTAGGCCACCGACTTGCGGCCATCGATAGGAAGGCGCTTCTCAAGATTCCCGAAGGTGCGAGGCACCTCCGCCTCCAGAGCCTTGAGCAACGGTTCAATGGCATACGTGACAGGAGCATCTACCACGGACGGTGGCATGCTCGGCAGCACAGGGGCGGTCCAGGTGCCGGGGCGCGCGCGCGGAATGGCGGGTGCAACCGTGGCGTCACTGCCGCAGCCGAGCAACAGCAGCAGCGCGCTGATGTGCCTCAGCAAGCGCAGGCCGCGGCGACGGACGTCACGCGAGTCATGACAGCCGCGGTGCGCCGTGGCGCGACGCGGGGCTGCCAATACTGCCAATATCGGATGAACACCAGACATGCTATTGCACGCCTCAGGTCGGTCCATAGGTTTTCGCAGCATGCATATCGAACTTACCTCACGCGTCGCGATTGTGACGGGCGGCGCAAACGGAATTGGCGTGGCAACCGCGCGGCGTCTGGCCGCCAGCGGAGCTCACGTGGTCATCTGGGACCGTGTTCCTGACGCTGGCGCACGCGTTGTGGCCGAACTCACCGATGCCGGGCATCGGGCCCTGTTTATTGCTACTGATGTCACAAACCGCGCCAGCGTGGAAGCAGCGGTCGCGCAGACCGTTGCGGCGTGTGGCGGGATTGACGTGCTCATCAACAACGCCGGCATTACCAGGGACGCACAGTTGGTCAAGGTCAAGGATGGCGCCGCGAGCGGTGGCATGAGCGAGGCGGACTTTGACGCGGTGATTGACGTGAACCTCAAAGGGGTCTTCAACTGCACGCAGGCCGTGGTGCCGTATCTGGTGCAGCGCGGCGGCGGCCGTATCGTGAACGCCTCGTCGGTGGTTGCCCTGAACGGCAACTTCGGACAGACCAACTATGTGGCGACCAAAGCCGGCGTCATTGGCATGACCAAGGTGTGGGCACGCGAGCTGGGAAAGCGCGGCATTACCGTGAACGCCGTGGCCCCTGGGTTCATTGCTACCGAAATGACCGCCAAGATGCCCGCGGCCGCACTCGAGGGGATGCAGGCGCATACCCCGGTCGGTCGGCTCGGTTCACCGGAGGATGTGGCGAATGCCTATTGTTTCCTCGTGTCCGATCAGGCCGCGTTCATCAACGGGGCCGTGTTGACCGTGGATGGTGGCCTCGTGATCGGAACCTGACGTCGCGCTACTTCACTTCTTCGGTGCGCGGCGCGGCGTATTGCATGCGTCCCAGAATGGCGCCGACGCGACGACTGGCAATGGGGCCACGCGGCGACCATTTGCGAGGGGACGGCAGAATGGCGGCCATCCGGGCGGCCTCGTCGCGCGTCAGGCGCGAGGCGCTCTTGCGGAAATGGTGCTGCGCACCGGCCTCGATGCCAAACTGATTGGGGCCCCACTCGGCCAGATTGAGATACAGGTCGAGCAGACGCTCTTTGGTGAGGAAAATTTCCAGCAGGACCGTGAGATAGGCCTCCATGCCTTTGCGGATGAAGGAGCGTCCGTTCCAGAGGAAGATGTTCTTGGCCACCTGCTGGGTGAGCGTACTGGCACCGCGCAACTTGCCCCCGCGTTTGCGGCGATCGAGGGCATTGTTGAGTTCCACAAAATCAATGCCGTTGTGCAGATAGAACCGGTCATCTTCCGACGCCAACACCGCCCGACGCACGGACGGCGTCATGTCGCTGCGGGCGATGGGAGTGTGCGCTGGCCAATACGGGCGCTCACCGGCGCCCACCCGCTGCACGACGCGCCCCAGCATCACCATGGTGACGGGCGGGTTGATGACGGCGAACAGCAGGATGAGCGGGATAGGGGCAACGGCAAGCAGCAGCAATGCACGCGCGATGCGCACAGGCCAGGACCGTACCGGGCGATCGGTCTGAGCGGTAAACGGGAGACGCATCAGGGCTCGCGCAGGTGCGGAGGGGTGTCAGGGGGCTGTCGGCGCCACCGTCGATGCTGCCAGAAATACTGATCGGGATACTCGCGGACCATCTCTTCGAGCATCTGCGTGTACCGCAGCACGATGGCCTCGACATCCACCTCGCGGTCGCCGGTGAGTGCGACGTCCACGGGTTTGACAATGAAGGCGTACCGCCCGCTGGGTTGGCGAACGCCGGTCATGAAGAGCACGGGCGAATCAAAGCGCAGCGCAAAGACCGCAGGGCCGCGCGGGGTTTTGGCCGGCCGCCCGAAGAAGGGGACGAAGGTACTGGCCAACCCCAGCGCATCATGGTCGGCCACCAGAGCGACGAGGTGATTCTCCCGCAGTGCGCGTGGGGCACGTCGCACGGCGTCCTTGTCGTGGATCACCGACATGCCAATGCCTTCCCGCGTCTTCGTGACGTATGCCTCGAAGAGTTTGTTGGCCGCGCCACGAGTCACGGCATCAATGGGAACGCCTCGGGCGGCCACATAAGCGCCGGCAAACTCCCAGTTGCCGAGGTGCCCGGTTACCGCAATGATGCCACGCCCTTTGGCGAGCGCCTCCTCCACGTAGTGCCATCCTTCCACCCGTTCCACGCGCGCCAGAATGGCCTCGCGTGACGTGCCGGGAAGAATGGCGGTTTCGATGGACGTGCGCCCGAGGCTTTCGTACGAGCGAGCGGCGAGATCCAGCACGGCCTCCCGCGAGAGGTCCGGGAAGGCGGCGGCAATCTGCCGCTCCACCACGCCGGCGCGAATTCCAAACGGGCGGTAGGCCAGGCGCGCGAGGCGGGCGCCAACCCAACTGGCCCCTCGCCAGCCCAGCAGGTTGAGGGCGCCAACGGCGAGGCGAGTCGCGAAATACTCTGCCCGATGCGACAGGGTATGCGAGGGGGCCGCGGGTGGGCCACTGGCTGGCGTGCTCATGATCGGGGAATCTAACCCGGTTTCGTCGCGTTCTCCCTGTCACGATGGGGGGCGCGAGGGGCCATATTTCCGGTGATGACATCTTTGCCCACTCCAGTGGTCGTTGACGCGCAGGCGTCGCAACGGCTCGCGCAGGTCGGTCTGGCCATCAACGCCCTGCTGGCCATTGTGAAACTGGTGGCTGGATTGTTGGGCAATGCCTACGCTTTGGTGGCCGATGCCATTGAAAGCGGTACGGATATGGTTGGTTCGCTGGTGGTCTGGAGCGGGCTGCGGATTGCCAGTCGGGATCCCGACGAGCGTTATCCCTTTGGCTATGGCCGGGCGGAGGCGTTGGCAGGCGCCGTGGTGGCGGTGCTGATGCTCGGGGCGGCGGTCGGCATCGCGATTGAAGCCATTCAGGAAATTCGCACTCCACACCATGCGCCAGCCCCCTGGACCCTCGCGGTTCTGGCCGGCGTCATCGTGGTGAAAGAGGTGCTGGCCAAGCGCGTGCTCCGGGCCAGCGAGGCCAGTGGCAGTGTGGCCGTCGCGGCCGATGGCTGGCATCATCGTGCCGATGCCATCACATCGGCGGCGGCGTTCATCGGGGTGACCGTTGCCATCCTGGGCGGCCCCGGATGGGAGCCCGCCGATGATTGGGCGGCGCTCGTCGCCGCCGGCATCATCGTCATCAATGGGACGCTCTTGCTGCGTACCGCATTCAGTGATCTTATGGATCGGGCACCGGCACCGCTGATCCATGATCAGATCTCGTCGGCCGCGCTGGCTACCAGCGGTGTCATGGCGATTGAAAAGCTCAAGATCCGCAAGACCGGCACGGCCTTCTACGTGGATATCCACGTGCAGGCAGAGCCCACCATGTCGTTGCACGATGCACATATTCTGTCCGGACGGGTAAAGTCGGCGATTCGCCAGCGAATACCTGCGGCAGCCGGTGTACTCATTCACATGGAGCCGTTCGAACCCCGGGAGGTCTCATGATGTCCATGCCGACATTTTCCGTGCTGACCACGCCAGAGTGCCAGGCGCTGCTCGCCTCACAGAACGTTGGGCGTCTCGCCTTTACGTTCCGTGACCGGGTGGATATTGAACCCGTGCACTACGTGTATCATGAAGGCTACATCTGGGGGCGTACCCAGCACGGCACCAAAGTGCAAATTCTCGCACACCATCCCTGGGTCGCGTTTGAAGTGGATAAAGTCGACGCGTTGTTCACCTGGCAGAGCGTGGTGGTGCACGGTCGCGTGGAATTTCCTGATCCGGACGGCAGTGTGCAGGATCAGGAGCGGTTCGCACTGGGGGTGCAGGTAGTTCGATCCCTTGTGCCCGAGGCTTTCGGTCCCAACGATCCCACGCCAGATCGTGACCTCGTGTTCATGCTGCCTGCCGAAGACATGCAGGGGCGCTCCGCACACTCCGGGAAGCGCTGATGGCGAACGGCGGTTCACACAATGAGTTGCGACTGCATGCCGTGGAGGGCTCCGAGCGGGTCCCTCTTGGGAACAAGGCGGCGCGCGTTGACGGGGCACCGGACAAGAAGGAACTCGAGGCGCTGACGCGTGAGCTGCTGACGCAGCTGACTGATCTGCAGGACGCCTTTCACGCTGATGGCCGTCACTCCCTCCTGCTCATTCTGCAGGGGCGTGACGCGTCGGGGAAAGATGGCGTCATCAAGAGCGTGTACGGGGCGTTCAATCCTACCGGCGTACGTGTTGCGGCGTTTGGCCCGCCCACTGCGCTGGAGCTCCGACATGATTTTCTCTGGCGAGTCCATCAGGTCGTGCCGCCGCGCGGCATGATCGGCGTCTTCAACCGCTCACACTATGAAGATGTGTTGGCGGTGCGCGTCCGCAAGCTGGCGCCGGAATCGATCTGGAAAGAGCGCTTCGAGCAGATCAATCATTTCGAGTCCATGCTGCACGCCAATGGGGTGGTCATCCGGAAGTGTTTTCTGCACATCTCGCAGGACGAACAGCGCGAGCGGTTGCTCTCGCGCCTGGATGATCCGCGGAAGAACTGGAAGTTCCGTGTGGAGGACCTGGACGACCGTGCGTTGTGGGACGATTACACCGAGGCGTACCGGGATGTGCTGAGCAAATGCAGCACGCCGTCCGCCCCGTGGTATGTTGTGCCGTCCGATGAAAAGGCGGTCCGCAATTACCTCGTGGCCCAAATGCTCGTCGACACTCTGCAAGCGCTGCACCCGACCTATCCGTCCATGCAGCCGGCGGTGCGCGACGCCGCGCGGAACTTCACATAGTTGTTGGCATTGCCCATCGTGACCATGCGCTCGCTGTTCATCTGTTGTGCTCTCGTTGCGGCCACGCTGCTGGCTCGTGGCCCGTCGGTGGTCCACGCGCAGGGAGTGCCCGCCACGGACCGGCGATCCATGTGGGACGTCATCCCCGCCGGGCAGCGACTGCAGGTCTACGCTGAACGGCGAATTGACGCCGCGGCCGGGCTCAGGGCATCCACGGTGTTTGCTATGGAACTCGACCGGAACGGACTGCCTTGGCTGGGCGCCGACGACGGTGTGTATTCCTATGTTGGTGGCCAGTGGCGGCGGGAAGTCCTTCCCGAGGGGTTCGAGAACCAGCAAGTGCGCTCGCTCCTGTTGCAGGGGGATGGTGGACGATGGGTGGGGACGCGCCGTGGGCTCGCGTATCGTCCGCGCGGGGGCGCCTGGAAGATTTTTCGTCAGGCAGACGGGTTGGCTGGGGATGTGGTCTTCAGTCTTGCCGAGTCACGCGCTATCGATGGAACGCCGCGCGTCATCGCGGGAACGTCACGCGGCGTTTCGTATTACAACGGCGAGCGATTCGTGTCGCTGTCGTTGCCGGCCGCGATGAATCCGCTGGGCATGATGGTGTCGCCCGGCATTGCCGCTGACGGCACACCGGAGCTGTGGGCCGCCAGCTCGCTGGGCGGGCTGGCCCGACTGCATGCGGGGCAATGGACCTTGTATGGCGCGGCACAGGGGCTCACGTCGCCGGATGTGCAGTTTGTTCTGCCGCAGTCAGGAGCGAGCGGTGGTCGTGTCTTTGCCTCGGGTTCGGCTGGCGTATTTGTGCTGGACCGCGCCGCAGGGAGCGATCGCTTTTCTCGCATTCCCGACTCGCCTCGCGATGTCTACCGGCTCGCCGTGGTCGCCACCATGGGAGACGTCGATGAATTGTGGGTTGGGCTGAAGAACGGCGAGGTGCAACGCTGGCGCAATGAGTCCTGGCGCCCGTTACCCACCAGTATCTCGGAGCGACACGGAACCATCACGTTGCTCAAGGCCGTGCAGGGGCATGGTGGTGGCACGGCCGTCTATGCGTCTTCGCGCAGCGGGTATCTTGTACGCCTCTCGCACGGCGTGGCCGGAACGCTGGACGTTCCCAACGATCAGGCGGCGTCCTTTATCTCGGCGGTGTTTGCGGAACGCGGAGCCAACGGACGCGACGACTTGTGGGTGGGAACGCAGGATCGGGGCGTGTTGTATGTGGCCGCCGATGGTCGGACACAACAGTTCCCGCTGGACCGCGCGGTCGGCGAGGGACTCATTACCCAGATTCAGCGTATCTCGTTGGCCGCACCTGGCGCTACGGGGGCCGCTGCGGCAGCGGCTTCGGCCGTTGTGGTGCTGGCAGACGGCACACCGATGCGACTGCGTGGGGGGCGGTTCGAACGGTTGGAGCAGGGACTCGACGGCGCTCGCGTAAACCAGATGGCGCGGGTCACGCTGCCCGACGGCCAGAATACACTCCTTGCCGCCACCACGAAGGGTGTGCGGCGCTGGAGCGGTGAACGCTGGGATGCGTGGTGGCCTCACATCGCGGATACCCTCACCGCCGTGGCCGACGGCCGCGAGGGGGCGACCGCTGTGGTCTACCTCGGCGGTCGGCAACGCGTGCAGGTCGTGCGCGGCAATGACGTGCGGGTGGAGACGTTCCCGCTGGCGAACATGGCCGGAGTCGGTCTTGGTGCGGTCCGACGGATCTGCACCACCACCTCTGCCGGCCAGTCGCGGATTTTCGCCCTGGATAGTGACCATGGGGTGCTGTGGCGTACCGCGACGAACACCGAATGGCAGCCTCTTCCCGGGAGTCTCGCCCGCGTGCTGAGCAATCTCGGCGTGACGGATATGGCGTGCCTGAGCGAGGGACGGATCGCGGTGTCCACGTTTACTGGTTTGGCCGTTTTCGATATCGCGGCGCCCACGCCGGACAAGTGGCGGGTCTTGACCCAGGTGTCCGACGCCGACGGGTTGCCAGCCAATGGTGTGGTCAGTATGGCCACCAGCAGTGCTGCCAATGTCGTATGGGTGGGCACGACGTTTGGTGTCGGTCTGGTCGACCTGTCGCGTGCCTCGATGCTGCCGCCCGCTCGGTTGACGTTGCGGATTTCCTCCGAAGCACGCGGCAGAACCATCGGTCAGGATGATGTGCTCGGGCCGGATGAAAACGATGTGCACATTGAGCCCATGCTGCTCACCTTTCATCGCGAAGAACTGACGCGATTCAGGGTGCGGCTCAACGGCAAGGCCGAGTGGCCGTCGCCCACGGCCGACGTGATCAGTGATCCGGTGGAAGGGGAATGGCTCGATATTCCCAATCGGTATTACCACGATCTCGCCCCCGGCAAGTACGAGTTGTCCGTATGGGCATACGATTGGGCCGGTCGCGAGTACGGGCCGGTACAGCGCAGCTTCTCCGTGCTCACCCCCAATTGGCAGACGTGGCCCGCCCGCATCATTTATGTGCTGTGGGGAGTGTTACTGCTCACCATCGCCTATCGCTGGCGCGTGCGCACGATTCGCGAAAGTGCCGGGCAACTGTTGGCCAGTGAACGGCGCGCGCGTGACAGTGAGCGGCGCTTTCGCGCAATTTTTGAGCAGGCGCTTGATGGGCACCTGCTGCTGGAAGACGGCAAAGTGCAGGCGGGCAACGCGGTGGCAGCACGACTTTTCGGAGCGACATCTCCGGAGAGTCTGGAGGGAAAGACGGTACAATCCCTGTTTGGCGAGGCGGCTACTGCGCCGGGCGTTCGCGTCTCGGGGGAATGGGCCATCCCTCAGGGTGACGCTTCCGTGCCCGTGCACTTCACCATCACGGAGGTACCAGCGGCCGATCGTGTGTTGCAGCACGTGGTGGTGCGCGATCTGACGGAAGTGCGGAAGGCGGAAGCCGAGCGTGCTTGGTTTCAGGCACAGGTGCGGGAAGCGCAAAAGCTGGAATCGCTGGGCACGTTGGCCGGCGGCGTTGCGCACGACTTCAACAATCTGCTTGGCGTCATTCGTGGCAATGCCGAATTGGCCCGCACCGCACTGAAGCGCGGGCGGAGCAACGACGATAATCTGGGGGCCATTCTCGACGCCTCCGATCGTGCGCGCGATATCGTGCGGCAGATCCTGACGTTCTCGCGGCGATCCACACCCACGCGTGAGTATGTGAATCTGTCGCGCCTGTTGCTCGATTTGCTGCCTTTGCTGCGGCGCATGATTCCGCGCACGGTGCAGCTGGTCATTGAGGGCGCCGAAGAACAGCATCTCATGATGGGTGATCCCACCCAATTACAGCAGCTGTTGCTGAATCTGGTGTCCAATGCCGAATACGCGATGCGCAGCAAGACCAATGGTCTTCTCACCTTGTCGCTGACATCGCGTGACGTGCCGGACGGGCAACCGCACCCCAGTGGGCGGGTGGTCGTGTTGCAGGTGCGGGATACCGGAGAGGGTATGTCGGAGGACGTCCGTTCCCGGATCTTCGAGCCCTTCTTCACCACCAAGCCTACCGGTGAAGGGACCGGCCTGGGCATGGCCGTGGTGCACGGCATTGTGGTGTCGCACGAGGGACGTGCCGACGTCTTCAGTGAGGAGGGGCAGGGGACTACCTTCGAGATTCGCTTTCCGGAAGCGGTCATAGAAGGGCTCTGGGACGAGGATCTCGACCCCACGGCGCTGCTCGACGACGAGTCAGCCAGCGAGCCGGAGCCCGCAGGAATCCTGGAGCCTCGCGAAGAGGGAGGGGAGATGCTCGACGTGCTCGAGGACAGTCCGTATGCTGGCACCACCATTGTGGTGGTCGATGACGAGCCGGCAGTGGCCAGCGTGGTGGAGCGTGCGCTGCAGCACTATGGCCATCTGGTGCACGTCTTCAATAATCCGGAGGCGGCACTGCACTTCATTCAGCAGCAACCCTCCTCGGTTGATCTGCTCATCACGGACCAGACGATGCCGGGGATGACCGGGGACCTGCTGGCCGAAGCGGTTCATGCGCTGCGTGGCGACTTGCCCGTGCTCATTCTCACGGGATTCAGTCACCGGCTGACGCCTGAGCGGATTGCAGCGGCGCGCGCCCACGCCGTGATGCTCAAACCCGTGGAACTGGCCATGCTGAAAAAGCGGGTGGACGAGGCCCTGTCAATGACGCTGCGGCGCTGAATGGAGAGCGTCGTCCCCGGGGTGCGGCGCGTTTCGCGTTACGCGTTTCGCGTTCCGCGTTACGCCGGCGGCCATTTCTTCTTGATCAGTTTGTTGACGCCTTCGTTGATCTTGGTTTTCGCTTTGGTCTCTGATGCCCGCGAGGCGCGTCGCTTGATCTCGTCCGCGGTCATTTTCACGAAGGTGCTGTTCGGATACATGGCGACCACCGGCGCGATCTTCATGGTGGCCGAGCCATAGTCGCCGGCGTCGGCCAGGCTCATGGCATTCGACAGCCGCACCATGGCATCCAGTTCGTCGATGCGATTGGAGGCTTGCCGCGCGTCCAGCTTGGCCTCGCTCTCGGGGGTGAGGGCAATGCCCAAGTCCTTCACCAGCTGCTTCACCAACCGCTGCTGCAGGTCGAAGAACTCTTCCTGTTTGCCGGTGACCCGTGCGCTCTTCACAATGGCGCCGGTCTGCACGCGCACAATGCGAGTATCGATACGCAGCTGCGGATCAACAGCGGCCAACGCGCCGACCACGATGTACTCGGCGCCGGTAAGGCGCCCTACTTTGACGGCAGTGGTGGAGTCGAAATAGCCTGACCGCTGGGCGTCAATTTCCTTGGTGACATCGGCCAGGCGCTGGCGCTCGAGTAATTGGATGTCATCAACCGCCGCCAGATCGGTGGTCATCATGGCCGCCAGCCCCTGGCCAAGGTGATCGTAATCGGCCTTGCCGGTATTGTTGTCGAAATTGAGTACGGCGACACTCTTCCGGACCGGGGCCACCGCCGAGGACATGGCAGTGGGGGCGAACCCGAGGGCGGCGAGCACGAGGAGCAGGAAGGTGGGCATAGGGGAAAGCTGCCAGACCTGGTGCGGAAGTCAAACGAACCGGTGCGTATCCCTCTTTGGAGGCCGGCATGGGATTGTCGAGGGGGCTAGTCAGGGAGTGGTCTTCGGGTTACGTTCTTCAGTCTGTTCGCGGTGTAGTCCAGCCGCGACGGGACGTAGCGCAGCCCGGTAGCGCACCTGAATGGGGTTCAGGGGGTCGCGGGTTCGAATCCCGCCGTCCCGACTGTGTAAGCGAAATCCTCGCAACGACTTATGTCGTCGCGAGGGTTTTGTTTTTTGTGCCCGGCGAAGTGCCGGCACCGCTATGCATACCCGCGACGAGTGGTCACTTATATGCATCCTCCGCTTTCTCACGTCGAAGTCCGTGTCCTCGGAGCGCTCATCGAAAAGGCGGCCACGACACCGGACACCTACCCGCTGACGCTCAGTGCGCTGGTGGCGGCCTGCAATCAGCTGACCAATCGCGAGCCGGTCATGCAGTTGGACGAAGATGCGGTGGGAACCGCCATCGTCACGCTGCGTCGGCGTAGTCTATTGCGCGCCATTCAGCCGGCGGGCTCACGCGTCACCAAATACCTGCATTTGCTCGATGAAGCCATCGATCTCGATACGCGTGAACTGGCGCTGCTGGGGGTGCTCATGCTGCGTGGCCCACAAACCTTGGGCGAGCTTCATACACGGACCGCACGCCTTGCGGCCTTTACCGGACTGGATGATGTGGAGCAGTTGCTCGAGCAGCTGCTGACGAGAGATTCGGGCTCGCTAGTGACCCGCCTGCCGCGGCGGGCCGGACAAAAGGAAGCGCGGTACGCCCAGCTCTTCGCTGGCGAGGTGACAGAGGCTAGTGGGTCGCGTGAGACAATGGTGGGGGAGCCGTTGGTGTCGTCTCCCGCATCGCCAGCAACAGGGGAGCAAGCCGAGTCCCTGGCGTCGCGCGTGACAGCACTTGAGCAGGAGGTCGCCGTATTGCGCGCTGAGCTGACGGCGTTCAAGGCACAGTTCAACTGAAGACCAGAAGGGAGCAACCGGTCAGGATATTCCCGCGCGAGACCGGCGTCCCTCCAGCGCGCGCTGGACGACCTGCAACAGCGTCTCCTGTGTAAACGGCTTGGCCAGCACTGGGCCAGTGGCGCGCAGTTCGGCGAGCGCTTGATCGTCCAGCCCCGCGTAGCCCGTCATGAACACCAGCGGCAAATCGGGGCGAGCGGCACGCAGGAGTCGGGCGAGTTCCAGTCCGTTGGCATTGGGCATTAACACGTCGGTGAGCACCAGGTCAATGGCTTCGATCGACTTGCCGACCAGCGCAATGGCCGCCGCGCCGTCTTCGGCGTCGAGCACCCGATAGCCGTGATCGGTCAGCATGCGCGTGGCGAAACGACGAATACTGGCGTCGTCTTCCGCGAGCAAAATGGTTTCACCGCCGCCCTGCAACTCCGCTTCGGTGATCGCAGGAGGCATGTCGCCACGATGCTCAGGGAACCAGGCACTGAAGGTGGTGCCTTCCCCTTCAACGCTGCTCACGGCAATGGCGCCGTTGTGGCGTCCCACGATGCCTTGCACGACGGCGAGGCCGAGTCCACTGCCTTCGTTGACCTCCTTGGTGGTGAAGAAGGGCTCGAAGAGTTGCTCGAGGGTGGCCGAGGAAATACCCGTTCCGGTATCACGCACCGATAACACCACATACTCGCCGGCCGGCAGCACACGATCGCCCACGGCATTGGCGGTGTCGAGCGTGTGACGTGTGAGGCTCACGCGAATGTGCCCATCGCGTGTGCCGGCATCCCGCGCATTCTTGACGAGATTGACCAGCAGTTGCTCTATCTGTCCCACATCGGCGTTCACCAGCGGGAGCGACGGTTGCGCGGTGACATCTACGGCAATGGGTGCGCACAACTGCTGCAAGCTGCGCAGGTTGTCGTGCACGACCGTCTCGAGGGACGTGGGGAGCAAGGCCGAATGATGCTGACGGGCGAAGGCCAGCAATTGATGGGTGATGTTGGCCGCGCGGCGTCCGGCTCGGACCACTTCGCCGAGATCCGCGTGCACACGCTCGTCGTTGCGCGAGGCCATCTGGGCGAGTTGCGCAAATCCGAGTACCGTGGCCAACGCGTTGTTGATTTCGTGAGAGACACCACCCGCCAGACGTCCCAGGCTGGCCATCCGCCGTGAGCTCTCCAGACGCTGTTCCAGCTTGTAGCGTTCCGCGAGCTCACGGCTGAGGGCTTCGGTACGCTCGGCAACTCTGACCTCCAGCCCAGCGCGGGAGGCTTCGAGGTCGGCAGTACGTTCCGCCACGAGATTTGAAAGCTCACGCTCGCGAGCACGCGCCGTGGCCAAGCGTATGCGGGTGAAGAGAAACACCAGCAGTCCCGCGACTGCCGTCAGTGCCGGAAAGAACCAGCCGTGTTCGGTGAGCGTTCGCGGCACCTCGATGTCGATGGAGGCAACACGGGGATGCCACTCGCCATCTTCCCCTGCCACACGGATCTCCACGCGATAGCGTCCACCCGCCAGCGGACCGAAAGACAACGTGCGGCGTCGCCCGGCATCAACCCAGCTGCTGTCCACGCCGAGAATGCGGAACTCGGCACGCACGCGCCTTGGCACCAGCGCATTGGTGGCCGAAAAGGTGACCTCGACACGATCCGGGTGCCCGGACAGACGGATCGCTGCACCCAAAGGCTGCAGGACTCCATCAACCTGTACCGATTCAATGTGCGCCTGCGGCGGTACAGTATCGGCGACGACGGCGGTGGGGGTGAGCAGCACCGGACCGGCGTACGTGGGGAGCCAGATGCGCCCACTGTTGTCGCGGAACAGCTGGTTCTGGTAGTCACTGTTGAAATCCGTCGTAGGCAATCCGTCGGAGCGATCGAACTGCCGCACAGCCACGGATCGGGTGGTATCCTCACTGGCTCGCAACAGCTCGGCGACCGCCGCACGCATGAGCCCACTGCGGGTGGTGAGCCAGAGATAACCAGACGCATCGTCCATGATGCCATTGATGCCGCGGCCCAGGCGTACGTTGGCACGGGACAGCGATACCACGCGTGACCCACGCATGACGAACAGGCCGGAATCGGCGGTGGCGATCCACAACGCGTGTGGCGTGCTGTGTAGCGCCAACACGGCCGTATCGCTGAGGCCTTCACGGTGCCCGATGCGCTGCACAGCAACATCATCGATGATGGTGAGTCCCCGTCCGCCAATCAACAGTCGTCCGGACGTGTCACGCATGATGACCCGCGCCTCATCACGGGCCGCCAATCCCGCGCGACGATAGAGCGAATCGACACGTCCTTCGGATGACCGCAACAGCCCCACGCTGGTCGTGCCAATGATGGCCCCATCGCGGTCCTGAAACACCGAGAGCAGGGTCCCCTCCGGAAAGCCCACGCGCGCACTGATGTCGGTCACCCCTGACTTGGTAAGTCGCAGCAGGCGTCCTTCCGAATCGCTGGCCAGCATGGCGCCGTCGGGAGTTGGCCACAGTACGGGCGCGGCCAAATTGATGGTGCCGCTGAAGACGGGTCGCCAGCGAGCCCCATCGAACCACGAGACCTGCCCGTCTTCCGTAGACGCCCACGGCGTGCCATTCACATCGCCGCGAACAGACCATGTACTCGTAGCGGAAAGCCCCGCCGTTACCGTTCGAAACGCGGAGCTCCGGTAGCGAGCCAGCCCCCCCGCGGTTCCGGCCCACACGTTCCCGCGAAGGTCCCGGGTGAGCCACCAGACGGGATCGATGGTTTTACGTTCGCCCGCATCGACGGGACGCAGTTGCTCACCGTCCCAACGAAGAACGCCTCGTGTATCGGTGCCCAGCCACAGCGCGCCATTCGGGCCGATGGTCATCGACCAGACTTGTGCGAGCGCTCCGGCGTTGGCCGTACTGACCGTGGTTTTCAGGGTGATGCGCGCCGGGTCGCTGATGTCGAGCTGCTGCGCCCCTTCGCGGACTCCCACCCAGAGTGACCCGTCCGGGGCCAGCGCCATATCGTACACGCGAAGCTGATTGGACGGCGCCCACCGAACGGGCTCCGTCTCCCCTTCCACATAGGACGCGAGCACCTTTCGGCCTCCCATCCAGATTCGTCCACGCTGGTCTTCAATGAGCGAATAAATGTGTTCGTTGAACCCTGGAACCGCGGTAAAGCGGGTCCCATCCCCCACGCGAACCCCGAAACTCCCGGACACCCATACCCGCCCACGCCGATCGCGCACCACCTCCCAGGTGGTGCCCGCAGGAATTTGGTCGGCGGCAATGCGTCGGAAGGTCGAGCCCTCACGTACGGCAAGCCCCCGGTCGGTGGAGATCCAGAGGGCCCCGGTCCTGTCGACGCTGAGCGCATTGATGGTGGACGCGGGTAACGCAGGAGTATTTCGCGGGTCGAATAGCGTGGTGTTCAACCCATCAAAACGCACGAGACCACGCCGCGTCCCCAGCCACAGATAGCCATCGGGGGTCTGCGCGACAGTGGCAATGTAGGTGTCGGGGAGCCCGAGGTCCGGGTCAATGACTTCGCGGACATACTCTGGCGCCCGCGCCATTGCTTCGGCCACGGGCTGCGCCTGCGCCAGGTTCGCTGCAGGCACAAGCATGGACATGGGCAGCGCCGCGCCAGCGAATCGACGGGCACAGCGGCTCAGGAGCTGCAGAAGGAGGCGCACCGTAGGAATATGAACGCGGCAGGTGCGAGACATCAAATAGTTGCGCACCACACGACGGTGGCCCTTCCTCTTCACTCCATGCACAGCAAGGTTACGCTATGGCTTCTCACACCCTTGTACGTCCTCGCGTCGGCTGGCTGGCTCTTGCGGTGTGTCTGCTGGTCACCACGGTGGCGGCGTTCAGTGCGGCGTTCGCTTCGCGTACGTCGGCAGAGTTTTATGCACTGCTTGATAAACCCGCTTGGGCGCCGCCGGCCTGGTTGTTTGGGCCGGTCTGGAGTGTCCTGTACCTGCTCATGGCCGTTGCCGCCTGGCGCGTCTGGCGCGCCAATGGGTTGCGGGCGGCGCGTGCGCCGCTGGGGTGGTATGTGGTGCAGCTGGCGTTGAACGCGCTGTGGACCTGGCTCTTCTTCGTGTGGCGTGATGGTCCGTGGGCGACAGTTGAAGTGCTGGTACTCTGGGCGGCAATTGCGGTCACGGCCGTGCTCTTCCGCCGCCGTGACACGATTGCGGCCGGGCTCCTGCTCCCCTATTTGGTCTGGGTTTCATTTGCGAGTGCGTTGACCATCTCCGTGTGGCAACGCAACCCCGCGCTGCTCTAGTCAGCAGTCACGAGCCGCCGCACGCCCGGCGGTGCGACCACTGAACAGGCAGCCGCCCAGAAACGTCCCTTCCAGGGCGCGGTACCCATGCACGCCGCCGCCTCCAAAGCCGGCCACTTCTCCCGCCGCATAGAGTCCCGGCATTGGCGTATCGCCGGCCCCGAGGACGCGCGCATGCAGATCGGTGGCCAGACCGCCAAGCGATTTTCTCGTCAGGATGTTCAACTTGACGGCAATGAGCGGACCGTTCCTTGCGGCCAGCAACGGCGCTGGCGAGGCGATTCGCATGACGCGTTCGCTGAAGTAGCGGCGGGCATTGTGAATCAGCGCGAGCTGGGGATCTTTCCCGCCCTGTTGCGTGAGTTGGGCATCGCGGTCCCGCACTTCGCGCTCCACGATGGCACCGTCCACTGGTAGGACGCCGGGCATCGCATTCATCGCCTCGACCAGCGCGGGCAGGGTGTCGCGTACCACAAAGTCTTCCCCGTGCTCCATGAACGCCTGCACCGGAGCTTGCACTCCTTTTCCGAGCCGCTTCAGCACCAGCCCGATATCCTTGCCGGTCAGATCTGGATTCTGCTCGCTCCCCGAGAGCGCAAACTCCCGTTTGATGATGGCCCGGTTGAGGAGAAACCAGGTGTAGGGATACCCATGGGTCGTGATGTGTTGCAGCGTGCCGAGACTGTCCACCCCTGGGACATTGGGGAAGGGCAACCGTTCGCCATTGGGCGCAAGCCACAGACTGCTCGGGCCCGGGAGGATGCGAATCCCATGGTTGGGCCAGATGGGATTCCAGTTCCGCAGTCCTTCCGTGTAGTGCCACATCCGGTCGGGGTTGATGAGCTGCGCCCCGGCTTGCGCCACCACCTGCTGCAGAGCGCCATCCACGTGACGCGGGACTCCGGAGACCATGAACGCCGGTGGCGTCCCCAGTCGGTCAACGGGCCAGAAGCGCCGAACCAGGTCGTGATTGCCGCCAATGCCGCCCGACGTGATCACCACCGCCTGCGCATGGAGTGAGAACGCGTTCGCAATCACGCGCGAGCTCTCCTGCCCCCGTTCAACGACCGTCGGTTCAAGCACCTCGCCGACCACGCCGTGGACAATCCCGTTGGTGACCTGCAGGCCGGTGATTCGATGCCGATAGAGGGCCGTGATGCGCCCGTTGGCGATATGCACGCGCAGGCGGCGCTCAAAGGGAGCCAGCACTCCTGGGCCGGTGCCCCACGTAAGGTGGAAGCGCGGCACACTGTTTCCCGAACCACCGGCGCCACCTCCGCCACGCTCGGCCCATCCGACAATGGGGAACCAGCGCATCCCCTGGGCATGCAGCCAGCTACGCTTCTCCCCTGCCGCAAACTCGAGATACGCGGCGGCCCACTGTCGTGGCCAGTGGTCCTCTGACCGGTCGAAGCCGGCGGTGGTCATCCAGTCGCGGGTCGCCAGCGCGTGAGAATCGCGAATCCCGAGGCGGCGCTGTTCCGGCGAATCGATAAAGAACAGGCCGCCCAGCGACCAGAACGCCTGACCACCAAGGTTTTGCTCCCCTTCCTGATCCAGCAGCAGGACACGTTTGCCGGCGTCTGCCGCCTCCGTTGCGGCAACCAGGCCAGCCAGTCCTGCTCCGGCTACAATAATGTCGGCGTCGTACTGCACAGGCATGATGGGGGAGACTCGGCAAAGGCAAGCGGACGAGGATACTCCACCGTATGCTACTACGAGCGTCGCTGAACCGCACTGTGGACGGACGCCGAACTGCCACCGCATCTCCTCCGCTGCATTCATGCATTTTCATGGTTCCGTTCTGTGTGCCGCGCTGCTGGCGGTGCTCCCGGTTCACCCGCTGCCGGCGCAGTCCATGCGCCTGGCCTCCCCCGATGGCCGCAATGTCATAACGGTGGCCCTCGATGGCGGCCAACTGACATATGCCGTCAGCCACAGGGATCGGGCCGTGTTGCTACCGTCGTCACTGGGATTTGCGTTTCGCGGCGCGCCGCGCTTGCAGCGCGGATTGCGCCTGCTGGATAGTGCGCGTGCCGAGCGCGATACCAGTTGGCGGCAACCGTGGGGCGAGGTGCGAACCGTACGCGACGCGCATGGCGAGTTGCGCGTAAGAGTTGGTGAACGGAACGGACTGCGCCGTGAGTTTGTGGTGATCTTCCGGGCGTTCAATGACGGGGTGGCCTTTCGCTATGAACTGCCGTGCCAGCCGAATCTCGGTGCGTTTGCCATCAGCGAGGAACTCAGCGAATTCGTATTCGCCGACAATCCGAAGACGTGGTGGATTCCAGCGAACCGTCCGGCGATGGATCGGTATGAGTTTCTGTATGCCTCATCGCCGTTGAGCATGCTTGATTCCGTCCGCACGCCGCTGACCTTGGAAATGCAGGGTGGGCCGGTCGTGGTCCTCCATGAGGCGGCCTTGGTGGACTATGCGGCCATGGATCTCGCGCGGGTCGGTGAACGCACGTTGCGGCCGGCGTTGTCGCCGTGGGCCGATGGCGTGAAGGTGCGTGGGCGCACCCCATTCGTCACGCCATGGCGCACCATTCAGATTGCCGCAACGGCGACCGATCTGGTGCCATCAGTCCTCGGACTCAATCTCAATGAGCCGAGTCGTGTTGCCGACACCCGCTGGATTGAACCCATGAAGTACAATGGGATCTGGTGGGGCATGCACGCCGGTATGTACACCTGGCCATCGGGGCAGAAGCACGGGGCCACCACGGAAAACGCCAAGCGCTACATCGATTTTGCCGCCGCCAACGGCCTGCGCGGCACACTCGTGGAAGGGTGGAACGTAGGGTGGAACGGTGACTGGATTGGCAGTTACGGAAAAGGGTTCTCGTTTACCCGGGCGTATCCAGACTATGATCTGACAGCCGTGGCCCGCTATGCCAAGGAACGTGGTGTGACGCTCGTCATGCACAACGAAACGGCCATGGGCGTTGGCAACTATGAGCGGCAACTCGACAGCGCCTTTGCCCTGTACAAGTCACTCGGTGTTACATCGGTCAAGACCGGCTATGTAAACGATCGTACCGCCGAAGGACACGCCCACACCGGGCAATACATGGTGCGCCATCATCGCAAAGTGATTGAGACGGCGGCGAAGTACGGTCTCTCGGTCAATGCGCATGAGCCCATTATGGATACGGGTGAACGCCGCACGTGGCCCAACATGCTCAGTCGCGAGGGCGCTCGGGGTGGCGAGTACAACGCCGGGGGGCCCGATGGTGGCAACCCGCCTGAGCACGAAACCATCCTGTTCTTCACCCGACTGCTGGCAGGTCCAATGGATTACACGCCTGGCGTGTTCGACCTGCGGTTGAAGGGATCGTCCGGTGCCGAGCGCCGCCCTGACCAGCCACGGGTGCGAACCACCCTGGCCAAGCAGTTGGCGCTGTATGTGGTGCTGTATTCACCGGTACAGATGCTGGCCGACGTCGTGGAGAGTTACACCAACCAGCCGGCGTTGCAGTTCGTGCGTGATGTTGCCGTGGATTGGGAACAAACGCGCGTGCTGAACGGCCGCATTGGTGATTATGTGACGGTGGCGCGTGAAGCCGCGAACGGCGATTGGTTCATTGGGGCCATCACCGACGAAGAAGCGCGGGCCTTTGACGTCCCGCTGGACTTTCTGCCGGCTGGGGCACGCTATACGGCCGAGGTCTACGCTGACGGTCCGGGGGCACACTGGTTGAACAATCCGCAGCCGGTGACGATTTCGTCGGGTTTTGTGCAGGCAGGTACCGTGCTGCGAATTGCCATGGCACCGGGTGGTGGCCAGGCCATTCGCCTTCGAAAGGAGCGCTGATGCAACAGCTGTGGAAGGGTGCGGTGGTGGTGCTGCTCAGTGCTACGGCGACGCGGGCAACCGTGGCCCAGGGCGTCGATTGGCCACACCCCAGTGGGGACGCCGGCGCCATGCGCTTTTCGACCCTGAGCGATATCTCGCGCACCAACGTGGCGCAGCTGCAGATCGCGTGGCGCTGGCGCACGGGTGAACGAAGCATTGCGGAGGGGGCAGGGCAGAAGTCTGCGCGTCCCGGGCTCTTTCAGAATTCACCGGTGGTCATCAACGACACCATGTTTGTCTCTACGCCCTATGCGGCGGTGGCGGCGTTGGATGCCCGCAGCGGGCGCGAGCTGTGGCGCTATGACCCCGAAGTGTGGCGTGCCGGTCAACCATCCAACGGCACCGGTTTTGTACACCGTGGAGTGGCTACATGGAGTGTCCCCGGACAGCGGCGCGTGGTGTTCATCAACGCGCGCTGGCGACTGATTGCGCTCGACGCGGCCACCGGTACACCGGTGCCGTCGTTTGGGAGGAACGGGGAGATTGATCTCACGGCCACGCTGCGTCGAAAGGTGAACCAGCTGCACTACACCAATACGTCGCCACCGGTGGTCTATGGCAATGTGGTCATCGTTGGCAATGGTGTGGGGGACCGACTGCGCTATCCCTACGATCCGCCCGGCGACGTACAGGCGTTTGATGTGCGCACGGGACGTCGCGTGTGGACCTTTCACACCATTCCCGACTCCGGCGAGTTTGGCGTGGACACGTGGGAGGACGGCGCCTACAAGGTGATGGGGCACACGAATGTGTGGGCGCCCATGAGCCTCGATGAAAAACGGGGGTTGGTGTTCCTGCCGGTTTCCACGCCGACCAATGACTGGTACGGTGGTGACCGGAAGGGTGATAACCTGTTCGCCGAAAGTGTGGTGGCCCTTGATGCGCGCACCGGACGGCGCGTGTGGCACTACCAGATCGTGCACCACGGGCTCTGGGACTACGATCTTCCGGCACCGCCGGTGCTTGCCACCATTCGGTGGCAGGGGAAGTCCCGCGACGTGGTGGCCGTGCCAAGCAAAACCGCGTGGGTCTATGTCTTTGACCGGGAAACCGGACAGCCCCTGTGGCCCATTGTGGAGCGACCGGTGCCGGCCAGTGACGTGCCCGGCGAACGCGCTGCGGCCACGCAGCCCATGCCCACACTTCCCGCGCCATTCTCGCGGCAGTCCATCAGCGAAGCCGACCTGATTGACTTTACGCCGGAGCTGCGTCGCCTCGCGCTGCAACTGTTTCAGCAGTACCGGCACGGTCCCATCTTCACACCGCCATCGGAGCAGGGGACCATTGTCATGCCCGGCAATATTGGTGGCGCTGGGTGGGGCAGTACCTCGTACGATCCGGAGACGCAGACGTTGTACGTCAAGGCCACCGAAAACCCGGCGCTGTATCGCATTCGCAAGGGCGTTCCCAACGATACCATTGGGTTTGCGTACACCGTTGATCTCACCAGAAGTACACTGGGCGTGACGGCGGATCCCGACTCCGGCAAGGCCGATCACACGCCGCCGGACGTCTTGCCGTTGATCAAGCCCCCGTATGGCACCATGACCGCCATCGATCTGAATACGGGGGCGCGCAAGTGGCAGATCCCGTTGGGCGATACCCCTGGCATTCGCAATCACCCGTTGTTGAAAGGCGTACCGTTGCCACCGCTTGGCGTCGCGGGAGCCGTTGGCGGGACCGTGACCCGTGGTGGGGTACTCTTTGCGACCGGCGGGGGCGACGTGCTCTATGCCTTGGACACGAGGGATGGACGCGTGTTATGGCAGCATACGCTTCCCGCCGGGCGCGGCTACGCCAACCCCATTACCTACCGCGGCGCTGATGGGGTGCAGTATGTGGTGATTGCCACCGGTGGTGGCAACGAATGTGAACTGGTGGCATTTGCGTTACCCAAAACCCGCTGATCTCCTTCTCCCCTCAATCGCCGCGCCTCATGCCTCGCACGTTAGTCACGTCACTCATGGCGTATACCGCGGTCGCGTCCGCCTATGCGACCACACTGTCAGCACAGCGCCCCACACCGCCCGCGCCCGCGAGTGCCCCCGCCATTGTCACGAAGAAGTTCGGCGACCTTGGCGAAGGGCCCTACAAGTCGTTGGTCATTCGCAATGCCATGGTCATTCCCGGACATGGCGGGCCGCCGGCGGGTCCCTATGACATCCGCATTGAAGGCAACATGATCACCGAGATGGTGGCCTTTGATCCGGTTACCGCCGAGCGCGCCGGCGGTCGGCCGCGCATGACCGGGGATCGTATCATTGACGCCGGCGGCAAGTATGTCATGCCCGGGATGATTGACCTGCATACACACATTCGCACGCTGCCGCAGGAAATCGAGTATGTCTATTATCTGAAGCTCGCCATGGGGGTGACCACCATGGTGAACGCCGCCGATCGCGGCTACGCCGACGGGATGCGCGAGGCCAAACGCAGCGACGCCAACGAGATGATTGCGCCACGCATGTATCCGCTGGTGAGCTACGGGGCAGGTACCAGCTTTACGCGCCTGCAGCTCGACAATCCGGCGCTGGCGCCGCAGGTCGTGAAGGCCATGGGTGCCAATGGCATTCGGGTCATTTCCATGGATCCGCTGGGCTGGTCACTGGAATTGGTGACGGCCATCGCGAAGGCTGCCAAGGAGAACGGCATGATTACGTCGTTCCATTTGCAGCCGGCCAATACCGCAGTCACGCAGGCGGTACGCGCGGCCTGTGCCGGTGTCACCATGATCGAACACCACTATGGGTACGCGGAATCCTCGCTCGACAACAACACGCAGGACTTCCCGCGGAACTACGAATACGGCAACGAGAACGAGCGTTTCCGCGAGGCGGGTCGCGTGTGGACCTACGCCAACAAGGAGCGGCTGCTCGGGGCCGTGGTGGATTCGCTGCTCAAGTGTGGCGTAACGATGCTGCCCACACGGGTCGTGTATGAAGCCAACCGCGACGTCATCCGCGCCACAGCGCTCCCCTGGACGGAGAAATACACCCACCAGGCGCTCTGGAACTGGAACATGCCCAACCCCGCATTTCACGGGGCGTACCACTATGACTGGACCAGCGATGACGAATACAACTGGACCTATGCCTATCGTCTCTGGGGAGACCTGATTTACGAGTTCAACAAGCGCGGTGGGCGCGTGGCCTTCGGAACCGACGATAACTACATCTGGGCGACGCCAGGCTTCTCCACCGTTCGCGAATTGCAGCTCGGCCGCGAAACGGGGATGAAAACGCTGGAAGTCCTCAAGTCGGCCACCTACAACTCGGCGCGCACGCTCGGTGAACCCACCCTCGGCTTGGTCCGCCCCGGCTACAAGGCGGACCTGCTGATTGTCGATGGCAACCCGGCGGCCAATCTCAAGTATCTGTACTCGTTCGGCGATCTCGCGCTCGACAAGTCCGGCGCGATGTTCCGCACGAAAGGCATTGTGCACACCATCAAGGACGGTGTGGTCCTGGAGAACGCCAATCTCATGCGGGAAGTTGAGCGCATGGTACAAGCGTCGCGTAAACTGGCACCGGCCGCCGACCCGGTTCGTGATCCCTTCAAGGTGTCGGGAAAGCCCGGCGGCAACTAGGCAATCAGATCGGGCGTTGCTTCGGCGGGGGATCGTACCCCCGCCAAGGCGAACGCCAGGTCCACTTCACTGCGAAGCAGCTCCATGACGTGTTGTGCGCCGGCCTCTCCGTTTACCGAGAGGCCCCACAGCACCGGGCGCCCCAGCAACACGGCGTTGGCGCCCATGGCCAGCGCCTTCAGCACATCCGTGCCGCGGCGAATGCCGCCATCAACCAGCAGCAGTCCACGCCCCTGCATGGCCTGTGCGATCTCCGGCAGTGCGCGCGCGGTGGGCAGCGCCGTATCGAGCTGACGGCCGCCATGGTTTGAGACAATCACGCCCGCTGCGCCATACTCCAGTGCGAGCAGTGCATCATCTCCTCGCACAATGCCCTTCACGTAGATCGGGAGTGACGTGATGGATTGCAGCCAGGCCAGGTCCTTCCAGGCGATGCCCGCGTCCCAATAGTCCGCGATGAAGGTGGCCAGTGCCGAAGCGGCCTGGTGTTGACTTGCCAGGGTGCCTCGCATGTCCACGCCCAGATTGGGCGCATCAAACTCGGCGGGCACGTGGAAGCCGTTCAGCAGATCCCGCTCGCGTCGCCCGAGCAGTGGGGTATCCACCGTCAGCACCAGTCCCGTACACCCGGCCCGCTCGGCGCGACGGACCAACTCCGCCGTAACCCCGCGATCGCGGTAGATGTACAGCTGGAACCAGAGGAGTCCGTAGGATGCGGCGCGCACCGCCTCGATGGTGCGGTTGGACAACGTGGAGAGAATCATGCCGCTGCCCATGGTCGCGCTGGCCCGAGCCGTGGCGACTTCTCCTTCCGGCGTGGCCATCTGCTGAAAGGCCATGGGCGCCACAATAACCGGCCAGTCCAACTGGTGGCCGGAGATGTTCACCGACAGATCGCGTTGAGAGACATCGCGGAGCACTCGATAGCGAATGCGGACGTCATCCCATGCGGAGCGCGATTCACGGAGCAGGATCTCATCGTTGGCGCCGCCTGCATAGTAGTCGTACACCATACGCGGCAGGTGCTCGGCGGCGGCTGCCTCGTAGCTGTGCAGGTTCACCGGCCGTCCGACAGCGGAGTCGCTCACTTCACGCGCTTCCCATGCTTAATGACCATCTGCACGTGACGCAGCGTTTCCATGGTGGTCAACGGATTCTCGCGCACAGTTATGATGTCCGCCGTCTTGCCCACGGACACCGTGCCAACCTTGTCCTGCAATCCCAGCGACATGGCTGGCCAGAATGTCGCCGCGCGAATGGTTTCCATAGGGTCCATCTGGTACTGTCGCACCCAGGTAATCATTTCTTCGGCGGTCGCGTAGCCATGAAAGTTGCCGGGCACGCCAGCGTCGGTGCCTATGAGCAGTCGAGCGCCGCTGCGTGCAAGTTGCCGGAACTTGGTTTGCAACGTAGGGCCGCGATCAGGAACCAGCCGGTAGTACTGCAACGTGTCCATCCGACGCAGTGAGGCGCGAATGTCGCGTACAATGCCCTCGGGGAGGTATTGGTACCACCGCGGGTCGTCGAGATACTCATCGTCATCGCGTCGGCGCGTGTAGTTGGTCAGCACGTCGATGGTGGGTGTCCACCACAGCGGCCCCTTGGCACCCTGTGCAGTGCGTTCCGCAAGGGCGCGCATGACGTCTTCCGGATACATGGGCGCGGCCTGCATGCCGGTGTGCTCAAAGTCGTCCACACCCATTTCCAGGCCGAGTCGCACTTCTTCCGGTCGGTGGGCATGGGCCACCACGGGGAGCTTCCGGGCGTGGGCTTCATCCACCACGGCACGGATTTCGTCCTTCGTCATCTGGTCCTGATCGATGAGCTTGATGACGTTGACTCCGGCGTCGGCCAGTTTTTTTACCTTGGCGCGCGCATCAGCCACGCCGCTGATGCCCCAGCGAAACTGCTCGGTGCCAGGATACGGTGCGTGTTGCAGGAACGGACCGGATGTGTAGATCGTGGCGCCCACCAGTTCGCCGCGGTCGATGCGGTTGCGCACGGCCAGAATCTGTTCGAGCGGGCCGCCCAGATCACGAATACTTGTCACGCCGGCCATGACACTCTGTTTCGCGGCGGCCGGAATGATACTGCGCTCCCATTCCGGTGGGGACACGCTATCCCAGTGGGCATAGTTGGCGTGGCCCACGAGCATGACGTGCACGTGCATGTCCCACAGGCCGGGCAGGATATACTGCCCTTCCGTTGAAATGACCGTCGCGCCAGCGGGGACAGCGAGGGTGCCCACACGCCCCACCGCCACAATGCGCGTGCCATCCACCAGGATCACGCTGTTCGGTATGGGGGCCCCGCCATGACCGTCAATGAGCGTGCCGCCCACCAAGGCGAGAGTCGCACGCTGTGGGGCGGGAGTCCTGGTCCCGACAGGGGAGTGCAGGCGGCGTGGCACCGGCCCACGGGAGTTGGTCGCGGCCAACGAGACGCTGGCAAGGGCGGCGACCGCGGCAACGACGGCCGCGGGCCGCCAGGCACGGAGAAGGGAGTTCATCGGCATATTGTACGATGTCTCTTCACCTTTTGCATGGGCCCGCGATGAACCGTCACCCGTTGCTGCTGTTCGCTGCTGCACTCACGCTGCTCGCGCCCCCGGCGCTGGGCGCACAGGCACAGCCTGTCCCCCAAACGTCGGCCAAGCCGGGTTGGAAGTGGACGATGGACAGTGTGCGGACCGTGGTGAATGAAGTACGAGCAGGGCGGTCGCTGCAGCCCAAGAGCTGGCCCGGTGGGGCCCGTGCGGCGGTCCTGCTCTCCTTCGACGTGGACAACGAAACCATCGCCGTTCGGTATGGTGAGCCAACGGTGGGGTCGTTGGCCGAAATGCAGTACGGCGCCCGGGTGGGATTGCCACGCATTTTGCGATTGCTCGACCGTCACCGCCTGCCGGCCTCGTTTTTCATTCCGAGTGTCAGTCTTGCGCTCACCCCTACCATGGCGCGTGATATCAATGCGAGCGGACGCCATGAATTCGCCGTCCACGGCTGGATTCATGAACTGAACACCACGCTGCCAGATTCCGCGGAGCGCGCGCTGCTCAAGAAGGCGGTGGAAGAACTGACGGCACTCACCGGCCGTAAACCGGTGGGGTATCGCGCCCCCAGCTGGAACTTCAGCCCGAATACGCTCGATATCGTGCGTGACATGGGCTTCCGGTATGAGAGCTCGCTGATGGCTGACGACGCGCCGTATGAGCTGCTCCACCGCGGGCAAGCCACCGGATTGGTAGAGCTACCAGTGCAGTGGATTCTGGACGATGCGCCGCTCTTTGATCCGCGCGGCGAGCGGTACATGAACCCCCGTGATGTCGCCCGCGTGTGGATGGATGAATTTGACAAGGCGTTTGAGGAAGGCGGCATGGTGGTGCTGACCATGCACCCGCACGTTTCCGGACATCGCTCTCGCATCGTGGCGTTGGAGATGTTCATTGCGCATGTACAGGCGAAGGGCGCCAGCAAGGTGTGGTGGGCCACCCACGCCGACGCTGCTGACTATGTGCGCAAGCAGGCCGGGCTGGGCGAGCCGAAGCCGCGGTAATCAGGGGCACCACATGACGGCCTTGTCGTTCACCAGATTGCGAGAGCGCTATCTCGAGGACACCCGCATGGGTGGGAGTGGCTCTGCGCCCGCACTTGCGCGAGCCCTCGAGCACATCGGGTGGCGCGCGGTGCGCGACCCCTCTCCAGAAGAACTTGCCGGATATCTGGCCATGCTCGTGGATGCCTGCGTGCACGAACATCGGGATATCATGGTGCTGATGGACGGTATGGCCACGGTTCTGCGGGACACGGGCCCTCTGCTTGATGGCGGGCTGCCGCCGGTTGAAGCGTATCTCCCGGCCGCCGAGGAGTTGGTACTGCGCTACCTTCGCGACGACAGCACTCACGAGAGTCCGCCCCTTTCCTTTTTGTAGTCACCTGCACGTTTCCTTTCCTACCTTCGATGGAGTTGGTGATGCGTCGCG
Organism: Gemmatimonas phototrophica; assembly: GCF_000695095.2. Lineage (NCBI taxonomy): Bacteria > Pseudomonadati > Gemmatimonadota > Gemmatimonadia > Gemmatimonadales > Gemmatimonadaceae > Gemmatimonas > Gemmatimonas phototrophica. Next base: position 2,564,324 of record NZ_CP011454.1, on the reverse strand, counting down.
TATTTCCCGTAGTTGCGATGACTCTGGCAGCCACCGCGTTGGTCACTGCGCCGGCCGTTGCCCGAGCCCAGCCGGCGTCGGCCGTGTACAAGCCGGGGGCACTGACCCCGTTTCAGCAGTTTACGCGCGACATCTACAAGGAACTGGTGGAGATCAATACCGGTGTGGAAACCGGCAACATCACCACGGCGGCAAAGGCGATGGCGGCGCGTTTCAAGGCCGCAGGAATTCCCGAGGCCGACATTTTTGTGGGCGGACCACGACCGGAGAAGCACAACGTGGTGGCCCGCATTCGTGGCAAGGGCGGCCCTGGCGCGCTCAAACCCTTGCTCCTGTTGGCCCACGTTGACGTGGTGGAGGCGCTCAAGGCGGATTGGTCGCCGGACCTCGATCCGTTTGTCTTCACCGAGCGCGACGGCTACTACTACGGACGTGGCACCGCAGATGACAAGGCGATGGCGTCCATCTTCGTCGCCAATGTCTTCCGCATGAAGCAGGAAGGGTACGTGCCCGATCGCGATATCATCATCGCGCTCACGGCCGACGAGGAAAGTGGTCCGGCGAACGGCGTCGACTGGCTGGTCAAGAACCACAGGGCACTTGTTGACGCCGCCTTGGTCATCAACGAGGGTGGCGGCGGTACGCTGCGCAATGGCAAGCCGCTCTTCAACGGTGTGCAGGCGGCCGAAAAAATCACCACCAATTTCACGCTGCGAGCCACCAACAAGGGCGGACATTCGTCGGTGCCGCGCGATGACAATGCGATCACCCAATTAGCCGATGCCTTGGCGAAAGTGGGGCGCTATTCTTTCACCGTAAAGCTCAACGAGGTCACGCGGGCCTTCTTCTCGCAAACGAGCCCGCTTGAGGAACCGGCCATGGGCAGGGCCATGCTGGCGCTCGTTGCGAATCCGGCCAATGCCAGTGCGGTCAAGGTGGTCACGGCGGATCCCCGGTACAATGCGATGTTGCGCACCACCTGCGTGGCGACCGAGCTCAAAGGTGGGCACGCAACCAACGCGCTCCCGCAATTGGCCGAAGCCAACGTGAACTGCCGCATCTATCCGTCGGAAACGGCGGAGACGGTGAAGGCCGAGTTGGAGAAAGCCATTGGCGATACCAACGTCAAGGTCATCATCCGGTCGCAGCGCCCAAGTACGCCGGCATCTGCGTTACTGCCGGAAGTCATGCAGAACGTCACGCGCATCACTGCCGATATGTGGGGGGCGATGCCCATCATCCCCACCATGAGCACGGGTGCCACCGACTCTCGTTTCTTTCGGGCCCTCGGCGTGCCGGCCTTCGGCGTCTCCGGGCTGTTCAGTGATCCCACGGTGGATGCCCGTGCACACGGCCGTGATGAGCGCATGGCCGTGAAGAGCTTCTATGAAGGGCAGGAGTTCCTGTACCGTCTCACGAAAGCGCTCGCGACCAACGCGGTGCGGCAGTAGGCGCAGTGGTTCCTGGCCGTCAGGCCAGACGCCTCAATGCTCCGCGGTGAGTTGCAGAGTGCTCAGCGCGGAGCGGATGTCGCCGGGAATGGGGGTGGGGCGACGGGACCTGCGATCAACGTACACATGCACGAAGTGCCCAACAGCGCTGGCTGTCCGTTCATCGTTGCGAAAGATGGCGAGCTCGTAGCGCACGCTCGACGTGCCAAGGTGGGCCACCCGCAACCCGACGGTCACGCGGTCGGGAAAGGACAAGGGGGCGAGGTAGCGGCACCCTGTTTCCACGACGAGCCCGATTGCCGGACTCTCGGTGATGTTGAGCAGCTGTCGGTCTACCAGCCAGCGATTGACCGCGGTGTCAAACAGGCTGTAATAGACGACGTTGTTCAGGTGCCCATAGCCGTCGTTGTCCATCCATCGCGTGTCGAGGGCAATCGTGTGCGCATAGCGTTCACGCGTTTCCATTTGCGCCATCCTTCCCAAAGGTTTGCCACCAACAGTCCGCCAAGCAGGAAATACACCGCGCCCACGGCCATGAAGAGCGTAAAGCTCGCGATGGCCGCGACAATGCCATAGACCAGCTGATCAGCCGCGCGCGGCGGCGAGGTGGGTGGATCGGTAGCCATGAAGCCGGCAAAGAAGAGCGCCATGTGCACATCGGGCGCGCGAAACAGTTCCGCCACCAATGCCGGGTTCCCCCAATAGGCGGCGATCGTGCCAAGCGCGAAGTGGACGCCGAGGAACGACAGCACCAGCACCAGTTTGTTGAGGCGCCACGCCATGAAACCGGCGGTGCCCAACAGGAGCAGCACCCAGGGGAGCGACAGCTCGGGGAGCGCTCCCCACCAGTTCTGTCCGCTGTCAAAGAGGTAGTAGCTCGCGACCAACCCGGCGGCCGCCGGATTGAGAACGTTCGCGCGCTTAACGCGCAGCACGTGCTTGGCCGCAATCGCCAGCGCCGCCGATCCCGCAGCCACGAGCCACGGCACGTGCGGACTCAGAATGATTCCCACCAGCCAGCCCGTCAGCATGGCACCGTCGGGAATGCTCCACGTACCATCTCGCCATCTGATAACCGGGGCATCCATGAGCATGGCCGTGGCGATGGCCGCCAGCAGCCCCGGCATGACGAGGGCCCATCCGGTGTGAGTTGCGGCGGGAACGGTGAGGGCGCCGAGCAGTAACGTGAACAACCCCTTGGGCGACCGCAGCCAGCGCCGCGCGTGCCGTGGCCACAGGCTCGGCGACGGAGACGACTCCTCAGAGAACTCAGCGCGCGGCAAGGTCCCACTCCGACATGCCCCACCCGTGAACCAGGTGGACGTCCCCATGGGCATCCACCAGGCAGCCATCTACTCCCTGCGACGTGAGCAAGTTGGCACCCTCGCGCGGGCCCAGCACAAACGCCGCCGTAGCCAACGCATCGGCAATGGCGGCCTGCGGGGCCACCACGGTAACGCTCTGGCACAGTGCGGCCGATCCGCCGTGCGCCCGCGGGTCAACCAGATGGTGGCCACGGGCTGTGCGCCGTGCGTAGTCACCACTGGTGCAGATGGCGAATTCGTTGGCCCGTACTTGTAGGGTCGCGAGGCGGTTTTTTTCGTCTCGCGGATGGACGATGCCTGTGCGCCACGGCTCCCCCTTGGCATTCAGCCCGCGGCACCACAAATCTCCGCCCGCGTTTATGCAGGCGTGAGCCACCGACGCCAACGTGCGGGCTGCCAGATCAATCGCAAAGCCTTTTGCTATCGCTCCCAGATCCAGGAGCAGCGGACGTCGCAGGAGCACGCTCGACGTACTCTCCTCGAGTTCTACATCACGCCACGAAATGTCGTGCTCGGCGATTGGCGCCGGCAGGGCCGGGCCGCCACGCCATGGCCGGTCAAATCCCAACTGGTGCACCCGGGCGCCCACGGTGGGGTCAAAGGCGCCGTGACTAGCGTCGGCCACCGAGCGGGCGAGCCGCAGCAATTCAAAGAGAAGCGGCGACACAACCGTGGGGACCGGTTCCGCCGCACAGAGCTGCATCAACTCGGAGTGTGCGTCGAAGCGCGTACATGTCTGCTCCACAAGCGCGAACCACCCGAGGGACTCCGCTGCGAGCGCCGACGCCTTGGGGTGTTCGCCGATGATCTGGACGGAGACCGTCGTGCTCATGGCCGTGGTGACCAACTCGTAGGTCGGCAACACCGACTGGCTCACGGCGCCGCGTGCTTCAAGGCTTCGAGCACGGCGTAGTAAAAGGCGTTGGCGCTTTCGGTGGCACCGGAGACGTTGTCCACTTCGGGGCTTTGCCGTTCGACTACCTGCGGTTGCAGGTGCGCAATCCACGAACAGGAGTAGCGGGTAAGGCAGCGACTGATGGCGGCAGCGGTAATCTTGCCCCCTTCAATGATGACGGTGACCTCCACGTCGCCATGTCGGGAGGTCCCCCAGCCGCTAAAGGTGCCATCCCGCCATTTGACGCGTTTGCTGCTGTCGGCGCTGTCCGGCGTAACCGCTGGTGGCGGCACGGGAGACGATACCACCAATGGGGCGGGGGTGGGTGTCGGGACGGGTGCCGGCGCGGCTGGCGCCGAAATTTGAGGGGATGCCGCGGCTGGGGGTGTTGGTGCCGAGGTGGCGGTGTTGAGGGCCGGTGCATTGGTCGTCGCGACGGGAACCGGTTGTACCGGACTGGCAGCCTGGAGCCGTTCGGCGTTCAGCTCGCTGGTGGGCACTCCATCGGCGCTCCCCGTTTGATTCGGTAAGGTGGTTCCCTGGTCTACGGCCGAGGCTGCCACTAATGGTTGAGCTCGCATGGCGGGCACTGGTGTTCCGTCCGGTTGGCCAGCCGATGGAACCCGTCGGGCGCTACTGCGAGTGGCGAGTTGCGCCGCCGCGTCGCTGGTCCGGGCGTATCCGGTGGCATAGACGGCCATCACGGCCACCGCCCCCATCGCCACCAGTGAGGTGGGAAGAGCCGGATTCCGCGCGGGGGGACTCGGTAGTGACGGAGCGGGCGCCTTGGCGGTTGTCACACTGCTGGGGCAGAGGGGAGTTGGACAGCCACAAGGTACACGCCCGAGCGGTACGGGACGTTGAAGGTCGTCGTTTTTCCCCTAGTTTACCGTCAACGGCAGGGACAATCTGCGCGTAGGCGGGACGGAGGAAACAACCGCACCTGTAGATGTCGTTACTCATCGGTTACGGTCGTATCGGTTCGGACCGATGCCCCGCCTCCACTCCGGTTTGATCCGGAACCTGGTTCCATTACCCCTGAGGAGACTCGCTCATGCTCCACTCGTGGCGCCCCCTGCTGGCGCTGGCGGGGCTACTCGCTCTCGCCGGTCCAACGGCTAGTGCGCAGCAGCCCGGTACCCTGACCGTGACCGTGACCGATGCGGCCAATCAGCGCCCCGTCGAAGCCGCTCGCGTGTTCCTGGTGGGTACGACAATCGCCGGTCAAACCACCCCCGAAGGCCGCCTCACGCTGCGCGCCATCAACCCGGGGCAGTACACGGTGCGCATTTTGCGCGTCGGTTACACCGAGCAGTCCAAGCCGATCACGATCGCTGCCGGGCAGACGGCCACGCTGAACATCGCGCTGGCTACGGCGGCCGTGAACCTCGCCGCCGTCGTCACCACCGCGACCGGTGAGCAGCGCCGCGTGGAAATCGGCAATGCCACGGCCAATATTGACGCCGCGAAGCTCACGGAGTCGGCGCCACTGGGCAATTTGAACGACCTCCTCAATTCGCGCGCCCCCGGTGTGACTGTCACCAGCGGCACGCAAACTGGTACGGGCGCGCGTATCCGTATCCGTGGCATGAACTCGGTCAGCCTGAACAACGAGCCGATCTGGATCATCGACGGCATCCGGATGACGAGCAACAACGCCAGCTTCTCGACCGCGACCGGTAGTGGTGGTGGTACGGGTGGTAACGCCCCAAGCCGCGTGGGCGACCTCAACCCGGAAGAGATCGAGAATATCGAAATCGTGAAGGGACCGTCGGCTGCCACGCTGTACGGTACCGATGCCGCCAACGGCGTGATCCTCGTGACCACCAAGAAGGGGCGCGCTGGTGCGGCACGGTGGACGGTGTACGGCGAAGGCGGTTCGGTCTACGACCGCAACTTCTATCCGGATGCCTACTCTCTCTGGGGCAAGCGTCCCGGCGAAACGGTGTCGTCACGTGCCTTCTGTAACCTGCAGCGTGTCGGACAGGGGCTGTGCGCCGCCGACTCCACGAGTTCGCTGAATATTTTCGACGAAAAAGATCTGACACCGGTGTCCACCGGCAACCGGCGCCAGTTGGGTGCACAGGTGTCCGGCGGCACGGAAGCGGTGCGGTACTTCCTCTCGGCCGAAGACGAAAACGAAATCGGCGTCCTGGAACTGCCGGAGTTTGAGCGCCTGCGTATGGACTCCACGGGAATCCCGATCCGTCCGTGGACGGAGCGTCCCAACACCATGCTGCGTCGGTCGCTGCGTTCCAACGTGAATGCCCAGCTCAATCCGAAGCTCGACGTGGGCATGTCCACCAACTTCATCAACATCGCGCAGCGCTACTCGCTCGAATCAAACGCCACGGCCGGTCTGGGCTCTCACCTGTTTGGTGGCCCGGGCACCCGCAACAACGGCAACGTTTCCGGGCTGGGCACGCCGCTCAACGGCTATCGCGCCTGGACGCCTGGCTACATGTGGGCGGAAAAGACCGAGCAGGCTGTCAATCGCTTCATCTGGTCCGGTCAGGCGAACTACCGCCCCACGTCGTGGCTGTCCACGCGGGCCGCTATCGGTAACGACTGGACTGGCCGCAACGACGAAAACCTGCTCTTCCGCGGCGAAGGGCCGCCGCTCACCGCGATCACCCGTTTGGGCTCGCGCGGCATCAACCGTGTGAACATCAACAACTTCACCGTCGACATGGGTGCTACGGCCAACTACGAAAAGTTCGGCTTCCAGCACAAGACCACGGTGGGGGCGCAGTATATCGGCTTCCGTTTTTCTTCCGCATCGACCGGTTCCAACCAATTGGCGCCCGGCTCGCAGAACGTAGGCTCCGGAACGCAGCCCAGTGTTGGAGAAGGGACCACGGAAACCAAGACGTTTGGTTCTTTCATCGAGCAGTCGCTGGCGTGGCGTGATCGCTTGTTCCTCACGGCCGCCGTGCGGAGCGACCAGAACTCCGCCTTTGGTACCAACTTCCAGAGCATCGTCTATCCCAAGGCATCGCTGTCGTACCTCATCTCCCAGGAAGACTGGTGGAAGGCACCGGCGTTCGTGAACAGCTTCCGCTTGCGCTACGCCTACGGCCAGTCCGGCGTGCAGCCTGGCCCCAACGACGCCCTGTTCTTCTACAACGCCGGTATCACCAGCGTCGCCAATGCAGAGCAGCCGACGGTAACCCAGGGCGCGCTTGGAAACGCGGACCTGCGCCCGGAACGCTCGGCCGAACATGAAATGGGTTTTGAAACCCAGATGTTCAGCCAGCGCATCAACCTGGACTTCACGTACTACAACAAGCTCACGACAGACGCGCTCATCAGTGCCGTGCTTCCGCCCTCCTTTGGCTCGGTGGCGTCACAGTTGCGCAATCTCGGTTCGGTAAAGAATGCCGGGATTGAAGTGGCACTGAACGCACAGCTCATTCAGCGTGAGAAGTTCGGATGGGACGCCAACATTGCGTTCTCCTCCAACGACAACAAGGTCGTGTCGCTGGGTGACACGCCGGCGCAGCTTGGCTTGCCCACCCGTACCGTGGCCGGATATCCGATCGGTGGCTACTGGTCGCAGCCAATCAACGGCTGGGAAGACAAGAACGGCGACGGGCTGCTCACGTACTTTGCCGATGCCGCCCGCAACGAAGTGTTTGTTGGCGACTCGGTCATCTTCCGGGGTTACTCCACGCCGCGCTACATGACCACGCTGGTGAACGGCTTCGATCTGTTCAACAAGCAGCTGCGCTTGCAGGGCATGGTGGATTGGCGCAGTGGTGGTTTGTGGTACAACAACACCGAGCGGATTCGCTGCACGCGACCCAACTGCTCGGGGCGCAACAACCTGAACGCCGAATTCGTCGATCAGGCCACCAACATTGCCGCCAACGAACACCCGGCTCGTACGCTCGACGGCTTCCTGCAGAGCGGAGCGTTTGTCCGTCTGCGCGAAGTGTCGGCCCAGTGGACCCTCTCCAACAGCCTCGCCAAGCGCCTCGTGCGCGGTCGCTCGCTGTCGCTGGTCGTAACGGCGCGTAACCTCAGGCTGTGGACCAACTATCGCGGGACTGATCCGGAGTCGGGCTTCAACACCACCAATGGTACCGACGCGCCAAGCGAGTTCCAGACTGTTGGACCGCCAAGCTACTTCATCACGCGTATCAACATCGGATTCTGAGGCTACCGACCCATGACATCATCTCGCATTTTGGGCCGGCGCTCATTCGGGCGTACGGCAGGCGCGGTCGCCGCGCTTGCCCTGTCACTGACGGCCTGTCAGGAAGCGAACGACCGATTGCTCGGGGTAACGGACCCCGACATCATTTTCCCCGGCGACCTTGAGCGGGCCGATGGAGCAGTCGCCCTGGCGAACGGCACCATTGGTACGTTCCGTACCATCACGGGTGGTGGTGAAAGCACATGGATGTTTGGTGGGTTGCTGGCCGATGAATGGTCCACCAGCTCCACCTTCATCCAGAACGACGAGACCGATCAGCGCCAGATTCAGCTCATCAACTCGTCCGTCACGGGCATGTTGCGCAACCTGTATCGGACGCGCACGCGGGCGTACGAAGCCATCGAGTCGATCAAGAAGTTCAGCCCCAGCTCGCGGGCGTTGATGGCCGAGATGTATCTCGCGCGCGGCTTTGCCGAGATGCAGCTGGCGCTCGATTTCTGCAACGGAATTCCCATTCCCAACAATCCGCTGGCCAATCCACCGGAGAACGGCGACCAGAAGAGCACGGCGCAGGTCTTTGCACTGGCCGCGGCATCGCTCGATACGGGTTTGACGTTTGCCAATGGCACGGATGCGCAGAGCGTGCTGATGAACAGGTCAATCCGTGTCGTGCGGGCTCGTGTGGCCCTGGCGCTCGGCGATTTTGCGACGGCGGGTACACTGGTTACGGGCGTGCCCACGAATTTTTCGTACGTCCACACCTTCTCGCTCACCACCAGCTCCAACACCCTCTGGGGACAGGGGCTGAGCGCGCGCCGCTATAGCGTTGGTGATAGTGTCGAAGGCAACGCCCGAAACATCCGTGTCACGAATGCCATTCCGTTCGCCTCGGCGCGGGACCCGCGTTTGCCCGTGACGATTCCCACGTCGGGATCGATCAACGGACAAGACGGTCAGACCTACGCTCGTACTACCGGCATGTGGGGGCAGTTGACTGCGGTGGACGTGGTGAACGGCGTGGACGCCCGCATGATTGAAGCGGAAGTGGCGCTGCGAAACAACAACCCAACGCAGTTCCTGGCGATTCACAACACGCTGCGGAATGCGCCGCCCAAGCTCGGGGAAATCCAGCCGGCGGCCATGGCAGCGCTGACTGATCCGGGCACCGAAGCCGGACGTGTAAATGCCCACTTCCGTGAAAAGGCGTTCTGGACCTTCAGCCGCGGCCAGCGGTTGGGCGACATGCGCCGCCTTATCCGTCAGTACGGACGCACGGAGGCCACGGTATTTCCGCAAGGGGTTCACTACAAGGGCGGTAACTACGGCGGCGATGTGAATCTCCCCGTAACGCAGCCGGAAGAGAACAACCCCAACTTCAAGGGCTGCACGGACCGCAATCCGTAAGCAACGGTTTGAAGCCTGAAGGGTTCGTCGAACGGCAGAGTGGCCCCTCCATCCTCGCGGGTGCAGGGGCCACTCTGTTTTTCACGTGATAATCAATCGGTATCGGTGTGCCCTTCGTCACCGTTCGTTCGGCGTGGAAGTTGCCACTATGTAGGCACATGTCGTACGGACTGATTCTCGGGGCGCTGTTCGCGCTGGTGGTGCTGCTGGGCGGAGTTGGCGGGCTGTTCTGGTGGGTGAGGCGTTCGGTGCACTATGGCCGCCAGCTACCAGGGCCCCCCCTTCCGCTGTTCAGTCACGATCGTGGCGCCCTCTTCCCACGGGACGATGCGGCTGACGACGATCGAACCGCCGAGGTGATGCGGGCCCGCACGGCCTGGCAGCGGGAGTAGATCCGGCCAGGGGGCGGCGGACGGGCCGCAATTAGGCAGACTCATCCATATCCGGAAACTGGAAAGTAAAGTACTGATAAGGTTTGCTCGCTGTCACGTAGCGGGAAATGGGCCCATCCCTGATCGTTACGTCATACAGTACAGGCCGTCCTTCCTGTACAGCATTCCGTACTCGCACCTCCGGCATCCTGGCCGTTCTCCGTATGGCCTACCTCCGCTGCACCCAGTGTGGATCCAAAGCTTTGGTCGCTGCCTCGCAGTGCCCCAAGTGTGCGCATCCGTTCAACCTGCTTGATGCACGCGGACAGCGCGCCAAACTCAAGCGCTGTCGTTCGTGCGGCATCATGCATCGCGTGGATGCTTCCTGTCACTGGTGCGGTGAGGTGAAGTCGGTGTTCACCTGGCCGACGATTTCCGCCAATGCCATGCGCAGTGCGGCGGGTGTTGCCTTGATGATTACCGCGGCCGCTGGTGTGTGGCAGTATGCGCCGCACTGGCGTGATCTCGCCGCAACGGCGCGTGTCGGTGGTCCCGTGGAGATCACGCCATCTTTCGCCACACCCGCGGTCAGTCGAGTTGAGCCATCGCTTGCCCAAGTGCAGCGCGCTCAGACGTCCGCAGTGATGGCCAGCGACAGCGCGGCCGGCACGGTGTCCTCCGCTAGCGGCTTGCAAGGCATGACGGATAGCATCACCTGGACACCGGCGGTGGCGCGCACCTGGGTGAACGTGCGCTCTGATGCAAGCCGCGGTGGGCAGGTGGTCGGGGTGATCAAACCATCGTCTCGCGCCATGCTGGGCACCGACCGCGCCGGCTGGCGCCAGGTGCGCTCACCTGATGTGAGTGGCTGGGTGGATCCGCGTCTTTTCGAAGCCGATAGTCTGCGTACCCGGGGCGAGTAAGTGGTGCGCAGGATGGTGACGCGCCGCGGGTTTACGCTGTTGGAAGTGCTGGTCGTCATTGTGGTCATTGCCTTGCTGGCCACACTGGTGGCCCCCAACATCTTTCGCAATGTTGGCGATGCCAAGGTGGCCACCGCCAAGGCACAAATGGAAAGTCTGGCCACGGCACTGGATACCTATCGTCTCGACAACGGACGATACCCAACTTCGGCGCAGGGGCTGAACGCCCTCTGGCAGAAGCCGACCATCGACCCACCCGTCACATGGCGCGAGCCGTACGTGCGCAAAGCCATCCCTGACGATCCGTGGGGGCGCCCCTACGTGTACCTGGCCCCGGGGAAGGCCAACCCCTCTGGCTTTGATCTCGCCTCCTATGGCGCTGACGGTCAACCCGGTGGTGACGGGGAAAACGCCGATATTCTGAGCTGGAAATAGTCCCTGTCGTCGTAAGCACAGCTGTAGTGGAAAATCGGACGGAATTGTCAGGTGCTGGTGGGAGAATACCATGGCTTCCCCGACTCTCTTTTTCCGGGAAAAGGGCGAATCTCAGCGTACGATGCGGTTTGTTTTCTCTCTTTTCCGGACTAGCCATGCTTTCAGCCACTGCTGAACATGCCGTGCGTGCCGTGCTACTTCTCGCGCGCCACAACGGCGCCAAAGCCCTTTCCGCCGACGCCATAGCCGCCGAATTGGGAGCGCCCAGAAACTATCTGGCCAAGACTCTGAACGCGCTCGCAAAGGCCGGGGTCGTGCACAGCGCCCGCGGTGCTGCCGGCGGGTTCACCTTGGCCATTCCCCCGGAGACGTTGACGCTCGCCCGCATCATCGCGCCGTTCGATGATCACGCACGGACGCCGGCCTGTCTGTTGCGGAATCATGCGTGCGACCCGCTCAATCCGTGTGCCGTACATACACGGTGGAACGCCATCGTGGGGCATGCGGCCGTGCGTTTCGAACAGACGACCATTGCCGAACTCCTTCAGGCCGCCGGTCCTGTCCGCAGCTACGTTCCGTCATCGGTCTTGACGATGGACGCTGGATCGTCGCTCTCCAAACTTTCCACGGCACAGCTGTCGTAGGCCGTAAGCCGTAGCCCCGCGCGCGTCACGCCATGATGCCCATGCATTGATGGTGCGACGCCGCGAGGCTAGCGTGTGTCATGCACACGCTGGCTGACTGGCGAGCGGCGTTGCCGCGTGCGTTGCCCTCGGCAGGGTGGCGCACGCGGTTTGCGCCGGCCCCCACCGGATTTCTCCACCTTGGGCATCTTGTCAATGCGATGCACGTGTGGGGTATTGCGCGCGCCTATGGCGGGCAGGTTGTACTGCGTCTAGAAGACCACGATCAGACCCGCTGTCGCCCCGAATATGAGCAGGCCCTGCTCGACGACCTCGACTGGCTTGGGCTGGCGCCGGACCTGTTTCCCACGACGTCGTTTGCACGCGACACCGCGCAGCATCCGGCCCGACAGTCGAACCAGTTGGACCGCTACGATGCGGCGATGCGTTCGCTGGAGGCGCGGGGGCTGGTCTATCCCTGCCGGTGCACGCGCAAGGACGTTGCGCGTCGCGCCCCGCACGCCCCGGGGGAAGAACCGTGCTATCCCGGCACCTGCCGCGAGGCGCGGGTCCCCCCCAACGAGTCCTTTGCCAGGCGACTGCGTCTACCGCTGGATCCCGTCACCTTTCACGATATCCGATTGGGTCCCCTGACTCAGGTGCCGGCACAGCAGTGCGGTGACCTGCTGATTCGCGATCGGCACTCGCAGTGGACCTACCAGTTTTCCGTGGTCGCGGATGACATGGCGCACGCCATTGATGTGATCATTCGTGGCGAAGACCTGCTGGCGAGTACGGGGCGTCAGCTGCAGCTCGCCGCGCATTTGGGGCGCACCGCCCCCGTGTCCTTGCTGCATCACACGCTGCTGCTGCACGCCGACGGCAGCAAGCTGAGTAAGGCCACGCACGATACCGCCCTCCGGGACATGCGAACGGCGGGCGCGCGTCCCGGAGAACTCCTGGGATTGGCGGCCCGCCGTGCCGGTCTGACCACCGCCTCGACGTTGGCGGTGGACGACCTCCCTCAGCTGTTCGTCTAGCGCAGTACGCTATTTGGCGCCCAGCAGTCCCATGACCACCAGCAGCACCCACTGCGGACCCTTGTAGCCGTCGTTGCGATCATCGTACGACTCGTCAAGCGAGTGCGCGCCGCGGCCAACGCCACCGCCATCCAGTGTCACCGCCGGAATCCGGAGATTCATCGGCACGTTGGCGTCGGTGCTGGAGATCGTGAGTGGGGCGTACACATTCATAGTACGAGCTGCCGCCAGCGACGCACGCACAATGAACGCACTGTCCGGCGTGCTTCCCGCAGGACGCAACCCAATGGTGTCAATCACCAGCGACAGCGCGGCGTTGCTCTTGGGCCAGCGCGCCTTCTCCTCGACCACCGCTTCCCGCAGCGCCTTCTGCAGGCGCGCATCAATCTCCGCCAGTGCCGCGGCCGTCTCGCTGCGCAGGTCCACGTCCATGCTCGCTTCGAACGGGATGGAATTCACTGACGTACCGCCGGTCACAATGCCCACGTTGAAGGTGACCTTGGGCGTGGTGCTGGCTTCGAGATCGGCGATCTTGGCGATGGCGCGACCCATGGCGTGCATGGGGTTGGGCATGCCAAACGCCCCGTAGCTGTGCCCACCGGGGCCCTTGTAGTGCACCCGGTACCGGTTGCTGCCCACACCGCCGTTGGTGACCCCAAACCCGGTACCATCAATCGAGATGTACATGTTGATGGAATCGCGCATGGGGCTGGAGAAGATCGCGCGCGTGCCACGCAGATTGCCGGGGCCTTCCTCACCCACGTTGCCCACCACGATCAGCTTGCCGCTGAAGGGGATCTTTTGCGTGATGACCTGACGGGCCACGGTCAACACGACGGCCAGCCCGCGGCAATCATCGCCGATGCCCGGCGCGGTCATCTTGGTCCCCTCGCGCTTGACCCGCACATCGGTGCCTTCCGGGAAGACCGTGTCCAGGTGCCCCGCCAGCAGCAACGTCGGGCCTGGGCGGACGCCGCGAATTTCGCCGATGACGTTCCCTTCCTTGTCGATGCGCACATTCTGCACGCCAAGCTCGCGGAACCGCTTGGCATACTCGGCGGCGCGTGCCTGTTCCTTGAACGGCGGGGCCGGGATCTGACAGATGGAGGCCTGCTGGTCGAGCGTCCATGCGTTGTCGCTCTGGATCGACTTGAAGGCGGCCGCAACGGTGGGGTGCGTGGCCAGCTTGTCCATGGTCGCCTCAAGGGGCGAGGCCTTGGACTGTGGCTTGGCCTGTGCAGTCAGCGCCACTGGCGCAGCAGCCAGGAGCGAAACGCACAACGCCGGGAAAACGGCCCCGGCGTTGGTGACAAAGCGGATGGAGCGCATGACGGTCAACTCGTGATCGTGATGGTGCCGGCGGTCGTGTTGGAGGTCACGGTGAACTCAAACAGGCCGGAGGTACGCTCACCCCCGGTCCAGGCGCCGTTGCTATTGAACGTCGCGCCATGATTGGGACAACGGAAGCCCGTGGCATTAATTCCGATGGTCGTCCCCTGGTGGGGGCATACCATGGAGAACGCGCGATAGCTGCTGGTGCCGCTGCGCACCACGGCCACCGGGGTCCCCGAAGTGGTGACCTGCGCGATGCCCCCCACGGCGCCCAGCGCCGCAAAATTGGCGAGGGTCACCGTCAGGTTCAAGTTCACCGGGCCGGTAGCAGCGGTGCCACTCTCGCCCCCACAGGCGGCGAGGAAGGCTCCCACGGCGGCCAGAGAACCTGCGGCCAGAAAATCCCGACGGCTACACGACGAACAGGTGGACATGCACGGCTCCGGATTGGGTTAGACTTTCACAACCGCCGCGCCCCACTTGGCGGGATCGGTGTCACTTTCAAAGGCAATGTCGGGATCTACTGTAATGGTTGCGCCGTCCCGTGTGATCTGCAGACGATCCATGTTTCTCGTCGCACGTCCACTCACGAACGTCCCGTTGGGTAGGTACTTCGACTTGTGGCGCGGGCACTGAAAGCCCGCATTCTTGGACATCACCTTGAGCGCCGTATTCTGGTGCGGGCACGACAGGGCAAAGGCGTACACCTCTCCCGCGTTCCGGCACAGGATGACTTCGTTGGCGGCGTCAATGGACACGCCATCGGTCGCGGGGAGCGCGTACTTGACGGCGCCGCGCCCCTTCCGTGGCTCGAGCGCCGCAACGCTCTGTACGGGGCCGAGCAGCGACAATCCAGCCAGTGCTGCGGTAGCGGTAACGGCTTGACGGAGGAATGTGCGGCGGGCACTACACCCGTCGCAGGGCGACGCTGAGGAGTCGTGGTTCATCGCAAGGGTATTCGCGGGGGAATCAGATGTTGGCAACCACAACGCCCAGCAGCACCACGGCAAACCAGAAGACGAGACTGACCCAGGTATGCCGGCGTAGCGCCGCCCACGGTCCCGTGACTTCAGGCCCCGCCACAGACATTTCGATGGTGTTGCGGGCGTTGGTGAGCAACACGGTCTCCGTTCGGTTCATCAGGATGCCGTTTACAATCAGCGCGGCAAAACAGGCCATCTTGCCCCAGAACACCAGAGAGGTGGCAAAGGTGCCAAGGTCGGCCGTGGCCATCGCGACGCCGCTCACCACCATCCCCACCAGCGATCCGATCACTACGCCATGGGTGCTGTGCAGATCTTCCGCCATGGCCAGAAACGCTTCGCTGCTCCCCGGGGTGGCGCGCAGCACTCGGCGGTCGGCGGCAATGGCAATCCCCCCGCCCCCAAAGAGCGTCAGCACGTGCACGGCAATCACGACCGTCGGGAGCCAACTACTCGCCGAGTACAGGTCGGCCCAGGGTTGGAAGAGCGTGGTCAGCGTATCGAGCATGAGGGGCTAGTTCCCCACCAGCATGAGCAACCAACTGGCCGTGGAGGCACTCATGGATGCAATGGCCACGTTGCGATGCTGCCGCCGCTTGTCCCCGTTCTCTTCGGCTTCGTCGGCAATGGACCCCGCGTAGGCAAAGCCCCCGCTGGCGGCAAAAAAGAGCAGGCTGTGGACAAGGCGCCGCTTCCGGCCATTCGGATCGTTACGCCCCTCCCACAGATTCCAGCTGCCGGTCACCATGTTGGCGCCGAAGAGCACCGCCGTACTCGTAGCCGCAATCGGATGCACGGTTTCCGCCCAGTCCGGCGCACCGTCGCCTTTCTCCAGCAACTGGTCGCCGGAAAAGTAGGACGCGGCAAAGAGCGGCAGCATGGCCCAGCTGAGCGCTTTGTGGACCGCCACCCGCTTGTAGTACCCATCGCTGTAGGTCACGGCCTTCCGGCGGCGCTGCGTGGTGTCGGCGTTGGCGCGAAAGGGCGCCGAGAGGGCCACGGGAGTGATGACGGGACCCGCCGTCACGGCTCGTGGCACACTATCCGCATGGGGGACCGACAGCAGCGTCGCTGACAGCATGGCCTTTAGAAACAGCATACAGGTGTCCTCTAGTGTTAGGAGGGCGAGAGCCCGGTCGTACCAGCAAGCAGACGGGATGAACCCACATTTTCTTCCCGTTCCCGGTCGCAATCTACGCCAGCGTCATGAACAGCGGATGACTCCGCTCACGCTCCCCGGAACACTTCCGCTGTTCGTGACCCTATGGGGAAGATGTCTTGGCTCACCGTCGTCGCTCCTCCGATTCCCCAGTGGCGGCGTTACATTCGAGAAGCATGCATGCAACACTCATTTCGTCTGCCGACGCGTATACGTCGTGCCGCCCCGTTCCAGGACGCGGCACCGTGGTGAGTGTTGTACGCACGGTGTGGCACTTGGTGATGGGGCTCACGTTGCTGACGGTGGTCGCGCCGGCAGCGGTGGCGCAACGCACTACACGGTGCAACCCGGATGAGCGGATCCGCGGCGTCAGTTTCGACGGCAGTCCGAACTTCGATGTCCTGACGCTGGCCACCAGCATCGTCACGCACGAACCGGGCTTCGTCACCCGCGTCTTCAAGATTGGCACTCCCCCGTGCGTGGACACCCTCGAAGTACGCCGGGACGCGCTGCGCATTGCCATCCTGCATCGTCAGGCGGGGTGGTTCCAGGCCTCAGTGTTGCCGCTGATCACGCGCAGCAAGGATGGCGTAAAGGTCCGGTTTGTCACCACGCCCGGCCGTGAAGCCATGGTGGACAGCGTGATGGTGAAGGGGTTGCCGCTGCTGCCGGAAGGTCGCCGTCCCTACGAGACCAGCCTGCGCGCCCTGGTTGGCAAACGGTTCGATCGCACCCACGTGGACACCACGGTGGCGGCGGTGGTGACGCGCCTGCGCAATGCCGGATTTGCCCGGGCCGGAATGCCCAAGAGCCACATTGAGATCGATAGTGCCAGCGCCCGCGTCCGGCTGACGCTCGATTTCGCCACCGGACCGGCGTTGCGCATTGGCCAGGTGCATGTCGATGTGCGACCCGTCACCGTCGGTCGCCCACGCGTGGATTCCTCGGACGTCGCCCGCCTGGTGGCCATTGACCCGGGAGACCGGTTCAGTGCGTCGGCGTTGCTGGATGCGCAGCGGGCGCTCTATCGCTCCGAGGCCTTTCGGCTGGTCCTCATGGACACCGTTACGGCGGCTGCGTTCGCCGACAGCGTCATCGACTTGCGCATCGGCGTGGCCGAAGCGCGCACGCGCGCGGCGCGGGTGGGGCTGGGGTGGGCCACGCAGGATTGCATTCGTGCGCAAGGACGCATCAACGATCGCGGCTTCCTGGGGGTCGGCCGTCGGGTAGAGCTCTCCATGCGCGCGTCCAAGCTCGGTCTCGGCGCGCCGATCGACTTTGCCCCCGCACTCTGTTCCCAGGCACTCCGCGACGACCCGTTCAGTCAGCGGGTGAACTACTACGTTGGGACCACGCTGACCAACACCCGGTTGTTCGGATTGCCGGTGGTGCCGCTCGTCTCGGTGTACAGCGAACGCCGCGGGGAGCCGTACGCCTTTCTGCGGGAAACGTCCATTGGCGCACTGGCCGAAGTCTCGCGCCAATTCTCCACGCGTACCGCGGGCACGGCCGGATTCCAGTACGAAAACGGCAAGACCACCACGGACCCTGTGGTGTCCTGCACCCGTTTCGGGTTGTGCCGTCCGGAAGAGCTGGTGCTGTCGGCCTTCGGACGCGGGGTGGGCATCATCAGCACATCGGTTTCGCATGACCGCACCAACGACCTCACCAATCCGTCTCGTGGCTGGCGCATGCGCGGGGAAGTGCGGGTCGGAGAAACGGTCTCCGAGCTCGTCTCCACGGTACGCTTCCAGCGCACCACCGGGGAATTCGCCGGTTTCGCCCGTTTTCTCGGGGGCATTGTTGGCGCCCGGATTCAGGCGGCCGGCGCCTTTGCCCCCGGTGCCGAGCTGGTCGATGGCACGCCACTCATTCCGCAGCAGGAACGCCTGTTTGTGGGCGGTCAGAATTCGGTGCGCGGATACCAGCAGAATCTGCTGGGTGCGGTGGACTACGTGGTGACAGCCGTTCAGGCGGTGCCGAATGCCGATGAGTTTGAAGTCGTCCCCACGGCGGGCGGGCGGGCCGTCCCGCGTGGTGGTACGGCCATGCTGGTGGGGAATCTCGAGTGGCGCCGCGGCTTCCGCTTCATTGCGGAGCAGGTGCAGCTCGCGGCGTTTCTCGATGCGGGGACGCTCTGGGAAACACGCTCCGATCGATTCGCCTGGAACAATGTGCGCTACACCCCGGGGCTTGGGCTTCGGCTCGTGACCGCGCTTGGCCCGTTCCGGGTGGATGTTGGCTATCGGCCCTACGGAGAACGCGCCGGTCGGGCGCTGTACTTTGCTCCCGCCAGTAACGACGGCGCCGGGATTTACTGCGCGAGCCCACGGGTGGCCGACGTGCCGGGTGATTACTCCAGTGTGTTTTCGTGCCCGGCCAGCTTCACCCCCACCGCCTCCAAGAGCATTCTCTCGCGCCTGGTGTTCCACTTTGGCTTGGGGCAGGCCTTCTGATGCTGTCCCCCATGTCCCCGCGTCAGCGACGCTTCTGGTGGGCGGTGGCGATCCTCGTCGGCGCGACTGGTGGAATGGGACTTGGCTATCTCATTGCCACCCGCACCGATGCTGGTCGCGACTGGCTCCGTTCCGCGTTGATCAGCCGTGTGAATGGCGTCTTCGGGGGCCGTGGCTCGTTGCGCATTGGGCGCCTGCTGGAGATCAGTCCGGGGCACGTGATCGCGGAGGACGTCACGTTGGTGGACACGGCGGGAGTGGCCGTGGTCACGGCCGAGCGTGTCGTAGGGACCCTCAATGTGCGCGGGCTGTTCAGTCGCGCTATCCACATTCGTCACCTGGCGCTTCGTGGGGTGCTCATGACCCTTCGGCAGGAGCAGACCGGGCGTCCGTGGAACATTGCGTACATCATTTCCGGAGATACCACGGTTGGTGTGCCGCACACGTCGGTGCAGTTCGGGGACGACGTGCGGATCGATTCGCTCCTCCTTGATGCGGGGGTGATCACCACGCGCGCCCCGTGGGCACCGCACCCCGTGTTCACCGGCAGCGCCCGCGACAGCGTGACCGCGGTGCGCGACAGTCTGCATGATCTTGAGCGCGTCAGTGATGGACGCTATTTCGAGCGTCGGCGTATCACGCTCAATACGGTTCGGGCGCATAACCTGATCGTGATTGATCGACAGAAGCGGCCATCGTCGCTGCAACTCGATTCCCTGCACGGCGTATTGTCAGATCCGCCGGTGCCCATTCGACAGGCGCGCGGCACCATCCGCTGGACCTCCGATTCGTTCCAGCTCGATTTGCGCAAGGTGATCCTCCCCGCATCGCAAGGCACGGCGGTTGGGATGGTGGCTTGGGATCGTCCTGGCCCGGTACGCTACGACGTGCTCGTCACCGCCGACGCCGCGCTGTCGGATCTGTCGTGGATCTGGGATGTGCTGCCGGCCGAAGGGCGCGGCACCGCCACCGTGCGCATGCGGACGCTCGATGATCCCTACGATGCGGAGTACGCGCTGCAGTCGCTGAAGGTGCAGAGTGGAGACTCGCGCATTCAAGGCGCGATTGCCGTGACCGTGCGTCCGGCCGACCTGCTGTTGCACCAGGTGAATCTCGCCTTTACGCCATTGCGCAGTGAGCTGCTGCGTCGCCTCAGCTACGACGCGGTTCCCCCGGAGGTGCAGGGGGCGTTCAGTGGTCAACTGTTGGCCGCCGAAGGTGGTCCGCTCACGGCCATGAAGGTGGATCTGCTGGACGCGACGTTCATAGATGATCGTGTGGGCGGCGGCACGGCCATTTCCAGTGTGAAGCTGACGGGCAACTTTGCCTTTGGGCTGGAGCCCGAGGCGTGGGATCTCACCGTGCGCGACCTGCGCGCGGATTTGCGCTCCGCCCGTGTGCTGGCCCCCACCATGCCGGCGGTGGACGGCCTGGTCACCGGTGGCCTGACGGTCCGTCGAGCCGATTTGTCGGCCGCGGATCTCAACGCGATAGGCCTTACCTGGACGGATGTCGTGGGCAATGTGTCCACCGTCCGCGGCGGTGCCCGAGTACGCTATGCGGGAAAGACACCCGTCGTGCGTGCGGCGTTGACGTTCGATCCGCTTTCCATGTCGGCGCTGGCGCGCGTGGATACCACGCTCGCGCTGCGGTCGCGCCTGGCGGGGACCGTGGTGCTGGACGGGGCGCTCGATAGTCTGCTCTGGCGCGGCCGCGTGCTGCCGATGGCCGCCGGACAGGCGCTGGCCTTCGACTCGGCAGGCGTCCCCCTTGGCACATCGCTCTCCCTTGATGGCATGGCCGCACTCACGGCGCGTGAGTGGCGCGGCACGGCAGCCGGCCAGATCAGCGACTTCGACGTGCGTGCCTGGTTCGGCACGGCATCCATGCCGTCCACGTCGCTGAACGGCACGGTGCGACTCTTTGGTCGCGGGCCATTGGATAGCACCGCAGTGGCACGCGGAGACACGCTGTCGGCGAGGTCCGTTGAAGGGGGCGGCGAGATCGCCATCACCCAACAGGAATCCAACGATCGGCCAGCCTTTGATCTCGTGGCCAGTGCTGCGCTGGGGGCCAGGCGTCTCGTTGTGGATTCGGCCCTCGGGCGGTTGGGAGGGCTGCTCATGGAAGCCCGCGGGGCGCTGGCGCACGACACCATGGCCGTTGACACGCTGCAGGTCTCCATTCGTGCGGACTCTCTCGAAGCCGTGCGCGGTCAGTTGCAGCGCCTTGCCGACATGATGCAGCCGGTTGATTCGGCGCTGGCCGAATCCATGCGCACCACGGCGGCCGATACGTTGCGCGGTGACGCGTCGCTGTCCGGCTTTCTGTATGGCAGTCTGACCAAGGCCGATGCGACCATCGCCCTCGGGGCCCGCGAGGTGCAGGTTGGCGCCATTCATGTGGGTCGGGTTTTTGGATCGGCGCGCGCGACTGACCTGTTCCGCCGGCCGGCCTTTGAAGGGGCGGCCAACGCGGACGGCATCACTGGTCTTGGTGCGGTGCGCATTCAGTCGGCCAACTTCCGGGTGGCCGATGCCAACCCCGACAGCGGTCGGCTTGTCCTCGATGTGAGCACCGATGACGACGCGCACCTGGTGGCGCGGGGGGCGTATGCGGCCCAAGGCAGTCGGACCACGGTCCTGGTGGACTCATTGCGCTTGAGCTACGACAGCGTGTCGTGGCGGTCGGCCCAGCCCATTGCCGTGGTCACCGATAGCGCCGGGCTGGTGGTGCGGCCTTCCGAACTGCGTTCATCGGTGGGTGGTGTACTGGCCGTCAGCGCGGAGGTGCCGTCGCGCGGGCCGGTCCGTGGTGATCTTCGTGTGGAGCGATTCCCGTTTGGCGAGGTGAGCGCGCTGCTGGCCGGCACCCGACCGGTCGCCGGTACCATCAGTGGACACGCCACACTTGCCGGTTCGCGCGCGGCGCCCGTGATGGCGTGGGATGTGGTCGCCGATTCCGTCGGCATTGAGGGACTGCAGGCCCCGCAGATTGCCAGTACGGGTAGCTATGCCGAGAAGCGCCTCACCGGGAGGGCGTCCATCAGTGACACGACCGGGGGCACCCTGCGCGCTGAGGGGCGACTCCCCATCGACCTTACGATTGGCACCGTGAAGAAGCGGATGCTGTCTGATGGCGTGGAAGGGGAGGTGCTTGCTGACTCGCTGCGATTGTCGGCCTTGCCGCTGTTCATTGACGGCGTCACGCGGCTCCATGGTTTGCTAACGGGCCGGCTGGCTATTGGCGGCACCTTCGAACGACCAACCGCTCAGGGGACCGTGGTGTTGACCGACGCCGGGGCCCGCGTGGCCGGACTTGGCATCGAACCCACGGGTGGCCAAGTTGAGCTCCGCGCCGATGCCGATTCTCTGGTCATGCAGTCGTTCCGCTTGCGCAGCGGTGGCGTTGGCGACACGGTGGGGGCGACGGGCGTGCTGCGCTTTGCCTCCGGTGACACGCCGGCGTCCGTTGATCTGCAACTCACCGCGCGGGATTTCATTGTCTCGCGCCAACGCGACGGCACCGACCTCGATCTGAGCGGCAACGTGCGGGTGAACGGGCCCGTATCGCGGCCGGTCGTCAGCGGTACACTGGTTGTGCCGCGCGCCAATCTCGTGGTGGATCCGCTGGGTGCCCGCGCCGCGCTTGATCTCTCCAGCAGCGCCGCCCGCGCGCTGCTGGGCGCCGACGAGGTGCCGGTGGCTGAAAGTGCGGCGCAGTCGTTGTCTCGCCTGGGGTCTTCTCTCACGGTGTCCAATGCACGCGTCGAAATGGGCAACGATGTCTGGGTGCAAACGCCGGAAGCGCGGGTGAAGCTCACCGGTGCGCTGAGTGTGACCATGGATGGTGATCTGCTGGCGTTGGATGGGGAAATTCTCGCCAATCGCGGGCAGTACCGTCTGGAGTTGGGCGTCGTGAACCGCAGCTTCAGCGTGGACTCCGGACGGGTACGCTTCTTTGGCAATAGCGCCATTCCCCCCACGCTCGATATCAGTGCCACCAATGTGGTACGTGTTGCGGGCGGTTCGGAAATTCCGGTGCGGGTGCACATTGGCGGGAACTACGACAAACCCGAATTGACGTTGTCCAGTTCGGATCCGCTGTATGCCAGCGCCCCCGAAAGTGAAATCATTTCACTGCTCATTTTCGGAGCACCAACATTCGCCCTCGACGGACAGAGCCAGAGTACGGTGCGAGCCGTAACCGGCGTGCTGCTGCCCTCGGTCGGCGGGTTTGTTGAAGGCGCGCTGCAGCGGTGGTTGCCGGTGAATACCATTCAGGTCAGCACGGGCGGCAGTCAGCAGGACGCCACCATGAGTGGTACGTCACTCATCAACAACCTCAGTATCACTGCCGGCAAGCAGGTGGGAGAGCGTACCTTCCTGCGCCTCAACACCGGCATCTGTCGGGGAGCAGGGCAGGCGACCCAGCGCGGGGCGAGCCTGTGGGGCGGCATTGCGGCCGAGTATCGCATTGCGCGCAACTGGTGGGGGCAGGTGGGTGTGGATCCCGGATCCGCACCCTGCACACGCCCCGCAGGCGACGCGTTCCCGCGGTTGCAGTTTGGTTTCGATCTGTTCCGCGAGTGGATCTTCTAGGCGCGCTTGAGCGAGCCCATTACACCCGCGCGGCCAGTCGCTCCGGCAGGAAACGTTTGACCACGGTGTACGCACTGCCGGCCAATGCTCCCAGTGTCGCCGCAAGCGTCACGAGCGGTTCGCGCGTGCCATTGTCGCCGAGCAATACCGCCAGCAGCTCATTGCGCATGCGCAGGATGACCGGCGAGGCCACCCGAATGCTGTTGAAGTTGCGATCATAGCGCGCACCAATGCCTTCGATTAACGCCGCCGTTCGTGCGAAGTACACCAACTCCCCAGGCAAAATGATGGGCCAGTTGAACAGCTCCCGCATGACACGGTCCGCCACCACGCGGGCGCGCTCAATCGTGGCCGTCTCGCTATACGCGATATCCAGCAGCGTATCGACCAGCGCCGTCATCGTTTCCGGCGCCGTTCCCGGCGCGACCATCCCCAGTGCAAAGAAGCCGTTGGCCGTGCCGGCCGGGTCCCGTCGAATAGCGGCAATGATGGTTTCGAACAGCGCCCGCCGCGTGGCGACCGGCACGTCGATCACCATGCCGAAGTCGAGGAGCACCAGCTGACCGCGGCTGTTCACGAGCAGATTGCCAGGGTGTGGATCGGCGTGAAAGACACCGTCCCGCAACATCATGCGGGCGTACGTCTCAATCAGCGTCTCGGCCAGCACCTGCGGACGCACCAACCCCTGGGCGATCTGCGCGTCCAGTCGATCGATACGCGTGCCTTCCAGAAACTCC
Organism: Gemmatimonas phototrophica; assembly: GCF_000695095.2. Classification (NCBI taxonomy): domain Bacteria; kingdom Pseudomonadati; phylum Gemmatimonadota; class Gemmatimonadia; order Gemmatimonadales; family Gemmatimonadaceae; genus Gemmatimonas; species Gemmatimonas phototrophica. The sequence continues at coordinate 2,540,430 of NZ_CP011454.1, read as the reverse complement.
AGCACGAGCACTTCACGACGGGTGAGCGCCGTCTCCACCTGCGGGATGCGCAACCGCGGTTCGTCGGCAAATCGTTCGCGCATGCGCAGGCATTGCATGGCCTCGCGTTCGAAATCCATTTCCTCTCGCACGTGACGGTCAAACTCATCGAGCACCACGCGGAATCCCATCACGTGAATGTGCGGCCAACGCGCGTACACCGCATCAACAATGGCGCGTGACAGCCGTACGTCACGGTCTACTACGGCCTCCACACCGGGGCGCAGGACCTTTACCACCACCTCGCGTCCCTGATACTGCGCCCGATGCACCTGGCCAAGTGAACCGGCCGCAATGGGTTCGCGGTTCAGTCGCTGCACGACGTCGTCGGGCGAGGCCTGCCATGCGGATCGCAGCGTTCGCTCTATGTCATTCCAGGGCACCGGCGGCACGCGATCGGTGAGCGTGCCAAGCGCATGGAGATACGGTTCGGGAATGAGATCTGCCCGACTGGCAAAGATCTGCGCCAGCTTCACGAAGGTGGGTCCCAGCGTGGCAATCTGATGCACAAACTGCAGCGCCCGTCGCTCATGAAACGCGGCGGAACGGGGGCGCGGCGCTCCCCACCACAGCCAGCGTTTGCGGTCGCGCAGCAGCGACACCACCAACGGCACCAGACGTCGGAGAATGGTCCAGAGGCGGGGGAGGTCGCGCCAGGGAATGTCAGGGCGCGACATGGTCCCCCACCGCCAGTGCCAGCAGCTGATCCGCATCCAGCCCGGCCAACACCCCGGTCTGGCGCCACAGCGACTCCGCCATCGTTTCATTCCGGGCTGTTCGGGACGGCGTTTTCAACGCGCGTTTCACCCAGTACATGCCGTTCTGCCCGAGGGCCTCCGGCGCGTGGGAGAGCCACACCAAGGTGTCGGCGCCGGCGTCAGGCGTTACTGACACCAGGTCCATGACGGCACGCAGAACGCGCCCCATCCGGCCATTGTTCGTGGCAAAGCGCGTGCTCACGACCCCCGGGTGCAGGCACTGCACTACCACGCGGTCGGAGGGGAGACGGCGGGCCAGTGCGCTCGTGAACCAGATGTTGAACAGCTTGGAGTTCGCGTACGCCCGCCAGCCGCCAAAGCCACGCGTCAGCTGCAAATCGTCGAGGTCCGGTCGTGCATTCTCATGCGCCCGGCTGGATACGTTGATGATCCTGGCCGGCGCACCGGGGACGCTGGCGGCGACCAGGGCTGGCAGCAGGAGCAACGCCAACGAGAAGTAGCTCAGATGGTTCAGTGCGAACGTATGCTCGTGGCCGTCCGGGGTCTCCTCCCGCTCGAGAAACATCGCGCCGGCGTTGTTGGCCAGCACGTGGATCCGGGGATGGTCAGCACGCAGCCGGTCTGCCAGCTCACGGACATCGTTCTGCCGTGAGAGGTCGGCGATCTGCCAGGTAATGTCGCGTCGGCCGGTGGCGCTCATGATGGCCTGGGCGGCGGCACGGGTCTTGGCTTCGTTGCGACCCACCATGACCACGGTGGCACCGCCTTCGGCGTACTGGTGCACCGCCGCACGCCCAATGCCATCACTGGCGCCGGTCACGACAACCACTTTGCCGTGAAACGGCGCCTGCGGAGATGGAGCGATTTCAGCCATGGTGTACAACGTGTACCGCGTCGGACGTGAGAAAAGGGACTAAACGTACTCCCTTGTCCAACCCCGGGGCCCGCCGTTCGGTTCGCGAAATTCGCGCTAGTTGCCGACGGCAGTAATCGTGATCGACCCAACCGTCCCTGAAGTGGCCGTCGCGGTCTGCAGGCCAGCCTGCGGGCCGAGCGTCCACCGGACGGTGACTTCGCCAAGGGCATTCGTCACCGCGGACTGAGGCGACAGACTGCCGCCACCGGCGGTGATCGCCAGCGCCACCGTCTGGCCGGGAATGGGCACGTTGTTGCCACCTGTTACCCGCAGCACCAACTGTACCGGCAAGGCCGCGTTGATCTTGGCGCTCTGGTTGTTCCCCTGCGCGATGACAATGTCCGAGGGCAATACGCCGAGCGCGCTGAGGGTAATCGGCTCCACCCCGGGGGCACTGCCCACCACCGTCTGGACCTGCGACCCGGGACCCAGCGTCCAGCGCGCCTTGACCTCGCCGTTGGCATCGCTCTTGGCCGTGGCCGGATCAACCGACCCCCCACCCGCCAGCACATTGAAGCTGACCGGAATGTTGGCAATCGGGGCGCCGTCCGTCCCGTAAGCCCGCAGGACGATCGGCGTCGGCAGCAAGGTCCCGGCGGCCGCCTGTTGCAGGTGCCCCTGAACAATGGTCAGCCGGGACGCCGCAGGGGCTTCCACGGTCTTCGTGCACCCCGGAAACGCAATAAGCGTCGGGATGGCCGTAAAAAGGACGGCAAGCAGGTATGTGGGTCGAACGGAGCGCATGGGCTGATCGGTCAGGGTACTCCTCTCCAGTTGGGGGGTATCGGCAGCTGCCCACGGCGAGTTGAGCGCGTGGCCCGATCCGTGCCTAGATTGGAACTTACATGACAGTCACTCCTCTGCACGGGCCTCGGCCCTCCCGTTCGTCGGACCTGGCTCAACCGGGTGCCGTTCGCTGGCCCTCAGGGCTGGCTCCCGATACCCACCCCGTTCGCAACCCCGGGACCGCGCTGGATCTCTCGGTCGTGCGGGGGATTCGGGTCAACCGGAGTGCCGTCGAACGGCGCGTGGGCAGCCTCCCGGGCCGCCGGACGGTGAAAAAGGAGTGGCAGGCAGCATGGCTCCTGCGGGCGATCAGCTGTATGGACCTCACGACGCTCTCCGGCGATGACACCCCCGGCAACGTGCGGCGCCTCTGTGCCAAGGCCGCCCATCCGCTCAAGCCCGAACTGGTGGACGCCCTCGGCATTCGCGACCTCGCGCTCACCACGGGGGCGGTCTGTGTGTACCACCAGTACGTCAGCACCGCCGTGGACGCGTTGCGGGGCAGCGGGATTCCGGTGGCCGCCGTCAGTACCGGCTTTCCGGCGGGCCTCTCACCGTTCGAACAGCGTCTGGCGGAGATTCACGCGAGTGTCGCGGCTGGTGCCACCGAGATCGATATCGTGATCACGCGCGCTTATGTACTCACCGGCAACTGGGTGGCGTTGTACGACGAGGTACGGGCGTTTCGGGACGCCTGTGGTGACGCGCACATGAAGACCATCCTCGGGGTAGGGGAACTGGCCACGCTGACCAACGTGGCGCGCGCCAGCATGGTGGCCATGATGGCCGGTTCCGATTTCATCAAGACCAGCACCGGCAAAGAGCCAACCAACGCCACCTTGCCAGTGGGGTTGGTCATGACGCGCATGATCCGCGATTTCGGCGAGCGCACCGGACACGAGGTGGGTTTCAAGCCGGCCGGTGGAATCCGGACCGCCAAGCAGGCGGTGGATTGGCTCATTCTCATGAAAGAGGAGCTGGGTGATCGGTGGTTACGCCCGCATCTGTTTCGTTTTGGTGCCAGCGGCTTGCTCACTGATGTCGAACGACAGCTCGAACACTACGTGACGGGGCGCTACGCGGCGGCCCATCGCCAACCGATGGTCTGAGGAGACGCCCACATGTCGACGACTACTCCTCCGCAGAAACCCTCGGTGCGCGCCTTGTTCGATGCCATGAGCTACGGCCCCGCCCCCGAAGGGGACGCGCCGGTGCGCGACTGGATTGCGCAGCACGGCGGTACGTTTGGTCATTACATCAACGGCGAGTGGGTTGCCGGAACCACCACGTTCGAAGTGCTTGAGCCGGCAACCGGCAAGTCATTGGCGAACGTCGCGCAGGGGACCACCGCCGATGTGGATGCCGCCGTCGCGGCCGCTCGCGCCGCGCTGCCGGCTTGGCAGGCGCTGGATGATCACGCGCGCGCCCGCTGGCTTTACGCCATTGCCCGTGGCGTGCAGAAACATGCGCGCGCCTTTGCGGTGCTCGAAACGCTCGACAACGGCAAGCCGGTGCGCGAAACGCGTGATATCGACGTGCCGCTCGTCGCGCGCCATTTCTCCCATCACGCCGGGTGGGCGCAGCTCCTGGACAGTGAGTTCCCCGGGTACCACGCGTATGGCGTGGTGGGGCAGGTCATCCCGTGGAACTTCCCGTTGCTCATGCTCGCCTGGAAGGTGGCGCCGGCCTTGGCCGCGGGGAATACGGTGGTACTCAAGCCGGCCGAGTATACGCCGCTCACCGCCATTCGCTTTGCGGAGCTGTTGCACGAGATCGGACTGCCCAAGGGCGTATTCAATCTGGTCACGGGTGATGGCAGCACCGGCGCGGCCATCGTTAATCACCCCGGCGTCGACAAGATTGCCTTTACTGGCAGCACCGAGGTGGGGCGGGCAATTCGCGTGGCCACGGCGGGCAGCGGCAAAGGGCTGTCGCTGGAGCTGGGCGGCAAGAGTCCCTTCATTGTCTTCGAAGACGCGGACCTCGATAGTGTGGTCGAGGGCGTTGTCGACGCCATCTGGTTCAATCAGGGCCAGGTGTGCTGCGCCGGCTCGCGTTTGCTCGTACAAGAGGGCGTGGCCGACGCGCTCTTCAGCAAACTGCGTGACCGCATGGAACGGCTGCGCGTCGGTTCGCCCCTTGATAAGGCCATCGACATGGGCGCGATTGTCGCGCCCGTGCAGCTCGACCGCATCCGTGCGCTGTGTCAGCAGGGCATCGAAGAAGGGGCGACCTGCTGGCAGCCGTCGTGGTCGGCGCCACAGGATGGGTGGTTTCATCCGCCCACGCTGTTCACCAACGTGGCACCCAGTGCCACGATCGCCCAGGTCGAGATCTTCGGCCCGGTGTTGGTGAGCATGACGTTCCGGACGCCTGAAGAAGCGGTGGCTCTGGCCAACAACACGCCCTTTGGCCTCGCGGCCAGCGTGTGGTCGGAGAATATCAATCTGGCGCTCGATATCGCCCCCAAGCTCAAGTGCGGAGTGGTCTGGATCAACAGCACCAATCTCTTTGACGCGGCCGCGGGCTTTGGTGGCTACCGCGAGTCCGGGTTCGGACGTGAGGGCGGGCGGGAGGGGCTGTGGGAGTATCTCAAGCCGTCGCGCGCCCACGAAGCGGCGCCACTCCCGGCGATTGCTGTTGGAGCACTGGCTTCAGGCGAACCGCTGGCTTCGGGTGAGGCTGAGGCGTCGCCTCTCCCGGCGATTGACCGCACCCCCAAGTTGTTCATTGGCGGCAAGCAGGCGCGCCCGGACTCCGGGTATACGCTCCCCGTACGGTCGCTCAGTGGCCGCTTGGTAGGGGAAGTGGGGGAGGGCAATCGCAAGGATATCCGCAATGCCGTCGAGGCGGCGCAGGCCGCGTCGGGTTGGGCAAAGCTCAGTGGCCATCAGCGCGCCCAGATTCTGTATTACCTCGCGGAGAACCTGTCTGCCCGGCGCGATGAGTTTGCCGCGCGCATTGTGAGCATGACCGGCGATGCACTTGTTGCCGGTGAGTCCGAGGTGGAGGCGTCCATCTCGCGGCTGTTCACTTACGCGGCCTGGGCAGACAAGCACGACGGCGCCGTACATGACGTCCCTCTTCGTGGTGTGGCGCTGGCCATGCACGAGCCCATGGGGGTCGTGGGGGTGGCGTGTCCGGACCCGTACCCGCTGCTGGGGTTGGTCTCGTTGGTGGCCCCGCTCATGGCCACCGGCAACCGGGTCGTGGCCATTCCGTCGGAACGTTTCCCGTTGGCGGCCACGGATTTTTACAGTGTGCTGGAAACGTCCGATGTGCCGGCAGGTGTCGTGAATCTTGTGACCGGGTCCCGGGACTCGCTCGTCCGTACCTTGGCGGACCATGATGATCTTGAGGCAGTGTGGTACTTTGGTACGCATACTGGAGCCACGGCGGTTGAAAAAGCGTCGGCGGCAAACCTCAAGCGGACGTGGACCGAATGGACGGGTCGCGAATGGCTTGATCCGCGCGTCGGTGAAGGGCGGGAATTCCTTCGCAAGGCCGTGCAGGTCAAGAACATCTGGATCCCGTATGGCGAATGACTGACACCTTCCTGTCGATGATCGAACTCCCCGCCTCTCCGGAGGCGTTTCGTGACACTACGTGGGACGATGTGGTGCCGTATTACGACGCATTGGCTGCCGCGCCGCTCGAGGCGTCGTCAGCCAGTGTGGAGCCGTGGCTCGCGACCTGGTCGCGCCTCGATACCCTGATTGGCGAAGCGGGAACGCTGGCCATGATCGCCTACACGGCGAACACGGCTGATGAGACGCACGAACAGGCGTATCTGCGTTTCTCCATGGACATCTTCCCCAAGCTTGAGGAACAGCAGGTGCGTCTGGCACGCCGCCTGCTCGAGTTGGGGTGGACCCGCGACGATCTCGAGACCACCCTCCGTCGGTTTCGCACCGACATCGAGATCTTTCGCGAAGCCAACGTTGAGCGTTTCTCGCGCATCGAAGAGCTCTCGGCGGGCTACCAGAAGCTGGTGGGTGGGCTCAGCGTTGATTGGGATGGTGAGGCCAAGACCATCCCGCAGTTGCAGCCGTATCTCAAGGCGGCCGACCGCGAGGTGCGTGAGCGCGCGTTCCGTCTGGGCGCCGAGGCCTATCTCGACAAGCGCGACGAACTCGCCGAGTGCTTCGATCGCATGTACGCCTTGCGGGTCGCCGTGGCTAAGGAGGCCGGGTTTGACGACTATCAGCAGTACTGCTTCGCGGCCAAGCACCGGTTCGACTATACCCCGCACGATACGGCACGTTTTCACGACGCCGTCCGCCAGACGGTCACGCCGGCGGTGGCGAAGCTCATGGAACACCGACGGGCATCGCTCGGCCTGAGTGAATTGCGCCCCTGGGATGTCAGTGTCGATCTCGACACCAAGGAGCCGTTGAAGCCGTTCGCCACGGTTGATGTCTTCGTGAATCAGGCGCGCAAGGTATTCTCTCGTGTTGACGCGGAGCTGGGCCAGCAGTTTGCCCTCATGGCCAGTGAGAAGTTGCTCGACCTGGAAAGCCGCCCCGGTAAGGCACCCGGTGGCTATTGCACCGATCTGTCGTTTCGCGGACGTCCGTTCATTTTCATGAATGCGGTTGGCGTTCCCGATGATGTGAACACGCTGGTGCACGAAGCGGGACATTGCTTCCATGACTTTGCCACGCACACGCTGCCGTTTACCTGGATGCGTAAAACCGGGCATGAGGCGGCTGAACTGGCGTCCATGAGTATGGAACTGCTCGCCATGCCGTATTTGGTGCAGCCGGACGGCTACTACACGCAGGATGAAGCGCGCGTCGCTTGGCTTGAGCATCTCGAAGACGTCCTTGGCGCTTTGGTACACATTGCCAGTGTCGATGCCTTTCAGGCGTGGATCTACACCGATCCGGCTGGCGCTGACCGTGACGCGCGTGACGCCAAGTGGCTGCAGTTGCGGGGCGACTTCGAGCAGGGCGTGAACTGGACCGGGCTTGAGCGCGAGCGGGTGTCCCGCTGGTACCGCCAGCTGCACATTTTCGAATTGCCGTTCTACTACATCGAATACGGCATTGCCCAGTTGGGTGCTTTGCAGGTGTTCCGCAATGCCGTCAACGACGCCGGCAATGCGGTGGCGATGTACAAGCAGTTCTTGTCGCTTGGCGGAACGCGTACGCTCCCCGAGCTGTACGCGGCGGCCGGAGCACGACTGGTCTTTGATGCCTCCACCATGAAGGAACTGGTGGACTTCACGATGGAGCGCATTGAAGCACTCCGGGCTGGAGCGGACGCCCCCTTTGTCGGCGTGGTGCCACGCTGAGCATCTGGTGATGGGGTGAACGTGGGCCCTCTCAACGGGGTATGACGGTAGGGCGGTGTCGAAACCTGACACCGCCCTTCGTCGTATCTGTCGGGGAAGGCAGCAGGTCTTCTCTCAGGTCCCTCTTCAGGAGCAGGAATGCGTCGATTCGCACAGGTGGCTGCGGCCGCAGTGGTGATGTTGGCGGCAGTGCAGGCCGAAGCGCAGTTGCCCACGGTGCAGCAGGTGTACGACAAGTACGCGTCAGCGATTGGCGGTCGTACGGCCTGGAAGCCGGTCGTAGGGCGCAGCGAGAAGGGCACGGCCGACATCACGTTCGCCGGTATCTCGGGGGCGTACGAGCGCCACAGCGCCTTACCAAACAAGATGCGCATGATCATTGATCTCGGCATGCTCAAGATCGATCAGGGCTTTGATGGGGAGAAGGGGTGGGCTGATCAGGGGCAGGGGCCACAGCGGCTGCCCGCTGAGCAGGAAAAGAACATGGCGGAGGCGAGTGCCGATGGGGCCAGCTTCCTCGATCCGTCCCGCTTCGTAAAGGCCGAAGTGGTTGCGAAGGAAGCCTTCAATGGCTCGGAGAGCTACAAGGTAGCGGTCACCACCAAAAGTGGTCAGGAGGCGTTTGAATTCTTTGACGCGACGACGGGGCTGCGCATTGGAGCTATCGCCAAGACGCCAATGGGGGAACAGAAAACCGCGTTTCTCGACTACAAGGCCTTCGAAGGCAAGCTCATTGCAACCAAGGTGGTCCAGACAACACCGCAGGGTGACGTCGTGCTCAATATTCAGATCGTCACGTTTGGCACTCCCGACGCTACCTACTTCAAGTCACCGCTCGACGGAAAGTAGTTCCGCCCATTACGGGTAAAAGAATGGAGGTCGGACTGGGTGGGTGGGCGCGGTGCGCTTACCCACCCAGAATGCGTCCGGCCATGGCCACGCCGCTCAACCAGGCGCGCTCCACATCGCTCGCCGCTTGCGGCATGGCCTGCGCAAAATCGCCGGCGGCACCCAGCTGCAGTGCCGAGTCCCACAGGCAAGTCGTGGTCAGCCCGTGTGACACGCGCGCATAGCGCCAGCGATGACTGGTGGCATGCACAATACTCCCGGCAACGCCCAGCGCGTCGCGAAGTGCCGGCGCAATTTCAGCGGCAATGTCGCTGGCGTCGCGCTCCAGATTGGCGATGCTCCAATTGGCACTGGAATGCACCACCCAGGCCTCGGCCGTAGGGCGTCCCGGCTTCTCCGATTCGCGCGAGCAGTGTGCGAGTCGTTCATCGTTGGGCATGGTCAGCGCCCCGTGCACCAGCTGTTCAGTCATGCGAGTTGGCGGCGGCGCATCAAACACCACCATGGTGCTCCAACACGGCAGCATGCGCACACGGGCCAGATCCGCCAGCGCGGCGCTGTGAGGGGCGGCGGTGCCTGCCAAGGCCGTCGCCTGCGGCGCCGGAATGGCGAGCACCACGGCATCGGCCATGTACGTTTCGCCGTTCTGATCAGTGGCAGTCCAGCCGGCGGCACCTCGGTGCAGCGATTGCACCTGTTTGCCGGTGTGCACTGCCAGTGCCGATGCGAGGTGTTTGGGCAACGCGGTCATGCCACTCCGGCCCGTCAGAGCGTCGCCACGGCGCACCAGCACGCCGTAGTGTACCCACGAATCGACGAACGGCGTGGTGCGCGTGTCCGCCATCTGAAAACGCGGCGCCCCGTGGTCAAAGCGCCACTCCCCTTCGCGTCGGTGGCTCAACCGTCCGCCAACTCCACGCCCTTTCTCAAGGACCGACACCGCAAGCCCGTGATCGGCGAGTGTGCGTGCACAGGCCAACCCAGCCACTCCGGCTCCAATCACCAGCACGGAAGGAGCCGACTGCTTGCAGGGCACCATGACCTGCGCGGTGTAGCGTGCCACATCCATCCGCTTTGCGTGGTCGGCCGTGGTGCGCGGACGAACGGTGCCAAGAACTCGAACTGGTGGTGTAAAGGGACGATCAAACTGCCCCAGACACCAGAGCAACCCACCGTACGACGCCGGATCGCGCCCATCCAGCGCGTAGCGATGGTTGAGATCCACCAGCCGCTCCAATGCCTGCTCGGCGTTCGCCGTCCACAGCGGAATGGCTTTGCCCCACGTCATGCGCACGTTGTTGTGCAACTCGCCATGACGCAGCAGAGACATCTGGGTGGCATCCCATAAGGCATCGCCACTTTGCGCACGCGACAACGTTTCCCACGAGAGCTCGGGGCGATGTTCGCGTTCGTGTTTGGTCAGCGTTTCCCGCGCCCACCCGGGGATGGCCTCAATTGTCGTGGGCGACGGATGCCAGTAACAGAACGCGTAGGCCAGTTCACGCCACACCAGCAACTCATCGAGGTACTTCTCCGGCCCCTCCCCAGGCATCGCGGCACTCTCGCGCGCCAATCGCAGCGGCGACACCATGCCGTAATGCAGGTAGGCGGACATGCGGCTCACCCCATCGCCCGTGGCATCGTTGCGGCGGGCCGCATAGCGCGACAGTCGGCCGCTGTCTTTGAATGTCTGCCAACGCGCATACCCCGCAGTTGATCCACCACGGGTATGGCTCACCGGCCCCACACCGTGGTCAATGTCGCATGCAGCCACCAGCAACGGGATGTCCGCCTGCGCCAGCGCTACGGGGGGGTACGGCAGATCGGCCGGAACAAATGCCGGTCCGTTCGGTGTCACATCTTCCCACTCGCGTCGCAGGCGTTCGGCGCGAATGGCCGCTGTGTCGTCGCGGAAAGCGAACGCGCGCGTATGTGCCTTGCCCACCAAAGGCATGGGCACCACACACGCGGTATCAACACTCCACACCGGGCACGGTGCACCGTCGGCCAGCCCATCCGTCAACCAGTCCAACGGTGGAACCGGCATGGTTTCCGTTATCACCAGCGCCGCGCGGTCGCTCAACAGCCTCAGCGCTGGCGTGCGATGTCCCGGGCGCTCCAGATGAAACGCGTAGCCAATACCGCGCTGAGCGCATTCCGCTTCGACATCGCGGGCGCCTTCAAGAATGAACGTGTGATGCCGGTCCGACGCGAACGGATAGCGCTCGGAGAGCGCATGGTACACGAACACCGGCAGCCCCAGCTGCCGCCCCGCCAGCAGCGCCACATCCAGCGCCGGGTTCTCATGGGCCCGCACGGCGGTGCGCATCCAATACAGCACATACGCCCCGTGCGGGGCGTTGGGCGCGTCGGCCGAATGCGTCGTGATACGCTCGGCAAGATGGTCGGGAAACGATTCGGGTCGGAGCACGGCGAATAACGCGCTCCGACCCGATCCCGTGCCAACCAGACACCGTCAGTTGTGTATTTTACGGACGGCGAACGATCGCTCCACCCTTCATCACGAATCGTACGTTGCGCAGCGCGCCAATGCTCTGGCTCGGATCCCCCTGGACCGCCACGAGATCCGCCAGCAACCCCGGGGCAACGCGCCCCAACTCATTCTCACGGTGCATGATGCGGGCATTCACGCTGGTGGCGGCCTTGAGCGCCTGGGCCGGCGTCATGCCGTACTCCACCATGAGTTCCAGTTCGAGCGCGTTGGTGCCATGCGCAAACACGCCCACATCGCTGCCATTGCAGATGGTCACGCCCGATGCCAGTGCATCACGAAACATCTTTTTCTTCTGCGTGATGCCGGCGGGGTCGGGATCTATCCCTTTCTTCCAACCGCGATAACGGGTGGTGCTCTCCGTTGCCGCCAGCGTTGGACAAAAGGCCACACCTTTCTGCTTCATGAGCGAGAATACGTCAGGGGTGGCGGCATCGCCATGTTCAATGACTTCCACGCCGGCCATGGTGGCGCGCGTCATTCCTTCCACGGTACTGGCATGGGCCACCACTGGACGTCCGCTGGAGGCGGCCGTCTGGACAATGGCGTTCCACTCGGCCGGCGTGAACGTGGGACGCGCCTCGCCGCGCGGACCCCACCGGTAGTCCGCGTAAATCTTGATCCAGTCGGCGCCATGGCCGATCTGATCACGCACCACCCGCGTAAGTCCTTCCACCCCATCGGCCTCTTCGGCGCCTTGCGGCACCCCGATTTCCGCGCCAAACCCCTTGGGGCCGTACGAGCCTGTTGCGACAATCGCCTTGGTGGTCACGAACAGCCGCGGTCCGGGAATGATCCCCTGATCGACGGCTTCCTTCAGCCCTACATCGGCGTAATCGGCGCCCTCCGTGCCCAGATCGCGGAGCATGGTGAAACCGGCATCCAGTGTGGCCCTGAGATGGTTCACGGCGCGGGCGGTCCGCAATGCCAGCGACTCCCGCAGCACCTGATCATTCCAAGGCGTTTCGTCGTAGGGATGCAGCAGCACATGGCTGTGCAGATCGCTCAAGCCGGGCAAAAGGGTCGTGCCAGGCAGTGCTATGCGCTGCGCCGTTGCCGGCACTTGCAGCGTGGCCAGTGGACCGGTGGCGGTAATGCGCTGTCCCGTGACCAGCACCGCCCACCCTTTGTGGGGCTGGTCCGTCGTCCCGTCAAAAACGGCATCCGGCACGAGCAGCAGGGTCGCTTCTGGCGGTCGGGCGGCTGGCTGAGCCGACGCCGGCCCGGCAAGCAGCGAAAGAGCCAGAGCCGCCGCCGAAGCGGTGAGGGCGGAAAGGCGGATCGTCATGGCGCGGGAGGAAGGGCGGCGATGTCGCCGGTGGACAAGGGATTGCGATCGAGTCCGGCCACGCCGCCCGAGACCACAAACGCCATGGCGTCGGCGCTGGCCACGTCCAGGGGATGCACCTGAGACGTGCGCACGATGTACAACTGACCCGAGAAATTGTACGAGTGCGGACAATACACGGCGACCTGTCCATCGAGTCCCAGATGCGACAGCGCTTCCTGCGTCACGAACCCCATGAGGCGCACCGCGCCGTCGGAGGTGATCTCCACGGTCACGGGTTTATCGAAACGCCGCTTCTCGCCCACAAACGCGTTGAGCAGGTCTTTGGTAGACCCGTACAACAGTCGCACAAAGGGCAGGCGCGTCATCAGTGCTTCCAGCGCCGATACCGCGGATCGCGTAAGCAGATTGGATCCGAGGAACCCGAAGAGGGTGATCAGGGCAATCGTGGCAAAGAATCCCGCGCCGGGAATCGGGAGCCCCAGCCAGCCGTCCACGTTGGTAAAGACAATCCAGCACACCCACACCGTCACGGCCAGGGGCGCGAGCAGCACCAACCCACGCGCGAAGTAGCCGAGTAACCGTCTCATCGAAGTCCTCACGCGACTGTGGTCGCGCCGTTAGTCTATGGGTTGCGGGATGCCCCCGGTGCAAGTTGGGGCCGATGGCACCCGGCGACCAGCCCAGTATCCGTCTCGCCCCCAAATAAAGATGCGATTCACCGGCATGCCATACCTGCACCCCGCGGCCAGCCTGCGCGCCGTCGGAGTGCTGGGGTTCATCAGCCTTCCGCTGATCCCCATCTCGCCTGTTGGCGCCCAGCCCGCACCCGCCAATCCCAACACGGCGGTCTCCCGCTGGACGCCCCCCGCCTTGCCCGCCGGGAAGAAGCCGCTTACGCAGGATACCTACGATGCGTGGCGCACCATCTCCGGCGCGTCCATCTCGAACGACGGAAAGTGGGTGGCTTACACGGTAGGCCCTGTTGTTGGCGAAGGCGGGTTGGTGGTTCGGGCCACGAGCGGGGCCACGGAGTATGCCAACATCAGCCGCGGCTTCACCGGGCGTCCGCAGTTGCAGCCGGCCGCAGATTCGGCGGCGCAGTTCAACGCCCAACCTGCACAGTTCAGCGCCGATTCTCGGTTCGTGGCGTTCACGATTTACCCGCCCCGGGCCGATGTAGAGCGTGCCCGCTCCCGTCGCGGCGCGCCGCAGCCGCGCAACGGGATGGGCATCGTGAACGTGGCCGATGGCAACGTCACACGCGTACCCAACGTGCGCTCGTACCGGCTGGCGCGGAATGGTGGCAAGTACCTCGCGTATCTGCTCGAAGACACGACGGCGGCCGCTCGCCCAGCCGCCGCCGGCGGGCAGGCCCCGGCGGCGGTCCCTGCGGCCCCCACGGGCCCGCGGCGCGATTACGGCAGCACGCTCGTGCTCCGCGAGCTGGCCAGTGGCACCGAGACGCGCATTGACGGCGTTACCAACTTTGCGTTCGACGACAACGAAGCCTGGCTGGGGTATACCGTCACCACGCGCGACGGTGCCGGCAATGGGGCCTTCGTGCGGAGCCTCGCCACTGGCGCGGTGACCACGCTCATGTCAGGTCAGGCCACGTACCGGGGCTTCACCTTCGATCGCGCCGGCAAGCAGGTGGCCTTCGTCTCCGACGTGAACGACAGCACCCCGCGCCCGCGATTTGCCGTGTATTACGCCTCCCTTGCACCGGCCAAGGGGAAGCCCATCGCCACTCGCAAACTGGTGGCCGCCGGCGAAGCGCCCAATGGGCTGCTCATCGCCGAACGGGGGCAGGTGAGCTTCACCCGCGAGGGCACCGGCGTGATTTTCTCGCTGGCTAATGTGCCGGCGGATTCCATTCCGGCCGATTCGCTGGTGGATAAGGCGGTGTACGACCTGTGGCACTGGAAGGACGCCCAGATCATGCCGCAGCAGAAGGTCAACGCCAACCGCGATCGCAACCGGACGTACACGGCCCTCTACACGCTGGCCGCCAACAAGTGGATACCCCTCGCCAATGATTCATTGCGCGTAACCCTCAGCAGTGACGGCAAGCGCGTGTTGGCATTGAACAGTCTCGAATACGCCATTCCACAGTTCTGGGGCGAAGGCGCGACTGACGTATATCTCATCGATCCGCTCACCGGCACACGCACGCTGGTGGCTCGGCAACTGGATGGGCAGGCTCAGCTTTCTCCCGGGGGCAACTTTGTCACCTGGTTCGAGAAGGGGCAGTGGGTGGCCTACGCGGTCGCCACCGGACGAAAGGTCGTTCTCACCGACAAGCTGCCGGTGCAGTTCCAGGATGAAGAGTTTGATTCTCCCGACGTGCCGCCGCCGTACGGGCTCGGTGGCTGGACCGCCGGGGACAAGCGCGTGCTCGTCTATGATCGGTTTGACGTATGGGAAGTGGATCCCACTGGCACACTCGCACCGGCCAACGTGACCGACGGCGAAGGTCGGCGCTCGGGTGTCACCTTCCGGGTCGTCGATCTGGATCGCGACGATCCATTTGTCGACACCAAAACGCCGATCCTGCTGCGCGCCGTCGATACGCTCACCAAGGCCAGTGGCTTCTGGCGCGACAAGCTGGGCGTGGTCGCGGCCCCCGAACGCATCGTCATGGCCGACCGCAATTTTGGCGGCCTGCAGAAGGCGAGGGATACGGAACAGTATCTGCTCACGCAAAGCACCTTCCGCGAGTTCCCCGATCTGTGGACGGGGGCGAGCATTGCGGGCACCACCAAAATCTCCAACGCCAATCCGCAGGACGGCGAATATCCGCGTGGTACGGTGGAGTTGGTCTCCTGGCTGAATACCGACGGCATTCCGCTGCGCGGGCTGCTGTACAAGCCGGAAAACTTCGATCCGGCCAAGCAGTACCCGCTCATCGTGTACTACTACGAAAAGCTCACGGACGGGCTACACAACTATCAGGCTCCCAGCGGCCGCAATACCATCAACCCGCTGGTGTACAACTCGCTTGGCTATCTCGTCTTCATGCCGGACATCGTGTACACCGACGGCCAGCCGGGCCCCAGCGCCGCCAAGGCCATCATCCCCGGGGTGCAGTCGCTGGTGGCCAAGGGGTTTGTCGATCCCAAGCGCATGGGCATTACCGGGCAGTCCTGGGGCGGGTATCAGACCAACTATCTCATCACCGTGACAAACATGTTTGCCGCCGCCGTGCCCAACGCCACGGTGGTGAACATGACCAGTGCCTACGGTGGGATTCGGTGGCAAAGCGGTCTCGCGCGTACGTTCCAGTACGAACATACGCAGAGCCGCATTGGCGGATCACTCTGGCAATACCCCGAGCGGTTCATTGAGAACTCGCCGCTGTTCCGGCTCGATCGGGTGACCACGCCGGTGCTCTTCATGGCCAACGACAACGACGGTGCGGTGCCCTGGTATCAGGGCATCGAGTTCTACGTCGCGATGCGTCGCCTGCAGAAGGAAGCCTACATGGTCGTGTACAACGGGGACGAGCATAATCCCACCAAGCGAGCCAATCAGAAGGACATTGACCGCAAGATGCAGGAGTTCTTTGCCGTGAAACTTCAGGGGGCTGATGCGCCGTCTTGGATGGTGCGTGGTATCCCCTTCCTGGAGAAGGGACGTGATCAGGTGAAGATGTCTACCCAACCCGCTCGGGCCGCAGCGCCCGCCGGCAACCCTGGAGGAAAGTGATGGCCGCCGATGAGATCGACTATCAGATCATTGGAGATGACCTGCAGGCCGTGATTGTCACATTGGATCCCGGCGAAGCCGTGTTCGCCGAGGCTGGCGCCATGATGTTCATGCGCGAAGGCATCACCATGGCCACCACCCTCGATCCCAATTCGAAGAGCGGCTCGCTGTTCGACAAGTTGGTCGGGGCGGGGAAGCGCGTGCTGGCCGGCGATTCGTTCTTTGTCACGCTATTCGGCAACAGCGGAGCACGTCGGGCCGACGTGGGGTTTGCTGCACCGTATCCTGGCAAGATCGTGCCGCTCAACCTGCGCGACTGGGGCGGCACCGTCATGGCGCAGAAAGACAGTTTTCTCTGTGCCGCCCGCGGGATCGATATTTCGGTCGCCTTTACCCGGAAAATCGGCGCCGGCTTCTTTGGCGGTGAAGGCTTCATTCTGCAAAAACTGCAGGGCGATGGATTGGCCTTCCTGCATGCCTCCGGCACGCTGCACGCCATTGACCTGGCGCCGGGCGAGATCCTACGCGTGGATACCGGCTGCCTGGTCGCCTTCCAGCCCTCCGTGGACTACGACATTCAGCGGGTACCCGGCATCAAGACGGCACTGTTCGGTGGCGAAGGATTGTTCTTTGTGCAGATGACCGGCCCCGGGCGCGTCATTCTGCAGACCCTGCCGTTCTCACGGCTGGCCGATCGGATTATCTCCTCCGCGCCCAGCCTCGGCGGTCAGCGCAAGGGGGAAGGCTCCGTGTTGGGCGGCCTCGGCGGGCTCCTCGACGGCGACCGGTAACCCGGTCCGGGCCGTTGTCCCGGTGCCGCTGCGCGCATGTCACAATTTGGGCGGTTCGGCGCGGTGGCTCCCCCCACCGCGCCGAACCGTCTAGCTTTCTGCCCCTATGGCAACTCGTATCCAGCCCGTCGCCGTGCCGGCACCTGCCGAGCCGTGGTCCATCGATGCCGCCCGCGCCCTCTACAATGTAGAAGGGTGGGGCGCCGGTTATTTCGACGTTAACGAGAAGGGGCACGTCGTCGTGACCCCCGATCCGGAGCGTCCGCATCTCCAGCTCGACCTGCGTGACCTCGCGGCCGATCTCGAAGGGCAGGGCATTCAACTGCCCGTACTGCTCCGCTTCTCCGATATTCTGCGGTCGCGCATCGAAACGCTCTCCGAGCGCTTCGCCAACGCGATTAAGGAATTCGAGTACACCGGGGGCTACACCACCGTGTATCCCATCAAGGTGAATCAGCAGCGGCACGTGGTCGAAGAGATCGTTCAGTTTGGCAAGACGCACGGCGTGGGACTGGAGTGCGGGTCCAAGCCGGAGCTGCAAGCGGTGCTTGGCCTTTCCGAGAGCACCGAGCATCTCATTGTCTGCAACGGCTACAAGGATCATGAGTTCATGCGTCTGGCCCTCATGGGGCAGAAGCTGGGACACAAGGTGTTCATCGTGCTGGAGCAGGTGAGCGAGCTGGAAGTCCTGCTGGAGGTGGCTGAAGAGCTGGACGTGAAGCCCACCTGCGGCGTTCGCGTGAAACTTGCCAGCGAAGGCGCGGGGCGCTGGGCACAAAGCGGTGGCGAAAAGAGCAAGTTCGGGCTCAGCTCTGCCGAACTGATCAAGCTGATTGACCGGCTGGAGCAGGCGGGCAAGCTCGATACGCTCAAGCTCATTCATTTCCATCTCGGCAGTCAGATCACCGACATTCGGTTTATCAAGTCGGGACTGCAGGAAGTGGCTCGCTTCTATCTCGAGTTGCGCGCACTCGGCGTGGATATCTCGCACGTGGATGTTGGTGGCGGATTGGGCATCGATTACGACGGGACCAACTCCACGAACAATGCCAGTGTGAACTACACGTTGCAGGAGTACGCCAACGACGTGATCTACACGATCGCGGAGGCGTGCCGTGAGGCGGAGTTGCCCATGCCGCACATCATCAGCGAGTCGGGACGTGCCCTCACGGCTCACCATGCCTTGCTGCTGATCAAGGTGATTGACGTGGAATCACAGGCCGAGCAGCCCATCCCGCTGCTGACCGACGATGATCACTCCCTGTTGCACGAGATGTACGAAGATTGGCGCACCCTCACCGAGCGCGAGCCCAAGATGCGCAAGGTGCTGGAGGTCTTTCACGATGCCTCGTTCGACAAGGAGCGTGCTCGCCAGTACTTCAATTCCGGCGTGCTCAATCTCCGTGGTCTGGCCAAGGCCGAAGTGTTGTGGCTGGCGACCATCAATGCCGTGTATCGCATTGCCAAGGCCGATGCCGACACCTACGAGGATATCCTGCCCGAGTTGGAGTCGTCGCTGGTGGACCGGTACTTCTGCAACTTCTCGCTCTTTCAGTCGCTGCCCGATAGCTGGGCCATCGATCAGTTGTTCCCCATCATGCCCATTCACCGGCTCACGGAAGAACCGGCGCGCCGCGGCACGTTGCAGGACGTCACGTGTGACTCCGATGGCAAGATCGATCGCTTCGTCGGCGACAAGAACGGCCGTCCCAGTCTCGAGCTGCATGAATTCCGGGATGGGGAGGACTACATCCTGGGCATTTTCCTGACCGGGGCCTACCAGGAAATCCTGGGCGACCTGCACAACCTGTTCGGTGACACCAACGCCGTGCACGTTCGTATGAATGACCAGGGAGCCTACGACATCACGGATATGGTGGAAGGTGATACGGTCACGGAGGTGCTGAACTATGTGCAGTTCGGCGCGTCCCAGCTGTTGGCCACATTCCGCCGCAAGGTGAATTCCTCCAAGGGACTCACCCGCGACGAAATGAACGCCTTCATTGCCGATTACGTGGCGGGGCTCGAGGGGTACACCTATCTCGAGGGAGAAGCTGCGCGATGAGCGAAATCACCACGTCAAGCGACAAGTCAGGCGGAGTTCTCGAAGACTCGCTGGAAGTCCTCTGGGCTCCGGCGACCGTCTTCCAGCGCTCGGCAACGCGCGGCGTGGGGATGTACATGTTGGTGCTCACCGCGTTTCTGATCATCGTCATGCTGGCCACCAAGGGGCTGCTCCAGCCCTACATGGATGCCAACTACGATCTGCAGATGATCAAGATGGCGGAGCAGGGCAAGCCGGTCCCCACGGAAGGGCTGGAAACCATTCGTTCCATCAGCAGCTGGACCCTGCTTATTGGCTGGTCATTGACGGCCGTGTTTTCCGGAATAGCGGGCGGCATCATTACGTGGCTCGCTGCCAAGCTCGTTCGGACGCCGCTGGCTTTTGGCAGGGCCGTGTTCATCGCCACCTTGGCGAGTGTGCCGCGCGTGATCGGATTCCTCTCGATGGCCGTTCAGGGGGCTTTGGTCAACCCCGACACCATTACCTCGCCCTTCTCGGCGTCACTTGGACCCGCCCGGTTCCTTGACGCACGCACCGCCAACTCGGCCGTTCTGGCCATCCTTGGCGGCATCGACCTGTTCACCGCCTGGAACATCGTCATTACCGCCATCGGCGTCAGCGTCATTGCCAAGACCTCGCGCAGCTCGGGCTGGATCGTGTCGGTGATCGCCTGGGCGCTCTCGGTCATCCTGACGCTGTTGCCGGTGCTGCTGACCTGAGCGTGACGGCGGGCGGGACAACGGATGGTCCGGGCGGTACGTTGTAGTTTCGTCCGCTTCTCCTACCGCCCCTCCCGCCGCCCCCGATGCAATTCGACGCCAAGCTGCTGCTGCTCATCGGCCTCGGTCTCGTGACCGTGTATCACGTGATCTCGCTCGTGCGAGGGCTCCCCAAGCTCGGCTCGATCAAGCCAACCCCCGGCCTGATTCTGCACGGCACGGTCACGGATTTCTTTGACACGCTTGGCATTGGGTCGTTCGCGACCAGTACCACGATTTATCGTGCGACCAAGTGGGTGAAGGACGCGCTCATTCCCGGCACGCTCAACGCCGGGCACACCATGTCCACGCTGGCCCAGGCGTTCATCTACACGCAGGTCGTGGAAGTGGACGCCATCACACTGGTCGGTATGATCGTGGCGGCGGTCTTCGGTTCGTGGGTCGGTGCGGGTTTGGTCTCCAAGTGGCCAACTCAGCGCATCCAGTTGGGAATGGGGCTCTGCCTTGCCGGCGCGGCGTTGCTCACCATTGCGCAAGCCGCGGGCAAGATTCCCGGAGGCGGTGAAGCGATTGGCCTGACTGGTGTCAAGTTGGGTATCGCACTCTTTGGCAACTTCGTGCTCGGTGTACTGATGACCATCGGCATCGGCCTCTATGGTCCCTGCCTCCTGCTGGTCAGCATGCTCGGCATGAACCCGGCCGCCGGATTCCCCATCATGATGGGATCCTGTGCTTTCCTTATGCCCTTTGCCAGCGATCGCTTCATCCGGCTGGGCAAGGTTGACCCTCGCGCCGTGGTGGGCAACATCATTGGCGGGCTGCCGGCCGTGCTGGTTGCCGCGCTGATCGTGAAGTCTCTGCCGCTCACGGCACTGCGTTGGCTGGTGGCCATCGTCGTGGCGTACACAGCGGTCACGCTCATCCTGTCGGCGCGGCGGAAGACTGAGGAGCCGGCTGTCGCTTGATTTTGACTGAGTACTGACAACTCAAACTGACGACTGAACACTCCTACTCAAAACTGAAAACTCCCCCGGGCATTTCGAGATGCCAGGGGGAGTTTTTAGTTCTCAGTTCGAGTAATCAGTCGTCAGTTCGAGTTCTGAGTACTCAGTTCACACTTCAGCCCTGATACCGCTTCGACACTTCCGCCCAGTTCACCACGCTCCAGAACGCCCCGAGATAATCGGCGCGACGGTTCTGGTACTTCAGGTAATAGGCGTGCTCCCACACGTCCACGCCCAGCAGGGCGTGCTTGCCTTCCATGAGTGGGTTGTCCTGGTTCGGCGTGCTCATGATGGACAGCGCGCCATCGGTGGAAATGAGCCACGCCCAGCCACTGCCAAAGCGACCCATGCCGGCGGCCTGGAACTGCTCCTTGAACGCGGCAAACGAGCCAAAGGCCTTGGTAATGGCGTCGGCCAACGCACCCGTCGGCTCTCCGCCGGCGTTCGGTGCCATGAGCTGCCAGAACAGCGAGTGATTCCAGTGCCCACCGCCGTTGTTGCGTACCGCCGTCCGCACCGCTTCCGGCACGTCATTGATCTTGCTGCACAGCTCGTCCAATGACCACGCCGCAATCTCAGGCGCCTTTTCAATGGCCGCGTTGAGATTGGTGACGTACGCCTGGTGATGCTTGCCATGATGAATATTCATGGTCTGCGCATCAATGTGGGGCTCGAGCGCCTCTGCGGCGTACGGCAGGGCCGGAAGAGTATGGGCCATGGG
Organism: Gemmatimonas phototrophica; assembly: GCF_000695095.2. Lineage (NCBI taxonomy): Bacteria > Pseudomonadati > Gemmatimonadota > Gemmatimonadia > Gemmatimonadales > Gemmatimonadaceae > Gemmatimonas > Gemmatimonas phototrophica. Next base: position 2,519,017 of record NZ_CP011454.1, on the reverse strand, counting down.
AAAGTCTCCGAGTGTGTGTGGTGGGTACTGAACGGTCAGGCCGACGCGGCCTTGTTCTTTCGCTCACGCAACCAGGCAATGATGCCGGGCAGGATCGACAGAAAAACTACCAGCAGAATGATCTTTTCCACGTGCTTCGCAACGCCCGGCACCGTGCGGGCCAGGATCCAGCCGGTCATCAGCATGCTCCAGATCCACAGAACGCCGCCGATGACATTGAAAGACAGAAACGACCGGTACTCCATGCGCCCAACGCCGGCTACCACCGGCGCAAAGGTGCGAACGATCGGCATGAACCGCGCGATGATGATCGTCTTGCCGCCGTGCTTTTCATAGAACGCCTGCGCACGCAATAAATGATCCTTGTGAAAGAACAAGGAATCCTCGCGGGTGAAGATACGTGGCCCCGTCGCCTTGCCCACCCCGTACCCCACTGTATCCCCGACAATGGCGGCGATGGTGAGAATCACGCCGAGTAACCACACGTTCAGGCCGAACTCCGGATTGGCGGCCAGCAGCCCGGCCGTCACCAGCAACGAGTCGCCCGGAAGAAAGAATCCCACCAACAGGCCGGTTTCGGCAAAAATGATGAGGGTCAGGCCGACATAGCCGGCCCACTTTACAAGCCCTTCAAGGTCGCGAAGCTGATCAAACAGCTGAGTAAGGAATTCCAAACGGGGGTCCCGGAATCGTGAGGCCGCTCGCCGGACATCGGCGGGCGACACAGCAACAGTGGCCAATGGCTCGCTGTGAAAGCTCAATGGGCTTGCCGTTGGGGTCAACCGCGCGCGAGCTTCCGTCGCGTGACTGTTGCCGATCCGCGCCCTGCGCCCGATGCCCCGTTGCGGGTATATGTGGTTCCCCATACCCACTGGGATCGCGAGTGGTACCATGTGGCCCCCCGCTTCCGCCAGCGGCTGGTGGCGCTGGTGGATGCCGTGCTCGATGCCCCCTCGGGCCCGTTTCTGCTCGACGGGCAGGCCATCACCCTTTGTGACTATCTCACCGTCCGTCCCAACCGGGAGCCGGAGATCCGCACCGCCCTTGGCGAGGGCACACTCGAGGCCGGCCCGTGGTATGTGCTCGCCGACAATCTCATTCCGTCGGGTGAAGCAATTGTGCGCAATCTCGAGGCCGGAGCCCGGGTGCTTCGCCGCCTCGGCGCCACGTCCCCTGCGGTGGCGTATTGTCCCGATAGCTTCGGGCATCCGGCCGCCATGCCCACCATTGCCGCCGGCTTTGGATTCCCGGTAGCGATCGTCTGGCGGGGCATGGGAGGGGCCGCCCATCCGCACTCCGGGGCCTTCCTCTGGGAGGCCCGTGATGGCAGCACCGTGCTGGCGCACCATCTTCCCCCCGACGGCTACGAATTCGGCAGCGCCCTGCCAACGGACCCGGAAGCGGCCACCGACCGCTGGGCACGGCTACGCCCGAACCTGACCTCGCCGCTCGGCCTTCCCATCGCCCTCCTGCTGAACGGCGCGGACCATCACGCGCGGCAAGCCTCGTTGCCCCAGGCGCTGACGGCGCTGCAGCGTGCGGCCGCCGGATATGCCACGATTCAGCCGTCCACATTGGTATCGTGGCGCGATGCGTTTGTGGCCGCAGCGGCGTCCGGTTCCGTGTCTGTTCCCCGCGTTGCCGGAGAACTGCGCGATTCGTACGGATACACATGGACACTGTCGGGAACGCTGGCTACCCGTGCCCACCAAAAACGGCGCAATGCGCTCCTTGAGCGTGGACTGCTGCGTGACGTGGAGCCGTGGATGGCACTGGCGCGGCTGCACGGGCCCCGGACCGCCAGCTCTGCCGACCCCGGTGCGCGGCTAACCATGGTGCAACTCCCCGCGCTGCTGCATCGCACCTGGGAAGATCTGTTGGCCACCCATCCGCACGACACGCTGTGCGGTTGCTCCATTGACGCGGTGGCGCGTCACATGGACAGCCAACAGGAGCTGGTCGCAGAGCAGGGAAAGGGGCTGCGGGAAGCCGCGCTGCAGGAGGTCGTGGGGTACGATGCGGTGTCCGCCCGCTCAGAAACACGCTTCGATTGGCGGCGCCTGCTGCTGCGGAACCGCGCTCCACGGCCGCGCGGAGGCGTGGCGGTTGTGCGCCTGCTGGAAACACTCGGCGATGTCCCGGTGGGGCCGGGGAGCGGCGCCTTCCCCATGCCGGTCGGGGGGAGCGCGACACTCGAAACGGGGGCGGTGCAATCGCAAGCCATCCATAGCAAGGACGGCTTTGTCCGGCGCGAGTCTCCGCAGCACTACCCCGATAACGATCTCGTACGGGTGCACACGACATTGCTCTGGGTGCCCGACGTCCCGGCTATGGGGGTGCAGGCATGGAGCAACGCGGACTGGGCGCAGACATCCGCACCACCAACGGCCGTTGCGGTGCATCGTGAGTCCACCGGCATCCGGGTGACCAACGGGAGGCTGTCGCTGTCGCTCAGCCAACAGCACACGTCTCCCCAGCTGTCGCTGCAGGTAGACGATCGCGTGCTCCACCAGCTGCTCAGTCTTCACGTTCAGCACGACGAGGGAGACAGCTATACGCCGTCGTTGCGCGGACCGGTGGAAACGCTGCGCTGCACGCGCGCGCGGGTTGTGATTGACGGTCCGCTGCGGGCCACCATCCGGCTGTGGTGGCGCACCGCATCAGATACACGGCGCGCGGCAGCAGATGGCCGAATTGATGCCGTCACCGATGTCTGTATCGATGCCATGTCGCCGGTGGTTGTCTGCCACGTGCGTGGTCGTTCGTGGCGCACCAATCATCGGCTGCAATTGGTGTGGCACACCGACGTGCAGCATGGTGCCGTGTGGGCGGATGCCGCGTTCGGTCCGGTGCAGCGCCGCGCCATTGTGGCGCCTGCCAACGCGACGGAAACTGTACCGACCACCATGCCCATGCACCGGTGGGCGATGCAGGTCAATCCGATGTTCGGGGCGACCATGGTTGCCGATGGCCTCGCCGAGGCGGAGGCGCAGGATCATCAACTGGCCCTCACCTTGGTGCGTGGCATTGGGGAGCTGTCGAAAGCCACGTTGCCGGAGCGACCGGGGCACGCAGGATGGCCGTCGCCCGTTCCCGATGCGCAGTGTGTCGGGCACTTTCAGGCACGGTCTGCACTGTATCTGCACGGGCCCTTGAGCGACGACACGCTCTCGCGGGTGCGTGACGTCTGCGATGATGTTTTGCTTCCGCTGGTAGGCGAAAGCTGGCGCGACGCGGAACGGGCGGGCAGTTGGAGCGGTCCTGAGGTACTGGGAGAAGCTTACGAGCTCTCGGCCTGCACCATTTCCTCGCAGGACCCGCAAGCGATCATCATCCGGGTCGTCAACCTCACGGCACGTTCGGCATGGGGCACGGTTCGCCTGCCTCACGACGGACCGTGGGAGGTGACGCGTTGCCGTCTCGACGAAACGCCGCTCGACGCCGCACATCAGTGCACTGGCGCCTACACCTTTGAAGGACGACCGGGAGAAGTCCTTACCCTGCGCGTGCGTCCCGCGGTGTAGCCGGTATCGCGACGGTGCGCGGTGAGTCGCCTGAAGCCGTTGTATCGCCCAGCTGTTCGCCCAACATGGTGGCGCACACCACGGTGGCAATGAGTGCCACACCGGGGATCAGGGCAATCCACGGGGCGACCAGCAGCCATTCGCGCCCCCCGGCAATCATGTTTCCCCAACTGGCCGTGGGGGGCTGCACCCCCAGCCCCAGAAATGACAGACCACTCTCCAGCACAATGGCATTGCCAACGCCCAAGGTGGTCGCCACCAGGGCACTGCCAAGGGCATTCGGCAGCACGTGCCGACGCACGACGCGCCAGGGCGGAATGCCCAGCGCCAACGCGCCCTCCACGTAGGGCAACAGTCGCACCCCTTGTACATCAGCACGGACCAGTCGCATGACCGACATCCAGCCGGTCAGCCCCAGGACGATGATCACGGTGCTCAGCCCCGGGCCCCACAGCGCGGCAATCACCAGCAGCAACACCAGACGGGGGATGGCCAGCATGGCATCACTCACGGCCGTGATGAGTCGGTCCGCGGTGCCGCCCTGCCATCCGGCGAGCGCCCCCAGCGCAATGCCCAGCAGCGCCGACAGCGCTGACCCGACGAGGCCCACGAACAAGGACACCCGCGCGCCAACCCACAAGCGCACGGCCAGGTCGCGTCCAAAGGCGTCGGTGCCCAGAACATGCCACGTGCCGGCTTTGTCGGCCGAGAATGGAGGCGTCAGACGCGTTGCCAACACATCGCCAATGGATCGCGAATCGTCGCTGGACAGCGCGGGAATGATGACCGCAGCCAGGGCCATGGCAATCAGCACCAACGCCGGCCCACGAAAGATTGAGCGCCAGCCGCGCATCAGTGCCGCCGCCGTGGGTCGAGCCACCAGAGCGCCAGATCGGCCAGCAGGTTCGCCAACACCACCGTGCCGGCGTACACCAGCGTGAGCCCCAACACCACCGGATAGTCGCGCGCACCAATGGCACTCAGCATGGCACGCCCCAGCCCGGGCCAGGCAAAGACCTGCTCCACAAACACCGACCCGGCAATGACCCCGGGGAGCGTCAGCCCCAGTAGCACCACCAATGGTGTCAGAGCCGAGCGCAGAATGTAGCGCCACTCCACGCGGGCCCGTGACAGGCCACGCGCATAGGCACTGGTGACGTACGGCGCGCTTGCGGCGGTGCGAAGGGTCTGACGGGCGTAGCGGGCCACGCCAGCAGCACCGGGAATACTGAGCACGAGTAACGGAAGCACCGCATGTCGCCACCGATCGCTCCAATCGGCCGTGCCCCCTGACGACGGTGATTGCATCCCGAACGCCGGCAACCGCACACCATCAGGGAGCCCCAACACGGCAACCCCGCTTGTAAACAGCGCGACCAGCGCCAGCGCCAGCCAGAAACTGGGGGCGGCATACACCGTCACACTGATCAGCGACAGCCAGCGGTCTGCGCGCGGTCCCACACGCAGCGCCTGCACCAGACCCGCCACCGTGCCCAGCACGAAACTGATTAGCAGCGAGATGCCGCCCAGAAACACGGAAATGGGAAGCGATTCGGCAATGACGGTGCGCACCGGAAGGGATCGTACCAAGCTTGTTCCCAGATCACCGCGCAGCAGGCCGCCGATCCACCGCGCATATTGCACCGGCAGCGACGCGTCGAGCCCCAGCGTCGCTCGCAGCTGCGCCGCCTCGTCGGCGGTGGCCGTCGGGGCAATGAGCAGCGTCGCCGGATCACCCGGCGCCAGATGGAGCAGCGCAAAGGTGAGCGTGGTGACGAGCCAGAGCAGGAGGAGCGCATCAAGGACGCGCAGCGAAATTCGGCGCACGGCAGGATGATGCCTCCTGCAAAGCGCACGTCAACCCGTGCGGCGTGCCTTTGGGCAATTGCCGCGGTGCTCATGCTGGCAGCTTGTGGGGCTCCGCCGCGTGCGCCCGGCACGGCCGTGGTCGCGTCCGGGGCCGATCTGGAGTCCGGTAATCCGCTGGTGACCATTCATCCGCTCTCGCGGCAGGTCCAGCGGCACGCGCTGTTCGTCACCTTGGTGAAGCTGGACAGCTTGCTGCATCCCATGCCCTACTTCGCTCGGGAGTGGACGTGGGACGCGTCCCACCAAGTGGCGACCTTCACGCTGGACTCCTCGCTGCGCTGGCACGATGGCGTGCCCACCACAGCCGAGGATGTCGCCTTCACCCTGGCCGCCGCCGCCGATTCCTCGCTGGCCTCTCCGCGCCGCGGCGACGTCGCCGCTATCGACTCTGTCTACGTGGTCACCCCGACCACCCTGCGCGTGAAGTTCCAGACCGCCGTGCCCGAATTGCCCACGGTGCTGGCCGAACTCCCAATCGTCCCGCGGCACCTCCTCGACACCGTTCCGCGAGCGCGATGGCGTGCCCATCCCTTCGCGACGGCTCCCGTGGGCAATGGGCCGTTTGTGTTCGTGTCCCGGCTTCCCGGGCGCCAGTGGCGCTTCGCCCGGAACCACACGTTTCCGACATCCATGGGTGGGCCACCGGCGCTGGAGCAGCTGGTGGTGGCCGTGGTGGACGAATCGGCCACCAAATTTGCCGGACTGGTGAGCGGCGAACTCGATCTCGCTGGAGTCTCACCAACCATGGCGCAGCTCGTACGCAAGGATCCCGCGCTCCGGCTTATGACACCGCCGGTGCTCTTTTCCACGATCCTGGCGTTCAACACCACCCGCGCCCCCTTCAACGATGTGCGCGTGCGTCGTGCCGTCTCCCTGTCCATTCAGCGACAGCAACTGGTGGCTGCCGCCGTCGCGGGATTCGCCACGCCCACGGAACACGCCATTCCCCCAGGGCTGCCGGTCTCCCCACCCCAACAACCGTCAACTGGAGGGGATAGCGGTAATGACGCCGACCATCTGCTGGACGCCGCAGGCTGGACCCGTCCCGCGCCGGGGCAAACGCGACAGCGCAATGGGCAGCCGCTCCGCCTCACCCTGTTGACCGTCGGCAGTGGTGACATGGCCGTGGAACAGCTGCTGCAGGCCGACCTTGCGACGCGTGGCATTGCACTCGATATACGCGTGATGGAATTGGCCACCTTTCTGGCCACCGTCCGCAGCGCCGAGAAAGGATTCGATCTCGTCCTCACCGGCATCCCCGGGGACCTCGCACTTGGCCACCTCAGTGCGCTCTTTGATTCGAAGCAGCGCGGTGGAGCGCTCGACTATACCGGCTATCATACGGCGGAACTCGATCAGCTCCTGAGTGCTGCCCGGTCGGCGAGTCCGCTGGTGGCAGCAGCAGCGTGGGCGCGGGTGAATGCCGTACTCGCCCGCGACGTGCCGGTGGCATGGCTATACCACGCGCGCGGCGTGCAGGGGCGGTCGGTGCGACTCGAACAGGTGGAGATGGATTTGCGCGGAGAACTGGTGTCGGTCGCTCGCTGGACTCGGCGTGAGGAACGCCGGTGATGTTGCTCCCCATCACGCTGGCATCGCGTCGAGCGCAGACGGCTCCCGGCACGTCCCTGGGCAGCATAGCGGACGGACTTGCGGCCGAGTTGGCCCCGTGGCTGTTGACTGGCCTCCCAATACCAGAGCGGAAAGCGCGTCTCACACGGGAGGGCGGGCGGTGTCCCGAACACGGTTCACTCCTTGAGTTTGATCCGCATTCGCCCTCCGAGCATTGGTGCCGGCGTTGCCGTACCGCGTACACGGGAGACACCCACCATCAGTGGTGGGCCATGGGGGCGCATCTCTTCACCGCCGAACGTGCGGTCCACGCGGCGGCGTTGTACTTGCTGCGAGGAACGGCTGCCCATCGCGATCTCGCGGTGCAGACGCTCGGCGCGCTCGCCATGCAATACGCACGGTGGCCCAATCAGGACAACGTCCTCGGGCCCACGCGCCCGTTCTTCAGCACCTACCTCGAGTCCATCTGGCTCTTGAACCTCTGCCACGCGCTCGCACTGCTGGAGCAGGCTGACGAGCGATCGGTCAGTGGGCTGGTTCGGGAGCTCGTGCTTGAGCCCAGCAGTGCGCTCATTGCGAGCTACCACGAAGGACGGTCCAACCGGCAGGTGTGGAATGAGGTGGCATTGCTGTCGGCCATGTCCCTGCTGGGCAAGGACAGGCTGATTGACCGTCGACTTGACGGCGAGCACTCGTTGCTGGGGTTGATGAGCAACGGATTGCTGGAGGATGGGACGTGGTATGAGGGGGAGAACTATCACCAGTTTGCCCACCGCGGCCTCTGGTACGGCGTGCAGTGGCTGACAACACGTGGGCGCCCGTTACCCGCGGCGCTCGCGGCACGGTTTCACCAGGGATTCGTCACGCCGTTCGCTGGGTTGCTTCCCGACGAAACGCTGCCGTCGCGGCGCGACTCGCAGTACGCCGTGTCCGTTCGTCAGTGGCGGTGGGCGGAGTGGTGTGAACTGGGCTATGCCGCGAGTGGCAATACGTCGCTGGCAGCAATGCTGACGCGGTTGTACGACGGACGTGCCCCGAGCGGCGCATCAGGTCGCGCGCAGTCCACGGCGGACGCGGAACGCAATCGGGATGCCGTGGCGCTCACAAGAGCCGACTGCTCGTGGCGGGCGTTGCTGATGGCCAATGCCCAACCGGCTCCCGAGGCGCGGTGGATGCCTGGCAGTGTGTTGCAACCGCAGCAAGGCCTGGCGGTCATTCGGCGCGACGCGGCGCGGGTGTACGTCGCCCTTGAGGGAGGCGTCAGCGGTGGTGGCCATGGGCATCCGGATCGGTTGTCGCTCACACTCCAAACCGGGGAGGATCGGTGGCTCGATGACCCCGGGACCGGCAGTTACGTCGAGCGCACGTTGCACTGGTATCGCAGTTCCCTGGCGCATCATGCGCCGCTCATCAACGGCGCGTCGCAACACGCAGGCCCTGCCATCACGACGGCCTTTGAAGACCGCGGCGGTGCCGGATGGATTCGGAAGACGGCGTCCGAGCTGGCGCCCGGCGTATCGGCCACGCGTTCGCTCATTGTCTGCGATGGCTATCTCGTGGACCTGCTGGAATGGACCGCGGCGTCCCCCGTCACGCTGACCCTGCCTCTGGCGTCGGGTCTCGTCACCAATGTTCCTGTCTGGCATCCCACCAACATGCCCGGGGCAGGTGGGTTGGAAGATGGCTTTGAATTTCTGCAGCAGACCGAGCGTGCCGTAGAGGCCCCCATGGTGGTGACCATGGAGGCCACCGTGACCGGGCGGCGACCGGGAGATCCACAGCCCACCCGTGCGGCGCGCGCGTGGTACACCACCACCGGGACACCAACCTGGTGGCGCGGGGTGGTCCCCGGTGCCCCTGGGTGTACGCCCTCGACAAGAATCGCGCTGTCTGTGGAAGGGCTGACGGGGCGCATTGTAGGCGTCTGGAGCTGGTCGGAGCACGGCGCAACCGACGTTGGAGCCGCACAGGTCTCCCTCAACGCGCAGACGTCTCCTGTGGCCATCGTCACCACGAGTGACGGGACCGTGGCCTCACACGAGCCGGCCCTGCATGGCTGGCACGTGGGGCTCGTCGCCCGCTCGTCACGCAGCAGCATCGATTTGGAGGGCGTGTTGCCAATGGGTAGCGATCTGTTGATCGCGGAGCCGCGGGCCACAACCCGTCCGCAACACACGTGCGCGGTGCCGCTGCTTGCCCACGGTGACGCGGTGCAGCGGGAGGGCGTGATGATGCCACTTGGGGAGAGGAGTTACCTGGCCACGGAAGAACCGTGGGGCGGGGAGAACCGGCCCGAAGCACAGCTGCGACTGGGAGCCACGGCCGAAGAGCTGGTGGTGCACGTGGAGGTGGCGACCGGACATGCTCCCATCGTGCCGGCGGCGACAGCGGACGGCGCCATGCCGGAGAATCCGCTCGATAACGAGCGAGCCGATGTGAACGCCGATGGGGTACAGTGCTACCTCGGCGTTGCTGGCGAGGCGGTTGGGCAATGGCATCAGGCGGTGCTGTGTGTCCCACTGCCCACCGGCGACGTACGCACCACGGTGCTGGTGCCGGGCGGTGTGCTGCCGCGCGCCACGTGTGAGTACGGCGACACGGGCTGGCGCCTCACCCTGTACTGGCCGCGCCGTGCACTGCCACCCGGGCCGCTGAGCTTCGACCTCGCCGTCAACGAACGCCCACCACACCGTGAACGACGGCGCGGGCAATTGGTGCTCAGTGGCGGGGGTGGCTTTGCGTACCTGCGGGGAGACCGGCATGCCCCCCACGCGCCGGTGGCCCTGCGTCTGCCGTGACGCGGTCCCATCCCGGCACTGGGGCAGGTCACTAGTTTTCGCGCCATGTCTGAGTCGATCCTCAATAACGTCGCGGTCGTGCTGTACGAATCGCAGGACTCCATCAACATCGGGGGCGTCGTCCGCTCCATGAAGAACATGGGGGTCTCCGACCTGCGGCTCATCCGCCCGTGCGCCTACGATCCCAATCGTATTGAGCAGGTGGCGCACGATACCCGTGATATCGTCCAACGCATTCGCCACTGCGACACCATCGACGAAGCACTGGCGGACTGCACGTACGTCGTGGGCTACTCCGGGCGTCGTCAGGCGGCCCGGTGGGCGCGTCATACGCCACGGTCGGCCGCGGTGGACCTGCTCGAACACGCGCAGACCGGAAAAGTGGCCATCATGTTTGGCCGCGAGGATCACGGGCTCCCCAACGAAGCGCTCGATCGCTCGCACGCCATCTGCACCATTCCCACCACCGAGCATTTTTCCCTCAACGTGGCGCAGGCGTGTCTGTTGGGGTTGTACGAAATGCATTTGCTGGCCGGAGATGTTACCAAGAAGATTCCGGCCCCCCGCCATGCCGCCGGCGCGCCGCAGAAGGCCCAGATGGAGCGCACCTTTGCCGATATGGAAGCGGCGCTCCACGCCATTGCGTATTTCAAGACACGCAATCAGGAACTCATCATGCGCGCGTTCCGCTCCATGGTGTTCCGGGCCAACCCCGATTCGCGTGAAATGCTCATGGTGCGCACCGCGAGCATTGAAGTCCTGCGCACCATTGAACGGGAAGTGCGCCTGGGCGTGACCGCCGCGTTAGTCGCCCAGGGGGTCGATGAATCGCAGGCGGCGGAAGCCGGTCGCGCGGCCGGAGCCGCCGCGATTGCCACCACCGGGGAAGCGGCGTTGGCAGTTGCGCCCGCCGAGCACGCGAGCGACGATTCGGTGTAATGACACGCCGCATCCCCTTCGAACAGCTGCCGGACCACGATTGGCGTTCACGCGCTGGCGCGGTCATTCCCGGCGGAAGTTCAACAGGGAGTAAGCGTCCCGCTGCGCTGTATGGCTCCCGCGCGCACGACGCCGCCGTGCCATCGCACTTCGAGCGGGCGAACGGTTGTCGCATCTGGACTACCGACGGGCGGGAGTTCATCGACTGCGGTATGGCGCTCGGGGCGGTCGGTATTGGCTACGCCGATCCGGACATTACCCGCGCGGTGCAAGACGCCGCAGCGACGGGGCCGGTCAGCTCACTGCCACACACGCTCGAAGTCGAAGTCGCGGAACGGCTCTGTTCGGTGATTCCCTGTGCGGAACGCGTGCGATTTCTTCGCACGGGCGCTGAGGCAACGGCGGCCGCTGTGCGCATCGCACGGACCCTTACTGGTCGCGAGCGCATGGTAGCCTGTGGCTACTTCGGCTGGCTCGACTGGAACAGCGATGCCGAAGGGGTGCCCGCTGCCGTCCGATCGTCGGTGACATGGGTGCCCTTTGGCGATGTGCCCGCCCTGGAGGCGGCCGTGCGCCAGGGAACACCTCCGGCCGCGATCATCATCGAACCGCTGGTGCACGACGTGGCGCCTCTGCCGTGGCTGCAGGCGGCCCGCCGTCTGGCCGACGAACAGCAGGCGCTGCTCATTTTTGATGAAGTGAAAACGGCGTTTCGCGTACGCACCGGTGGCGTCCAGGCACTCACCGGCATTACCCCGGATCTGACGACCGTTGGCAAAGCAATGGCCAATGGGTATCCGCTCGCAGCCGTGGTGGGGCGGGCCTCGGCCATGGATGCGGTCATGCAGACGTGGATCTCCTCCACCGCCGCAGCTGAAGCCACCGGACTGGCCGCGGCCAACGCTGTACTCTCGTGGCATGAGCGCGTTGACGTCTGTGATCGAATGGCGACGGCCGGCGGCGTGATGCAGGAGATCGTCGGGTCCGCCCTGATCGAGGCCCCGTGGGTCGGCGTCCGTGTTGAGGGGCCACCGATGATGTGGCGACTCACTGCGGATGTTCCGGAACAACTGGATGCACTGGTTGCCGCGGCTGCACGTGAGGGCGTATTGCTCAAGCGCGGTGCTTACCAGTTTGGTGCGGTGGCCCATGACGACGACGCGCTGGACGTACTTGCCCGGGCCATGCCCGCCGTGATGGAATCGCTTATGCCCGGCCCTCGTCGCGTTGGCGATTGAAGGCTGACGTATCGTACGGGACACCTGGAGACTGTCGTATGGCCAACGTCCACGCATTGGGCGGCCCCGAGCCGCTCATCGATCCGCACGCGCACTTCCACACGCCCTTCACCAATCGGTCTGATTGGGCGCGGTACAATGCCTCGCGCCTGGTTCAGGGAGAGCGCATGGGGATTCGCTGCCACGTGGCGTCGATTCTGGGCAGTTGGGGGCACACATCGCCCACGTACTTTGCCTCTCCGGATGATCAGACTCGGGCCAACGATTTCCTGTATGATCTGGTCGATCAGGAGGCACCGCGAGTAAAGGCGTTCGTTGCCGTCAATCCCAACTTTACGGCGCATGCGCTCTCGGAGATTGCGCGCGGCATGCAACGCGGGGCGGTCGGAATCAAACTGGCCGCTGGCCGTCGCACCACCGACTTTGCGCTGCTCGATGATATCGCCGCGGCGGCGGCGCACTACGGCGTGCCCGTACTGCAGCATGTGTGGCAGCACCGTCGTCGCGAGTGGCCCAATCAGGAAGCGTCCGACGGAGTGGAACTGGCGCAGTTGGCCGTACGACATCCTACCGTCACCTTTCTCCTGGCGCACATCGGGGGCGGCGGAGATTGGGCGCACACCAATCCGGCGGTGCGTGATGTGCCCAACATTGTCATGGATATGTCGGGCAGCGGGATTGATCGCGGCATGATCGACGAAGCGCTGCGGTGGGTGGGAGCCCGTCGCCTGCTGTGGGCCTGTGATCTCACCCTCTGTACCGGTCTCACCAAGTTGCGTGCGCTCAGCTACACCGGGGCCTCTCCCGACGACATTGCCGACATGCGTTGGCGCAATGCCGTCCGCATCTTCCCTGCCGGCACCTTCGAAGCGGCACTGGCGGTGCGGTCATGAACGCCGAGAAGGGCAGGGGACGTATTGACGTCACGGCGTGGATCGGCGGCTATCCCTTTCGCGATGTGCCGCACCCCGAACCCGAGATACTTGTTCGCGTTCTGGAGCGGGAGGGATTTGCCGGCGCGTGGGTAGGACACCTGCCGGGCGCGTTTCACCGGGACCCGGTCCCCAGCAACCGCACGCTGTATGCGGCGTTGGCACCGTACCGCGACGTTCTGCACCCGGCCCCTATGGTTCGCCCCGATTGGCCCGGCTGGGAGGAGATGTTGCGGACCGCCGTGAACGAAGGGGCTCCTGCCGTACGCGCCTATCCCACGCTCTGGGGGCTCGGCGCCGGTCACGGCGCCATGGCCGAACTCGCTTATGCCTGTGGGGAGGCCGGTATCGCCCTCCATCTCACCGTTCGGTTTGAGGACCTGCGGCAGCGTCATGCGCTGGATTCCGCCGGTGACCTCACGGCAGCCCATGTCCGGCATCTGGCGCGGCTTCCCGGCGCTCAGCCACGTCTGGTGGTGGCGGGCGCCAGCCGTGACCTGATTGAGGAAATCCACTGGGGGCTCACCCCGGTCGAACAGGCCCGCGTTTGGTATGACTGGCATTGGGTCTGGGGTCCTCCGGAGGACCATTTCGCCCATCTCGTGCGTACGGTGGGGCCGGATCGGCTGGCCTGGAGCTCATGGTGGCCTCTGCGGTTAACCCAGCAGGCGCAGGTACTGGTGGATTTGCTCGACACGGATCCGAGCGGTGCCCCCGAGTTTTCCCACGGAGGGAATATTTCCGTCGTCTCGGGATAGTTGAGAAACGGCTCGCATCTGCAATAGCGCGATTCACACCAGAGACGAATGTGATCTACGGATGAGCGATTTTGCCCGGATGCACGAAGAAAAAATACCGGGAACCGAACGGAAACTTACCCGTTATCCTTGCGAGCGGTTGCATCAAGGGAGTCCCGACTCATTTGTTCGCTTTTTGCTTACGTGAAGGTACGTCTTGCACTTGCGTACAAATACGGTCCCGAACATACTTCGCGCTTGCAAAAATTTGGGTGACAGCGACTTACACGGTTCAACCCGGCAACGGCCCTAACGGTCCTACGCCATTGGACCAGGTAGTCTTCGGATAGCATGACTTGGGCCACGACCTGCACTGCGGCAGGGGTTCATCGTCGTGCATGTCGCGTGTCAGTCAACCTCCTACGCCTTACGGCAATCCTTACCGGCACACGAGATGACGGTCAAGAAGAAGTGGACGGTGATTCCTGGGTTCCTCGCGCTTGCCGCGGCGGCCACGCTGTTGTCCGCCTACAGCGGCGCATCGTCGTCGCAGGGCAAGCTCGTTGAGCAACCCGTCAAGTTCGTCCATGCACCGCACGTGCAGAAAGCAGGCATGAACTGCCTGTACTGCCACAGCGCTGCCAACAAGGCGCCCGATCCGGGCAATGCCTCGGTGGCGACCTGTATGGGCTGCCACACCTTGGTCAAGCCGCAGTCGGCGGAAATCAAGAAAATTGCGGCGGCATACCAGAAGGGTCAGCCCATTCCGTGGAATCGCGTGCACAAGGTGCCGGACTATGTCCAGTTCCCGCATATGCGCCACGTGAATGCCGGCGTTACCTGTCAGACCTGCCACGGGCAGATCCAGAACCAGGGCGCGCAGGGGCCGGACACGAACTATGTCCCCGTACAGCAGGTGAACTCGCTCAATATGGGCTGGTGCATCAACTGTCATGTGCAGGGCTACAAGCCAGCGGAAGGTGCTCGCCTTGCCGGTCAGAAGGTGACGCCTGAGCTGGAAGCAATGCCCGCCAAGAAGGCGCGCTACGATTGCGCCGTCTGCCACTACTGATCATCGACCCTCGACAACGATGAGCACAGAAGCGGGGACCGGCGTTAAGCGCCGAGACTTCCTCAAGATCCTGGGCGCCACGAGCGCCACGACGGCGGTGGTGGGCTGCTCCTCCGAAAAGGTGGGCAAGCTCATTCCGTACGTCGCCTCTCCCGACAACACTGTTCCGGGTGTGTCGCAGTATTACGCGACCACCTGCCGCGAATGCGCGGCGGCCTGCGGCGTCCTCGCCGAAGTCCGTGACGGTCGTCCGATCAAGCTGGAGGGCAATCCTGACCATCCGATGAATCGTGGCGCGATCTGCGCGACCGGCTTGTCGGCCATGCAGGGCCTCTACAACCCCGACCGCTATCGCTCGCCCATGGTGCGCGAGGGCAATGCGCTCAAGCCCACCACGTGGGACAAGGCGTATGAGCTGCTCGCCCAGAAGCTGGGTGAAGTGAAGTCCAAGGGGCAGGCCGGCAGCGTGGTGTTCATCAACCAGCACGAGTCAGGCACCTTCCCGGGCTTCCTCGACCAGTGGTTGTCGGCGAACGGCATGCCCAACCACCTGAGCGTCGATAGCACCGCGCCGGTGGCCACCATTGCCGCCAACCAGAAGGCCTACGGGGCCGCCTGGCCGCAGCTCGACTTTGGCGCCGCCAAGCTGGTCATCAGCTTCGGTGCTGATTTCCTCGATGGGTGGGGGCACAGCGTACCGCAGCAGCTCGACTGGGCTGATGCGCGTGCCAAGCTCACCGATGCGCCGCGACTGGTCTATGTCGGCGCCCGCCGCTCCCTCACCGGCCTCAACGCCGACCAGTGGGTGCCTGCCAAGCCGGGCAGCGAAATGGCGCTCTGCGCCGCGCTCACCGGCGCGGGTACTGCACAGGCCGCGTCCGACGCCTCTGGTGTTTCGGTCGCGACCATCGAAGCGCTCGCCAAGGCGATCGCCGAAGCCGGCAACGGCGTCATGGCGATTTGTGGCGTCACCGGTGCCGATGCGGTTGAGTGCGCGACCATGGTCGCGGAGATCAACAAGAAGGCAGGGGCGGTCGGTACAACGATCAAGCCGGCCAACGCGCATGCCGGCTACAACGGTCTCGCGTCGTACGCCGATCTGGCCACCGCGGTCAAGGCCATGGATGCCGGTTCAGTGCCGCTCGCCTTTGTGCGCGGCGCCAACCCGGCGCACTCCATGCCCAAGTCGGCTGGTTTCGCGGCGGCGTTCGCCAAGGTCGGTTTCAAGGTGTCGTTCTCGGCGATGCCCGACGAAACCGCGCAGCTCGCCGACCTGGTGCTCCCCGATAATCACTGGCTGGAAAGCTGGGGTGATGCGGCCGGCGCCAATGGGCAGCTCGGCCTGCAGCAGCCCACGCTCGATCCAGTGTTTGACACGCGGTCCACGGCCGACGTGCTGATCGAAATGGCCAAGAAGGATCAAGCGCTCGCGGCCCGCTACAACGTGGCCGATTACCGCACCTGGTACATCAGCAAGTTCCCCGGCGGCGGCTCGGCGTTCACGACCGCGCTGACTAAGGCGCAGGTGAGCAGCAGCCCGCTGGTGCCCACCAGCAGCCGCGCGCTGTCGGCTGCCGCGCAGGCACCGGCCGCCGGCACCGGCGACTTCTTCGTGCATGTCTTCCCGTCGCCCACACTGGGTGATGGCGCCGGCGCGAACAAGCCGTGGCTGCAGGAACTCCCGGATCCGGTGTCCAAGATCGCGTGGCAGTCGTGGGTGGAAGTCCACCCCTCCACCGCCAAGAAGCTGGGCATCAAGGAAGGCACTCACCTCACGGTCGAGACGGCCGCTGGCAAGGTCACGGCGCCTGCCTATATCTACATGGGCGTGCGCCCCGATACCGTCGGCATTTCGCTCGGTCTCGGTCACACGGCCTACGGCCGCTTCGCCCAGAACATCGGTGTGAACGCGTATGACCTCGTCTCCACGGGGTGGGACGCTGCCGGCGGACTCGCGCTCGGCAACATCAAGGGCAAGGTCACGGTCACGGCGGACAATTCTCCGCTAGTCACCACCGAAGGATCCGCGCGTCAGCATGGGCGTGGTATCGGTCAGGCGCTCCCCATCGGTGTGCTGCTCGGCACCGAACAGGAAGACGCCGAGCATCATCACGAGATCCCCGGCCTGCCGTCGCAGGACTTCAAGGCCGGTCTCAAGTCGCCGGTCGCGGCGGATGCGCAGGGTGAGTTCGCCAACCCCGAGTCCAAGGACAAGGGGATGTACGATCCGAACCACTCGAGCAAGGCGGAGAAGCGTCGCTGGGCGATGACCATCGACCTTGCGCGTTGCACCGGCTGCTCGGCGTGCGTCACGGCCTGCTACAGCGAAAACAACATTCCCACGGTGGGTGCGCCGTATCAGGGCCGCGCGCTCAGCCCCACCAATTGGGATGAACGTCCGGGTGCGAACATCATCAAGGGCCGCGAAATGGCCTGGATTCGCCTCGAGCGGTATTACGAGGGCAACAACAACACCGAGAACGAGTTCTCTCCGGACTTCGATACGCGGTTTGTGCCCATGATGTGCCAGCACTGCGGCAATGCGCCGTGCGAGCCGGTGTGCCCCGTGTACGCCACGTATCACTCGCCGGACGGCCTCAACGTGCAGGTCTACAACCGTTGCGTCGGCACGCGCTACTGCAGCAACAACTGCCCGTACAAGGTCCGCTACTTCAACTGGTTCGGCTATGGTGAGCCGGAGCGTCGCCAGTATGCGTGGCCCGAGCCCATGCACTGGTCGCTCAACCCGGACGTCACCGTTCGTGGGAAGGGCGTCATGGAGAAGTGCACGTTCTGCGTGCAGCGCATCCGTGAGTCCGAACACCGGGCGAAGGCGGAAGGCCGCGAGGTCAACGCCGACGAATTCACCACCGCGTGTGCTCAGGCATGCCCGTCGCGCGCCATCGTCTTTGGTGACGCGGCCGACGAGAACTGGACCGTATCGAAACTCGCGTATGACCGTCGCGCCTATCACGTGTTCGAGGAATTGAACACGTATACCGCTGTGGTCTATCTCAAGAAGGTCACCTATCCGTCGCCGGCATCCCCGGCGACGGCCTGAGGACAGCGCGCATGGCATCCGTCGCACATCCGGTGCGAGAGGGCATTCGTGGGCCGAACATAGCTTCGGCCGACGTCCAGCTCCCCGCAGTCCGTGATTACGAACAGGTCGATCGCGATATCATCGCGACGCTCGGGTTCACTAAGAAGTGGTTTATCGGGTTGGCCGTGGCCATCGTGGCCATGCTCTGCGGCGCCTCAGCCTGGATCTATCAGATCTACTGGGGCCTCGGTCAGGCTGGCTACGAACCGCCGGTGATGTGGGGTAACTACATCATCACGTTCGTTTTCTGGGTCGGTATCGGTCACGCCGGTACGCTGATCTCGGCCATTCTGTACCTCTTCCGCGCCGGCTTCCGCACCTCGATTTATCGAGCGGCTGAAGCCATGACCGTGTTCGCCGTTATGACGGCCGGTCTGTTCCCGATCATTCACATCGGGCGCCCGTGGAAGTTCTTCTGGCTCATTCCGTATCCGAACTGGCGCCTGTTGTGGCCGAACTTCAAGTCGCCGCTGGTATGGGACGTCTTCGCCATCTCGACGTACCTCACCATCTCGACCACGTTCCTCTTCATCGGTCTCATTCCTGACTTCGCGGTGCTCCGCGACAAGGAAACGAACCCCACCCGCAAGCGGGTCTACTCGATCCTCTCGCTCGGCTGGCGGAACAGCGATCGGGAATGGCGTCACTTTGCGAAGGCGTATCTGTTCCTCGCCGCCTTCTCGACGCCGCTGGTGCTCTCCGTGCACTCGGTCGTTTCCTTCGACTTCGCCATGGCGCTCACGCCGGGCTGGCACGCGTCCATCTTCCCGCCGTACTTCGTTGCCGGTGCCATCTTCTCCGGCTTTGCGATGGTGTGGACGATTGCCATCCCCATGCGCAAGTGGTTCAAGCTCGAGCACTACATCACGCTCAACCACCTCGACGCGACCGCCAAGGTCGTGCTCTTCACCTCCATGGTGGTGGGGTGTGCGTACCTGATCGAGTTCTTCATCGCCTGGTACAGCAGCGTGCGGGCGGAGCAGGAGTTCTTCTACAACCGCGTGTTCGGTCAGTGGTGGTGGGCGGCCTGGATCATGTTGCTCTGCAACATGTCTCTGCCCATGTCGCTCTGGTCGCAGAAGCTGCGGCGTAACCCGGCGTGGCTGTTCATCCTGTCGATCTTCATCAACATCGGCATGTGGTTTGAGCGCTTCGTGATCGTGGTGCCGTCGCTGTCGCACGAGTTTGAGCCGTGGCAGTGGGGGAGCTACACGCCCAGCTGGATCGACATGTCGTTCCTCGTCGGCTCGTTCGGCTGGTTCTTCATGTGGTTCCTGCTCTTCGTGAAGCAGATGCCCGTGATGGCCATCATGGAGCTCAAGGAAATCGTCACGCCGCGCTTCAAGAGCGGCCATGGCGGAGGGCATCACTGATGCAGGGCGTACTTGGCGTCTTTCACCACCTCGATTCGACCGTCTCGGCCATCGAGGAGCTGAAGAAGAAGAAGCTGGGCGATGTCACGGTGTTCTCACCGACCATTCGCCATGAGCTCGACGACGCAATTGCCGGTCCGAACAGCGTGGTGCGTCGCTTCACGCTCATCGGCGGTCTGCTTGGCGTCAGCTTCGGCTACTGGATCGCGATCTGGTCATCCAACTACTGGCCGCTCGTCACGGGCGGCAAGGCCATCGCGTCCTGGATTCCGTATACCATTATCGGCTTCGAAGTGATGGTGCTCGTGGGCGCCCTCTCGACGGTGGCTGGTATGTTCATCAACTCGCGCGTGCCCCGTCTGACCGCGACGGTTGGCTACGACGACCGATTCTCCGCTGGTCACTTCGGTGTCTTCATTGCGTGTGACGCCACCAAGGCGTCGGCGGCTGAAGACCTTCTGCGTCATGCTGGCGCGGAGGAGGTGCGGCGTGAAGCCTGAGACTTCCAACGTGATGCCTTCTGCACTGTCGCGGGCGCTTCGCGCCTCGGTGGCCGTGGTGCTCCCGATTTCGCTCGGGGCATGCTCCTGGTTCACCGACTTCAAGAACCAGCCGCGCATTGAGCCGTGGGAATCGATGTCGCAGAACGAAGCGGATTCGCTGTCTCCGCCGCGTGGCCAGCCGCAGTTCTCGGTGCCGGTACAAGGCACGGTGGTGGCGGCGTGGCAGATCGGCTACCAGCCGCTGCCGCAGGTGATCGATTCGTTTACGCCCATCCCCAATCCGACGCCAACGTCTGAAGCGTCCGTCGCGAATGGCCGGACGAATTATCAGATCAACTGCGCCGTGTGCCACGGACTCGCCGGCGACGGCAATGGTGGACTCAAGAAGGTGAACCCGGCGTACGGCTACAGCCCGAGCCTGCTCACCGAGTCGGCCAAGGGGCGTTCGGACGGCTACATCTACGGCATGCTGCGCAACGGTCGTGGCATCATGCCGAACTACAATCGTATCGAAGAGAAGGACCGCTGGGACGTGATCAACTATGTTCGCGAACTCCAGAAGGGGACCGCTGACACCACGCTTATCGGTTACCCCGGTCAGAACGGCACCACCGTGCCGGGTCCGTCGCAGACGGCCCCCACGCGCCCGGCGCCATTCCTCAAGCCCACGCAGCTGCCCACGCCCGGTTCGCCGAACATCAATTCGGCAACCTATAAGGGCAAGAACGACAACGACACCATGCGCCAGTTGCACCTCGGCGCTCCTGGTGCCGCCAAGGAGAAGCACTAGTGAGCCAGCACTATCACTACCCGACGCGTGAAGAGTTCGCGCGTCGCCTCTCCGCGAAGTCCGTTCCGGCGGGGATCAAGACGGCGGCGCTCATTGCCGCGTTGGTGGGCATAGGCGTCTTCGTCATGGGGTTGTTCACCAATCCCGACCGTGCCTGGCAGGCCGTTCAGTTCAACTGGACGTACTTCGCCGTTATCTCCACCGCCGGTACCGCGTTTGCCGCGGTGCAGCGTATCGTCACGGCGCGCTGGTCGCGCCCCATGATCCGCTTCACCGAAGGCTTCTATGCCTTCGTACCCATCGCGTTCGTCATTCTCATTGCCCTCCTGTTCTTCAGCGGAGACTCCATCTTCACATTCCGCGGCCGCGAAGCCGCGCCGTCGGTGGAGAAGGCAGCGTACCTGAGCAACGGGTGGTTCCTCATCCGTGGGCTGTTCTTCTTTGGTGCCATCACCGTCATCCAGGGCTTGTTCATCTGGAACTCGGTCAAGATGGACGTGGCCGTACTTCCCGAGTACGGCGCCAAGTGGGCGGCTGGCCTGCGCGCCAAGATGCGTGCCGCGTGGACTGGTGACGAGCGTCGTGAACTGCATACGCAGCACTCGGCGCAGGGGAAGCTCGCGGTGGCGGTTGCCATGAG
Source organism: Gemmatimonas phototrophica (assembly GCF_000695095.2). NCBI lineage: Bacteria > Pseudomonadati > Gemmatimonadota > Gemmatimonadia > Gemmatimonadales > Gemmatimonadaceae > Gemmatimonas > Gemmatimonas phototrophica. The sequence goes on along the minus strand of NZ_CP011454.1, from coordinate 2,497,927 downwards.
CTTCGTGATTGGGTGGTGCTTCATGGCATGGGATTATTCCATGACGATTTCGCTCCACTTCCAGCAGACGATGTACGCCTGGATCGTGTTCATGACCGGCTGGGTCAACATGGTCATGCTCACGTCGCTCCTCACCATGTGGTGGCGCAATCACCTCGAGGCGAAGGACATCGTCACAATGGACCAGCTGTGGGACCTTGGTAAGCTTGGCTTCGCCTTCACGGCGTTCGTCGGCTACATCAGCTTCTCGCAGTACCTGGTGATCTGGTACGGCAACATGCCGGAAGAAACCCACTTCTATCGCCTGCGTCTGTCTGGGGTGTGGAAGCCGGTGACCCAGCTCATCCCCATCTTCGGTTTCGTGCTCCCGTTCTTCGGGCTCATCTCGAAGGCGGCCAAGATGTACCTTCCCACGTTCGTGCTCTTCGCGGTGTGCAGCCTCATCGGTGTGTATCTGCACCGCTACATCGAGATCTATCCGAGCATCTATGGCGAAGCGACCTCGCTTCCCTTCGGGCTTCAGGAAATCGGCACCACGATCGGCTTCATCGGCCTCTGGGCATTCAGCTACTTCAGCTTCATGGATGCCTTCCCGGTCATGCGTGTGTTCATGATGACCACGCCCTGCAAGGACGAAGTGCAGGTCCCCGTCGACGCCAAGACGATGGAACCGCTTCCGGCGCACGAGTAAGCGCGGTACGGTTGGTAAACAAAAAGGGCGGTCCCCATCGGGACCGCCCTTTTGCTGTGCTGGTGAGCCAAAGTCGTTGCCTTACCAACTCACCTGACCGAGGACACCGCTCTCCGTCACGGGTCCCACCTCGGCGGCGTTGACCAGCATGACCGATGCGCCGGCCTCTTCCCGTCCCTCGGCAATGTCCGCTTCCAGTTCCGACGCCAGCGTGCGGGTGGCAATGGCGTTCGCTTCGTCCAGCGTCGGGGCCTGCACCAGGATCGCCCCCTGCTGTGGAAACTGCCCGCCTTCACGCATGAAGCCCACGAGAAAGCGGGGGGCGGCCGGCGCTGCGGTCTGGACGCTTCTGGGCGCGCTGCGTGGAGGGCGGGGCGGGCGAAGTACCGCGTCACCTTCGAGTACCAGACAGGCGGCGCGAACGGTGTAATCCCGACCGGCCTGGTAGCCGCTGGCCGGATCGGCCTGCACTACCGACACCACATAAGGAAGGCCGTGAGGCGCGTCTGGATGGGCTCGCACGTCAATTCGACGAACCGTGCCGGCCACGGCGGCACCATCAAAGTCGAAACGCACCGCGTCGCCCGGGCGAATATCCTGATTGGGATCGGAGGGCGAGGAAATGCGGAGCATGCTTAAAGTGTCGGCCGATCGGTTGAAAACATGAACGGTGCGCGGGGCGTCGTGGGCCAAGGGAAGAGCGCGCCGGCAAGCCGCGGGAACAATGCTTGCGGATGCGGAGCCTGTTCACGCCGTACTGTGCGGCGGGACCATCCTGATTCACTGGAGAAATGAATGAGACTGCGACCAACCCTCGCCCTGTTGTGTGCCATCGTATTGCTGCCTCTCCGCAGCTCGTCGGCACAGATTCGCCTGAGTGGAGTTGGCACCCTCGCCACGTCGATCGCACCGTTCGAAGCGTTCTCGGCAGGTGCCGTGCAATTCGAGTTTCTGCTGGTGCAGCCACCTTCCGCCACCCCTTTGGATCCAGCAGCGTTTCTTCTGGAAGGGCTCAGTGGTCGCTTTGTGCAGGGGAGTTCGCAGATCACTCTGGTCGGTGATCTGCTCTTCTATACAGAAGGCTTTGATGGCGGGTTTTCCTTCGAATCACCCGTAGGCACGTTCATCCTGGATACATTCGGCGAGCAAATGTTTACCGGAACGATTTTCTCGCCACGGCTGATCGAAGGAGAATTTTCCTTGGAAAATTTCCCCGACTTCCCAGCGACGCTCGCGGTGCAGGGAAACGTCGCACTCACCGCAGTTCCGGAACCGTCATCTCTGCTACTGGTGGTGGCCGGTGGGGTTCTGCTGTTCGGAATGGCCAGGCACCGACGCGTCTGAAGCCGATACCAACGCCCTTGCCTGTCAGGCAGGGGCGTTCGCTTTCTCCGCCGTTGACCACCATTCTTGCTTCACTGGCGCAGGGCAATGCACGATGCCTAATTGAATGTGTCCTGAACCGTGAACCATGTGGAGGGCGGGAATGCTCTGGCTGTTTGTCTCGGCATTGGTGTTTGGAGGAGCGCTTATCGTCGCGGGCCTGCTTGGCCACGATGCGGACACCGATCATTCCTCCCATGTTGTTGGGGACGCCGGACTCTTGGCCGTGTTCTCGCTGCGCAATCTCACGTGGGCCTGTTTTGCCTTTGGGGGGATTGGTTTGCTGGGGGTGCTCACGCATCGAAGCGCTACGGTTTCTTCCGTGAGTGCGTCGATTGCCGGCGTGTTGACGCTTCTCGGGGTGCACGCACTGTTCGTGGTCATTCGCCGTACCGAAGCGGACTCTGTGCCACTCGATGTCCTGGTCATTGGGGCACCCGCCACATTGGTCTTGCCCTTCGATACCAATGGACTGGGTGTCATCAGTTTTCTGGCCAATGGTCAGGTCCAGGAAATGCCCGCCAAGCGGGCCCCCAATGTTGAAGCGTTGGAGAGTATGTATTTCACCACCTGCCGTATCGGATGGATCGAGAACGGTATTGCAGTGGTTGAGCCAACCGCCAACTGATCCGTTGGCCGTGACCATGAATTCTTCTGGAGTCTGAGGATGAACGAATTGCTCGATGGACAGTTTGGGACAGCGCTCTTTTCGCTGGGGGGCGTCGCCTTTGTGGTGGTCATGCTGTTCTTGCTGGTCGCGACCGTCAAGCAACTGCTGATCATCGTCCCGCCCAACATGGTGGCGGTCATTACCGGTCGCCGGCGGGCGCTCACTGATGGAACGTCGGTGGGATATCGGGTGGTGCGCGGTGGGCGCACCATTCGCATTCCTATCCTGGAACAAGCGCAGTGGATGACGCTCAACACCATTCCGCTCACCATCAGTGTGCGGAACGCCATCGCGCGCGGAGGCATTCCCATTGATGTGCAGGCGGTTGCGAACGTCAAAATCGCATCCATGCCGGAAGAGGTGTTCAATAACGCCGTGGAACGCATTCTTGGCAGCGAGAAGCAGGTGGCCGATCTGGCACAGGAAACGCTTGCCGCCAATTTGCGCGGCGTGCTTTCCACGCTCACACCGGAAGAAGCCAACGAAGATCGCGTGAAGTTCGAGACGGAACTGATGAAGGAGGTCACGCGCGATCTGCAGAAGCTTGGCCTGCAGCTCGACATGCTCAAGATCCAGAACATCAGCGATGACGCCGGTTACCTTCGCGCGTACGGTCGTATTCGCACCGCCGAAGTGCTGCGCGATGCGCAGATTGCCGAAGCGCGCACCAAAGCGGAAACGGAGCGCGAACAGGCGCGCGCCACGCAGGAAGCCGATGTGGCCCGTGCCCAGTCGCAAATGATGGTGGCGGCGGCGCAGAACGAACTGCGAGTCAAGCAGGCCGAACTCGATCGACAGGCGCAGATCGCTGAACGAACCGCGCGGGCCGCTGCCGACGAGGCACAGGCACGAGCCGAAAAGGCGGTGGAAGAGGCGCGCGTTGAGGTCACACGTGTCCGTCTGCAAGTGGAACAGGTGGAGCCGGCGCGCGCGCGCGCCGAAGCCGCGCGAGCCGAAGCCGAAGCGGCGGCGGCACCGGTCATTGCGCAAGGTGAAGCACAGGCAAAGGCCTTGCGGGCGGTGCAGGAACAGATGATGGCCGCCGGCGATCGTGGCTTGTCGTTGCTGTATCTGCAGCAGCTCCCCGACATGATCGATCGCCTGGCGAGTGCGGCGAGCGACATCAAGATCGATCGGTTGGTCGTGCTCGACGGTGGAGACGGGCAGGGGGCCGCCAATGCCACGCAGCAGCGACTCGGCGCCATGATGCGCCTGCTCGAAGCCGCCAGTGCGCAATACGGTATAGATCCCGATTCACTCCTGCAGGGATTGAGTGGGCGTATTGCAGGCAAGGCCTCCGCTGACCTCAGCGAATCTGCCTGATGAAAGGGAGCGGCGCCTCTTCGGCGCCGCTCCAATCTGTGGTTCATGCACTGCGCAATTGTTCCAATGTGGCAACGCGCTGGACTACCGGCACCACACTGTCCGGATTGAGCGATATGGAATCGATGCCCGCTCGCACCAGGAACTCCGCAAAGTCGGGGTGATCACTCGGTGCCTGTCCACAGATCCCGACTTTGCAGCCAACGGCGTGGGCATCGGCAATGAGCTGTTCAATCAAACGCAGCACGGCTGGATTGCGCTCGTCAAACAACGTAGCCAACAGGGCGTTGTCCCGATCCACGCCCAGCGTGAGTTGTGTCAGATCGTTGCTGCCAATGCTGAAGCCGTCGAACCGGGTGCCAAACTCACGGGCCAGCACCACGTTACTCGGGATTTCTGCCATCACATACACCTGCAAATCTTCATGGCCACGTACGAGGCCGTGCTGCGCCATCTCGGCCAATACCTTGTCGGCTTCCTCGAGCGTACGACAAAAAGGAATCATCACGATCACATTGCGCAGCCCCATCTGTTCACGCACTCTCCGAATGGCTTGGCATTCCAGACCGAACCCTTCGCGATAGCGATCATCGTAGTAACGAGATGCGCCGCGGAATCCGATCATGGGGTTCTCCTCATGCGGCTCAAAGACCCGTCCACCAAGAAGTCCGGCGTACTCATTGGTCTTGAAATCGCTGAATCTCACGATGACCGGATCGGGCCACTGGGATGCCGCAATCATCGCCACGCCACTGGACAGCCGATCCACGAAGAATTCCGCGGGGGTGTCATGAAGTTCGGTCAACGTCGCAATCGCCGACTGATCCTCGACCGATAGCCGCTCCGGGTGCAAGAGAGCCATGGGGTGCGCTTTGGCCATGTGTTCAATGACGAACTCAATCCGGGCAAGGCCGATGCCGCCAACCGGTAGACGCCACCACCGCATGGCCATGGCGGGATCCGCCACATTCAACATGATGGCCGTTTTCGTTGCGGGCAGCCCGGAATAGTCCAGGTGCTCCTCCCGGAATGGAAGCACGCCTTCGTACACGCGACCAATGTGGCCTTCGGCACAACTCACTGTCACCGTATGGCCACCCAGCACCGACGTGGCATTCCCGGCACCAACGATCGCTGCGATGCCCAGCTCGCGGCTCACAATGGCGGCGTGACTGGTCCGTCCCCCGGTGTCCGTCACGATGGCCGCGGCGCGCTTCATGACCGGAACCCAATCAGGGTCGGTCTGGCGTGCCACCAGGATGCCTCCATCCTCGAAGCGGCCAGCGTCACGCATGCTCTCCAGTACAAAGACCTTGCCGCTCGCGATGCGCTGGCCCACTGCAACACCTGACACCAGTACCGTTCCCGAACCTTCCAGCGAAAACGTGCTGATTGCCGAAACGACTCCTTGCGATTGCACGGTCTCCGGGCGCGCCTGCACGATGTGCAATGTACCGGTGAGACCATCCTTGGCCCATTCGATATCCATCGGGCGCGCATAATGCTGTGCGATTCGCGCACACCATCGGGCCAGTTGCAACACCTCGTCATCGTTCAAACAGGGGCGGGCTCGCTCGCTCATCGACGTCTCGATGTTCAGCGGTTTCTGGTCCACGCCCAGTATCATCCTGATCTGCTTCAGTCCAATGCTGTGATCGAGGATGGGGCGTAAGGTGTCGTCGTTGAGTAGTGGGGTGAAGACGCGCCACTCATCGGGATTCACGGTGCCTTTCACGACATTCTCGCCCAGCCCCCAGGCCCCGGTGATCATGACCAGCGATCGAAACCCCGTTTCCGTATCGAGTGTGAAGGCCACGCCGGCGGCGCCAACATCACTGCGTACCATCTGTTGTATCCCAACAGATAAGGCCACGGTAGCATGCGCCATGCCGTGGTGTTCCCGATAGGCAATCGCTCGATTGGTGTACAACGACGCAAAACATCGCGGGACCGTAGATAGTAATTCGGCCTCGCCCGTGATGTTGAGATACGATTCCTGCTGGCCGGCGAAGCTCGCGTCTGGCAGATCCTCAGCCGTCGCGGAGCTCCGCACCGCCACCGGCGGATTGCGGTGGCCAATGCGCTGGCCGAGGTCGCGGTAATACGTGGTGAGCGTTTCGGTGAGCGCCGGCGGAAGCGTACCCGCAGCAAACGCGGCACGAATGCGTTCTCCCACTTCTGCCAGACGGGTCGTGGCATGGGGAAGCTCCCGCGCCAGCACGGCCTCAATCCCATTGTAGGCCACGAACTGGCGATAGGCGTCCGTGGTCAGGGCAAATCCGTCGGGCACGTTCACACCCAGCGTCTTCAGATGCTGCCGCAATTCACCGAGTGACGCATTCTTCCCGCCAACGCGGGACACGTCATCACGGGTGAACTCATCGAACCAACCAGCCAGTGTATGCTGCGTCATATGGCCATCCATCCGCCGTCAGCGGTGATGACGGCGCCATTAATGAATCGTGCGGCGTCGCTGGCGAGAAACAGTGCCAGCTCGGCGATATCCGTCGATTCCAGCCATGCCGGGACCAGCGTGGCAAACAGCCCGGCGCGCGCTGCCCCAACGGGGTCGAGGCGGTCGGCCGGCATGCTCTCGGCAATGTTCGTCCGGGTCGCACCCGGGCAGATCACGTTGCAGCGCACTCCACGCTGCGCGTACATCCAAGCCGTGCTCTTGGTGAGACCCACCAGCGCATGTTTCGAGCTGGTATAGGCGGCACCGGCCGCCCCTCCGCTCAGCCCCGCAATACTGGCAATGTTGATGATCGAACCCTGACCCTGGTTCAACATCAGCGGCATCACCCGTCGGCTGGTGTACATTGGCCCATCGAGATTCACCCGCAGAACACGTTGCCATACCTCATCGGTGAGCTCGCCGACTCCCGCCATGTAATCCATGATGCCGGCGTTATTCACCAGGATGTCCACGCGGCCATGGGTCGCCTGCGCCAGATCGACCAGGGCCTCCGCGTCGGATCGCTTGCCAATGTCACCGGTGAGCGGAGTGAGAATTGGTGCCAGGCTATTGCAATGTGCCGCCAATTCGGTCAGACGAGCGGAATGGAGATCGCCAGCGACCACCAGGGCCCCCTCGCGAACGAACAGCTCCACCGTGGCCCGGCCAATGCCCGATGCCGCACCGGTTATGACCGCCACCTTGCCCGTGAGCCGCATGACGCCTCCGTGAGATAGGTATGACACAGCATGCGGAACGCGTCACGTTCCGGCTATCGGGGAGTCCCCGGCACAGGGAGGCGTTCACCTCGTCGCGCCCCCTTCACCCCCGTCCCGCTGTCTTATTACATTTGACGTATCGGGGCGTTAGCTCAGCTGGGAGAGCACCTGCTTTGCAAGCAGGGGGTCATCGGTTCGATCCCGATACGCTCCATTCAAAACACGAACGGTTGTGAACGAGGGGCCGCCGCTCACGCGTGGCGGCCCTTCGTGCGTCCCATGCGGTCCATGGCGCAGCGATGCGGCCGAGCCGTACCTTTACGCGTCATGTCCCTCGACGCCGCCGTTGCCCGCCTCTTCGACGACAATGATTCCACCCGCTTCGGGTCCGGGTGGCTGAGCGGAACGCTTTCTGTATTCCTCGGTGCTCTTTCGCTGGGGGCGGTCGCCTGCTTCTACTGGCCGGCCATGCTCACCAGCCCCGACGTACGCGCGCTCCTGCCCATGCCCGCCGTACGGACGCTGCTGCAGGTCGTCATCGGCCTCGGCTTCCTGTTCGGTCTGCTGAGTGCGCTGCTCCGCCGACGTAAGGTGCTTGGCCTCACCGGAATCGCGCTTGCCCTTGCAGCCGGGCTTGCCGGTGGCGGCAACATCCCGGCGGCGGGCGCGGTCCCCAAGGTGCCCGTCTATCTCGGTCTGGATTGGTTCCTGCTCAATATTCTGCTGCTCGCCGTACTGTTCGTACCGCTTGAGCGTATCTGGCCGCTACGCGCGCAATCGGTGTTTCGGCCCGCGTGGACGACGGACGCCATTTATTTTTTCGTCAGCCATCTGCTCGTGCAGCTGTCCACGTTGCTGACGCTCATGCCCGCGCGCGTGTTGTTCACCTGGGCTATTCATCCGGCGCTGCAGACGGCGGTTCGCGCTCAACCGGCGGTGGTGCAGTTTATCGGCTGTGCCCTCGTCGCCGATCTCACGGAGTACACCGTGCATCGCCTCTTTCACAGGGCACGGTGGCTTTGGCGATTCCATGCCGTGCACCATTCGGCGACCAGTATGGACTGGTAGGCTGGGTCACGACTGCACGTGGTGGACGTCGTGCTCACGCGCGGCCTCACCTTTGTGCCACTCTTTGTTCTCGGCTTCGACACCGGACCGTTGTATGCGTATCTGGTGTTCGTGTCGGTACACGCGGTCTTCATTCATTCCAACGTGTCTTGGGCGTTTCCACGATGGGTGGAAGCACTCGTGGTCACCCCGCGCTTTCACCACTGGCACCATGCCATTGAACGGGAAGCCATTGATCGCAACTTCGCGGTGCATTTTCCTTGGATCGATCGACTCTTCGGCACGTACTTCGGGCCACCGGGAGAATGGCCTCGCGGCTACGGCATTGCAGGGCGTCCGGTGCCGGATGGTTACCTAAAGCAATTGGTCTATCCATTCACTGGCGCAAGAAACCACACGAAGTAGGGCGTCTCTGTAGTCACTATCTCGCATGTCGGCAGGGGATTCCCCTATGCCACATCCCGCAAATTGGCACGATGATGCAGCGGTGCCGAACTACGAGACCGGAGATGCCAAATGCGCGACCATACCCCATCACTGCGGGCCGAGAAGATCCTCGCGCGCATCAAAGATGCCTTTATCCTGCTTGACGACGCCTGGCGAATCGTCGAGGTGAATAAGGCGTTGACTGATCTGGCCGGACGCCCCCGGGAGTCCTTGCTTGGCGTGTCCCACTGGGAGGCGTTTCCTGCGTCGCGCACGAACAAGGCATGGAGTGAATACCATGCGGCGCGAGATACTGGGCAGGAGGTGCATTTCACCGAGCACTATATCGGCGAAGGGTACGACTACTATCTCGAAGTCGATGCGTATCCCACTGAAGAGGCGGGGCTGGCCATCTTCTTCCGCGATGTCTCGGCACGAATTCGATCGGAACTGGCGCGCGAGCAAAGCGAGCAGCGTTATGCACTCGCGGCCCGGGTCACAAGCAATGCGATTTGGCAATGGGACCTGGATACCAATGTTCTCGACTGGGGAGAGGGATTCTCAACGGTATTCGGGTACCCATCGTCGAGGGATGCGCACGGCGGCGCCGAATGGGAATCGCTGATTCATCCGGACGACCGGTCGCGGGTGGTACTGCGTCTCGAACACGTCCTGAACGGAAACGATGGGGCAATACAATGGGAAGATTCGTACCGCTTCCGTCGTGCAGATGGTAGCTGGGCCGCGGTCGTGGACCGTGCATACATCACACGGGATGCGTATGGTCGTGCCGTCTCCATGTTTGGGGCCATGGAGGATGTGACCCCGCGTGCACAATTGGAGCTGCAACTCCGACAAGCACAAAAAATGGAGGCCGTTGGGCAGCTGGCGGGGGGAATTGCCCATGATTTCAACAACTTGCTCACCATCATCACCGGAACACTCGAACTGGTGCGTGCTGATCTGTCGCCGCATCATCCATCCGCCGCGGACCTTGCCGAGATTGCAGCAGCATCAGAGCGTGCGCGTACCCTCGTGCGTCAGCTACTGACCTTCAGTCGGAAGCAGGTGGTCCATCCGCAGCCCGTACGCGTAGGGGAGTTGGTGCAGGGCACGCAGAAGTTGCTCCGCCGAGTCATTGGTGAGGAAATTGCGGTGGATCTGCACGTTCAAGACGACGGCGCCATCGTGCATGCGGATCCCGGGCAGCTGTAACAGGTGATCATGAACCTCGTTGTGAATGCGCGCGATGCCTGCTTGACGTCGCGGTATGGCCGACTTGGGACCGGGGGAAGTATCAACATTCACGTCACGGCGGTTCGGCAAGCGTCGTCCATTGAACCATGGGCGACCCTTTCGCCAGGCCAGTATGTGCAACTTGTGGTCAGCGACACCGGACACGGTATGGATCCTGACACACAGGCCCGCGTTTTTGAGCCGTTCTTCACCACCAAGCCTCAGGGGCAGGGTACCGGACTTGGGATGGCGACAGTGTTCGGTATCGTGCAGCAGGCGCAAGGCGCCATACACATCACCAGCGCGCCGGCCGGAGGAACGACCGTGACCATTCGCTTACCGGTTATGGAGAGCGAGCACCAACAGCACACAACCGGTGCGCGCTCGCCCACGGCCTCCTGTGCCGGTGGCACCATTTTGCTGGTGGAAGACGAAGCGGCCGTACGTTCGCTGCTGTTACGTTTACTCGAGCGCAGCGGCTACCGTGTGCTGCAGGCACGACATGGGGCCGATGCACTGCTGCTGTGGCGCAGGCATCGGGAACAGATCCGGGCCGTTGTCAGCGATGTGCGAATGCCGGAAATGGGTGGCCGTGAACTCATGGCACACATTCATGCGGACGTGCCTCGCCTGCCGGTCGTATACGTCTCCGGATACGCCGATCAGTTGGCCGGTTCACTTGGCGACAACGAACTCCTCGTTGAGAAGCCGTTCTCCAGTGACAGGGTATTGTGCGCGCTGGCCGAACTGCTGACTACTGCCGCGCCCTGCTAGTTCTCCTCGGTTGACTCAACCGCGCACTCGCCACTACGCCCCGCGCACGTCAACTCGCCGGGGGCCCCATTCCACATCCGTGCGAGCCTGTCCTTGATTACGCTCGTGCAGCAGCGCCGTCATCGCGGCGTATGGGACGGCTTCGCTGAAGTGGCGACCTTGTTGTGCAAAGCACTGAAGTCGGGCCAGTCGTTGCGATTGCTCGCCGCTCTCCACCCCCTCGGCAACCACATCGAGCCCGAGCCCTCGAGCGAGACGCACCATGCTGGCCACGATCGCCTGATCACGTTGATCCACCAGCAACTGTGACACGAATCGTCGGTCGATCTTGATCCCATCCACTGGTGCTTCTCGCAGGAAGGTGAGCGAGGCATGGCCGACCCCAAAATCGTCGACCACCAGTCGCACGCCGAGCCCCTTGAGCGCGCGGAGGGTCTCCATCGCCATTTCCCCGTCTACCACGGTGCTGTTTTCCGTGAGCTCCAGTGTGAGCGCCTCCGGTGGGCACCCCGTTTCCGCCAGTATCTGGGCCACTCGCCGTTCAAAGCCATGCTCGCGGAGCTGGACCGCGGAAAGATTGACGGCGACGCGCACGTCCGTACCGACTCCGTGGGCGCGCCACCGTACGAGCGCTTCACAGGCGTCGCGAAGGACTTGCTCGCCGATAGGTACAATCAAGCCGGTGTCTTCTGCGAGACCGAGAAAACCGGACGGGAGCAAGATGCCGCGATCGGGATCACGCCACCGGAGTAACGCCTCCGCGCCGATTATCCGGTCGGCAACGACGTCCAGGACCGGCTGGTAGAAAACCTCAAACTCCCCTTGCGTGCTCGCAGCCCGCAGGCGTGCCTCGCGCCGGTGTGACACCGATTCTGTGGTACTGGGCAGCTCAAAGTCCTCCGCCAGGCCGGGCGCCTCGGACGAGGGGGCCACCGCACGGTCGCGACGACGTTGATACTTCTCGCGGTACATGTCGGCGTCGGCAGCGTCCAAAAGTTCCTGGGCAGTGCTTCCGTCCAAGGGGGCCATGGAGCTGCCAATACTGGCCTCAATGAAAAGCTGCTGGCCGTTGCCCAGATCGATGGCTTCCCGTAAAGACTCGAGAATCGTGTCCTTGACGAAGGCCACGTCGCGACGGCTCGTCACATCCGGCAACAGGACGACAAACTCGTCGCCCCCAAGCCGCGCGACGGCGTCGGACCGACGCACGCTCTGCAACAGTCGGCCGGCGACGGCCTTCAGCATGGTGTCGCCCAGCGCATGGCCCCGCGTATCGTTGATGGACTTGAACCCATCGAGATCCACAAAGAGCAGTCCTGTCTTGCGGGCATAGCGCGCGCTGAAGGCGAGCGCACGTTCCAGCTGATCCAGAAACAGCTCACGATTGGCCAGACCGGTCAGCGGATCATGGGTAGCCCGATGGGCGGCCTCTACCCGCGCCGCTTCAAGCGCGGTTATGCGGCGTTGGCGCTCCAGCGCAAAGCCGAGCGGCCGCGCCAGCATTTCCGGGGATGTCTCCCGCTTGTCGAAGCATTCGTGGGCGCCGGCCCGAAGGGCGCGCAGGGCGAGGGTGTCATCGACGAGATTGGTGTACACAATCGTGGCCACCGAAGGGGCTGCGCCACGAATGCCGGCCAGGGTCGCAATGCCAGAGGCGTCGTGGACATCCAACTCGAGAATGACGGCATCGAATCGATCCTCCATCAAGGAACGGATCGCCAGGGCCAAACTCGTCACGTGTGTCAGCGCCAGGTAGCCCCCCAGCCGTGACCGAAGCCCCGCCTCGGAACGCTGGGCGGTGTCTGGATCATTCTCTACCAGCAAGACGCGCAACACGCCCTCCGGGGGCGCTCCCAACGACTCACGATATGGCATGGCGGAGTAGGGGGACTGGAGGAGGTCAGCTGCAAGGTGCGTGATGTCGGCCTCTTTGTCCACACTCTTTTCCGTTTCTATGTTTTGTGACATATCGTGTCAATCGTTCTCTCTATCCCAACGTCGATGACTGCTGCCGCATCCGCCCCGCTGCCGGTTGGTTCACAGGCTCCGGATTTCATAGCCCCTGCGACCTCAGGGGCAGACATCACCTTGTCAGACTTCCGGGGACGCAAGCATGTGCTGCTGGCGTTCTTCCCGGCCGCGTTCACCGAGGTGTGCACCAGCGAAATGTGTGCCTTCAGCGACGACTTTGATGTATTTGTCAGCGCTGATGTGGAAGTCCTTCCGATTTCAGTAGATACGACTGACGTGCTGACGAGCTTTCGTGATCAGCACGCGCTCAAGGTCGACCTGCTGTCTGACAATACCAAAGCCATTGCCTCGCAGTACGGCGTCCTTTGGGCGGATGGCAAAATCGCGAACCGCGCCTACTTCCTCATCGACAAGACCGGGATCATCCGCTGGGCCCACGCCGAGCGGCATCCAGGTCTTCGACGCGAGAATGAGGAAATATTTCGTGAGATCAGGTCTGTGACAGCGTAAAAAACGGGGGCACACTGGTAAGGTGTGCCCCCGCTGTCATACGACCGTCAATGCCGTTCGGATGACTACTCGGCCGATTGGTATTCCGCCGCAGGCGTCACAGTCACCGGGACGCGCCGCGGCTGTGCCGGCGCCACCTTGGCTACCCGCACCGTCAAGACCCCAAAGCGGTACGAGGCTTCTACCGCTTGAAGGTCGGCCTGCTTGGGGAGCGCAAACCGGCGCTGAAATGCGCCGGAAGGAGCCTCCGTCAGAAGCGCCTTTTCGCCAGCCGCAAGGGAACCGAGCACACGTGTGCCACGGAGCGTGAGCACGCCGTCTTCCGCCAGAACTTCCACCTTTTCCGGGGCAACGCCGGGAAGGTCGGCCTCAAATGTGTACCCCTGACCATCCTCGCGCGCCGTCACATGCGGCTGCCACTGGGCCGCCGCACGCCCCGAGATGGTGTCAACGAAGAGGCGATCTATCTCGCGACGAAGACTCGTATTGGGAAATGACGCGGCGATCGGGAACGTGTACGTCATAAAAACTCCTGGGCCACGGCCCACGTGATAAGTTCGTGATCGCGGGTGCCGTTCCGGTAAACGGACGGCGCCGCCACAACATTGCCCGTGCAGCCCATATGCCGCGCCCGTTACGCCATAACGGTCAGATTGCACAGGCTTGCCGTGTCGGCTTGGCAGGTGGTGTGCCAGTGTGGCTGTTTCGCTCTGCGGTCCAATCCCGTAATTGAGGGATTGGTTCGGTCAGCTTGTCCGACCCAGTGCCGACGCCTACCTTCCAAACGAGAGTCGGCGTTCCGCGATGCTGCCTGGCGCCCGCTTACCCGATCCGACCCCTCCGCGCCGTATCCCACCTGATGTCCAATTCCCTGGCGGCGACCTTTTTTGAGTTGGCGGGCCTCATGGCCACCCATGGCGACACCGCCCACGGAATTCCGGCGGTGCTGGAGTCTCTGGCTGGGGCGTTGGGTGCAGACCGTACGGCGCTGGAATTCCCCAATGCCGACTTCGCCCCCGTGGTGTGGCGGTCACCAGCCATGGGGAGCGCGCCCGCCTATGCGCCGCACCTCGTGGCCGTGGAAGCGGGCGGACTCGGTGTGGCCACGTTGGTTGTGCACCGCAACGGCGAACTCTCGCCGGCCGAGGCCGAACTGTTGAATGGCACGGCCCATCTGCTCGCTGTCGCCGTCAACCGCGACGCGTACCTGCACGACTTGGAGCGTGAGCTCACTGAGCGAGTTCGTGAGTTGGCAGATCAACGGGCATTCATCGAATGCATTGTGGATTCGTTGCCCCTGGGGCTGTACGTCATTGATCGCCACTACCGGATTCACGCGTGGAATCACAAGCGGGAGACGGGGCTGCAGGGTGTCGCGCGCGCCGACGCGGTGGGGCGGTCAATCTTTGAGGTGTTGCACAGGCAACCAGCGGCACTGCTCAAGCGCGAATTTGACGAAGTCTTCGCGTCGGGGCGCCTCCAGCAATTTCAAATGGAGAGCAACGCCTTTGGGGAGACCCGCACCTTCCGACTCTCCAAGATCCCCATGCGCATGGGCGGGGGCGCGGTGACCCATGTCATTACTGTCGGTGAAGACATCACCGACTGGAAGGCCGCACTCGATCGCACGGCACAGGCGGAAAAGCTCGCCGCGCTCGGGCAGTTGGCCGCCGGGGTCATGCACGAAATCAACAACCCCCTCGCCACGATCGCGGCCTGTGCCGAGTCCATCACCATGCAAATGGAAATGGGCACGCCCGCGCCGCCCACCGAACTGCTGCGGATTATTGATCTTGAGGTGCAGCGGTGCAAAAAGATCGTCAATGGCCTGTTGGATTTTTCGCGCCCCAAAGCCGCAGGTCGCGAGTACTTCGATCTCAACACGGTCGTCCAGCAAGGTCTGTTTCTGTTGCAGCACCATCCCCGTTTCAAACGCGTGAAGGTGGTCACGGAACTTGAGGAAAAGTCATCGCTGCTGGTGGAAGGAGACGCCGATCAACTGGTGCAAGTGCTCATTGCGCTCGCCATGAACGCCCTCGACGCCACCCCGGAGCAGGGGCGGGTGGTCATCCGAACCCGGTTGGATCAGGTGGATGGCGCGGCTCGTGCCGTCCTCGAGGTAGAGGATGAAGGCCCAGGGATCCCGCGCGCGTTGCAGGCCAAGGTCTTCGAACCCTTTTTTACCACCAAGCCGCCGGGGCAGGGGACCGGGCTTGGGCTCGCCATTTGCTACGGAATCGTGGCCGATCACGGTGGAGCGCTGGAACTGGTGTCATCAGAAGGGCAGGGCGCGAATTTCCGCGTCTCGCTTCCTATGGGGGCGCGCGCGACGGGCTCGCCGGCTGCCCCTTCCGTTTCTCCCGCTGCTGAGCGCGCATGACGTTGCCGTCGGTTTCCTCTACGATTTCTCCCTCTGTCACGCCGGCGTCTTCACGCGCCATCGAAGAGGGATCGCCGATTCGTGTGCTCATCGCGGAAGACGAAACACACCTCGGGACCATTCTCGAACAGTTTATGACGGCGCGCGGGTTCTCGGTTCACATTGTACGCGACGGTCGGGCCGCGCTCGAACAGCTGCGCACCGAGAACTTTGATGTGGCGCTCCTTGATGTGGTCATGCCCGAGCTGGACGGGCTGGAAGTGCTGCGGCTCATTCGTGAAGAACCGTTACCGCCGGAAATCATTGTCATCACCGGTAACGGGACCATTGAGACCGCCATCGCGGCACTCAAGCTTGGCGCGTACGATTTCCTGTCCAAGCCCTATCGCATGGCGGAAATTGAAGCGTTGGTGCGTCGCGCCTGGGAGAAGCGCATGCTGGCGCGGGACAATATGCATATGGCGTCCCGACTGCAGCGCGCCACGCCGCACTCGCAGTTCGTGACGCACTTTGCGCCGCTGACGGCCGTGCTCAGCATGGTGGACAAGATTGCCCCCAGCCCCTCACCCGTCCTCATTGGTGGCGAGTCGGGGACGGGCAAGGACCTCGTGGCGCGTCTGTTGCACGCCAACGGGATGCGCGCCGAGGGGCCGTTCGTCGATCTGAACTGCGCTGCCATTGCCGAGTCGGTTATGGAGATGGAGCTCTTCGGTGTCGAGAAGGGGGCGTTTCCCGGGGCCGATCAGCGCCGGATGGGGCTGTTTGAGTTGGCCGCCGGTGGCACACTCTATCTGGACAACGTCGGTGACCTGGACCTCAAGGTGCAGGGGAAACTGCTGCGGGCGCTGGAATCAGGCAGCTTCTATCGGGTCGGGGGCACGCAGAAAGTGGAAGTAGACGTGCGGGTGGTGGCATCCAGCACGCGAGACCTGTCGCGCATGGTGCAAGCGGGTACGTTCCGCGACGACCTGCTGCATCGTATCAATACCATCCGCATCGCGCTGCCGGCGCTGCGAGAGCGGATCGTGGATATTCCCCTGCTGGCGCAGCACTTTCTGGCCGAGTTTGCCTACGGGCGCTCGTTGCGGCTCACCGACGACGCGCTGAGCGCGCTGGAGAAGTATCGCTGGCCTGGCAACGTGCGGGAGTTGCGGAACGTCATGGAACGGGCGGCGCTGTTGGCGACCAACGGAGTGGTCGAGGCCGCGGACCTGCCGCTGGGCGCAGAGGTGGGGGCCGGGGTGCGTCCGACCCCCGCGCAGGTGCTGTCGCTTGGAGAACTGGAACGGCGTCACATTGCCGATGTGCTGGAGCGCAGTCATTGGCATC
This sequence comes from Gemmatimonas phototrophica, assembly GCF_000695095.2. Classification (NCBI taxonomy): domain Bacteria; kingdom Pseudomonadati; phylum Gemmatimonadota; class Gemmatimonadia; order Gemmatimonadales; family Gemmatimonadaceae; genus Gemmatimonas; species Gemmatimonas phototrophica. The sequence goes on along the minus strand of NZ_CP011454.1, from coordinate 2,480,992 downwards.
AGGGCCGGGCCGCCGAGATGTTGGGCATCTCGCCCAAAACTCTCTATCGCAAGATCCGTGAATACGGATTCAAGCGACCGTCGGGACGAAGCGTATGAAAATTCTGGTGATCGAAGACGATCCCACCGTAGGGGAATTTGTCCGTCGCGGCCTGGAGGAACAGCGGTGGCAGGCGGACTTGTGCAATAACGGGCTGGAAGGTGAACGGCTGGCCACGGCGCAGCCGTATGATCTGATCATTCTCGACATGCGTCTTCCCGGTCGCAACGGTCTCGATGTGCTCCGGTCGCTGCGGGCCAAGGGGTTTGAGCGCCCGGTGCTGGTGCTTACCGCGCAGGATGCGGTGGATGCCAAAGTGGAAACACTGCGGGCCGGGGCCGACGACTATGTCACCAAGCCATTTGCCTTCGAGGAGTTGCTCGCGCGCGCGGAAGCCTTGCTGCGCCGCCCCCGCGCCATGGCCAGCCCGCAGCTGCGGGTTGGCGATCTCGAACTGGATCAGGGGACGCGGGAGGTTCGCCGGTCTGACGAATTCATTGAACTCACGCCCAAGGAATTCGCGGTGCTGGAGTATCTGATGCGCCATGCGGGGCGTGTCATGAGCCGCACGCTCATAACGGAGTATGCCTGGGGATATCATTTTGATCCGGGCACCAACATCGTCGACGTGGTGATTAATCATCTCCGCAAGAAAATCGACGCCAAGTTCGAGAAGAAGCTGATCACCACGGTGCGTGGGGTTGGCTACATGATTCGCGCGTAGGAGCGTCTTCATGGCCATGCGGTCCATCCGCGCGCGGCTGACGGTGGCCTGGACGGCGGCGTCCATCGGGACGCTGTTCATCTTCTCCATCACGTTGCTGGCGGTCCGACGCGAGATCCTGTTTCAGGAACTGGAAGCGCGCGTGCAAAGTGAGGCCGAACACATCGTGAAGGCCATCAACCTGGCACGGACCACCGGTACGGAGCCGATGCTCATCAAGGAAGACCCGTTGGCGGCGCGCTCAGTGGGGCAGCGCATGGGCGCGTTTCTGTCGCTGCTGGACGGCTATGTGTTGGTACAGGACAGCACCGGCTACGACATTTACGCGTCACCACTGGTCCGCGAGCTCTCCACATCCGACCGCGATCTGTTCAGTGAAGCGGCGCGAAAGTCCCGCGCGGGCAATGTCATGCAGCGTGTGGTGCTGTTCAACGATAAGGTGCTGCTGGCGGCGCGTGATGTGCCGCTGAGTGACAATGCCCGGTATCGCGTGTATGCCGCCTTGAGCACCAACGAAATCGGGGCGACCCTGCGCGGCATCGCGTGGACAATGGTCGTGATCTCGCCGTTTCTGGTGGCCGTCTCGGTCATCTTTGCGTATGGGATCGCCGGACGCGTCTTCCGTCCTATTGACCGCATCATCGACCAGGTGGAAGCGATCACCGACGGGCGCTCGCTGCACCGCCGACTGGCCATTGGCGCGGCCGGGGAAGAGTTGGCCCGCCTGTCAGCCACGCTCAATGCGTTCATCGAACGCATTGAAACGTCATTCGGCGCGCTGCGTCGCTTCACGGCCGATGCCAGCCACGAGCTCAAGACACCGTTGGCCGTGATGCGGGCCGACGTGGAGCGCGCCATGCACCCCACGGCCGGTGAAATCGAGCAGGCCATTGCCCTCGAAGAGGCGCTGCAGCAGGTCACCCGCATGGCCGATCTGGTGGATTCGCTCCTCACACTCGCCCGCGCCGACGAAGGACGGTTTGATCTCTATCGGGAACCCATTGAGTTGGCCCCGCTGGCGCGGGAGGTCGTGGAGACCGCCCGACTGCTGGGGGAGGATTCCGGTCTCATCATTGAAGCGCAGCATTTCGAGAATGCGGAAGTGCTGGGTGATGTCACCCGCCTGCGGCAGCTCTTTCTCAATCTCGTGACCAACGCCATCAAGTACACGCCGCGCGGCGGCACGGTGGAGATCACCGTGCATCGAGAGGAGCAGGTCGTGCGGTTTGCGGTGCGCGATACCGGTATTGGCATTGCCGCTGCCGATCTTCCGTATGTGTTCGAGCGGTTCTGGCGGGCCGACCGGGTGCGGTCACGGGCCAGTGAACGGGGCGGCTTCGGGCTCGGCCTGGCCATTTCGCAATGGATCGCACAGGCGCATGGGGGCGCCCTGGACGTCCAGTCCCGGCTGGGGCGGGGGAGTACTTTTACGGTGACCCTGCCGTTGGCCGGCGCCCCAGGGTCGGGAATGACTGGTGAGTATCAGTCTGTTGTCAATAGCTCCGAGGGGGCGATCGACATGAATGGAATGCTAACCCCGGATTAATCCGATCCTAATCTTCTTTCCATTGCCGGATCATGCGGGGGGCGTAGAATCGCACAGTCGCCCTCGGACGCCCTGAGATGCGACATCGTAGCCCGCACCCCGGACAAGCGAGATGTTCAACAACCTGCTTGAGTCACAGGCGAAGAAGCAGAAGCGCTTGGGTGGGTCCTTTGCCTCGATCGTCTTCCATACGGCCATCGTTGCCGCGCTCGTCGTCGTGACGAAGAACGCCGGCATCGTGAACGAAAAGCCGAAAGAAGAGAAGGTCGATTTCGTTGAGGTCAAGAAGGACGAGCCCAAACCGCCCGAGCCGGAAAAGCCGCCCCCACCGCCAGACGCGGTGGCCGCGCCGCCACCACCAAAGGGCTTCCAGGTGCTTTCGGCCCCCGTCGAAATCCCCAACGTCATTCCCGAAATCGACTTGTCCAAGAAGGTCACAGACGAGGCCGACTTCTCGGGTAAGGGTGTTGCCGGTGGTATCGCCAAGGGTGTCGAAGGCGGGAAAGCGCCGGTCCCGCAAGGCGACCAGCCCTATTTCGACTTCCAGGTGGAAAAGCCCGTCGTGATGGCACCAGGCGCGCAAGGTCCGGCGTATCCGGACATGCTTCGGACGGCCGGTATCGAAGGCCAGGTGCTCGCGCAGTTCGTCGTGGATACCACGGGCCGCGCCGAAATGGGCACCTTCAAGGCGCTCAAGTCCGATAACGACCTGTTCACGACCGCCGTAAAGAACGCGTTGCAGCGTATGCGCTTCCTCCCCGCAGAAGTGGGCGGACGCAAGGTGAAGCAGCTCGTCCAGCAGCCGTTCCAGTTCTCGCTCAATCGCTGAGCCCCTACCTAACGTTTTGCGGAGATACGACTCATGAACATGTCGTTGATGGAGCTGTACCACTCGATGGGCTGGTTCGCCAAGGGCATCGTCTTTACGCTGCTCGGCATGTCGGCGTTCTCGTTCACGGTGCTCATTCAGAAGTGGTGGGCCATGCGGAAGGCGCAGGCCGAGACGCGCAAGTTCGCCCCTGAGTTCTCGCAGTTCCTCGAAGAAGACAATCTCAACGAAGCCATCAAGCTCGCCGAAGGCTACAAGAAGTCGCATGTGGCGCGAGTGCTCGGTGGCGCCCTCAGCGAAATCCGTCCGCTCATTCAGGACGGCTCCGTCACGGTGGCTGACATCAACTCGGCCGAGCGTGCGGTTGAGCGCGAAATGCTGATGACGGTCGTTGACCTGAAGCGTGGTCTGGGTATCCTCGCCACCGTCGGCGCCACTGCGCCGTTCGTCGGTCTGCTGGGTACCACGATGGGTATCGTGAACTCGTTCACGGGTATGGCCAGCTCGGGCGCCGGCGGTATCTCCGCCATCGCGGCCGGTGTCGCCGAAGCCCTCATCACGACGGCCATCGGTATCGGCGTCGCCATTCCTGCGGTGTGGTCGTTCAACTTCTTCCAGACGAAGATCGACAACCTCATCGCCGAAATGACGTACACGTCGAAGGAAATGATCGACTACCTCATCAAGGGTGTCTCGGGTGAGTTCGGCCGGTCGCGCTTCACGCGCGAGTTCAACACGGCTGGCCAGTCGTCGATCTCGCAGTAAGCGATCCCTTCACGACGATTCGCGGGTGAGCGCTCCATCGGGAGCGTTCTCCGGCGGCGTAATCACGGAGTAACGCCATGGGCATGAGTCTCGGCGGCGGCGGCGGCGTAAAGGCCGAACCGAACGTCACCCCCATGATCGACGTGATGCTGGTACTGCTCATCATCTTCATGATCACGATCCCGCAGATCAACGCGGGCTTCAAGGCGGTGCCGCCTGAGGGGCAAAACCTCAAGCCGCACCCGGAAGAAGATGGTGACCAGGTACTCGGTATCGACGATCAGGGTCGCTATTACCTGAACAAGAAGCCGATCCGGAACGAGGATCTCGAAACGGCCGTCCGTGACATCTACGGACAGGAGCGCGAGGACTACATCATGTACGTGAAGGCCCACAAGGACCTTCAGTATCTGAAAGTCGTCGACGCGCTGGGTGTGCTCTCCAAGGGTGGGGTCCGCGTCGCGGCACTCATCACGGAACAGCTCAACGGTACCGAATCGCTCGTCGAGTCGGATCGCATCAAGCCAGGGGGGAGCCAGTAATGGGTATGTCAACCGGCGGCGGTGGCAGCAGTCTCAATAATGAGATCAACGTCACCCCCATGATCGACGTGCTCCTCGTGCTGCTCATCATCTTCATGATGATCATCCCGATGAGCCGCAAGGCCATCGACACGCAGCTCCCCGATCCGAATCCGCAGCCGCAAACCACACAGGTCAATCCTGACCAGATCGTGCTTGAAATCCTCCCGGAAGACAAGTACGCGGTCAATAAGGAGCCGGTGGAGCGGGCCGACCTGTTCAATCGCCTCAAGGCGATCTATGACCCCCGTCCTGAGAAGATCATCTTCATCAAGGGCGACACGATGGCGATCTATGCCAACGTGATCTGGGCCATGGACCAGGCGCGCGGTGCCGGCGTCAAGGTTATCGGCGTCGCACCCAAGTAAGCGGCGGGCGCCCGTAGGGCACCCATCCACGGTCTTCGGTGTTCTATACGGCGGGCGAACCCAATAGGGCTCGCCCGCCGTATTACGTTTCATCATCCTCCAATCCCCGGGCATGGCCGCTCTTCCCCCAGACGACACCGTACCGTTGCCGCCGCCAGACGCCCCCCAGCGTCCCCGGTACCGGCCACCAATCGGTATCCCCGTCGCGAAGCAGAAACGAACCGCCAGCCTGATGCTGGCCATCTTTCTGCACGTGGCCATCATCGCCCTCCTGATCGTTCCGTTCACGTCGCCGGAACTCATGAGGGAGGTGCTGGGAGCGGGCGGATTGGGGCCCGCAGGCGGCGGAGGTGGGGGCAATCAGGGAACTGGGGGCCAAATGAAGCAGGAACGCCTCCAGTATGTCCGAGTGGCTCCGGCACCGACTCCTGTCACCACGCCGCAGATCAACCCGCCGGTGATCAAGCCGCCGGTGGTTCCGCCTCCGCCGGTTCCTCCACCGCCAACACCTCAGCCCACACCCCAGCCCACGCCGACAACGGCCACCCAATCGGCCGACGTGAAGAGCGCCACCTCCGGAAGTGGTGGCGGCGCTGGCTCAGATGGGAGTGGCGGCAGCGGGCCAGGGTCAGGCGGCGGCGTAGGCTCCGGGGTAGGCACCGGGAAGGGCACTTCCGTAGGGGCTGGCACGGGCGGTGGGCCTGGTACCGTCTACCCGCCGGCACCCACCGAACTGTTTCTCCCCCCTCTGCCCGTGCCCAACAAGGCCAAGGGCACCATCGTGGTCGTCTTCGACGTCGATTCAACGGGCAAGGTCCTCGACCTGCAGTTCAACCCCACGAAAGACGGGTCCTACAATCGCAAATTGCGTGATGCGCTGATTGCCATCCGATTCCGCCCCGCTGTCAATGCGCAGGGCGTCCCCGTGCGTGCGCGGACCGAGATCACCTACTCGCTGTGATCGGTGCGGGGCACTAGCTTGCCCCCGATAGCGTGCTCGCAGTCATACTCCCTCCGGGACTGCGGCCTCCCCCACATCCAGACACGTCATGGGGCTGTTCGATCGTAAGCCGATCGTTACTGCAGAAGACGGTGAACACGGCATGCGCCGCACCCTCGGCGCAGGCGATCTCGTCATGCTCGCAATTGGCGCCGTCATCGGCGCCGGCATTTTCTCGTCGCTCGGTACGGCCGCTGCGGGAGAAACGCTCGCCGACGGCACGGTCGTCCGATACGGCGCCGGTCCCGCACTCGTGCTCTCCTTCGTGCTGCTCGGCGCCGTGTGTGGACTGGCGGCACTCTGCTATGCCGAGTTGGCCTCAATGATCCCACAGGCCGGGAGCGCCTACGCGTATTCGTATGCGACGCTCGGCGAAATCGTGGCCTGGATTGTCGGTTGGGCGCTCATTCTTGAGTATGCCGTCGGGAACGTGGCGGTGGCCATCGGATGGGCCGGGTACTTCAATTCCCTGCTGAGCGGATTTGGCATTGATCTCCCGGGGTGGATGACACACGGGTACTGGAACGTAAAGGCCAGTGCGGATCCTGCGGTACGCGCGTTGTTGGATACGGCACCGCGCATTGCCGGCATGCCAGTGCTCATCAACCTCCCCGCGTTTGGTATTGTCGCTGCCATCACGGCCTTGCTCATGCAAGGCGTGAAGGAAAGCACCCGTGCCAACAACATCATGGTCATCATCAAGCTCATTGTGCTGGGCTTGTTCGTGATTGTTGGCGCGTTGCACATCGATCCGGCCAACTACAAGCCGTTCGCCCCCAACGGATTCACCGGTATTCATCAGGGCGCGGCCATCGTCTTCTTTGCGTATATCGGTTTTGATGCCATCTCGACGGCCGCCGAAGAAACCAAGGATCCGCAGCGCAACTTGCCGCGCGGTATTCTGGGGGGATTGGCCATCTGTACGCTGATCTATGTCGTGGTCGGGTTCGTGGCCACGGGGCTTGTCCCGTACCAGCAGTTGCGCAGCTCTGATCCCTTGGCCAAGGCGCTTTCATTGGCCGGACTGGACACGGCCAGCTGGATTGTTGCCGCTGGTGCCGTGGTCTCCATGTCTGCCGTGTTGCTCGTATTCCAGTATGGCCAGCCGCGCATTTTCTACGCGATGGCGCGTGACGGGCTGCTCCCAAAGTTTGCCGCCAAGCTGGATCCCAAAACACGCACCCCCAAGGTGACCACCCTGATCACCGGGGTGCTGGTGGCGTTGGGCTCACTCCTGGCGGACGATGCGGCCACCTATGATCTCACCAATATCGGGACGCTTGCGGCCTTTTCCGTGGTCTGTATTGGGGTGCTGGTGCTGCGCATCCGCGAGCCGGATCGTCCGCGCCCGTTCCGGGTGCCGTTCGTGTGGGGGGTGACCCTCATGGGCGCCAGCGCGTGTGTGTTCATCATGAAGGGATTGCCCGTCAGCGCCTGGATTGCGTTCGGCGTATGGATGGCAATTGGGCTTGGCGTCTACTTCATCTACGGCTACCGTAACTCCGTGCTGCGTACCGGCGCCACGGATCGCTGACCGACTGCAATTCCTCTCGACCGACTCATGGCTCATCTCTCCGCCGACACGTCCGCCGCCACTCCGGGAAAGAAGGGCTTCCTGGGCATTGGTTTCACCGGCTGGATCATCATCTCGATGATCGCGGGTATCCTCGTGGGTTGGCTGGCGCCGGACTTCGCGCCCAATCTCAAGCCGTTCGCCAACATCTTCCTGCGCATGATCAAGTCGTTGATCGTGCCGCTGCTGTTCAGTACCCTCGTGGTGGGCATCGCCGGCCACGGCGACGACATGAAGAAGGTGGGGAAGCTGGCCCTGCGATCCATCATCTACTTCGAAGTCGTTACCACGCTGGCGTTGGCCATCGGTCTCATTGCCGTCAACGTGGTCAAGCCCGGCGTGGGACTATCCATCTCGGCCGCTGCTGACAGCGAAGAGTTCAAGGCCCTGGCGGCGAAGACACCCACGTTCGGATCGGTACTGGAGCACACGGTGCCGCAGAGTTTCTTCGAAGCGGCCGCACAAAATGAAGTGCTGCAGATCGTGTTCTTTGCCATCATCTTTGCGGTCGCGCTCGCCAAGGTTGAGGGACCGTCCAAGAAGTTCATGCTCGATTGGCTGCAGTCGCTCAGCGACATCATGTTCAAGTTCGTCGGTATCGTCATGACGTACGCACCCATCGGGATCGGGGCGGCTATTGGCGTAACGGTGGGCAAGAGCGGTCTGGATGTCATGATCAACCTGGCCAAGCTTGTGGGTACACTCTACGTGTCCCTCATCATTTTCGTGGTGGTGGTATTGCTGCCCATCGCGATGCTGGCCAAGCTCGATCTCAAGCGCTTCTGGGCGCTGGTCAAGGAACCGTGGCTCATCGCGTTTACCACGGCCTCCTCGGAGGCCGCCTTCCCCCAGGCCATGCAGGCCATGGAGAAGTTCGGCGTTCCGCGCCGCATCGTCTCGTTCGTGTTGCCTACGGGCTATTCGTTCAACCTCGACGGTAGCACGCTGTACCTCGCCATAGCCTCGGTCTTCGTGGCACAGGCCGCCGGCATCGACATGCCCATCGGCACGCAGTTGCTCATGATGCTGACGCTCATGCTCACATCGAAAGGCGTGGCAGCGGTACCGCGCGCATCGTTGGTCATCCTGTCGGGCGCGCTCGCGCAGTTTGGCCTGCCGCTTGAGGGCATCGCCATCATTCTCGGCGTTGATGCCATCATGGACATGGCCCGTACGTCGGTGAATCTGCTGGGCAACTGTCTGGCGACGGCCGTGATGGCCCGCTGGGAAGGCGTCCTTGAAACACCAAAGGATGGCGCCGACGTGGTGGTGCCCGCGTAAGCGGAGCACGGGCGATACATGGGGATCATCCAGGCCTCGATCCCGCTGTTCTTTCTGCTGATCACGGTCGAACTGCTCTACGCGCGGTTCGGCCGTCGGTCGTTGTACCGCCTGAATGACAGCATCAGTGATTTGTCGGCCGGCACCATCAGTCAGATCGCGGGCGTGTTCACCAAGGTGCTGCTTATCGGAGCATACGCCTGGATTGCCGAACACGCTCGTGTCCAGCGGTTCTTGCCCGTGGCCGCGTGGCCGGCCGGGTCGTGGCGCGCCAGTACTGGCGGCATTGATCCTGCCAACATCATGGGCTGGTGTGTGGCGTTCGTCCTGGTGGACTTTGCCTATTACTGGTTCCACCGGGTCTCACACGAAGTCAATGTCTTTTGGGCAGGGCATGTGGTGCACCACAGCAGCGAGGAGTACAACCTTGCCGTGGCGCTCCGGCAAAGTGCCGTGGGGGGGCTGTTGTCATGGATTTTCTATGTCCCGCTCGCCGTGCTCGGCATGCCGTGGGAGCAGTTCGCCGCGTGCTATGCCCTCAACCTGGTGTACCAGTTCTGGATTCATACCCGCGCCATCGATCGTTTGCCGTCATGGTGTGAACGGCTCCTGAATACACCGTCACACCATCGGGTGCACCATGGCGTGAACCCGGAGTATCAGGATCGCAACTACGCTGGTGTGTTTATTGTGTGGGATCGCTGGTTCGGCACCTTTACCGAGGAGCGACAGGAGCCGGTGTACGGGCTCACCACGCCGCTCCGAAGCTGGAATCCGCTCTGGGTGCAGGTCCACCAGTATGTGGCCATCGCGCGCAGCGTATGGCAGGCCCGGTCATGGTCTGATCGCTGGCACCACGTGTTTGGATCGCCAGGGTGGCGTCCGGTGGAGCAGGGAGGTGCCGTGGTGGTACCGGAAGTATCCCGTGAGACATTTGCCCTTTTCGATCCGGCGATCCCTTCAGCGTTGACGCGCTACGCACTGACGCACTTTGTCCTCAGCATTCCCCCAGCGCTATGGCTGCTCTCCAACGCCGGCACATTGCCGATTGGACAATTGAGTGCCGGGGCATTCTATATCGTGCTCGCGCTCACCAATGTCGGAGGCACTCTCGAAGCCAGGCGATGGGCGCTCACGGCCGAACAGGCGCGACTGGGAGCCCTCTTGATTGCCGGGATCGCCTTGCTGACCACCACGCATTGGTTGGCCGGTGGTCTGCTCCTTACGGTCTGTGCGGCCAGCCTGTTCTGGCTATGGGCCATGCGATCGGCATTCGTCGCGCCCAGCGATGAGCGGATGGACTGGCACCACGCCCACTCATGATCGGCGTACGAGAAAGGCCACCGTGGATCGCCGTGTCCACGGTGGCCTTTTGCATGCTTCATGTCAGGCGGTGTGTCAGCTGCCGCTCACACCTCAACACCCAGCAGACGTCGGGCACGACGCACCGCTCCGCGCGCCGCGTCAACCTCCTCGCTGCGAATGGTCGCACCGGGCACGGCACTCTTGAGCCGTTGTTCCAGGCGCTTGCGCACGAGCGATCCGCGCGCCAGCAAACCGCCGGCGAACGCCACCGGGATGGCCGCTCGCTCATCGGTAAAGCAGCGACGGGCCAAGGTGCGCACATGCAACGCCAGCTCTTCAACGCAGAAGGAAATCAGGGCATTGGCACGCAAGTCACCGGTCGCGGCTACCTGCGCGACCACAGGGGCCAGCAGCGCGTAGGCACTCGGCGTGGCCTTCGCGGCCCACGGGATGATGTCATCCAGGGACTCCAGCTCAAGCGCCGTCAGGATGGCACCGGTCAACGCCGTTTCCGGCTCACGACCATCGTGTGCTGCCGTGATTACGCTGAGTGCCCGGCGCCCCAGCCAATGCGCACTCCCTTCGTCGCCAATGTTGGGCCCCCAACCACCACACCGCTCGGTTCGCCCATCGGGCCCCTTGGAGTACGCCACACTGCCGGTGCCGGCAATAAGCAGCACACCGGCTGAATCCCCGAAGGCATCGTCCATGGCAATGGTGGCATCGGCCTGCACGGAAACATCGTCCGCGATTCGCCGCTGCGCCAATGCCGACCAAAGCGCCTGCGCCGCCCGCTCCTGTCCAGCGCCGGCAACGCCCACCACGCATACGGCGGGGCGGGTTTCGGTCCGCTCAGCGGTGGTGAGCGCCTCGCCAATGAGTGACTTGATTACGTCGGCGGCGAGCGATTCCTGTCCCGGTTGAAGCGCACTCGCGGGCCCTTCTATCCGCGCCAGCACTTTGCCGCTGGCATCGGCGAGTAACACCCGGGTACGGCTTCCGCCGCCATCCACGCCTACCACCAACGGCGTCGGGTCGAGAGGTCCGGCGCTCATGTGCGAGTCCCCAACGGTGAAGGCAACGCGGGAGGTGGCGTCGCGTGTGTGAACGAACTGATCAAACCCGTGAGGAAAGTAAGCGAAGTGCCGATCAAGACGTACCACGGCCACGCAATTTTTGCCACGGGAGCCAACGTTGGAGCCAGCACCGGAAACCAGCCACTCAGTGCCTTGGCGAATACCACCAGGCTCATGGTACCAATGCCTACGACCATTCCCGTGAGAGCGTCCCGTTGGATGGCACGGGGTACCATCATGGCCAGGAAGAACGCACCCAACAGCCCGCCATACGTGAACGACGCGATGGAGAGCGCAATGGTGACAACAGGCGTCCCTTCGTTGCGGTACATCATGGCTCCGCCAATCAGCACCGCCGCCCACATGAGGGTAAACGATTTGCTGATCTTGAGCAGTCCCGGATCGTCTGCCCTCTTGCCGGTCAGGGGGAGGTACAAATCATGTAATGTGGCAGCGGCCAGTGAATTGAGAGCGCCACTTACCGTGCTCATCGCCGCCGCGAGAATGGCGGCGATAACCAGGCCGGTGAGTCCCGAAGGCATGACCTCCACAATGAAACGCGGAAAGATCGCATCCGGACGAGCGAATGTCTCGCCACGATAGTAAGCAAATAGGCCAGTGCCGATCAACAAGAACATTCCAAACTGTCCCAAAACGACGAAGCCACTGCCAATAAGTGATTTGCGCGCGTCACGCAAACTTCCCGACGCCATGAGTCGCTGGACAATCAGTTGGTCAGCCCCATGAGACGCCATGCTGAGAAATGCTCCGCCAATAAGCCCGGCCCACAGGGTGTGTGGACGGTCAATCCCGGAATAAGTGTCGATGAGTTGCAACTTTCCCTGCGTGTTGGCGCCAAGCAGAATTGCGCTCCACCCCCCCTCAACGCCGTTGCCCAACAGCCAGATTGCCGCCAACCCGCCAATCAGGTACACCCCGGTCTGCACCACGTCAGTCCAGACGACGGCTCGCATTCCTCCGTGATAGGTGTAAAGCACGGTGAATGCGCCAAGAATGAGAATGGAGAGCGGTCCGACATATTCCGCTGGCACAACCGGACCTATGATCAGACCAACGGGAATGGCGGTTGCAAATACACGAACCGAATCACCAAAAGCACGTGTCACCATGAAAACCACAGAGGCAAATCGTCGCGTGCCCAGGCCAAAGCGCTTTTCGAGCAGCGCGTACGCCGTGACCAGCTCCCCCTGGTAGTATCGGGGGAGCAAGGTATACGCAATGATAATTCGACCAACAACGTAGCCGGCGGCGACCTGCAAGAACGACAGGTTGCCGACGTAGGCCAGCCCAGGAATTGAGATGAATGTCAGGGCGCTCGTTTCAGTCGCGACAACCGAAAAGAGAATGGCCCACCACGGAATGCCCCGACTGGCAACGAAATAATCCCGGGCATCCTTCTGGTCGCGCCCCAGCCAGATGCCAAGGAGCGTGGTACCAACCAGATATACAACCAACACCGACCAGTCGAGGCCCGTGAACGCGTTGGTCATGTCATCGCTCCCGCCATCCGGCAACGGGACTCAGGCAATGACATACGCCTCCATGGCGAAGTACTCCGCCAGGCCCAATTGATCGAGTTGTTTGGCGGTCGTCTTGTTGCGCTGCTCAACACGCTGCCAGAACTCGCGCTCATCCTGTCCCGGGAAAGGGGCCGAGTCTTTTTGGGACTGGTGTTTGAAGATGGCCTGAATCTTCAGCGTCAGCTCTTCCTGCGAGAGGGGCACCAGCACAGTGGCTTCGGTTATCGGCCACTCCTGCCACGCCCCGCGGTACAGCCAGATCTCCGGACGCTTGGCGGCGTGTGCGCCCGTGTACACCTCTGCCACAGCCCGATCAATCGCTTCTTTGCACATGCGGTGCGTACCATGGGGATCCGAGAGGTCACCAGCCACAAAGATCAGGTCAGGCTGCAGCTCCCGCAGCAGCTCCGCCACGATGGCCACGTCAGCCGGTCCAATGGGATCCTTGCGAACCTTCCCGGTTTGATAGAAGGGCAGGTTCAGGAACCGGGCATGCTCCTTGCCAAGTCCCATGACCTCAATGCCGCTCACGGCTTCCGACTCGCGAATGATGCGCTTCATATCCTGCACTTCAGGAATGTCCACATCACCCGCCTGCTTGCGCTGCAGGAAGGCGTGCACCGTGTCGGCCAACTGCCGTACGGCGGTGCCGTCACCAATGCGCTCGCTGTCGAGTCGCAACAGAAAGTCCATGTACCGACGCACGTCGTGGTCGAAGACGGCGATGTTGCCGCTCGTCATGTACGCCACCGTCATGTCGTTCTCATTCTCCACGAACTTCCGGAGAATACCGCCCATCGAGATCACGTCATCATCGGGGTGGGGTGAGAAACAGATGGTCTTCAGGCCGCGGGGCAGTTTGCTCTTTCCACGGATTTTGGCGCCCAGCACGTTGAAGACCAAACCATTCACGGCCCCTGGTGAACCATGGCGCGCCACCAGACTGGTGAGATTGTTCTCGGCATAATCCGCTTGCGTGAGCTTGAGCATGGCCTTTTTCTGTTTTGCCGCCAGCCAGGTCACCGCACGCACCGCCAGTGGCTCATCCCACACCACTTCGTCCAACAGCCATGGAGTCGCAACCCGCGTGAGATCCACCGCGGCCGCGTCATCCACATAAAACGTGGTGTTGGGATGGCGCTGGAGAAACGTGGCGGCTACCGCCCGGTCAATCTCGCCTTCCACCGAGCGCCGGACGATCCCCGACTTGTGTTCACCGGTGGCAAGAATGGCCACTTCACGCGCCGCCATGATGGTGGCGATACCCATCGTAAGGGCTTCGCGCGGTACATTCTCTTCACCAAAGAAGTCCGCGGCGGCATCGCGACGCGTAATCGAATCCAGGTGGACCAGCCGGGTGCGACTGTGCTCACCGGAACCCGGTTCGTTGAATCCGATATGGCCGGTCTTGCCAATGCCCAACAATTGAAAGTCGATGCCGCCGGCCGCCACAATCTTCGCTTCGTAGGCGGCGCACGCAGCATCCACATCGGCCCGGGCCAACGAGCCATCGGGGATGTTCACATTCGCGGCATCAATGTCCACGTGCGAGAACAGGTTCTCCCACATGAACCGATGATAGGAATGGATGCTGTCCGCTCGCATGGGGTAGTACTCGTCGAGATTGAACGAGACCACATGCCTGAAGCTCAGCCCCTCTTCGCGGTGCAGGCGAATCAGCTCCCGATACACCCCAATCGGGGTGCTGCCGGTCGCGAGGCCAAGGACCAGCGTCTGGCCCGCCGCGCTCCGCTCCCGCATGAGCGTCGCAATGCGCTGGGCAACCACCCGCGCCATTGCGCCATGTTCATCGATAATGACGGTCGGGATGCGCTCGCGCGCAGTCCCGGTGACGCCTGCATGCACAAAGGGCGATCCTCCAACGCGCACAGGCCCGGCGCTCATGTCGAGCGCGCGGGCCTGAACAGCGTCAGAGGCCGCCGGGGATCCGGAAGCCTGTGACATAAAATCGGGGAGTGTGGTGGACGCCTGCGCCGCTCTTGGTGCAGGCTGTCGGGTGGATCAGGCCGAGAACGAGCTGCCGCAGCCGCAGCCACCCGTGCTGTTCGGATTCTTGAACGTGAATCCCGAGCCCTGCATCGACGTAACGTAGTCGATCGTGGTGCCGCTGAGGTACTGCGCTGAGAATGGATCGACGAACACTTTGATCCCCTCGAGCTCGATCGTCAAATCGTCGTCCGCCGACTTGTCCTCGATCACGAGCCCGTACTTGAAGCCGCTGCATCCACCGGGCATGACCGACACGCGCAAACCACCCTGCTCGGCGGTGACGCCTTCGGCTTCCATGAACTTGCGCACTTCGCCGGCGGCGACAGGCGTGAGAATCACCATGACGTCCGGCTGCTGCATCGTGCTCATACTCGTCCTCCGAAACGGCCGTCGGCAACCCCGGCCCGATGGACTGCCCTGTCACGGTCCGCTCGCCCTCGCGAGTGGTCCCTCTGACAGTGTCAGTGCGTACTGTTGGAAAAATAGCGACAGGAATACTCCCCTTGCAAGAAACCCGTGGAATCTCAAAGAGATCCATGGCCTCGCTGCCGGGGAAGCAGGGGCCGGTCATGGCGTCCCGGGAGACACGCGCGGCAGTGCCCCGACCACCGCATCCGCGAGCGCGGTTCGCACCGTGCCAATCCGGGTATTCTGCCGGGTGGGATTGACCCGGTTGGTCAACAACAACACGAACAGGTTTTGCCCCGGATCCATCCAGAGCGACGTCCCGGTAAACCCGGTGTGGCCGAAGGCCATGGGCGTCATTCGTTGCCCAGCCGAGTTGCGCCCGGTCGGGGTTTCCCACCCCAGTGCGCGCCGAGAAATGGCGGTGTCCTGCACCTGTATGAACGAACGGACGGTGGCGGCATCAAAGACCGTCGTGCCGTCCAGCGTTCCCTCGTTGAGATACAGACGGGCGAAACGAGCCAGGTCGTGGGCCGTGGAAAACAGACCGGCATGACCAGAGACACCGCCAACCCGGGCCGCATTCTCGTCGTGCACCTCCCCGCGCACTTTGCGCTGGCGCCAGGGGTCTTGTTCGGTGGGGGCAATGCGGCTCCGCCAGCTGGTTGGCGGCAGATATCTCGTTTCCATCATGCCCGCTGGCAGAAAAACGCGCTGGACGTCAAAGTCTGCCAGTGCCGTGCCTGAGACCCTCTCCACGAGACGGCCAAGCAGCATGAATCCGAGATCGCTGTAGAGAAAGCGCGTTCCCGGTACCGTGTCGAGCGGCGTGGCCAGAACCTGCCGCCACGCCTCGGACGGCGTGTCCGTCTCCTTGTACAGCGCTCGCCAGGCGGGCAGTCCGGCGCTGTGCGACAGCAGGTGACGTACCGTCACTCGTTGAGCGCCCGGGACGGTCCACTCGGGGAGATAGCGAACCACGGGGGTGTCGAGCACCACGCGGCCGCTGCCCACAAGTTGCAGGAGCGCGCTGGTCGTCCCTACCACCTTGGTCAGTGACGCCAGATCCCAGATGGTCCGGGCCGTGGGCCGGCTGGCGTCGGCGCTGTCGAGCCGGCCAGCCCCGTATTCGGCCAGGATGCCCTCGCGCGTGCCGATTACAGCATACGCGCCGGGAAATGCTCCCTCATGGACGGCCTGATCCACAACCCGGCGGACGCTGTCCAGCACAGTCCGGTGCACCTCCGCCGAAACCAGGGACAGCGGGGTCAAGGGGCGTGCGGTGGACTGTGTGCAGGCGCCAAGCAAGACCGTCGCCAATAGCAGGCGGGAGACCGCACGGAGCCGCAGGTGCGGGTGTAGCTTCCCCGTGGGGACCGCGTGAATATCCGACCGGGTATGGGGATTGGGGGCGGTCATGTGTTGGCAGTGGCGGGATGGCGCGGGATCGCGCCCTGAACTTATCGGAGATACGCGCGTGAACGCGATGAAAACGGTGCGAACCTGGATCGTGTTGGGATTGGCCATGGCCGCCATGGGATGCGCTGGCGGCGGCCCACCGGACAGCGGTCCCACCCCGGACGATGGGATGGAGCCGCTCCCCGGTATGCGCCCTCGGAACTTCGATCGCAAGGTGCGCCCCGGAATCACGGTCCTGTTGGACGATAGCATCAAGCTGGTGGCAGGCAAGCGTGTCGCGCTGGTGACCAATCAGACCGGTGTCGATGAAAAGGGACGCCGCACGGTCGATCTCTTGTTCAGCGATCCGCGCGCCCAGCGCGCAGGAGTCAAACTGGTCAAGCTGTTTGCACCGGAGCACGGGGCCACTGGCACGGCCGATCGTCCCGGGCTTTCGGATGAACGGGATGAAAAAACCGGGCTCACGGTGCACTCGTTGTACCAGCGGCGAACTATGGCACCGGCTGACAGTCTGTTGCAGGACGTGGATGTGATTGTGGTGGACCTCCAGGACATCGGGACCAGAACCTGGACGTACGTTGGCGTTGTGCTGTACAGCATGCAGGCGGGCGAGCGTCGGGGGATCCCCGTGCTGGTCCTGGATCGCCCGAATCCCCTCTCGGGCGCGGCCACCGAAGGCGCGATACTGGATTCGGCGCTGGCCAATCCCAGCTACCCGACGGCAACGGGCACCATGAACGGGTTTGCCGTGTACGCGTCGCCACTGCGGCATGGGCTCACCATGGGCGAACTTGCCCGCCTCTTTCAGGCCAACCTGAAGATGGGGACCAGGCTCACGGTCATCCCCATGCGCAACTGGCGTCGGCAGATGTGGTTCGACGAGACCGACCTGCCATGGGTCCGCCCCTCGCCCAACATGCCCAACCTCACCACGGCGCTGCTGTATCCCGCGCTGGTGCCGTTCGAAGCCAGCAATGTGTCCGTTGGGCGGGGAACCGAGCAGCCGTTTCAGCGCTTCGGGGCGCCGTGGCTCAAAGCCGACTCCGTGGCCCGGCTGCTGGAGGATCTGTCCCTGACCGGTGTGAGGTTCCGCGCCGAGCGGTTCACTCCGGATAAGCCGGGTGACAATAAATTCGCTGGCCGTTCCATTCCTGGGGTGCGGCTCGAAGTCATCGATCGGGAGCGCGTCCAGCCGGCGCGCCTCGGCGCGGCCATCCTGTGGGCGCTTCATCGCGTTCATGCCGATTCCCTCAAGCTCACTCTCCCGGGGTTCGATCTGCGCATGGGGTCGGCCAAGGTCCGAGAGGCGCTCGTGGGTGGCGCCGACCCCGATGCGGTGCTCGATCGCCTGCTGCCGGCCGTCGTTGCCTTCGAGAAGGACGCAAGACGCTTCCATCTCTACCGTTGACTGTCCTTGAGGCCTAGCTTTCGCAGGCTGGTTCCGAACCCGGCTACGGCTGGGGGCGGCTCCATCCGGCCGTACCAGCGTCGACCGAGCCGGGTCCAGTCACACCTGCCCTGATGAAAGCTCTTTGGAACGCCATCGTTAGCGGATACCTGAAAGTCATTGCCCCCGTGGCGGACTGGCTGGTCGCGAAGCGTGTGCGTCCGAACACCATCACCACCGTCGGTGCCATCTGCACGTGTACCGCGGGCGTTATCTTCGCTACAGGGCACATCAGCATTGGCGGTTGGTTCCTCGGCCTGACGGCGCTCTTCGATGTCCTCGATGGGACGGTGGCCCGCCGGACCGGCACGACCTCGCAGTTCGGAGCCTTCTACGACTCGACCCTCGATCGGGTGGCCGACGGGTTCCTGTTGGGCGGGTTGGTGGTGTTTTATGCCACGCACCCCGTACATGCCAATGACGCCATGGTCATCGTGGCCACGTTGGCGCTCATTGCCGCCTTTCTCACTTCGTATACGAACGCTCGCGCGGAAGGGCTCGGTTTTTCTGCGCGCGTGGGAGTGCTGCAACGCCCCGAGCGGATCACGCTCCTGTCGGCCCCGCAGGCCTTTTTCGGCCTCGCGCTCGATGGGTGGGTACTCGCCGGTATCGTCTCGCTGCTTATGGTGACCGCATGGATCACCTTTTTTCAGCGCATGGCGTACGTGCATCGCATCACCTCTGCTGCACCGACACCTACTTCTCCTGGAGAATAAACGCAGTGTCCGACTCGACCCGCGGGACGCCCGCGAATATCGCCCCGGCCACGGGCAAGCTGGCCATCTTTACGCCGGGCCTCGGCGCCGTGGCGACGACTTTCATCGCCGGCGTCGAGCGTGTGCGCCGCGGTCTGTCGGTGCCCATTGGTTCGCTTACGCAAATGGCCACCATTCGGCTTGGCAAGCGCACGGACAACCGCAGCCCGATGATCAAGGAGTTCGTGCCCCTCGCCGCGCTCAATGACATCGTGTTCGGGGCCTGGGACCCCATTCCGGATGACGCCTACACCGCCGCCACCAAGGCCGGCGTGCTGACCAAGGACGATCTCGAGCCGGTTGCCGATTTCCTGAAGGGCATCAAGCCCATGCCCGCGGTGTTCGAAAGCCGCTACGTCACGCGCATCACTGGCGCCACCAACGTCAAGACGGGGGCGACCAAGCGCGATCTCGCCGAGCAGCTGCGCGCTGACATGCGCAACTTCATGGCGGCCAACGGGGCCACGCGCGGCGCCATGGTGTGGACCGGATCCACGGAGACCTACATCAAGCCCGGCCCGCAGCACCAGACCATCGAGGCCTTTGAAAAGGCCATGGACGAAAACGACGACTCTATCGCGCCGTCCATGCTGTACGCCTATGCCGCCATCATGGAAGGCGTGGCGTACTGCAATGGTGCCCCCAATCTGTCCGCCGATTTCCCGGCCCTCATTGACCTCGCCAACAAGAAGGGTGTGGTCATCTCGGGCAAGGACTTCAAGACCGGGCAGACGTGGATGAAGACCGTGATCGCCCCGGGCATGAAGGCGCGCATGCTGGGCCTCGAAGGCTGGTACTCCACCAATATCCTGGGCAATCGGGACGGCGAAGTGCTCGACGATCCGGCGTCGTTCAAGACCAAGGAAGAGTCCAAGCTGTCCGTGCTGCACACCATCCTGCAGCCCGACAAGTACCCCGAGCTGTACAAGGATTTCTCGCACGTGGTGCGCATCAACTATTACCCACCGCGCGGCGACAACAAGGAAGGGTGGGACAACATCGACATCAAGGGGTGGCTCGGCTACCCGATGCAGATCAAGGTCAACTTCCTCTGCCGCGACTCCATTCTGGCCGCGCCGCTCGTGCTCGACTTGGCGCTGTTCTCCGACTTTGCCCAGCGCGCCGGCATGAAGGGCATTCAGGAATGGTTAAGCTTCTATTACAAGGCGCCTACGGTCGCTGCGGGACTCCAGCCCGAGCATGATCTTTTCATTCAGCAGACCAAGCTGAAGAACACACTCCGCCACCTCATGGGTGAAGAGCAGATCACGCACCTCGGACTCGAATACTACCAGTGATGCTCACCCACGCGCGTCGGTTCAGTCGCGCGGTCGCAGCGGTCGCAGTCGGCGTGTTGCTCGCCGGCTGCGATGCTGGACGACCGCCGCTCGGTGAACTCCGTCTTCGGACGGAGGACTTTACCATCCGGGTCTCTCCCGAGACCCGTCCGACGCGCGCCCTTGAGCCGGTGTACTGGCGTGTCTTGGTGCACGATACCAAGACCGGGCTCCCCATTCAGGGCGGGGAAGGGCGGATATTCGGGACCAACAAGGACATGAAGACGGTCTCCAATGGGCTTGAGGAGACCGGTGAACTCGGGACCTATCGCAGTAACCTGATGTTTGTCACCGCGGGCATGTGGGCCATGGCGATTCAGTTTCGCCGCGACTCCGTGCAAATCCTGCAGAAAACGCAGGACTGGACGCAGGATATTCTCTCGGCCGACGAGCCCGGAAACATCCAGACGCCCACGTCCACCCGCGTCTCGGATTCGGCCAAGGCCCCGGCAGTGACCCCGGACTCCACTCGCAAGCCGGTGCCCTGACGGGCGCCGACGGAGCATTTGTCATGCGGCATTTTCATCGGTGTTCGCTCTCGCCCGACGCGGTGCTTGAGCAGGCCGATCGTTTCTTCGGCGCCCTCGGCCTGACACGCGGGGGCGCCGATGCGCGTTCTCGTACCTTCGGCGGAACGCTTGGTACCGTGAAGCTCTCCGTGAAAATGGAAGGTGGGCACTACACTTTCGTTGAGGTCCACACCGATCAAGTGGGTGAAAGTCGTATCGACAAGAACGTGAAGAAATACTTCAACGCCTTGCATCGGGCGGCCGACCCGCGTCATTCCATCACGGCCGGCTACTGATCATGGCTGGACCCGGAAAGTCCGTGACGCCCCCCACTGAGGATCGGGTGGGGAGGAATATCGGCGTTGGATGCTTTACGTTTTTTATCGGCGCTGTGAGCGGGGCGATGTCCGGAGTGGGCATCGGCAAGCTGATGGGCTTTTTCAATCGTTGCACTCCTGCGCCTGGCCTGCCTGCGTGTGAATGGTGGGTGTTTGCCGGCTACGGTGCCGCCTTTGGCGCACTGACATTGCCGGTGCTCGCGTTGTGGCGCCTCAAGCGTCGCGACCAGGCAGAAGATGTAGCTTCCACGAATCGAGGATGACCGAGTGGCTCGTGTAGACGTGATCATGCCGCAGATGGGCGAATCCATCGCTGAAGGAACGGTGTCGCGCTGGTTGAAAAAAGTGGGCGACAGTGTGAAACGTGATGAGCCCATTTTCGAGATCTCCACCGACAAGGTGGATGCGGAAATCCCGTCGCCGTCGGCTGGCGTGCTGATGGAGATTCTCGTCGGTGATGGCCTGACCGTGGCGGTAAACACCGTCGTGGCGCGCCTGGAGACGGACGCCGCCGCGGCTGCCGCCGCGCCGACGCCAGAGCCGGCAGCGTCACCGAGTGCGGACGCATCAGCGTCAGTAAGCGCTGCCGTGCCCCGTGCCGCTGTCGTGGCCGCTGTCGCCGCCGCTGTTCCCGCCACCGCCATTCCCGCCGCGTCCCCGGGCTCCCTCGAAGATCGGCTGCGCTCCAAATCATCGCCGCTCGTGCGGAAAATTGCCGCCGAGCACGGGGTGGAGATCTCCGCGCTCTCCGGAAGCGGCATTGCGGGACGCGTGACACGCAAGGATCTCGAGGCATTTCTCGCCGCCCGGCCCGCTGGCGGTGCCGCGGCGTCAGTCGCCGGCGCGTCCATGTACGCCCCCGCCGGGGTGGAGCAGCACGGGCCGCTCCCCACTCCATGGGCTGGCGATGTCGTTGAACCCATGAACAAGATCCGTCGGTTGACGTCGGATCACATGAGTCTCGCCCGCAAGGTCGCGGCACACGTGACCACGTTCTTCGAAATCGATCTCACGCGCGTGGCCCGCATTCGCACGGCGATGCGCAAGGATTTCGAGGCACAGTCCGGACAGAAGCTCACGTACCTGCCGTTCATCCTGCAGGCTGTCACCATGCAGCTCAAGCGTCATCCGGTGCTTAATGCGGCGGTCGCCGGTACTGACGTCATTTATCGCAAGCAGATCAACCTCGGTATTGCCGTCGCGCTCGAACCGAACGGCCTCATCGTTCCCGTCGTCAAGCGCGCCGATGAGTTGTCCCTGACCGGACTGACGCGGACGGTGAATGACCTCGCCGCACGCGCCCGCAGCAAGAAGCTCAATCCCACCGAGGTCCAGGACGCCACGTTCACCATCACCAACCCGGGAACGTTTGGCTCCATCACCGGTACGCCCATCATTCCCGTTGGCACCACGGCCATTCTGTGCCTCGGTGCCATTGAGAAGCGTCCCAAAGTCATTACCGGACCGGATGGTGAGGACACCATCGCCATCCGTACCTGCGCCTATTTCTCGCTGTCCTTCGACCACAAGGTCGTGGACGGTGCGGACGCCGATCGTTTTATGTCCGACCTCAAGAAGGCGCTTGAATCCATGCCCGAAACGGGATTCTGAGGGAGCGAGGAGCATGGCCCGCGCGCTGACCATTGTGGAACGTCAGGTCCCCGACGCGGAACGCGCGGCCTATTTCGCGGCACTGCCTCAGCGCAAACAACGCGCGTCGGCAGTGCCCGCGCATTTCTGGGTTTTCGAACACGCATCTGAGCGTGGTCGCTTCATAGAGTTCACCGAGGCCGGCAGCGAGACTGAACTCGCCGCCGTGCACGGGCAGGACATGTCTGCCAGCTGCTGGCACGAAGTTCAGGGAGGTTGAGATGCCCACACGACACATCAGCATTGATGGACGTGACTGGCAGGTGTACCCATCCGGTTTCCTCACACAATACGTGGGAGACGAATTCGGATTGATTTTTGTGTCAGGCAAGGGTGATGCCCGCGAGGTGCGGGTCACGCGCTATTCCCCCATGGGAACCCGCTCGCGGGAGCAATCGCTGGCGCAGCTTGATGACGCGCAGTTGCACGACCTCTTCCGCGCGTCGCAGCCGGGCGCGCGCTCCCCAGAGGCAGGCTACCGGTCGTGATCGAAGAGACCACGGCGCCGGCGCCGGCGTTCGTGGATTTGCAGGTGCATTCCACGGCTTCTGATGGAGCGCTCGCACCGGCCGCCGTGGTGCAAGCCGCGGCCGATGCACAACTGTTTGCCATCGCCATCACCGATCACGATACCGTGGACGGACTCGATGAAGCCGCCGAGGCGGGTCAGCGCCTTGGCGTGCGCATCGTTCCCGGCGTCGAGCTCAGTACGCATTTCGACGACGATGAGCTGCACCTGCTTGGCTTGCATCTCAGCAATCGCGAGGCCATGCGGGACGCGCTGGCCGACCTTCGACTGCAACGGGTCGCGCGCGCCGAGCGCATTGTGGCCACGCTCAATGCCCATAGCATTCCCATCACCATGCAGGCGGTGATGCAGGAAGCGGGCGACGGCGCGGTTGGCCGTCCGCACATCGCACGTGCCATGCTGGCGGGCGGATGGGTGCGCGAGTTTCGCGAAGCGTTTGACAAGTGGATCGGCTGGGGCGTCCGGCCTATATGGCCAAGGACAAGTTCGACGTTGCTGATGCGATTGCCCTGGTCCATAAGGCTGGCGGTCTGGCCGTCTGGGCGCACCCCGGCGACTCGGCCACGCCGACCCGCATTGCCCGCCTCGCCGATATGGGGATGGATGCGGTGGAGGTGCTGCATCCCAGTCATCCGCCCTATCTGGTCCAACGGCTGGTGGAGCACACGGAGAAAGCCGGGTTGCTGCCCAGTGGAGGATCGGACTGGCATGGCACCCAGGAGGGACCCCGGAAGCTCGGTGGGCAGCTGGTGCCCAAGGTCTGGCTCGATTGGCAGGATGCAAAAGTCGCCGCTCGCGACGCGGTGGTGTAGCCCATGCTGCGACGGGTGGCACTCGTCACGGGCAGTGCGCGGCGGGTCGGTGCCGCGATTGCGCGCAGTTTTGCGGAACGCGGCTATCACCTCGTGCTGCATCACGGAAACTCGCCCGATGACGCGGCGACACTGGCAAGAGAGCTGGAGCAGGCGCATGGCGTGCGGGTGCTGGTCGTGCAGGAAGACTTGCAGGATTCCTCCGCGCCCGCGCGAATCGTGCAAGCGGCCGTCGCGGCCTTTGATGCCCTTGATGTGGTGGTCAGTTCCGCGTCCGTCATGGAGTTCCGGGACTTCGAGTCTGTTACGCCCGATGAGTGGGCTCGCACCGAAGCCATCAATCTCCGCGCTCCGTTCTTTCTGATGCAGGCAGCAGCGCGTGCGCTGAACGACGGCGGCTGCATCATCCAGATGGCCGACCACCTGGCCGATGAAACCGGGTTCCCGCAACTCATCCCGCATCAGGTCACCAAAGCGGCGGTGCATCAGTTGGTGCGGACGGTGGCCGAACATCTTGCACCGCGCATTCGCGTCAATGCCATCGCGCCGGGACTCGTGCTCGCCCCCGAAGACATGACCGAGGCGGCGCGGGAGAAGTTCTTGCGCGACGTGCCATTGGCTCGCACGGGGACCCCCCTCGATGTGGTCGGTGCGGTGCACTATCTCGTTGACGCACCGTACATCACAGGCACCTTGCTCCGGGTCGATGGTGGACGTCATCTCCGTCGCTAACGTGGGCACCGCGTTACCGCTTGCCTTCCGGCGCATCGTCGTGATTGGCGGAGGTTGTTACGGAAGCTGGTATACCCAACAGCTCACGCGTGCGGCCCAACGTGGGGCGTTGTCCGTCCAGGACATCGTCGTGGTCGATCGGGATCCGCACTGTCGAGTGGCCACCCAGCTCGACCAGCAGCACTACACGGGCGCCCCGGTCCGGGTGGTAGTCTCCACCTGGGACGAGTATCTCGCCATCTGGCTCGCTGAAGGGGCACCGGCACTTGCGGCCGATGCGATGGTACCGTCACCGCTGATGCCGCACCTCTGCCTCGATTGGTTGATAGCCCGTGCGCGTCTTCGGTGGCCTGGGCGTGGCATGGAGGTGGTGCCCCTCCCATCCGTACCGCCCACGCCTTGGGAACGTGCGGCACCGGACAACCGGCACTACGTCAGCTTTGCCACGTGGACCTGTCCGGTAAACTGTATCGAGCCCGCCAAGTGCCCGGCTACCCGTGGCCCCCGCGACTGGAGCATGCCGGTCGCCATCGGGCGCATGGCGGATCGCGAACCAACGCTGCACGGAACGGCTATTTTTCATTGTACCCACCGCACCTACGGCGTGGGGATGATCGACGCTGCCGCCATTGCCCGGGCAGATGAGCAGTTGGCACAGTGGGGCAGTGACGGACCGAGTCGCGTGCTGGTTGGTACGGTCTCGCACTGCCATGGTGCGCTTGGGGTCCTCGAACTTTCATAACACACGGCGTCTTCGTTTCAACGAAACGCTCTGCTTCATTTTGCTTTCACCCATCGTGAACATGTCTGATTCGACTTCCGAAAACGTCGTCATCATCGGATCCGGCCCGGCGGCCTGGACGGCGGCCATCTATGCGGCTCGTGCCAATCTCTCCCCGCTGGTATTCGAGGGTGAGCCGGTCGGCACTGAGCTCCCTGGTGGCCAGCTCATGCTCACGACGGACATCGAGAACTTTCCGGGGTTCCCCGAGGCCATCAGTGGCCCCGACCTCATGGAACGGATGAAGGCGCAGGCGGTGCATCACGGAACGCGGGTGGTGTCCGAACTCGTCAAGCAGGTGGACCTGTCGCAACGCCCGTTCACCATCACACCCAACTACTCGCCTGCCGTCACCGCACACACGATCATCGTAGCGACGGGAGCGGCGGCCAAGTGGATCGGTCTCGAGAGTGAGATTCGCATGGCGCAGCAGGGCGGCGGCGTGTCGGCGTGTGCGGTCTGTGATGGGGCCATGCCCTTCTTCCGTAACAAGCGTCTCGCAGTGGTGGGCGGTGGCGATACTGCAATGGAAGAAGCGATGTATCTCACCAAGTTTGCCAGCGAAGTGGTCATCATTCATCGCCGCGACAGTTTCCGCGCGTCAAAAGTCATGGCCAACCGGGTACTCCAGCATCCCAAGGTCCGGGTGATTTGGAACTCGCAGGTGACCGAGGTGCTGGGTGATGATTTCATCACCGGCCTCTCCCTCGCAGACACCGTGACCGGGGCCGTCAGTCAGCTGGAAGTTGGTGGGCTCTTTGTGGCCATTGGGCACACGCCAAACACCAAGTTCCTCGGCGGGCAGTTGGACACGTCGGAGTTCGGGTACATCAAAGTGGCGCCATGGCGGACCTCCACGAACGTGGATGGCGTCTTTGCCGCAGGCGACGTCATCGATGACTATTATCGGCAGGCGATCACCTCGGCGGGCACCGGCTGCATGGCGGCGCTGGAAGCGGAGCGTTGGCTGGCGCATCACGGCATCGGCGAGGCCCCCGTACTCGAAACGGGTGAAAGCTCCATTGCCACGGCGCAGGACTGAACGTGTCCGGTTTGCGCGTGCAGCAACTGACCGTCGGACCGCTTGAGGAGAACTGCTGGCTGCTCTCCGATCCTGAATCGCAGCAGGCGGTGCTGGTTGATCCCGGTGATGAGGCGGAAACGCTGCTCGCCGCGGTCGCCGCGACTGGGTGTCGGCTGGCCGGTGTCTGGCTTACGCATTGCCACTTTGATCATGTGGGAGGGCTGGCGGGGGTCGTGCGGGCCAATCCGGTACCCATTTGGATGCACCCGGCAGACCAGTTCTTTTACGAGCATGCCGCCGAGAACGCCGGGCGATGGGGCATTCAGATCGAAAACCCGCCCCCGGCCCAGCACCAGCTGGCCGAGGGGAATACACTGACGCTTGGAGCCTACTCCTTTGCCGTATGGCACGTGCCCGGGCACGCTCCCGGTCATGTGGCATTTATCGGGCATGAACTCTGCATTTCAGGTGATGTCCTCTTTGCAGGGTCCATCGGGCGCACTGATCTGCCACTCTGCGACCCGCCAGCCATGCACCAGTCCCTCATGCGCCTGGCCACCCTTCCAGAGGGGACTCGGGTATTACCAGGGCACGGTGTTATGACTACGATCGGGCGTGAGTTGGCGTCCAATCCCTTTCTGCGTGGCGCCGCACGGCCAATCGGGGCCTGACGTCCCGGTCCCATACGCGGCATCCGTTCAGCCGTTACCTCTCGCGCACAGACAAGATGACTACGCAACGAACCCTACCGGCCCTTGCTTTGGCAGCGTGCGCGCTGACAGGCTGCTCAAGCATTACGGAAACTGAGCAGAACCTTCAGAAGTACGGTGCGGTCAACTTTCTCGCGAAGGGCACTTCGGCCACGCAGGCCAGCGCTGCGACGACCGTGGTCTTCTTCGAGTCTATCGGTCTGCAGGTGCCAAACAGCATCACGCAGCAGAGTGATCAATGCATTTTCGCCCCGGTGGATACCACGGTGCAGAGCGCGCGGGGTGATCGTGCGGCCGGTACGTCGATTGGGATCACGGTGGCCGGTGCAACCCGGCAGTTGCCCTACTCCGCGACGGACGCCCGCTATGCGACGCCCGACAACGCCCCTCTGCTATACACCGCAGGTGACGTAGCGCAGGTCAGTATACCGGGTGAGGGCACCAGTTTCCCCGCCATCACGGGGTCCATCAAGCTGGCCGAGCCCCTCGCGCTCGGACCGCTGACCATCCCGGCGGCTGGCGCGAATCTCTCCGTCACGTGGAATGGCACCAACGATCCAACGGCCGCGATCATCCTGCAGCTCAGGTACGCGAATCCCGCCACGTCCCCCGTTGCGAACGAACAGGTGTATTGCGCGCTACGGGACGATGGCTCCGTGGTGATTCCTGGCGGGCTCCTCACACAGTTCCTGGCGAGTGGCCCACCGAAGCGGTCATTGACGCTCGTGAGGTGGCGCACCAATCTGGTCGGAACAAACGCGGCCAATTTGCATCTCACGTCATCCATCGATACCACCTTCGTGTTTCCGTGATCACCTGACCATGCAACAACGGGCGTGACCTTCGGGTCGCGCCCGTTGGCATTTGGGAGAGTCCACATGAGTATGCCGTCGTCACCTGTCTTGGAAACCCGCCTCGAGAGCGATCCGCTGGGGACGCTCGAGGTACCGGCGGACGCGCTGTATGGCATCCAAACAGTCCGCGCGCTGCACAACTTTCCCATCAGCGGGTTGCGACCGCTGGAGCCGTTTGTTGTCGCGCAGGTCTGGATCAAGCAGGCAGCGGCGCGTACGCATCGCGCAACGGGTCGCCTTGATGCCCAACGCGCCACGGCCATTATCACCGCAGCCGACGAAGTGCTCGCCGGGCATCACCGGGATCAGTTTGTCGTCGATCCGTATCAGGCCGGTGCCGGCACCTCTCACAACATGAACGTGAACGAGGTGCTCGCGAATCGAGCCAATGAATTGTTGGGCGCAGCCCGGGGCCAATATGCCCCGGTGCATCCCAATGATCATGTGAATATGGCGCAAAGCACGAACGATACGATCCCTACCAACATCCGCCTGGCGGTCCTGCGCCAGCTGCCAGCGCTATTGCGGGCGGTACAAGAGCTGAGTGAGGCACTGCAGGATCGCGGACGCGCCTTCGACGGAATCGTCAAGGCGGGCCGCACGCATCTGCAGGACGCCATGCCCATCCGCCTCGGCCAGGAGTTCACCGCCTATGCCGGGACACTGGAGCGTTGCCGCCGTCGGGTGGCCGAGGCCGCCGATTATCTCAATGATCTCGGGATCGGTGGGTCGGCCGTTGGCACCGGCGTCACGGTGGAACCGCAGTATCCCGCACTCATGGTCCAGCATCTGCGGGAGATCAGTGGTATTCCCACACTGCGTGTGGGTGAAGATCGTATCCAGCTCATGCAAAGCATGGGAGATGCCGCGGCTTTCAGCGGCGCCTTGCGCGGACTCGCCATTGATCTCTCGAAGGTCGCGAGTGATCTGCGCTTGATGGTGTCCGGCCCGCGCACCGGCCTCGACGAAATATCGCTGCCGGCCGTGCAGCCGGGCTCCAGCATCATGCCGGGCAAGATCAATCCATCCATTCCGGAAATGGTCAATCAGGTCTGCTTTCAGGTGATCGGCTGCGATACCACCGTGACCATGGCCGCTGAACACGGACAACTGGAGCTCAATGTCATGATGCCGGTCATTGCGCATAACGTCCTGCTTTCCATGCAGTTACTCACCAACGCCATGGACGTGCTCACCCAGAAGTGCATCACCGGCATTCAGGCCAATCCGGCCATGTGTGCGTATTGGGTGGAACGCTCGGCGGCATTGGCCACCGCGCTCATGCCACAAATCGGGTACGCCGCCGCAGCGGAACTCTCCAAACGGAGCGTTCGCGAGGGCGTGCTCATTCGGGACTTGGTCAAGCGCGAGGCCATCCTGCCGTTGGATCAGGTGGACCGGGTGCTCGATCTGCGTCGCCTTACGGAGATTGGTGTTCCTGAGGGACACCATGGCGCGGTGACTGGAGGCTAGGACGTCCTGAAGTGTGTCGCTACCGGATTGCCTGCGGCCTCTACAGGCTTCCCGGGAAGGCCGGCACAATGCCGCACAGCGGGGAGGGGCCCCCGGCGAGCGGGGCACTGTGTCGGTCTAGACGACGCCGGCATGGGAAACGGGGAGCTGGGGCCTGAATGGCTTGTCTCGGCCACGATTCCGACCTAGACTCTCGGGTATGCGGATTACAACATGGGCCGAATACGGGCTGATTTGCGCCCTGCACCTTGCTCGACGGGTAGGCACGGGGCCGGTGACTGGCCGCGATGTTGCGGCACGCGAGCGGCTCCCTGGTGACTATGTCGAGCAGATTCTGCTGCGCATGCGTCGCGCGGGCATCGTCAACAGCACGCGGGGAGCGCGCGGTGGGTACTCCCTTGCCAGAGCGCCGGAAGAGATCACGGTGCGCGACGTGATTCAGGCATCGGAACTGACGACCTTTGACCTGCACTGTGTCACGCATCCCGTAGACGCGGGGCGGTGCGCCGAAGCGGAGAATTGCAGTATCCGACCGGTATGGATGCTCCTGCAGAAGCGTATCGATGAAGTGCTCGAGGGCGTGAAGCTCAGCGATCTGCTTGATGACGAATCGGTGGTCCGGGATCGCGTGGGGCTCCCTGCGTATGCCGCGCCCGAGATTCCGGGCGGCTTACCCATCCTCCAGCCTTGACCGGTATTATGGGGCTGTGGGCAGACTGGCAGGCGTCGAGGGCGCGCAAGCAGCGTGTTGAGGTGTATCTCAATCACCTCGTGCGGGAAGCCGAAGCGCCCACGCTGGCGTGGCTGACCGCAGTGTGCGGCTCGGCCGACGTTGCGGCGCGTGAACTCGGCTTTGCCCGTCGCGCCATTGGACTCATTGTAGCCGAGCGTGATGCCCTTGATGACCAAACAGCGGCCGACGTGGCGCACCACTTGGCGCCGGTGGTCGCCGCCGAGTCCCGCCGGCATGCTGAAACGGGTCGCCTGTGGGCGGAGCGCTGGCGGAGCTACACCGCAGCGCTCGCGGTAAGGGGCAGTCAGACGACCCCGGCGGCTCGCCTTGCCAAGGTACTGCTCGAAGGGGCGGGTATGCCTGCTCCCACGGCGGAGGTACTGGCGGTGGGCACCGATTTTGTGCAGGAAACCCGGGCCGCGCTCAATGAGCAGCTCCGGACGGCCTTTGGGGCGGCTTCACTCCCGGAAGACGTTCGACCCAGCGCTCTCAGGTCCTGACTGGCCACAACACAAAACGGGCAACAGCGCCGAAGCGACTGTTGCCCGTTTTGTGAACAGGTGCCGAAGGCCGGACTCGAACCGGCACGTCCTTGCGGACACTGCGCCCTGAACGCAGCGCGTCTACCAATTCCACCACTCCGGCAGAACATCCACCCCATGGCCAGTGGCCACAGGAGCGGCAGGGCGAGAAGAATAGATCGGGAGTAGCCCGGAAGTCAACGCCATCGGCAAGAAACGTGATCACGGATCGCTCGTCGGAGGGGTGGAACGATTACGTTACGGACACGTATGGCCACCAAGGACACCGAAGAACCGACCGAACTGATTGCGCGGAACAAGCGCGCCCGTCACGACTATGAGATCCTGGATACCTGGGAGGCGGGCATTGTGCTCACCGGTACCGAGGTGAAAGCGCTCCGTGACGGCCGGGCGAATCTCACCGATGCCTATGGTTTTGTGAAAGACGGTGAGGTGTTTCTGCTCAATCTCCACATTGGCGCCTACGCCAACGGCAACTTGTTCAATCACGAAGCGACGCGCACGCGCAAGCTTCTCCTGCACAAGCGCGAAATCCGGCGCCTCATCGGATCGGTGGAACGCCAGGGGCTCACGCTGGTGCCGCTTGATCTGTATTTCAAGAATGGCAAGGTCAAAACACGAATCGCGTTGGCTCGCGGCAAGGCCCAGCACGATAAGCGTGAAGACCTCAAGAAACGGGACGCGGAGCGGGAGATTGCGCGCGTCCTGCGCAAGGGATGAGTACCGTGTTTGCGGCCCTCGGGCTGATGCTGCAGGTGGTAGCCGTAGCACAGCCGGTTTCGCTCACGGTACGACTTGGTGAACGGGTGCGGGAAGTTCCAGTCGTGGCCGCTGACGGTGGCGGGCTCGCCCTGCGGGCGGATGTCTTGGCCGAGGCGCTCGGCGGGCAGTTGGTGCGCGACGGGGCGCGCAGCGGACGGTATCGACTCGAAGTCGGGCGCATTGGCATCGATATCGAAACCGGCACCGCGTTTGCCGTGGTGGCCAACGATACCCTTCCGTTGAGTGGGCCCGTGTTCCGGCGCGCGGCGCAGCTGTATGTTCCCATGGGGTTGGCCGCCGACCTGCTGCCACGGATTGGCACCGGGGTCATGTTTGATGCGGAGAAGCGGGAGTTGCGCCGGTTTGCGCCGGTGGCTGCGGCCAAACGGCCCGTCGCACCCGCTCGTCAGCCGGCGTCTCCCGGCGCCGCGCCCCGAGCGACGGGGGGAAACGCGGCCGCCACGCGCAGCGGTCGTCAGCGTGTCGTCGTTGTGGACGCCGGTCACGGCGGACGTGACAATGGGATGTCCGGCCCCATCGGCGGCGGTCCGCGCATTTACGAAAAGAACGTCACGCTGGCGGTCTCCAAGCAGCTCCAGCGTGCCCTCGAAACGCGCGGCATTCGCGTGGTCATGACGCGGACCACTGACACATTGATCGGACTGTACGATCGGGGCCCAATCGCGAACGCCGCCAAGGGCGATCTGTTCGTGTCCATCCACGTCAATGCTGCCAATCCGCGATGGCAGAATCCGGGCGGCGCGCGTGGCTTCGAAACGTATTTTCTCGCCGAAGCCAAAACGGAAGACGAACGGCGCGTCGCCGCCATGGAAAACGAAGCCGTCAAGTTCGAAACGAATGCCGATGTCAGTCGCGATGATCCGCTTGGATTCATCATGCGGGATATGGCGCAGAACGAGCACCTGCGAGAGTCCATGCGGCTCGCAACGCTCATTCAATCGGGGATGCGTACGGTGCATCCAGGTCCCAATCGGGGAGTGAAGCAGGCTGGCCTGGTCGTCCTCGTTACCGCGTTCATGCCCGCTGTGCTGGTGGAAATCGGTTTCGGGACCAATCGGGCCGAGGCCGCCTACATCACCAGCCCTGAACGTCAGGCCGAGCTCGCGGATCGGTTGGCCGATGCTGTGGAGCGATACCTCGACGAATACGACCGGAAGGTGGGCGGATGAGACACGGTGCCGCACATCGCCTGATAGCCCTGGCGACGACCTGGCTGTTGGCGAGTGGCTGCGTGTACTACAACGGCGTGTATAACGCCGAAAAGTCGGCGAAGCGGGGCGATGCCAAGCTGCAACGCAATGAAGACGATGCTGCGCGGGAGGACTTCAAGGTGTCTGCCGCGCATGCCGAAACGGTGATCGTTCGGCATCCGTCCTCCAAGTGGACGTCTCGGTCCACCTACCTCGCCGGCCGCGGCGCTGCCTTGAGCGGCGACTGTGAGACAGGCCGTCGGTATCTCTCCGCGTTTCTCGGCGGGGCAGCCGGATCGGGTGACGAGAAATCGCGGGCGCTCATCGCGCTGGCTGCCTGTGAGCTCCGTACCTCGAACGCTGCCCGCGCGCGCGTGTTGCTCGACTCCCTGCTGCCTTCGCTCCCCGCGGGGGAAACCAGACGACAGGCGCGGCTCTGGGCCGCCCGTAGCGCTCTGGCGCAAGGCGACCTGCAGGCAACGGATCAGTATCTCGGCGACGTCGATTCCGGGCTTCTCCCATGGGAAATCGCGGCCGCGGCACTCGCCGCCCGCGACTTTGTGCGCGCCGAATCCGTTCTGGTGATTCGCGGGCGCGCCGGCGACTTTCGCGACGATGTCGTGCGGGCCCTCGTCGACTTCGGTCTGGCACAACGATTGGACGGTGCCGAGCGCGTGGTGCGGGCCTACGACAATGCGCGGGTCCGTGATCTGAATCGGGGCCGACTGCAATACACCCTCGGCGACCAGCTGCTCAGAGCGGGACGGGACTCGGTCGCGCGCCTGTATCTGGACCGATCTGCATCGCTTGCCGGCAAAGATTCGCTGATGCGGCGGGAAGTCATGATACGCACAGCGTACCTTGACCTTCGACAGGCCCGCTCCATGAGCGGCGCCGACTCGGTGTTGGCACGGGTGGATTCCGCCTCGTGGACGACGAGTTTTGGTCGCCAGATCAATGAGCACCTCCTGCTGTTGCGATTGCTGCTCGGACGCGATGATCCCACGGGCGCTTCCGCGTTTCTCGCGGGCGAAGTGGCACGTGACTCACTCCGCTCTGCATGGTTGGCGCAAGCCGTGTTCTCGGAGTTTGCGCGGCAGCGCACGAACTCCGTGTTTGCCCCGCACGCGTGGTACGCCGCCAGTACGCTCATGCCTGACAGCGCCGAACGCTGGCAGCAACGTATCCGGGTGGAGTATCCCGCGTCGGCGGTCGCACTGCGACTGCGTGGGGAGGATCCGGCAACGGCTGATGACTTTGCGAACGCTCCCACGTTGTTGAAATTGCGCTGGGGGGAAGCGGTGCGGGTCTGGAGTGATAGCGTACGCAAGCTGCGGGCGCGTAGCGCCCAGCGAGCTCCCTAGTCACCAGCCCGCAGCTCCCCGTTTCCCTCGTCCCGAGACATGCCACCCGTGACTGTCGCAGCTGCTCCCACGCCCCCCCTCGTTACGGCCGGTGCTTCAATGGCCCGGCCCCTTGGGCTTCGTGTGGCCGGCCTTGAGTTCCGGAATCCTGTTGTGCTCGCGTCCGGGACCGCCGGGTTCGGGATGGAGATTGAAGATGTGGTGGATCTGGATGCCGTGGGGGGCATTTCCACCAAGGCCGTCAGTATCAGCCCTCGAAAAGGGAACCCGGCGCTCAGAGTGAGTGAGTTCGCCGGCGGGATGATCAATGCCATCGGTCTGGCCAATCCCGGATTGGAGGCGGTCAAAGCCGCATATCTCCCGTGGCTACCTGCGCATCACCCTGGGACCCGGGTGTTTGTGAATGTGGTGGGTAACAGCATCGACGACTTCGCCGCGGTCGTGGAAGCCATCAACGGGGAGCGGGGGATCGATGGGTTCGAGCTCAATGTGAGCTGCCCCAACGTGAAGGCGGGCGGGTTGGAGTTTGGCGCCGATCAGCAGGCGCTGGCAGCGCTGGTCTCGGCGGCTCGGGCCAAAACGCAGCGTCCCATATTTGTGAAGCTGTCGCCAACGCTGGGGGCGGGCATTGTGGATACGGCCCGTATTGCCGTGGACCATGGAGCCACTGGGTTGACGCTGGTCAACACCATGCCAGGGCTGGTCATCGATACGCATCGGCGCCGGCCGAAGATCAGCTTCGGCAGTGGCGGGATCAGTGGACCGGCGGTGCTCCCCATTGGCCTTCTGGCGACCTGGCGGGTGAGTCAGGCGCTGCCGGGGGTCCCTTTGATTGGGCTCGGCGGCGTCAGCACGGGAGACGACGCCGTGCAGTATCTGCTGGCCGGTGCGTCACTGGTTGGGGTCGGAACCGCCGCCCTGCGGGATCCGCGTGCCCCGGAACGGATCGTTCGCCAGATGCGGCAGTGGGCCGATCGGCAGGGCATCCGCGATCTGACTTCCATCATTGGAACCCTCGAATGGCCTCACTCATGACCGCTGTTGTCATCCCCATCGTGGCGCTGGACGTGTCCGACCGGGCCGGTGCCGAGGCGATGGTCCGCCGGCTCGGGGATAGCTGCTCCTTTTACAAGGTCGGGTTGGAGCTCTTTGCAGCCGAGGGCCCGTCGGTCGTGGCGTGGCTCCGGGATCAGGGCAAGGAGGTCTTCGTGGACCTCAAGCTCCACGATATCCCCAACACCGTGCGGGGGGCGGCGCGGAGCGTGGCCCGCCATGGTGCATCCTTGCTGACGGTGCATGCCAGCGGCGGCCGCGAGATGATCGCCGCTGCCGTGGATGGGGCCAACGACGGGGAGCCCGGCGGCGGCTGTGCCATTCTGGGGGTGACCATTCTCACCAGCATGGATGCCTCCGGCGTGGAGGAGGCGTGGGGGCGGTCGTCGGTGACGGTGGAGGATGAGGTGCTGCGACTGGCCGGGCTGGTGGCCACGGGGGGCGGGGCAGGGATCGTCTGCTCCGGCCACGAGGCGGCGCCGGTGCGCGCGGCCTTCGGTGACCGGCTGGGGTTGCTCATTCCCGGAATCCGACTGCCCGGGGGCGCGGCGCATGATCAGCGCCGCGTGATGACGCCGGCGGCGGCGGCGGCGGCCGGTGCCCGGTGGCTCATTCTTGGGCGGGCGGTGACGGCGGCGGACGACCCGGCGGCGGCGATGGCTGCCGTGCACGCCGCGCTAAGGTAAGACCGCACGCGTACTTGCGGGGATTGCCTAAGTCCGCTAAGCTGCAGGTCTTGCCCATTTTGGGTGCCATTTTGTGGCGCCCATGGGGCGGGAATTCACCGGCCAATCCGCTGGCCACATTCGCTTCGCTCATGCGCGGAATCGGAGAGCTGCATCGGGAAAACCTGATGCCGTTCGCGATGCTTCACGAGCGATGAACAGCATGGGGAGTCCGGCCGGCTACTGGCAACAGTGGTGCGGGAGACTCCGTCGGTGCGGAAGCACCGAGGTGACCCGTGAAAGTTCGCAGCAGCGTAAAGCCGATCTGTGAGCACTGCAAAGTCGTCAAGCGACAGGGCGTGACTCGCATCATCTGCAAGCGCAACCCCAAGCACAAGCAGCGTCAGGGCTGAGGGGAAGCGTAGAATATGGCACGTATCGCTGGCGTCGATCTCCCGCGTGAGAAGAAGATTGAGATCGGCCTGACCTACATCTTCGGCATCGGTCGCAAGACCGCCCAGAAGATTCTCGAATCGGCCGGTGTGTCGAGCGCGCAGCGCGTTCGCGACCTGAACGATGTCGATCTCAACAAGCTCCGTCAGGAAATCGAGCGCAATTTCCGCGTCGAAGGTGCTTTGCGCACTGAAGTCGCGATGAACATCAAGCGCCTGATGGACATTGGCTCGTACCGTGGCACGCGCCACCGTCGCGGCCTCCCCGTGCGCGGGCAGCGCACGCACACGAACGCGCGCACCAAGAAGGGGCCGCGCCGCGCTATCGCGGGCAAGAAGAAGGTGACCAAGTAAGCCATGGCTACCGCAAAGAAAACCAAGCGCGTCGTCGAGGCCGAAGGCATCGCCCACGTCAGCGCCACGTTCAACAACACGACCATCACGATCACCGACATGCATGGCAACGCGGTGTCGTGGGGCTCGGCCGGCAAGGCGGGCTTCAAGGGGTCGAAGAAGTCCACGCCGTTCGCCGCCACCGTGGCGTCCGAGCAGTGCGCGCGCGAAGCGCTCACCGCCGGAGTGCGCCGCGTCCATGTGCGCGTGCAGGGTCCGGGCTCTGGCCGCGAGTCGGCCATCCAGGCGCTCGCCGCTGCGGGGCTGCAGGTGAAGTCCATTCGTGACGTCACCCCCATTCCGCACAACGGCTGCCGTCCCCCCAAGCGCCGGAGGGTTTGATCCATGGCCCGTTATACTGGTCCCAGCTGCCGTCAGTGCCGTCGTGAGGGCGCCAAGCTCTTCCTGAAGGGCACCAAGTGCTTCACCGAAAAGTGCCCCGTGGAGCGTCGTCCGTACGCCCCGGGTCAGCACGGGCAGGCCACGGCGCGTCGCAAGAAGATGTCGGAGTTCGCCAAGCAGCTGCGCGAGAAGCAGAAGATCAAGCGCATCTACGGCATCTCCGAGAAGCAGTTCCGCAACACGTTCGAGCGTGTGTCAACGCAGGCCGGTATCACCGGTCACAACCTGCTCGCCGCGCTTGAGACCCGTCTCGACAATGTGGTGTACCGCATGGGCTTCGCTCCGAGCCGCAAGGCCGCGCGTCAGCTCATCCGTCACCGCCACATTGAAGTGAAGGGGCGTCTCCTCGACATCCCGTCGTACCAGGTGCGGCCGGGTGAAGAAGTGCGCGTCAAGCAGAGCTCGCGCGAGTTGGTGCTCGTCATGAGCGCCATGGAGCAGGCGTCCAAGGGCGGCTCGCTCTCGTGGATCGCGGTCGACAAGGAGTCGTTCAGCGGCCGCGTGCTCGAGAAGCCGCAGCGTACGAGCATCCCGCTCGCCGCGCAGGAACAGCTCGTCGTCGAACTGTACTCCAAGTAAGGCAGTAGCTGGTCGGGGCCCGAACCCCTCTACGGGGCTGCCACGCGTTCGGGGCGAGGCAGCGCGTCGTCGGTACCACACCGGCGTGACCTTTTCTCAAGACTTCACATGGCAACTATCGATCTTTCCGGGCTGGTCCGTCCGCAGCTGGTTGAAGCGACCAAGCGCGAGGACAATCCCAATCTGGCCGAATTCCGCCTGCAGCCGCTCGAACGCGGCTTCGGGCACACGCTGGGCAACGCCATGCGCCGACTGCTGCTGTCGTCGCTGCGTGGCTCCGCTGTGTGGGCGTTCCGCATTGATGGCGTGGTGCATGAGCACCAGACCATCGGCGGGGTCGTGGAAGACGTGCACCAGATCATCGGCAATCTCAAGACGCTCACCCTGTCCCTCCCTGACGAAGTCGAGCAGGCTGTGCTCCGCATCGTCAAGTCGGGCCCGGGCACGGTCACCGCGGCAGACATCATCGCCACGGGAGGCGTGCGCGTTATCGACCCGGCGCATCATCTCTTCACCATCACCGACGAGCGCGACTTCACCGTCGAACTCTACGTGAACAAGGGACGCGGCTACGTCGAGAGCGACCAGCATCCGGCCGACAAGAACCTCCCGGTTGATGTCGTGCGGATCGATGCCATCTACAACCCGGTCCGTCGGGCCAACTTCACCGTCGCGGAAACCCGCGTCGGTCAGCGCACCGACTACGACCGTCTCACGCTCACCGTCGAAACCAACGGCACGATGTCGCCTGAGGAATCTGTGAGCTATGCGGCAGCCCTCGCCCAGACCCACTTCCAGTACTTTGTGGGCTTTGGGTCGTCGGCCTCCGCGCAGCCCGGTGCGGCCGGTGATGGTGCCAACTCGGATGCCATCCGTCTCGCTGAGCTGTTCCGTACCCCCATCGACGACCTCGAATTGTCGGTTCGCTCCGTCAATTCACTCAAGAACTCCAACATCCGCTCGCTCGGCGATCTGGTTCGCCAGACCGAGGCGCAAATCCTTCAGGTCAAGAACTTCGGCAAGAAGTCTCTGCAGGAAATCGCCGCGCTGCTCGAGAAGGAAGGGCTCAATTTCGGCATGCGCTACGAGGAATCCACGGACGGTGTCCGTATCCTCGATATGGGCACCCCGCCCAGCCGCGCTGCCGAAAATGCGCCCGACGACGACGAAGACGAGGACTGAACTCCCATGCGCCATCGTAAGGCCAACCGCCAGCTCCGGCGGACCAGTGAGCAGCGTCTGGCGCTGCTCCGCAACCTCGCGACCTCGCTCATTGAGCAGGGCGCGATCGAGACGACCGAGGCCAAGGCCAAGGAGCTCCGCCCGTTCGTCGAGAAGCTGATCACCAAGGCTCGCACGGGCACGCTCCACGCGCGCCGGCTCGCCGGCAAGCACGTGCACAAGCGTGAGGCCGCGGACAAGCTCTTCCAGGAGCTTGGCCCCGCGTTCGCCACGCGGCCCGGTGGGTACACGCGCATTCTCAAGACCGGCCACCGCAAGGGTGACGGCGCTGAAATGGCGCGTATCGAACTCATCACCGGCTGAGGCACACACCCATGGCTATCAATCGCAATCGCTGCTATCACTGCGACAAGGGTGTTGCCTTCGGCAACAACGTCTCGCACGCGAACAACAAGACCCGTCGTACCTGGAAGCCCAACCTTCAGGTCGTCCGCACGCTCGAAGCGGGCAAGGTCATCAAGGTGAAGGTCTGCACGCGTTGCCTTGCCGCCGGCAAGGTGCAGCGTGCGCCGCGCGGCCAGGTCGCCGTCGCGTAAGGATCCTGCTACAGCACGTCACGCGGGGAGCTCGCCGAACAGCGAGTCTCCCCGCGTTGTGTATCCATCAGCGACTTCACGGAGTTCCTGGTTACCCCGTGCGCTGCGCACGACCGACACGTTCGCTCTCCACCCCGATCTGATCCGTCTGTGACAAAAACTGCGCTCGTTACCGGCATTACCGGCCAGGATGGCTCGTACCTCGCGGAACTGCTGCTCACCAAGGGCTATCGGGTCGTCGGCGTCGTTCGCCGTTCCTCCACGACGCCGTATGAGCGCATCGCCCATCTCGTCGATCGCGTGGAACTGGTCTCCGCCGACCTGCTCGACCAGACCTCGCTCACCGACGTAGTGCAGGCCGCCGCGCCAGATGAGATCTACAATCTGGCGGCCCAGAGTTTCGTCCAGACCTCGTGGAACCAGCCCGTGCTCACCGGTGAGTTCACCGCCCTTGGCGTCACGCGCATGCTCGAAGCCTTGCGTAAGGCCGCGCCCAAAGCGCGGTTCTATCAGGCGAGTTCCAGTGAGCAGTTCGGCAAGGTCGTGGAAACCCCGCAACGCGAAAGCACGCCGTTCTATCCGCGTTCGCCCTACGGCGTCGCCAAGGTGTACGGCCATTGGATTACCGTGAACTACCGCGAAAGCTTCGGGCTCTATGCGGCCAGCGGTATTCTGTTCAACCATGAGTCGCCGCGCCGCGGGCTGGAGTTTGTCACCCGCAAGATTTCGGACGCCGTGGCCCGCATCAAGCTCGGTCTCCAGCACGAATTGCGTCTCGGGAATCTCGATGCGCGCCGCGATTGGGGGTTTGCCGGCGACTACGTCGATGCCATGTGGCGCATGCTGCAGCAAGATGAGCCCGACGATTATGTCATTGGCACCGGTGAGACCTACTCCGTGCGCGAGTTTTGCGAACTGGCATTCGGTGCGGTCGGCCTCGACTACCGCAATCACGTCGTGCAGGACGAAAAGTTCTTCCGCCCGGCGGAGGTCGATCTGCTGGTCGCGGACCCATCCAAGGCGCGTGAGCAACTCGGGTGGACGCCCACGGTCAATTTCCGGCAGCTCGTGGAGATGATGGTGGAGGCGGATCTCGCCCGATATCGCACGGCGCGGTGATACCGCCAGACGGGCGCCCGCTGGGGCGCGTGCTCGTCACCGGTGCGGCTGGTTTTGTCGGTCAGTGGCTGCTGCCCGCCCTGACCGCCAACGCGTCCGCGCTGTTCGCCTTGGCCACCGATCCGGTGACGGCCGCCCCCATCCCTGGGGTGCCTGCCGTCCCACAGGGGGTGACCTGGCTGCTGGGGGATCTGCGTGACGAGACGTACGTGTCCCGAGTAGTGGCCACGGCACGTCCCGATACCGTCATTCATCTTGCCGCCATCTCCCACCTGCCGACGGCCGCTGCCAACCCGGCGCTCGCTTGGGACGTGAACGTGACTGCCACGGCGCGTCTCCTCTTCGAGCTGGAGCGCCACGGTGGTGATCCCACCGTGTTGATCGTGGGGAGCGCGGAGCAGTACGGGCGCGATGCCTCGCACGTCATGCCGTTGGCCGAACAGGCCATACAGGTCCCGCGAACCGTCTACGCCGCCACCAAGGCCGCGCAGGAGGTCCTCGCGCTGCAGGCGTGGCGTGCCTCAGGGCTGCGCGTGATTGTGGCGCGCAGCTTCAATCACAGCGGCGCAGGGCAGCCACCCCGCTTTCTCCTCCCTGCGCTGGTGCAGCGGGCGCGGGCATTGGCGACCGCCCCCGCCGGTACGCCCATGCCGGTGGGCAATCGTTCGCCCGTTCGCGATTTCCTGCATGTCAGTGACGTCGTGGCTGGGTATATTTCCCTCTGTCAGCGGGGTATGCCCGGCGAGGCGTACAACGTGGCCAGTGGCACCGGATGGTCGGTGCAGCAGATTCTCGAGAAGGTGCTGGCCCGCACAGGATCGCGCGCCGTGCCTACCGAGGATCCAACGCTGGTGCGACCAGTAGACGTCCCCGTCTTGATCGGGGATCCGCGAAAGCTGCAGCACGCCACCGCGTGGCGAGCGCAGCGATCACTCGACGACATCATCGAAGACCTTATCCATGCCGCGACGTTCTGACCTGCACCGGATTCTCGTGATCGGCTCCGGGCCGATCGTGATCGGGCAGGCTGCCGAGTTTGATTATTCCGGGACGCAGGCCACCAAGGCCCTGCGCGAGGAAGGCTATGAAGTCATCCTGGTGAACTCCAATCCGGCGACCATCATGACCGATCCGGAGTTCGCCGATCGGACTTATGTGGAGCCGGTCACTGCGGAGTTCGTCGAAAAGGTGATCGCCAAGGAACGTCCTGACGCGGTCCTGCCGACCATGGGTGGGCAAACCGCGCTTAACGTGGCGCTCGCGCTCTACGACAGCGGTGTGCTCGACAAGTACGGCTGTCAGCTCATCGGCGCCAACGCTCGCGCCATCCGCGTGGCGGAAGATCGGAAGTTGTTTGCCGAGGCGATGGAGAAGATCGGCCTGAAGTGCCCCACGGGGACCACGGTCACGTCCATCGATGAAGCCATGGCCGCGGTGGAGCATACGGGCTTTCCCGCCATCATCCGCCCGTCCTTCACGCTCGGCGGCACCGGTGGCGGCATTGCGTATAATCGTGAGGAATTCGATACCATGGTGCGCCGTGGGCTCGATCTTTCTCCGGTGCACTCCGTGCTCATCGAACGGTCGCTGCTCGGTTGGAAGGAGTTCGAACTCGAGGTCATGCGCGATTGCGCGGACAACGTCGTGATCGTCTGCTCCATTGAGAATCTCGATCCGATGGGTGTCCACACGGGCGACTCCATCACGGTCGCGCCGGCCATGACGCTGACCGATCGCGAGTATCAGGTGATGCGCGATGCCGCGGTCGCAATCATTCGCGAGATCGGCGTGGACGCCGGCGGGTGCAACGTGCAGTTCGCCGTGAATCCGAGGGATGGCGAACTCATTGTCATCGAGATGAATCCGCGCGTCTCACGGTCGTCGGCCCTGGCCTCCAAGGCCACCGGCTTCCCCATCGCGCGTATCGGCGCCAAGCTGGCGGTTGGGTATACGCTCGACGAAGTCCCCAACGACATTACGAAGACCACACCGGCCAGCTTCGAACCGGTGCTCGACTACGTCATCGTGAAGTGCCCACGGTTTGCCTTCGAGAAGTTCGTCTCCAGCGATCCGGGGCTCACCACGCAGATGAAGTCTGTGGGCGAGTCCATGGCCATTGGACGCACGTTCAAAGAGGCGTTCCAGAAGGCTTTGCGTGCGCTCGAGACCGGGCGGAGTGGGTGGACGGTTGGCGAGCGTCTCGTTGATGACCGCCTTACGGAAGGCTCAAAGGAAGAACTGCGCGGAGCACTCCGGCGGCCAACCCCCGAGCGCATCTTCCAGCTCAAGCGCGCCATGCTGCTTGGCATGAGCACGGCCGAACTGTATGAAATTTCGGGCGTGGATCCGTGGTTCCTCGCGCAGATGCAGGAACTCATCGACGCCGAATCGTGGTATCAGGCGCAGCCGGAGGTCGATGCCGAGGCCATGCGCCGCATGAAGCGTATGGGCTTCTCCGACCGGCAACTCGCCACGCTACGTGGCCAGACCGAAACCGAAGCGCGAACGCAGCGGTGGGCCTTGGGCGTGCGCCCGGCGTACAAGATGATCGATACCTGCGCCGGCGAGTTCCCGTCGAGCACGCCGTATCTCTACGGCAACTACGATGAGGAAAGCGAAGCGGAGACCGCCGGCAAGAAGAAGGTGGTCATCCTCGGCTCCGGCCCCAATCGTATCGGACAAGGTGTCGAGTTCGACTACTGCTGTGTGCGCGCCGTCTTGGCGCTGCGCGCGCAGGGCTATGAGACCATCATGGTCAACTCGAACCCTGAAACCGTCTCCACCGATTTTGACATCTCCGACAAGTTGTACTTCGAGCCGCTCACGCTCGAAGACGTACTGGAGATTGTGCAGCGCGAGAATCCGGAGGGGGTCATCGTGCAGTTGGGCGGTCAGACGCCGCTCAAGCTTACGCGGCCACTGGAAGCGGCTGGTGTGCGCATCCTGGGGACGTCGCCAGATGCCATCGATGCGGCCGAGGATCGTCGCCGCTTTGAAGTCATCGCGCGTGAGTTGGGTATTGAACAGCCGGCGAACGGGACGGCGACCAGCGTCGATGAGGCCGTTGCCATCGCCAAGAACATCGGTTTCCCGGTACTGGTGCGCCCCTCGTACGTGTTGGGTGGTCGCGCCATGGAAATCGTGCATGATGAAACCTCGTTACGCGACTACTTCGAGCGTGCCGCACGCGTGTCGGAAGATCGACCCGTGCTCGTGGATCGATTCCTCGAAGACGCGTTCGAAGCCGACGTGGACGCCCTGTCTGACGGGACCAACGTCGTGATCGGTGCCGTCATGGAGCACATCGAAAGTGCCGGTATTCACTCCGGCGACTCGGCGTGCATTCTCCCGCCGTATCTCATCCCGCCCGCGGCTGTCGATCAGATGAAGGCGCATACGGTGGCCTTCGCCCGCAAGTTGGGCGTGGTGGGCCTGATCAATGTGCAGTACGCGTACAAGGACGGTACCGTCTACGTCATTGAGGTCAATCCGCGCGCCTCACGTACGGCACCGTTTGTATCCAAGGCCATCGGTGTTTCCTTGCCGTCCGTCGCGGCGCGGCTGATGCTGGGGGAGACCCTCGCGGAGATTGGATTTACGGAAGAGATCATTCCGCCATATACGAGTGTGAAGGAAGCCGTCTTCCCCTTCAACAAGTTCCGCGAGTTTGATCCGGTGCTCAGCCCCGAGATGCGGTCAACCGGTGAAGTCATGGGGATCGACGAGGACTTCGGGATGGCCTTTCTCAAGTCGCAGATCGCGGCGGACAATGCGCTGCCACACGATGGCGCGGTGTTCTTCACGGTCAACGATGGCGACAAGCCGACCGCGGCCAAATTGGCGGCCCGCTTCCATGAGTTCGGCTTCAGTGTGTTTGCCACCAGTGGCACTGCGGCCTTTTTCCGGGAGCACGGCGTGCCGGTCACGTCCGTCCTGAAGGTGCACGAGGGACGGCCGCACGGCGTGGACATGATTCTCAACGGCGAAATTCAGTTGCTCGTGAATACGCCATTGGGGAAGCACGCCCAGGTTGATGATGAACGGCTGCGTCAGGCGGCCATCTCCAATCGCGTGCCGTATACCACCACACTGACGGCGGCCAGTGCGGCCGTCGAGGCCATTGCGGCGCGCCGCACTCGGGAGCCCGGCGTTCGTTCGCTACAGGAGTGGCATGAACTTCTCCGGATTTC
Organism: Gemmatimonas phototrophica; assembly: GCF_000695095.2. Classification (NCBI taxonomy): domain Bacteria; kingdom Pseudomonadati; phylum Gemmatimonadota; class Gemmatimonadia; order Gemmatimonadales; family Gemmatimonadaceae; genus Gemmatimonas; species Gemmatimonas phototrophica. The sequence continues at coordinate 2,436,336 of NZ_CP011454.1, read as the reverse complement.
GCAGGCCGCCAAGGCGGCCGTGGTCGCGTGAGCGCGGCAGCTATTCCGGGGATGATTGCCCAGGCGGGCGAAGGACACGTTGGGCCAGGGGTTACGCTTGGTGCGGGTGCCCTGGTCCACGAATCCGCGTACGTGGACGATGGAGCCGTCATTGGTGACGGCTCCCGGATCTGGCATTTCTGCCATGTGAACGGTGGGGCCCGCATTGGCGCACGCTGTTCTCTTGGCCAGAACGTGGTGGTCATGAATGGCGTGACCGTTGGCGACAATGCCAAGATCCAAAACAATGTGTCGTTGTACGAAGGGGTGGAGTTGGAAGACGATGTGTTCTGCGGCCCGTCCATGGTCTTTACCAACGTCTACAATCCACGCAGTGCGGTTTCCCGAAAGAACGAATACCGGCGTACGCTCGTGAAGCGCGGGGCCAGCATCGGCGCCAACGCCACCATCGTCTGCGGCAGCACGGTGGGGCGGTACGCGTTCATCGCCGCGGGGGCCGTCGTCAATCGTGATGTGCCCGATTACGCGCTGGTCGCAGGTGTCCCCGCGAAACGTATTGGCTGGATGTCTGAAGCCGGCTTTCGCCTCGAAGTGGTGGCGCCTGCTGCGGATTCCACTTCGTCTGAACAATTGCGCTGCACCGGGTCCGGCGCGCTCTATGAGCGCCGTGGCGACGTGGTGACGCGTGTCGAGGAGAACGCGTGACAGGACAGCACATTCCGGAAGGGCGGCCCATTCGAGTGGCGCTGGTGGGCTGTGGCCGCATCAGCAAGAATCACTTTGATGCGATCGCGCGTATCCCCGAGCTGCAATTGGTCTCGGTGTGCGATATCGTGGCCGAGCGGGCGGAGCAGGCGGGCAGCGCGGCCGGTGTGCCATGGTTTACCAGCTACGAGAAGATGCTCGCCGATGTGCCGAGCGATGCGGTTGTGGTGGCCACGCCCAGTGGGCTGCATCCGCAGCATGGCATCACGGCGGCGAAGGCGGGACGTCATGTCATCAGCGAGAAGCCCATGGCCATTTCGCTGGCCGCCGCCGATGCGCTGGTGCAGGCGTGCGATGACCATCACGTGCATCTTTTCGTCGTCAAGCAGAACCGTCTCAATCCGCCCATCGTGCTGCTCAAGCGCGCGATTGATAACGGGCGGTTCGGGCGCATCTACATGGCCAACTGCACGGTGCGCTGGACGCGGCCGCAGGAGTATTACGATCAGGCGCCGTGGCGTGGCACCTGGGAGTTTGACGGGGGCGCGTTCATGAATCAGGCCTCCCATTACGTCGACCTCGTGCAGTGGCTCGTGGGCCCCGTGGAGAGCGTCATGGCCAAAACCGCAACGCTGGCCCGTCGCATTGAGGCCGAGGACTCCGGCGTGGCGGTACTCAAGTTCCGGTCGGGCGCCATCGGGACCATTGAAGTCACGATGCTCACCTTCCCCAAGAATCTTGAAGGCTCGATCACGATTCTTGGAGAGAAAGGCACCGTGAAGATCGGGGGCACGGCGGTCAACAAGGTGGAACACTGGCAGTTCGCCGACTACGACGACGATGACAAGTTGGTCGAACAGTCGAACACGAACCCGCCCAGTGTGTATGGATTCGGACACGAAGGCTACTATCGAAACGTGGTGGCGGTGCTGCGCGGTCGCGCCACGCCGGATACGGACGGTCGAGCCGGTCGCAAATCGCTCGAGCTCATTCTCGGCATCTACGAGTCAGCGAAGACAGGGCGCGATGTGCCCCTGCCGCTGCGCGTGAACATCTGATTGGCAGGGTTCCCATGGCCGTACCACTTCTCGATCTCAAAGCCCAGCACGCGACCATCCGCGACGACGTCGTCGCCGCACTCATGGCGGTCGTCGATCAGCAGGCCTTCATCCTGGGCGATCCGGTTGGGCAGCTGGAGTGCAGCGTGGCCGGACTGTCCCAGGTCAAGTTCGCCATCGGCTGCGCCAACGGTACGGACGCCATCCTGCTGGCCTTGCGGGCATTGGGGGTCGGTCAGGGCGATGAGGTGATCACCACACCGTTCACCTTTTTCGCTACCGGAGGCGCCATTCATAACGCGGGCGCCCGTCCGGTGTTCGTGGATATCGATCCGCGCACCTACAACATCGAGCCCGCCAATGTCACGCCGGCCATCACGGCCCGGACGAAGGCGGTCATTGCGGTCGATTTGTTCGGGCAAATGGCGGCCATTGAGCAGGTGAAGGCCGCCGCCAAGGGGCTCCCCGTTATCGAGGACGCGGCCCAGTCCATCGGGGCCAGCCGAATGGTTGATGGGCGGAAGGTCATGGCCGGGGAGGCCGCCGCCATTGGCACCTTCAGCTTCTTCCCCTCGAAGAATCTGGGCGGGTATGGCGACGGCGGCATGATGGTCACGCAGGATGAGGGGCTCTTTGAGGCGCTCATGAAGCTGCGGACCCATGGAAGCCGTCGCACGTACTACCACGAAATCGTTGGATACAACAGCCGCCTTGATGCCCTGCAGGCCGCCGTACTGCGCGCCAAGCTGCCCCATCTGGAGTCGTGGAGTGCCGCCCGTCGCCGTAATGCGTCCTATTACGACGCGGCCTTCGCGGATGTCCCCGAAGTGGGAACGCCATTCGTCGATCCGGCCAACACCTCGATCTACAACCAGTACACCATTCGTGTGGGTCAGCGGGACGCGCTACAGGCTCACCTTAAAGAACAGGGAATTGGGTCCAACGTGTACTATCCCTTACCGCTGCATCTGCAGCCGTGCTTTGCCTATCTCGGCTATAACGAGGGGCAGTGTCCGGAAGCCGAGCGCGCGGCGCGGGAAGTCCTGTCGCTCCCGGTGTTCCCCGAACTCACCACCGCACAGCTGGACGAGGTCATCGCTGCTGTGCGAGGCTTCTTCGGCCGTTAAGAGTCCACTGAAATGACTGACACAGTATCCATGAAGGACCAGCTGCTCACCCGGATCTCGGATCGCTCCGCCGTCATCGGGGTGATCGGCCTCGGCTACGTGGGCCTCCCGCTGGCCATGGAATTCGTGCAGGCGGGCTTTACGGTCATTGGCTACGACGTGAGTCAGCGGGTGGTGGACCTGCTCATGGCCGGGCAGTCGCACATTCAGGATATTGCCGGCGACACGGTGCAGGCGGCGGTGGCGCAGGGGCGGTTTGTGGCCACGACGCAGGAAGATCGGCTGCGGGAGTGCGAGGCCATCTCCATTGCGGTGCCCACGCCGCTCTCCAAGACGCGGGACCCGGACATGGCCTTTGTGCTGAGCGCGGCGGACGCGATCGCGCGGCAGGCCCATCCGGGGCTGTGCGTGGTGCTGGAGAGCACCACGTACCCGGGCACCACGCGGGAACTGCTGCAGCCCCGCCTGGAAGCCCAGGGGCTCACGGTGGGGCGCGACATCTTCGTGGCGTTCAGCCCCGAGCGGGTCGACCCGGGCAACCCGGTCTACCACACCAAGAACACTCCCAAGGTGGTGGGCGGCATTACGCCGGCCTGTGTGGAGGTGGCCACGGCGCTATACCAGAGCTGCATCGACACCGTGGTGCCGGTCAGCTCGCCGGAAGCGGCGGAGCTGGTGAAGCTGCTGGAAAACACCTTCCGGGCCGTGAATATCGGGCTGGTGAACGAAATCGCGATTGTGTGTGACAAACTGGGGGTGAACGTCTGGGAAGTCATCGACGCCGCTGCCACCAAGCCCTTCGGGTTCATGAAGTTCACCCCGGGCCCCGGCATTGGCGGGCACTGCATTCCGCTCGACCCCCACTATCTCGCCTGGAAGATGCGCACGCTGAACTACAAGACGCGCTTCATCGACCTCGCCAGCGAGATCAATTCGCACATGCCGGAGTGGGTGGTCCAGAAGGTGGCAGATGCGCTCAACGAGGTGCGGAAGGCCGTACGCGGGAGCCGTCTCCTGGTCCTTGGCGTGGCCTACAAGCGCGATATTGATGATGTGCGGGAAAGCCCGGCCCTCGACGTGATTCGGCTGCTGGAAGAGCGTGGAGCCCACGTAGAGTTCCACGATCCGTTCGTGCACGAGTTCCGCGAGGACGGGCATGTCCGGAAGGGGGTGGAGCTCAGCGATGAGATGTTGCGCTGGGCTGACGCGGTCGTGGTCATCACCGATCACAAGGCGGTGGACTACCAGCGGGTCGTGGATCACGCTACCCTCGTAGTGGATACGCGGAACGTCACGGCCGGACTGGCCGCGGGACGGGCGCGTATCATTCCGTTGGCCTCCGGGCCGGCGTCGCGCGCTGTTTCCTGATCGTTCCTGCCGTCGCGAACCTGCGCCGCATTCCCCGGGTACCTACTGCCGCATGAGTCATCTTCCGAACCGCGTTGAATTCCGCTTGCTGGTGCTGCTCGCTGTCGCGACAGCACTGGCAGGGTGTGGGCGCGGGTTCCAGCCACGCGACTTCGCGACCCCCGAGGCGCTCTTCCAAGCCTCGCTGCTCGAGTTTCAGCAGAAGAAGTGGGATAACGCGCAACTCGGATTTGAGCGGCTCACCAGTGATCTGTCGTCCCGTGATCCGCTTTTGGCGCCGGCCTTCTTCTATCTCGCCCTCACGCACGAGCGCAAGCAGGAATACCTGCTGGCCGCCCAGGCGTTTGAGCGGGTGACCGATGGCTTCCCCGACGACACGCTGGCGCCCACGGCTATGCTGGGCACCGGTCGCGCCTACCAGTCGCTCTGGCGGCGGCCGTCACTCGACCCGGAACAGGGGCAGAAGGCGGCCTCCATTCTTCGGGCGCTCTTGTCGTCGTATCCCGATGCCAAGGAAACCGAAGACGCCAAGCGGCGCATCACCCAGCTTGAGGAGTGGTTCGCGCAAAAGGACTACCTCACGGCCGTGCACTATATCAAAGTGCGGCCGGTGGTCGATGGCGCGATCATTTACCTGAAGGACATTGTCACGACGTACCCCACGACCAAGGCCGCACGCCTGTCGTGGCTCCGCCTCCATGAGCTGTACACCAAGATCCGCTGGAAGGAAGATGCCGCGGAAACGTGCTCAGCCATGTGGAAGGCGTATCCTGGAGATGCGGACGTCAAGGTGGCCTGTGGAGTGGCCGCCACTGATACGGCGACCGCTACCAGGGTGCCGCCTGAGGCCGTGACGTCGCCGGTGGCGTATGCCAGACCGGCGCCTCGCGTGTCCCGATAATCCACCACCCCGCGTCCGTGCGCATCGGCCTGTTTGGCGGCAGCTTTGACCCGCCGCATGTGGGCCATCTACTCATCGCACAGGATGCCATTGATGCGCTGCAGCTGGATCTCCTCCTGGTGATCCCGGCCGCGCAGCAACCGCTCAAAGGGGCCGGGCAGACGGACGCCGCGCATCGGCTGGCCATGGTCCGCGCCTGCTTTGAGGGAGTTCCCAAGGTGGTGGTGGACCCCGTGGAAATCACGCGGGGCGGGTTATCTTACATGGTTGACACCGTGGAGAATGTGCGAGAGCGTTGGCCGCTCGCCGAACTTCACCTCTTGGTTGGGAGCGACGTGGTTCCCACGTTCTCCCGCTGGAAGGAACCGGAACGGTTGCTTGGTCTGGTACGACTGGTCGTACTCTATCGGGACACTGCCGGGGCCGTCCCGCCTCACCCGGAGATTCACGGCGGTGTGCGCGCGCAAGGGCTCGCCACGCGCCGGGTGGATGTGTCGTCAACCGAAATCAGGGCACGGGTACGGGACCATCGCTCCATTCGGGGCTTTGTGTCGGAGTCCGTGGCGTCGTATATCGCATCCACCGGGTTGTATCTCGAGAATTCCCGGATGCCGGAGCGCGCGGAGACCTGAACGCCGGAAGGCGTCCGGGCGCCGCGAGACGGTGTCCTCGTCTTTCTGGTAAAGAGGTCCGCATGCTGAAGGGTTTGATCAGTAAGGTGTTTGGAACGCGACACGAGCGCGAGCGGAAGCGTGTCCAGCCAATCCTCGATGAGATTCACCAGATCGAAGCGCGATTGGCCACGTTGTCGGACGCCGAGATCCAGGGGCAGACCGCGAAGTTCCGTGGTATCCTGGCCGAACGGACCGGGCCCATTGACGCCCGCATCCAGGAGCTCAAGGCGGCCAAGCACGACACCGCCGATGCCGCCGAGCGGGAGCGCATCGATGGCGAATTGCAGGGGGCGGACGGGCGCGGCGGCGTGGAAGCCGAACTTCGCACCGCCATCGCCGAAACGCTGGACGAACTGCTTCCCGAAGCGTTTGCCACGGTGCGCGAAGCCTGCCGCCGACTCAAGGGATCGCCGGTGTCGGTCATCGGTCACGAGATCACCTGGGATATGGTCCCGTACGATGTGCAGCTCATCGGGGGCATTCAGTTGCACCTGGGCCGCATCGCCGAAATGGCCACGGGTGAAGGCAAGACGCTGGTGGCCACGCTGCCGCTGTACCTCAATGCCCTCCCTGGTCGGGGTTCGCACCTGGTCACGGTCAACAACTACCTGGCCCGCCGCGACTCGCAGTGGATGGGGCACCTCTACACCTGGCTGGGGCTGACCGTTGGCTGTCTCGACGACACCGAGCCCGGGTCGTGGGAACGGCGTGCGGTCTATGCCGCCGACATCACATACGGGACCAACAACGAATTCGGGTTTGATTACCTGCGCGACAACATGGTCGTGTCATTGGAGCAGCGGGTGCAGCGTCCGCACATTTTCGCGCTCGTGGACGAGGTGGACTCGGTCCTGATTGACGAAGCCCGGACGCCGCTCATCATCTCGGGACCGGTGGGCAACGAGAGTGATGGACAGTATGCGGAGTTCAACACCTCGGTCGAGCGCCTGGTACGCAAGCAGAACGAACTGGTGAATCAGCTCGTGGCCGATGGCGAGCGGGCTCTTGAAGCCAAGGACACCGATACTGCGGCGCTCGAGTTCTACAAGGCGCAGATGGGTGGCCCGAAGAACAAGCGGCTCATGAAGGTGCTCCAGGAGCCGGGCGTGAAGCAGCTGGTGCAGCGCGTTGAGCTCGATGTCATTGCCGACAAGAAGCTCCCCGTGAGCAAGCGGTCCTTCAAGGACATGGAGGACAACCTCCTGTTCGTGCTCGACGAGAAGGGACACACGGTGCACCTCACGGAGAAGGGGCTGGATTGGCTCTCGCCCGATCACCCGGACACCTTCGTGCTCCCCGATATCGCGCTGTTGATCGGGCAGATCGATCGCGACATGGACCTCTCTGCCGCGGAGCGTCTCGAGCGCCGCAACACCGTGGAGCGGGAGTACGCCACCAAGAGCGAGCGACTGAACATCATTCATCAGCTGCTGCGGGCGCATGCCTTGTACGAGAAAGACGTCAACTACGTCGTGCAGGACGGGCAGGTGTTGATCGTGGATGAATTCACCGGCCGCACCATGCCGGGACGTCGCTGGAGCGAGGGGTTGCACCAGGCGGTGGAAGCCAAGGAACGGGTGCAGGTGAAGGGGGAAACGCAGACCCTCGCCACCATCACCATCCAGAACTACTTCCGCATGTACGAGAAGCTGGCCGGCATGACCGGTACCGCGGAAACGGAAGAGGCGGAGTTCCACACCATTTACGGGCTGGAAGTGTCGGTGATCCCGACCAACCGTCCCATTCAGCGCGATGACCGGCAGGATCTGGTCTTCAAGACACGGCGCGAAAAGTACAACGCCATCGTCGAGGAAACTCGGCGCTTGCATGAGCTGGGGTTCCCGGTACTGGTCGGAACCGCCAGCGTGGAGGCGTCGGAAACGCTGTCACGACTCATGACACGCGCTGGCATGAAGCACGCCGTGCTGAACGCCAAGTATCACCAGCGCGAAGCGGAGATTGTCTCGGAGGCGGGACGCCCAGGCGCCATCATGATCGCCACCAACATGGCGGGCCGTGGAACGGACATCAAACTGTCCGAAGGGGTCCGGGAGGCGAAGGCGTCCCGCATCACCGATCCTGATGGCAAGGAGATCGATATCACCGAAATCGGTGGCCTGCACATTGTGGGTTCCGAACGGCATGAATCGCGGCGCATCGACCGGCAGTTGCGCGGACGCTCCGGACGTCAGGGCGATCCGGGAGCCTCGCAGTTCTTCCTGTCACTCGAAGATGATTTGATGCGGCTCTTCGGGTCGGAGCGCATTGCCAAACTGATGGATCGCATGGGAGCGCAGGACGGTGAGGTGTTGACGCACCCGCTCATTACGCGGTCCATCGAGCAGGCACAGAAGCGCGTGGAGTTGCAGAACTTTCAGTCGCGCAAGCGGCTGCTGGAGTATGACGACGTCATGAACCAGCAGCGTGAGGTTATCTACTCGCTGCGTGCGTTTGCGCTGGAGGGTGGAGAGGAGCTCAAGGGCGAAGCCATCAAGATGCTTGAGCGCGGCGTACAGCGGCGTGTGGAGCAGGCGCTGGCCACGTTCGACAAGCAGGAGGATTGGGACTTCGAGTACGTGCAGCAGGATCTGCTGATGCATTACATGCTGCAGGTCCCGGCGTTCGCGGAGCATCCGCCGGCAACGCTCGAGGAAGCGCAGGCGCTGGCGGTGGAGGCCGTGCATGCGGCATTCGCGCTCAAGGTGGAGAGTCTCAATCAGGTGACGGACGAATCCGGCAACGGCTTCGCGGATCGTCTGTTGTCGCTGGTGACGCTCAATGTGATCGACGAGAAGTGGAAGGATCACCTCTACGATCTCGATCAGTTGCGCGCCTCCATTCACTATCGGTCCTGGGGCCAGAAAGATCCGCTCGTCGAATACAAGCAGGATGCGTACACGATGTTCGTGGACCTCATGCACGATGTGGCGAACTCGTTCACCGAGCGGTTCCTCAAGGCGCAGCTGGTGTTTGAGCCGTCGCCCACGGAGGCGTTCGAGCCGCCGCCAATGCCGGCGGAGTTCATGCGGGAGGAGGTGGGGCGCCCCACGAAGCGGTTCAACGCGTTGGGGATCCTCGAGGATATCCCGCTCGACGAGCTCATGGCGGTGGAGCAGGGGGAGGCGGACGAGGACGACATTATTGACGCCGACCAGGGCGAGCACGACGCGCCGGTTCGGACGGTGGCGCACAGCGTCCCCCAGGTGGTTGGTGCGGGCCCCGTGCGCTCGCTGGGGGAGGCGGCGGGCGCCGGGTTGCCGGCGGGATGGGAACAGACGCCGCGCAACAATGCCTGTCCGTGCGGGTCCGGGAAGAAGTTCAAGAAGTGTCACGGGGCGCACTTGTAGGATGTGCACTCGTTCCGGGGGCAGGTGACCGGAGACACGGGAGGAAACGGCGGGCCGCTTCGCAGAGGAGCGGCCCGCCGTGTTTGGTACGGGGGGCGTTGGGATTGAGACAATCGCGGGGAAAGTTGTGACCCCCTGTTGACATCGCCATCCCAATGTGCTTTAATCCCCGACCCGCCTACAGCGTCGCGGTTGTTGTGCACTCGCTCAGCGAGTCCGGCACCGGCAAGACGGTTGTGGCAGGGGGTCTGATGAGTGGTACTGATTCAGGCCGTCGCTCGCTGGGTTTCGCGAGTGCGAGTGCGCTCCCCGCGCGCCGATCCTTCGATCTTCAAAAAAGATCAAAATAGTGATCGCGAGAGGGGTTGACGCCAAGCAAACACAAGGTTATTAATTGGATCTGCCGCCGAAACGGTGGCACGCCAAAAAGATGTAAGTCAAACGGAAAAAACAAACAGCCCCCGGGGGGGATCCGAAGATCTCCCCACGGGGGCTGCTCAAGGGTGCCGGCGACGGCCTACTCTCCCGCGAGCTCTCGCCCGGAGTACCATCGGCGCTATCAGGCTTAACGACCGTGTTCGGGATGGGAACGGGTGTGGCCCTGACGCTCTAGTCGCCAGCGAATCGTGCACGCAAGTGTTGCGCGGATTCGACAAACGGGGTGGTGTGATCGTAGGGGATCGGTCGCCTTTCGGGCGAGGCCGATCCATGACAAGCGTGTGCTCTGCGGAATTCCTGTGCCCCACTTGGGAAACCCCAAGGGGGTAAGTCAAGCCACACGGGCGATTAGGACAGCTGCGCTCGGAACGTCTCGCGACGCTTCCACGTGCTGCCTATCGACGGAGTCGTCTCCTCCGGCCCTTCAGGGAGCTCAAGGCTCCAGGGAGAATTCATCTTGGGGGGCGCTTCCCACTTAGATGCGTTCAGCGGTTATCGCCACCGATCATCGCTACCCGGCGGTGCCACTGGCGTGACAGCCGGGACACGAGCGGATCGTCCGACTCGGTCCTCTCGTACTAAAGTCCGCTCCCCTCAATTCTCCAACGCCCACGACGGATACAGACCGAACTGTCTCACGACGTTCTGAACCCAGCTCATGTGCCACTTTAACCGGCGAACAGCCGGACCCTTGGGACCTTCTCCAGCCCCAGGATGTGACAAGCCGACATCGAGGTGCCAAACCGCGCCGTCGATATGAACTCTCGGGCGCGATAAGCCTGTTATCCCCAGCGTACCTTTTATCCGTTGCGCGATAGCCGATCCACACCGGGCTACCGGATCACTACGGCCGACTTTCGTCTCGGCTCGACCCGTCGGTCTCGCCGTCAGGCTGGCTTCTGCCGTTACACTCTATAAGCGCGATTACCGACCGCGCTGAGCCAACCTTCGCGCGCCTCCGTTACTCTTTCGGAGGCGACCGCCCCAGTCAAACTGCCCACCTGCCACGGTCCCGGATCGGGTTTGCCGACCGCGGTGAGGCGTTCACACAGCACAGGGTGGTATTTCACTGATGCCTCCCCGAAAGCTAGCGCCTCCGGCTCAACGGCTCCCACCTATGCTACACAGTCCTATGCAAACGCCAATGACAAGCTACAGTAAAGGTGCATGGGGTCTTTTTGTCCTGTCGCGGGGACTCGGAATCCTCACCGAGACTGCTATTTCGCCGAGCGCGTGGTCGAGACAGTGCCCAAGTCGTTACGCCATTCGTGCAGGTCGGAACTTACCCGACAAGGAATTTCGCTACCTTAGGACCGTTATAGTTACGGCCGCCGTTTACCGGGGCTTCGGCTCAAAGCTTCGGGCTTGCGCCCTAACCTCTCCCCTTAACCTTCCGGCACCGGGCAGGCGTCAGTGCGTATACGGCGCCTTACGCGGCTTGGCACGCACCTGTGTTTTTGCTAAACAGTCGCTTGGGCCGATTCTCTGCGGCCTGCTCGAGCGACCAGCGCGAAGCTGGCTACCAAAGCAGGCATCCCTTCTTCCGAAGTTACGGGATCATTATGCCGAGTTCCTTGACCACGTTTCACTCGTTCACCTGAGGCTACTCGCCTTGCCCACCTGTGTCGGTTTGCGGTACGGACATCTCATACCCTCCCCAGTCCGCTTTTCTTGCCTGCTGACTCCACACGACTTGGCTCGGAGTTGCCCCCTTGCCTCGTACTCAGGTCTCGGCTTGCGCCTACGCCCTTGAACGACCATCCACAAAGTCGCTCGCGCTTCGTTCCAGGGTCCCGGACTGCTTCAACGGATATAAGATGGGGCCGGAATCTTGACCGGCTATCCATCGACTACGCCTCTGGGGCCTCGCCTTAGGGTCCGCCTCACCCTGCGCTGATTGCCATGGCGCAGGAATCCTTGGGCTTACGGTGTGCGGGGTTCTCACCCGCATTTGCGCGTACTTAATCCGGCATCCTCACTTCCCGTCGCTCCATGGGTTGGTTTCCACCCCCACTTCAACGCACCGGGAACGCTCCCCTACCCCTCATACAAAGTATGAAGACCAAGCTTCGGCGGGCTGCTTAATCCCGACCATTCTCGGCGCCATCACGCTGGACTGGTGAGCTATTACGCACTCTTTCAAGGAATGGCTGCTTCTAAGCCAACCTCCCAGTTGTCTCTGCACGACGACATCCTTCGCTATACTCAGCAGCCACTTCGGGGCCTTAGCTGTGGTTCTGGGTTCTTTCCCTCTCGCCGCTGGACATTATCGCTCAGCGACTGCCTCCCGAGGTCCGTTCGTCAGGTATTCGGAGTTTGGTAGGGGTTGGTAGGGTCTACGACCCCCCGCGCCCTTCCAGTCGCTCTACCCCCTGCGAATACGCCTCGAGGCTCTACCTCAATAGATTTCGGGGAGAACCAGCTATCTCCAGGCTTGATTGGCCTTTCACCCCTACCCACAAGTCATCCGAATGGTTTTCAACCCACACCGGTTCGGGCCTCCACTAAGTGTTACCTCAGCTTCACCCTGCTCATGGGTAGATCGCCCTGGTTTCGGGTCGTACCCCCAGATACTCATGCGCCCTCGTGACAGGACTCGCTTTCGCTGTGGCTCCGGTGCTGAGCACCTTAGCCTCGCATCTGAGGAGTAACTCGCCGGATCATAATGCAAAAGGCACGCAGTCAGCCGTGACGCCTTGCGACGCCCAGCCTCCTACCGCTTGTAAGTATGTAGTTTCAGGATCTCTTTCACTCCCCGCACAGGGGTGCTTTTCACCTGTCCCTCACGGTACTCGTCCACTATCGGTCACAGAGGAGTCTTTAGGCTTGGAGGGTGGTCCCCCCGGGTTCACGCCCGATTACTCGGGTCGGGCGTTACTCAGGAACTCAACTACGACAACTACTAGGTTTCTCCTACCGGGCTATCACCGTCTCTGGCGCGCCGTTCCAGGCGACTTCGAATACCGTTCCCTGCCGCGTCCGTTGGTCCTACAACCCCGATCCCACAAGGAGATCGGTTTGGCCTGTACCCCGTTCGCTCGCCACTACTGAGGGCATCTCGTTTGATTTCTCTTCCTCAGGGTACTTAGATGTTTCAGTTCCCCTGGTTCGCTCCACTTGCGTGGTGACGCGCCTCGCGGCACGCCGGGTTTCCCCATTCGGGCATCGCGGGATCAAAGCGTGTGTGCCGCTCCCCCGCGCTTATCGCAGCTTACCGCGCCCTTCATCGCCTCTCTGTGCCCAGGCATCCCCTACATACTTTCGTTCGCTTGACTCTTTCCCTCTTTCAAGCAAAGCACGCGCTATTTTGAACGAGTGAGCGTGTAACAGACGACGTCTTGCGACGCCAATCGGTACTACATGTTACTACGTCTCACTGAGGTTCTTCGTCCTAGCTGCATCCCCCCTGGCCTGTAGCCACAGAGAATGCAGTAGTACCCACGATCACTACCACGTCCGTTGTCAAATAGCGTGATTCCCCCCCGTTGCCGGGCGGAAATCAACAATCAAAAATAAGATCGGGATGTGCAGAGCGGACGACTATCATCCGGGACTTTCAGCCTGCCACCGCTCGCGCGGTCGGCCTACTCGTCGCTCCGGAAAGGAGGTGATCCAGCCGCAGGTTCCCCTACGGCTACCTTGTTACGACTTCGCCCCAGTCACTGCGCTCGCCTTAGGCGGCTTGGTCCCTTGCGGGTTCCGGCACCGACTTCGGGCGCTCACAGCTTCCATGGCGTGACGGGCGGTGTGTACAAGGCCCGGGAACGTATTCACCGTGGCGTCGCTGATCCACGATTACTAGCGATTCCAGCTTCATGCCGTCGAGTTGCAGACGACAATCCGAACTGAGGCTGGCTTTAGGGATTGGCTCCGTGTTGCCACTTCGCAGCCCTCTGTACCAGCCATTGTAGCACGTGTGTAGCCCCAGACGTAAGGACCATGATGACTTGACGTCGTCCCCACCTTCCTCCGGTTTGGCACCGGCAGTCCCCCTAGAGTCCCCGCCATCACGCGCTGGTAACTAAGGGCAAGGGTTGCGCTCGTTGCGGGACTTAACCCAACATCTCACGACACGAGCTGACGACAGCCATGCAGCACCTGTGAATGAACTCCGAAGAGGGGCCCCTGTTTCCAGAGGCTTTCTCATCCATGTCAAGCCTGGGTAAGGTTCTTCGCGTTGCGTCGAATTAAACCACATGCTCCACCGCTTGTGCGGGCCCCCGTCAATTCCTTTGAGTTTCAGCCTTGCGGCCGTACTCCCCAGGCGGGGGACTTAATGCGTTAGCGCCGGCACTCGAGGGGTCGCTCCCCCAAGCACCTAGTCCCCATCGTTTACGGCGTGGACTACCAGGGTATCTAATCCTGTTTGCTCCCCACGCTGTCGCGCCTCAGTGTCAGCTACTGCCCAGCAGGCCGCCTTCGCCACCGGTGTTCTTCCGGATCTCTACGCATTCCACCGCTACACCCGGAATTCCACCTGCCTCTACAGTGCTCAAGTCCACCAGTTCGCACGGCAGACCTGGGGTTGAGCCCCAGGCTTTCACCGCACGCTTAGCAGACCACCTACGCGCCCTTTACGCCCAGTGATTCCGGACAACGCTCGCACCCTCCGTATTACCGCGGCTGCTGGCACGGAGTTAGCCGGTGCTTCCTCACTCGGTACCGTCAGAGCCCTCGAAAAGGCTTGTTCGTCCCGAGCAACAGGGGTTTACACACCGAAATGCTTCATCCCCCACGCGGCGTCGCTGCGTCAGCCTTGCGGCCATTGCGCAATATTCCCCACTGCTGCCTCCCGTAGGAGTCTGGGCCGTATCTCAGTCCCAATGTGGCTGGCCATCCTCTCAGACCAGCTACCCGTCAATGCCTTGGTAGGCCGTTACCCCACCAACTAGCTGATAGGCCGCGAGCTCCTCGTACTCCCCCGGAGGTTTCCTTGTCAAGCGATGCCACTCGACAAGCGTATGCGGTATTACCCGGCCGTTGGGCCGGCTATCCCCCAGAGTACGGCAGATTGCTCACGTGTTACGCACCCGTTCGCCGGTTACCCTTGCGGGCCCCCGTGACTTGCATGTGTTAAGCACGCCGCCAGCGTTCGTCCTGAGCCAGGATCAAACTCTCCAATAGTTTTACCTCTTGGAGCCTTTTGATAGGCTCTTCCTCGCGATCCGCCCAAAGGCGATCGCTCGGAATCACTTAATGAATTCAGGTTGATCTCTCGCTGCAGCCCTGATCAGCCGCAGGTCATTGAGACCGCCCCGCACATCCATCGATCTTATCTTCGATTGTCAAACAGCGTTTTCTAACTGCTCGCAACCCCTTGGGGCTGCGTTCATCCAACTGCAAGCTCAATCGCCATATCATTCCACCGATTGAACTGACAGCGTGATGACACCCTCTCCGTACCGTCGCTCCGCATCGCTGGCATGGGCCACCGGGCCTGGCGCGGACGAGCGGAGCGGAATTGGGAGAGGCCGCAGTCGTGCCTCCTCGTCGTCAGTACCACTGGCAGGGTAGGACCCGCGCCAGGCACCGGACCATTGCTCGGGTTAGCGGGTATCTTCTTCCCGGATCCCGAAGGAGACTCCGCTATGGCAATTCGACGCACCGCGGCAGGAGCGGCACTGCTCCTCTCCGCTTTGGCAGCAAGCCCGGTCTCTATGCCTGCCCAGCCGGCCAGTAGAGACTATCTGCTGGGGCGCCCCAAGGCTTCCCTCAGTCTGCGAATCGGCGCCGCCCGTCCAAGTGCCTCAAACGGCGTCTTTGCGTTCGCCGCCAAAGAACTCACGCTGAGTCCCAACGACTATACGGCGCTCAATGTTGGCGCCGATATCGGTGTGCCAATCACCCAACGGGTGGAATTGCAGCTCTCCGCGGCCACGGCTGGGCGTCGCGCGGAGTCCGAATACCGCAATTTCATCGGTGGGGATGATCTCCCTATCGAGCAGGCAACCCGGCTCCGTCGTGTACCACTCAGCCTTGGGGTTCGCTACAACATCGTGCCCGCAGGACGCGCCGTCGGCCGTCTCGCCTGGGTGCCGGCAAAGCTGGTGCCGTATGTCGCCGCCGGTGGTGGCGCCATGTGGTACAAGTTCCAGCAGGAAGGGGAATTCGTCGACTTCCAGTCCGTGAATCTCAACGTCTTCCGCGCCAAGCTGGAGGCGAAAGGATGGGCCCCGCTGGGTTACGCCGCCACCGGCTTCACCTGGTCGCTGCTGCCAGCGGTAGCGCTCAATACGGAACTGCGGTACGATCACTCACAGGCGCCAATGCAAGGCGACTATACCGGCTTTGACAAAACGGCCATCTCAGGCGTCGGTCTCACGACTGGCTTTCAGTTCCGTTTCTGAGACCCAATCTCATGTCGCTCACAGCTGTGCGTTCCCTTTTCGGAGCAACCGTCATGTCTCGCTCACACGCACTCCGATGGATCGTCGGGCCAGCCACCACCTTGGCCCTACTGATGGCGCCGGCGTCGGCCGCCTCGGCCCAGAGTGGTAGTCGAATCGATCCCCGTTTTCAGCCGTGGATCGGTTGCTGGCGCACGATGGACGGAGGCGTCGGCCTCGAAGAACTCGACGGCGACAAGCAGCCAACCCGCGCGTGTGTCGTTCCCAGCAGTACAACGCGAGGCACGGTGGACATCGTGCTCTTCCATCGCGATTCACTCATGTCGCGCATGACCGTACCGGTGCCTGGCTCGACGTACGCCCGAAAGGTCGATGAATGTGAGGGCGACGAAACCGCCATGTGGGCCGCGGATGACACCCGATTGATCCTCCGGGCTGAACTGACCTGTTCCCGCGGCGTCAAGCGCGTGGAAACTGGGATGATGTCCATGAATCCGGCGGGGCAGTGGGTGCAGTTTCAGCATCTCGCCGTTGGCAAGAACGAGGCGACCACCGTGTCGCGCTTCCGCTTTGAAGGGGATAGCGCTCTGCCCGCCGGTTTGTCGGCGGGCACCCTGCGCTCTACCCGAGCACTGCGACTGTCTACGGGAGCACCGATCAGCACGGACGCGGTGGTCAGTGTCGCGACCAACGTGCCGGCGAGTTTGGCAGAGGCGTGGCTCGCCGAGCTCGGACAGCAGTTTGCCCTCGATGGCAAGACGCTCATTCGGCTGGCGGATCGTGGTGTCCCGTCACGCGTTATTGATGTGATGGTGGCGTTGGCCAATCCGGAGCGCTTCCAACTCGGCCCCTCAGTGGTCACACCGCAAGGGGCAGGACTTGGCCCCGACATCGTCGCGTCACGCAACGGTCTGCGTCAGCGCGGTGTGCAATCCCGATGCGCCTTGATGGATGATTTCTGTTACGGCCCTGGCGGTATGGGCGCGTGGGGGCTCGGCTATCGGTTTGGCATGTTCGATCCGTGGGGATGGGGGTTCAACAGCCCCTACGGCGGGAATTGGGGAATGAACTACGGCTTCAATCAGTTTTCACCGTGGGGCAACGGCTGGGGAAATGGTTGGGGTAACGGTGTCTTTTACGGTGGTGGGCCGGTGATGATTATCCCGAACCCAGGCACCGGAAGTGGCGGTGGGGTTCCCACGGTCCGAGGGCGTGCGGTGAACGGTGGCGGGTATACCCGGGCAGACCCGTATGCAGGGTCAGGCGCTGGCACTGGTGGGGCAACGTATACGCCACCGGCCAGCTCCGGCGGTACGGGTGGTGGCGCGGGAAGCTCCTCGGGCGGCGGATCGGACGGTGGCGGTCGCACCGCGAAGCCGCGTCCCCCCGGCGGACGCTAATCCGATCTGCAATACAAGGAACGAGGGGCGACCAGCATTGGTCGCCCCTCGTTGCGTTGTGCGGGTGGCGACAACGGCCACATCGTTTACGGCGCAGCGGTTTGCGCGCCGTGGACCTCACGACCCAACTCCACGATGTCGCCCACGAGCGCCGTCATGTCGTCAATGGTACTGCGATGGTTCACATGTGCGACGCGAATGGCGAATTGGCCGTCGACAATCGTGCTCGAGGGCATCGCGATCCCCCGTTCCTGCAACCGCGAAAGCAACTCGCGGTTGAGTGCATCGAGGCGATCCGAAGAGAGAGACGCGCTGCCGTGAATGATTGGCCGATACCGGAAGCAGACGATATTGAGTGGAGCAGGCGCCAGCCGTTCCAGTTCAGGATGCGCATCAATCTGTGAGACCAGCGCACGCACTTGGTGGACATTCTGCGCGATGATGCGCCCCAGCTTGTCAACGCCATCTGCCTGCAGCTGCATCCACACCTTGAGGGCCTTGAACCCTCGGGTCAGATCCAAGCCGCGTTCGTTGAAATACATGCCGCCCGCAGTTGGGCCACGATCGCTCGGCGTGAGATAGCTGGCACTATTGTGGAACGCGGCGTGATGAGCGGCGGCGTCCCGAACCAGCACGCAGGCGCACTCAAAGGGCATCGACCCCCACTTATGGAGATCGAACGCCAATGAATCGGCCCGTTCCATGCCGGCCACTTGCTCGCGGACAAGAGGAGAGAGCGCGGCCAGGGCACCAAATGCGCCGTCGACATGAAACCAGAGCGCTTCGTTGGCACACAGATCGGCCAACGCGTTCAGGTCGTCGGTGGCCCCGGTGTTCACCGTACCAGCCGTGCCAATGACGCAGAACGGCATGAGCCCCGCCGCACGGTCGGCCGCAATCATGTCCTTCAACAGCTCATGCTGCATCGTGAAGTCAGGACGCACCGGCACCTGGCGAAAAGCGCGAACGCCAAGCCCAAGCCATTCCGCCGCCTTTTGCGCCCACCCATGGGTTTCCCGGGACCCATAGAACACCAGTGGCGCTTGCGCCTGCTCACCTGGCCAGGACTGCACGCCCTCACTGCGCACGTCGTGCCCACGAAGGTGGGCGATGGTCACTCGTGCACAAGCAAGCGCGT
The DNA here is from genome assembly GCF_000695095.2 of Gemmatimonas phototrophica. NCBI lineage: Bacteria > Pseudomonadati > Gemmatimonadota > Gemmatimonadia > Gemmatimonadales > Gemmatimonadaceae > Gemmatimonas > Gemmatimonas phototrophica. The sequence continues at coordinate 2,417,833 of NZ_CP011454.1, read as the reverse complement.
GCACGTTGGCCATGGTCCCGCCAGTCACAAACAATCCGCTCGCTCCCTCCATGCCAAACCACTCAGCAAACCAGGCAATGACCTGTCGCTCCACCATGGCGGGCGCATGGTTGAACCCGCCCATATGAGGGTTCATGCCCGATGCGAGCATATCGGCCAGCATCGCCAGCGGAGTCCCATTGCCTTGCACCCAGCCAAAGAAGCGGGGGTGCCAATTGCCGAGTCCGTAGGGGAGGATGTGGGTGCGGAATAGTTCATAGGCCGCAGCGGCCCCCACACCGTGCTCCGGCCCGTCCTTCTGAAAGAGGGGACGTTTGGCCGGTGGGAGAGGGCGCCAGACGGGCGTATGGGGTAGCGCCTGCTGGGCATCGATGAGGTCATCCAGCATGCGATGCCCCAGCGTGCGCAGGGCCGCCCAGTCGGTGTCTGTGTCTGGGTCGAACGTGACGCGCGTGGTGGCGTCGCGCGGCGGGTTGGAAGGGGTAGCGGCCATAGCAGCAAAGATAGACAGGTGGCGTCCCGCGTTGTCATGAGCCGATGCGCGTTGGCGCGGTACCGTGCTGGGCGGCGAAGCACGGTAGAGTGGCTGTTCCCTTCGCGATGCGTCGCGATTTCTTCTGCCACGGGAGCCCACGGTGTCGTTCACGACTAGCCAGTCCACCCAACCTCGTCTTAAGATCAAAGAGCTTCCATCTGCTGAAAGGCCGAGGGAGCGACTGCGGATGCTCGGTGCGCAAGCGCTGAGTACTGCGGAACTGCTGGCGACGCTGCTGGGGTCGGGAAACCGAGGGGTGTCGGCGCTTGCCTGTGCGCAGGTGATTTTTGAGCAGAGTGGTGGGTCGCTGGGACGGCTTGCCTCAATGCCCATGGCGACGCTGACGCGGGTGCAAGGGGTTGGACAGGCGCGGGCGGCGGCCGTACAGGCGGCACTTGAGCTTGGGCGGCGGATGGCCGGGGAAGCACGGGAGGCGGGACAGCCGCTGCGCAGCCCGCGCGATGTTGCCGCGGTCTATGCACCGCGACTGCAGGATGCGCCGGTGGAGGAGTTCCATGTCGCTATCCTTGATGCGCAGCATCGCCTGGAACGGGATGTGCTGGTTACGCGGGGGCTTCTCAACTCCTCACTGGTGCATCCACGCGAGGTGTTTCGGGAGGCTATTGCCGAACGAGCAGCGGCAGTGATACTGGTTCATAACCACCCGAGTGGTGATCCCACGCCCAGTGCGGAGGATCGGGCGGTGACGGAGCAGTTGGTGGCTGCGGGGCGATTGCTGGACATACCGGTGCATGATCACGTGATTGTGGGCCGCGGACGATACGTAAGCTTTGCGGAGGCAGGACTGTTGTGACGACGATTGCGCTGCACGACATGATTCCGGGGTTCGGGCCGGGCGCCGATGGCGCCTATGATCGGCTCGACCACGATCTGCTCGTGCGCGCCTACAAGTTTTCCGATGTGGCGCACGCCGGTCAGGTCCGCCACTCGGGGGAACCGTACGTCTCCCACTGTGTGGAGGTGGCGCGCATTCTGGCGGACCTCCAGCTGGACACCACCACGGTTGCCTGTGGCTTGCTTCACGACATCGTCGAGGACACGGATATCACGGTCGAGGATGTCTCCCGTGAGTTCGGGGTGGAAGTGGCGCAGATCGTGGACGGGTTGACCAAGATTGCCAATCTGCCCATGTCGTCCCGGGAAGAGCGGCAGGTGGAGAACTACCGCAAGCTGCTGCTCTCCATCGCGAAAGACGCCCGCGTCATTCTCATCAAGTTGGCCGATCGCCTGCACAATATGCGGACGCTTGATTGGCTCGCTCCCGAAAAACGTCGACGCATTGCGCAGGAAACGCGCGATCTGTATGCCCCGCTGGCCCACCGTTTCGGTATGGCCAAGGTGCGCTGGGAGCTTGAGGACCTGGCGTTCAAGCATCTTGAACCGGAGGCGTACAAGACGCTGGCCAAACTGGTTGCGGCCAAGCGTGGAGAGCGTGAAGCGCTCATTGGCCAGATGCGTGAGCCGTTGGAGAAGCGACTTACGGAGGCGGGGATCGCGGATGTCGAAGTCACGGGGCGCCCCAAGCACCTGTGGTCGATCTTCAAGAAGATGCAGCAGCGAGATCGCCCGTACGAGGATATCTACGATCTGCTGGCCATTCGCGTCATCGTCCCCAACGTCCTGGAGTGTTATCACGCGTTGGGCGTGATCCACGACGGCTGGACACCGGTGCAGGAGCGCATCAAGGATTATATCGCACAGCCAAAGAGCAACGGCTATCAGTCGCTCCACACGACGGTGTTCGGTCCTGGTCGGCAGCTGTTCGAAATTCAGATCCGTACGCGCGATATGCATCGTACTGCGGACTTCGGTATCGCGGCGCATTGGCTGTACAAGGAGAATTCGCGCAGCGCCGATGAACTGGACAAGCAGCTGGCGTGGTTCCGCCAGGTGCTTGAGTTGCAGCTCGATGCGGAGACGCCCGGGGAGTTCCTCGAGTTTCTCAAGCTCGACTTGTATCAGGACGAGATTTTCGTCTTTACCCCGACCGGCGACGTGATTCAGTTGCCCAAGGGGGCGACGCCGCTGGACTTCGCCTTTGCGGTGCACTCGCAGGTTGGTGCCCATTGTGCCGGCGCGAAGGTGAACGGTCGGATTGCCCCCCTCTCGCGTGAGCTCAAAAACTCGGAGACGGTGGAGATTCTCACCAATCCGAATGCAAAGCCCAGTCGCGATTGGCTCGCGCATGTGCGCACGGGCAAGGCCCGACACAAGATCCGCCAGCTGCTGCGCCTTGAAGAACATTCCTCGGCCATGCGCCTGGGCAAGGAAATCCTCGAGCGCGAACTGCGCCGTCGCCGTTTGCCCAAGGCGGATGAGCAGGATTTGTATCCCATTGCGCGGTTGCTCAAGCTCAAGGATGCGCCCCATCTCATTGCCAGCGTGGGCGCCGGCGACGTGCATGTCTTGCAGGTCCTCAAGCTGCTACACCCGTTGCTCGATACCACGCCGGAGCAGGCGGAGAAGCCGAGCACCCTCGAGCGCATTGTCGATCGGGTCCGAGGAACCGGGAAGGGCATTCGCATTCAGGGCGCAGACGGGCTGCTGGTTCGCTACGCCCAGTGTTGTCAGCCGGTTCCAGGCGACCGGGTGGTTGGCTATGTCACGCGTGGGCGCGGCGTCAGCATCCACCGCGGTGACTGCCCCAATCTGCTGCTGCTGGCCCACGAGCCGGAACGCCGCCTGGATATCGACTGGCAGGAAATGGCCGGTGAGCGTTTTGTCGTACGGCTCGCGTTGGAGGGCAATGACCGGCGCGGGCTATACGCTGATGTCGCAGCGGCCGTCAGTGCGACCGGTACGGACATCAAGAGCCTCGAGCTCAAGACAACCGATGGCAAAGTGTCAGGCTCAGCCATGGTGGAAGTGGAGAACCTGGCGCATCTCGAACGGATCATGAAGGCGGCTCGGCGCGTGAAGGGCATCGCGGTCGTGAGCCGGCGCGAGAAGATCACCGCCGAGGACTAGCAGTTCGAACGCCCGATGCCGGGCGCAGCGGTTGCGGCCTGTTGCCGGAAAGGGATACCGAAGAAATGCCGATGAGCGCTATATTCCGGCAATGAGCTCATTGTATCGCCTGCATTCGCCATTTTCGCCCGCCGGCGATCAGCCGCGCGCCATTGCGGAACTCAAATCCGGGCTGCATCGCGGCGATCGGATCCAGACGTTGCTCGGCGTCACGGGCTCCGGCAAGACCATGACGATTGCCAACGTCATTGAGGAATGGGGGCGGCCCACGCTCGTGCTGTCGCACAACAAGACGTTGGCGGCGCAGTTGTACGGGGAACTGAAATCGTTCTTTCCGAACAATGCGGTCGAGTACTTCATCTCGTACTACGACTACTATCAGCCCGAAGCCTACGTCCCCTCAAGCGATACATACATCGAGAAGGACGCCAGCATCAACGAAGACATTGATCGGCTGCGCTTGCGGGCAACGTCGTCGCTGATGGAACGAGAAGATGTGGTGATCGTGTCCACGGTATCGGCCATCTATGGCCTGGGTGATCCGGTATCCTATCGCGAGCGCATGGTGTCGTTGGCGCGCGGGCAACAGATCCCGCGCGACGATATTCTGCGCGCTCTGGTCGGCATTCAATATCTGCGTAATGATGTCGCCTTCGATCGCGGCACGTTTCGCGTGCGTGGCGATACCGTGGAGATCTATCCGGCCTACGAGGAACAGGCGGTACGGCTGGAGCTGTGGGGCGACGAAATCGAGCGCATTTCCAAGATCGATCCGGTCACTGGAGATACAATAGCCACGCTGGAGCGCATGGCGATCTATCCGGCGAAGCACTTCATTACCAATCGTCCCACGATTGAGCGGGCGTCAAAGGCCATTCGCGACGAATTGGCGGAGCGCCTGGCCGAGCTGCGGATGGCTGGGAAGTTGCTCGAGGCACAGCGACTGGAGCAGCGCACCAATTTCGATCTGGAGATGTTGGCGGAAATCGGGACCTGTGCTGGCATCGAAAATTATTCGCGGCACATCAGCGGGCGACAGTCGGGCGAACGTCCGGCGTGTTTGCTGGATTATTTCCCGGATGATTTTCTGGTCGTGGTGGACGAATCGCACGTCACGCTGCCGCAGGTGCGTGCGATGTACAATGGCGACCGGGCGCGCAAGCTCACGCTGGTTGACTACGGGTTCCGTTTGCCGAGTGCCTTGGACAATCGACCGCTGGTGTTCGATGAGTTCATGCAACTCGTGCCGCGGCTCATCAATGTGTCCGCCACCCCGGGGGAGCTGGAGTTGCAGCTGTCTGAGGGGGTCGTGGTAGAACAGGTCATCCGTCCTACGGGACTTCTCGATCCGGTGCTCGAGGTCCGACCGGTGAAGGGGCAGGTGGATGATCTGCTGCACGAGATTCACGTGCGCGAGCGGAAGGGTGAACGGGTGCTGGTCACCACGCTGACCAAGCGCATGTCGGAGGATCTCACGGACTACCTGCAGCAGATGGGCGTTCGGGTGCGCTACATGCATTCGGACATCGATGCCATTGAGCGCATGGAGATCGTCCGTGGTCTTCGCCTCGGCGAGTTCGATGTGTTGGTGGGGATCAATCTGTTGCGCGAAGGACTCGATATGCCGGAGGTCTCCCTGGTAGCCATCCTTGATGCCGATCAGGAAGGATTTTTGCGCAGTGATCGCTCGCTCATCCAGACCATTGGGCGCGCGGCGCGCAATTTGCACGGCAGAGCGATTCTCTATGCCGATCGCATTACCGGCTCCATGCAGCGCGCCATGGATGAAACCGATCGTCGGCGTACCATTCAGCATGAGCACAACGTGGCGCACGGCATTGTGCCGACCGGGGTCAGCAAGAGCGTGGACGAAGTGCGATTCATTACGCGCGTGGCCGATGCTCGTGTGGAACGTGAAGGGGAGGCGCCGGCGCCCAAGCGCTTGAAGAGCGAGAGCACCGCGCGTTCCCGCCCCGAACTGGAGCAGTTGGTTGGGGAGTTGGAAGTGGCCATGCGGGAGGCCGCGACGGCATTGGACTTTGAGGCGGCGGCACGATTGCGCGATCAGCTGTTTGAGGTGCGCACCGCGCTGGGGGAGAAGCCGGCGCAAGCGCGTGGCAATACGGCGGCGCCCAAGCGACCGCCAGGCAGTGCGCCCATGCGTCGGGCGGGAGGAAAGCGTGGGCGCTGAGCCGTTGAGTCACGCCCTCGAACATCTGCTGGCCCGTGGGGCGCCGCGCTCTCCCGATCGTGATTCACTTGAAGCGTGGGGGAAGGCGGTTGGGGCGGCGTTGCCGCGCCCCGCGATCATCGCACTCGAGGGAGATCTCGGGGTCGGCAAAACGACGTTGGCGAAGGCGTTGTGCGCTGGTATTGGCGTCCCGAATCTGGCGGCCGTCACCAGCCCAACCTTCTCGCTGGTGCAGCAATATGAGGCGCCGAGAGGGCCGGTCGTTCACGTTGACCTGTATCGTCTCAAGAGCGACGCCGAACTGGATGCGCTTGGCTGGGACGAGCTGATGGCATCCGCGGCCGTGCTGTTGGTGGAGTGGCCGGAGCGAGCGCTTCACACCCTGCCGCACGACGTCATCACCATCACGTTGTCACATGACGCCACCGACCCCATGCGGCGCGTGCTGCGCGTGGTGTCACCCACCCGGCGCTAATCGTCATCGCGCGAGCCGGACCACAGGTGGGTAGTCTGGGGCCGCCTGTTCGTCCCGTTGGTTTGGTAACCTGAGCGTCCGATACTCGTTACTTGAGAGACCCGCGCCACGCGGGACGGGCCTTAGATGACCGGTGATCGTGCCACGACTGACTCCGAAACCTTCTGCGGCGATTGGTGCCGGCCGCGTCGGCACGGTGCGATTGGCCGACGTCATTGCTGCGTTGACGTACGCCCTGGACCTCACTGAAGGGCAGCGACCGGGGCACACGCTGCGCAGCACGTTGCTGGCGATGCGCCTTGGGGAGGCCGCGGGATTAGGGCGCGCCGAGCTGGAGGCGTTGTACTATGCGGCACTCCTGAAGGACTCCGGCTGTTCCAGCAATGCCGCGCGCATGTCGGCCTTGTTTGGCAGTCCCGATCAGGAGCTCAAGCGAAACATGCGTCTGGTGGACTGGCACGATCGCTGGACGCTGGCCATGCGAACGGCGAGGAGCTGCGGGGTAGGGCTCAACCCGGTGCATCGCATTCGCCACTTCCTCATGGTCGCGCAAACACCAACGCTGACCCGGGACATCATTCAGACGCGGTGTGAGCGTGGCGCGCAGATCGCGCAGGTGCTCGGGTTCCCGGCGGCGACCTCGGAAGCCATTCTGTATGTGGATGAACACTGGTGTGGGTTGGGGCATCCTTTCGGCATCGCCGGAGAAGAGATCCCGCTCATGTCCCGCATCATTCTGCTGGCGCAAACCGTGGAAGCATTCTGGAGCGAACAGGGAACGAAGGCCGCCATGGAGATGGCGCGGAAGCGTCGCGGGACGTGGTTTGATCCAACGATGGTGGATCATCTGCTGGCATTCCGTCGCGACGCGGCGTGGTGGTCGCAGCTGGCCGACAGTGAACGACTGGGGGAATCGGTCGTGGCGCTGGAGCCGGGTAGTGCGCCCCTGGTGGCTACCGACGAGCGACTGGACCGCATCGCGTTTGCGTTTGCGGCCGTGATCGACGCCAAGACACCGTTCACGGCGCGGCATTCCACAAACGTGGCACGCTACGCGGTCGGAATTGCTGGTGCGCTTGGCGTGGATGGTGCAGGCTCGCGCGATATGTTGCGTGCGGGACTGTTGCACGACATTGGCAAGCTCGGGGTGTCCAACCGCATCCTCGACAAGCCAGACAAGCTGACCGACGACGAGTTCGCAGAGATTCGCAAACACCCCGCGTGGACGCTGGAGATTCTTGACCACGTGTCGGCATTCCGCCATTTCGCCCCTGATGCGGCACGCCACCACGAGCGATTGGATGGTCGCGGATATCCGTGGCGCGTGGGCGGAGAACAGCTGTCGTTCACGGCCCGCGTCCTTGCAGTGGCCGACGTCTATGAGGCCCTGACGGCCAATCGCCCGTATCGTGATGGCCTGCCCGTTGCCACGGTCGTCGATATCATGGCTCGCGATCGCGGGACCGCGTTTGATCCCCAGGTGTTCGAGGCGGCGGTAGGTCTGGCGGAGACCGGGATTTTTGCCTCCTTGGCGACGGTGACCGAGGATGGATTCGAGCAGCTCCAGGAAGTGATCCCCGTTCAGTCGATAGACTCACGATCCCACCGGGTCGCTTGACGCCGGGGGGTTCGTCGCGGGAGGATGGGGAGGTAGAATCCCTGTGTGCCTTCTCTCTCCTTTACCGCGCCACTGCTCGCCATTGAGGCATCGACCGCCGTCGGGTCGGTTGCACTCTGGCTTGATGGCGGGCTTGCCGGTGTAGAAGTGGTGCCCATGGGCGTTGGCCGTGAGGACCGCCTGTTCCCGGCCATGCAGCATCTGCTGGCGTCCAACGGGCTGAGCCCTCGAGTACTTCAGGGGGTCGTGTGTGGGGAAGGCCCAGGTAGCTTCACGTCGCTGCGCATTGCGGCGTCATTGGCCAAGGGGCTGGCCCATGGAACGGGCTGTGCCTTGTACGCGGTGCCATCGCTCCTCGTGGCAGCAGCCACCGCATCGCCCTCGTTGGCGCCTGGGCGCTATCTGGTGCACGCCGACGCGCTGCGTGGCGAGCGCTATGTGCTCCCCGTCGAGCGGTCCGCGGAAGGCTCGGTATCCCCGTCAGGTCCTTTGGCGCGCATCCCGGCATCACAACTGGAAGCGGCCGGTACGGCGGCTGGGCGGGTGGCGGTGTGTGCCTCTCCCTTTGGGGACGAGCCCTGTATCGTGGAACCGTCCGTTGGGGATCTGGCCGGAGCGCAGGGCCGCTGGCGCGACGAAGCCGTGTCACTCGAGGGATGGGAGCCCATATATGGGCGGCTGGCTGAGGCGCAGGTGAAGTGGGAGGAGTCGCACGGGAAGCCGTTGCCAGACTCGCCAGTCGTGTCGTCGTAACGACCGCGTCCGTGCCATTGGGGCGAGACGGGGCGTCACCGGGGCTGGCCACGGACGGCCTGACGCTTCGGAACATGGCGTCGGCTGATGTGGAAGCGGTGGCTGCCATCGAGGCGGCTTCCTTCAGCGACGCGTGGCCTCCGTCCGCCTTTACCGACCTGTTGCAGCGCGACTACGCGCGCCTGAGGGTTATTGCCGATCCTCACGGGGAGCTGTTGGGCTACTGCATTCTCCTTCGGGCTGCCGATCAGGGAGAAATTGCCAATATCTGTACGGCCCCCGCGGCGCGTGGGCAGGGAATGGGCGGTCGCTTGCTGGATGACGCTCTCACGTGGGCTGATGCGGGAGGGGTGGTCGAGGTGTTTCTCGAGGTGCGTATCTCGAATACGGCCGCCCGCGCCCTGTATACTGCGAGAGGATTCTCAATGGTTGGCCGCCGCCGTGGCTATTATCAGCATCCGACCGAGGATGCCTTGGTGCTCCGCCGCACGCTTCCCGGAGCGACGGAAAGCTCTGCGTAATTACGGGACAATGGGCGAGTTTCCGGTCACGCATTGTCAGACCGGTTCCTGTATTATCCGGTCGTTCGATACCACATCAGCAGTTCATTCGATTTTCGAGGAGGCATCGTGAGCCGCAGCTTGAACAAGGCCATTCTGATTGGCAACGTCGGGAGTGATCCCGAAATCCGCACCGTAGGAACCGGTGGCCGCGTGGCGACGTTCTCGCTGGCCACGGGCCGGCAGTGGACGGACCAGACGGGCAACAAGCAGGAAAAGACCGAGTGGCACCGCTGCGTGGTGTGGAACAGTGCGCGCGGCAGCGGCCTGGCCGACGTGGTGGAGAAGTACGTCAAGAAGGGCGAAAAGATCTACGTGGAAGGGGAGATCGAATATCGTCAGTGGCAGGACAAAGAGGGGCAGACGCGCTACACCACCGAAATCAAGGTTAAGGAGTTGATGCTCCTGGGCGGGGGCGGTGGGCGTTCCGGCGGCATGGGCGACGACATGGACTCTGCGCCTCGTCGGGCTCCGGCACCGTCGGCGCCCCGCAAGGCGGCCGCTCCAGCGGCAGGCGGCGATGATTTCAATGACTTCCCCGGTGCGCTCGCCGACGAAGACGACGATTTGCCGTTCTGATCTGCAGAAGCAGGTCCCATAACGCCCGGGGATCCGGCGTTATGGAAGTGCCACCAATGAAATGATCCAGGCCAGCGGCGGTGGGATTGGCTCGTTACCCCGTGACGCCGAAGGCGTCTGCGATATGGGGACTTGCATGCGGTGTTGTGCGGGTACCCGCGTCCTGAAATACCGGACGCACAAGACCATCCCTTTGTCGAGGTTTGCCGATGCGCGCTGCCAACCGGGCGCACGCCTCCACCGCCAATCCGCACGGTCAGGCGACCGCCATGCTGGGCCGCCTGGTTGTTGCCGTTCTTGCTACCCTCGCCCTGTTGCTGGTGTGGCGTCCCACGCTGCTCCATGCGCAGGACGCGAAGCCCGCCGCGCAGGAGGCGGCTGCCAAGTCGCACGTGGTGAAGGCCGGCGAGACGCTCTGGAGCCTCGCCGCCCGTTACTACGGTGACGGACACCAGTGGCAGTCCCTGGCACGACGCAACGGTATCCCCATCACGGATGAGCCGCCCCTACGGGTTGGCATGCGGCTTACCGTACCAGCCCGCCCCACCGTTCGTGGAGCGAAGGCTGCCGAGGTCGCTGCCGCCCCAGCGGACAGTACTGTCCCCAAGGCGGCGCTGACAAAGGCTGGGGAAGGCACCCTGCCCAAGCCTGATGAGATCTCCTCCCGGGCACCGGCCGGTTCCTTGGCCGGCCAGACGGCGGGCAAAGGCAACGCAGGCGCGGGGGCGAAGGCCCGTGTGACCGCGCCCGTAACGCCCGCAGCACCGACGGCACCAGCCGCCTCCGAGACCGAAAAGGCAAACTTGACGCCGACGGTTGGGACCATGATGGGCGAACGCACCGTCCTTCGCATTGGACTGGTTGATCAGGATGCCCAAGTGGATTCCCGGAAAGCCAGCGAGGTGGTGACTGTTTTCCACCGCGATCTGCCAGACGCCGCTGAGGCCGAACGGCGCACCCGCGCGGTCTTGCGTCCCAACACACCGGCACCACGTACCGCCGAGTATGAGGCGGCTCCGTTTCTGGTGGGTGAGCAGTCGCTGGTGAATGTGGGGCGCATTCTGGCCCGTGTGGGTTCCCCGCAAACGTCGGGAGAAGCATACCCGCAGCGTGCCATCAAGACGGATCAAGTGGAGCTCGAGCCTCCCCCGAAGGGGAGCTACAAGGTGGGTGACCGCCTCATCACCTTCGTGACCCCAGGCACGTTCGCCAAAGGACAAGTGCTGGTGTACCCGACCGGCGTCATTGAGGTGGTGAAGGCAGACGCCGGGAAGCCAGCCCTCGCGATGGTCCGCCGGCAGACCGGACGGATTGAACAAGGACAACGCCTGTTGGTCGCGAGCGAGTCCAACGCGGAATGGGTCAAGGCCGTGAAGCTCGACGCACCAGACGTGAGCACCACAGTCAGCTGGCTCGACGGGCAGGAAGCCATGCCCACGCTCCAGAGTTTTCTCCTCGTGGGGGCTGGAAGCGCGCAGGGATTGAAGGCCGGCGATGAGCTCGCGGTGTACCGCCGCATTGCCAAGGGAAGCACGGAGGCTCTGGTGGCAACCGTCCGTGTTGTCCGCGCGGAGCGAGATCATTCGGCGACCGTGATCACGCGTCAGTACCAGACCGAAATCAGCGTGGGGATGACCGCACGCCGCTACGCCAAAGCGCCCTGATCTTTTTTGAGATGCCGCAGGGGTGTCACGTTCCTGCGCGATGTAAACGTTCCCACATTGAAGTTCCTGCAGTTCAAGACGCGCCGGGTGCCCCGTGGGCCCCGGCGCGTGTTTACATTGCGAACATCCACAACTCAATACCCCAATGGAGAGGCTGCACACGGCATGGCGAATTCAGTCCTGGTGACGGGCGGTGCGGGATTCATCGGCTCCCATGTGGCAGACCGGTTTCTGGCCGAAGGATGGGAGGTCACCATCCTTGACGATCTCTCAAGTGGTCGTGAAGAAAACATTCCGTCGGCAGCGCGCTTCGTGCGGGGCTGCATCACCTCGCCCGACGCGGCGACGTTGGTGCGTGATGGGAAATTTGACGTGATGTGTCATTTGGCTGCACAGATTGATGTGCGCCGCAGTGTGCTCGACCCGGTCTATGATGCCACGCGCAATATTCTCGGGACACTCAACCTCATGGAAGCCGTGCGCACGGGTGGACATCCCACGCGGACGATTTTCTCGTCCACGGGTGGGGCGCTGTATGGCGATTTCGATCCGCCCCCCAGCACCGAATCCTTTGCGAAGGATCCGGAAGCGCCGTACGGCATCGCCAAGCTCTCCGTGGAGTATTATCTCGCGTACTACGGTCGGGTGCATGGACTCGACACCGTGGCTTTGCGCTATGGCAACGTATACGGTCCGCGTCAGGACCCGCATGGTGAGGCCGGCGTGGTGGCCATCTTCTGCAACCGGTTGCTCGATGGGCGCGCGCTCACCGTGTTCGGCAACGGCGAGCAGACCCGGGACTACGTCTACGCAGGTGATGTGGCCGGTGCCAACTTTGCCGCCGCCACGGCCACATTGCCCCCCCGAGGCCGTCTTGATGCCCGCGCCTTCAACATTGGCACCGGCATTGAAACCTCGGTCAATACGCTCGCCGAAACACTGCGTACGGTGTCCGGTGCCACGGCCCCCATCGATTATGCGCCGGCCCGGGCTGGTGAACTCGCCCGGTCTGCGCTCCAGACGGACAAGGCTCGCACTGTGTTGGGGTGGTCACCCAAGGTGCCACTGTCGCAAGGGCTCACCAACACCTTCACGTTCTTTTCCGACCGCCGCGCGCGACTCGCCGCCGAGGCCAAGGCGTGAGCGCGGTGAGCGGGCTCTTCCTGCTGCAGCTGTCCACTCAAGGCGGGAGTGCCGCCCCGCGGTCGTTCTTTGAGCTCATTCTCACCAGCGATCCGGTCACCAAGGCCGTGCTCTTGCTGTTGGCGGTGTTGTCGCTGTTGTCATGGGCCATCATGTTCGCCAAGTGGCGTGCCTTCAGTGTGGCGGAATCCAGCGGTGCATCCTTCGTGCGCGAATTTGAGCGCGCGCGGGGCATTGATGACGCCATGTTGATGGCCCAGCGTTCAAAGGCGAGCCCGTTCACGGCGGTCTTTTCGCGGGCCGTGCAGTTCATCAATGACACCAAGCCGGCGTTGGGAGCCACCACCGATCGCACGGCGCGCTTGTCTGGCTCACAAGTGGAAGCGCTCCGCCTGGTGCTTGACTCGCAGTCGGGGCGCGAGCGGGAAGAGCTCGGGCGATTCATTCCGTGGCTGGCGACCGTTGGCAGTGTCAGTCCACTCATCGGGCTGTTCGGCACCGTGCTCGGGGTGATTGAAGCCTTCGAAGGCATCGCCACCAAGGGCTCGGGGAACATCGGCGCCGTGGCCCCGGGTATCGCCACGGCGCTCATTGCCACCGCGGCCGCACTCGCCGTGGCCATTCCCGCCGCGTTTGCCTACAACGTGTTTGCGTCGCGACTGAATCGGTTTGACAATGAGCTGGAGGGCTTCGGCTCGGAGCTGGTGGCCCTGATGGTGCGCGAGGGGCGGATCTAACCCATGCGCCGTGGCCGACGTGGGGAGCGCATGGGCGTCAACGGCGAGATCAACGTCGTGTCGCTCATCGATGTCATGATGCTGCTCATGATCATCTTCATGATCACCGCGCCCATGATGCAGGGCGGCGTGGACATCGATTTGCCCTCGGCCGAAGTCAAGCCGTTGGAGCCCAAGAACGGTTTGGTGGTCACCGTTGACCGCACGGGCCAGATCTTCGTGGATGACACCAAGCTCACCTACGAGGAGTTCGCGGGGAGCATCAAGGCGCTGTCGGACCGGAAGGGCGGCGGTGGGGTGTTTGTGCGTGCGCACAAGAGCGTGGACTACGGCACGGTCATCCGACTGGTGGCCGCCATGAAGGCGCGGGGCATCACGGAAGTGGGACTCGTCGCTGAGCCGGAAGAGAATCGCTGAGTATGGCGACCGTCAGTGCATCTCGTTCGTCCGTGGCAGGGCGCCGCGGGTTGGGCGGTGGAATGGCGCTGTCGGCATTGGTGCACGTGGCCCTGCTTGGCGTCGTGCTGTGGGCGGGCAGTCGCCCTGAACCCCCACGGCCACCCGTCTATCGGGTGGAACTGATTGGTCAGGCGGGATTGCGGCAGGCTGGTGTTGAGAAGCCCGTCGACGAGGCCACTGCGGCAAAAGATGCTGTTGCTGGTGCCGAGCGGGTGGAAGAGGAAAAGACGATGCCGTCGGCGTCCAAGGCCAAGAAGACCTTGCCTTCGCCCAAGGCCACGCCGTCCACCGACCGGACCAAGAAGGGTGGGGCGAAAAATGCCCCGGCCGCTACAACCACACGCAAGAACGTCGCGCCGAAGTCCGGAGCGGGAGCGACGGGGACGAAAGGCGCCGATGTGGCCAACGTGCGCACCGACGGGATCGCATTCCCCTATCCCGGGTACCTGTCGAATATCGTGCGGCAAATTGCGCTCAATTGGTCGCCGCGAAAGGTCTCGGCCGCGCTGGTCACCGAACTCAAGTTCATGATTCGGCGCGATGGCACCGTGGTGGGTATCGAGGTAGTCAAACGGTCGGGCGATCGGTTGTATGATCTTGATGCCATGGGGGCCATTGAGGTGGTGGGCTCCTCCCGCAGTTTTGGCCCCTTGCCAACCGGCTGGGCAGATGATGTGCTGGTGGTGTATTTCACATTCGATTACGCATTGCGACCGCAGTGAGCGCTCCGCCTTCTCTCTTCTTCCCACCGTGTTGATGGCCCGTTTCCCGTTTGTCCGATTCGTTGCAGGCATGTGCGCCGTGTTGTCGGTGTTGAGTGGGCCGACGCGTGTCGCCAGCGCCCAGCCCACCAAGGGCGTCAGTCTGGGGCTCCAGTACCGCCCGGGCGAGAAGACGACGCTGATCGTGGTGCCGGTACGCGGGGCCAATGGCGACTCGCTCACCGCCATGATGAGCCGCGACCTCGATTACAGCGATCGCTTCACGGTGGTGGGGTCATCGGCCGCGCCGGCAATCACGGGCACCATCAATTGGGCGTTGTTCGCCAAGCTGGGGGTGGATGGCATCGTTCAGGGCACCGTTCTGCCCAGCGGGTGGGTGCGTGTCGTGCTTCATGATGTCGGGCTCAAGAGCATCCGAAGCCAGAAGGACTTCGCCCTGCCGTCGCCGGCGCTGTCCGCTGCCTGGCGCCTCGCGGTGCATGGCGTGTCCGATGCGGTGGAAGAGTGGGTGACCGGGCAGCGTGGCATTGCCCAGACCCGAATTGCCTTCACGCGGGGCGGGCGGGTATGGACCGTGGACAGCGATGGGGCCAACGTCACCGCGGTCACGCCGTCCGGCATGTCACCGCAGTGGCTTCCCACGGGCCGTGGGTTGGTGTACAGCGTGCTCGACGGGGTCCGGAACCCCATCATGTTCACCGATCTGCAGACGGGGGCCCAGCGTACGCTGGCCAGCGCGTCAGGCATTGAACACACGACGCCGGCCATCTCGCCTGACGGTCGGACGCTGGTGTACGCCCGAGGGTCCGAAAGTGGGACGGATCTCTATGTCCAGCCCATGGAGGGGGGCGCGCCCCGCCGCATCACCGTGGGTCGGGGAAGGGCCAGCGCCCAACCCTCATTCAGCCCCGACGGACAGCGGCTGACCTTCATGTCCGATCGTTCGGGGCATCCGGAGGTTTATATTAGCGATCTGGATGGTACGAACGCGGAACTGCTGACGGCGGCGGCCTTTGGCGATCGGGACTATCGTGCGGGGCCGGATTGGTCGCCGGACGGTCGTCTTGTGGCGTTTCAGTCCCGCAACGGTGGCACGTTTCAGATCATGACCATCAATCTGCGCGACCAGTCGGTGCGGCAGGTGACGAACGATGGCCGGAACGACGACCCCTCGTGGGCGCCGGACTCGCGTCATCTGGTGCTCACCTCCAACCGCAGTGGGGTGCGTCAGTTGTGGGTTGTTGATACCGAAACCGGTCGTGCTCGGCAGTTGACGCGCGGGCCGGAAACGCGCTTGTCGGCGTGGTCTCCACGCCTGCTGGCGCAGTAGTCGCAGCTTTTCAGTTGTAAAGGCGTGTTCTCTCCACAGGGTACGCCCGTTGGTGTTGTCGTGCAGTGGCTGGTCTCCCCCCTCACTCTCCGGAGCCTGAAAAGATGATGCGTAGCTCTCGTGTGATGCTGGTCCTGATGTCCTCGGCGCTCGTCCTCGGCGCCTGCAAAAAGAAGCAGCCGACCGTGGCACCCACGCCGCCGTCCACGCCCGCTGAGCGTGTGCCTGACCGTGCGCCGCCGCGGGCTACGCCGGTGGACACCATGGCCGCCTACAACGAGAAAGTGGCGTCGGCCCGCATGCGGTTGCTGGAGACGATTTTCTTCGAGTACGACGCTGACGAACTGCGTGATGATGCCCGGTCCTCGCTCGATGCGAAGATTGCCATTCTGAACGCGAATCCGGCGTTGCGCATCCGGGTCGCCGGACACTGCGACGAACGCGGTAGCGACGAATACAACATTGCGCTCGGCCGTCGTCGGGCCGAAGCGGCCAAGCGCTATCTGACCGACCGTGGCATCGATGCCTCGCGCATCGAAACGTCGTCGTTCGGCCGCGAGCGTCCCGCGGTGCAGGGCTCCACGGAAGAAGCGTGGTCGAAGAATCGTCGTGACGAGTTCGAAATCATGGCCGGCGGCGAGAATCTGAAGCCCGCCAGCTGACCTGCATCGCCACACCCGGAGAGACTGACATGTTCCAACCGTATTTCCACCGTGTGTGGCGTCTGCTTCCCCTCGTGGCGTTTGGCGCCACGGGGGGCTGCTTTGCGACGCGTGGCGATGTTCGCATTGTCCAAGGCGATATCGTGTCGCTGCGCGCCGAGATGCTGAAGAACCAGCAGGAGCACAAAGACGCACTCGCGCAAACGCAGCGACTGATTCAGGTGGCCAGTGATTCACTGGCCAAGGTCAGCGCGCGTACCGTAAGCATCCAGGGCGATGTGCGCGGCGAGATGCGTGGGGTTCGTGAACAGCTGTTGCAGATCCAAACGCTACTGGGGCAGAGTCAGGCCACCATTGCGCGTTTGCGGGCAGAAATGGAGGTGCGAAACACCATGACGCCTCCACCGACGGCGCCGGCGCCGTCGGCTGATCCGGCACCGTCCGGACGCAGTGGGAGCAGTCGGTCGAATCCTCCCGCGACGACACCACCGGCCGTTGCCGTTGACACGACTTCGGTATTGGCTGGTCCCAATCAGCTGTATACCACGGGACGTGACCAGTTGCTTCGCGGGGCCACGGCAACGGCTCGCATGACGTTTCAGGAGCTGATTACGAACTACCCGCAATCCGATTACGCCTCGGATGCCCAGTTCTGGATTGCGGAGTCGTTGGCCAAAGAGAACAACGTGCCGGCGGCTGATGCCGCCTATGCCGCCGTCGTCAGTGCCTACCCGTCGTCGGCCAAAGCCCCCACGGCGCTGTACAAGCGCGCCCAGCTGGTGTTGAAGCAGGGGAATACCGCACAGGCGCGCCAGTTGTTCGAGCAGGTTGTCGCACGCTACCCGCGCAGCGACGAGGCAGAACTGGCCACGGAAACGCTCAAGACGCTCCGTTAAGGGCTGCCGCTTACTTTGGAATCCCCTACGCATGACCGGTAGTAGCCCTGCAGAAATGCCGTTCCTCGAGCACCTCGAGGAGCTGCGTTGGCGCCTTTTCAAGATCGCCTTGGCGTTGGCCATCGGGATCGGTGTGTCTTTTGTGCTGATCTTCAGCAAGCAGATCGATGTGGTGGCCATTCTGTCGGAGCCCATTCGGCCGTTCCTGAAGGGGCCTATGATCGTAACGGCGCCGGGTGATCTCTTCGACATCGCCATGGATGCGGCTATCACGCTCGGGCTCATTGCGGCGTCGCCGGTGATTGCCTGGCAGATCTGGGGCTTTTTGTCGCCGGCGTTGTACAAGCACGAAAAGAAGGTCGTGATCCCGGCACTCGTTGGCGCGGCCGTGCTGTTCTTGCTCGGTATGCTGCTGGCGTTCAAGTATGTCGTGCCGGTCACGCTCGCGTTCTTCTTTTCGTTTCAAAGCGAAGCCGCTGTGGTCATGCCAACGGTTGACCGCTTTATCGGTCTCATCATTT